>CAZFEL010000008.1:0-3047 GCA_964517675.1 uncultured archaeon | reverse complement strand
AGTTCATCGGTTGTGGCTTGGAACCGGCGGCTCCAACCGTTGAAATCTCGTCGAGAGACGGCTTCAATAAATCTGAGGAGTGACCGTTCCCGCACTGTCTCGACTGTGACCGCGTTCAGATACTGGCCGGTCTCCGGGTTCTCGAAGACGTTGAATGCTCCGGTCAGTTCTTTCACCCGGCTTCGTGTATACTCGCCTCCATTCACGATCAGGAACCGGATCGAAACGTTGAACCGAGGACTCCCGGCTTTCGCTTCGATATTGTTGGCCTGCTGTTTTTCACGGGGTGTTGCCGAGCGACTCCCCCACAGTTTCTCTTTCTCCTTACGGAGATACCCGATCCGCTGGTACGCACGACGTGTCCACCACCAGGACCGCACCGGCCGACCCACCACCGGCTGAAACAGGATCTGGATGACGAACTGGGTATCCTGCATCGCGTGCCGGTGCAATGCAGCGATGACGCCGTTGTTCGGCGGTGCATCAAAATCGGTTGCTAACGGATACCAGTCACGCCGCCCCATCTCCAACAAGCCACCGCCGACCGTACAGCCCTCAGACACCGGCATCTGGAGTATCCCCTCACTGAACCCGACACCCGGTACCTCATTGTGCAGCTGTGTCCGTACCTTTCGCTCCAATCGTTTCGTCGGGACGATGAACTGCATCGACAGCTGGTCCGGGACTGTCCGTCGGATCTCGAATGCAGCGACCGGTGACGTATTCTTGACTCCGAAATACTTGGTCTGGGGCTCATAGATCGTCTTGGTGAACTGATCGAGCGTGGCAGCAACCGACTGCTCACGTGGAGGATGGACTTCGATTGCTCTCCCGCCACTGCCCGCACGAAGATACCGGGCCTGCTCCTCGTCAAGCTCAACCGTCGACGTGAAGAGTTTATCACGAATCATCGGTCCTGCACCTCCAGGACATCCGTACCTTCCTTCTCGTCCGCTGGTACGGCCAGATCCGACTGCCCAGATTGCTCTGAGTCACTGTCCTCGACAACCGTACTCGGAATGTCGATGACGTCCCGGATCGACACGTCCTCGCCGCTCGGTTCCTGTTGCTCACGTGTCTCTGATGCGATCACCTTCTCCTTCTTCGCCGTCTTCGACGCTGTCTCTTTCTGGCCTGTTTCGTTGAGCTGTACTGCCACGAACGTCCGGTTGTCGATGAACGTGTCTCCTTCGTAGATGATGGTGTTGCCGATCGACGAGTTCTTGATGACGATGGTTTTCTCTGACATGGGTTAGTCACCTCCGTCGGCCGCTTTGATGATCGCATGCTCTGTCTCGGTCGCCTGGACCCGGGCAGTCGTGTCCACACGGTCGCTAACCTGGGCCAGGCATTCGCTGTACTCTGCCTCCGTCCCGGTTCGCAGCTTGAACAGCTCCTGCTTCTCCCGTTGTGACAGATCGAAATACTGGACAACGGAGTCTGGCACCCGGTCGTGCCGCATGAACAGCTTTGCCGGCATATTGTCCAGGATCTCTCGTCCCTCACGGCTGTGAGTGAAGTGGGAGGCGTTCTGTGTGACCAGTGTCACCCCGGTCTTGGTGTCCCGTGCCTCCAACACGAACCGGTTCAGGACCTCCCTGCCACATTCATCATTCAGCAAAAGCCGGGCTTCATCAATCAGGACGATCGTCTTTCGCCGGTCCTGGCTGGTCTCCTGATAGATCTGGGCGACGAGGTCGGTCAACCGGTCGACGTCGTCGCTGTCGCCCCGGTCCTCGACCTGGAAGCAGATGGTGTCGTGATCGAACCGGTACTCCGCGTCGTCCGCGACCGTCTGGATGCAACCCGTATCAGGTCCGAGCGCTCGGACCACGTCGCCGTACTCCTGCTTCGGGTCAACCACGATCACCTGGAGGTCATCGTAGGCCAGCCACGACCGCATCAGCTCCAGCTTCGCCGCATAGGACTTCCCGGACCCGACCATTCCCATCCGGGCAACCGAATGGCTGCTCCAGTTGAACCGGTCAAGCACAATCGGGCGGCCGCTGGATGGATCTTCCCCATACAACACCCCGGTGGTGTCCTGTGGAACCTGGGTGGAGAACGGGAAGCCCGCAGCGACGGAGCTGCCGGGAAGCAGGTGTCCGTCGGTGTGTGGGTCCGGGTAGAACGGGGAGACCGCCTTGAACACGTCGTGCGTCCGGAAGACCGGTTCTTCGTACCCGATTTGCATCGTGTCCAGGACATTCCGAATCTGGGCGGCAGCCTGTCGGCACTCCTCGTCGGTGCTTCCCTGGACTGTTACATAGCAGCGGTAGGTGAACACCTTGTCCTCCCGATCCGTCACCCGGCTCAGCATCCAGTTGGCGTCTTCCTGTTTCGCCTCCAAGTCGGTGGTCCCTAGCCGGCCAGCACGGAGCCATGAGTCAATTTCTGCCGACAGCTTCTCGATCGTCCGGGTCAACTGCTTCGTCGTCTTGGCTGGGTTCTGCGGCTTGACGACCTGCGTTATTTCGACGCGGCCATCAATTGAGAGCAGCTCCGTTGGCCATCCGAGACGCTGGCTGCGGGGGAACTCAGTCAACAGGAACGTCTGTCGCCACGAATCCTTCGCACCATGCCTCACCTCGTAGCCTTTGTCGGTATCTGCCGTGGCGGTGAACCTGTGCGAGGGGTTGGGCGTCTCGTCCTCGAAGAGGCGGGCGACATCAGCGATGCGGGGGCCGGTAACCCGTTCTGCCTCGAGATCGGCAGCATTGAGAGCGGTAACGACCTCGCGGCAGCGCCGATCCAGCTCCGCCTTCGCTGTCCCTTTCTGGTAATCGATGTCGTCGCCAAGCATCTCAGCAAGCCATCCCGTGGCACCGTCCTGTTGCCGCGGCACTCGAAGCGATATGTAGTGACGCGTGGTCGTCGGCTGGTCACTGCATACCTTTTTCCAGTAGTCCAGGTAGTTCTCCTTGAGCTGCTCAGGTTCGACGTCGCGCTCGGCTATATTGCGTCCGTACTCGGTCTGCTCTGCCGCGAGTTCCTGCCGCGAGTGGATCGTCACCGGGTACGACACCGTCTCCAACATGCCCTGGTAG
>CAZFEL010000007.1:0-4766 GCA_964517675.1 uncultured archaeon | reverse complement strand
TTCTTGCTGCCCGGAGTCAGGATCAAAAACAGGATCGAACTGATCCAGGTTCCGGTACACCTGCCGGAATAAAATGTTGGGATGGAAGAACTGCTTGAACTGCATTCGGTTCCCTTGTGCCATCCCCGCCGCTCCCTGGTTCAGTTGGTGGGCAAGCTCTGCGTCGACCCGGAACAGCTCATGCCCTTCGATAAGACCGATCAGCTCAGGATGATTGAGGAACTGTGACTGTAGCTGGTCGACCTTTTGCTGGATCGCTTCGTCATCTGCTACCGGGAGATCGAGGCACGAAGGGCAAACCAGGATCTCTTTCTCCTGCTCATAGATCAACGTATGTTCACAGTCGGGACACGGCATTTGAACGACGTCCGATAGTTGGTCCTCACCACGTATAAAAACCAGTTAATAACGAGGTATGTTCCTCGTGGCTAGAGGTCGCGGGGCTGGACCGTTCGCCGATCATTGGCGTCAGCTCGATGTGCAGCATCTTCAAGAAGCTCTTCCACTTCTGCGTTCAGTGCGTCGTAGAAGTCGGCGGAGACATTGTTCCCTTCGAGCGCTTCTTTCACACTGGATTTGACAATCAGGTCAGCCATACAAATCGACATCGCGGTGAAAAACGGATAAATATTCCGAGTTCCAGACCCCTTCTCCCTATATTCGACGGTATCACTGGAATCCTTGAACTGGTCACGTCCTGGATTGCGACCACACCCTCACGCATCAGTTCCCAAGGGGGTCAGAATGACCTTGCCGTTGTCGAATACTTTGATGGTGAGTTCGTCGCCCTTTTCGAGCCCAATCTTCTCCCGCTCATCCTTGTGGATGGTGATGCCAAGACTGTTCCCGACCTTGACGATGGTGCGTCGGTGCAGCTTCCATAACTCTTCCTCATCCTCCGTCACTCGATGCTCACCTCCAGGAAGTCTGCACCGCTACGCAGTTCGATGTGGATAGTGTAGGTGGGATGGTCCTCTGGGGCGACGAGGATGGCAAGGTGTGATGTGCCGATGTTCTCGCCCTGTGTGAGGGGTGTGGTGCGGAGGCCGCCCTTCATGGTGGCGTCGTCCTGGTCCAGCATGACCGACAGGTCGGGCGTGAGGGTCTCGTTCTGCCGCTTGTTCGTGAGGTAGAGCAGGAGGTCGTCGACTTGTCCCTGTTCGAACGTGGTGTTGGTGCCTTTCATGGCGATGCAGGTCTCGATGTGTCTGTTCTCGAGTTTGTAGCAGTCGGTGCCGTTGTGGGTGGTCTCTGTGAGGGAGGCGCGGGCGTTGGCTGAGAGTGTGAGGTCGCCGATCTGGCGTCGTGAACCGGGGGTGATGATGTCTGATGCTGTCCTGAGCTGGTAGACGAGGCTGCCGTCCTGGATGGTGAGCTGGCCTCTGTCGATCTGGATGGTTTCGGTGGTCTGGGTGCCCCGTGCCATGGTGGCGACGGAGTCGATCTGTTCTGTGATGCTTGTGAGTGTGCGGATCTGGTTCTGGATGGCGGCTGTGTCTTCTGCGTTGGAGAGGAATGGCTGGCCGGCTGAGACGGCCATGGTGACTGCTGAGAGGCCGATGCCGACGTAGAGTGCGTATGATATCAGTGCTGATTGTCCTATCCTGGTCATCGTATCACCCTGATCGTGGTGGTGCCGTTCTCAGTGCCTGCGTTCCTGATGGCGATGTCGTGGTAGCCGGTGCCGAGGCTGCCGTTGAACCCGGTCAGGTGGATGTCGGGGTTGTCTGGCCGTGCTTCCAGGCGGACGGTCTTTTCCTCGGTGACGCCGTAGGCGATGCTGGCTTCTGCGTTATCGAGGAAGCCGCGGCCGGAGAAGATGTCGCCTGTGAACTCGCTCTCGAGCTGCTCGAGGTCGCCGCTGTTGGCCTCGGATGCTGGGAGGAGGACGGTGTTGTCGGCGAAGTCCTGTGTCAGGCTGAAGACGGGGCCGGTGGCGGGGTCGCTGTAGGTGAGCTGGTCGAACCGGCCGTAGTCGATGAGGCCGGTCATCATGGGTCCGTCGGTCTCGATGATGTAGGGGAACCCGGGGCTGTCGTAGGTGCCTGGACCGCGTTCTGTGCCGTCGATGAGGACCTCCTCGGCTGGTGCTGTGTGGTTGAGTTCGGTGGTGACGGTCTCGTACTGGTCGACGGTGAACCCGGTGCTGTTGGTCGTCGTGAGGCCGGCCTGGTCTGTTGCTGTGATGTCGAGGCTCCAGTCGCCGTCGGTTGACCCGTCTGAGAGGGTGTAGAACAGGGAGAGGTTGTAGCCGTTGAGGACCTCGTTCTCGATGGAGATGCTCTCGATGGTCTCGGTGGTGCCTGGCCCGGTGACCTCTGCGGCCCAGTCGCTGAGGTCGCTCTGGCCGTTGAAGTCCTGGACGGTGAACCATGCCTGGAAGGTCTGTCCGGGGCGGTAGACGGTCTTCCCGATCCCCCACGGATCCGGTCGCTGGAGGGTGGCAGAGGAGACATTGGGCGAGACAGCTTCGAGGGTGAACAGGGTGTCGCTGGTCGTGGTGGTGTCGTAGCCGTCGCTGACCTCGACAGAGTAGTTGTAGGTCCCGGCTTCGAGGGTGGCGGTGATGGAGGAGCTGTTCCAGAGGATGTACTGGCCATCCGCTCCTACGGTGCCGTTCTCCTGGTGGATGAGTCGGGTGTCGGTGTCGTCGTTGTGTTCCCAGACTGTGAATTCTGCGGAGATCACTGGATCGTCCTCGGGGTCGGAGGTGTTGACCTGGGCCTGGACGCGGTCGTCGAAGACAGGACTGGTCGGGAAGGTCCGTGTCGGCGGATGGATGGTCGGTGGCTCGTTCGGGAACGTGTTTGTCGTCGTTGCGGTCTGGACGCTCTGGCCGTGGAGGTCGGTGAATTCGGCGTAGACGTCTATCTGGTCCTGCACACTGTAGCCGTCGACATCTTCGACGTTGATGGTGGCGGTACAGGCTGCCTGATCCGTCCCGGCGTCGTCGGGATCGATGGTGCCGGTGGTCTGGCCGCTGTTGCCGTCCCCGTCACTGTGGTGGATGGTACAGGAATCGAGTTCCTCCTCGCCGTCGTCGGTATCCTCTGCAACCGCTTCGATCTCGAAGGCGTGGCTTCCTGTGAGGTTGGTGAACGATGGCGGGCTGATGGCATCGGGTGGGTGGTTGGGGAACTGCTGGAGGGTGGCACTCTGGCCGGTGTTGCCTTCCTCGTCCTCGGCGATGACCTCGACGGTCGTCTGGGCTGTGTGATCCCAGCCGGAGTCATCGGAGCTGTCGATGGCCTGGTCGCCGGTACAGGTGGCCTGGCCGTCGGTTGTCGTGACGGTGCCGCTGTAGCTCCGGGTAGTGTCATCGGTATCGGTCACATCGATCGAGCACGAGACGATGTTGTCCGCCCCGTCGGGATCAGAGAGATCAGCCTCGACCTCGAACCCATGATCATCCTCGAGGGGTGTGGTCGTGATCGAATCGACGGATGGCGGGTAGCTGGTGGTGAACGACCACGTCGAGCTCTGTGTCGTCGTTGAGCCATCGTCCGCGACCACGTACCAGTCATAGGTGGTGCCCGGATTTAGGCCACTCCACTGAACAGAGGCGGTCCCGCCGTCGTTGACGTTCGATTCCGTCCCTATCACGGAATCATCCGAGGCATCATAGAAGGTGATATCCATCGAGTCACCGTCAGGGTCCGAGACATCTACTTGGAGTGTGAGCGAGGTGGACGTACCACCGGTATTGTCTGAGGGTATGGGGTTGGAGGGAGGATTAGGTGCCGCATTTGTTGTGAAACTTTGAGTTGAACTCTGCTTCGTCAGTGACTCACTGTCCTCTGCCACCACGTACCAATCATAGGTAGTGCCCCAATTGAGCCCCGACCACGTCACACTACATTCAGTATTTGAACGAGTGGAACAGGACCCTATCTGATTGTCATTTTCGGCATTGTAGAATCTGAGCGTCCCATCAAGGACTTCTGGATCGCGAAAACGAGCTGTAAGGGTAACTGACGTTCCTATATCAGTTGTGCCGTCGTCCGGAGCAAGATTGTCTGGCGTAAACGGAGGTCGATTTACCCACTCGAACACATCTTCACTGCTGCCGACATTTCGATCAGTGTACCCGATCCATACCTCACCGTATGTGTCTTCAAGGCTTGACTGTTCACTAGAATCTTCGACAATTGCTAGATACCCCCCTCGAGAATAGCATTCATCGCGGGCATCTTTCCAAGTCAAAACTGAAGTGGTTTCAAAACTTCCATCGTGGAACTCGCAAAGTCCCTGCGTTGATGCTTGCCCAAGGTTTCTGTCGTTCCACCAATCAGGTCGAATATGGACCGCGTCTTCATTCCCGTTTGGTTCACTTCCACCTTCACTAGGGCCGTACCAGAAGTCAGGGGCAGCCCAGTCCCAGATGCCTTCTTTGTTCCGGTCGTTATACGCTATCCAGAGCTTTTGATTATAATTGTTAGTAATGTAATTATTCTCCTCTTGATTGTCAATGATAGCGAGGCTGCCGCCCATGTCAATACATTCATCTCTGGCATTGACCCATGTCCCATCGCTTGTTAACTCATATCGTCCATTTACCTCACAAAGGCCCCTATTTGAACGCTCACTAGCGTCACTACAGTCATTATCATTCCAACCACCATCACCATCAGCATATATCTCTGCACAGTTTTCCCCATCATCACCTGCATTATTTGGCTCATTGGAGTTCCAGTTTTCATAGATAGTCCCATCGTTTGAATATGATATCCCTTGTCCACTCAGAATCACGATCACCATCAGGAGGT
>CAZFEL010000006.1:0-54445 GCA_964517675.1 uncultured archaeon | reverse complement strand
CTTGATATCCGCCAGCGGGTCCTGCAGCTGCTCTTCCTTACTCGGCATGAGGGATAGTTGTGGGCGCTGGTTTAAATGACTACGCTGGCCCGGCTGGTTCGCCAGATTTTAATGCCTCGGTGCCCGCATTCTCCACCATGCGGAAGATTCTGATCGAGGGCCTTGAGGACGAAGGACCCGGTGACATCGTCGGGGCGATCAGCCACCAGGCCGAGATCTCAGGAGAGCTCATCGGCAACATCGAGATCAAGGACGGCTACGCGACAGTCGAGATCGATGCCAACGTCGTTGACCTCGTCGTCGAGAAGATGGACGACAACAGGGTCGGTCACTCCGAGGTCACCGTCCGCAGGATCGAGGACGGGGAGGCCGAGGAACACGATCACGCCTCCTCCTACGTCGACAGGTACGACCACCTCATCGAGCTCGAGCGGGAGGAAGAGATGCGCCAGCACGAGGCCGAGATCCGGGACCTCTCCGGGCCTGAGCGGGAGGCAAAAGGCCGTGCCCTGGTCACCATGCGGGGGTGGGATGAGGGCGAATCGATCGAGGGTCACCGCATCACGTTCATGAAGACCCGGGAGGGCGAGGAGCTGCCCGACACGGAGATAGCGGTCGGTGATCTCGTCATGATCTCGAAGGAGGACCCGCTGCGGGATGACAACCCGACAGGGACTGTCACGGAGATGACCGGTCACTCCATCACCGTCGTCTTTGACGAGCAGCCGGACGGCTTCCTCACCGGCAAGGGACTCCGTGTGGACCTGTACGTCAACGATATAACCTACCAGCGGATGAAGACGGCCCTTGAAGAACTGGAAGAGGCAGAGGGGCGTCTCCTCGAGCTCCGATCGGTCATCACAGGGGACAAGGACCCGGCCGAGCCCGCAAAGAGCGATATTGATACATGGTACAACGAGGAGCTCAACGATCCCCAGCGGGAGGCGGTCCGGCGTTCCATGGGAGCCGATGAGGTCTATCTCATCCACGGGCCGCCCGGGACAGGCAAGACGACCACGGTCGTGGAGGTCATCCGCCAGGTGATCGCCGCCGACAAATCGGTCCTTGTCACCGCGGCGTCCAACACGGCAGTCGATACCATCCTGGAGTTCCTCCTGGAGCAGGATGTCGACGCGGTCCGGGTCGGCCATCCGGCCCGTGTCACCCAGGGGCTCCGCGAGCACACACTGGATGCATTGCTCGAGGAGTCGGAGACCTACCAGCAGTCCCGTGAGATCCGCGAGCAGGCCTTCGATGTCCTTGATGAGCAGGACGAGCTGACCGCGCCGCCGGGCCGGTACCGGAGAGGCATGTCGGACGAACACATCAGGCGCCTCGCCGAGCGTGGTGAGGGCTCCCGCGGCGTGCCTGCCGAGAAGATCGAGGAGATGGCGGAATGGCTCGATTTCCAGGACGAAGCGGATGAGCTGTTCGAGGAAAGCGATAGGCTGGAGAAGAAGGCAATCGCGGAGATCATCGAGGAGGCAGACGTGGTCTGTACGACGAACTCGACGGCTGGGAGCGAGCTGCTGGAGGACCGGCACTTCGATACCCTCGTCCTCGATGAGGCCACCCAGGCGACGGAGCCGTCCTGCCTGATCCCGATCACGAAGGCCGATGAGGTCGTGATGGCCGGGGACCACCGCCAGCTCCCTCCGACTGTCAAAAGTCAGGAGGCCGAGGACAAGGGCCTCGGGGGGACGCTGTTCGAGCGCCTGATCGAGGACCACGGGGACCGCATAGCGGACATGCTGACGGTGCAGTACAGGATGCACGAGGACATCATGGACTTCTCCAGCGGCCAGTTCTACGACGGCCGGCTGGAGGCGGACGCGACGGTCCGGGACCATACCCTTGCGGACCTCGATATCGACACGACGGCGTTCAGCGACCGGATGACCGAGGTCCTGGACCCGGCCGCCTTGGTGGTGTTCCTCGATACCTCCGGCCTCGAGGCAGAGGAGCGGTCCCGGGAGGGCTCGACCTCGAAGGACAACGAGCTGGAGGCTGAGTTGATCACGGAGATGGTCGAGGACCTGCTGGCTGCGGGCATGGAACCAGCGGATATCGCTGTCATCGCCCCGTACACGGACCAGGTCGAGTGCATCCGCGATATGGTCGATGAGGAGACCGTCGAGGTCGATACGGTCGATGGGTTCCAGGGCAGGGAGAAAGAGGCGGTCCTGATCTCGCTGACACGGAGCAACGATGCCTCCCGTGTCGGGTTCCTCCGGGATGTCCGGCGGCTCAACGTGGCCCTGACCCGCGCCCGGCGGAAGCTGGTCGTGGTCGGGGACAGCACGACGATCGGCTCGGAGCCGATCTACGGGACGTTCCTGGAGTACGTGGACGAGCGTGGACGGTACCTCGATGCGGCTGCGGACAAGGAATAAAACGCTTGACCGGGCAAGTGTCGTTATGAAAGTGAGCATCGGGAGCGACATCTACAGTATCGTTCCTGGACGGAGGCACGGTGATATCCGTGGCTGAGGACGGGTTCTACGACGTCGGCCTGGGCCTGCTGGTGATCAATGGCCGGGTCCTGATGGTCGAGCGGGACTGGGATGTCTCGGAGTTCCCGGGCATGGCCGCGTTCCCGGGCGGGGACGTGGACGGGGATGAGCACCCGATGCGTGGGATCGTCCGGATCTTCCAGGCTGAGACCAACGTGCGGGCGGATGTCCGCCGGAAGCTTGGTACTGTCCTCCAGCGGCTGGCGTTCCCGGATGGGAGCTATGAGGACTACCGGCTCCATGTCTATGAGATGCAGCTGATCGAGCGCCGCTCTCTGTCGGAGAATGCGTTTTGGGTCGATGCGGGACGGCTGGATGAGCTCGATATCGTGCCGAGTGACCTGACGATCTTCGAGCGTCTCTATGTGGATCGTGACAGGTACGATACCTACGAGAAGCCGACCTTCGTCTCGGGGATCCGGAAGGACCGTCGCGGTGATTATACCCACGTGGAGTTCGAGCGGTGGGATCAGGGCGAGTAACGTCCTTCGAGGACGGCTTTCTCGATGACGTGGCCCTCGATCGCGTCCTCTACCTCGCTTTTATTCATGCCAGGCCTGAGGTCGAGGCCGGTATCGATGGCATACAGCGTGAAGACATAGGTGTGCTCGCCGTCGGGAGGGTTGGGGCCTCCGTACCCTGTCTCGCCGTAGTCGTTCCGTCCCTCGGTCGCGCCTGATGGAACGGCGTCTTCCTCGAGCGCTGTTGTCGATGGATCGATGCCGTACAGGACCCAGTGGTCCCAGACCGTGCCTGCCGGTTCGACGGCGTCGGGGTCGTCCATCACGAGGACGAGCTCCCCGGTGCCGTCGGGGACATCCGCTATCCTGAGCGGAGGACTGATGTTTGCCTCGGTGTAGCCGTACTCATCGGGTATCTCGCCGCCATCGTCGAACGCTGGGCTTGTCAGTTCCATGGTACCACCTCATCCACAGATATCCTTGATGGCCTCGCCTGCCTGGTCCATGTCCTCGATGACATGGATCTGGTCACGGACCCTGCCGGGGATCTCGCTGTCGCCGTCATAGACCCAGACCGGTTCGAAGCCTACCTTTCGCGAGGGCACGAGATCACGTTTCAGGGAGGTCGAGACCATCACATAGGTGTCCGCTTCCATCTGATCTTTCGCGTATTCGAACATCGCCTTCTCCGGTTTGCGGTAGCCCACCTTCCCGGAGATGATGACTGTATCGAAGTACTCGGCGATCCCGGTCTTCTCCAGTTTCTTCTGTTGGAGCTCGCCGGTGCCGTTGGAGATGATGCCGAGGCTGTACTCGTCCCCGAGCTCGTCGAGGAGCTCCTTGGACCCGTCCTTGAGCTTGACTGCGCCGGACTCGATCTCGTCCCAGGCCTTCGCGAAGTCCTCGACCTTGTCGGGATCGAAGCAGTCTTCGTTCTTGCTGAGCTTCTCGATCGCCTGCCGCCGGGGGAAGGCATAGCCGTCGTTGAAGTGATCGAAGAAGAGATCGGTATACGCATCGTACCGGTCCTTGAGTTCGTCCCATCCTGCCTCCTGGATGGCGTCCCGGTACATCGCTTCGAAGTCTCGTGTGAATTCTGTCAGTGTATCGTCCAGGTTGAAGTAGACGGCACAGGTCATAGGTAGTTGTGACGCAGGTGCGGTTATTACTCTTTTGGCTGCCGTAGGCTTTTATCCCGTCACCGGGAATATGAGCTCATGCGCGGCGATGTCTTCGATCCGGACGATGCCGAGAAGCTCGAAGATCCTGAGCGGTACCGGTACCTGTCCAGGGATGAACTCGCCGGGGCGATCACGCCACAGAGGAACCACGACCTCCTCGAGATCGGCAGCGGGACGGGTTTCTACACCGACGACATGGCGCCCCATGTCCGGCGGCTGGTCGCTGTCGACCCACAGGAGGATATGCACGAGTACTACCGCACGAAAGGCGTTCCGGACAACGTCGTCCTGATCAATGCTGACGCGGAATCGATGCCGTTCGAGACCAGGGAGTTCGATTGTGCCTTCTCGACGATGACGTTCCACGAGTTCGTCTCCCGGAAAGCGCTGAAAAAGATCAAGAAGGCCCTCCGACCGGGGGCGCGGTTCGTGATCGCGGACTGGTCCTCCGAGGGTGCCGGGAAGGCAGGTCCAGGATTCTCAAAGCGGTACAGTGCGTCCGAGGCCGAGATCAAAGTCGACAACGCCGGCTTTAAAGTTGTCCGGGCCGAGGAGCGTATCGAGACGTTCTTCCTCGTGGCCAGGAAGCCGGAGTAAGGAAATTTTTTAAGCCTGTCAGGGCAAGCTGGCGGTATGGATCCTGACGGGCGGAAGGAACTGGTACTGAGGAACACGGCCGAGGCTATAACCGACGAAGAAATCGACGAGATCGTACAGAAGGACGATCCACGTGCCTATATCGGCTATGCACCGACAGGCATGATGCATATCGGCCACTTCACGACCGTCCGGAAGATCGCGGACTTTGTGGAGGCGGGGTTCGATTTCTCCTTCCTGATCGCAGACATCCACGCCGAGCTCGACATCGAGAAGACCCCAAAGGAGCTTGTCGAGGCACGGACCGAGTACTACGAGCAGGCGATCCGCGGGATGCTGGATGCGGCGGGGATCGACCATGATGAGGTCGATTTCGTCAGAGGGAGTGAGTACCAGCACGATCAGGAGTACCAGAAAGGCTATATGCATATCCTGGAGAACGTGACCGTCAAGCGCGCCAAGCGGTCGGTCAACGAGGTTGTCAGGCACGGTGACAGCATGCGGGCTAGCGGGCTGCTGTATTCGGCGATGCAGATCATGGACTGTGCGGCCCTCGATGTCGATATCGCCTATGCCGGCCGCGACCAGCGCAGGATCTACATGATGGGCAGGGAGGTCCTCCCGAAGATCGGGGAGGACAAGCCGACCTGTGTCTTCGCACCGCTGCTTTCCGGCCTGACCGGGGGCAAGATGAGCGCGTCCGATGCTTCCTCGAAGATCAGTATCCACGACGACGAGGAAACTGTCCAGGACAAGATCGGTGATGCCTACTGTCCCGCCGGCGAGGTCGAGGACAATGGTGTCCTCGAGTACGCGAAATACCTGGTCTTCCCGGTTCTCGAGAACAGCGGCAAGGACTTCGTTATCGAGCGACCGGAGGAGTACGGCGGCGATCTCTCCTACGAGACCTACGATGCGCTGGAGGATGATTTCACCGGCGAGGACCTGCATCCCCAGGACCTGAAAAACGCAGTCGCGGCCCATATCGCGGAGATCCTCCAGCCGATCCAGGAACGGTTCGATGGCCGCGAAGACCTGCTTGAGACTGCCTATCCCGAGGAATACGATGGTTGAGGTGGGAAAGATGACCGATCGCACGGACCGGCTCACCGTCAGGACGTACGACGACGGCAAGAGCCCGCTCCGTCACTGGGTAGAGGTCCGCAACCCGTTGCGGGTGGCGTTCAATGCCTTGATGGTCGCACTGGGGGAGTATCTGCCGCTGCGGATCAAGAACCACGTCCTCCGTCTCACTGGGATGAACATCGGGTCCAACGTTGCGATCGGGATGAAGGCGATCTTCGATATCTTCCGCCCGGAGCAGATCACGATAGGGGATGACACGACGATCGGGTTCCGCACATCGATCCTCGCCCACGAGGCGACCCAGGATGAGCTGCGGACCGGCCCTGTCGAGATCGGGGACGGCGTCTTGATCGGGACGAACTGCACGGTTCTGCCAGGTGTGACGATCGGCGACGGTGCGACGGTCTCGGCCCAGTCCCTCGTCAACAAGGATGTCCCGCCTGGGGCCTTCGTCGGCGGGGTCCCGATCGAGCGCCTCGATGAGGGTGATGGGGAGGAGGAATGACTTATATTTCTTGAGTCCAAGGTAGTGACATGTCGGAGGACGCGGTCATCGTCGGCAGGTTCCAGCCCCTGCACAAGGGCCACAGGCAGGACCTGATAGAGTATGCCCGCGAGGAATACAATGAGGTCTGTCTCGGGATCGGTGTCTCCGGCGATGAACCGACAGCTCATGATCCGCTGCTGTACGAGGAACGCGAGGAGGTCATCTCGGCCGTCTACGAGGACCTGCCTATCGTCCCGGTCCACGACCAGGGTGACAACGACGAGTGGGTCCGGGAGGTCGAGGACCAGGTCGGGGAGTACCTCTCGGATGATGTTGTCCCGGTGACGGGGAACGACTGGACCGCTGCGTGTTTCGAGGAGTACGAGGATACTGACTACGATGTTGACTTCCTCGAGGACGGAGACATGACCGACCGGGATAGGTACCGTGGCACGAACGTCCGCGAGCGGGCCGGTGAGGGGAAAGAATGGCTCCACCTGGTGCCGGACCCGGCCGAGGAGGTCCTCGAGGAGATCGGGTTCGAACAGCGGGTGGCAGACGTTGACTGAGGCCGTCGTCCCGGGCAGGTTCCAGCCCCTCCATGTCGGCCATGCCTACATCATAGGCTGTGCGGCGATGTTCTACGATACGATCCGGATCGGGGTGACGAGCCATGCGGAACGGACCACTGAGGACCCGCTGACCTACGGTGAGCGTGAGCAGGTCCTTGCGGGTCTGTACGATCATGCTGTCTATGCTATCGAGCGACCGACGGATCCGGACTACGTCCGCGGTCAGCTGGACGGGATAACGGATGATGCGGTCGTCGTGACGGCGAACCCGGAGACGGTTGCGTTCGTGGACGATCTGGGCTATCCTGTCCGTGTGGTTCCGGAGCTCGGTCGCTTGGCCTTCAGCGGAGAGCGGATCCGGCATCGGGCCTGTGAGGGAAGGGCGTGGCGTCACCTCGTGCCGTCTGGCGCCATCGGACCTCTCGAGTCGGTCGGGTTCGTGGAGATCGTCCATGACGTGATGGAGAACGATGATGCCCTCAGCTCTTGATGGTCGACCGCCTCAGCGGTACCTGCCGGGCTGGCCCTCGTGGGCTCCCGGGGTCATCATCGGGCACAGGGTGATGCGGTGGTGATGTTTTTAGGCCTTTCTGCCGGTACGGGACACAGTTTTTCAACCACGGGACCGCATACGGTGGTACCGATGACATGGATCGAGGACGCGCTGGCGGACCAGGCTGAACTGCAGGATGAACTCGAGGAGGCTGTGTTCCAGGACGGGGCCCTGGACGTGAAGGAAAAGCGGCTCTGTGCGGTGGCTGCTGCCAACATCGCCCGCGACCGGGGTGGGCTGCGAGACCAGATCGAGGCCGCGAAAGAGGCCGGTGCGGACGAGGATGAGATCGCTGGAGCCCTCAGCATGGCGTGGATGACCTCGGGCAGCACCCAGATCTACTGGGCGGATGATGTCTTCGAGGACGAGATCGAGCATGCATGGTACAAGCGAAGGCTGCCAGAGGCATCGAAGGCCTTCGGTGAGTTCCACGCCGCTGTCATGGAGGAGGGTCCGCTCCCTGAGGTCTTCATGGAGGTTCTCGGTGTGGTGGTCGGCTGCATGGAGCGGTGTGAGCACTGCACGGAGGCCCACATCGAGCAGGCCCTGGACAAGGGTGCGACGAAGGACCAGATCGCGGAGGCGGTCGGTGTGGCCTCGTTCATCGGTGGCTCCTCGCAGCTGGACTGGCTGGAGGACGGCTGGGACGGGATGGTCGAGGGGTAGGCGGGTGGTTTACATGAGCTGGTGAGTGTACTGGTCCATGGTCTCGCTCATGGCGAAGCGTCTGTACCTGATTTTCACCGCTGCCCTGCTGTGGTTCGCGATGAGGGGTTTTGGATTCGTAAACGGTTCGAGGTCGTCCCTGGCGGTCTTACGTTCATCTTCGTGCTCAATGCGGTGGTGATGTCGGCGATACGCGGGCATGCAATCTTCGGGGGGGTGGCTCTTTTTGCAGGGCTTATGGCGGAGCTGTTCGTCTTTGTGCTGGAACCGGGACGGGATCGGCCGCTGCGGATGCGGCTGTTCGCGTCGCTGGTACCGGTCGTGCTGTTCCTTGTGTGCTTTGTGGCGGTCGAGCTGGCAGGGGGGGATCGCGTGGTCCGTCCATGTTTGGGCGGGTTCAGTGGTGCTTGCGGGCTGTACGGGGTTCCTGGCCAGTCTGGTCGTCCACCCGATGCCGGGGCGGGAGTGATGTGGACATGTTGACTCGAGGACAGGGGTACGCTTGCTTCTGGACGTCGCGGCGGGAGGGCGGAGGTGCTGTCCGGACATGTGCGGGTCTCGCTGATACAGATGCTTACTCTCTGGTGGTGGTCCCCGGATGATGCGGTTGGCGGATGTCTTTGTCCCGATTCGAGATGAGGAGCCAGCTAAAGTTTATTAAGGAGGTCTTCCAGTATTGTAGATAGAGGTGAGAAATCATGGCAGAACTACCACGCGCACCTCTGGAACGGCTTCTTCGACAGGCCGGTGCAGAGCGAGTCTCCGATGCAGCTACCGAAGCACTTCGGGAAGCTGTTGAGGAAGAAGCTCTCGACCTGGCTGAGCGTGCACGCAATTACGCACAGCACGCTAACCGGAAGACGGTCCAGAGAGAGGACGTCCAGGCTGCACGGAGAGAACGATAAGTCTCTCCCAGCGGTCGCTTGACCGCTGAGCCACACGTTTTTTCCTTTTTTCTTCTATCTTTTCATCCCTGCCCGGTTCTGCTGCCGTTCGGCTACTGTGGGCGGCATTCGCGCCTGTCGATCGACTCACAGCGCAGGTAGCCATCGCAGTCATACTGAGGTGGGTACGATTCCATCACTGCCAGAGAGCCATAGCAGGTGCACCGCTCGGTGTAGAGCTCACAGGTCATCATGGTGCCGTTGATTTCTGTCTCGGTGATGGTGAACCGCTCGAAGGTGGAACCAGTGCTTGAGATACCGTAGAACAGTACTGCTACGGCTAGGAGGCCGATACCTCCGACGATGAGGTTCTGTCGCGGTTTCACGGGGTGGCCTCCCGGCTATCGTCTTTGTCCTCGTATTCTTCATCGGGGAGGGAGCGTTCCCGCTGCTTCTCGGCCTCGTCACGGATCTCTGCGGCCGATATAGAGCTGCTCAGGGTACCGAGAAGGTTCATGCCATCGAGCAGGGCCTCCTGGTCGTGGCGGTAGGCGTTTTCTCTGTTCTGGGTCTGGTAGGCCTCCCGCTTGCTTGCGTTCTCCTCGTTTCTGTCGTCCCGTTCTTTGGCCCGCTCGATCTGGTCCTCCAGACCTTTCCTGTCGTTACGTTTTGCGGCCTGGAGGTCGGAGGATTCGGCATAGAGCCGGGTCAGCATCCGGGCGAACCCGGCCTGGATTTCGGTGTCCATGGATTCGTCCTCGAGGGTCTGTGCTTTGGCCTGCTCGAAGGTCTCCTGCCAGTCCTCGTAGGCGTCCATGTCCCGCAGGGCGACCTCGATCTCGTTGAAGGTTGCTTCGTACTCGTCCCGGGTTGCGTGCTCGTAGTCCTGCATGGGGAGAAGGTTGCCCGGACCGGTGTTTAAAGCTGCCGGAGGGACCGCGCCAGGGCTTGGAGCTGTTCACCGAGGAACCGTCCGATCCTGACATCGAGGGGCTCCTGGCTGTCCCGTGGCTCGACCTGGATGGTATCGAGGCCGTACCGGTTGCCCCCGAGGATGTCGGTCAACGGTGTGTCCCCGATCACGGCTGTCTCGTCCTTGCTGGTCCCGAGCTCGTCCAGGGCTGCCTCGAAGGCGGACGTGGCGGGCTTGCTTGCGTTGGACCTGACGACGCTGGTGTCGAGGAGCTCTTCGATCCGGTCGGCGCGGTCGTGGTCATCGACGCTGGCGTCGTTCGAGAGCACACAGACCTCGTACTGTTCCTCGATCTCGCCGTACCAGTCCTCGATGTCGGGGTCGATGCTGTCCTCGTGGTAGTCGGTCAGTGTCATGTCGAGGTCGATGATGAGTCCTGTGTAGTCTGTAAGATCGTCTGCCTCGATCTCTGTGATGCTTTCGTACCGTCTGTCGGGGAGGAGGTACTCCGTCAGTCCCACCGGACCACCCAGCCCTCGAGGGAGCCGAATGTGACCTCGGTCTCCGTGTCCGGGGTTGTGAAGTAATCCCTGTCCTGGGTGAGACAGGTCGACGGGATCCCCTGGTCGGTGATGCGGTCCTCGAGGCCCTCCATGACGTCGGCGATCTCCTTCCGGCGGGATCGCTGCTGGATGAACGGTGCGTGGAAGACGAGATGGTCCGCCTCGAGGTCGCGGTCCTTCGCGGGGACATCGCGGAAGGTAACTTCGAGGCCGCTTGCTTTCGCACTCATCTCGGCGCGGTCGAGGTGCTCGCCGCTGCCCTCGATCTCGAGGTCGTGGATGTCCATGTCCTCTTTGGCCTCCTGGACGACGGCAGCGTAGGCCTCGGTGCTGTACCGCTCGATGTCCATGAACGCGAACGTGCGGGAGGCGTTCGGGATCGAGCATGCGATCCTGCCGGCCTCGATCGGGATCGTGCCGCCGCGGCAGAACGGGTCCAGCAGGGAATCGCCTGGCTCCCACGTGGATGCCCGGACGAGGAGGTTCGCGAGGACGGGCCGGGTTATGTCCTCGCCGCGGTTGCGCAGATAGGGTCGCTGGTCGAGGCTCTGGCCGGTCGTGTCCACGCCGAGGTACGCGTCTTCATCGAAGAGGTCGAGGTAGAAGACGACATCGGGGTCATCGAGGTCGACATCTGGTGTCCGTCCGGTCTGGTCCTCGTACAGCTCGACGATCGTCTGGCCGGCCTCCCGTGCGATGTCGGGGGAGGAAAACTCATGGTCGCCATGCCGGTCGACCCGGACGGCGAAGGTCTCGCCCTCTGCCATGAGGTCATCCACCTGTCCGTCGAGTGCGTCGTAGGCATCGGAGGGGTCCGTGAGTGTGAAATCGGCCAGGACCTCGATGAAACGCGTGCATGTGCCGGACAGATACGTTGCCCGGTAGAGGTCGCGTTTTTCTCCGTTGATGAGGACGCGGCCGGGCTGGACGTGGCTGATATCGGCGTCGGTTATCGTTTCGAGTTCATCGATGGTGTGGTCTTCGAGGCCGGGGACGGTGCGTGCGAGGATGTGCATGGAGATATCTAGGGCTGCGGTGTTTTTGTATCTTTGAATGGATTGGACCGGGCATCCACGGGCTGATGGTGCCGGGTTCACGTGCGTGTACCTGCTGGCCGGGGGTTGAGATAGGTTTTTGTAGTGTTGACGTGCGGGTCCATATATGGAGTATGCGGTCCGGGATCGCCGTGAGGATAAGACCTTCAGCAAGAACTTCGAGACGGCCCGGCGGTACGTGGAATCAAGCGAGGAGCCGGACGGGGACAACCTGCCGTATGAGATATTCGATCTGCTGCGTGAGTCACGGATCGGTTCGTATTCCTTCGACAACCCGGAGCGGTACGTTGTTGGCTGGGAGGACGAGGAGCTGGTCTCGATGGGATCGATCCAGCGCACGCACCGCGTCCCTGGATTAGAGGAATCTGCCGTTGAGCTGTACCATCTGGTTGTCGATGAGAAGCATCGGGGAGACGGGTACGGCGGTGAGACCTTCGATGCGGTGCTGGATGAGGCACTCGATATGGCAGATGAGGTGGGGATGGACTGGCTGTACATGCGGGTCTCATCGTTCAGCGAGCCGGCCCAGCACCTGGCGGACGAGTACGGGTTCGAGAAGGTCGGGGAGACCGGTATATCGGATCTGTACGCGTGTGCGATCGATGAGCTACAGCGTTAGGTGTCGACGGATTCTTTGATGATCGCTGTATTGCAGGCATCGCTCTCGTGGCAGAAGTCCTCGCCGTCCTGTGCTGTCTTTCGGTCCTCGTACCTGAGCCCGCATTCCTCGCACCGGTAGAGATCGTTGTCTGTAAGGGCTACCATGCGTTGAGACGGAGGCTTCCCGATGATACAAGCTGTGTCTACTCGCTGTCGGGACGCCAGATGTGGAGGGCAGGGATCTCGTCGTCCTCGAGTGATGTCTCGTTCGGCCGGACGGTGAGCCATCCTTTGCCGATGAGGTATGTGAGGCGGTTGTCGAATTCCTTGTGGTCGATTGCTTCCCGCCCGTACTGCTCGGCGACGTCTGCGGTCCCCATGTCCGGTCCTGGTTCGAGGACGCTGTCCTGTTTCACAGTCGCTGTGTCCTCGCTGGTCCGGATGAGATGGAAGGAGTAGGATTTATTGAGGGCGTGGTGCGGTTCGATGGTGAAGCTCATGTCCTGTGGTAGCTCGTAGCTCTGTCCCTGTGAGGTGGTGTAGGTGCCGCTGGTGAAGGTGATCTCCATCGGGCCGCTCAGTTCATAGCCGATGGTGGAGTTGAGCGAGGTAGAGCCGGCGCCGATGAGCCCTCTGTATTGCTCAGAGACGAATGGTCCGCCTAGCTCGACGCGTTGTGGGGGCTCTGGAAGCTGTTGTGAGGACGTCGTCCCTGCCGGATCGGTGACATTCTGGCTGTTCGCTTGCCGTACCTGGTCGAGGATCATCTGGTTCTGGACGAACATCCCTGCGGAGACGAGGATGAGGATGCCGATCGCTGCCTGATCGTGACCAATGCTCCGGCTACCGCTCGATGCTGATGATGCTGCGCCCGTCTTGGGTGCCCTCGTTGGTGAGCTGCAGTTCGTACAGTCCCGGTGCCAGCGATCCGCTGAATCCCTGGAGGATCACCGAGTCACTGTCCTGGTAGGAAAGTGTCACCCGTACCTCTTTGTCCGCATCGAAGCTGTAGCCAAAGGCGACCCGGCCGGGATCGAGGAAGGTGTTCTGGCCTGAACCACCCTTGCCGAACCGGTCCGCAAGTCGGTCGAGTTCGGCGGTGTTCATCGGGGCGACCGGCAGCAGCGTCACCGCATCTGCAATCCCCTGGGTCACGTTGAACGTCACGGGATCGCCGCCATCGTATCCGACCGTCCGGACATCACCGTATCCGATGAGACCGGTCATGACGCCGTCGGCGACACCGACAGCGTAGGGGAACGACAGGTCGGTATAGATACCGTCTGTCGCTTCCTCACCGTCGATCCAGAATCCCTCATCAGACCGTTCCGATCTGTTGACCTGAAACGTTGTCGTCTCGAGCCCTGAGACGGTGAAGGCGGTGCTGTTCGAGACCCCGTCCGCCGTCACGTTCGCGGTCCAGATGCCCTCACCTGCATCCGCCGGGAGCCGGTACTGTCGACGGTAGGTGCCGTTTTCTGCCTGCATGCTGACCGTCTCGTTGAACGATGGGCCCTCGATGGTCAGGGTGATCTCGGAGGCGGTCCCGTCGGTCACGTTGGCCTCGACGATCAGTGTCCCGCCCGGTCGGAAGGTGGTGCTGTCGAGGTCCCAGGGGTCCGGCAGGCCTGTCCGGGGCTCCTGGAGTGTGAGCCCTGTCCCGGTGACGGCGAGAAGAAGGACTGCAGTGGATAGGATCGTCAGTTTCCGGGGCAGGCACATGGATGTGCGATTGGACCTCGCGGTATAAATCACTGGTCCTGCTCTATGGCATTGTCATAGATCGACGGGGTCTCGAGATACTGGAGGGTCGCGTCCAGATCGCCGTCGAATGAGACCGAGCGTTGCCGTTCCAGGAGGGATGCTCCACCGGGGATCTGTCCTCCTTCCAGTATCTCGATCTCCACGTCGGCGTATCGACCGCCCTGTTCCGGGATGTCCCTCTCCGTCACACGGACGGTTGCCTCATCGCCCTGGTAGGTAGTCGATCCGCTGGCATCGATCTGTTCAAGGTCGCTGTCCCGGAGGATGCTGGTGTATGCATCGATGTCCTCGTCCTCGAGCAGGTAGCCGAACCGTTCTGTGATATCCGTTCCATCCGCGTGCTCACCTGTGAGATGGTCGGTGATGGTGCTGATGCTGTTGTGGAGGACCTCGATCGGGCTTGCGGTCCTGACATCGAACTGCTCTTTTTCCGGGTCATAGAGGATGCTGTGGGTCCCGAGGCGGTGGTCGTACTTCCACTTCCCTGACGGTCGTGTCTCGAGCCCGTAGATGGTATCGAAGTGCCTGTCCTCGTACTCCGTATCTGGGCTGTACCAGCGGCTCTTTTCGAGGTCCTCGATCACCTCGGAAGCCTCGTCGGGGTCCGGATCTGGCAGGAGGGATGGCGGGTCCATGCCGGTCTGGGCGAGAAGGAGTGTTTTAAACCCGGTGGTCATTCCATCTCGACGATGAGGAAGTCCGCGCTGCTGCGGAGGCGGATGTTGACGGTGTACTTCGGGCGGTCCGGTGCCTTGACCAGCAGTGTGACCTGAGCGGCACCGAGGTTCTGGCCCTCGTTGACGGCGACGGTCTTGATCTGGCCGCTGTTGTAGGCCGGGTCGCTGTCGATCACCGACCGGATGGTCGGTTCGATGGTGACGTTCTGCCGGGTGTTGGTGACGTACTCGATTGCCTCATCGAGGCTCGCGCTCTCGAAGCTGTTAGAGCCGCCGAACTTGCGTATACAGGCCTCGACATACTCGTTTTTCATCTTGTAGCAGTCATTGCCGTTGTAGGTCGCCTCGGTGAGGCTGGCCTCCGCGTTGGCGGACAGGATCAGCCGGCCGATGCGTCGTTTGCTCCCGGCGCTGATGATGCCGCTGTTGCTCTCGATACTGTAGACGATCGACTGGTTCTCGATAGAAAGTTCGCCGCGGTTGATGTTGAGATCGTGGACCGTCTGTGCCCCCTGTCCCTGCCGCGCGATGGAGCTTATCTCCGCTTCGAGCTGTGAGAGTTCGCTCTGCATGTTCTGGATCGATGAGGTGTCCCGTGCGTTCTCGACGAACGGGATAGCGGTCTGGAGGGCCAGCACGACCGCAGAGAGTCCGATCCCTACATAGAGTGCGTACGATATCAGGGGTGAGACGCCTTTCCTCATCGTATCATCCGCTGGTGATGGATGGGCGGGGGAGTTATATTAAGATGGTGTTCGGTCACCGGGTCTGGACGGAGAGGAAATCGGAGTTGCTGGGCAGGCGGATGTTGAGCCGGTAGACTGGTCTGTTCGCTGGTTTGACGAGGACGGCAAGCTCGGCTGCTGCGAGGTTTTCTCCGACATTGACCGGCATGGTCCGCATCTTGCCGGTACTGTAGGCGACATCATCGTTGATCGCATAATCCAGTGACGGTTCGATGGTGGTGTTCCCAACCTTGTTCCTGATGTACAGGATCGTATCGTTCAGTGCGCCCTGCCTGAAGTCGCTGTTGTCGCCGAATTTCATGATACATGTCTCGATGTACTGGTTCTCCATCAGATAACAGGACTGGCCATCGTGGCTGGCGTTCCTGACGGATGCCTGTGCGTTCGCAGAGATGCGTATGCGTCCGAGGTTGCGGATCGTACCACTGCTGATCGCCCCGGATTCTGTTTCCATGCCGAAGACGAGGCTCTGGTCCTCCCGTGCCAGCTCTCCGTTGACAATCCGTAGTGTGTACTGGCGCTGTGTTCCGACACCGCCCTGGCCGACCTGCTGGATGGCCTCCTCGAGCTGGGTCATCTCGGCGGTCATTCGCCGGATGTCGGATGATTCCTGCATCGTCTGGAGGAACGGTGCCGCTGTGTTGACCGATAGTATGACGGCTGATATCGCGATGCCGACATAGAGTGCGTAGGATATGAGCTGTCCGTTCCGTGTCATTGTGTATCGACCTCCACAACCACTTCATCGACCTCGACGCCTCTGTTCGTCAGGGTGAGGGTGTAGGTCCCCTGGCCGAGTGACTGGTTGAAGCCCCGTATCTTTATGTTGTCGTCCCTGAACGTCGTCTCGATCCGGACGTGTTTCACGTTACTGGTGCCGTAGGCGACGGTCGCTACGGTCTGGTCAAGGAACTGGCGGTCCGTGATCAGGTTCCGGACCTCGCTGATCTCACGGAGCCCGCCTGGGGTGTACGGGAGCAGTGTGAGGTCATCAATACCGCGGTGGGTCATGTTGACCCGTATCCTGCCATCATCCATACCGTAGTGGAGCTGTTCGAAGGCACCGTAATCGATGAGCCCTGACAGGATAGTATCCTCGACACTGATGAAGTGCGGGTAATCGAGATTCTCGAAGACACCGGGTGTTGCATTCTGCTTGTCGATGTACTGCTCGGAGTCGTTGTCCTGGTCGTATTCGATACCCTTTGTCACCGTCTCGACCTCCCGGAGCGTGAACGTGGTGTGGTTGATATCGGTCAGGCCCTTGCTGTCCCGGACGTAGGTCGTGATGTTCCATGTCCCTGGTGTGCCGTCCTCTGGGATCGTGTACCGGAAGGTGGTGTCGTAGCCGTTGATGATCGTGTCCTCCTCATCCGGCAGCCGGAGGCCAAGCTCGGTACCGTCCGGCGAACTGATGTTGGCGTGGTAGGCATCGATATCCGGGCGGCCGTTGGCATCTGTCGGCTGGTAGTCGACGATGATGGTATCGCCGGGCCGGTACTGATCATCCTCGAAGCCCCACGGATCGGGCCGTGTCAATGTCGGCCGGGTGACGTTGGGTGCGACCTCTTCGAGGATGAACTGGCCGGACGTCGAGGTGGTCGTGTAGCCATCGGAGACGGTGATCTCCCAGTCGTACCGCCCTTCCTCGCGATCGAGGTCGAATTCGGTCATGTTCCAGAGCTGGTAGGTGCCGTTGATCGTCTTCGTACCGTTCGCATTGTCGACGATGGTGTCACCGCTTTCCGTGACTGTCAGGTTGGCCCAGACGGTCTGGTCCTCGATATCGGAGACGTTGATGCCGAGGACCGGCTGATCGCCGAACTCCGGGAACTCCGGCCAGACCTGCTCCTGTTCGATCACCGGCGCCCTGTTCGGGAACCGTGTCGTAGCAGTGGAGCTCTGTGCTGTCGCCCCGTAGTCGTCCTCGAAGGTGATGGAGGCATCGATCGAGTCTTTGACATTGAACGGTGAGTCACGTGCCTTCAGCTGGTAGGAACACTGGGCCTCATCGCCGGCCCCGAATGATTGATCGAGTGTCCCGTTCCGGGTCGTGGTGGTGCCGTCGGGACCGGTATAGGTGACGGTACAGTCGGCTAGCTCACCTGTATCGTCGTCATCACGGGCCGCCGCCGTGGCGGTGAACGCGTGTTCCGTGGATGAATTCGAGAGGGAGATATCATCGATGATAGACGGTGCGTGGTTCGGTAAGGTGTGGGACGTGGAGCCGGTCTGGCCGGTGGAACCGTGCCTGTCGAGGAATCTGACCTGAGTTGTGATCGTCTCGAGCGGTTCATAGCCGGTGAACCCGCCGTTGCGCTCTGCTGCTATCTGGAGGCTGCATTCGGCCTCGGCGGTGGCGCCGTAGGACTGATCGAGTGTGCCGCTCGTGGTGTAGTTGTTGCCGTCATTGTCGCTGTGGATGACCTGGCACCCGTTGATCTCATTCGAGCCGGCGTCCGTATCCTCCCCGACCGCCGTCACGCTGAAGGCATGCGAGCTCGTGGAGTCGCTGTAGCTGTCACTGGAGACGATGGTCGGCTGGTGGTTGGGAAAGGCATGGCTGTTCGATGTGGACTGGGAGCGTGCGCCGTCATCGACGTAGAACTGCACGTTCATCGATTCGGTGTGACCCCAGCCGCTCATATCGTCGTACCTGATGGTCCCGGTGCACTGTGCCTGGGTGCTGTCGCCGTAGCCGGTGTCGATGGTGAGGCTGTAGGTGTTGGCGTTACCGTCCCCGTCGTCGACCCGCGCTTCACAGGTCGAGATGTCGCCCTCGCCGTCCTGATCGCTGACATCGACGGAGACGCTGAATTCGTGGTCGGATCCGGAGTCGGAGAAGCTGTAGCTATCGATCTGGGGCTGGTAGTTGATCCAGTACGAGCGGGAGATCTTCGGGTCGGTGTTGCCGGCGTTGTCATCGGCCCAGATACGGATCTCGCAGGCCTGGCTGTCCCGTGTCTGGCAGTCGTTCCCGACGTCGACGGTGAACCCGCCGTCGCAGGACCGGGTCCCGCTGGCCTGGGTTCCAGACATCCCGAGGTCATCGATCTCGTAGTAGCAGTTGTTCAGGCCGGAGTATGCGTCGCTGTCGACCCCGCCTGCGGTGAAGTCACTGTTCTGGACGGTCCCGGAGGACGGCGTCCCGGTGTCCCAGGAGACCGAGGGAACACTCCAGTCGATGGAGAACTTCTGGGAGTCGCTGTTGGATGCCGTGTCACAGCTACCGTGGTTGCATACCTCCTGCTCGCCCCTGATCTGGACGTCACACTCCTTGTAGCCCTGGTCCCTGCAGTCGCCACTGGGTCCGACGCTGATGGTGTCGTACTCGCTGTCACAGCCCGTGCCGATCCAGCCCTCGGTGACGGATCCACTGCTTATGACACGGCGCTGACAGTTCTGGTTGGCCCCATTGAAGTGCTCATAGTAGTTGAAGTTACTGTTGAGCCACTGGTGGCCGGTGTGGATGTGGACGTGCGGTGTGCTGGCACCGGAGTGGCTGTTGGCGAAGGTAGAACCGCCGATGACACTGAGGAAGATGAGCACGAACAGGATGGTTGTGTGTTTGTAGACTCGCATGGTACTGGACTGGCTGGTGCGGGTGTTAGTACGTGTATTTACTCTATGCCTTTATGAAGTTTGGACCTGCGGACGATGATTCCGCCAGCGTGTGGTGGTCCGCGGCTCCCACCGACGGCGAATGCTGCTGTGTCGTTGATGATGGATATACTTTGGAGATAGCCGGTCAGTGGCCGTGACCGGGTTTTAGAGCTGGTCACCTGTCGGGGCAGGGATGTGCGCTCCCATTTGTCCGTGGTCCTGTTCCAGCGGAGGACGGCCATCTTGACGAGGTTGCCGCCTTCTTCTTGGTACTTACCGACGGCTAATGGCGGCATCTCCTTGCGGAGACCGACGTCGTAGAACTTGAAGATGCCGTGGAACGGCTGGTTCGTGACCTCGAACCCCTCTCGTGCCCGGATGAGCCAGCCCATGCCGCCATCATGACTGGCACCGCCGGACAGGATCCATCTGTCGTCCTCATCGAGGGAGACATCAATGAAGTTCCGTATGGATGTGACGTTGTGCTCGATGCTGGTTATCGTGCCGTCCTGGTCGATGGCATAGACCGTGCCGAGGAAGCCAACGGCCGTGCCCTCGCCGTCTTGCATCTCGATGTCGGTGAGGAACAGGTCCTGTGGCGGGGTGGTGACGGTCCAGTTGTCGTCATGATGGAGCAGGATTCCTGTGCTCGTCCAGTCACGCACGAGCTCGTCACGGCTGGTTATGGTGCCGCCGGCGATCCAGAGGTCGCCGTCCTGGTCGATGTCGATACCGGTGAGGCGGTCATCGACGGGAGGATCCATCCGCTCCCAGGCCGTCCCGTCCCAGCGGAGGACGGTCCCGTTCTGGCCGACGGCGTAGGCGAGGCTGGGTCCGACGATCTCGACGTCGTAGAGATATCCCTCTGCTGGGGTCATGCGTTCCACCCAGCTGGTGCCGTTCAGGTGGACGGCCGTGCCCTCGGCGCCGACGGCGATGGCTGTGCCGTTGTTGTAATCGAGGTCTTTCAGAGGGTGCTCGGTCCAGGCATCGACGCGCCAGCCGGTTCGGGTTTCCGTGTGGTACCAGCCAATACCGTCCTGTCCGTCGGCGCATCTGAGTGTCGTATCGTTCGTCGTGAGCTCGCTACCGAGGGTCTCCTGGGTGCATGCTTTCCAGCCGCTGGTGCTGCAGGCATAACTACTGCCGGTGTAGCTGCTGTGGAGGAGGTCGTTGTACTCCCAGGCACCGTCACAGACACCGGCTTCGCCTGTCTCGCATATGCTGTACGGTCCCTTTTTCTGGGTGCATGCCTGTCTGGATGGGACGTTGACCCGTTCACAGCCTCGTGTGAGGACGTTGTCCGTGAGCTGGTCGCCGAGTGTGCTCCCGTTCCGGATGATGGTCCCTTCTTGTGTGTAGTAGATATGAGGGGCTTTTTGGCCGTTTTCCTTATCGAGGGTGACGATACCGCATCCTTCAGCCCCTGTAAGTGCGAGGTAGCGGTCATCGCCGATCTTTCTGTCTCCTGGCAGGAGTTCGCTGCCTGTGTCATTGATATGTAGGTAGTTGCCGGCCTCGGACGGGCTACCTCCGGCTATAGCTGCCACTGCTGCCAGGAGGATGAGGGACAATGCGATAGGAGGTTGTTTTCTGTCCATGTCAGTCGCCTGTGTACTCGTATATCTTACCGTAGGCACCACCTGCCATGCCGTAGCTGTCGTTGAGCATGGAAATGTCCCAGATGATGTTGTAGTAGGGCGCGTCGACGTCACGTGGTGTCGGTGTGCGGATTTTCTGGGTCTCCATGACCTTCCAGGTGCTGATGTTCCACCGCATGATGGGCATCACCTGGCCGCCGATGTAGATCGTGGTGTCGGTGCTGGTGGAGGAGTAGATAGGCTCAGGGACGCCTGGCTTGCGCTGGCCGTGGTAGTATGGCATGTCCGCCCAGTCGTACCGTCGCCAGGCGGTCCCGTCCCACTGGTACAGCAGGTCCCCGAGGACCCAGGCAGTGGTGCTGTCGATGGCGCTGATGGCGTGGGGTTCACTGGGGAACTGGTCATTGTTGGTCGGGTTGTCGGTGCGGGGCCAGATGCTCTGGAGCTCCCAGTTCTGGCCGTCCCACTGTGCTATTCGTCCGACCTCGCCGCCGATTATCTCGCCGCCGCCGGCGATCCAGGCGTTATCCATGTCGGACATCTCGACGTCCATCCAGAAGACGTCGTGCTCCCCGTCCGGGGTGTCCATCAGCTCCCAGTCCTGGCCATCCCAGTACAGGACCCGTCCAGTGGTGGCGTTGGTGTCCTCGGGCCGGCTGTTGTCGCGGCTGCTGTAGCTGCTGTGGGGTAGGTTGTAGCCACCGGCGATCATACCCGCTTTCCGGGAGACCATGCTGATGTCGAACAGGCGTGCGTCGGTGGGAGAGGAGATGTTCTCCCAGGTCTGGCCGTCCCACCGGAGGATGGTGCCGTTGTTGCCGACGATCCATGCGAGGTTCTCATCAAGGATGGTGACATCGTGGAGGTCGTAGTCGCTGAGCACGCCCTGGTCCTCCCAGGTCTGGCCGTCCCACTTGTAGAGTCGGGTCCCCGGCCGCTTTTCGGTGTTGAGTGGCTGGTGGGCAAGTGCGAACCCCAGGTCGCTGTTGTACAGGTCGAGTGCGTGGACGGTGTTTCTGGAGGAAATCGGGTTCTCGATGAGCTGCCATGCCTCCGTCCGTCCGCTGCGGTCTCTTTTTTCCTCCCAGGTCGTGCTCCCGCTCTTGCAGTGGAGTGTGGCATTGTCTGTGGTGTATGTGTCGTTCATCTCTCGTGTGCACGGCTCCCAGCTTCCGCCAACGCAGGCGATGTCGTTCTGGAGTGAGGATTGCTGGTCGATGATGGGATTCTGTCGCCAGACGTTCTCGCACCGTGGTGCTGATCCGCTGACATCGTCAATGGCGGGATACTGGCCACAGATTGCGAAAGGACTTTTCTGGGTTCGGCAGGTCCTGTCACCGGCCTTTCCTGTTGTCTCACAGCCCCACTCGTGGATGTTGTCTTTGAGGGCGAGGTCGATGGTCTGGTTCTGCCGGATGATGCTTGTGTCCTCGACGGTGTAGGCATAGGGCAGATCATCGCGGAGGCGGCTCTGGCGGGTGACGGTGATGACGCTGCATCTGTTGTCGGCCGGTGCCGATCCGGTGAACCAGGTCCTGACCCCGCTGCTGTTCTGCAGCTGTATCGGGCTCTGGTCATGGATGGTGAGGGAAGCTGTGGTGCTGTTCGGTGTCCCTTCGATCAGGAGGAAGGGACTGCCTTTCTCCAAGGTGCCCTGGGGGCCGGCAGGGGTCAGCAGGACGATTGACCCGATGAGCATGAGGATGCCAACAAGGATGAGGGCGTCACGCGTCACAGTTGAGGTCACCCTGGAGGATGATGCCGTTGTCGCCGGTTATCCAGACCGTGTTTCTATCGATGGCGTCGACGCCGTAGAGGCTGTTCTGGTGGGTGAGTTCGTCGGTGATGTCGGCGTACCGGGCTGTGTCCTCCTCCCAGTAGAGGACGGTGCTGCCGTGTCCGACCGCGAGGTACCCGTCACATACCTGTGTGGCGCCGTTGAGCAGCTCTGGTGGACTGAACTCGGTGGTTATTCCTTCCTGTGAGGCCTGGAAGATGGTGTCACCGACCGCCCAGACACCGCCGTCGTGTCCGGGGACGAGTGCGTGATAGGACTGGTTCTGGCGTGGTTCGATGGTCGGCTCCCAGCCCTCGCCTGTCCAGCGGACGAGCTGTGTCGGTTTGGTCTCCTCGCCTCCGCCGATGGCATAGATCGTGCCGTTGTTGGTGGGGGTGAGATCCATGAAAAAGACATCTGTGTTGGCTGGGAGGTCGTTGGTGTCCTCCCAGCCATTGGCTGTCCGTCGGACGAGGATGCCTTGTCCCTCTGAACCACTGTAGCTCTCGCTGAACTTCCCGCCGGCGGCCCAGAGGGTGTTGGCTGTCTCGGTGAAGGCGTAGATGTTCATGCCGGGGTACTGCTGGTCGAGATCTTGGTCCTGAACGGTGCCGTCCCAGCGGGTAATGATGTCGGGGGCGAACCCACCGTACCAGGCTGTGTCATTGGTGATACGGGCGGCCCACTGTTCGGTCTCTCTGGAGCCGATGATACGCCAGGCTGTTCCGTTCCAGTGGAGGAGATCGCCGTCACCGCTTACCGTGGCGGCTTTGCCGTCGCTGTGGTGGATGCGGTAGAGTGTGGCGTTAGTGGGGCTGTCGTATGCTGTTATATCGATGTCGAGGTCCTTGGTGACGGTTATCTTCTCCTGTCCTGTGTTCAGTGCTGCTGTGAGGATGCCAACTGCGATGATGAGGATGGCGATGTGTATGCGGTTCATGGAAGTGTCACGTTGGTCCATGTTGTACCGTTGTTGTGGAGGAGGGTGCGGTTGGCCCCGCTGATCCAGAGCTCGCTGTCGTGGGTCTCGATACCGTAGAGATCACGGTCCGTGGGCGGGTCGATGTCGGTGGGTTGCTGTCCGCTGCGGTCGATCAGGGTTCCATCTTCGCCGACAATCCATCGACCGTCCTCACTGATGGCCTGGAGCGGGATCGTGCGGTTCCAGCGCTGCCACGTCTTTCCTTGGCCGGTGACGATTGAGGTGTTGCCTCTGATGGGGAACCCTGCTGCCACGATCTCGTCCCCGGTGTGCTGGATGTCTGTGAAGTGCGTGAGGCTGTCCTGTGGTGTGAGCTCTGTCTGGTTCCATTCTGAACCGGTCCATGTCAGCATGACATCGTTGTGGTCGCCGATCATGCCTGTGGCGTAGCCGCCGTTCTCATCGAAGCTGATGGCGGTCAGCTCGCCCGGGGTGTCGGGGAGGGTGTTGACCCATTGGTCTCCGCCGTATCTATAGATACCGGTCGTGTGCTGGTCGATCGTTTCGGTGGTGAATGGCTCATGGACCTGACGGTGTCGGTGGCCGGTGGCCCAGAGGGTGCCGTTGACGAGGTCGATGTCGATGTAGCCGAAGTCGGGCTGGCCAAGATCGTGCCATGTCTCGCCGTCGTACCGGTGGATGCCGCCGGGTCGCTGGTGGCCTGCGATATGGCAGGTGCTGATCCAGATTTCCTCGCCGTCGACTTCGATGTCACGGATGGGCATAGAGGTGGGTGTCTCGAGGCGGGTCCATGCTGTGCCGTTGTATTCATAGAGCAGACCGTTCTGTCCGCCGGCATAGCCGCGGTTGTCATCGACCATGGTGACGGTGTAGATGGTCTCGTCACCTTCTGGGACGGTTGGAGGGGCGTCGTGGCCTTTCTTGTCGTCTCCGGATGCTCCAAAAGGGCTGAAGGTATAAAGACTTGTTGCTATCGCCATGATGCTGATGAGGGATACTGCGATGAGCGTGTGTCTGTTCATGGTCTTGTCACACTGGTCCATGCTGTGCCGTTGTATCTGAGGATCGTGTGGTTGGTACCGACTGCCCAGCCGTCGTCGGTCCCGAGCATGCTGATGTCATAGAGGGTGGCGGTGGTGTTGGTGGGGTGGGTGGTCCAGTCACCGTCCCAGTTGAGGACGGTGCCGCTGCCGGCAGCGATGTAGGCAGTGCCCTCAAGGACGTCAAGGCCCCAGAGTCGTTCGCCTGTCGGTGGTGCGTCCGGCTGCCAGCCGCTTTCTGTCTCCCAGATGACGGACTGGTTGCCGCTGAAGGGGAACCCGATGATGAGTGTCCTGTCATCGATGCTGCTGACACTGATGGGGTGGAAGCTCTCCTCCAGCTGGAGGGATTCTGTCTTCCAGTCCTGGCCGTCCCAGTGGAAGATGGACGAGCCGTTCTCGAGGAGTCCGGCTGCGATGCCGCTTTCAGGCCCTTCGAAGTGGAGGGCGGATAGCTCACCGCGCTGTTGGTCGAGAGTACGTTCCCAGCTACCGTCCTGGTACCTGTAGATGCGGGTAACCCCGAGGCTTGCTGACTGCTCGCCGCCGTCGCTGTCGGGGTGTCGGTGGCCGATGGCCCAGAGGGTGCCGTTGACGAGGTCGATATTGATGTAGGCGTCGTTCCGTGGAGCCCTCTCCGACCATGAGCCATCGTTGTACTGGTAGATAGAGCCTTTGTATCTGTCCGAGCTTGTGGCGATCCATATTTCCTCGCCCGCAACCTCGATGTCACGGATCTGTCTGTCTGCTGGTGTGCTGTGGTTGATCCAGTCCTGACCGTCCCATTCGACGAGGACGCCGTTGTCGCCGCCGGCATAGACGCGGTCCTCGCTGACAGCTGTAATGGCCCTGAGGTCGTGGGAGGGCAGTTCCCGGTCAGGGATGAGCCCGCCTGTCTGGACGATGACCGCTGCGGTGATGATGGCTGCCAGGCCGGTACCGATACCGGCTGCGATCATAAGGCGGTGCGGGTCAAGGGCCATGGTCTTGCATTGTGGCTTTACGTTATTAGGGGTTAGTGGTGGGGCTGGCTGGTGTCGAGTACTTTGAGCATCTCGACTTCCCCGCCGGCGATGCTGGTGTCGTCGTGGTTGAGGAGGGTGGCATTGTCGAACCGGACCTCGAGGCTGTTGAAGTCCCCGATGTGGTCGGTCGCATGGACGTGGCCGTGCCCCTGATGCCGACGTGGTCGCTGATGAGGAGCCGGAAGGTGGGGGCCGATCGTTCTGACGGGAGGGGCTGTGTTGCTGTCCCGATAGGGGCAGCGAGGAGAGGGAATGGCCGGTGCGATGTGGTCCCGTTCAATCATGGATGGCTAGTGTCGGATGCGGATGTCGACGGTGTCGTTGGTGGCGGGGCCGCGATGAATGGTGAGGCGCTGGTTACCGGTTATTGATCCGTTGAAGCCGTTGATGTTGATCTGTGGATAGTTGTGGTAGCTGAGGGTGACTTGGATGGTTTTTTGGTCTGTTGGTCCTTTGAGGAAGGAGGTGCTGGCCGCATCGAGGAAGTCTCTGTCGCTGAACAGGCCGGGTGCGAAGTTGTCTTCGAGGCGTTCGAGTTCGGAGATGCTGATCTCGGCCATCGGAAGGAGGTACATGTTGTTGCGGTACTGTTCGGTGATGTTGGCCCGTGCTCGGCCGTTGCTGTCACCGTATTTGAGCTGTTCGAAGCCGCCGTAGTTGATGATACCTGTCAGGATCTCAGGCGTACTCGAGACCATGTATGGGAACGCCAGGTCGGTGTAGGTCCCGGGCGTGGCGGTCTCGCCGTCGATGTACCTATCATCGTTACTGAGGTTGTGGTCGAGGTCGAGGGTGGTGGTGTTGAAGGTGCGGAACTGCACGGTGGTGTTGTTGACTGCGGTGAGGTCATCGCGGTCGGTGGCGGTGACCTTGATGGTCCAGATGCCGGTGGGTGCGGATTCGACGGTGGTCGCGGTCCCGGTGACCTGGTAGCCGTTGAGGATGGTGTTGGTTTCCTCGAGGCTGGTTGTTTCGCGGACGGTGCCGTCGGGGCTGATCAGGGTCATGTTGTACTCCTCAAGGTTCGCCGGCCCGTTGATATCGGAGATGTCTGCTGTGACCCTGACGGTGTCACCGGGACGGTACTGCTCCGCAGGGAGATCCCACGGTTCGGGGATGCTGGTCTTGACTGCTGTGACGTTGGGTGGTTCGGCCCGGAGGGTGTAGGCCCCGGAGGTTGTGGTGGTCTCGTAGCCGTCGCTGATCTCGGCGCTCCACCGGTAGATTGCGTCCTCGTTTGTCAGGGTGAATGCGGTGGAGTTCCAGACCTGGTTGCCGTCTGCGTTGATCGTGAGGCTGCCGTTCTCGTTATCGATGATGGTTGTTCCGCTCTCGTTCACGGTGAAATTGGCCCAGACGGTGGTCTCTTCGGTGTCGTTGGCCTCGACTTCGATGGTGACGTCGTCGTTGAGCTCGGGGTTGAGCGGGACCAGGCGACGGTCGATGATGGTTGGTTTCCTGTTCGGGATCGCATTTGTTATGGTCGTGGTGTTGGCGCTGGTGCCCATGCTGTCGGTGAAGGTGACGGTGACATCGATGGGGTCGAGTGCGTCAAAGCCGCTGAGGCTGGTGTCGACTCGTGAGAGGTTACAGGCTGCCTGGAGGTTGCCACCGAAGCTTGTATCGACGGTACCGGTGAAGGAGTAGGTGGAGCCGTTGTGGCTTGCGTGGACGGTGCATGACCGGATGTCGTCACCGCCACTGAGATCGGCCGCATACGCTGAGACGTTGAACGCGTGTTTTGTGGTATAGTTCGTTGCTGTCGGTGTAGCGGGTCGTGGAGCGGGGTTGATGCGCCCGATGCTGCTCTGGATCTCGAAGAGATCGATCAACGGCGTCGTGGTCGCCTTGCCACGGAGGTCTGCCTGTATCTGGAGCCAGCGGGCATCAGGTACGTCGAGGTCGGTGCCGGTGCTGTTGTTGATCCATGGTGTCCATGCGGAGACGCTGGCCGTCTCGAGGCTGCTGACTGTTGGGAGACTGGTGCTATCGCCTGTGAGGGTCGAGAGGCGGTACTGGTACTGTTCGGGTGTGAATCCCTGGCCGAGCGGATTCTTGTTCAGTCCGTCGAATCGCTGTCCTGTCTCGTCCTCGAACGGCTGTGTGAACTCGGAGATCTTGATGAGTTCTTGGATCTGGGATGCTGACAGTTCTGTGCGGTACATCCTGACCTCATCGTACTGCCCGTTGAAATTGCCGTATCCCTGTTGCCGGGCACCGAGGGAAAGATATGGAGCACCCTGGTACTGGCCAGGGATCGTGTCCGAGACCACGAGATCGCCGTCGAGGTAGACGTTGACCTCGCCGGTGTCGTTGTTGACGGTGGCGGCGAGGTGGTGCCATTTGCCATCGAGGTGGTTGATGTCTGTTGTGATGTTGTGGTATCCGTTGTCTGCCTGGTTCCGGATGAGGATGCCTGTGATGCCGGTGGTTCCACCGGCGGCGTGTCTGAGGGCGATCTTCCGCCGCCAGCCGGCGCCGTAGATGTTCTCGCTGTCCTGGTCCTCGAGGTCGCCTCTGACCCATTCGGTGATGGTGTACTGGGAGGGTATCTGGACTTTTGGACCGCGGACGACGTCGTCTCCGCCGCTGAACTGGATGCCGCGTCCTGATACGCCGTCGGTCCTGGAGGGGTCATCGATCGCCATCGATGCGTTGATGCCGAGGGTTGCGTGGTTCCGGGCGGGGCTGGTGTCTATGACGGTCTGTCCTGTTCCTTCAAAGCTCCAGGCGCCGATGAGGTCGGTGTCGGGGATGTTACCTGCTGCACGGACCTGTCCGACGTCGGTCTGCCAGGAGCTGGTTGGGGCGTTGTAGAGTGCGTTGACCTCGGAGGGAGAGAGTGTCTGGTTGAAGAGACGGATGTCGTCGATCTTGCCGTCGAAGAACTCGCTCCCGCCTGCGGCGCTTCCGATGTAGTATCCGTAGGTCTCCCCGACCGGACCGTCCATGCTTTTTTCAGCGACGAGCTGGCCGTCCTGGTAGAGTCTGACTGTCCCGGTGATGCCGTTGAATGTGCCGGTGTAATGAGTCCAGCTTTGGTTCGTGAAGTCGGTGTTGAGGAAGGTATCGGTGCCGGTGGCGTTGGCGACGTACCAGCCGACGATGTTGCTGTCGTGTTCCTGGAAGTTCGTGGTACCGATATCACGCAGGATGCTCTGCCATCCGGTTTCTGTGGAGTTATGATAGACCCAAGCACTCCAGGTGAAGCGGTTCCTGTCGATGGCGAGGCCTGAGGCGTTGACGAAATCGTCCTGACCGTCGAACCTGAGGCAGCTGTCGAATGCGCATCTGTCTGTCCATGTAGGAGCGGTGCCACTGGTACCGTTGCCCAGTCTCCCGTGGCGGTCGCCAACGGTGTCATTGATGACGGTTCCCTGTGCTTCGTCCATCCTCCATCGATGATCCGGGCTGACAGGTGTGCCGCCTGTGCTGTCCCAGTTGATCCAGTTCTTGTTGCCGTCCTGCCAGGGGGAGAGGAAGGCCATGGAGGAGTACTGGGAGCGGACCTCCCTGCTGGTGAGTCGAGTGTCGTAGATCCTGAGGTCGTCGAGTCGCCCGTCGATGCCGTTACCGTCCCCGGATGGCCACCGCCCGATCTGGAGCGGGTAGTCGCTGACGTCCATGGTATAGGAGGGACCGCCGCTTGCGATCTTCTGGCCGTCGATATAGAGTGTCCTGCTGCTCCCGTCGCTTTGCCCGGTGATGACGATGTGGTGCCACTGGTTGGTGAGGCTCATGTTGTGGTAGGGATACCAGTCATCGGCCCAGGAGACGATCTTGAACCGGTCACGCTTGATCGTTAGCTCGTAGGCGCTCCGCTTGCCGAAGACAGTCTCGTCGTTGTCCGAGATCGTATCGATGTTGACCCACATCGACCATGTGAAGCTCTCATCGATGTCGAGGCTGCTTGAATCGGTGACGTTGACGACATCATCGTCATTGTCGAACTTGTAGGCGTTGCTTTGCGGGATGAAACCTTCTTCTGTGGTGTCAACGCCGTTGATGACATCACCATGGTTCTGGTTCCCGCTTCGATCTTTCGCTCCAGGGCCTTCCAATGGCCAGTATCCGATGAGGTCGTCCTGTGTGCTGAAGCTTGTGGTCCCGCGGTCCCAGTCCTGTTTACTGTCGTCCCTGTCGACGTTGCGGGCGGTATGGACGCGGGCGGAGACGTTGGTGTCCTGCATCAGCTCACGGTTCCACGACAGTCGCTCCCACTCGGTGCCGGAGGAGAAATCGATGAACTGGGAGGTATAGCGGCCCTCACTGTGATCATAGATATCACGGATCTCGTCCCCGCTCAGGGCCCGGGAGATCACCCTGACGTCGTCGATACGGCCATCGACGAACTGGCTTGATGCGTCTCCCTCGGCCCCGATCGCAGGGACGAAGCTGTTGTCGATGTAGGTTGATGCGCTGAAACTCGGTACCTCGCTGTCGACCAGTTCTCCGTCAACATAGGCGCGGATACGATTGTCTCGGTCCCATACCGCTGCCACGTGATGCCACTGGCCGTCGCTGATGTCCGGACCACCGCCGACGCTCTGCCTGTTACTGCCGGTGTGCCACTGCGGGAGGAAGCTATTCGTGCCGCTGGAGTAAAAGAGACTGTAGCCTCCTGTGGACCGTGCTCCAGTATCGACGAACCGCTGTGCCGATGAGCTGTTCGTCCGGACCCAGGCCATGGCTGTCAGATCATCTGTGCCCATCTCCAGCTGGGGGCTGTCAGGGAGCTGGACGTAATCGTCGCTGCCGTCGAAGCTGATTCCGCCGCTGTCTTTCACCCCTTCCTGCCAGAACGCTGTGTTGAATGCTGTCTGGCCGTAGCCGGTATCGAGAGGCCAGTGAGCGACGGAACCGTCGACAGCTTTCCCTCGCATTGTCTGGTTGATTGCTTGTGGGTTAAGTACGCGGTTATAGACTCTGAGGTCATCAATTTTACCGTCGAAGAAGTTGGACAGCTGTGTTTCTCGTGCTCCTATGGTTTCGGTGACGCCGTTGTCATAGAAGGTAGTGTCTGTCGACTCTGCAATCAATATACCATCTTTGTACAGTTTGTAGCCATTGTTTGTATCAAACGTCCCTGCCACATGCATCCAGCTGTCTTTTGAATACGATCCAGCCTGCGTTATTCCTTGGTTTGTTGACCCATCCCATGTGCTCCACTGAATCGTGCCGTCTCCTAATAGTCTGAAGTTCTGGTTCTCATTGTTGGCATCGTCCCGGCCACCGAAGATGTGTTGGCTCCTGATACGTTCCGGCTTGACCCATGCGGTGACTGTGACTGTGTTTCTTCCGTCGAGATTGACTTCTGTGGATACAAAGTCATCTTCGCCATCGAACCGGAGACATCCGTCACGTCGACAGCCTGGAGTCCAGTACGGATCGTTGCTGTCTGGGGACGTAGTACTTCCTAGTGTACCGTTGTTCTGCATCCCCTGGAACGTCCCGGTATGGCTGTTGCCTGAACTGTCCAGGACCGCCCGACCGTCGATATCCTCGAACCGCCACTGGCCGACGAGTGAGGTATCGTAGCCGTCCTGCTGACCGGTCTTCAACCAGCCCGGCATGCTGTCGGCCTCGGTGTTGTCCATGTTCCCGTCCTCGAACTGTGCCTGGCTGTCAAGGGCCATGTCTTTGCCCAGTGTAGCGGAATCGACAAGCGGGGTGTTGGTGGCGTTGGTGCTGGTCAGGTTGAACTGGACCTGTGCATACCTGCCGTTCGCGATCTCGAGTGGGTTGTCGCTGGTCGCGGAGAACCACTGGCTCCAGTCAGAAGCTTTTCCGAGGGTCACGTGGTCGACCGAGGGGACACTGGCGGTATCGCCGGTCAGGAGGTTGATCTTGTACTGTGTGTATTCTCCTGTCGTATCGAACGAGCTGCCGGTCTCGTTCTCGAGGACAGGTGTGAACTCGGATACTTGTGCAATCTTTTGGATTTCTTCTTGGGAGAGTGCTCTATCGAAGATCTTGACCTCGTCGATTGTTCCGTTGAACTTCCTGTTATCTTCGTTCTGTGCCCCGAGTTCAAGTGTTGCGTCGCTCTTCCATATCGAACTTTCGAAGGAGCCTGTTGCATCTAGCTCGCCATTGATGTAGATCTTTCGTGTACCTCCTTTTTCTGTCCAGGCAACGTGTGTCCATTCGTTCCGTGGTACTTGGGAGTTGGAGTAGAAGTACGAGGAACCACCGCGTGTTCCACTGTTGTTCCAGTAGGTGTAAACAGCTATACGGTCGTCTATATAATGCTGGAAGTAATATGCACGGTTCTTGGTGGCGATAGTCCCCCTGTTGTCGGTCGGGTCACCAACGGGTTTGATCCATGCTGTCTGGGTTATCTCCTGTCCGACGTCAAGGCTCTTGCTATCGGATACTGCTGTGCTTCCTTCCTCGGCATTGAAGGAGAGACCACGTCCACTGTATCCCTCTTTACGAGCTGGCTCGCTGTATTGTGCGTCGAGGCTGAACCCTCTTATCTCTGGTGTTGTAGTGGGTTTGTCGGAATTGAGTTTGACGCTGACACGAGCCCGTTGGGTGTCTGTCGTTAGGCCGGTTACCGAGTAGGGACCACCACTTCCGTCAAGTGATATCGGGTTGCTTGTCTCTTCTACCGTTCCGTCTCCATCAGGGTCGGTCTCAACATAGGCTGTCAATGAATCACCGTTCAATGTTGTCTGTACATCTGTAAGACGGACCGTTTCCGCTTCAACAACATGGTCGAACGTTTTCCAGCTGGTGTTGATGTGGCCCTGGAAGGCTGTTTGGTAGAAGTTTTGGATGTCTGCCGAGTGGAAGCTTTCTTGGAAGACGTGGATGTTGTCGACTGTGGTGTCGGGGTTGGCAGAGGTAGGGCTACAGCCTTCTGTATTCATGTTTATTGTAAGACAGCGGCTCTGCCCCCCGACGCTGGAGCCGACATTCCCGTTAGCAATTTCTGTCGTATCAACCCAAATTTCCCCGTCGTTATTGGCGTTGTCATAGACGACGGTGACGAGCTGCCAGGTTCCCGTATTGATGGAGACCGAAGGACGAAGATCTGTGTTACAGTTATCCATGCAGAGACGCCAGTTGCCGTTGTAGTCGATCAGGCAGAATATCTCGGAGCAGTCAAGGGAGTAGAAGCGTTCGCCGTTACTACTACTGTGTACTTTCATCCAGCCGATGATGGTCCAGCCGCCTGAGCTGGAGAACGGGCCGCTTCCCCCGCTATAGGAGAGCGGTGTATCGAGTGCGCTGTTTCCGTCTAACCGCCATCCAGTAGTACCCAATATAGCTGTTTGTTGATCTTGTGGTGTACCTCCAGCAGCAGTTGCGTCGTTGTTGTTCCCACTTACGTCGATTGAGGTGTTAACTGAAGTGTCGAGGGGATAATGAGCCTGTAGGTTGGACTCTGGACCATAGTTATACCCGAGCTGTACAGTATCGCTTCCGGGATGGTCATAGTTTCCATCGTGCACAACATTTTCCTGACTGGCAAGACTGTCCCAATCATCCGTACCGCGCCACGCAATACTGTCTGTCCCGGTGTCGATATTGCCGTTGTTGCCGAACCTGCTGGAGTCAGCTACGACGCTGCCAGTTCCTTCAAAGCTCCATGAACCGATCAGGCTGTCTCCTGGCTTGAACCTGCCTGTCCTGGTCTGAAGACTGGTCGGTTGCCAGGATTCTGTTGGTGAATTGGAAAGTGTCCGAATCTCTTCAGGAGAAATGCTGCGGTTGTAGATGCGGACGTCGTCGATCTGCCCCCTAAACCGGGAATGCGGTGTCTGATCGATGTCCCGGGCCCCGATACCAAGGTCGCGACTGGTGCTGACGATGTATCCGTCTCCTTCACTCGGATCGGCCTCCGCCACCTGTTCCCCGTTGATATACGCTCTTCCCATGTCGCCGTCCCAGGTTGTAGCGATGTGGGTCCAGGTATTGTTCTGGATCGCTCCTGCATTCTGAATCATCCAGCCGTCACACCATGTACTACAGCCGTTGCCGGCTGCGGCAAGGGAGAGTCCTTTCCACCCGGCCGCCATCTCGTAGGTGTTCTCCTTGTTCACGACGATATTGGAGGTATCGGTGCCGTCTGTCTTGATCCAGGCTGACATGGTGATGTATTTAACGTCGAGGCTGTTGGAATCCGAAACCCGGACGTACTCTGTATCATCAAAGCTGAGACAGCCGTTGTGGCGGCATTCGTTCGTCCAAGTCGGGTCTGACGGATGTGTGGAAGCGTTGGAGCCGAGAAAGCCGACATTAGATCGAGAGGAGTCATTGACAAACTGGCCGCTGCCTTCGTTCATCCGCCACTGGCTGACAGGCTCAAGTGGTTTGCCACCGCTTGTCTCCCAGTTGACGGTGTTGAAGGAGCCGCGTTTCCACTCGGAGAGATAGGAGCCTGTCGTATCGAGGAACCGCGTGTCCTCCAGCACCTGTTCTACTCCTACCGTCGTATTGAGAAGGTCGGTGTATTCCATGTAAAGTGCGGAGCCGAGCGGGTTGGGCTGGTTGTCGATCTTGCCGTTAGGGTCCTTGGTAAAGGTGCCGTCGCCATTGCCTTCGAAGTAGTGGACATCACTGTCTCCGTGTTCGGTACCGACGAAGTCATCGTGGCCGTCTTTGTTAACGTCCCAGACGGTGGGGTTAATGTGATCATAGCTTTCGTCGTTGATTGTGTTGATCTGGCTGAAGGCGCCATCACCGTTCCCTGCGTAGATATAGATGTCACCGGGGTCTTGGTCGTTTATAATGAGATCATAATGTCTGTCTTCGTTGAAATCGCCACGTCCCAGCCACAAGTCGGTACCGGCGCTCCCACTGCTGGAATAGACGGCAGAACCTGTTCCAAATGTTCCATCACAGTTGCCGGGGAAGAAGGTGACGTCACTTCCATCGTTCTTCGCCAAATCAGCACAGCCATCCTCGTCGAAGTCTTCGACCACGATATCTCGATCTCCCGAGGTGGGAAGGCTATTCTGGTTCCAGCTGCAGCTGCCGGTGTTCTCTAGCCAGATACCGTGCCTGTTACTGACGATGTCCATATCTCCGTCGTTGTCGAGGTCGCCTGCATCAATACCCTGGGCCTTGGTGCTGTAGCTGCCTGAATAGATCGTGCATGTGGGTTCGCCTGGAGGAGCGCCTCCTATATCCTCCCAGAGCCGCCAGACATCATTGTTGGTGTCGAAGCTCACCAGATCCCATTCCTTCCCGCCACTAAAGTCCGAGACCACGATACCGCCATCGTCTTCGCCAATGTATGTTCCTTCGTCGAACTCCGTTCCTGCATCGAATGTACCGTCTTGGTTGGATTCGTAGTACCACAGCGAGCCAACATTTGAGTCGTCAGGGTGGACGGTGAGGAACTCGTGCGGTGCTTCGTCTTCGTTGTTGGGAGCGGCAGGATTACCGTAGTACATCCATACTCTCTTTTCCTCGTTCGCATTCATCTGCGGAAGCTTGAGGTGCATCTCCGTCCGGTTAGTGTTACAGCCACCCTCGACCCAGTGATCGAGGGCTTTTCCGTCAATCCGGAACCTGACATCGTCACAATCGGGCTGGAGCTTACCCTGACGGATCAGGCGCTGTGTATTGATGTAAAACTTGGCTGTTGGGCCGGGAATCTCTGTGCCTGCCAGCTCTTCGATCGTGACCTGTCTCCGGTATTTCCAGCCACCCATGCCTTCACCCCACTCGCCGATTGTGGTGATGCGGGCCACATCTGTCAGCGACCGCGCCCGTGCCTCTACATCTGTTCCCTGGGGCAGTTCTCCGCTCCAGGAAAGGTTCTGCCAGGAGGCGTAGCCGCCGTTGATCAGGGATGTGGTGAGGAGGCCGGGGGACGGGCTGTACAGCTGTTTGACCTGTTCTGAGCTCAGGGCCGAAGAGTAGATCCGGACCTCGTCCATCATGCCGTCGAAGGCGTTGTCGTTGTTCGTCCAGTCGAAGGTGGAACCGATCGTCACGGGGTTGGTGTTGGGATGGAGCGGGTCAGGCGGGCTGCCGGCTGTGTAGTTGCTGAGGACCAGCCTCCCGTTGAGATAGATCCGTTTCTCTGTTGTCTCGTGGTCATAGACTGCGGTGACATGCTGCCATTCGCCTGTATTGACGATCTGACCTGTGATCCGGTTGTCATCGTAGTTCTGGACCGAGTCTGTGTAGAACCCTATCTTCTGGTCGCCCAAAGCGACACGCCAGTTGTCATCGGTGTTTGTCGTACGTGCCTGGCCGCTGACATCCCCTACCCGTCCAGCGATATGGTCCCCGCCGGTGTGGGAGCCTGCGGAAGGATGCATGGACTCTGGTTTGATCCAGGCCGAAAAGGTGAGGCTGTCTGTGTTGAGTTCCTCCATGTTCTCGGCGGAATCGTAGTCCACCTTGATCCAGTCGTCTTCACTGTCGAACCGGAACGCTGAGGAGTTCCTGATACCGCTCTGGCCGCGGACTGTTCCGTCGGGATCGGTATTCGCCCAGCCCGAACCGGTGTTCCATCGGTTGGTGTCGAAGTTGTTTGCCTCGCCGTGGTTGCCGTTACCGGAGTCATCATCCAGGCAGAAAACGCTTGCCGTTGGGTCACACATGCTGGGATCTTCTTCGAACGCCTGATGGAGTACAAGCCCGCTACTGGATACAGGCCGCTGGTTGTAAAGGTCGAGCAGTTCCTTCCGGGAGAGGTCTCGGTTATAGATACGGACATTGTCGACAATGCCTTTGAACGGTCCTGAGCCGAGACCGGTGGAGGGGTCGCCGATATCGACGGGCTGGCTGTTGGCTGCCAGGGAGGACAGTGGGGCGTCGAGGACGTTGTAGGTGTTATCGACCATGAAGCTTATCGAGCTGCCGTTGAACGTCGCTGCCACGAAACTCCACCGATCGCGTCGGACACCCTGGGGCCCGCTGACATGGGTTAACGTGGTACCGTTGCCGTAGCTGAGCTGGACCTGGTTGCCGCCGCCACAGCCGATCAGCCGGTAGCCTCCAGTGCCGCTGAGCTTGTTCACGATCTGTGCATTGTCGTCACATGGTTGCTGGCGTTTCACCCAGGCGGTGATGGTGATCGTTCCGACATCAAGACTACTACTGTCATTGATACGGACGTAATCGTTTTTACCATCGAACGCAAGTGCGGAGTACGCGAGGTAGCCGTCGTTGTTGTTGCCGGAGTAGTCTTTCACCTCGCCGCGTTCATCCTCCAGCGGCCAGTAGCCGATCAGGGAGCTGTCCTTGCCGATGTCACCCAGCTTTCCGTTCCCCGGCCGTGATCCGACCTCGGTATTGAACAAGGAATCGCCCAGGCCACTGCTGGAACCGGTTGATTCCACCGCACCCGGCTTCCGGTGTTCCTCGCCCCTGAAGACCGCTGGTTCGGGCCTGGTGTAGTTCCGGACGATGACGTTGTCATACCAGACGTTGGTATCGAAGTCCGATATCCCGATCCCACCTTTCTCGACTAGGCTATCATTCGTGCTGTTCTGGACGTCGAATGTTCCATCCATATCATCGTCGGCGAATGCTGTGAGGTTCTTTTCGTAGAAGCCACCACCAAATCGGATGTTACGTGTCTGCCGGGTGAGGTTGATGGTGCTGCTCGGCCAGTCGGCGAGATCATCGTTGGCATAGACCATGTCCCACTTGTCATTGCTGTCCTGATCGCTCAGCCCGAAACGGATCCAGTTGCCGTAGCAGCAGCGGGAACGGTTGACAAGCCGGGCGTTGATCCAGTTGACCGTATTGGGTGCAGAATACGTCTCGGCCTCCACGAACCCGTTCCGCATCTCCAGGTCCCGGATGGCGACGTAGTTATTGTTGCTCTGGGATACCAGCTCCAGGTCGCCGTCGTTGTTCGGATCGCTTATGGAGACGGGTCCGATCGATGCGATCCATGAATCGTTCACCGTGCCGTCTTCAAAATCATCGTAGAAGGTGAATGTATCCTGTGGATCGCTCTCCGTTGCCGCGTCTTTGTTCCCGTAGTACATCTCGATCGTCCTGTTGCTGCCGGCATCGATCCGCGGGATCTCGACCCAGAACTCGTCGTCGTACCGGTGGTAGTAATCCAGTTGCTGCCCGTCGTTCGTGGTGAACCGTACATCCTGGAGGTCGAGCCGCGCTTTCGGCGATGCAAGCTCCTGGATCGCATCCTGTGACAGCTGTCTGTCGTAGATCTGTACCTCGTCGATCTGCCCGTCCCAATCATGGCTGCCGTCGCTGTTGAAAAACGGTGAGTTGCCGACGGTGACAGGTGCCTCGATGCTCGGCGGGTCCCCAGGTGGATCGGCCTGCCCGACAAGTCTGCCGTCGACGTATGCTCGCAATGTGTCGCCGTCGTAGGTGCCTGTGAAATGCGTCCACTCGTCCAGATCGACATCGACACAGGTGTTGATACCCCGGTAGTCGGTGTCATAGAAGGTCACATCGAAGGATGTACAGTCACTCGAATCGAATACCGCAAGCCTGTACGTGAACGGCCTGTTGGTCTCGTCCTGCTTGGTGATGAGATAGTTCTCAGTTGTCTCCAGTTCGTCGGTCTTCGCCCAGATAGAGACCGTCCAGCTCTGTGGGCTGTCGAGCTCGGTGTCGTTCGTCAGCCTGACCCGGTCATCCGTCCCTGGCAGTCCGATCCCTGATCCGGCCACACCGGATGACCAGGTCGCTCCAGGGCTCAGACGCCCATGGTTCTGGTACCCGGAGTAATCCCGTGCTTGTGGTCCGTCACCTGCGGAGAAATGCCACGACCCGACAAGGCCGTCCGTCGGGATGAGGCCAGGATCGATATCGACCGCATAGTCCTGCAGATCCTCACCGGACCGTTCTGTGATCTCGATCGGCTGGCGGTACTCCCAGCCGGTATCCCACCAGCCGGCGCCCAGCCCTGTCAGTAACAGCAGGATGGCGATCGGGAGAAGGTAGCGTGTTCGTGGCATTGGGTATCGTGGGTGTATGGTAACAGGATGGTGGTGGTTTTGTCTAAAAGGTTGTGGTCATTGATCCCGACCAACAGGGCTGATTCCGATCACGATAGATCGGTTCTCGAGTCCTTGGTTTTGCAGGCTGAGTTCATAGACGCCGGCTCCTAGTTCGCCGTTGAACTGTGGGTTGAGGACGATGTTGGTGTCGCTGAAATCGAGTGTCACCCTGACGGTTTTCTCATCGCTGACCCCTCCCTCGATGTTTGCCTGGGCTTGTTCGAGGAAAGACTTGTCCCGGAACAAGCCTGTCGTGAACGTGCCTTCCAGCTCCTCGAGGTCGACAAGGCTTGCCCGGGACATCGGGAGGATGTAGGTATTATCAGCCATCGGCTGACTGATGTTGACCAGGGCCCCACCGGTATCCCGGTAGACAAGCCGCTGGAAGGTCCCATAGTTGATAAGACCGGCCATCACGTTGTCCTTGATCGAGACGAGGTACGGGAAGTCCAGGTCGGTGTAGGTGCCTTCTTGGGCGGGGTTCCGGTCGATGTACCGCTCCGCGCCGGAGCCGAGGCTGTACTCCATCTCGAAGGTGGTATCGGATACCGTCGTGACGTTGAACGTGGAGCTGTTGGTATCGACCATACCGGTGCTGTCCTCGGCCGTGACGGTCATGTTCCACTGGCCGGTGGGGGCGTCCTCTGGGAGGATGTGGTTGGAGGCGATGGTGTAGCCCTGGTAGATCTCTCGTACCTCCCGGGGGGACCGGTAGGTCTGGACGACCGTCCCCGAAGGATCGCGGACCGTGATCGTGTAATTGGTCAGATCAGCGCGCCCGTTCTCGTCGGTGACATTCGAGACGATCCTGATCCTGTCGCCGGGTCGGTGCAGGGTCGCGGGGATGTTCCACGGTGACGGGATCAAGGTGGCCGGTGCTGTCGCTTGTGGGGCGACGTCGATGAGGCTGATGCTGCCGCTTGTGGTTCGTGTGTCATAGCCGTCGCTGATGGTCGCGTTCCAGTTGTACACGACCTCGCCCTCATCGAGGGTGAAGGTACTGGAGTTCCACAGCTGCTGGTCGCCGATGACCACGCGTGTGCCGTTCTGGTTATCAACGAGGAGGGTGCCATCTTTCTCGACGGTGAAATTGACCCACGGGATCGGATCGCCTTCCTGGTCCGTCGTGTTGACCTGGATGTTGACGTCATCGCCCTGGTCGGGGTTGGCCGGGAAGTTCTCCCGGTCCAGGACCTGTGGGACGCGGTTCGGGATGGGGTTCGAGGCAGTCGAGGTGTTGACCTGGTTGTTAGCGGAGTCGGTGAACTGGATGGTCACGTCGATCACATCATTGATCGCGAACCCGCTGATGCTGTCATCGATCCGGGAGTAATTGCAGGCCGCCTGGGTCTGGTTGCCAAAGGCGGTGTTGACGGTGCCAGCCGTGCTGATGTCCGTTGTACCGTCCGTGGCAAAGACCGTACAGCTCTGGATATCATCATCGCCCGAGAAGTCAACGACGAGTGCTGATGCGTTGAAGGCATGCTGTCCGGTGTAGTTGGTGAACGCCGGTGGCCCGGTGAACGGGGCGAGGTTGCCTGACTGGCCGCCGATGCGCAGCGATGCTTGCCGGAGGGCGGGTGAGGCTGTCGGGCTGGTCGTGGTGAGGTTGAACTGGAGCTGTGCGTACCGGTTGGATGGGAGGCTGAGGTCGGTGAAGTCAGGGCTGGAGTTCCAGCTGCTCCATCTGCTGACATCGGCCAGCCATGCCTTCTCCATCTTTGGGATGCTGCTGGTGTCACCGGTGAGCAGGCTGGCTTTGAACTGGTAGTAGCTGTCCTGGAAGCTGCTGCCGTCGAGGGCGGTGGTGTTCGCACTGACCCTGGCTCCCCATTCCTTGGCGGTAACGGAGGTGAAGTCTGAGAGGTTGTAGAGCCCCTTTATTTCAGTCTGTGAGAGGCTGCGGTTATAGACTTTGACTTCGTCGATTGTGCCGTTAACGAATTTGATGGAGCTTGGATGACGTCCGATGGTTAATTCGTCAGAACCCGTTATTGAAACTGCTCCGCCTGGGTCGGTCTTGTCTTGGCCGTTCATATAGAGGGTAAGGGATTCTGTGTTCTTGTTCCATGTGTATGCAATATGGGTCCAGTTCGTGCTCTCGAAACTTGCGTTGACTTTGTCGATGTAGCTTGCTGAGTCGTAGTCATAGACCCCTACTCCGAGGGAGTCAGGGGATGTTTCATAGGAGAATCCGAATAGTTCATTGTCCCCGCTGTCGTAGTGGTTGAAGATTGTCTGGATGGATCTAAGTTCATCAAGTTTCAACCACAGGGCAACTGTATGATTACGGCTCCGGTCGATTGCAGATAATGTGTTGGCGGCTACATAGTCATTCTTGCCATCAAAGTCCAGTCCTTGTCCCGAGTACCCATCTGCTCGTCTGGGATCGGTTTTGTGCTGTGAAGCGTTTTCGCTCAGTGTTGCTGTATTGGAGTTACCGGAACTATCGGCGACTGTCTGCCCTGTACCTTCGAAGCTCCATGAGCCGATGAGGGCGGGATCGTCGGGGTCGTAGCTGGTGGTGCGGACCTGCATCGCGGCAGGCTGAGAGGCTGCGGATGTGGCATGGTAGAGTGCGCTGACCTCGGAGGCGGAGAGGCTGCGGTTGAAGACCCTGAGATCGTCGAGTCGTCCGTCGAGGATCCGGTCGTTGATGCTCTGCCCTTTCCACGATCCGATCTCCATCGCCTGGTTGGCCTGCTGTGCGAGCCGGTTGAAGCCGGTGACGGTGCTGGATGCTTGTTCAGTACCGTCAACATAGACCCGGAGGGTATCCTGGTCGTACGTGGTGACGACGTGGTGCCACTCACCAACGGTCAGCGATCCTGTCTCCGCTGCAAGACCGGTGTCTGATTCGTTGTAGATCGTGGATCTGACGGTGTTGGCGCCTACGCCGTCATCGATGATGAAGACAGAGTCAGGGTTGCTGTACTTCGAGACGTAGTTGTCCTCTGCGGAGCTACCGTCGAGCTTGAGCCAGAAGCTCCAGGTGGCTTCGGTGGAGCCGTCAACCGCGGTGTAGTCTGAAACGTTGACGTAGTCATCCGTTCCATCGAATTCAAGGCAACCATCGTACCGGCAGTCGTCCACCCATGTTGGATCGCCGCTCTCCGAGGTTGTGTTTGTTCCACGCGCCCCATTTTGATCGTTGATGCCATCACCTACCTGCTGGCCGGAGCCCTCGTCCATCGCCCAGTGGTTTGTCGGCCTGATCGCCTGCCCGCCACGCGCCTCCCACTGCACCCAGTTCTTGGAACCGGTGAACCACAGGGAGGTGTAGCTCATTGAGGAGTACTCGGAACGAATCTCCTGTTGGCTGAGTGATTTGTTGTAGACACGGACTTCGTCAATGTCCATCGGGTAGAAGTTATTGTTTGCACCGATTTTTGTTGCACGAATCTGACCGCCAGACGAGGTCCTGTCGTAGGTGACGTTCGCTCCGTTCCTGTATAGGGTGACGGCACCATTGTCGGCGGCGACGGCAATATGATACCATTTCCCAGGTTGCCAGGTAAGGTTCCTACTTTCCGCCCGACTGCCGTCATAGTAGTCGATTGAACCATCTTCCCAGATTGTGATCGGATACTCCCCGCCCGACCAGATGAGTACTTCCCCATAGTTCCCGGGGGAGGGTCTCTCATCCAGATTGACCCAGGCTGAAGCAGTTATGGTCGAACCAAAGGTCATGTTAGGGATGTCGATGTAGTCATTAACGCCGTCAAGGCTGTATGCGTTGCTCTGTGGAATAAACCCTCCAGCAGCGGTCTGCACACCTCCTCTTGTGGTGCCGCTGTTCCCGTTCCCGCTCCAGTCCCTGACTGTGCCACCGCTGCCGTCTACCTTCTCTTCGAACCGCCAGTAGCCGACCAGCTTGTCGTGGGCTGCGATGGAGGAGGAACCGCGGTCCCAATCGTCCTGTGTCTCTGTCACGTTGACACTGCTCGCTGTGTGTGCCCGTCCTTCGATCTCGGTCCCGCCTTCCAGCATCTCAGCCCATTCAAAGCCATCCCAGGTCTGTGTGTCGTTGGTGGAGTCGATGAAACCGGAGGTCCAGTAGCGTGGAGACGGTCGGTACTCGTCGATGATCTCTGACTGGGGAAGTGCGCGCGAGTAGATCTTCACGTCGTCGATCGAACCGTTGTGGAACCAGTTCAGTCCGCCTGTCTGCGGCTCTGCTCCGATGCCGACGAGCCGCGAGCCTTCCAGATCGCCTGGCAGTGAGCAGGAGGCCACCTGTTTCCCATCGACGTAGATCTCCTGCTCCTCGCCGTCGTACGTCCCGGCGAGATGGTACCACTGCTCAAGGTTCGGCACGAATCCGCTGTCACACCAGGGACTGGTGCCGTTCTCGAGCTTGATGTTGAACGTGAACTCGTTCGTGCTGGTGCGCTTTCCGAGCCTGTATGATCGCTGTGTGCCGTTGTAGGTGTCAACGAGGAACTGCCACTCATCGGCCCCGTTGGAATTATCGAAGCTCTCAAAACGGATCCAGCCAGAGACTGTGACTTCGCTCTCGATCTCCGGGAGCAGGAGCCGCACATAGTCATCGTCTCCGTCGAAATGGAACCCTGTCGTGTTCCTGATCCCGTCGACGTTCGTTGTCACGCCGTTTTTCGTCACGCCGTCGTTGTCGTTGCCGGAGCTGTCCGTCACGATCCCGCCCTCACCGACGACGTTCTCGTTGAGCCGCCAGTAGCCGACAAGTGAGGAATCGGAGCCGTTCCGGGTCCCGATACGCACCTCCTCACCCTGGCTGCCGTCCACCTCGGTGTTGTAGAACGTCCCGTCCAGCCACTCCTGCCAGCTGTCAATGGTGTACTGCCGTGGCAGTGATAGTGGTGTGAACGCGTCGGCGAGGTCGAGTGTGGCGTTGTCCAGTGTCGGTGTGTTGGTGGCAACGGTGGAGGAGAGGTTGAACTGGAGCTGTGCGTACCGTGCGCTGTCCAGGTCGAGCGGGTTCCCGGTCGGGTCGGTGAACCATGATGACCAGCCGGAGGCATTGGCCAGCCAGACCTGCTCGATCCGCGGTGAGCTCTGTGCACTTCCGGACAGCAGATTCGCCTTGAACTGGTAGTATCGCTCATCGAACCGCTGCCCGTTGATATTTGTGTTGTTCGCATCGACCATACGTCCTCGCTCCTGTTCGATCACCGATGTGAACTCGGAGAGGTTCATCAGTGCCTGGATCTCGTTGGTGGACAGCGCTCGGTCGTAGATCTTGACCTCATCGATTGTGCCCCCGAAGAACTCTTTGGTGTTACCGTCGACACGTGCACCTATCCGCCGGTTCTCCTGTGTCAGATCAGGTGCGAGTTGTATCTCGGTACTGTTTTCCTTGACACCATCGATGTACACAATCCCTGTGTCGCCTCTCCGTACACCTGTCAAGAAATGCCAAGTGCCATCGTCTATGACTGTCGATGAATCCACTTCGAGGTTGTTGCTGCCATCGTGTAGCCGCAATCTGACGGCTCCGGCCGTTCGCCCTCCTCCTATCTCGCCATTATGGACACGCAGCTTGGCCTGTGGATAAGCGCCATCGTAATTGTCTGTTACAGCCCCGCCTTCTCCGTCCGGGATCTTCACCCAGGCGGTCATGGTGAAATCACCCTGGAACGCTGAGCTGTCCGATACTTCAGCGTAGTCATCGATACCATCGAAACTGAGTCCCTGTCCGGAGTAACCGTCTACCCTGACCGGGTCCTGGCTGCTATCGGACATATTCGGACCAAGCATACCGTCGTTCTGTTCTGCGGTATCGCGGATGTTCTGTCCCGTCCCCTCGAAGCTCCACGAGCCGACAAGGGCAGGTTTTGTGGGGTTGTACTCACTGCTTCTCACCTGCACGGAACTCGAGTACCAGGAGCTGGAGGGTGCATGATAGATTGATCGTATCTCTTCTTCAGACAGGCTACGATTGTAGATGCGGAGGTCGTCTAGGCTGCCGTTGATGTTCCAGCTGCCATCAGTATCTCGCTGGCCGAAGTATGTCTCGACTGCTGGAGCGATGGAAGAGGCACTTGCGGAGGCGGTGCCTACCTCTTCGCCATCGATATAGAACTTTGCCGTATCTGTAATGAGGCTGTATGTACAGGCCACGTGGTGCCAACGACCGTCATTGATATTGCTCCCGACAAGGGCGAAATCTGCTGCATTCCGTATCTGGCAATCGAGTTCTCCGTTGTTCGTGGAGCTGATGAAAAGCCCCCATTCCCAGTTCCCACCGCTGTCATAGGCGTCGAACATGTTGTTGTCTTTGTTACTATCGGCCTTGATCCAGCCCATCTGCGTCAGGCCTCGGGTGAACCGGGGGAACGTCGTGGACGTGTACAGGTTATCATCCGATCCGTCGAACGTAAGGCAGTCGTTGTACCTGCAATCCTTCGTTCGAACCGGGTCATCTGTCTCACTGGCTGTCGAGTCACCAAGCGATGCGTTGTAACCGCCGACATAGTCCGGTACGACCTGGCCGCTTCCCTCATCCATCTTCCACTGGGCGATCGGTTCAACAGACCTGCCGCTGTCCGCCTCCCATTGCACCCAGTTTTTCGTCCCGCTGAACCACTGAGATGTGTAGGATCCTCCGAGCCTGGTCTGGACGAAGTTATCGGCATATCCTTCGTAGTTCGTCGTGCCTCCGTCCCAGAAGATGATACCGTCGCCTGAGGAGTACTGGATCGATCTATCGTTTGCGAACCGCTCACCGTCCAGGTAGGCATCGACTGTTCCATCGCCGTTGACGACGATCTTGACCTCCTGGTAGTCCTCACAGTTGATCGTTGGCGTCCCGATCGTGGTTGCGGAAAGACTGCCACCCGAATACTGTCCGTGCACGAACTGGTTGGTATCGGACCGGAGGTAGAACCAGTCCCAGTTTTTGTCGTTCTCATATCCAACCATGATGCCGGGATGAGGACGGTTACCGCTGCAATCCGCGTCCCGTAGATCGGCCTTGACGACACGCGGCCCGCCCATGTCGCGCTCGTATTTGAGGATGCTGTACTGCTGGCCGACCGTGTCCCAGATTGCTGCATCGCCTTGGTCGGTCACGACCTGCCAGCTCCCATTGGCGTTCGTGAAGGCATCCGAAGAGCCACCGACAGATGTTGTCTCAAAGCCCTCCGGCTGACCGAGACTGAGCTGATCCTGCCCAAGCTCGGTGGCGAATGGCGTGCCTTCCTGCCATTCTGTGGAGGACCCTACCGACTGGACGCCGGAGGCGTTCCTCGCCCTGACCTGGAGCTCGGTGTTGGTCTGGAGGCGTTCGTTCCAGGAGAGGTCGAGGACGTCCTGCTGGTCTCCTGTGCCGTAGAAATCTGTCGTGAGGTAACCCGGACTCGGACGGTAGAGATCGTCGATCTCCTCCTGACTCAAGGCACTGGAATAGACCCGGACATCGTCCAGCCGACCGTCGTAGAACCTGTTCAGTGATCCTGGATCATAGTACCGTCCGATGAAAGCTTTCTGTGCCGTACTGTTGAGCTTGTCGATCGCCATCGTCTCTTTCAGCTCTCCGTTGAGGTAGAGTCGTGCTTCGCCGTCGCCATAGGTCGCAGCAACGTGTTGCCACGTCCCTGCCTGGTACGGTGTCCGGATTGCCTGCCAGCTTGGACCGCTGGTACCGACGGCGAACGACCAGTTGGCCTGGTAGGTGCGGAGCACCGCATCGTAGAGATAGGCATCGACATCTCGCTGGATGATGCCTGCATAGGTGGACTGGCTTGAGGCTGGACGCGCCCAGACGGAGTAGGTCAGCTCACCGCTCCCTGACAGGTTGGTCTGGATGTGATCGTCCGTCCCATCGAAGTCGAACGCCTGACTGCCTCGGATCCCGCTCACACCGGTTGTCACCCCGCCGCTGGTGTTGCCGGTGTTGCCGCTGCCGGAGTGGTCCTCCACCGCTCCGCCGGTCCCTGCCACCGCCTCGTCCAGTTTCCAGTGACCGATCAGCGAGGAATCACTCCGGTCCTCGGTGCCGAGCCTGAGGTCGCCAAGCGAGCTGTCAGGGTCCGTCCGGACAAGGCTGCCCTGCCGGTAGTTGTGGCCGCCCTCGACCTCGTAGGTGGACGCGTTGAGCGCATACCGAGAGAGACGGGGAGCGGTGGTGACGTCTGCTGCACCGTCCCTGATCTTCAGATTGTCGATCCAGCGTTCGTGGTTGTTGGCCTGGGGGGCAGTATCGAAGCCAATCCCCCCCTCTGTGAAGTTACTGTCAGTCCCTGAAACGGTAGCGAGGGCATTTCCATTGGCATCATACAGGGTGCCGCTGATGGTCCCATCCGTGAACCATCGCCCCTCCAGACGGAGCCATTCGCCGGCGTTCCAGTTTGCAGGGACGTTGTCCAGGATCGTGCTGGAACCGCCAACCCGTTTCCGGAGTTCAAGTTCCTGGCTGCCCCTCACAAGGAAACGATAGAAGTTATCGGCGTCCTGGACCCCGAACCGGACGGAGGTCCCGGTGTTGCTGTCCCCGTGGTAGAGCCGGACCGCGAACGTGTCACCTGCCTCAAGATAGGTTGGAAGACCGCTGCGTGAATCGAGGACCTTGTTGTTGCTGTTGGTGTAAAGAGCACCGTCACCTTCGAATACAGTGCCGGAGACCACACTGAAGTTTCCGGTATCGCCATAGTACTCCTCTGTGTCTCCGTCCTCGAAGTCGTCGATGAGCACGTTGCTCTGTCGTGTTGTGAACTCCGTCTTCACAGCGACCGTTTCGTGGCTCGCCGACCAGTTGAGGTAGGCACGCTGCTGACCGTCGAGGGCCACCTTCCTGTCCTCGCGGACGTCGTCTTCCAGGCTTCCGATTGTCGTGAGCGACAGGCTGCCTTTCCGCTGCTGGTAGAGCAGGTTGCTGAGGTCGGGCTGGACCGGTCCACCGAAGTCATGCTTGGTGAGCAACTCGCCACGCCGGGATGTGGAGTAGAGGGACTGGATCTCAAGAGGACTCAGCGAGCGGTTGTAGATCCGGACTTCGTCAACTTTACCGTCAAAGACAGTACTACTGCCTGTGAACCCTACAAGCGACCCGATTCCGAGCGATGAGGTGGTTGAATCAACACCATCAGTATAGCTTGTATCAAGCGTTTTTTCTCCGTCTAACCAGCCAATCATGCGGTTTGTCTCCGTATTCCATTCACCGTAGATATGGTGCCACTGATTGAGTGAAATATCGCTTGCTATGTTATTGTTGTTCCCCCAGGTCGCGAAGTTCACTTCCTGGGTCCCGGCCGTGCTTGTTCTGTTCCAGATGAACACCATCAAGTTCTCTTGGCCGAGTATATCGCCTTGACCCCCAGTATCTACAGGGTAGAACCAGAAACTGGCAGCATACACGTCCTGATTCCCAAAGACACTACCTGCATCGATGAATGTATCAGTGTTATCGAAATCATATGCTGTTGTTCCCAGAATACCGGTTGAGCCCTGTTCATCGCCATCAAAGTTTACTGTCGTACCGTTATTCCCGTGTCCGCTCAGATCGTACACAGTCTGCCCTGCATCCTCGTCAAGGCTCCAGTAGCCAATCATGCCTCTATCCTGGGTCCGGCTCCGCATATCCCTGCCGAACGTGCCGTACTGGTACAGGTCGTGGACCTGACGTGGTTCAAGAGACTGGTTGTAGAGCCTGACCTCGTCGATCTGGCCGGGGAAGTCATTGTCCGATGCCGGGGAGGACCCGATCTCCAGACTGGTCGCTGTCGTGTTGAGGTCCACTGTCTGTTTGTTCGCCAGTTTCCCGTTGATATAGATATACTCCGTCGTTCCATCGTATGCCACAGCGATATGGTACCAAGTATTCAGCCTCACCTGCCCCGATGAACAGCCATTATCCTGTGACCATAGGTCGTATGTACTGCCATACCCCCATAGCCCCCAGCAGTAGCTGCTCCCCAGTCCGTACGTGATCCCGAAATGCTCAGCGGTGTTGCTCCTGCCGTATCCGACCACGTTCTTATCGACGGTGTTGGTGTTGCCTGACTCCATCTTCGCCCATGCTGTCAACGTCCGTTCAGCGTTCCCCGCCGGCACAGCGATCTGATCAACGGTAACGTGGTCGTCTGTCCCATCGAAACTCAGCGCCCGCCCTCGCTTCCCTTTACTCCAGTCCGGCTCGGTGAACGCTGAGCCGTTACCGAACGTCCCGTCGTTCTCATTCCAGCTATCCTCCGCTATTCTCCCACTTCCCTCATCGAAGTCCCAGTAACCGACCCCCTCATTGTCCTTGCCTGGTGGAGTGGCGAAATCACCCGCTCCCTGATGGTAGAGTGTCTCTATCTCAGAATCGGTGAGTGGGCGGTCATAGATGCGGAGATCTCCGAGAAGGCCATTGAACCAATGGCTATCATCCGAATTGCGGGCGCCGATACCTGTATCTGACCCAGGAGACTCCATGCTGCCGGGGTGGTGGAGAGTGTTCCGCAGTTCGCCGTTGATATATATCTTGAGGTCTTCGCCATCGTATGTGCCGGCGATATGAACCCATTCATTGAAGATCGTCGGTGTCGTGACATCGACCCAAGTGGAGCCGTCATTGATCCAGAAATGGGCTTTGCCGTCTCCGTTTGTCAGGGCAAGGACAGAAGTATCATTTCCGGCACCTTCACTGATAGAGGCAAGACTCTGTCGTCCTCCTTGGGGGCCGAACGACTTCGCCCACCCTGCTACAGTTATTTTGCCCGTGTTCAGTTCTGATAATACAGGCGCCTGTACATAGTCATCGCTCCCATCAAATGCATAGCCTGTCAATCCGCCCTTCGCTGCCATACCCTGTATCGGTTCAGCAGTGTCTGCTCCACCATCTGTCGCGTTACCGAGCTGCCCGCCATTACTGTGCCCGGACAGATCGGAGGCAGTACTGCTATCCGTCTCATGCAACGGCCACCAGCCTACCAGGCTGCTCTGCAGCCGGTCGTTGTCGGTGACACGGGAGGAACGTTCCAGCTTCCACAGCTCCGCGACCTCCTTCGACGACAATGCCCGGTCGTAGATCCGTACATCGTCGATCGTTCCGTCGAATTTGTTGTCCGTCAGCTCTCCGTTCCACCGCTGATCACCGATCGTCACAGGGACATCGTCCGTATAGATCGGATTCGTCTTCGTCCAGCTTTGCTCCAGACTGCCGTCCACGTAGGCCCGCACCTTGCCGCTGTCCTGGTCGAAGGTCACCGTCACCGAACTCCACTCATCAAGCGGCAGCTTTCCGATAGCATGTTCCGCGCTGTAGTTATCGTTTTTCAGCCGGTAGACCGACAGTGTCCTGTTCTGCCGTATCGCCAGCTGCCAGGGCGCTTCTCCGTTCGCCCCGCCGTCACCCTTCGAGATGATGTTGTAGTAATTGCTCGGAGCGGTATCCGGCTTGACCCAGGCATGGATCGTGATCGCATCCTGCAGATCCAGCGAGGCGCTGTCAGGGATGGTTATGTAGTCGTCCGCCCCGTCCAGATCCAGTGCGCTCCCACCGACCCTGCTTTCGGAAACGTATGATGCACCGTGCACTCCTCCATCGTTCGTTAGCGCTGTATCAACAGTGGAACGACTCCAGCCAACATCATCCAGCACCAGCGACATCACACTACCATCCGAATCGCCGCCAGTACGGAGCATATGGATCGAACTGCCGGTGAACGCCGTATCGTTCAGCCGGGCGATCACATCGCCTGTTCCAGGATCCTTCACCGTCGTGTCGACCGTCCCACCGATCCAGTCGATATCACACTCGATCCTGTACGGCTCATTCAGCGTGTTCGAGACCAGCACCGTCCCGCTGTTGACCTCTGCCATGTCATCGTTGCCACTCCATCCCACACCACAGACCGCATTCTGTGCCGCATCTCCGAAGTAGACGTTGATGCTCTCACCGCTCACAGGCTGGTTGGTCAGCCTGGTGGTGAACCGGGCAGCGGTCTCCTGGATCGGCCCGGTCCGGTTGGCATAGATCGCCGTCCCCGTCCCACCGGCAACAGTCACGTTCAGACTACGGTCACCTGTTATGGCGCTCCTCGTCGTCTCCACAATCCCATCAGCGTTCGAAATCGTCCAGTTATCGTGCTCCTCGACCACGATACTGCCATCCTCGAACGTCTCATGGATCGGTGCCGAGGAAGGAACTGAGGAATCATCCATCGGCCAGTACCCGACCAGCCCTGCTGTCATCGAGCCGTACCGGTATCCCTGCTGGAGCGTCCCGTCGTGGTCCTGGATCGAATCCCAGGTAACACCGGAGAAATCAGGGCTTTCCCGCCAGTCCGCTGTCGTGTTCCAGTCCTGGGAGAGTCCAGCGGCTCCGGGTAGGACAACGAGGATCAAGACGAGGACTGTCACGTTCCGCCACACAGGTCGATCACAGCAGGACCCTGGGACAGAAGGATACATGGACCTTCCGGCACAGTCAAGTCCTGTTATAACAGGGGACGAACATCTTTTAAAGATGGAGCATTTGTGGCGGGACGTTTCATCACGGACCCAGCGGTGCCTGTCGTTGCTGGACATCTGTCGACTCAGGCGCGGATGCGAACACGTACTTTCCGTCAGGTGAGACGTACAGGTTCAGGATGCGGTCACGCGTCGTGTTGGTCGCCCACTGGCCGAAGCTGTTCGGTTCCACCGTCAGGGCGACCGTCCAGTTGTAGAAGTATTCGGTCCCCTCGATGCGGGTGTCCCTGTTGACACTCACCGTCGTGATGTTGCGGATGAACGGCAGGTTGCCGAACTGGGCCTCCAGGAAGCTCTCGGCCTGGCCGAGTGCCTCACTCTGGGAGGCGAAGTCTTCGTCCCTCTCGTCGCTGTCCTCGGAGATCGATGAGACTGTATCGCCGGTCAGGGCGCCACCGGTGAGGAAACCCCCGACGAAAAACACAGCGAGTACCAGTCCGGTCACTGTTCCCTGATCGATCCAGTCAGGCAGGTCCATATCAATCACCATGGATGGGAAGAATCTTAAAAATCCTTCGCCCGGGACGAGATCAGGTCCCGAAGAACGCCTCCACGTCCTGCCACGGCGCCTTCGTCCGCCGGTAATCCCCCGGTGGCAGGGCCTTGCTGTACTTGTCCCACGTGTACCGCTCGTCCATGAACACGACCACGCCCCGGTCATCCGCTGACCGGATGCACCGTCCCGCGGCCTGGAGGGCTCGGTTGACCGCCGGGTAGTTGTACGCATAGTCCCAGCCGTGGCCGAACTTCTCCTCGTAGAAATCGATCAGGGCCTCAGTCTCGAGGTCCGGTCGCTGGAGCGGGAGCCCCACAACAAAGGCCCCAGCCATCAGATCACCGGGGAAATCGACGCCCTCACCGAAGCTGCCACCGACCACGCCCAGCAGGACCGCCCCCTCCTCGGTCTTCTGTCCGAACTGCTCGAGGAAGTCTTGTTTCTCCTCCTTGTCCATCCGGCGATCCTCCAGGAACAGCGGCCGGTCGGTCCGGTCTTTCAGCCGCTTGTGGATCTTGTTCCGCAGATCATAGGATGGGAAAAAGACCCCGACGTTGCCATCGACGGCCTCCATCGTCTTCAGGGTGTACCATGCGATCTTCTGGAACATCGAATCGTCGCGTTCCTTGTATCGCGTCGTGACCTTCTCGACGACCAGCTTCAGTTCGTTTTCCTCAGGGAACGGTGACTCGAACGTCTCAGCGTACGTGTCGTTTTCATCCATCCCGAACAGGTCCATGTACATCGCCACCGGTGTCAGGGTTCCCGACATCGCGATCGCCGTGTGACTCTGGTTCATCGGCTCCCTGCAGGCGAACTGTGGATCCAGGCAGGAATAGGACAGCTTGACGTAGGCATCACCGGAGTACTGGACCTTCTGGAGCACACGGACGAACCCATCATCTGTCCCGGTCCAGCGGTCGAGGAACTCCGCGATATCACCGCAGACCGGATTGTCCCCGTCCTCGCTGACCTCCTTCGCGACCGCCCCAAGGTCATCGATCAGGGCATCGTAGGTCGCGATATCGGTGACCTTCGCTGTGAACGTCCCCTCCTCGATCTCGGCCTCCCGCTCCATCCCTAATTCCTTCTTTGCCATCCGCTGGAGCTCCTCGTTGAGCCGTCCGAGTTTCTCCTCTTCCTCATAGTAGCCCATCCGTGAGGCCTCGGTGGCGCCTCTGTCCAGCATCCGCTCGGTCAGGGTCGCGGAGTTGAGCGACCGTGTCCTGCCCGGCAGGTTGTGGGCCTCATCGATGATCAACAGCGTATCGGACAGTGAGAGGGAGGATTTGGTGAAGATCGCCTCCCGGACACCGGGGTGGAAGATGTGGAAGTAGTCCCCGACGACCACGTCCGCGTCCGCTGCCATGTGCATCAGTATCTCGTACGGACAGACCGTTGAGCACCGTTCTTTGACCTCCTCGGCGCGGAGGATCTCGTGTTTCAGCTCCGCGATCTTGGCCTGGGCCTTCTCGGTCAGCTGGTGGTTTTCATCGTAGGTCTCATCATGGCGAGGACAGGTCTCCTCGTCCTCTCCTTCGCTGTAGACATGGGCGCCCTGTTCCCCTTCACAGAGCCACCGCTTCCCGATCAGATCGACCGCCCGGAAGGTCTCCCCGTGTTCTTCTTTGACCTCCTGGAGGGTCTCGATGGCGATCTCGTGCTGGGAGTGCCGCGGCGTGAGGAAAAACGTGGTCTTGTCGTTCTCGAGCCCGTAGGCAAGACAGGACGGGAGCGTGGCCGCGGTCTTGCCCAGCCCGGTCGGGGCGTGGGCGATGACATTGCCCCCGTCCTCCAGTGCATCCTCGACATCGGACTTCAGCCGGGACTGGCTCGGCCTGACGGAAGAATACGGGAACAGGTCCTTCATGCTGATATAGTCGCTGGCAACCGTTTAAAACGTACCGCATCCTTCCACGCCTGGACCGGCCAGGGTCCAGGACACCGCCGCACAGCCACGAGCGGCCCGCTGCGGGTGTCCGACAACCTTTTTATACACGGCAGACCCATACCTCCATATGTCCAAGGTATCGCTGCCTCTCCCGAAGCTCAACTCACTGCTGGACGGAGGGGTGGACGATGGATCGCACGTCCTGATTCTCGCCGATCTCGTCGTCGACAAGATGAAGTTCGGCTCCTCGATGGTCAACTACCGGCTTGAAGAGGACGACAATGTCGTGTACTTCATCAACAACAAGCTGCCCAAGTACGCCAAGGACTATATCAAGGATTACGACACCAAGAAGGACGATATCGCGTTCATCGATGGCTTTTCGGCGACGATAGATAAGCAGAGCGAAGAGGAATTCGACATCCCCGTCAAGATAACCGAGAGCAAGGACGAGTACATCCAGAAGTCGATCGAGGTCGTCAACGAGGCCCTCGAGGCCAAGGAGGGCTACGGGTCGACGTTCATCCTTGATTCCATCGATTCATGGGTCGGGCACTGGGATGCCCTCGAGGAGTTCCTCGATGAGGTATCAGGCACGCTGGAGGAGACCAACACCGTCGGATACTATCTGCTCCCCAATCTTGGGTTCGAGGAGGAAGACGGCAACTTCGGGCGGCTGAAAGAGATGTTTGACTACGTGCTCCACCTGAAGGGTCTGGAGCGGTCGGGCATCACACTGAAGTACGTCCACGTCCGGAAGCCGGATATCGATACCAAGGTCCCGTTCGACATCACGCCGAACGGGCTGGTGATGTACGTGCCGAAGATCCTGGTCACGGGACCGTACAACGCGGGCAAGTCGACGGCTGTCAAGTCGATGTCCGAGACCAGCGTCTCCGTCGACAGGCTCGGCACCACGGTCGCACTGGATCACGGGAAGGTCGAGCGCAAGGGCCTGAAGGCGGATATCTTCGGGACGCCGGGCCAGAAGCGGTTCGACTGGGCGCTTAACTTCCTCGGCCGGTCGATCTTCGGGACGTTCCTGATCGTTGACTCCCGCAACCCGGACTACGAGCGAGCCCACGAGATGCACAGGAACCTGAAGGCCAAGGGCATCCCGACGATCGTGCTTGCGAACTTCCAGAACAAGGAAGGGGCACTGCCGCCCGAGACGATCGAGGACGAGATGGGCATCGAGACGATCGGCGTGGATGCACTCCATGGCGAGGGGCTCGATGAGGCCCTGGACAAGCTCTTCGAGAAGATACTCAGCGAGCACTCCTGGTATTACACATGATAACAAGGTGATACTACAATGGCAAGCAAAGAAGAGAAACTCAAAGACCCTCTCTCGGCTCTGGAT
>CAZFEL010000005.1:0-76243 GCA_964517675.1 uncultured archaeon | reverse complement strand
GGAAGCATGACTGAACAGTATCTCATACTTGCCGGTATCGCCATACTGGTGTACGGGTTCTACACCGCACTCAAACTCCGGGAGACGCTCGGTTCCGGTGAGCTGAAGGAAGCATGGGATGTCCTCACGGTACTGATAGGCGTGTTCATCGTGGGATACATCGGCTATATCTGTAGCCAGTACTTCTTCCAGGTACCGATCGACCCTGAGCTGGTGACTGCTGTGGTGTTTTTCCTGGGTGCGATATTCGTTACTGTGACGGCGCGTGCGAACTACCGTGTCTTCCAGATGTGACCGATGATCGATCGTCTCGTGGGGGAGGAGGTAGAACAGGGTGAGTTCCTTCCGGCGGTCATCGACGGGGTCAACGATGGGATCGTGACGACGTTCGCGGTCATCGCTGGTGTGGCCGGGGCGGCACTGGAGCCGCGTATCGTCCTGATCGTCGGGGCGGCCAACGTACTGGCTGATGGGTTCTCGATCGCGACGAGTAATTTCTTCAGCTGCCGGGCGGAGGAAGATCATCGGGAGACCGTCGAGATATCTGCCGAAGGCGTGATCCTGGGGCGGGCGTAGGCGACCTTTAAATTCTGGTGTCTCCTAGTATTGTGCAGGTGATTCATTATGGGACTTCTGAGTGGAAGCAAGAAATGCGCACAGTGTGGAACGGACCTTGAGGATGTTGATGAGGCCGTCAAACAGGGAGGGAAGAAGTTCTGTTCCCAGGACCACGCCGATCAGTTCCAGGACGAACACGGCGAGGCCGATCACAACACCGAGGATGATCAGGACGTCTGTGAGTTCTGCTGATCAAGAGGGGCGGTGACGCCCCGCTCCGTCCATACTTATAAGAGTTCGACGTTGTTTCATCCTCCTAGCCGCTGGGAGCCACCGGGTTGATACCTTTAAAAAAGTTACGTGGCAAGTGCTGTCCACCTTGCATGCAAGCACGCTGTGGCTTCTATGTCCAGACAGGCCGTGCGGCCCACGTAGTCATATAGGAACAGGGGGATAACCGTGGCTATCGAGATAGAGAACCATGAGCTCGTACCAGAGCACCGGAAAATGGAGGAAGACGAGATAAACGAACTTCTCGAGGAATTCAACATTGACAAGTCCGATCTCCCGGAGTTGACGACTGACGATGCCATGACAAAGCGCATCGACGTCGAGCCGGGTGATGTTCTCGAGATAACCCGGGATTCCCCCACGGCGGGCGAAACAACGTACTATCGACGCGTAACGGAGGAGTAGATCATGGAAAAGCAGTTCCTGGAGCGCATGACCGAGGGCAATCTGGTCGATCACCAGATCGAGTCCTACAATGAATTCATCAACGAACGTATCCAGAAGATACTCAACGAGGTCGGAGAGATCAAGCCCGACCTGCCCGGTGGCGAGGAGCTCGTCATCAAGCTGGGCGGTATGACGATCGAGGAGCCGATGGTCAAGGAGGCCGACGGCTCGATGGCGAAGGTCACCCCCAGCGAGGCGAAGATGCGGGATATCACGTATGCATCACGGATCCGCGTCGAGATGACACCGATCTTCGAGGGTGTCAAGCAGGATACTGAGACCGTCACGATCGGGGAGATCCCGGTGATGGTCGGTTCGGACCTGTGCCCGACGTCCGATATGACCCGGGAGGAGCTCATCGAGGCGGATGAAGATCCGGAAGACCCTGGCGGGTACTTCATCATCAACGGATCGGAGAAGACGATCGTCTCGATGGAGGAGATGGCCAACAACAAGCCGATATTCCAGTACGATGACGACGAGCAGATCTGCCGGATCAACTCCGAGCGGACCGGCTATGTCCAGCGCCACGTCCTCCGACGGGACAAGGGCATCGTCAATATCTCCTTTGCCAACGTCAAAAAGACTCCTGCGGTCGTCATCATGCGTGCATGCGGGATGGAGACGGACAAGGACATCGTCGAGGCGATCTCGGACGAGTACGAGGGTGAGGTCTATCTCAACCTGTACGATACCGAGGTCGAGACACCGGAGGAGGCGATCGATTACATCGGTCGGACGTCCGGCATCAACAAGAACCGGGACGAGCGCGTCCAGGAGATCCTGGACCAGTACCTGCTCCCGCACCTTGGACAGGAGCCGGATGACCGCATGGAGAAGGCGGTGTTCCTCGGCAAGCTGATCAAAAACGTCATCGCCCTCGCGAAAGACGATATCCAGGAGGATGACATGGACCATTACGCGAACAAGCGTCTCAACCTTGCCGGTGACCTGCTGGAGATGCAGTTCCGCAGCGTCTTCCTCGGCAAGTGGGGCTTCGTGGCACGGATGAAGTACAACTTCCAGAAGTCCGCCAAGCGTGGCCGCCTGCCGTCCCTGCAGTCGACGGTGGTCTCCGATACGCTGTCTGACCAGATCATGTCCGCGATGGCGACCGGCAACTGGGTCGGTGGCCGGACGGGCGTGTCCCAGCGTATGGAGCGGGGCAACATGGTCAAGACCCTCAGCCACCTGCGACAGGTCAACTCGCCGCTTTCCTCCCAGCGCCAGCACTTCGAGGCACGTGAGCTGCACCCGACCCACTGGGGCCGCCTGTGTCCGATCAAGACACCGGAGGGCATGAACATCGGCCTCCGGAAGCATCTGGCGATCTCGGCGGACGTGTCAAGCGGGATGGACGAGAAAGAACGGAACCTGCTCAGGCAGCGTCTTGAGGACAGGGGCGTCGAGCGAACGGAGGTTGATAACTGATGACAGACGTGTACTTCGACGGACAGCTACTTGGTACCCACGACGAACCGGAGGAGCTACGGCAGACGGTCGTCGAGAAGCGACGAAACGGCGAACTCGATTCCGAGATCAACATCAGCTACGATGAGGACAAAGACGAGGTCCGGATCGAGACAGACTCCGGCCGTGTCCGTCGACCTCTTGCCATCGTCGAGGACGGCCAGGTCCTGCTGACGGAGGACCACGTCGAGAAGCTCAACAACCGCGAGGTCTCCATCCGGGATCTCGTCGAGGAGGGTGTCGTCGAGTACCTGGACGCCCAAGAGGAAGAGGACGCCTACGTAGCGATGGACCGCGATGAGGTGACCGACGAGCACACCCACATGGAACTGGACCCGACCACGACCCACGGTATCTCTGCGTCGACGGTCGTGTACCCCGAGCACAACCGAGGTGACCGTGTCAACTACGGTGCCAAGATGGCAGGACAGGGTCTCGGGATGTTCATGCGGAACTTCCACACCCGGTACGATACGAACGCTGACGTGATGAACTACCCCCAGTCCCCGATCGTGGAGACCCGGACGTATGACAAGATGATCGAGAACCATCCGATCGGGCAGAACATGGTCATCGCGATCTCGAGCTTCGAAGGATACAACATCGAGGATGCTGTGATCTTCAACAAGTCCTCCATCGAGCGCGGCCTTGCACGGTCGCATCACTTCCGGACGGAGACGACCGAGTCTCGCCGGTACTGGGGAGGACAGAAAGACTCCATCCAGATCCCGGACAAGGACACCCGGGGCTATAAGTCCGAGGACACGTACGCGAAGCTGGATGAGGATGGTATCGTCAACCCCGAGACCGAGGTCGAGGAAGGCGACGTGATCGTCGGGAAGACCTCACCGCCGAAGTTCCTGGGCAGCTCCGAGGAGGTCAAGATGGGGCTGGCCGCAGAGCGTGAGACCTCGAAGACCGTCCGTCACGGCGAGCAGGGTATCGTGGACAAGGTCCTGCTGACCGAGACGGAGGAAGGGAACAAGCTTATCAAGACGAAGATGCGGACCGAGCGCATCCCCGAGCTGGGTGACAAGTTCGCGACCCGGCACGGACAGAAGGGTGTCATCGGTCTGATCTCTCCTGAGGAAGACATGCCGTTCACGGGTGAGGGCGTGACACCGGATATCGTCCTGTCGACACACGCGATCCCGAGCCGTATGACAGTGTCTCAGCTCATCGAGATCATCGGTGGCAAGGCCGGTGCGCTCCGGGGCGAGGAGGTCGATGGTACGGCCTTCCACTCGGAAGACGAGGATGAGCTCCGTGACACATTGAAGGAGCTTGGCTTCCGGTACGACGGCAAGGAGCAGATGTACAACGGTGTCACGGGACAGAAGATGGATGCGGAGATCTTCATCGGTCCTGGCTACTACCTGAAGCTCTCTCACATGGTCGAGGACAAGATACACGCCAGGTCGCGTGGTCCTGTCACGCTGCTGACCAAGCAGCCGACCGCAGGCCGTGCCCGCGAGGGAGGCCTCCGGCTGGGAGAGATGGAAAAGGACGTCCTGGTCGGCCACGGTTCAGCGATGCTGCTGAAGGAGCGGTTCGGTTCCGACTCCACGCAGGCGTTTGTCTGTGATGACTGCGGCGAGATCGGAATCTATGACCGGAACGAGGACGTTACCTACTGTCCAAACTGTGATGACAGCGATGTCAGCGAGATCAAGGTGCCGCAGGCGTTCCTCCTGCTGCTGAACGAGCTCAAGTCGCTGATGATAGATCCGACCCTCCAGGTCGAGGAGGACAGGTGATCCACCATGCGAGAGATTAGCGAACTGAAGTTCGGACTCATGGATCCTGAGAAGGTCGAAAACCTCTCTGTGAAGCGTATCACGAAGGCTGAGGTGTACGACGCCGACGGCTATCCCGTCGAGGACGGTGTGATGGATCCATCACTCGGTGTGCTCGACCCCGGTATGGTCTGTGGCACGTGTGGTGGACGCATGCGGGACTGCAAGGGTCATTTCGGCCACATCAAGCTGTCGAAGCCGGTCGTCAATGTCCTGTACGCGAAAAAGATCCGCAATCTGATCCGGTTCACCTGCCGGGAGTGTCAGGCACTGCTGATGAAGGACGAGGACCGGTCCCTGCGGAAGTCCAACAGGAAGACGACCTGCCCCGAGTGTGAGGCAGAGCAGCAGGATGTCAGTATCGAGAAACCGTACAGCTACTACGAGGGCGACGAGCAGCTCACCCCCGAGGACATCCAGGAGCGCCTGGAGAAGATCCCGGACGAGACAGCGGCCAAGCTTGGTGTCTCGGGTGGCCGGCCTGAGTGGCTGGTCATCGATGAGGTCCTCGTGCCGCCGGTGACGATCCGGCCGTCGATCACGCTGGAGAACGGTCAGCGCTCGGAGGATGACCTGACCCACAAGCTGGTCGATGTCATCCGGATCAACCAGCGGTTGCGGAACAACATCGAGATCGAGGCGCCTGATTTCATCATCGACGATCTCTGGGAGCTGCTGCAGTACCACGTCGCCACCATGTTCGATAACGATCTGTCGGGCGTGCCTCCTGCACGTCACCGTTCCGGTCGTTCCCTCAAGTCACTCATCGAGCGGCTGAAGGGGAAGGAGGGCCGGTTCAGGCAGAACCTGATCGGGAAGCGTGCGAACTTCTCTGCGCGTACCGTGATCTCGCCGGACCCGAACATCGGTATCAACGAGGTCGGTGTCCCGTACGAGATCGCGAAGCAGCTCACGATCCCGGTCAAGGTCAAAGAGGACAACATTGAGGAGGTCGAGGAATGGATCAGGAACGGACCCGAGACCCACCCCGGTGCGAACTACGTCTTCCGGCCTGATGGATCGCGCAAGAAGGTAACTGAGAACAACCAGCAGGATATCATAGACGAACTGGAGCCGGGCTACACTGTCGAGCGGCACATCGTCGACGATGACACGGTGCTGTTTAACAGGCAGCCGTCGCTCCACCGCCTCTCGATGATGGCGCACAAGGTCAAGGTGATGCCGTACCGTACGTTCCGGCTCAACCTGGCCGTCTGTCCGCCGTACAACGCCGACTTCGACGGTGACGAGATGAACCTGCATATCCCCCAGACGGAGGAGGCCCGCGCGGAGGCAGAGGAGCTGCTTCAGGTCCAGAACCATATCAAGTCCCCGAAGTTCGGTGGTCCGATCATCGGCATGATGCAGGACCACATCTCGGGTCTGTTCCTCCTCTCGAAGGAGGACGAGATCGACCGCGAGGATGCGTTCGATCTCCTCGTGGCCGCGGGCCAGTATGACAAGGACCTCCCGGACAAGGAGACGGTCAGCGGGAAGGAGATCATCTCGCTGTTCCTCCCCGAGTCGGTCAACGTCGACAACGGCGATGTCCTGATCGAGGACGGTGAGCTAAAGGAAGGCGTCATCGGTGAGGACATGGTCGCTGACTACGGTGGGGAGATCATCAACCAGCTCGTGCTCAACGAGCCCCAGGAGGTCGCGGTCGAGTTCCTCAACACTGCGACGAACCTGGGTGCGATCTACCTCGACCGGCGAGGCTTCTCGATCAGTACCTCGGATCTTGAGGTCTCTGGGGAAGGCCGCGCCGAGATCGATGAGGAGATCAGCAAGGGCCAAAAAGAGGCCCAGGAGATCCTTGAGGACTACCGCCAGGGCAACATCGAGGCCATGACCGGCAAGACGGTCAAAGAGACCTTCGAGGCCAAGATGACAAGCACCCTCCGTGGTATCTCGACGGAGGTCGAGAAGATCGTCGACGAGGACGTACCGATGACCTCGGCCCGCGTGATGGCAGAGTCCGGTGCGCGTGGTTCGATGACGAACCTCTCAGTGATGGCCGGCCTGCTCGGGCAGGAGACCGTCCGCGGGAAACGCATCAGCCGCGGGTTCAAGGACCGGAGCCTGCCTCACTTCCAGAAGGACGACCTATCGGCCAGGGCACGAGGGTTCGTCGATTCCTCGATCTACGGCGGGCTCGATCCGGATGAGATGTTCTACGAGGTCATGTCGGGCCGTGAGGGTCTGATGGACCAGTCACTGAGGACACGTACGTCCGGGTACATGTACCGGCGTATCTCGAATGCACTGCAGGACCTGTCTGTCGAGTACGACAGGTCTGTCAGGGCTGCGGATGGAACGATCGTCCAGTTCACGGCAGGAGAGGACGGCATCGATCCGCAGAAGTCTGACAGGGGAGAGCTGATCGATGAGTAGGTGATGACAATGGTAGAGAACAGACTGAGGATGGGTGATGAGGACATCGAACTTCCCCCGAAGTACCAGGGGCGGGACGATGCTGACGAACTGAAGGAACGCTACAGAGAGATGCTGTTCGAGCCGGGGGAGGCGATAGGTACCGTCGGCGCCCAGTCCATCTCCGAGCCGGCGACCCAGATGACCATGGAGACGTACCACAGCGCCGGTGCTGCGAAGGTATCGATCACACAGGGCCTTCCCCGCATGATCGAGGTCGTCAATGCGCGGCGGAACCCGAAGACCCCTGTCATGAACATCTACCTCCACGAGGACTACCAGACCAAGGAGGACGCGAAAGACGTGGCTGCGAAGATCAAGGAGGTCACCTTCGATGACGTGTTCAGCGAGGACACGCTGGACCTGATGAGCCTCGAGCTCCGTTTCGTCCTGGACGAGGACGTTCTCGAGGAGTACCGTGTCGAGAAAGACGACATCGTGGCGAAGCTGAAGGACAAGCTGTCCAAGACCGTCGTCAAGCGCGATGGGACGGAGATCACGATCTATCCTGAGGCAGATGATTACGATCTGACTGATCTGCAGGATATCAAAAAGAAGGCAACGGACATCCGACTGCAGGGATTCAAGGGTGTCGAGGACGTCGTCATCTTTGAGGAAGACGGTGAGTGGCGCGTCCAGACCGCCGGTATCAACATGCGCAAGACCCTGAAGCTGGAGAAAGTCGATGAGACCCGGACCCGGTGCAATGACCTGTTCGAGTTCGAGAAGGTCTTCGGCGTCGAGGCGACCCGGAACCTGATCCTCGAGGAACTCCAGAAGATCCTGGAGGAACAGGGCATGTCGGTCGATGTCCGCTGGCTGATGCTGATCGCGGACACGATGACGAAGGAAGGCGACATCCAGGGGGCGACCCGTTACGGCATCTGCGGCGGGAAGAACTCGGTCCTTGCACGGGCATCCTTCGAGGAGACGAAAAAGCACCTCACCACGGCCGCGATCGACGGTGAGAACGATCCGCTCAACTCTGTGGTCGAGAACATCATCCTGGGCCAGGTCATCCCGGCCGGTACCGGCAAGCTCGAGCTCCAGGCCAAGCCCGCGAAGGCTCCCGAGTCGGTCCTCGAGAAGATCGAGGAGAAACGCGAAAAGCTCCGCGAGCGGAAGGAACAGCGTATGGCTGAGAAGGAACAAGAGGAAGAGGCCGAGGCCGAAGGTGAGGCGGACGAGACGGACGGAGACGGCATGTCCGCCGACGTCGATTATGAGGAGCTCGCTGAGATGACGATCAAGGAGATCAAGCAGTACGTCGATGAGCACGACGTCGATCTGGGGCAGCTCCTGTCCGCAGAGAAGGAGAACAAGGATAGAAAAACCTTAAAAAGCTGGATAGAAGATAGCATGGAGGATTAGAGACAATGGATTTCAAGGAACAACTGCAGCAGGCGGCCGAGAAGGACCGCCTGGTCGTCGGCACGAAGCAGACGATCAAGCAGATGGCTGATCTTGACCAGGTCGTTCTCGCAGCAAACATCCCCGATGAACTTGGCGAGAAGGTCCGGGATGCGGCAGATGATGCCGATGTCTCCGTTGAGGTCTTCGACGGGACAAATGCGGACCTGGGCTCCCTCTGTGGGAAGCCCTTTGCCGCCTCGACGGTAGGTATTAAAAAAGTGACCGGGCTATAGTGAGAACACATGTCTGAGATGAGTATCAAGTTCGACACGGACACCATCCGCAGTATCAATCTCTTCGAGGAGGTCACCGGCGTGGAGGTCATGGATGCCATCACGCAGGATGACAAGGCGTTCTTCGTCGTCGAGGAGGGGAAAGTCGGCCTCGCGATCGGCAAGGGCGGTGAGACCATCAAAAAGGTCCAGCGCAACCTGAACAAGGACGTGAAGGTGTACGAGTACTCCGACAGTCTGAAGGAGTTCGTCGAGAACCTGGTCCCCGCGGATGTCAACTCGGTGCGGTATGACCGGTCCGGGGAGAACAAGGTCGTGAAGATCGGTGTCGACCGGAACGACTGGTCCCGCGTCGTTGGGAAGGACGGGAAGAATATCGACATCATCAAGCGGTTCCTCAAGCGGGAGTTCGATGTCGATGACGTGAAGGTCGAGTAAGGTCTTGACATATTTATAAAGCTTGTCGTGGAACGTGTCTGCACGGCATAATACCGGACGAAGCGTGATACAATGGGTCTTTACAACGGACGAAAGCTAAAGCAGCGACGGCAGCGGTTTAGATGGAACGATATCGAATACAAGAGGAAGCAGCTGAATCTCAAAGAGCAGGCTGACCCGCTTGAGGGCTCACCTCAGGCGCGGGGCATCGTCCTCGAGAAACGAGTCATCGAGGCGAAACAGCCCAACTCAGCTCTCCGGAAGTGCGTACGTGTACAGCTCATCAAGAACGGTAAGCAGCTGACGGCGTTCGTCCCTGGTGATGAGGCCATCGAGCACATCGACGAGCACGACGAGATCCTCGTCGAGGGCATCGGTGGCGCGGACAACGGACCGAAGGGGGATATCCCGACGGTCAGGTACCAGGTCGTGAAGGTAAACGGTGTATCTCTCAAGGAGCTTGTTGCCGGTAACAAGCAGAAGCCGACGAGGTAAGATAGCATGGAAGACGTCAAGCTGTTCGACCGGTGGGACTGCCAGGAGGCAGAGATCAACGATGAAGGCCTCCGGCGTGTCATCAACCTCGAGAATATCATGGCTCCCCGCTCCCGCGGACGGCATTCCGACCAGCAGTTCTACAAGGCGGATGTCCAGATCGTCGAGCGACTTCTCAACCGTCTCTACGTCGCGGGACACAAGGGCAACAAGCACAAGATCTCGTCCGGTTCCAATGTCGGTAAGTCCGAGAAGCTCTGGGAGACGATCGAGGATACCTTCGAGCTCACCGAGGAGGAGACCGGCGAGAACCCGATCCAGGTGCTTGTCGGTGCGATCAAGAACTCCGCCCCGAAGGAGGAGGTCATCTCCTACCAGCGCGGTGGCGTGATCGCACGGCAGGCCGTCATCGTCTCCCCGATGCGACGTGTCGATCTCGCTCTCAGGCATCTCGCCCAAGGGGCATACGGCAACCGGCTGGCCAACGACGTGGATGCGTCCGAGGCACTGGCCGAGGAGATCGTAGCCGCCTATGAGAACGATTCCAGCGTGCTCGCGGTCAGGGATCGACAGCGCAGGGAACGTGAGGCAGACGGAGCACGGTAATCCCTCTGTGCCGCAGCCGACTGATAGCCCATGCGGAACGAGAAGATCGTCATCATATCGGTCCTTACCACGGCGGTCATAGCTGCGGCCATTTTCACCTCGTCCTATGATATAGAGGAATCCGACCCGGTCCAGCCACCTGCCATGCTGATGGAGGTCGAGGGAGAGATCGTCCGCGGGCTGGAGGGAGATTTCTGCTGGGAATCCGACAACGGGACGGCCTGTGTCGACAAGCTCGATCCGGACCAGATCAGCACCCAGCTTGCGGTCCTCTCGACTGATGTCGGTCCTGCTGCATCATACCGGTTCTACCCTGTGAACTACACCGACCCAGCGAACCTGACGATCGAGGTGCGGGACAGCGAGGGACAGGAACTGTCGGATCAGAGGTATGAGGAGAATATGTCGTTCTCGCTTGGGGAGGGGGCCTACTTCCTTGTGACACAGGCGAACTGGGACAGGGGCAATGTGACCCATGTCTTCCAGGTCGAGGTCAACTGAGGAGCCGGTCACATGAACGCGTCGATGTCGTCGTCCTCGAGGTCCTGTTCGTCCGCATATTCTGCAGCCGCCTCCTCGAGGCCCTGACCTGTCTCGAACTCCTGGGAGTTCCGCTCCCGCACCGAGACGAAGGCCGGATAGTCGACGGCCTCACCGACGACGATGCATTCCCCGACCCGGAGACCGGGTATCGAGGAGATGACATCGGAGGTGATGCCCTCGGAGCTTTGCTTGATCCTGTCGAGATCGTTCGGGTTCGTCACCCGGAGGATGATGTGGGTGTTGCACTGGGACAGGGCAGTCGTCGAGAGCCCGACCGGCCGCTGTGAGATGAGCCCAAGGGAGGCGTGGAACTTCCGTCCCTCCCGTGCGATCCGCTGGATGACACCGCGGGCGATCGCATGATCTGAGGAGACGTTCTCGGGTGCGAAGTTGTGTGCCTCCTCAACGAGGAAGAAGTATGGTGGGATATCGCCACCACGGCGGGCCTTGAACAGCTTGTCCGCGAAGTACGCTGCGATGATCTGTTTCTTCCGGTAGCCGACGATGTCCGACAGATCGAGGACGATCATCTTGCCGGACTCGACGCGGTCCAGGGAGGGGTTGTCGTACCGCTTGAACAGGTCCATGTACTGCATCTTGTTCAGCCGGTCGATCCAGATCTGTTTGGTCTTTTTGGGCATGTCGGCCTCCTCGACCCGTCGCTGGAGCTCGTCCAGCCCGTAGACACCGCCGCCCTTGTGCATCTCCTCGTCCATGTCATCGAGGATCTTGTTGATCTCCCGCTTCTGGGGGGAGGTGACGTCGGTGAAGTACTGGTCGAACTTGCCGGCCGAGAGGTTCGAGAGTCCGATCTGGATATCGGTCCCGTCGTAGACCTCGACCCTGTCACCGTATTCGGGGTCCTCCGCGAAGCCGGCGTACTCGCCGTGCGGGTCCAGTGCCACGACCGCCATCTGGCCGTCCTCCTGGTCGCGGTCGAGCAGTTCTTCGAGCATCACGGAGGCGAGGTAGGATTTGCCAGCCCCGGACTGGGCCAGGATCGCGAGGTGTTTCTGGAAGAGCTTGGTCATGTTCAGGCGGGCCTCGAGGTCCTGGTGCTGGATGTCCCCGATGTGGAGCCCGCTTTCCTGGTCCAGTCCAAGGAAATCCGCCAGCCGGTCCCGGTCCGCGACGTGGATGTCGGTACCGGGTGAGGCAGGGAAGTACGGCCGCTGGATCATGCCATCGTCACGATACACGCCCATGACCCGGCCCTCACCGACCAGGTACTCCCTGTCCTCGGTGGGGAAGTGATCCTGCAGGGAGATACCCTGCCTGTTGGACTCGGAGACGGATTCGGCCTGGTTGAAAAAGAGGTTCGTCTTCCGGACGGATGAGACCCGCGCGATGGCCCGACCCTCCTCTGTATCGAACTCGATGAACTGTTCTTTCTTGATCGGTTCTTCGAGGACGAAGGTGAACTCCTCGGCCGTCGGGGTCTCCTCTGTCGAGATGATGGTGCCGACCGGTTCCGTCATGTACCTCTGTTGGCTGAGAAGGGATAAAAAAGCTTCCAGAGGTTCCGATACTTCCGGTAGCCATGCTGGCGGGAAAGTTTAATATCGTGTCCGCCCGCATACGATATCTGTCTATGTCCCGTCTCCCGATCGCGGTGTGCTGTCTCCTCGTGTTCTCGACAGCCGCTGCGGGGACGATGATGGAGCCGGAGCGTGAGCCGTGGGATCGGCAGACCTTAGCCGAGACATTCGGTGAGGGGGATACCATCGAGTTCAACACGTCCGACCTCGACCTCGAGATCGGGACGACCCGGACACGGGTGGCCCGGGTCCAGAACGAGGGCATCAGGACCGATACGTACGAGATCTGGACCTCGACAAGCGGTGATGCAGGTGTCTACACGGAGTTCAGGAACGTGGATAGGGTGACCGGAGACCGTGCACGGTTCACGGTGGAGGGGCGCTCGACCCGCGGTATCTCGCTGACGTTCGCCCCGAGCACCTGCTACCGCTCGACCTGTGGCGGCTCGCTGACGGTCCATGTCCAGAACAGGGAGACCGGCGAGCGCTTCGATATGGATATGCAGCTGACGATCGACAGGGGCGTCCAGGGCGTCCAGGCTCCAGGTGTCCAGCCCGTCCACCTCGTCGTCCTCGTCCTGCTGGCCGGTGCCGTGGTGCTGGTGACGGGACCAAGGGATTGAAAAGCCTCGTTCTCGCTGCGGAGTGCATGATAACGGTCCTCCGTCTCGGGCATAGGCGCGGCAGGGATGACCGGATCTCGTCCCATGTCGGACTGACCGCCCGCCAGTTCGGTGCTGACCGGGTGATCTACTCCGGTGAGAAAGACGACAACATGGTGGAGAGCTTAGAGGATGTCCGGGACCGGTGGGGCGGGGAGCTCGACATCACCCACCGGGAGGACTACCGGAGGGTTATCAGGGACTTCGAGGGTACCTCGGTCCACCTGACGATGTACGGCCTGCCGTTCCGCGAGAAGATGGATGCGGTGCGAGAGGCCGAGGATATACTGGTCGCGGTCGGCTCGCAGAAGGTCCCGCGTGAGGTCTATGAGCTGGTCGATCACAATCTCGCTGTTGGCAACCAGCCCCATTCGGAGGTCACCGCGACCGGGATCTTCCTGTACGAGCTCCAGGACAGGGAGATCTCGTCGACGTTTCCGGGAGCGGAGATCGAGGTCGAACCGTCCGCGGACCAGAAGCTGACCCGGGAACCGGAGTGATCACGGATCCGAGCAGTCCTGAAATCGTAGATTTCAGTCGAGTCGAGATAAATCTTTGATTTATCGACAGTCTCTGATATGGCCGTAGTTCGGGCACTTGAGCTCGCAGGCGTGCTCGTTCATGGGTTCTCCACAGATATCGCAGCTAACTGTCATCGCGTTCGGCCTCGAACAGTTCGACCGCGGTCTCCCGTGCCTCGTCGTGGTCGACGATGGGCAGGGGGTAATCGGTCCCGAGGTCACAGCCGACTTCGTCCTGGACGTCGGCCGGCATCGTGTAGGGTCTGTGGATGTACTCGTCCGGGACATCGCGGAGCTCCGGGACATACTCGCGGATGTACTCGCCGTCGGGGTCGTACTTCTCGCCCTGGGTCCATGGGTTGAACACGCGGAAGTACGGCTGGGCGTCTGTGCCGAGGGAGTAGGCCCACTGGATGCCACCGACCATCGCTGACAGCTCGGCGTCGACGAACCACTCCTTGAAGTGGAGGTGGAGCTTCTGCCAGTCGACGTGGAGGTCCTTGGCGGCGAAACTCGCCACGACCATCCGTGCGCGGTTGTGCATCCAGCCGGTCCGCCTGAGCTGGCGCATCGCGGCATCGACGAAGGGGTACCCGGTCCGGCCCTCGAGGAACTGCTCCCACATCCGCTGGTGGTCCTCATCCCAGTGCCACGCAATACCGCTGTACTGGTCCAGGAACGGCTCCTCGACGGTCTCCGGCCAGTGCCACAGGGCCTGGATGTAGAACTCCCGCCATGCAAGTTCTTCCTGCCAGGTCCGGATTCCCTCCTCGTCGTCGACCCGTGGCCGCATCCGCTCGGCCTCCCAGAAGACCTCCCGCGGCGAGATGGTACCGAACTTCAGGTGCGGTGACAGCTTCGAGGTGGCATCGTCGGCCGGGTAGTCGCGTTTGCTGTCGTAAGCGGCGATCTTGTCCTTGAACGCTTCCACCCGGTCCATCGCTCCATCGCGGGAGGCGTCCCATATCCACTCGAGGCCGTCAGGTCGCTCGAACCCGAGCTGCTCGAGGTCAGGTACTGCCTCGCTGTCTATGTCCGGGGTGGAGAACGACGGGACGTCTCGTGGCCGTGGGGTATCCCTGTCGAACCATTTGTCACGGTAGTAGCTGTATACTTTGTACGGTGTGCCGCTGTTGGTCATGATCTCGTCTTTCTCGTACATGACGGTGTCTTTGTGCGAGTGGACCGGGACATCGAGTGCGACATCGGCCTGCCGGTCCCGTTCCCGCGCGTACGGTGTATAGTCACGGTTGTGGTGGACCGCCTCGGCCCCTGTCTCGTGGACGATCTCCTGGAGCTTCTCGATGGGACGGCCGTGCCTGATAAGGAGGTCACTGCCGCTGTCCTGGAGCCGCGTTTTCAGGTCCTGGAGGGCATCGTGCCAGAACCGGACGCGCGGGTATCCCATGGTCGAGCGCTCGAAGAGGTCGGTATCGATGACATAGAAAGGGATGACCTCATCGTGGTCCTGTGCTGCCTCCACAAGGGCCGTGTTGTCCTCGATGCGGAGCGACCGGCGGAGCCAGACGATCGCTGTCATCTCTGATCGGCGATGTCCGTGATGAGGTCGAACAGTTTCGGATCTATCGGGTGATCGTCCTCGACGAACTCCTCGCGGAACGCCTCCGGGTCCACATCGGAGCCGAAGACGGACTGGACGAGCCGCTCGAGATGGTATTTGGTCTGTTTCCAGTCTTCGACAGCATCTGCCAGTTCATCCAGATCGTCTGTCATTGTTGTCCCTCTGTCTATACGTCGATGACGTTGTCGCAGAGCTGTGTGAGATGGGTGAGGACATCGTGTTCCATCTCGTCTTCGACTGAGATGATGACGCCTGCGACGTTCCATGTGCGCATCTTGCCTGTGAGGTAGTGTGCGAACTTGGTGACGGCTTCTTTGTCGTTGTAGATGGTGAGGACGGACATGGAATCGAAGAAGACGAACTTCTCGTCCTCGGGCATGTTATCGATGGCCTCCGAGAGGATGATCGAGATATCGGTCAGGTTCTTCGGTGAGTCCACGAACATGACGTTCTTCCGACGCTCGGGCGGTTCCTCGTTCAGGTCCTCGCTGATGGCGTCGATGAAGAAGATCTTCGATGCATCGATGTCGTTCTCTTCGAGGACGTTGGTTATCGTTCCGTACGGCTTGTTGACGGTGACATAGATGCCTGGAAGGTCATGGTCCGTAACCAAGGACCGCATGATCGCCATGTTGACTGCCTGGTAGTCCTCGGAGGAGGTCTTGAGCAGTGTTATACCCGGTTGCTCGGGTGCCTTCTCGATCTTGTTCTCGAGTTCCTTGCCGTCCATGATTATGTACCTATTCGGGGGCGGACATAAATCAGCTTGGTCGGTGCTGCCCGCCGTTGTCCGCCAGTGTCACGATCAGACCTGGATGACGTTGTCGACGAACTGGACCAGGTGGGCGATGAGCTCGTCGTTCATCTTGTCTTCGACTGAGATGATGACGCCTGCGACGTTCCATGTGCGCATCTTGCCTGTGAGGTAGTGTGCGAACTTGGTGACCGTTTGCTCTCGTTGTAGATGGTGAGGACGGACATGGAATCGAAGAAGACGAATTTTTCCTTATCCGTCATGCCCTGGACGGCCTCGGTCATGACGATCGAGGTGTCTGTGAGCCGCTGCGGGGACTCGACGAAGATGACGTTGTCCTCATCCTTCCGCTTGGCGTTCATGTCCTTGCTGATGGCATCGATGAAAAAGAGACGGGTGGGGTCGATGTCATTATCATCGAGGAGTCTGGTGATGGTGGTGTAGGGCTTGTTGACGGTGACATAGACACCGGGGAGCCCGTGGTCGTTGACGAGGGCCTCCATGATGGTGAGGTTGGTCGACTGGTACCGGCTGGAGGAGGTCTTCACCAGGGTGATACCGTCGTCCTCCAGTGCTTCCTCAATCCCGCTTTTGAGTGTTTCCTCATCCATCAGTCTTCCAGGACAGTGGGTGCTGACATAAATGCGCTTGGAATCCGTGCTGACGGCGCCTTTAAATCGCAGTGTGGGCAACGTTGGGGCATGGCTGTAATGATCGCCAGCACAATCCATTTCGCCGGTTTGTCCTGTTCCTGACGGCGGCTTCTACATCATCTACAGGCACAGACACACCGAGGAAGGCCTGGGCGAGTTCTCGACAGGGCTGAGCTACAAGGATTTCTACGCCGCCCACCGTGATGGTCCCTCTTATTGCTGCTGTGTCGTATTTTTCATCTCGCTCGGGCTGGGTATCATGTCCGCAGGTGGGCGTGAGGTCGTCTGGCTCAGGTATTTCGAGTGGAGCATCACCACCCCGATCCTCGTCCTCGGTGTCATCATGCTGACTCAGCGGACCGCCCTGGCGGGATGGATGATGGTGCTTGACTTCCTCATGATCCTGACAGGGTTCATCGCGACGGTGACCGCTGGCACGGTCAAGCACATGGCGTTCATCGCATCTTCGTTCCTTTTCGCCCCTCTTGTTGTATCTGATGGTTGCGAAGGCGACCAGGGCTGCTGATGAGCGTCCCGGGAGGACGAAGAAGCTCTTCATGCGGTTGCGTAACTATCTCGTCCTGGTGTGGTTCGCCTATCCGTTCGCGTGGGTCCTCAGCACTGATGGCTATGCTGTTTTCGGGTTCACGACGTCCTCGGCCCTGTTCTTTGTCTTCGATGTAGCGGCCAAGATCGGGTTCGCTTTCCTGGTTATCAGGAGCTTCGGCCAGCTCGATGCGGTGGACGTCGATGTTGTGGACTGGGAGCCGGACTGAATGATCCGCTCTGTTGGTCGCGGGATCGTACCCGTTAATCTTCGTGTTGGATCTACAATTACCTATATAAATCTTTCGTGTACATGTAACACCAAGTTAGTGTTTAATACACACGAAGGTGATCATGATGACAGACCACGACGACCTGGTGGACGAATACAGGGCCAAGCTGCCCGAGGACCACAAACCCTACACGGATAAGTACTTCATGCGGACCAGGGAGATCCTCGAGGGCGCCGACATCGATCCGGAGGTCTCGATCAAGGTCTTCGCCCGCGGCGAGGGCACGATCCCGGATGAGGCCCTATCGGAGGCCCAGGCAGTCTTCGAGGAGTACGCGAAACCGGATTTCTCCGAGAACGGCGGCGAGCTATACCTCACGGAGAAGAATACCTTCGAGACCAAAGAGCCCTTGATGGTCATCAGGGGCAATGCGACCGACGTCACGGAGCTGGAGACGATGTACCTTGGCGTGATGTCCCACCACCTTTCCGAGAAAAACAGCTTCGAGACGCCTGAGTATGAGGACATGCTCGAGGCGGCCGAGAAGGTCGGGGAGATCTATGACGAGGCCGATGTGCCGTTCCTGTACTTTGGCGCCCGGCATTACCACTGGTCGAAAGACCAGGAGCTGGCAGAGGCGGTCCTGGACGCGGGAGCGGTCCAGACCTCGACGGATGTCGGGTCCTCGAACATCGGGGCGGAGGGGGTCGGCACGACGCCGCATTTCCTCACCTTGACCCTGGCTGGCTCCGAGGACTACGGTCGCGAGGACGCGACCCGGGCGACCGCGGAGCTGTTCGATACGCACATGGACGAGGAGATCCCCCGGACGACGCTGATCGATACGTTCAATCGGGAGATCGATGAGGCACTCCAGATCGCGGCGTACTTCGAGGCGACCCGCGGGGACGATGACTGGACGGCGAAGTTCCGCGTGGATACATGCGGGGAAAACATCATGCAGGGCGGACGGCCGGACGACCTGGAGGCTGGGGAGTACGAGACCGGCACAGGGGTCCGCATCTCCGGGGTCAAGGCGCTCCGCGACCGGCTGATTGAGGAGGGATACGGTGACAACACCGAGATCATCCTCTCCAGTGGCTTCGGGGACCCGGACAAGGCCGGGGCCTTCGTCGAGGCCCAGGAAACGTACCGGCAGGAGTCCGAGGAGCGGTTCGGTGAGTCCTATGACCTCTTCCACGGGGTCGGTGCCGGCAGCTTCGATGATGGTATCCACTGTACCGCCGACATCTACGAGGTCGACGGCGAGCCGATGGCAAAGACCGGCCGCGAGCAGGACCCTGCCGAGATCGAAACCTACATCGACGAGCACATGGAGCAGGTGATCTGAGATGGACAATCTGGATGCATACAACCCGGAGATCGACCGCCAGGAGGCCCGTCTGGAGGCGATCGATGCGGTCTACCAGGAGGTAAATGAACAGCGGAAGGAAACCTGGCAGCAGTACCGCGCGACCGTTGTCGGTGCCCTCGATGAGCTTCAGGACGAGATCGATGACCCGGTGAGACTGCTCGAGGTCTCTGAGCGCGGCCGGATGTCCTTCGAGTACGAGGAGCGACTGACCCCGGACGGCATCGAGTCCGGGGACGGGTTCAACGACTGGGACGGCGCCGTCAGTCCTGAAGAGTACCTCGAGATGCCGTACCGCGGGACCCGGGACCACGTCGAGAACGTCGCCGACCGACTACAGGACCTCGATGAGGAACCGCCGGAGATAACCTATCCGGTCCCGAGCTGAGGATGCTACCATGACAGACGATGACGATGCGATCGCCGTTGACCTGACACACCCGTACGAGGCGGACTGGATGGCCCGTGGCCGGAAGGAAAGCGTGTACACGGAGGCCTTCCGTGGCCGGCTGCGGGACGAGTACGGCCTGAGCCGGGAGCAGGCCGAGAGCATCGGCATGCAGTATTTCAGCGATACCTTCCGCGTCCACGAGCGCGAGTGGGACGTGATCTGGGCCATGGACGCAGAGCCCGAGGAGGCGGTCGAGTCCTACCTGGGGCAGGCCCGGGTCGAGGTCGCCGCCCGCGAGCAGGCAGGCGAGGACGTCCCGGAAGACCTGTATGAACAGGCGCGGGAACAACAGCAGCGACACGAGACCTCCTGCGAACTTGAGCGGTACCTCCGTCGGGAGGACGAGGACCCGATCGACATCAGCGGGTTCGGACCCTGGAACCCTGATTCCCCGCTCGAGCTGGATGAACAGGACTGGGATGGGCTCCTCGAGGCGGATGACCCGGTCGCGTACCTCGGCGAGGATGAGATCGTCGAGACCTTCGAGCAGTACCGGGCGGCAGGAGGTCTCCCTGATGGTGGGTATGAAGACTACGAGGTGAACCACGAATGACAGCAGACAACGATGTCCTGTTCTGGGACGTCGACACGCAGTATGACTTCGTCAAACCAGACGGAAAACTCTATGTTCCGGGCGCAGACGAGCGTGAGGACGCACTTGAGGTCCTGACTGAGTACGGCATTGACGAGGGCCTGTACATGGCCGGCTCGGTCGATGCTCACGTGACAGGGGACGAGGAGTTTGAGGTCTACCCGCCCCACTGTGTGGACGGGATGCCAGGCCAGGAGAAGATCGAGGCGACCGACCGGGACCCGATCTACGTGCCTGTCGATGACGAGAAGACGGCTGAACAGCTGGATGAGATCGTGGCCGCGAACGAAAACAGCCGCCAGGTCATCTTCGAGAAGCGGTCCCCGGATGTCAGGGACAACGTCAACCTCGATGGCTACATGGACGCGGTCGACCCGGACGCGGTCGTGGTCTACGGTGTCGTCACCGAGATCTGTCTCGACCAGGCGATGGATCATTTCCTCGAGGAAGACACCGAGGTCTACGTGGCCGGGGACGCGATCCAGCACCTCGATGAGGACGAGCGTGACGATGCCTTCGAGGACTGGCAGGACCGCGGTGCGATGTTCCTCGAGACGGATGAGATCCTCGACGGCAGGGTCTACGATGACCTGAAACAGCACGACGGGCGGGGGCAAGGAATTTAGGGCTCCCGTCCCGATTCCCGGTGTATGACAGTGACCTACCGCATGGCCCAGATGAACCCGGTGACCGGGGACATCGCGGGCAACACCGAGGAGATCATCGCGACCCTGGAGGTGGAAGACGATGCCGACGTCCTTGTGTTCCCGGAGATGGCGGTGACGGGCTATACCGTCGGGGATATGGTCGAGGATGATGCATTCATCGAGCAGAACCTGGCCGCGCTGGACGAGATAGCTGAGTACGCGGATGATACAGCCGTCGTGGTCGGGTTCGTCGACGACGGCCGGTACGCGGATGACGACGGCCTGTACAACGCTGCCGCGGTGCTGTACGAGGGGGAGGTCAAAGAAACCGTCGAGAAATCCCTGCTGCCGTCGTACCGGTACTTCGATGATGACCGATTCTTCGATGCCGGCGACGAGACTGCCCCGATCGATCTCGAGATCGACGGGGAGGCGGTCTCTCTCGGTGTCTCGATCTGTGAGGACATGTGGGATGAGGCCTATGACCGGTCACCGGTCGATGAGCTGGCGGAAGACGGTGCGGACGTTATCGTCAACATCAACGCCTCCCCATACGAGGTTGGGAAGCGGGAGGATCGCCTCAAGACCATCCAAGGCCATGTCGGGGACCACGAGGTGCCGTTCCTCTATGCGAACACCGCCGGGGCGGCCGATGTCGGTGGTAATGTCCTCGTCTTCGACGGGGAGAGCCTGGTCGTGGATGCGGACGGCGATGTCATCGCTGCCGGCGAGCAGTTCGGCGAGGACACCGTCGAGGCCGTCTTCGAGGACGGTGAGGCTATCGATCTGCCGGAGCGGTCGCGGGAGGCCGAGCTCTTCGATGCCCTGGCCTACGGGCTACAGGATTACATGGACAAGACCGGATTCAATGCGATCATCGAGCCGATCTCGGGCGGGATCGATTCCTCCCTGGGACTTGCCGTCGCCGTCGAGGCCGTCGGCGCGGACAACGTCATCGCGTACAGCATGCCCTCTGAGGTCAACTCCGCGACGACGAAAGACGCCGCCGAGGAGCTGGCCGAGAACCTGGGTGTGGAGTACCGCGAGATGCCGGTCCAGGGGATCTACGAGGAAACACTGGAGACCTACGAGGATGCGAACGGTCCGATAGAGGACAATGTCTCCCGGGAGAACGTGTATGCGAGGACCCGCGGGATGCTGGCGATGCTGGCCTCGAACGAGACCGGTGGCATGCTGGTCTCGAACGGCAACGAGACCGAGCTGGCACTGGGCTATGCGACGCTGTACGGTGACATGACAGGCGGCCTGGCCATCCTCGGTGACCTGCCGAAACCGGAGGTATACGATGTGGCACGGCACGTCAACGAGCGGTACGATGCTCCGATCCCGGAGGACGTCTTCGAGATCCCGCCGTCCGCGGAGCTGTCCGAGGACCAAAAGGACCCGTTTGAGTACGATGTTGTGGCCCCGATCGTGCAGTCCTTCCTCGAGGACAGGCTGTCCCCGGGCGATCTCCTCGAGCGGTTCCAGGACCACGAGCTGCCGGAGGCCTTCGATGAGGACATCCACGAGGAGTACGACCGCCAGCGGTTCAAAGAGACTGTCATGGATACATTCGAGCGGTTCCAGGGTTCCTCGTTCAAGCGGGTTCAGGCACCACCGGTGATAGCGGTCAGCGACCGTGCCTTCGGCCGAGACTTCCGCGAACCCATCATCAACGGCTGGGAGGGCGATCTCGATGGATGAGGTCCTGCTGGCCAGAAAGCGGACCGCCTTGGACCATTACCGCGAGGACATGGACGATCCTGCCAAAGAACTGCCGGAGGACGAGTACGAGCCGATCCTGGAGGGCCACCAGAACCACTACAATACCGTCGAGGCTGTCCGTGACCGCCTCGAGGACGAGGACCTGCCCTACGATGAGGTCGAGATCCCCGATGATCCGGACGAGGCCGTCGAGGGCTATGACATGGTTGTCAGCGTCGGTGGCGATGGCACGGTCCTGGATACGTCCCACTACATCAACGGCGAGACCCCGCTGCTACCGGTCCGGTCGGACCCGGGCAGCCACGGTGCGCTGTGCCAGTACGGTGCCGATGAGATCGATGCTGCCTTCGATGTGGCCCTTGAGGACCCGGAGATCGAGGAGTGGACCCGGGCCGAGCTGGAGTACGGCGGGAAGACAGCCTATGCGCTGAATGAGGTCTTCATCGCGGACAGGCACAGCATGGAGGTGGCTCGGTACACTGTCTCTGATGGTGAACGAGAGGAAGAACACATGAACAGCGGTCTGGTCGTGACGAGCGGGGCCGGTTCGACGGGCTGGTACAACAACATCCCGGGAAGCGATGGAGCGTTCCCGGTGGATGCGGATGAGCTCCGGTACATCGAGCGGGAGCCGATAAGGGACGAGGACCAGGAGCTGAACAGCGGTGTCCTCGAGCCAGGAGAGGAACTCGAGATCCGCTCGACGATGAACGTGGACGGCATCATCTCGCTGGATGGGGACCGCGAGGACCTGCTGTTCGAGTTCCCCCGTGGCGCGACGGCGACGGTGCGGCCGGCCGATAGTCCGCTGCGGGTGGTGAGCGGGGACTGACCGACGGTTTTAAATTGGTGTCAGACGTACACGAAGGTATGCCGGCAGATGAGGTCCCGGAGGACTACGATCCCTCCGAGTTCGAGCACCCGTCCGTTACAGTGGACACGATCATCTTTACAGTCAAGGAAGATGACCTGAAGCTGCTGCTTGTGCGCCGGTCGGAGCCTCCGTTCGGGGGCGACTGGGGGCTTCCGGGCGGGTTCATCGATATGGATGAGTCCCTTGAGACGGCAGCGACCCGGGTGCTGGAGGAAAAGACCGGTGTGACCGATGTCTACCTCGAGCAGCTGTATACCTTCGGTGACCCGGACAGGGATCCACGGACACGGGTCATCACGGTCGGGTACTACGCCCTGGTCAACCACGAGGACGTGGACTTGGAGGATGCGGCCGATGTGGCCTGGCACTCGGCCTACGATCTGCCGGATGTCGCTTTCGACCACGAGGACATCATCGAGTACGCCAAAAAGCGGCTGCGATGGAAGATGGAGTACACGCCGGCGGTCTTTTCCTTCCTGCCGGAGCGGTTCACGATGTCCGATCTCCAGGATGTCTATGAGGTCGTGTTCGATCGTGAGTTCGACAAGCGGAACTTCCGCAGGAAGGTGAAAAAACTCGATCTGGTCGAATACACGGGTGAGAAGACCGAGAACGTCTCCCACCGACCTGCGAAGCTGTATCGCCCGAACAAGGAAGAGGACGAGATCGTAGAGATCCTCTGATCAGTCCTTGTCCGCTTTCTTGTCCCTGGAGAGGGCGTGATGGATCTCCTTGATGCCCTTGCCGACATCGAAGAGCCCCTTCGTGAACGATACCGCCCGTTCCAGTCTGCCCCGCTTGTTGCTGTCGTCTGACATAGGACAATAATAGGGGTGGTGGCCTAAAAACGGACCGGAGCTCTTTTAAATAATGACTGGGATGTAACAACTCCGATACTCATGACACGCTACGATACACCTCGCGGCCATGACACAGATAGGAACATCATCGATGAGAACGTCGTCGGTCCTGTACGGGAACCGGTCGGTGATGTCTCCTACGAGAACGTCGATGCGGTCTTTACCGATATCGAGGAGACAGGCAGCATCGAGGCATCCCTCGAGGAGCGCTCCTATGAGGAACCGTCCATCGAGGCGACAGAGACCACTGATACCTACGATGATCTCGAGGAGGGCAACCCGTTCGCGGACGATCCTGTGACCGGGACGAGGAACGATCTGTTACTCTGAGTCTCCCGCTTCTCGGCCGGCCGGTCCTCTGTGATCTCGACCCCGATGACCGAGAGCAGGCTCAGGACGAGTGGCTCGGCTATCATGGTCGCTACACCGGCTGTCAACAGCAGGGTGCCCTGGATGCCCTTGCGGAACGGATGATCCTCTATCTGGCCCGATGAGACGGATCCCGCCTCGACCCTCGCATCGGATCGAACAGGACTGCGATCAGCACCAGGATGGCAGCCATCGGCCCGTAGTAGCCTGTAGCTGTTGGGGTGTCCGTCCTCGGGTCGACGCCGAGGACCTATATCAGCAGGGCCGGGGACTCGTGGGCGAACCGTTGTCCCTCTTCGTCTGTGTCATCTCCCATGGTCGGTTGCTGGTGGCCGGCGGGACAAAAGCAAAAGAGGGCCCGACCGTGAACGGTTTAAGCCGATGTCACCCCATCTAGACCATGCTGTGGGAGGAGTCCGCTTACTGGCTGGTCCGGTTCGTCTTCCAGCGGGGACTGGCCGGCATATACCTGATCGCGTTCCTGGTCGCTGCCTTCCAGTTCCGACCGCTCAACGGCGAGGATGGCCTGCTGCCGTTCACGGAGCTGGTGGACAGTGTCGGCTTCAGGGAGGCACCGAGCCTGTTCCATCTCGTCCCGACAGACAGGGCGGTCGCTGTCGCGGCCTGGTCCGGTGTGGGTCTTTCCCTGCTCGCTTTCCTCGGTCTGCCCTCCCGGCTCGGGATGGCGGCTGTCGTCGCGGTCTGGGGGCTGCTGTGGCTGCTGTACCTGTCCTTCGTCAATGTCGGGCGGACGTTCTATGGGTTCGGCTGGGAGTCCCTGCTGCTTGAGACAGGGTTCCTCGCGATCTTCCTCGGCGGGGCCGGGACGGCCGCACCGGAGATCGTGGTCTGGCTGCTCCGCTGGCTGCTGTTCAGGGTGATGTTTGGGGCTGGACTGATCAAGATCCGTGGTGACCCGTGCTGGCGAGATCTGACCTGTATGCAGTACCACTACGAGACCCAGCCGATGCCGAACCCGCTGTCGTGGTTCGTCGCCAAGCTGCCCCGACCGGTCCACCGTCTCGAGGTGCTGATCAACCATATCGTCGAGCTGGTGGTCCCGTTCCTGTACTTCGCCCCCCAGCCCATTGCAGGATTTGCGGGACTGGCGACGATCGGGTTCCAGGGCTGGTTGATGCTGTCGGGGAACTTCTCATGGCTCAACATGCTGACGGCGGTCCTGGCGGTCTCGACGCTGTCGGACGGGATGCTATCTGCCCTACCGCTTGGTGCCCCGGCTACGGTACCGCCCGGCCCGGTCCACCAGCTTGGGGTCTACGGGCTGGGCCTGCTCGTGGTGGCGCTGAGCTATTACCCGGTCAGGAACATGATCTCCTCGGGCCAGCGGATGAACGCCAGCTTCGACCCCGTACACCTGGTCAACACCTACGGTGCCTTCGGCCACATCACGAAGGAGCGCTCGGAGATCGTCCTCGAGGCCACGATGTCGGAGGAGCCGGACGAGGCTGACTGGGAGGCCTACAGGTTCAAGGGCAAGCCCACGGATGTCTCCCGGCTGCTGCCCCAGTGGGCGCCGTATCATCTCCGCCTGGACTGGCAGATGTGGTTCGCCGCGATGTCCTCGCCGTACCGGAACCCGTGGTTCCTCAGGATGGTCGAGAAGCTGCTGGACGGGGACGAGGACATCAGGACCCTGCTGGCTGAGGATCCGTTCGACGGTGACCCGCCGGAGCGGATCCGTGCCCGGCTGTTCAGGTACGAGTTCACAGACATCGAGACCTGGCAGGAGACCGGTGACTGGTGGGAACGTGAGGCGAAAGGGACGTACCTCCAGCCGGTCGCTAAGGATGATGCGATGGTCCGCTCGATGCCGGGCAGGACGCGGCGGCTGTAGTCACTCGTCAATCCGGTAGACGGCCCCGTCCTGGGTGACCATGCCTTCGTCCTCGAGGTCCGCGAGGATATCCCTGACCTCGTCGGTCTCAATGTTGTCTTCGAGCCATTCCTGGTTCCTTTCTTCCTCCAGCAGTGCATCGAGGATCTTGCTGCGGTAGTATCGACGAGAGCCCTCGAAGGTGGACTGTGTTGTCTTCGGGGAGATACCGGTCTCTTGGGAGGTCTTCTCAAGGGCGCCATAATCCATCAGGGCGTTGTGCCATTCCCGGCTCCGGCCCTCGGGGAAGAGCTGCTCGGCGATGTCGTACAGTTCGTCATCGCTGACGTCCTCATCGAGGTCGAATTCGTGGATGAGGATCCTGCGGATGTTCGCATCGACTGTTACCTCGTCGGCGTTGTGGGCGAAGATCATGATCGCGTGGGCGGTGTAGGGCCCGACGCCGGGTAGTTCCTGGAGCTCGTCACTGTCCTCCGGGACCTGACCGTCGTAGTCCTCGACGATCAGCTGGGCGGCGTTCCTGAGCCGCTTGGCGCGGTTGTTGTACCCGAGGCCCTTCCAGTAGGAAAGCACGTCCTGGAGGTCGGCCTCCGCGAGGTCTTCCGGGGTCGGCCACCGCTCCATCCAGTCCTTGTATTTGGGCACGACCCTGCTGACCTGGGTCTGCTGGAGCATGATCTCGCTGACCAGGATCCTGTATGGGTCGGTGGTCTCCCGCCAGGGAAGGTATCTGCCGTTTACCTCGTAGAAGTCGAAGATTTTCTCCTGGAACTGCTGCATCTCGTCCTGGCTCAGGTCCATGGTCGTCTCTCGGGCGGTGAGTTTAAAGTATGTTGGCCATGATGGTATCAAGCAGTTCACGGACGTCACTGGCGGCTGTGCTCTGCCACCCCAACAATTTATAAGAAAAGTAGTCACATTCTGGTGACAACAGGCGACACCCATGATAGCACAGCCAGACGATGACGCGTTCGCCATCGAGGTCGATAGAATCTATACGGTGTTCGACCACGACGGTAACGTCCATCCGGGTGACATCGGGAAGGATTACTTCTATGACAATCTGGGCTTCGAGGATACAGAGGCGTTCGTCGACGAGGTCCGGCGGCTACGCGACGGTGACGATCCCCTCGAGCCGGAAGACGGTGTCTACCGGGTGGGGGAAGGCCACTCGGACGCGGAGGAGCTGGCAATCTTCATCGCTGAGCGCCGGATGGAATACGGTGATATCGATGAACAGGACGTCGAAGAGCTGGCGGGAGAGGCGCTGGACGACGGCTACGACGAGCAGTTCCGCGACGGGTTTCCCGTCTTCATCAACGACCTGGCGGAGACGGGGAGCCACCCGATCGTGCTGTCCGCAGGCGATCAGACATTCCTCCGCACGTTCTATGTGGGGTCAGACCTGATTGAGGCGGCCGATGTCGGCCTGGACCCGGACAACGACCTGCACGTGGTTGGCTCGCTGCAGAACTGGGCCCAGCAGGGCATCGACAAGGGTTGCGGCAACGCGAAGAAGCCGATCAGGTACGAGGAGGCGCTGCAGCGGACGAACGGTTCGGACAGACCGATGCTGTACTCGGGTGATAGCGGCTCGGACAGGCAGCCCCTGCTCCGCGCGGACCTGGGTGTGGCGACGGGCAGCGGCGCCGAGCCGTACGCTGACGTCGTGGTCAAGGAGGACCCGTACTTCGACCGGAAGGAGTCATGGTACGGCCAGGCAGGTGTGACACTGATCTACGCGGGCCTGGTCCAGGGCTTGGAGGAGGACACGATCGTCAAGGAGACGACCCGATACGTGGACGACCTGTCCGGCGACGATGAGCTGTACCACGTCGACGTGGAGGCGGGCGGCAACGACCACAGGCAGTACCTGAACGAGACCTACGCCGAGGTCAAGCCCGGTGAGAAAGTGTCTGACCTCTGGGGCGAGGTCAAGCGCTCGCTGTAACGGCTCAGGAGATAGTTATCGGTCCGTGGACCATTCGGCGAACTTGACGTAGTGTTCCTCGGACTCCATCCGGTCCTCGTAGCTGCTGAACTCGTCGTCGCTCATCGCGGCAAGGGTCGTGTCGAAGCCGTCGGGCTGGTGCAGCCGCATGATGTTGCCCCACTGGTCGCGCTGCTCGCCGGTCGGCTCGACGGCCATGTGCCGGTGTCGTTGCAGTTGAAGGTGTGGATGTCGCCGTCCTGGTCGATGTAGGCGAGGACGCTCTTGAAGTTGCAGCTACGGTTGTCCTTTTCCTCCATCAACTTGCAGAGCCCCTCGGCGCCCATGGTGTTCATGACGGGTCTGTCCGTGTTTCCCCTGTGTCGGCGATCTCCCACATATCGGGGAGGCTGTGGTCTGGCATTGTGGTCTCCGGGCGGGGCATGATCTAATTATCCGGTGGCGGGGGAGTGAGGCCGGGCGCATATAAACGTGGCGGACGCTCCTGAGGCTATGTCGCTGCGGGAGCGTCTTGGCCGGGTATGGCGATTGGAGCTTGTTGCTGGTCTGCTGGTGAGTACTGTGCTTGCGGCGATGGTCTATCCCTATATACAGCCGTACCTTTCGTTGTTCTATGATCCTGAGAAGTTGCGCGTGTTCGTCCAGGGGTTCGGGGCGCTGGCGCCGCTGGCGATGATCGGTGTGCAGGTCTCCCAGGTCCTGTTCGCGCCGGTGCCAGGCCAGGTGGTCGGTGTGGCTGCCGGGCTGTCGTTCGGTGTGCTCCGGGGAACCGTCTATGTGATGATAGGGGCCGCGATCGGGACATTCCTGGGAATATTCATCGCGAGACGGTATGGCAGGCTGGTGGTCAAGCGGTTCGTGGATGAGACGACCCTGGACAGGTTCGATGGGCTGGCAGAGGAGCACGGGATGGTGCCGTTTGCGCTGTTGATCCTGCTGCCGGGGTTCCCGGACGATGCGATCTGCCTGATAGCCGGGCTGTCGGACCTTGATTTCCGGTGGCTGGTCATCTGGGGGACGGTGTTGCGGCTGCCGGGGTTCCTGATCCTGGTGACGACAGGGGACACGCTGGCGGTCCATGGCTATGGCTGGTTCCTGGGGATAGGTGCTGTTGTGGCGACGGTGAGCCTTGGGATGTTCGTCAAACGAGAGACGATCATGGAGTACGGCAAGGACGTGAGCTCGGGCTGAGCGGGGGCCGGTCGGCCGGCCCGCATCTGTGTACTCGTCCGTACGGTCCTACGGTAGTTGGTGGCAGGGCAGGTTCGGAGCACGATCACGATTGTGAGGAGCGTTCCGCTACTGAACCGTGGACCGGCTGTCTTCTACGGTGGTGTGAGGTGTTCCTCGCCCCACTCCTGTAGGGCGGTGATGACCGGTTCAAGGGAGGTTCCCAGTTCAGTAAGAGAGTATTCGACCCGGACCGGTTTCTCGTTCGCAATCTCCCGGTTGAGGAGGCCGTTGTCTTCAAGTGCTTCTAGGTTGCTGGACAGTACCTTGTTGGTGATGCCGTCGATCTCCGCTTTCAGCTCGTTGAACCGGAGCGGGCCATACACCAGGAGGCGGTGGATGATGACCGGATGCCACTTCCGCCCAACCAGGCTGGCTGCGCAGGTGATTGCACACCAGTCTGCGCCCTGGCAGTCCATCTCCATACAGGGTTGTTCAGCGCTCATGGGTTACCACAGGGTAACGGGTTCACTGTCCGGTATCTGACCAGTATAAAAAGTAACTGTTAACTATTAAGTATCTACGTGATACCTCATGAGCACTATCGACATCGAATACTGCGTCCCCTGTGGGATGCGGGACCAAGCGGTCAATATCCAGGAAGCAATCCTTGCCGCTGTCGAGGAGGACGTTGATCAGGTCTCTCTGACTCCAGGACACGGTGGGGTGGTCATCGTCAGCGTGGACGGCGACCACGTCTTCCACAGCGGCGAGGACGATTATGACCCTGATACCGTTATCGAACGCATCGTGGACGACGTACGACAACAGCTGTGAGAACCAATGGGCGGACACGACTGTGAGAAATGCGGCACATCCTTCGGCTCCGAAGAGGCTCTGGAACAGCATATGGAGGACTATGACCACAGCAAGCTGTCGGAGTGTCCGGACTGCGGCGAACGGTTCGGCTCGGATGAACTGCTGCAGGACCACCGGAAGACGCACCGGAGCGATCTCGCTAATGCAGTGCTCGGTATCAACAAGACGTATCTTGTGGCTGGTCTGGTTGCACTCCTCGGTGTCGGCGCTTTGTTTGCGTTTGGCGGTAGCAGCGGGAGCACGGGGGGGACAGGTGCGGCTACCGGCAGCGGTATCAGCCTGTCGACGGATGATCCTGTACTCGGCGATTCCAGCGCCTCGACGACGATCTACTATTTCGGCGACTACACGTGCCCGTCCTGCCGCGCGTTTGAGCAGCGTTCCTTCCCACGGCTGAGACAGCAGGTCATCGATGCCGGCGAGGCCATGTTCGTGAAGAAGAACTTCCCGGTCATCACCCCGAAGTCACCGATACCTGCGCAGGCCTCACAGGCGGTGTGGGACCAGGTCAAGGACAGCGACCCGCAAGCCTTCTGGGAATGGCATGCACACATATACGACAACCAGGGCAGGGAAGGGTCCGGCTGGGCGTCACAGCAGAACATCCTGGAACTCACCGGTCAGATCGATGGGATCGACGTTGAGAAGGTGCGGACCGCGTTGAACCAGGATACGTACAGCGGAGAAGTGCAGGAGGACCTGGATGAGGGCCGGAAGCAGGGGATCCGTGGCACCCCGTCGTTCATCATCTACAACCAGGAGACAGGCAACTCTGTGAAACTGGTCGGGCCACAGCCTGTGTCGCAGTTCCGGAACGCTATCCGACAGGTGAGTTGAATGGACGGCATCAAGGCGTCGCTGCGGCAGGTGACCCGGAACTGGAAACGGACCACCGCTACCACGGCAGTGAGTATGGTCGTGTTCGTCCTGTTCCTTCTGCTCACCCGGCCAACGTATTCGATGCAGCTGCTGATGGCTGATGTCACCTACCTGTGGACGGAGATGCTGCCGTTGCTCATCTGGAACCAGTACGCGACGCACGGCGTGCTCGGTCTCGTGTTCCCGGCCGTCATCGCAGTACTTGCCGGTATCGTCACCGTTACCACGGGTCTCTCCCTCCTCGCGAGCTATACGGTGACTGGATCGCTCTCCGGTGTGGGAGGCAGCCTTGTCGGGTTCTCCGCTGCGGGATGCGCGAGCTGCGGTGCGGGCGTCCTGACGTTGCTTGGGCTGTCCGGCGGTGTCGCACTGCTGCCGTTCAACGGGCTGGGAGTCCAGGCAGTTAGCATCGCCATTATGCTGGGTGCGCTGGAATATACCGGACGCAGCCAGACCTGTACCGTCGAGAGGATCGACCCGGGCTTATAAACTGATGGAGGAGAATGTTGATACGTGAACCACCATGCGCACAGAATTCATCACCCTGGAGACACTGTTGGAAAAACGGGAGAACAACGACGATTTCACGCTCATCGAGGTGCTCGGTCAGGACCAGTACGAGGACGGACACATCCCCGGCGCCATCAGTATGCCGCTCAACGAGATTGAGGACCGGGCCGAGGACGAACTGGACACGGATGAGGATATTGTCCTCTACTGTGCCAGCTACGTTTGCCAGGCCAGTGTGAAGGCGGATGAGAAGTTCCATGACCTCGGCTTCACGAACGTCACCGATTTCAAGGGCGGCAAGGCCCGGTGGAAGCAGGCAGGGCTCGACTTGGAGACCGGGAGCGGAGAGATGGAGCACCACGAACAGGCACAGGACGCAGAGGAAGAGCATAACGATACCTGCGAGTTCTGCTGAACGCAACAGGACGGGTGTCGCTGAGGAGCGTGTCAGAGGGTTAGTTATACAAGCTGCGTGAGTCCGGTATGGGGTTGGCGATTGCGCCAGCAGCTTCGGACACAGTGTTAGCAGGGTAGCGCTCCTTAGCGTTTCTAGCTTCGCTGCCTCTGTGCAGAGGGGTACGTTCAGTGGAGACGTTTACGACGATCAGCCCGGTCCTGGGTTCCCTTTCTCGCTTCTCGTCGCGTTCATCACAAGCTGTCGATGAATCTCCTACGGTGCATGCCGATTGTGAAAAGGTAGGTATGCGACCGTTGTCTATCTACAGAGGGAGATGCAACGCTGCCCGGATGCGGAGGTCGCGCCACAGTTGTCCGGCAGTGTAGGTGATGCTGCGGATGCTCGGGAGTCGGTCCAGAAGTGATTTGCTGTATGTCGTGGAGCGGACTGTCATCGTGCCGTCCGAATAGGTGATCGGATCAATCTTGATATAGGCCCCATTATCGACCTCTTCAACGGTGAATGATGTGTCGTTTCCTTTCCACATTGTCTGGAGGTCGTGCTTCGGGTTGTCTATATCCCATTTCTTCAGCAAGCGATCAGGAAGGAAGACCCTGTAAAAGCCGGTGTGCTGGTCGCCGTCCACCTGTCTGCTAGGGGCGCCAAGATAGATGGATAGTTCGCCGTCATCTATTTGTGGGAACCCGAATGTCTGTGCGTTCGTGGTCGCACTCATCCCTTGAAGGGCCTGTCTGACGTCCGGGGGGAGACCACCCATCTCGATGATGCCGAACTGGACGACCTGCTCGTAGCTGGTATCTGCACCATCATCTGACGGCCAGTTGACGTTGCTGGCATCGGCGGTCGGCCCTCTATGCACGCCGTCGATCATCTCCATGTGGACAGGTTTCGTCCGGACTGTAATATTGACATTACCGTCTGGTGTGTGTTCTGTCTCCCACTTGATGTCACGGGCAGCCCAGAGCAGGGAGTCGGGCTCGAAGTTGTTGACAGTTACTGTTATTTCGAACGTGGTGGTCTCATCCACGCCAAAGGCGGAAAGGTCCTGTGGGGTGTACTTTTCCTCTTGGCTATCTCCGGCCGCACTGGGACCAATCTCGACCCATACAAGGCCGCCAGTTGTTTCGGTCTGTAGGTTGAAAGCATCCATGTTGGGTTTAGTGCCGTTTATGTGTCGGAGGCTTCCGGATATGATGGAGGGGGTTTTGATCGTGAAGTCGTTCGTTACGACATCGTCCGGAGAGCTGATGGTGAAAACATCCCCTTCATCGCTGACACCACGGCCCTGTTTCCGGACGCGAGCGCTGTAGGATCCGCTGGCGAGGGTTATTGTGTACCGGCCATTGGCATCCGTCTTTGGGAGATATACGAACCCTTCTGTATCTTCTATCGGCACTGTTGCACCTTGAACAGGCTCGCCGTTCGTTCCACGAACCACGCCTTTATACGTACCGCCGTCTCGGAGCTTGATGTCGTACGGCTCTTCCCGTGTTCCTTTCTCCACGGTCACGTCGTGTAGCTTCCCGGTAGCGTAGCCGTCGGCATCTGCAAAGAGCGTCCGGGTGCCGGGTGGAGCGCTGACCCGGATGGTTCCATTCACTACCGGGCCTCCACCCCATGTCCTGTATCTGCTCTTGGCTCCGACTTCAGCTTCTTCCGGTGGAATCGGGTTGCCTTCAGGATCTAGGACGCGGATATAGACGACGGCCTGGGCATTTTCGGTTTGACCGGTATCATCTGCCGTCTGGTTTCTATCGTCTGGTTTTTGTTCCTTCTTTACTCTGAATGTCGTGTCCGTGATGTCGCCGCTCTCTGCGGCGGTCACTGTATACGTTACCGGTGTTGTAGATGTTCTTTCCACAATATTCAGTTCGAATACGATCTCAACACCGACCTGCCCGTTGGCACCGCCGCTATCGACCGTGACCACGGTGCGGTCTTGGCTGGAGCTTTTCACCGTCCCTGTCCATCTACCAGAGATCGATACCTGTGCCTCTGTAATGCTGATACCGTCTGGAAGATCTGATGTATCGACTGAGAACTCGGCGATGCTCTGATTCTCCATCCGTACAGGGAACGTCACGCGCTGTGTCGTACGGGATTGTGTTCCGTCGATATCTTCTGCATAAACACTTTCTCCAACACTACTGCCTGCAGTAACCGGAGCAGCTATCCCTGTTACCGCAAGGAGGGCCAGTACGGTCAGCGTAATACCGCGGTACGTTATGACAGGCACTATTACATGGGTGCTTGATGCGGCTATATTATAGTTGTGTACCAGACTGAAACCAGGGGCAGGAGTTGAACGCCTACAGTCACGCGGGAGGAACGTTCTGTCGGGGTGTCCGGAGGACAGCCCTTCTCTTTTACTCGCAACCGGAGGGTGCTAGGTCCGCACCAGATCTGTGATTTGGGAGTACTCCGGAAGACTTGGAGCGCCCGGGGCAGGGTCTGATACGAGGCTTCTCGGCGAGAAGGCGAATCTTTCTAGTCGGTTCGCGGAGCGAACCGTCTGTTTCTCCTCGCGAAACTGCGAGCGCCCGGGGCAGGATTTGAACCTGCGAGGGCTCACGCCCAACGGATAATTAGCTTGCCGCCCCTGTGACGTTGATATAGGGACGTGACGGGTTCCTCGTGAGATCATCCGGTCGTGGTTGCGACCGTCAGCGTTCGAGGACGATACAAGGCTCGAATCCGCCGCGATGGGCCAGACTCCGCCACCCGGGCATTGCTCTTTTCCTTGTGAATTTTTCCGGGTGAGCGGATTGAGCACCGATAGGTGCGTGTTCTCCCCCACCCGGGCATTGTGTGGGTGCTGTCGCCGGGTGGCTCCGTCAAAACCTGGCGGTTTCTCGACCGGTCGAACCGCAGACGGTTCGCCGGATCCGGCCACCCGGGCACACTGTCGTAGTAACCCCAGCGGGGCTGACCCATTTATGCTTTGTGGCCGGACCGGTGTGCGCACAGTGGTGACATCTACTGTCGTCCAACATACTTCACGGGTACGACACTATTGATGTACAGGTACGACACGATGGTCCAGACCACGGAACACCGGCGGACGGCGGCACCTGACGGACCAAACCCGCGGTACCATCCCGTTCTCGGCACGGAGGGAGGACGCCACATCATGCCCGCACAGGCCACCGACCGCGGGCACCGCCCGCCCGACGATCCCGCCTGATACCGCCGCGATACCATCCGATTTTTTCCCTTCCATCCTATCTCCCCCGGCCAGCGAGGAACGAGCATGGAACACAGAGACCTACGACACGCAGACCCCGAGATACATGACATACTCAAAAACGAGAAGGACAGACAGGAGCGGGGCGGCCTCGAGATGATCGCCTCCGAGAACTTCGTCCCCCAGGAGGTCCTCCAGGCCCAGGGATCGATCCTGACCAACAAGTATGCGGAAGGCTATCCTGGCGAGCGGTACTACGCCGGCTGTCAGCACCACGATGCGATCGAGGATTTGGCACGGGACCGTGGGGCCGAGCTCTTCGGGGCGGACCACGTCAACGTCCAGCCCCATTCGGGCTCCCAGGCCAACTTCGCGGCGTATTTCTCCGTCCTCGAGGCCGGCGATACCGTCCTCGGCCCGGTCCTGGACCACGGCGGCCATCTCAGCCATGGCCACGGGGTCAACTTCTCCGGGAACCTCTTCGACTTCGAGACCTACGCGATCAACGAACGGACCGAGCGGTTCGAGCACGGGGACATCATCGCTGCCGCCGAGGAGACCGATCCGGACCTCATCGTCTGTGGCTTCTCCGCGTACCCCCGGGAGGTGCCTTTCGAGGCGTTCCGGGAGGCCGCGGATGCCACGGATGCGTACCTGATGGCGGATATCGCCCACATCGCCGGGCTGGTCGCTGCTGGCATCCACCCGGACCCGTTCCCGGCCTGTGACATCGTCACCACGACGACCCACAAGACCCTCCGGGGCGCCCGGGGCGGGATGATCATGTGCCAGGACGACCTCGCCGATGACATCGACCACGGTGTCTTCCCGCACAGCCAGGGCGGCCCGCTGATGCACCAGGTCGCGGCCAAGGCGGTCTCCTTCGGACTGGCCCAGGAGGAGGACTTCGAGGCCTACCAGCGCCAGATCCGTGCCAACGCCGATGCCCTGGCGGAGCGGCTCCGGGACCACGGCATCCGGCTGGTCAGCGGGGGGACCGATACCCACCTCGTGCTGGCGGACATGACCTCCCGGGAGATGACAGGGAAAGAGGCAGAGAAGCGCCTCGAGGAGGCTGGTATCGTCGTCAACAAGAACATGATACCGTACGACGACCGCCCGCCACGGGTGACCTCCGGCATCCGCATCGGGGTCCCGGCCCTGACCACGCGTGGACTGGAGGAACAGCAGTTCTGCCGGATCGGGGACCTGATCGACCGCGGCCTCGACGGCGAGACGGATGCGGTACGAAAGGAGGTCACGGAGCTGTGTGAAACCCACCCGATCTACGATGATACAGACATCCGTTACTAGGTGATACGATGGACCAGTACCACGACCTCGTCACGGACGCACTCTGCAACGGCTCGCACAAACCCAACCGGACCGCGGTCGATACCATCGCGACGTTTTCTCGGTCCTACCGCATCGACCTCCAGCAGGGGTTCCCGCTTCTGACGACGAAGCAGATGGACGGGAACCGCTGGTCGGCCCTGGTCCACGAGCTGCTGTGGTATCTCTCCGGGAAAGAACACATCAGGGAGCTCCGGAAGGAGACCTCGATCTGGGACGCATGGAGTGATGAGGACGGGATGCTCGAGACTGCCTATGGCCGGTTCTGGCGTCGGTTCCCGCTGCCCGAGGGCAGCCTCGATGGTGAGGCCTGGCCGGCGGACGATCACCGCTGGGTGAACGAGGAGCCCCAGGGCAGGACCTTCGACCAGCTCCGCTATGTCATCGACACGCTCCGGGACGAGCCCCGCTCCCGCAGGATGGTTGTCAGTGCCTGGCACCCGGCCAATGCTGCGGTCTCGCGGCTGCCGCCGTGCCATTACACCTTCGCCCTCAACGTCCAGGACGGACGGCTCAACACCCATCTGACCCAGCGCTCCGGGGACATCGCGGTGGGGGTGCCGTTCAACATCGCGTCCTATTCTGCCCTCACCCACTACATCGCGGAGCGGACAGGCCTGGAGATCGGGGCCTTCGGGCACACGATCGTGGACGCCCACGTGTACTGCGGGAAAGGCGATCGCGCCGGATTTTATGCGGACCGCTTGGATGAACTCCAGGACCGGCTGGTGGGTGTCGATGGACGAGATGGGTACCGCCGGGTGAAAGACTGGCTCCTTGAGGAGGCCCCGGCCGAGCCTGATGGCGAGAAAAACCACGACCACGTCCCGGGGCTCCTCGAGCAGCTGTCCCGGGAGCCCTATGACCGCCCATCGATCGTGGTCGAGGGCAGACCGATGGAGGACCTGACCGTCGATGACATAAACCTGGAGGACTACCAGAGCCATGGACCGATCAGGTTCGCTGTGGCAGAATGACAGAGATCATCCTCATCGCGGCGGTCGCGGCAAACAGGGTCATCGGGCGGGGTGGCTCGATACCGTGGGACCTGCCGGAAGACCAGGAACACTTCCGCGAGACCACTGCGGGTCATCCTGTCGTCATGGGACAGACCACATGGGAGGACATCGAGGACGGCCTCGGTGGACCGCTTCCGGGCCGGACCAACATCGTCCTCAGCCACGAGGACCTCGACCTGCCGGACGACGTGATCAACGTCCACGGGATCGAGGAAGCGATCGAGACCGCGGGAGAACTGGACGAGGAGGTCTTCGTCATCGGCGGGGCCTCGATCTATGAGCAGTTCCTCGAGCATGCCGATACGATGATCCTCTCGGAGCTCCATGAGTCCTATGAGGGGGACACCCGGTTCCCTGACTGGGATGAACGATCATGGAAAGAGATTGGCCGGGAGGAACGCGATCGGTTCGACATCGTGCGGTACCGTCGGACAGACTGACCGGCAGGACCTCTGGAGCCACGCTTTTAAGTCCGCGGCAGTATTGGAGCTATAGCGACATGTCCTACGACGCAATCCTGTTCGACCATGATGGGGTGTTACTCGAGGTCGAGTACGACCCCGCCCGCAGGTTCACGGAGGAGGTCCGGACGCTGCTGGCCGGGTTCGGTATCCAGGACCCGGATGGCGAGGATGTCCAGGAGCTGGCATCCCTCGGTGATCCCTCGCGGAAGCGTGCGATCTGTGAGAGCTACGGGATCGACGTCGCGGAGTTCTGGCGCAGGCGCGAGCGTCGCTCACTGGAGTACCAGAAGGAGGTCATCCGACGCGGGGAGAAGGCCCTGTACACGGATGTCAACGCCGTCGAGATGCTGTACGACAGCTTCGATCTTGGCGTGGTCAGCAACAACCAGCAACGGTTCGTCTCCTTTGTCCTCCAGCGGTTCGATGTCGATTATCTCTTCAAGACGGTCCGTGGCCGGGGCGAGGACTGGACCGACCTGGGTCGCCTGAAACCGGATACCCATTATCTCAGGAAGGCGATGGACGATATCGGGACAGAGGAGGTCCTCTATGTCGGGGACAGCTGGGTCGATGTGGAGGCCGCCGAGCGGGCGGGACTGGATTCGGCGTTCATCCGCCGCCGTCACAGGGAAGACTATGAGCTCCGGACCGAGCCGACCTACGAGCTTGCCGGGCTCCATGATCTCCGTAAGGTGATCCGATGAAGGCCAGACTGAAGAACTTCGGCATCCTGGTGGCCCTGACACTGATCGCGCTGGTCGCACTCGATCATTTCCTCCCGTTGGAGCGGGTCCTCGCCATTGTCTTCGATGCTCGTCCTGGCTTTCTCGTGCTTGCTGCCTTCCTCGTCGTGGCGGGGATCGTGATCAATGCCTACGTCTATCAGGTCCTGTTAGGCACGTTCGGGTACTCGATGGGGTTCCATGGACTTGTCGGTGCGACCCTGAAATCCCAGTTCGTCGGGAACACGATCCCCAGCATGGGTGTCAGTGGGCTCGCGGTCCTCGATTATCACTTCCGCAGGGAAGGGGTCGATTCGAAGGTCTCGAAGCGCACTCTCATCCTGAAAAACGTCGCTAATGCGGTCTCCACCCTGATCATCGTCGTCTTCGGGTTCATCCTGTTCGTCCAGGGGGAGGTCACGCGCCGTTCCCTCATCGTCCCGGGGATCCTGACTGCGGTCGTTGTTGCTGGTATCGTGTACACGGGCTATCTGGTCTCCGAGATCGATCGGCTCCGCCAGCTGGTCCGGCGGCTGGAATCGCTGTTCGGACGGCTGGTCCGGCCGGCGGGGCCTCGGATGCGTCGGATAGCTGATGAGATCGCGGATGGCGTCCGGTATGCCAGGAATCACAGGTCGAAGCTCGCGTTCCCGGTCTTCTGTAACCTCCTGGGGATGGTGATCATGGCGGTCACGGTCTATGTGCTGTTCCTGTCCCTTGAGACCGAGATAGCCCTTGGATCGGTCGTTATCGGATTCATCACCGCGACATGGATCGGTGCCGCGAGCATGCTGCCTGGTGGGGTCGGGGCCTTCGAGGCGACGATGGCGGCTTCCTACCGCGGGGTCGGTGTCGGTATCGAGGAGGCAGCGGCGGTGGTGTTGCTGTTCAGGGTCATGTCGTTCTGGATCCCGACAGCGGTCGGTGGGGTCCTGACGCGGAAAGAACTGAGAGAGATACGCGATCACATCAAGAGCTTCGTCTCATGACGGCATCTCCTCGAGGAGCCGTTCCCGTGCCTCTTCAGGGTCTGCCCTCCCACTGCTTGCTCTCATGACCTGCCCGATCAGATGATTGAGGGCACTGTCCTCGCCGTCGCGGTAGTCCTGGACCGCGTCCTCGTGGTCCTCGAGGACGGCCTCGATGGTCGCGTCAAGGTCGATATCGTCGTCCAAATCAGGTTCCTCTCCCTGCAGCAGCGAGACGATGGCGGACCGTGTCTGTTCCTCTGATGAGCTTCCCTCGATGACTTTCTCGAGTTCCCCTGCGGTCAGGTCATTGGTTTCGTCTTCGCTTTTCTCTGCCCGTTCCATGAACCGGATGTACGTGGAGGCAGCGCCTGTCCCGAGCCGTGAGGCCAGGTCCTCGAACAGGTCTTCATCGTCATGGTCGAGGAGGTCTTTCGCCTCGCCCGGCGTGATCCCGTGCTCGTTGGCGTACCGCTCGGCCTCGGACGGTTCCTTGCTGCTTATGTCATCGACCTCGAACTCTCGCTGAACGGCCTCGAGGAACTGGTCCCGGGAGATGATGATACCGCGGTACGGGTCCCCGGCGGTAAAGGAGAGCTTGTCCTCTTCCATCAGATGCTCATCGATGATGAGCCGGCAGTCGGAGGCGAACGGGTGAACGGTCCCAGGTTCACAGCCGGTGAGCTCTTTGACCTCCGCATCGGAAACCATCTCGATATCGCCGTCGAAGTTCTCCTCGTCTACGTCCCGGTCGCCGGGGAGGAGGCAGTGGACGCATTCTCCATCGTGTCTGAGAATCAGGCTCTTGACGATCTGGGTCTCCGAGACCCCTCGCTCCTCGGCGGAGTCCTGGCACTTCCGGGTCGGTCTGTCCTGCTCGATCAACATGTACTCGATGCCATGCCTGTTGAGGAGATCATCCGCATCCATCACTCGAGTTCCTCCATCAGCATCTGGCGGGCTTCCTTCGGGTCCGCCTTCCCGTTGCTCTCCTGCATGATCTGGCCAACCAGGAAGTTGATAGCATCCTCCTTGCCGTCGCGGTAGTCCTGGACCGCGTCCTCGTGGTCCTCGAGGACGGCCGTGACGATCTCTTTGATCTCGTCCTCTTCCGCCTGGAGAAGGTCCTGCTGTTCGATGACCTCCTGTGGGTCGCGGGGGTCCTCGATAAGCTCCCGGAGCAGCATCTCTGCGTTCCGGTCGCTGATCTCGTTGTCTTCGAGGAGGCCGATGATATGATCGAGCCAGGCTGTCTGGAGGCCCGATCGTGAGTATGCGATACCGTTGTAGTTCAGTGTCTTTTTCAGCTCGCCTGTCAGCCAGGCCGCGACCAGGTCCGTGTCATGGTCCCCGGCCAGCTCCTCGAAGGCCTCGGCCAGCTCCGGGTCGGTGACCAGGGACTCGACGAGCTCGTCCTCGAGCCCGTACTCTTTGCGGAACCGGTCGAACTTCTCGTCCGGCAGCTCGGGGATCGTCTCGCGTATCTCGTCTTTCTGGTCCGCATCGACGCTGATCTTCGTCAGGTCTGGCTCGAAGATATAGCCGTACTCCTCTTCCATCTCCTTCTGTCGCAGGGATGTCGTGATCTCCTGGGAGGAGCTGTATGAGCGGGTCTCGCGCTCGATGTCCTGTCCTCGCTTTTTGAGGTTCCGCTGCCGGGTGATCTCGTACTTCAGGGCCTGCTCGATGCCTTTGGTGCCGGTGATGTTTTTGACCTCCACTCGCTCCCCGCCGTCGATCGAGATGTTGGCGTCGGACTTGATCGAGAGATCGGAGGCCGGATCATAGACGCCGAGGTACTCAAGGATCTGGGTCAGTTTCTGGAGGAAGGCCCGTGCCTCCTCCGGGGAGTTGAAGTCAGGCTCGGTGACGACCTCGATCAGGGGCATCCCGGCCCGGTTGTAATCGATAAGGGTGTAGTCCGAGGAGGCGATGTCCCCGCCTTTGTGGACGATCCGTGCGGGATCTTCCTCGATGTGGACGCGCTTGATACCGATCTCTTTCTCCTGTCCGCGGAGCCGGGTCCGGACCTGGCCTCGACCGCCGATCGGGATCTCGTACTGGGTTATCTGGAAGTTCTTCGCCATGTCCGGGTAAAAATATGTCTTCCGGGAGAACCGGACCTCGTCGTTGATCGGGCAGTTCAGCGCCATCGCTGCCTTGGCCGCGTACTCGATAACCCGCCGGTTGGTGCGTGGCTTCGACCCCGGCATGCCCAGACAGATCTCGCAGGTGTGGGTGTTCGGGTCATCGCCGAGATCCGCCGAGCACCCACAGAACAGCTTCGTGTCGGTATCGAGCTGCACGTGGGTCTCCAGTCCGATCGTCACGCCATCGCCCATGGGTCAGTCCAGACTTCCCGGGAAGGGTTAAAAATCTGTCTCGGCCCGTCGCTTTTTCAGCACCTGCTCACAACTACAGGATATGCACGTGTTCATCACCGGTGGCGGCCACGGGATCGGAAAAGCGACCGCCGAGGGTCTGCTCGAGCGGGGTCATGACGTGACCGTCCTCGATATCGAACAGGAGTACCTCGAGGACCTGCCCGAGGAAGTGCGGACCTATCAGGGCGATGTCTACGACCAGGACAGAGTACAGGAGGTCCTTGCGGACGAGGACATCGAGGTCCTGATCAACTGTGCCGGCCACCAGGCTCTCGGTGCCATCGAGGACATGTCCGTTGAGGATGTAGAAAAGCACTTCGAGACCAACCTGTTCGGCCTCCTCGCGGTGACGAAGGCCGCCCTGCCATCGGTGCGGGACAATGACGGCCGGATCATCAACGTCTCCTCCGTCGCAGGGAGGATCGTCGGCCCGTTCTGGGGGGCCTATGCCGCATCCAAACACGCCGTCGAGGCGGCGAGCGATGCCCTGCGGATGGAGCTGATGGATGAGCCGGTCGATGTCGTGATCATCGAGCCGGGTGCGGTCAGGACGGGGTTCAACGAGGCCGGGGCGATGAACCTGAAGCGGTACCTGCCGGGATCGCGGTACGCGGACCGGTACCGCGGGAAACTCGATCAGGACGTCGGCGGGATCGCTCCTGAGAAGGCCGCGCAGACACTGATCAAGGCCGTCGAGACGGACAGTCCCTCACCGCGTTACACGATCACGCCCGAAGCGTGGCTTGGTCCGAAGCTGAAGGTCCTGCTCCCGACGTGGCTGTGGGACCGGCTGGCGAACCGGCGGGAGGGCTGATCACTGGAACATCTTCCCGTCCGGGTCGCCGGGCTCGTTGTCGTGGAGCCACCTGACATAGCCCGGCGGCATATCGCTGTCCTCGACCCGCCGGTCGAGTTCTATCCGTTCTGTCTCCTCCTCAGGGAGCCCGTTGTCCGCCAGGATCTCGTCCAGCTTGTCACCCGCGAACAGGCGCGAGAGATGCTCCATCGCGCCCTCGTCCCCGAGCTTGAGCTCGAAGCGGTCATCGTCCTCGGCGAGGTCCTCGGTGATGTAGGACGAGATCGGGTTCGAGACAGGGGCGTTCGCGAGGTCATCATCGCCGGCGGTCCGCAGCCGGGTGATCAGCTCCCGTCCCTCCCCGGTCTCGAGGTACCCCGTATCGAGGTCCTCCCGGGTGTGCTCGTGCTCATCGAGGACGGCGACGTAGGAGGTCACGAGGGTCTCGATGGCATCGACGAAGGCGTCCTCTCCAGGCAGCCCGGAGATCTCCCGGACCTCCTCGACGGTATCGTGTATCCGTTCTCGCATGATCTCCATGTCCTGGCGGTCCTGTTCTATCTTGTGGGACTTATCTTCCCCGTCGATGTCCTGCTCCGCCTGGTCGCGATGGAGGCTCCTGTATGCCGATTCGAACCCGTTGAACGCTGACTGGACATCGTCGAGTGCCTGCCGGAATGCGTCACCCTTCTCGAGCAGGTCGACGAGCTCGTCACCTGACTCGAAGCCGGTGTAATCACGCTTCTCGATGCCGGCGACGTACTCCCGTTGTTCTCCACGGAGCCCGAGTTCCCTGCCTGTCAGCTCGAACCGCTCGAGGCCCTCCTGGATGATCGAACCGGCCGCCTCCTCGGGAGCCATGCCGTCCTCGCGACGCTTGTCGTATTCCTGTATCCGTGCCTCGACCGCATCGAGGACGGCTGTGCCGTCGTCCCGGCCCTGGAGGGCCTCCGCGAGGCTGATGGCTTCGTCCTCATCCCAGCCGCTGTATATCTGATCGAACATGTCCTCCCCGGTCACGGGTCCATCATCCTGGCTGGTGTCCCACAGGGAGTAGAAGAACGCATCCGTCTCTCCCTCGGTGTCCAGTGGCAGCTGATCGAGCTGCTGGACGCGCCTGCCGATAGGTCCGAGCACGGCGTCCATCCTGTTTTCGTATGCGGCTGTATCCTGCTGGACGGCATCGAGGAAATCGTTCGCGTCACCGCCGCTTCCGACGGTCTCCTCGTAGGTCTCGGCGAAATCCTCGTCCGAGGCATACATGATCGCGGCGATCTTGGCATCTGTATCGTTGAGCACGTCCCCGTACGGGAGCATGCTCTCAAGGATATCTTCGCCCAGCTCGTCCTCGAGGTTGTCCGCGGTCTGTCTGAGCGCCTGGACGCTGCGGCCGTGGTCCGGTCGCGGCCGGCCGACCCCGTACACCGCCTGGGCGTAATGCAGCAGTTCGTGGCCCGCGGTGGTCGCGGTACCGTCCTCATCGAGATGGAGGCTGTCGGTGGCCTCGGAGTACCCGGCGTCCCCGCTGTCGCCTGTATCATCGTCGTACCTGATGTCGTCCTCCGGCGGCATGGGGGCGTCTACACCCATCGTGGTGAGTGTCTCGTGGACCTCCTGTAGCGGGTCGTGGTTGTCACCGGACATCGGTTGTTACTGCGAAGTCACTACTTATAAGGCTTCCTCTTGGCCCGGCGCGACGTTAATGCGAGAGCCCGCGTGGATAACAGATGTTAATTTTTTACCCCATAATAGATACATTTATAAGAAAAGAACGGGTATATGCTTGTACAATGAAAGCTCACCCGGACGGCACCGTGGACCTTATCGAGGAGGAGGTCGATACGTACAGCCGCTTCCTTGCCGGGGACACGGCGTCCTTCCGCGAGTACATGCGGGAGGAGACCCTCGCGGAGATGGAGGGATACGACGATCCTGTCAGTCTCGAGGATGCTGTCCAGGAGGCCGGGCAGGACGCCATCAAGCATTACCGCGAGGACCGGCCCGATGAGGCCGCCGAGACGTTTCGGGATGTCCGCTCGGAGGCCGTCTGGTCGGATGAGATTTCCTCGGTCTACAAGGAGGAGGTCCTCCGCGGTGTCGCGAGGGCGGCGGCCGCGTATCTCACGGATGAGGGCAAGGCGGTCGAGGAGCCCCGGGATGTCGAGCTCCGGTTCGACCATGCGACCGGATCATACGACTGGCACAACGATGTCGTCCGGATCGGGGAACGAGAGCCCCGGATAGAGTACAAGCCGGCGATATTCGGCATGATGGTCCACGAGCTCGTCCACAAGAAGCAGTTCGAGGACAAGATGGACGAAGGCGTGGCGTCCTACAACGAGGCCCTCGAGGAGACCGGGGTGGACCTCGAGCGGGTCGGTCCCGACCACGAAGACCACCACGGTTACGGCACCATGATGCAGGCAGAGGGCGAGACGGTCGAAGGTCTCCTCGAGCGGGCGGCAGAGCAGGACCATCCTGAGGCAGAGCAGTACCTCCGTCGTGCCCTCGATGAGGAACTCAAGACCTACACCTACGAGCCGGCCGACCCCTTCGATCCCGAGCGGGAAGTCCGCAACGTCGACCTGTTCGGCCCGGACGAGGAGGTCATGCCCCACATCAAGTACCTCGAGGCAGAGGGCATCGAGGACCGGCAGGGGCAGGAGGCATACCTCACCGGGGTCGTCCGGAAGAACAAGGGCGGGGAGATGATTGAGGCTGAGATGCGCGAGCGGCTCGATCTCTAGATATCAGGGAGATCGATCAGGCCCTCCTGTTGTTCGTATGCCAGGCCTGCCTGGATGAGGCTTTTCTCGTCGAACTGTGCCCCTATCAGATGGAGTCCGACCGGCATGCCGTCAACGGTTCCTGTGGGCAATGAAAGCTGGGGCATCCCGGCGAGGTTCGGGCCGACGGTCAGTGTGTCCATCGCGTAGACCTCCGTCGGTGGCAGATCGTCCGCCTCGTCCCGGGTCGGTGCCGGGATCGGCATGGTGGGGGCCGCCAGCATGTCGACGTCCTTGAAGCCGCGCTTGAATTCATCGATCACGAGACGGCGGACCTTGAGGGCCTTCATGTAGTAATCGTCCCGGTAGCCTGCCTGGCGGGCGAAGGTACCGAGCAGGATGCGCCGTTTGGTCTCCTCGCCGAACCCCTTACTTCGTATCCCTGAGAAGTACGCATCGTAGTTCTGTCGTTCGGGGTTGCCCTCGAGACCGTACCGCATCCCGGCGTACCGGGCCAGGTTGGTCGAGGCCTCCGCGACGGCGGTGATGTAGTATGCGGGCAATGCGTAGTTCTTGGCGATCTTCGGCAGGGATATCTCTTTGACCTCCGCACCGAGGTCCTCCATCCGCTTGATCGAGGACCAGACCTCCTCCCGGACCCGCTCATCGACGCCTTCGTAGTTCATGTACTGTGTCGGGACCCCGATCGTGGTGCCATCGAGACGTCCCTGGAGGTTGCTGTATGCTGGGACATCGCGGCCCGCGGTGGTGAAATCGTCAGGATCCTCGCCGGCGATGATCTCGAGGCCGTGGGCCGCGTCCTCGACGGACCGTGCGATCGGCCCGATCTTGTCCATGGAGTTGGCGTAATCGATCAGGCCGTACCGTGAGACCCGGCCGTAGGTCGGTGTCAGGCCGACGACTCCGCAGAACGCGGCTGGACAGGAGATCGACCCGCCGGTGGACTGGCCCAGGGCGAGGTGGGGCCGGTCGAGTGCGGCTGTCAGTGCTGCTGCCCCGCCGGAGGACCCCCCGGTCACTCTGTCGGTGTCGTGTGGGTTCTTGGGTATCTCGTAGGCGGAGTTCATCGAGAAGGTGCCGAAGCCGAACTCGTCCTGGTTGGTCTTCGCGATCACCCGGCCGCCCTCGTCCTCGAGCCGCTGTGCGGCGGTGGCGGTGAACGGTGGCTCGTACGGTTCGAGTATCTTCGAGCCTGCCGTCGCTGGCATGCCCTCGACGCAGATGTTGTCTTTGGCGGTGATGGGGAGCCCGTCGAGACGGCCATTTGAGGCGTCCCGGTCCCAGTCCGTCGCCCGGACGGCATCGAGCTTTTCGTTGACCTCCTCGATCCGCTGCCGGACGTCGTCCATCGAGACGCTTGTATCGCCCTCGATCTGGTCGGTCGCGGTGGTCCGTCTCATGTCGCCCGCGGCCCCTTGAAGTATCCGTCCTCGCTGTTTTCCGTGTTCTCGAGTGCACGTGCCTGGTCGAGGCAGTCCTCCTCACGGTCCTCCCGTTCCCTGTCCTGGAGCTCGATCGGGTGGAAGGCGGGTTCGACCCCGTCGGTATCGATATCATCGAGTGACTCGAAGGCATCGAGGATGTCCTCGAGGTCCTGCCGGAACCGTTCTTTCTCTTCCTCGGTCAGGTCGAGCCGGGCGTTGGCCGCGACCTGTTCGAGTGTCTCGTTCTCGACCATGGGCAGGTCATGGCGGTCCACTGTTTTAAGTTGTGTGGGCCGGAGAGAGATGTTGTGGTAGAACGTATGTGATCGAAAACATGGGTTGGTCTACAGAGAACATTTATATATCGTGGATGTGAAGTAGGGAAATAGCAAGAACTCGATTGGTTCGTGCGGGCACACGAACTTGATCGGACTTCCGATTTGGGCTTACAACGTTTCATGGTTCGATTCACTTTGGATCGCGGGCACGATCCAGGACGTGAATCAATGGGTACGTCGACCAGAGTTGGGCAACTTCTGATCAACCAGAGTCAACCATATCGAAATATAGATCGATTAGAGTTCTTCTAACCGACCAAGGGCAGTAGTAGGTGGATGTGCCACACACAAAAAGATTGTTGTAGTGGAGTCCACCTGTCCGAGAGGAGATAGCACAATGAATGCGATCATCGAAGACGCGGCGGATGAAGACCACGACACAAACCAGTTTGACGACGTAAAAGATGCCAAGATCCTTGTCGTCGGGATCGGGGGAGCCGGCAACAACATGATAACGCGTATGCAGAACAAAAACGTTGCCGGTGCCGAGACCCTTGCGGTCAACACGGACAAGCAGCACCTGAAGATGTCCAACGCTGACCGGAAGATCCTGATCGGACAGGACCTCACCCGGGGACTCGGTGCCGGAGGCCATCCTGAGAAAGGCGCCAAGGCTGCCGAAGAGAACCGCTCAGAGCTCCGTTCTCTGTTTGCTGACGCTGATATGGTGTTCCTCTGTGCGGGTCTTGGAGGCGGTACCGGCACCGGTGCCATCCCTGTCCTTGCCGACATCGCGAAAAGCGAGGACTGCATCGTCATCGGGACGGTCACGATGCCGTTCCAGATCGAGGGTGCGAGGAAATCCAAGGCGGAGGACGGGCTTGTCCGGCTCCGGGAGTTCGTCGATACGGCGATCGTCATCGAGAACGACAAGCTGATCGACATCGCAGGGGACATGCCCCTCGACCAGGCGTTCGGTGTCGCTGATGAGCTGATCACGACGATGATCAAAGGCGTCACCGAGACGATCTCGAAGCCGTCCCTGGTCAACCTGGATTACGCAGACGTCAAGGCCATCATGCATTCCGGAGGTGTCGCTGTGGTAGGCTACGGAGAGTCCGACACCAGGAACAAGGGCAAGGAGGCCATCGCAGAGGCCCTGTCCAACCCGCTCCTGGATGTCGACTTCGAGGGATCGAACGGTGCCCTTGTCCACGTCGAAGGTGGCGAGGGACTGTCCCTCAATGAGATCAATGACATCGGCCAGACGGTCATCGAGAAGCTGGACCCACAGGCCCAGGTCATCTGGGGCGCCCGGATCAATGAGGAACTGGAGGGCAAGGTTCAGGTCATCTCGATCATCACCGGTGTCGAGTCACCCTACGTCCTCGGGCCCCAGGAACAGGGCAGCGAGGAGGCCGATGTGAAGGACATGGACGATCTCGGCCTGAAGGTCATCAAACAGCAATGAACCTATGGTAGGGCGGGCACCACGCCCGCCCCATGGTAGTCAGGCCATGTGCCTGCAACCCCACACCGGCCTCGGGCCAACACCCGCGGGCCTATATGGCGGTACGACCGCCGGGATACGCCCTTTCAGGCAGGGACGCCCGCTGACCGGATATGGTTCCCCCCACGAAACCTATATTAGGGCGACAGGCTTCCCCCGACAGTGCGGTATCCCCGCGCTGGCAGGAGATGGCCGGATGCAGGTCTCCCCCGAGTCCTGCGGACGGCCTCCCTGCAGCAGGTCGCCCTCATCCCCGCGTCAGGCGGCCCCTCTGTGGGCCGCCAGGCGTCTTTGCCTTTACGAGCCCGGAAGGCAACACAGAACGCCTTTCCCCCACACCCCTGGGTTCGTAGGGCGTATCTCCTCTCTTTTTCTCTCTGTTGCTCTCGCATCTCCCCGGCCACGACCCCTTGAATACCTTTAAAAGAACCGGACGGGAGGTAATCAGTGAGGTAATAACGCATGCCACATCAGGTCGAAGCCAAGAGTGTCTCGAAGGGAGACTACATCATCCTTGAGGACGAACCCTGTAAGGTACGTAAAACGAAGAAGTCAGCCCCTGGCAAGCACGGTGCGGCCAAGTACCGCATCCAGGCGGTCGGTGTCTTCGATGACCAGACGCGGACTGTGACCAAGCCGGGCGATACGATGCTGATGTCCCCCGATGTCGATAAGAAGGTCGGCCAGATCGTCTCGCTGGACGGGGACATCGCCCAGGTCATGGATATGGATACCTACGAGACCGAGGAGATGAAGATGCCGGATGATCTCAGTATCTCAGAGGGCGAGGAGATCAACTACTGGGTCATCGGCGACCGCAAGATGGTCAAGGGCAAGCATCAGGGCTAGCCCAGGAAGCCGAGCAGGCCTCCGTTTTCCCCTTTCTCTCCCATACCGCGTCCGAGCTCTTGTTCCATCAGTCCGAGCAGGTCTGTGCCTTCGACCTCGACCGTGAACGGCTTGCTGGCGGCCCGTTCGTACCGGAAGGATAGCTCTGCACCGTCTTTCTCATACTGTACCTCAATGTCCTCCACGTCGACGTCATCGATCAGGACATCGTAGAGATCGTCGGGGTCCTCGACCCCGGCCTCGGTGTCCGTCACCGGGTCATAGGCATCCACGTAGGAGCCGTTTTTCTCGGCACCGAGGACGCGTGCTGCCTTCTCGAACTCCTCCGCGTACTCCAGGATGGCGCGGTTGATCTGCCGTCGTCCTCCCAGTGCGCCCCGCAGGACCTCGCTGAACGTGAAGTCCCAGGAGGTCGCATAGACCCGTTCGTCCGTCCCGTCATCACCGGGGGCATGGGTCGCGTATGGCATACAGAAGGAAAGAGGGCCGCGATACAAAAAACGTACCGGTCAACACGTATCGAGGGAAACGGACGTTAAGCGCAAGGCTTTTATCCCTTAAGAAACATTAACCAGGCATGACCGAGCCCTGGATCGAGGAACTGGAAGATATCGAGGCAGACGCCACCGGCCCAGGCCATGCCGTCGGACGAGGGGAGGAGTACGGCGGTGTCCGTGTCGACGGGCGGGCCCATGACCTGACCGCCGTCATCGAGGGGGCGGTCTCCTCGTACAACGCCTCCGTGGCGGAGAATGAGGAGGTCCGGTACAGAGTGGACGGTCCGGACGAGGAGCTCATCGTGCCGGATGCTATCTATGCCACCCTCGGGGAGGAACCGGCCGCGGCCCTTGTGGCCTTCGAGGACGGGGACGGGATGGAGCAGTACGACATCGTCGTCCCGACCGGGGACGATGGACCGGGGTTCGAAAGCGTCGGTGAGGCCATCGTGGAGCGGTACGTCTCCTTCGATGATGTCCCGGACGAGCTCGCGGATGACCTGTACACCGCGGTCGAGGGACGCCTGATGCAGGACCGGATGTTATACGTCGACAGGGACGGGCCACGGACCGGTACGGATGCGCTCCTGGAGAAGGCCGGAGGCCATGAGGAAGGGGTCTCCGTGCTGTACAGGACCGGGGACTGAGCCGGTACCTATTTTATCCACCCGTCCCCATCTTCTGGCATGGTCGAGGACGAGGTTCTCGAGGAGGCGTGGCCGTCGGACGATGAGCACCGCCGTGCCCGGGATGCCTTCGAGCGGATACGGGACTACATCGATGATGAGTACGGCCGTGATGCACGGCTTATGGGCTCGCTGGCCAAGCGGACGTTCATCTCCGGGGACAAGGACCTGGATATCTTCGTCTTCTTCGGGAAGGATACGACAGAGGATGAGCTCGAAGAGGAGGGTCTCGCGATCGGGGAGGACGTCTTCGAGTACTTCGACGGGACGTATGTGGTCGAGTTCGCCGAGCACCCGTACACCAAAGGCGAGATCGACGGGTTCGAGGTCGAGATCGTCCCTGCGTATGATATCGATGCGCCGGACGAGCTCCGGTCCTCGGTCGATCGGACACCGCTGCACACGGACTGGGTCGACGATACACTGGATGACGACGAGCGGAAGGAGGTCGTCCTGCTGAAGGCCTTCCTCAAAGGTCGTGGACTGTACGGCTCCTCGCTCCGCGTCGAGGGGTTCTCGGGGTACCTCTGTGAGATCCTGATCGCCCGCTACGGGGGGTTCCGGGAGCTGCTGGAGGCCGCGGTCGGATGGGAGCAGGAGACGGTGATCGATGTCGAGGACCACCACGGGGACGGGCTGCCGGACCGGCTGGTCGAGAAATTCAGCGATGAGGACCTCGTCGTGATCGACCCGACGGACCCGGACCGCAATGTCGCCTCGGTGCTGTCATCGGAGAACTATGCCCGGTTCATCCATGCGGCCTGGCGGTACCTGCAGGAGCCTGATCGGGAGGCGTTTTTCCCCGAGGAACCCCACATCGACCGGGAGCGGGTCCGGGAGGAACTCGAGGCCCGCGGTGAGGTCGTGGTGATGGAGCTCGAGCGGCCTGATGTGGTGGATGATATCCTGTATCCACAGCTCAGGAGGCTGATGGATAGGATGCGCCAGGAGCTGCGGGACAACGAGTTCCAGCTGTTCGATTCGGCCTTCTTCGTGACCGATGCCGTCGTGCGGCTGGTCTTCGATCTCCAGCTCGCCGAGCTCCCTGAACGGGTCAAACACAGCGGGCCGCGTGTATTCCACAACAGCACCCACCTGGAGGAGTTCGCATCGAAGTACGACACCGTCTGGGTGGAAGGTGACCGGCTGACGACGATCGTGGAGCGGGACCAGACCCATGCGGAGGAGGTCCTGGAGCGGTTCCTGGTTGAGGACAACAGGGAACGCGGTGTGCCGACGGACCTGACCACGCCGATGGCGGAGGCACGGTTCATCGATGCGGACCAGGACGAGGACGACTGGTACAGGTTCCTCGCGCGGTTCCTCCACCTGGTGTAGGGGAAAGGTTTAATATCCTCATAGTCCGTACATGGATGTCCCGCAGGAAGGGATACCCTACAGGGGTACCGACGAATGCCAATGAATTTGATCATCCTCGGCCCGCCTGGGGCAGGCAAGGGCACCCAGGCAACCAAGATCGCCAAACAGTTCTCCATACCCCACATCAGCACCGGGCAGATCCTCCGTTCCAACAAGGACATGGAGACGGAGTACGGCACGCCTAGGGAGTACATCGACGAGGGCGAGTACGTCCCGGACGAGATGATGGTCGAGATCCTCCAGAAGCGCCTGGAGGAACCGGACACCGACGACGGGTTCATCCTGGACGGGTACCCACGGACGCGGACGCAGGCCGAGTACATGGACGATATCGCGGACATCGAGCTCGTCATCTACCTCAATGTCGATGAAGGAAACGTCATCGAGCGGCTGACAGGTCGCCGGACGTGTACCGGCTGTGGAGCGACCTTCCACATGGACTTCGATCCGCCGGCGGACGATGGGACGTGCACGGAGTGTGGCTCCGGCCTGAAACAGAGGGAGGACGACCAGGAGGAGGTCGTCCGGAAGCGCCTGGAGACCTACCGGGACAAGACCGCCCCGCTGGTCCAGTACTACCGGAAGAAGGACATGCTCGCGGAGGTCGATGGCAACCCGTCGATCGAGGAAGTCTGGGCGACCATCCAGGAGCTGCTGGATGAACGGTTCGAGGCCTGAGACGTTTTAAGCCCGGCACCCAATGAGGTATCATGGTCCTGGACGACATCGATGCAGCCGTGAACGATGGCCGGGCTGTCATCGGGATGGCGGCTGTCATCGCATTCTACGCTCTCGCCGGGTCGCGGACAATCGCGGGATCGCCGCGGTTCTTTGTCCCGCTGATAGCTGCGGTCTATGTCACTGTTCCACTGATCAGCACGCGGATCGAGGACGGTGAAACGTTCCGGCGTGTCTTTGCCTATGCAGCGGTCCTGCCCGGGATGGTCGTGGTGATCGCCTCCATCTGGGGTCTTATCGGGAGCGGGATGGCTGTCCTGGTGCTTTTCGTCCTCGCCGGGACCGGGTACTGGCTGTGGGCTGTGCGGGTCTATGCTGCTGCAGCGACCGATATCTATGTCGATGATAGGATGACGAAGGAGCGACTCGGTATGATGTTCGTCCCGCTTTTCACAGGGACACCGCTTGCGGTGGTGCTGCTGTTCATCGGTGTGATGGAGGGGCTGGACTGGGCGACGATGACCGGTCTCGTGCTTGCCGCGGGCTCCGCGCTGACCCTTTCGTCCCTGCTGCGGAACCGTTAGAGGCTATCGATCCCGACGAACTCGCCGTCTTTCAGGATGGTCCGCCCATCGATGCTCATCGAGCCGCCTTCGCGGAGGTCCTTGATCATGTCCCAGTGGACGGATGATTCGTTCACCTGGGCGTTTTCTTCGTCCTCGAGGGCATCCCATGCCTCCTTGATCGCATCGATGACTGCAGTCGTCTGCTCGTCTGCTTCCTCCTGGAGTTCATCGAACTCCCCGTCTCGGAGGGCCTCCCTGGCATCTGCGAGCAGCTCCTCGAAGCGCTCGTCCTCGAGGCCGTTCCTCTCGATTGCCTCGACGTCGATCTGGCGCTGGAAGCAGTCACGGTAGGCACTGCCGAGGGCGAGATGGATGGTACCGCCGATCTTCTCGTCGAACAGGATGTTCCTGGTGAACCGGTCGATGTCGAAGTTGGTCCCGATACCGAACTCACCGAGCCGTCGTGCGCCCTCGTCGGTCTCGAGGCGCTCGTGGAGCAGGTCTTCGTTTTTCTCTGCCGATGCCTCTGTGACCTCACCGTCCTCGAAGACGAGATGGACGCCTTTGACCTCCCGGCCGCCGGTGACCGCGGGTAGCTCGAAGTAGATCTCGCCGTCGACGGACGCGATGACTGGTGCAGTGAAGACCTCCCCGCCAGGGACGTTCGAGGTCCCGTCGCTGAGTTCCCCGACCCGGTTGATGCTGTTGTTCTCACCGATGCTGAAGGTGAGGTTGGTCCGGTGGCCCTCGATGTGGACCTCGGAGCCGGCGTCGACGACGTCTTTCAGCTCCTGGTACTTCCGTGATTCGGCCGCCCAGTCCTTGACACAGGCATCGAAGACGAATCTGGTGTAGGCCTCGAGGGACATCTCTGCCTCCTGTGCCAGTGCTTCGGTCGGGTACTGGGTGAGGGACCAGGCCGTGTTCTCGATGATCTCGTCTTTGAGGTGCTTGCGGGCTTTCTGGACGGTCTGTATGGCCTCTGGATTGGTGTCCGCGAGCTCGCGGGTGTTGGACGGTGCCCGGATGCGGAGGGAGGCATCGAGGTCCTTGACCTTCTGTTCGAGATGGTCGGGGATGTGTGTCAGCTGGTTCTTGTCTGCCTCCTCGTAGAAGACACGGGAGAAGATGCTGTCATCGAGGCTGTAGATCGGGTGGGCCCCGGCCTCGAGTGCCTTCCGGTAGACCGCCTGTGCTAGCGGTCTGGCCTCGTGGCCGAAGGTGATCTCGACGAGATCGCCGTCCTCGAGTTCGAGTGCGCGTGTGACAAGCAGGTCCGCCCAGTCATCGATCCGGTCCATGGTACCGGATGAGGGTGGGTCGGATAAAGATAAAAAGGACGCGCTGGAACGGTGGACCATGCTCCGCGATCTGGACTGGACGCATGCGCTGATCCTTGTCATCGCCGGTGTGGCCGTCGTGTATGCGATGGGTGGGACCGGTCCGAACGAGACAGACATAACCGCCGATGGGCAGGTCGCTGAGATACGCCTTGCAGGGACGATCCAGTCCGGGACAGGGATCTCGACCGACGGGACGACACCGGACGGGTTCCGCCAGAGCCTTGATGAGGCACGACAGGACGGCAATGAGGGTTACCTGATCGTGATCAACTCCCCGGGTGGATCGGTCGTTGCCTCGAAGGATATCACCAGGGCGATAGAGGACCTGGAGGGGCCGACAGCCTGCCTGATGAAGGATACGGCAGCATCAGGAGCCTACTGGGCGGCGACGGCCTGTGATGAGATCGTCGCGGATTCCTTGACGGTGACCGGCAGCATCGGTGTGACCTCGACGTACATGGAGTTCTCCGGTCTGCTGGACAAGCTCGGTATCGAGTACGTCAATGTCACGGCGGGGGAGTTGAAGGATATCGGCTCGCCGCTGAAGAACATGACAGAGGAGGAACGGGAGCTGCTCCAGGACCAGCTGGATACGATCCATACCGGCTTCATCGAGCAGATCGCTGAGGGCCGGAACATGAGCCGGGAGGAGGTCGAACCGTATGCGACCGGTGAACCGATCCTCGGTACGGATGCACACGATGCGGGGTTGGTGGACACACTCGGCAGCCGCGAGGAGGCCATCGAGTATCTGGAGGCGGAACTGGGGTCGAACGTGACGGTCAAGGAGTACCGCCGGGATGCATCGATGGACCTGCTGACGCTGCTGTCGGCGAGCGTGGGCGAGGGTATCGGCCGTGCCCTGTCCGGTGAGCTATCTGCGGCGGTCACGGATGATGGCCTGGTCAGTGAGTGATCAGAACAGGAAATCGCGGCCAGATGGATTGCCGTACATCATCTGCCCTTTGAAACGGAGATGGTCGGCATCGTCGTCTGCGGGGATATCTTCCGTGACGGCGTCGCCGTGGTATGGTAGCCCGAGGTCCGCGATGAGCTCTTCTGCAAAGTCTTCGAATGCCTCGATGTCGTCATCGTCGTAGAGCCGCCCGGTGTTCTCGTTGAGTGTGCTGTACTCCTCGTCCGGTGCGATCCTGAACTCCGTCTTGAGTGGGAAGAATGCGTCCTTCAGTGAGGCGGTCCGTTTGGTGCGTACCTCGACCTCGATGCCGTCCTTGTACTCGAAGAACCACTGCGGGGCCGCGAGGTCGGGGGGTGTACCGTAGCTATCGCTGCTCTGTTCGAGCTGTCGTTCGTCCCTGTCATTGAGCTCGGAGAGCTTCTCGACCTCTGCGGGATCCGATGCTTTCTCGAGGAGCCGGTCATAGTCGAGGACCTTCTCGTCTGTGATCCGGACCTTGAAGTCGCCGTCCGTGCCGTTTTCGGCGTATTCGCGGAACTGTTCCTCGAGCTTATCGCCGCTGACGGTGTAGGGAATCTGGATGCAGAAGTCAGTCATCTGGTATCACCGTCGATGGAGGAGAGGGGGAAAAGGAAAGAGAGGTGAGGCCTGACGGCCTCAGCTGTGGTTTACGGCTGCTGGCCGTTGTTCCAGACCATCTCGAACATCGGGCCGAGGGCCTGTGATGCCGCGTGGTCGGATTCGGACCAGAAGACGGTGTCCTGTGTTGGGTGGATGTCGTCGTGGGTGAGCGAGAACGCGACCTTGGAGTCGTCCACGATGACGAACCGTCCTTCCGGTGTGTGCTCGAGGTGCTCCTCGCCGACGTGTCTGACATCGGCGACCGCGCTGAGCTGGTCGTGTGCTTCCTCGTTGTCGTCCGTGACAGGTGCAGCGACACGGACGTTGACGCCTGCCTCCTTGGCCTCTTCGAGTAGCTCGTGGTGGTTATCGACGATGTTGTTGAGGCCTTCTTCGGTCGTCATGATCTTGACCTCGTCCTCGGCGGCCTGGATCATGTTGCCGACGTGCTTGTGGACGTTGTATCGTCCCTTGACTGCGCCGGACATATCGGCGGGCTCGACCCGCTCGACGCCCTCGTTGTACAGGCCCTCGAGCTCGTTGACCGCTTCGGTCTCCTTGAACCGGTCGATCTTGTCCATCTTCTCCTCGAGTTCCTGCTTGTACAGATCTTTCTTGTTCTCGAGTGCCTCCTCGGGCGGTACTGCCACGTACTGCATCGGCTTGGATGGCTTGAGGATGGCAAAGCCCTTCTCGGCGAGTGACTCGAGAACGTCATACGATCGTGATCGTGGGACGCCGGTCATCTCGGATAGCTCTCCGGCTGTGGAGACGCCACGCGAGATAAGTGCGGCGTAGATCTTTCGTTCGTACATGTTGAGTCCTACGTCTTCGAGGGCATCCAGAGTCTCTTGGCTAGCGACCATTGTTGTGAAGCACCTGTGTTGTCGTGGTGTTATCGTAACTTCCGGTATTATATTGCCCGCGCCCCCTTTAAATAACTTTCCGGGGTTTTGTTATCGGGCAGTGGAAACTTGCCGGTGTAAAGAGTTACTACTCTAACGTATAAAAAGATGGTGTCGTCTGTCAGGTGTATCCCCGTGTCTCAGGTATCGGCCTGGTCCTCGTACAGCCGGCGGACCTTCTCGATGTCATCGACATCGTCCCGATCGAGGTCCTCCCGCACCTGGATGAACCGCGGGAACCGCAGGGCGAACCCGGAGGAGTACTTTGGTGACTCCTGGATCTCCTCGTAGGCGACCTCGACGACGACCTCGGGGCGGAGGTCGACCTCCCGGCCGTCCTCTTCGATGATAAGCTCCTCCAGCCGCTCGGTGAGGTCGGCCAGCTCCTCGTCGGTGAACCCGGTCGACATCCGGCCGATCTCTTTGAGCTGGTCGCCGTCGCGGCAGGCAAGGAACAGCCGGCCGAGCCAGTCGCTTTTCCGTCCCTCGCTCCACTTGGCCCGGTTGATGACGAGGTCGAGTGTCTCCATGATCGGTTTGAGCTTGACCATGTACCCTACCCGGGAGCCGGGCTTGTACCCGGCATCGAGGTTCTTCAGCATCAGTCCCTCATGACCCTCCGAGAGGGCGGCCTGATAGAACTCGTTGGCTCGTTCCTTGTCGTCCGTCTCCATATAGGCGGCCCGCTCGATGATCTGTTCCTCGGTGTCGAGGACCGAATCCAGCTTCTCGAGGCGGTCCCGGAGGGGGTCCTGGAGCAGGGTCTGTCCGTCGAGGTAGGTGATATCGAAGAGGTAAAGCACGACAGGGATCTCCTCGACCATCTCGTTGATGTCGTACTTCCGCTTGATGCGGCGGGACAGCTGCTGGAACGGTATCAGGCTCCCGTCCTCCGGGTCGTAGGCCACGGCCTCGCCCTCGATGATGCACGTCTTGGCCTCGATGTGGTCCTCGACCGCCTCGAGGAGGTCAGGGAACTGTTTGGTGACATCCTCGAGCCGCCGGGTGAATACCGTGATATCGTCGCCGTTTTTGTGTATCTGGGTCCGCATGCCGTCGTACTTGTACTCCATCCCGACCCGTCCATCCTCGTCCGCGATGTCCTCGAAGCCGTCCTCCATCGATTCGGCTTTCTGGGCGAGCATGACCTTGATCGGCCGGCCGAGCTCCATCTCGAGCTCGGAGAGTCCGTCGGCCCCGTCCTGTCTGGCGGTGCGGGCGACGAGGCCGTAGTCGTTGGTGACATCGTAGGCGTGCTCGATGAGCTCTTTAGCATCGTCCTCGTCCATCTTCGGGAGGAAGGTCTCCGCGAGTGCGTCCCTGACCGTTCCTTCCCCGACCCCGAGCCGCATCGCCCCGATGGCGAGCCTGACGAGGTACTTCGCCTCGCGGGGAGAGGCCTTCGAGAGCATACTCGCGAGGCCGGATACCTTCGCCTCGATCGATCCCTCACCGCTGGCCTCCTCGATCTCCTCGAAGGTCTCCATGACATCGTGGATGGTGAGTTCGCTCGTGAAATCGGGGTCGAACTGGCCGAGGCCCTGGTTGCTCTGTGAGGACAGTTCCTCTGCGGCATCACCGAGGTCTCCTGTCTCGCGCCACATGTCGTCGATCTCGTCCTCGCTGGCGCCGGTGTTTTTGGCGATGGCGTCTTTCGCAAGGCTGGAGGACATGCCGATTTCGCGATCGTCCCAGGAGGGAAAGATCTTCCCGCGGCAGAACCGCGCGATGATGCCGAGGTCCTCGGTCGCTGCCTCTCCGAAGGTCCCGGCCAGGATCGAGGTCTTCTCGAGGTTGGCCTGGGTCGCGATGAGGCGATCGAAGACGTCGACGAGATCGGCGTACTCCATCGGTACGGGCTTGCCCTCGGAGTGTTAAAACGTTTCTGCCGGGATGGCGGGCGGCCGGTGGCGGCTTAACGTTAAATACGTGGAGCCCGGTTGTCGATGTATGTCGGCGAAGGATCTGCTCGATACGATGCAGAACAGGGTCTCGGTGAAGAAGTACATGGACGAGCCGATTGACCGTGAGAAGATCGGTAAGGTTCTCGAGGCCGCACGCTGGGCGCCTTCTGCCGGCAACATGCAGAGCTGGGAGTTCATCATCGTAGAGGACGATACCCTCAAGCGGAAGCTCTCCCAGTACTCCTACAACCAGGAACACGTCAGGGAGGCCCCGGTCTGTATCGTGATCCTCGGTGACGAGGAGAAGGCGAAATCGAAGTACGAGGAGCGGGGCTCGAACCTGTACATGATCCAGGAGACGGCCGCCTCGATGCAGAACATGCTTCTGATGGCGGAGGAACTTGGTCTCGGCGCGGCGTGGGTCGGTGCGTTCAACGAGGACAGTGTCTCGGAGCTTCTCGATATCCCGTCCGAGCTGCGGCCGATGGCGATCATCACGCTGGGCTATCCGCGCGAGCGGTCGAACCCGCCGAACAAGTACCGGGTGACGGATGTGGCCTACATGAACAGGTACGGCAACAGGGTCCACGCGATCTATGACAAGATCGTCTGGCAGGGTGCACGGGAGTACGCCCGCCGTGCGAAGAATGCCCTGAAGCGGAAGCTCGGTGGATCGTGACGCTCTGAAGAACGAGTGTACCCGAGGTCGCTGTTACTCTGATGCGAGCCGGACATCGACGCGTTTGACCGTCGAATGTCCCTCTTCGCGCGATTTATCGACAGCTTCTTGTGCTATATCATCCGCTACGTCTTCTGCAGCATCTTTGAGAATCTCGACGGCTTCCTCTGATACTCGGTCGGCCCCAGCATTCCTCATGATACGCTCGAGTGGTGCTCGTGGTATCTCCATACAGTCACTGGTATCGGATGCTGTTCTGTCGTTTAAATACTTCGGGGCCAGTCCTTTTCAATGCCTGCTCCCAACGTAGGGGTCATGCCTGTCCATGTCATCGATGCGAACGTCATCATCCACGGGGCCGGCATGGAGCTGGACTTCGAGGAGATGATGACGGTCCCGGGTGTGACGGCGGAGCTGTCATCGACCAAGGCCCGTCGGCGGTTCGACACGATGGATGTTGATATCAGGGAGCCGGCCGAGGAGGACCGGGAACGTGTCGAGGCGGCTGTCGAGCGGACAGGTGTCGATGTCTCGGGGACAGACGTGGCCCTGGTTGCGCTGGCTCTCGGTCAGGATGCGATGCTGGTGACGGATGATTATGCGATCCAGACGCTGGCGGAGGAGCTCGATGTGTCCTGTGAGGGGTTCCTGAAGGAGGGTATCGAGGACTCGATCGCCTGGAAGACGGTGTGTGAGAACTGCGGGCGCGATGTCGAGGGAAAGCGGTGTCCTGTCTGTGGGATGGGGGTCAGGAAGGTACCTGATCGTAGCTGAATATTTCTGTGAAGAAGTCCTTCGCGAGGACGAGGATGACCGGGCCGAGGATGATGCCTTTGGCCCCGAGGACCATGGGGCCTGCTATGAACCCGAGGAACAGGAGGATGTTCGGTTCCTTCGTCCTGTGGGTATCGAGATGGGGTCTGATGAAGATGGTCGGGAGGGTGTCCAGGATCAGGATGCCGTAGACGATGATGATGACCCCGAGCCAGAAGTCCCCCAGTGCCATGTAGAGGCCGCCGAGCGGGAGGTACACGAGGAATGGCTGGAAGTACGGGACGAAGGAGAACATACCGGACACCAGGGCCCAGCCCCACCAGAACTCGATGCCCATGAGGAAGTACCCGGTCCCTGTCAGCAGTGTGACGGTGAGGGCGATGATGAGGCGGTTGAGGAAGACCCCCCGCGCGAGGTCATCGAGGCTCCGGATAAGGGTCAAGACGACGTGCTGTCTCCGTTCCTCCAGCTGTTCGACGAGCCCGAAGACCCTGGTCCGCAATGCTTTGCCGTCCCGGTAGAAGTAATAGACTGCGAAGACGTACAGTGTCAGATCGATAATGGTGCTCGGGACACGCTTGAGCTCGCCGATCAGGGTGGACTGGAGGAGGGAGCTTATATCCGAGAGGATGGCATCGATGACGTTGGCAAGTGAGCCTGGAAGATCGAAGACGGTGATGAGGTAGGAGGCACTGCCCGAGATGGTTGTTATGAACTGTTCGATATTGCGGGTGAACGTCGAGACGCTTGAGGAGACGCCATAGAGCAGTCCAGCGACGATGACGGTTATCAGTACTATGATAACGGCGTTGCTGATGACCTGATTCTCGAGGTGGTCGTTGAGTCGTTGTTCAAGATAGAGGAGGATGTAGGCGGTCAGCATGCCAAAGAGCAGCGCACCGAAGAACGGCCAGAGCATCCAGATGCTGCCGAGGAAGAATATTGCGGTGAGAACCGTGGAGACCTGGCCGTGTTCCATGGTCATCAAACCGGGCGGCGGCTATAAAATCTTTGCCCAGCCCTCATAGCGGTTCTATCTTCCCTTTTCGCGGTATGTTGAGTTGAAGGTGATCGACCCATTCCCGCACGTAGGCGCCTTTGATACGGACATCCTGTCCTTCATCGAGGCGATCGATCTGGTCCTCCCAGAGGACCGTCTCTATCTCACCTGTCTTGTCCGCGAGGACGGCGGTGGTCAGTTTCTTCTGGCCGTACTTGGTCGAGACCGCACGGGGACGGTGTATCTCTTTGACTTCAGCTTCAAGTTCGCACTCTTCAACTCCTGGCTCCAGTTCTCCGATATCCATCGCACACACCTTAGTCATGGTGTCATGCTCTGTAGCCTGTGCGGGATATCGCTGTCTGGACCCGGAATCGCTTTTCTGTATGACTACAGAGTAGAATAATGTACGGGTATGCTTCTTATAAAACTACCTTCTCGTGCGGTTAACGATTGTAATGTCCTGGATGCGGTGGCCGGCTCTTTCCGGCAGTATACGGTGTCCGCTGTCTGTTTGCTGGCATCCTGTGACACAGATTTAAAGCTGTTAGGCGGGCATCGGTCGGTGATGGATAGCGAGGAGATCACCTACGGTGCCGAGTACCACCGCCGGATGGAGGAGGTCATGGACCGCCTGAAGGAGGAGTACGGGATACCGGAACAGGCAGGTCGGTCCGATCCGGTCGATTCACTGATCACGACGATCCTGTCCCAGAACACCAACGATGACAACCGTGACGTGGCGAAAGAGCGGCTGGACAAGCAGTTCGACTCGTTCCAGGCGATCCTGGACGCAGACCACGAGGAGGTCGCCGAGGCCGTCAGGCCGTCAGGTCTGGGACCGACGAAGGCAGAGAGGATCCAGACGTTCCTGCGGATGCTGAACGAACAGCGGGGCGAGTTCAGCCTCGATCACGTGCGCGATATGGACGTGGATGAGGCCAAGGAGTACCTCCAGCGGTTCCCGGGGGTGGGACCGAAGACGGCGGCGGTGACGCTGTGTTTTGTCTTCGATATGCCGGTGTTCCCGGTCGATACCCATGTCTACCGGATCTGTAAGCGCGTCGGCCTGGTGCCGGAAGACGTCTCACGGGAGAAGGCCCATGAGATCCTCGACAGGGAGGTCCCGGACGAGCGGAAGTACGAGTTCCACATCAACCTTATCAAACATGGTCGGGAGGTATGTACTGCGCGGAATCCGTCGTGTCAGGACGGTGTGCTGGCGGATATGTGCCGGTACTGTCCGTGCAGGGAGGAAAGCGATGCAGAAAAAAGCGATCGGTGAGGGACTGACCAACGCCATATGGGAGACCGACGATGGGACCGTCGTGAAGTACATCGCTGACAGCTCGTGGACGGTCGTGCTGATCAACATCCTCCAGATACTGTTCCTCAATTTCGAGTTCCTCACCAAGGGCCGCCGGCTTGAGAACGAGCTCCGTGCGAAAGACATCCTCGCGGACCTGGATATCCCTCATCCCGAGATCATAAGGCATGACACAAACTTCATCGAGATGGAGTTGATCGATGGCGATCCGCTGCTGTCGTATCTCGAGGCCGCGGATCCACAGCGGTGCTATGAGATAGGGGTGAAAAAGGGACAGGAGCTGGACAGGCTCCACGGCCATGGCAGTGCCTATGTCGACTGCCGGTGCGGGAACACGATGGTGGACGACGATGAGCTGGTCTCTGTGGACCATGAGCTGTTCCGGGAACAGGCTTCAGGGTTCCTCAAGGAGCTGGACCTGGTCACGCTGATGGCGACGGCGAAGGTCCTGCCGGAGCGGAACTATGCTCTTTTCATCCAGGGTCTCGAGCACGGGTACAGCGGCCTGTTCAGGATCGATAAGAGCTTCCGGATGCTTTTCACCGTCATCGGCATGCTGGGCTATGCCCTGATCGTGGAGCGGTCACCGCGGCTGGCCCTGCGGACGTGGAAGAACTGGCGGAAGGACTTGGACCAGCACGTCCAGCATCTCCCCGTCTGAGCCATCATCTATTTCATTCTTGGGCCCGACACAGGACCCACGATGGACGACGTCGATGTCTTCACATACGATTCCGTGGAGAACCTCGAGGACACGATCGAGACGGTGGTGGACTGCCAGCACGAATACAATGAGGCAGTCAGGGAGCTTCTCGAAGAGACCGGACGGTTCCTCAGGTACGAGCACGATCCCGCCCGGATGGACGAGCTCGCCCACGAGGTCGCCTCCGGGTACGGCGGTGCCGGCTCCGGGGCACGGATAGCCCATGAGTACGCACAGGAGGAACTCGAAGACTCGACACGGGCGGACAACTGGGAGCGACTGGAGGAGGCCGTCGAGGAATCACGCTACATCGACGAGCAGCTCGCGACCGCCCACCGCAACGCCTGGCAGCGGTTCGGGTTCGATGAGGACGATCTCATCGAACACTACGAGGGGATGACGCCGTTCGCGGACCTGCTGTGGGCATGGGAGAACGACCCATACGTCCTGCTCGGGGACGAGGACCGGTACGAGGCCGGCTGGCAGGACCGCGAGCCCGGTCCGACGCTGGCCCGGCTGGTGGACGATCCTGATGGGGTCCGGATGACCCGGAAGCAGCGCGATGACAACCGCCGCGGGGCGGAGCTCGATCGCATCTTAGACCAGCCCGACCGCGAGCCGGGCTACATCGAGGAGGCACCGGATCCGTCTGTCTGGACGGAGACGATGGACGGGACGTGGGCGGCTGACTGATGGTCTGGACCGAAGCATTCTTTAGTGTCACTCCTAAATGACAACTTATGGACGAGTACAGCCTGCCAGCGGACACCGACCTTGATGACCTGAAAGCCCGCAGCGAGGAGCTTGGCGGCGGGATGACCAACGAGGTCTACCGGGTGACAGATGATGCCGTCCTCGAGGAATGGGATATCGATGATGCTGCGATCCTGAAGGAGTACGACGACGAGCCGGGGCTGTCTCTTGCGGTGACCCAGTACGGGAGGCTCCGGGAGAATCTGGATGCGGTCCGACGTGTCCCTGATGAGGGGCTGGCTGCCCTGAAGGACCTTGACCTGGAGGTCAGGGACTACGTGGAGACGGACGAGCGGATGGACAACGAGGAGACCGCCGTGGCGGAGCTGGCAGGAGTGGACGCGGAGATCCCGGCGGTCCTGTACCGTGACGATGAGCACATGGCCTTCAAGGAGATCACGGACGCAGAGCCGTTCCCGGTGTACGTGGACGATATCGAATCGGAGGCTGCCTACGAGGCCGCGAGGGACATGGGCGAGCTGACGGCTGCGATGCATGAGCAGGACATCGTCAAGATGGACAACCGGCTGGAGAACATCCTGGTGACGGATGACGGCTACGCATCAATCGACTGGGAGTACACGATCGATAGGGCGGATGAGTGGGACACGGCAGCGGACCTGATCACGTTCGTCTCGAGTGCGAAGCTGCTGGACCGGGCGACCTATACCGCTGTCCGGGAGGGCTTCCGCGATGGGTACACGGGCGGTGACGGGCCGGCTTTAGAGGGGATCGAGCGGGGCTTCGCAGTGGTGACCTCGACGGCCCATCCTGTCGCGGAGGCCCTGAAAGAGCGTGAGTTCCGTGAGTCAGTGGCCGCATTGAAGCGCTCGATCGCTAACAACGTCTACGATGGACTGGATGTACTGAGGTAGTGATGAGAAAAGGAGAGGATAGGTGGTGGGTCTTACGCCACCCCTGGAAGATCTGGCAGGAGATTTACTCTGCGCCGGGAGCGCCACCGGGCATGCCGCCCTGTCCGCCCTGCTGCTCCTGGATTTCTTCGATGATCTCCTGTGCCTTCTCGTTGACTTCGTCCTGATCGACGACGTCGTTTTCCGTGAGGACTGCGAGAAGTGCGTTTAGTGTGAGTTCCAGGTTACCGATCTTCTGCTGGAAAGCCTGTAGCATCTGCTGCTGGTTGGGTTGTTCTGGCACTATAGTGCACCTGAACCGGGGTTCCGTTCGGACCTTTTTAATACCTTGGGTGGCTGCGAGACCGGTCGGTGTCGGGGCGGATCGCCGGTATGACCGGTCATCAGCGCCTGACGGTGGAGTGTTTCCCGATCAGTGATTCTGCCACGTCCAGGCCCTGCAGGTCGGCGTCCTCGTCGATGATCGAGTCCCTGATGGTGCAGTCCTCGACGGTGGCGCCGGGGAAGATGATACAGTCCTCGAGCTCGGCATCCTGGACGGTCGCGCCGGCCATGACGTAGACGTTGTCCCCGACATCGGTGCCGGTGACATCTCCATCGATGATGTTCTCGTCCGCAAGGGCGGCCTGTGCGGTGAGATAGCCCTCCCGGGTCCCGACATCGAACCAGTGGCCCTCGAAGGGGTACGCAAGGATGTCGGTCTGGCGGTGGGCCCACTCGATCAGGCGGCCGGGTTCGTCCAGGTACCGGTCCTCTGGCACGTCGGTGTCCCTGAAGTGGTCCTCGTACTCGTGGAACAGGGAGACCTCATCCTGGGGGAAGAAGTAACACGCGATCGATGCGAGGGTCGAGGCGGGATCCGATGGTTTCTCCTCGAACCCCGTGACGGTGCCATCGGTGGTCTCGACGACGCCGAACGATGTCGCTGCCTCCGTGGACCCGACGTCATAGCATGCGATCCCCGGCCTGTCGCCTGCGGTCTCGAGGAAGTCCCCGAGGTCGAAGGAGTAGTAGTTGTCCCCGCCGATGACGAGGTAGTCATCGTCCGCGCCCATGCGGTCGAGGAGCTGGATGATTGCCCCAATGGTACCGGGTTTTTCCTCCTCTGAGGCCTGGTCCTCGATGACGACCTCGGTCCGGTCGTAGCCGTGCTCATCGATGTACTCGCGGAAGTCGTCGGCGAATTTCCTGTTGGTCGAGATATAGATCGCATCAATGTCGTCCCGGTCCTCGAGGTCGGCGACGATGTAATCGATGATCGGCCTGCCATCGAGGTCGAGGAGTGGTTTGGCCCGGTGCCGCGTGATCGGCCACAGCCGCGTCGCGTGGCCTCCTGCGAGAACGATCGCTCTCATGAGTATCTGGCCCAGGCTGGGTAATACATCGTAATAAAAGTGTCGGGCCCGGTGGTCCGGCCACACCAGAACCAGGTCTCTGTCAGACCTCCTCAACCGTGGCCCGCTCCCGGTACAGCTCCAGGTGGTTCTCGAGACTGCCCTGGAACGACATACCCTGGACCTGGTCGGTGTACTCCTCCGGTCGCAGGCTGTGCTCGATCGCGTATTCGGTCCCGTCGACCTCGAGGCCCTCGATCCGTGAGCGGTACTCTTTGACGTGGCGGTCGGGGTCCACCGAGACACCGAGCAGGGCCGCGAACACGCCCCGCTGATCGGCCCGGTCGCTGTCCTCGTAGAACTGGAGCTCATCGGCCGCGGTGGCCTCGATGTAGGCACCGAGCAGGGAGGCTGTCGTCGTTATCCCATCCTCAAGCATGTCCTCATCATCGTGGACTGCCTGGACGAACTCATCCGCGTCCTCGAACTCATCGAGTGCCCGGCCGTAGATCGTCTCGACGTCCATGTAGTCTTTGTGCTGCTCGTACTGCTCCCGCAGGACGGTATCGAGTAGCCCGTCCCACGGTGTGTTGGTGGTCGCGGCGGTGATCTCGACGGTCGCCGGGTCCCCGTCCGCCGTCGCGGTGTAGGTGTCCTGGAGGTGCGTCTCGATCGCATCGTGTCCATAGGCCTCATCCGGCAGGACAGTGAACTTGAGGGCATCCTCCTAGAGCCGGTCCTCGAGCTCGTCCAGTGCATCATCCAGCGGTACGTCGTTTGTCTCCTCGATATCCTGGAGATCGCGGTACTGCATGATGCTTGGTGTCGCGGAGCCGATGCCCCCAATCGCGACCAGCCAGCCGAGGAACTCGCGTCGTTTCATCTTGTCCACCTCACAGGAGCCGCCGGATCAGGCTGCCCAAGCGCATGTTGTTGAGGTCATCGAGTACGTTTTTGGTCGCATCGTAAGCATCCGCGACATCGTCTGTCTCGACCGTGTCATAATCGGGTGCCTGCCAGGCCGACTCGTCCAGGACGGTCCCGGTGTCATCGAGGATCCGTGCCTGGAAGGCATAATCGCCCTCGCCCTCGAGGACGGCCTCATCGAGGACATCGCCGCTGCAGATCACCGACGAACCTGAGGCGTCCTCGGCAACCTCGAGGTCTCCGCTGGTGGTTGAGAGACGGTACCGGCGGGGGCCGGTCTTGGTCGTGCCTGTGATCGCTGCCTGGTCGAACAATCCGACCTCGCGGGTCTCGAGGTATCGCCGGGTACCACCGTCATCGTAGAACGGTCGTCCGGTGCCATCGACCCCGTCGTATTCCCCGCCGACGATCTCGATCCGTTCGATATCTGACTGGAGATCGCTGGCATCGGCTCCCTCGATGCTGACGCTGTACCGGGTCTCGGTATCGCCGTCCCGGCCCAGCATCTCGGCCACGCCGTGGAGGGTTTCATCATAGACAGTCTCGTCGTCCATATCGAGGGAGACGTTGTAGGAGGACGATGTCATTGTGTTACCTTATTGTGGTAACAATGTATAAAAATGTTGTGGTCGATCACCTGGACCGGTCCTCATCCAGCAGCGCCGCGACCGTCGCAAGCACGATGATGACCTCGAAGCCGTGATGGATGAACGCGAGCTCGGTCCCGGAGAACCCGAGCCTGTCCTCGAGCTGGTGGATGATGCGTGTCTCGGTCCCGAGGTCATCCATCGCCTCGATCCGGTTGTCGATCTTATCGGCCTTGATGCTTTCCCAGTCAAGATTGTGGGCGATCTGGTTCCGGACGCGGTTGATGATCCGGATGTTCTGCACCAGTGCATCGGACGCATCGAAGTACTCCGCAAGGATACCATCGGCCTCAAGGAGCTTCAGCTTCGCATCGAAGGTCCCGAGATCCCTATCATCGAGGATAGCCTCAGGATCGTCGAAGCGGTTCTCGATGACGGTATCGAGATAGTGTTCGACGAACAGGTGCATCCGCAGGATCAGGAGATCGAACCGCTCAATCTCCGCGAGGTCCTCCCCGAGATGGATGAACCGGGGGGATTCCTCCTGGAGGACCTCTGCAGTGATGCTGTCCGGGGTCATGGTGGGGGATGGTATCACATCCTTAAACCTGTTCCGCCGTCCGATGGACAGCTTATATACCGGCAGCACCCACCCCGGTCCATGCTGGACGATCTCTGGGAGGATCTCAAAGAGCGGGTCGAGGTCTACACCAAGGAGGCGGACTTCGAGATGGGCGTGTCCCCGTCAGGTCTCAGGGACCATTACGAGATCGGGGACGATCAGATGCAGAAAGACGCCGCCCTGTACAGCCTCCAGCTCGCCTTCGACGCCCGGGCCGACGGGGAGATCGATGCCGAGGAATATGGCGAGATCGAGGACATGGCCTACGACCACCTGCGGGAGTTCTACCTGGACGAGGATATCGAGGCCAATCTGCAGGTCCCGGATGTCGACAGGACCACGACCGAGTTCCGGTACCATGGATTCGAGGAGGAGTTCCACGACCGGTACGAGGACGTCGATTTCGAGGATATCGATACTGTCGTCGCGGTCGCGTCCAGCGGCATCGAGCCGGGTATGGTCGCGGCGGCCCTGACGGAGACGGACTATCATATCGTCCGGTACTCCCACCGACGGCTGGACGACGGGGAGGTCCTTGATTTCGACCCGGGTCACGAGGACGAAAAGATCGCGCTGGTCGACGATGAGGCCTACACCGGCAAGACGATCACCCAGGTACGGCTCTACCTCGAGCAGGAAGGCGCTGAGGTCCGCGAAGAGCCGTTCCGTGACACCCGCGATGCCGGGCTGGAGATCTTCCCGCTCAGCCAGTGGCTGCCGTCCCTGTCAGGGTGAGGCACAAGCTACATATACCGCGTCCGGGCAACAGTAGACCATGGAGACGGTCCCGGTCCGGGAGGCAGCGGACGAATCGATGCTCGGTCAGCGCGTCCAGGTCCAGGGCTGGCTGTACCGCCGCTCTGAGACCGACAAGCACATCGATCTCATCATCCGGGACCCGACTGGATTCCTGGTCTGCCGATTCACGAAAAGCGGGATCTCCGAGAACCTGGCGGTCCAGGCCGCGGGCATCAATGAGCGCAGCTCTGTTGTCATCGAAGGTGTCATGAACCGTGATCCCGACACGACCTCGGGCTTCCGGCTGGAGGCCGTCGAGATGGAGCTGGTGGATGAGGCAGAGGACATCGAGGTCGCCGGCGGCCAGACGGACAACTTCTATCGGGATATCAATGAGCTGTGGAAGTACCCGGACCGGTACGGGGCCCTGAACAGGCTCGGTTCGAGGGTCTTCAACCGGATCAATGGGTTCTTCCGGAAGAACGAATGGTACTTCACCGACTCGCCGATCCACGTCAACGAGGCCCTCGAGGGCGGGCTGTTCGTGGACGATGACAGGGTTACCGATCCGCTGCCGTTCCTGGAGGCGCTTTCCTACATCCTCGGGCGGACCTACACGGTCCACGAGGGTGGGGATGACAGGATGTTCTCCGCTGCCGCGACCTGGATGGACCTGCCTTCGATGGCGGAGCTCGGTCAGGACCTGGTCTCCCGGGTGATGATCGGTGTGGCCAAAGAGAGCCACCCCGAGATGGACACGCTGAAGCGCGATTACAGCGAGATCCGGGAGGATGTTGCTTCTTTCGAGACGGTCGACCACGATGAGGCCCTCGAGATGACGGAACAGGATGAGATCGGTGAGCAGGCCTTCCACGCGATCGGGGAGAGCCACGAGCACCCGGTGATCGTCCTCGGCAGGGAGCGTGAGCCACAGGACATCGCCCTGACAGGGGAAAATGGGGCCGTCGAGACGATCTCGATCGTGGCCCCGGACGGGCACGGTCGCGTGGCCGAGGCCTTCGCCTTCGAGACGGAGCCCGGTACGATCATCGACAGGCTCCGGGAGACAGGACAGGACCCGGACCGGCACGAATGGCTGATGGACCTGCGTCGCGATGGTGTTGTGCCCCACACCGGTATGCGGGTGTTCCAGCGACCGTTCATCCGGTGGCTGGCCGATCTCCACCACGAGGAAGATGGGAGGAACTTCTATCATACCTTCAGCAAGCTCTGATCTGTGCTGTAGCGTTCTCTAGGTGAGTAAAAGGAGAAAAAAGAGAGATGGAGGGCCGGAGATCTACGCGAAGATCTCCTTGTGCCACTCCTCTTCGCTCTCGAGGAAGTCCTTGCCCATGCCCAGGTTGCCGTCCTTGAGATCCTGGATGGCCTCGAGGAAGTCTTCCATCCGTACCTCTGTGTCTTCGATCTCGTCGCCGCGGTAGATGGCCGAGATCGCGGCCTGCTTGCAGATCTGCTCGATGTCGCGGCCGGTGTACTCTTCGGGCATCTGGTCGACGACCTGGCGGAGGTCGACGTCGTCCGAGAGGGTGAACCCGCGGGTGTGGACCTGGAGGATCTCCTTTTTGGCCGCCGGTGCGGGGATATCGACTTCGATGGCCGAGCACCGGTTGATGATCGCCGGGTCGAGGATGGATGGCTTGTTGGTCGCGAAGATGGAGATGACGTTCTGTTCGCCGGTCTCCTTGTCCAGTCCGTCGAGCTCGGAGAGGAGCTGGGACATGGTCCGTTCGACCTCCTCCCCGCCGTGGCGCCGGTTGGCCTGGCGCTTCTTGCCGATGGAGTCGATCTCGTCGATGAATACGATCGTCGGCCGGTCACCGGACCGTGCCTGCTCGTACAGGCTGCGGATCTTCTTGGCGCCCTCGCCGATGAACTTCTCGACGAGCTGGGGGCCGTTGACCATCATCATGTCCGCGTCGTACTCGTTGGCCAGTGCCTTCACGAGGAGTGTCTTCCCGGTACCGGGCGGCCCGACTAGCATCATGGCCTTATCGAGGTCGAGACCCCAGTCCTTGATGATCTGCTTCCGCTCCTCATCGAGCTGGACGCCGACGTTCTGCCGGAGGGATTTGATGACGTGCTCGAGTCCACCAACGTCGGAGAAGGTCTTGTCCGTCTCGACGGGGGAGAACTGCGGGTCCTTGCTTTTCTGGAGGATATCGTGTATTCTGAAGTTCTGTGGGTCCAGTGCGACCTCTGTGCCAACGGTGAGGTTCTCTGGACTGAGTCCGTTTGGTATCTGGACGCCGTATTCGCCCTTTGGAGCGGATTTGGGTTCCACCCAGATCCTGTCGCCGTCAAATTCGCCGGTCACGACGCCCCGCAGGACGGGTGTTGGTCTGTCGGTCCCGAACTCGTGTCTGTCATCTTGCATGGTGTCCACCGAGACGATATGAGGTGATCGCTTCTCTGCTTTCTGCTTCTGCTGGACGGTCCGTCTGAGCTGGCGGATCTTCTCGAGGTAGAACTCCTTGGACTCATCCGCCTCCGCTGCAGCAGCGTTGTATGCTTTGAGGGTCCGCTGGAGATCCGAAGAGTCATCGATCGCTGCCTGGAGCCTGTCCAGGTCCTTCTCTGGTATCTCTCCGTCGATGATGTCTCTCCGTATCTCGGGTCCCTCTGGCATGTCCAGTACTGTGCTTCCAACGCATTTAAACCTGGATTCTGGAGCCTTAAAAGGCGGGTCATGGCGGCCCCTGGTGCCGGCTGAAGAGCTTTTCAGGTGGAAATTGATCGGAAGCGGAGTCATCAATTCATCCGGTGAGGGAAGCGAGCCCGGCACGATCGAAAACCTGACGGTTTTCTCGCAAGCCGGCCTCTTCGTTCCCGTCGCTCGCTACGAGCCCGGCAGGATTTGTACCACGAGTCTTGCTCGAAGAGAAGGTGAGTGTGAAAATCATCCGGTGAGGGAAGCGAGCCCGGCAGGATTTGAACCTGCGACCGCTCGGTATCTCCTATCGAAAATCCTGGTGGATTTTCTCGAGCCACCTCCGCTGGCACGGAGCTGGCTACCGAAGCCGAGCGCTCTGTCCAGACTGAGCTACGGGCCCAGGGATATATCTCCGGCTTGGTGGTGAACGTTTTAATACTTCGCGGGAACATGGGATACCATGGTACTACAGATAGGCGTCGGCACGACAGGCATGGTCCTGCTGCTGGTTGCCTTCGTCCTCAACCTGACAGGCCGCACGGAGGAGGACACCGTTCTGTACAACGGCCTGAACCTTGTCGGTGCTTTCCTGCTTATCGTGTACGCGTACTGGCTGGCGTCGTGGCCGTTCCTGATCCTCGAGGCCGTCTGGGCTGCGGCGGCAGGGCACAAGCTATGGACGATTCGATGACACTGCTGGACGGGGACGGGACCAATACTTTAAGGCGGACTGGGACCCATGTTGTAGCATGACACGGTCGGTCCTCTATGTCGATCCCGATCGGTCCGCCGGGAGAGGTTCCAGCAAGCCATCGGACGGGTCGAGGCGCTCACGGTCATCAGAGAGCTGATGGAACAGACCCAGGAGACATACTTCATCGAGGACCATCTACGAGGTCCGCATGGAGACCTACAGGGACAGGCTCAGTGAGACCGAGGAAGACCTTGCCACGCTGGCAGACCGGCTGGACCGGGAGCCACCCTAATCATCGAGCTTGATCTCGACATCATCGTCGCGGTATTCTTCTTTCTGGAGACTTTCTTTGATCGAGATGGTCTTCTTGCAGCCGGGATATCCTCCACACCCCCAGAAATACCCGTACCTCCCTTCCTTGACGGTCATCGAGAAACCACAGTCAGGGCATCCGAGCTCCTTCGGCGCCCGGTCGGTGTGTTCCTTACAGACCGGCTGGTCCTCACTGTTCATCCGGGTGGCCGTCCGGCCGCAGTGGACACAGATGGTGCTTTTTGTCTCCCGTGGCATACCGCCCAGGTTCACGACCAAGCTTTAAAAGTACTCAGCCGAGGTGGAGGTCCGTCTCCTGGTACGAGAGCACGGTCGCATCGTCGATGAACCGGCGATCGTGCGTCTGGACGCCCTCGAGGTCGTCATCGGGTCCTGGTGCGCCATCGAAGTCCAGTTCATCGGGGAGCTCATCGAGTGTCACTGTTGCCTCTATGTCGGCATACCCGAGCAGGACATCGCCTGTCCTGTCCCACTGCCCCATCCCGATCGGGACGAGCGTCGAGAGGACATCGTTGTAGCCGTCTTCAGCGTGGCTGACTTCCATCTCGCCTGTCTCGACCGTCTCACCGGTGACGGCGTCGTCTTTCAGGAAGGTGTAGGTCGCGGTATCACTGTCCCGTTCCTGTTCGAGGCGGACCTCCTCGCCCTCGTAGACAGGCTCCTCGAAGCTGACCTCCTCGATGCGCTCGACCGGGTCCACGTTGTGGACGGCAGTGGCGAAAAGCTGTGCCCCGGGCACGATCCGCCGGTAGACCGCCCCGTCGTCATCGACCATGTCCGGCTCTAGATCACCGTTCTCGATGATTTCATCGATATCATCGTCGTAGAGGTCTCCTGCCGGTGTCTTCAGGCCGGGGAAGATATCTGTGATGCCGTACTCATCGTCGTATGCCTTCATCTCGGTCGCGGTGCCGCCGTGGAGGTCCTGGTCATCGCCCCACCTGAGGAAGGTCCTGACCTCGTCGTAGGAGAACCTGTGGCCATCCTCGAGGTCGGTGGTTTCGTACTGCTCCGTGATCTCCGCGATGGGGTAGGTACCCAGGTCGACTGGCATGGTGGTCACCGGTGTGTGCCTGTCCGAGGTCCGGGGATGGAGCGTTTAAAAGCTATCGCGTTGTGCCGCCCTCGGATAACACCTGTGAACCCTTCCGGCTCCGGTCGATGAACCGGAGAACGCTGTCGATGTAGTCCTGAAAGCTGGAGGTGAGAACGTGCTCGTTGGGGCCGTGGGAGTTATAGCCCTCAGGGCCGAACACGACCGCGGGGATGCCGGCGTTCGCGAAAAAGCGCATGTCGCTGGCCGGTTCCTTTCTAGTGACCCGGCAATTCTGTCCTGTGGCTTCCTCGGTCGCCTGCTGGAGGGCCTGGACGTGTGGATCGTCGTCCGGGGTATCGAGCATCGGGTCTTTGCTCATGACCTCGATCTCGAGCCTGTCGATCGTGCGGAGATCGTCGATGACGTCCGTGGCAGGATACTCCTCGGACCAGCGGACATCGAGGATGGCCTCGGCGTGGTCGGGGATCTGGTTGGGTGCCTCGCCTGCCTGGAGGATGCTGGTGCTGGCGGTCGTCGCCCAGGTCTTCTCATCGCTGTCGGGGAAACGGTCCATGACCTTATCGTAGGTCTCTATCAGGGTCTCGGCGGCGTTGTCCCCTAGCCAGGGCCGGGAACCGTGGGCGGTTGTCCCCTCTGCCATGAGACGGAGGCGGAGGAGGCCTTTCTGCTTGGTGACAATGTCCATGTAGCCGTCGAGGTTGTTGGGCTCGGCGCTGATCGCGAAGCCGGGCCTGATGCCGTGGTGCTCGACGAGATGGCCGGCGGAGCTGTACCCGCCACGTTCCTCGTCTGAGACGATCATGAGTGCGACCGATGGCGGCTCGTCCCTGTCCACGAGGCGTTCCATGACGGCGATGAGGCAGGATACACCGGCTTTCATGTCGGCTGTTCCTCTGCCGTACAGCTTTTCGCCCTCGTGTTCTGGCTCGAACATCTCGTCCGGGGCATCGACGACATCGATGTGGCCGTGGAGCATGATGTCGGGTTCCCGTGTCTCCTCGAACCCGATGATCAGGGCCTTGGTGCCGTTGATGTCGTACCGGTCGATGGTGTAGACCGGATCCGTGAACCGGTCCTCGATGGCTGTGAGACAGTCCTCGATCTCCGCTGGCCTGTCCTCAGTGGTCCTGTACCGGACCAGCTCCTCTGTCAGCTCGATGACATCGTCGGTGTCCATGGCTGTTTCACAGCTCGAGTTCCGTTGGTTCGATGTCGTGTTCGGCGAGGAACGTCTCGAGGGCGGTGTGGTTGTCCTCCAGCTGGTCGGGGGTGTGGGCGTCGCTGCCGATGGTGAACTCGACGCCGTACTCCTGGAGGACCGCGAAGAACTGCTGGTTCGGATGCATCCTGCCGTAGTCTTCTGTCGCTCGGCCTGCGTTGATCTCGGGGACGGTATCGGACTGGCTGAAGGCCTCGGCGATTGTCGTGTAGTGTTGTCTGGTGGCTTTCCCGCGGAGGGCGGGGTTGCGCTGGAAGACGTCGATGTGGGCCGCGATATCGATGAGCCCGGACCGGATCAGCTGGTCAAGCTTCTCGAAGTAGGTATCGATGAGCTCGTCCCGTCGTTTGGCGGACTTGGTGCGGAAATACTCCCTGCGGTGGACGTTGACGGCCTCGAGGGTGTGGACGGAGCCGACGACGTAGTCGAAGCCTGCCTCATCGAGGAAGGATGCGATCCCGTCCTCGTCGTCGGGATGGTAGTCCATCTCGACGGCATCATGGATCGCGATGTCGTGGTCGTCCCTGAGCCGCTCGAGGGCCTTGCGTCGCTTGTCGTAGGTCTGGTGGAGCATGAACCCGCTTTTCTGCCTGGCCTTCTCCATGACCCTGCGGTCGGAGACGATGCAGTGGTCGGCGAACCCGATGCCATCGAGGCCGATGTCCTCGGCGGCGGAGGCCATCATGTCGGGGAACATGCCGTCGGAGTAGGTGGTGTGGGTGTGATAATCGTGGACCATGCCCTGTCATGGGCACGAGAGGTTGAAATACCTGGTCGCCTGTCGATCGGCGCTCCGGGAGGAAAAGACATTAAAAATGTAGCTCCGAATGGACTGGTGCGTCCAGAGTCTCCCCTGTTCAGGGGACATATGCGCCTCTGGTCCAGTGGCTACGACACCACCCTGCCACGGTGGAGACCCGGGTTCAACTCCCGGGAGGCGCATAATTTGTCGTAGGAAGTGCCGGTACACTCACCCGGTATATGAG
>CAZFEL010000004.1:0-116583 GCA_964517675.1 uncultured archaeon | reverse complement strand
CCGACCCCGACGTCAACATGGGCCTCGTCCTCGTCGAAATGAAAAAAGCCGTCAACAAGATCAAACGAGTCCTGTGATACGATGAAGGCACTCGAGACACTCCGTACCAATCTGAGCGAGGAATCGAAGGCGTACGGGTATACCCTGTCTATCTGGGGGTCTGGAGCGATTCTGGTCGGCCAGTACGGCGTCCCGGCCGCCTCGGAGGTCCTGATGTTCATCCTGGGCGGGGTCATCGGGTTCGGTGTCCTGGCGACGATCGCGTTCCGCGGTGTCTGGAAGAGCGTCGAGCGCCAGACCCAGGACACCTACATCGTCGCCTCGATGATCCACATCCTGGCATCCTTTGGCAACGTCGTAGTCAGCTATGCCCTGATCGCCCTGCTGAGCTCGTCGATCGCGTCGACGTACGTCTTCCTGCTGGTAGGCCTCCATGCCTCGTTCAGCTACAACATCCTCCTGCTTCTCGAGGAGTACCTCTCGGAGTACATCGTCATGGCCGAGGCCCGGATCACCCAGCAGGTCGGACCCGAGTAACAGCATCTTTTTTAACCGTTCATCCATCACACCGTATCGCTCGGTCTCGTCCTCAAGTCCGACCATCCGGACTCGAGGCCACCGGCCGAGAGTGGAACAACATGGACTCGTGGACGTCCCCGACGTCCACTCGATCGAGTGAAACCCCGAAGGGTTTCACGAGCCGTCCCAAGGGAAGGGAACCCCTTACAGGGACCCGTGGCTTAGTCAGGTTAAAGCACCACGCTGATAACGTGGAGATCCCCGGTTCAAATCCGGGCGGGTCCACTCTACGAACGGTTCAATGGCCCTCCCAAGTGAAACGGGGAACACAGCCAACCGAACCACCGTGTCACCCCGTCTTCCTTCTCCCTGGTTAGGTGAACACAGACAGAATGTCCACAAAGCAGTACATCGATGTAAACCGAACACTCCGCAACCTCGACGACGAACTTGACCGTCAAACCAACATCCAAGCAATACACGATTTCATCAATCACTGTGCAGCAGAAGGCATCAGTGAGGTCCAACAGGTCCGGCACATTCAATCCCTTAAAACGCTCATTACCCGATTTGGACCGGAAGGATTCGAATTACGGGGAGCATCCGAACGAGACCTCAAAGCGATCCTGGCAAAGTTGAATCGCAGTGACTACGCCGATGCGACCAAGCAAAAATTCAAAGCAGCTGTGAAGAAATTCTACCGAGTCGAAAACGGCGGCGAACACCCTCATCATGGCCGGCCTCTCCGGCTACGCAGGATCAGACGCACTCGGAGAACTCATAAAGAGAAAGATGAGCCCCTCATAGCAGTTAATTGTACTTATATCGTAACGAGTCAAGAAGGGTTGACATATCGACTTTTTGCTGGTACTCGTCGGGGACACTTGGCCGCTTGACTATATCCTGCTCAAGACTAAAGACCCCGTGTTTCTTCCACAATGGTCGATAATATCCATCCCACTTCTGGACGAATACTAACACTTGCTCTCCTTCAACGAACTGTGGTGCATCAATAACTTTTGCAGTATACCTTCCTATTTTACCTCCACTAACACGTAAGTCAATAGATTCCGTTTCAGGCCCTTTCAGTACTTCATCAATATCAAAACTCACTTGATGGTGTATATTTCTAATATCTTTCCTGTTAACTTCCTGCGGTTTCTCCTATCAACTTGCCAAAGCGATTTGATAGATTCCAGAGGAAACCCTTTTTAAGCTAACTCTGTTCACGGAATTGTATGAAGATAAAGATAGTATCCTTTCCCCTCCTTTTGGGCCTCATGATTTCGATGGGTACTGCCTACAATACAACTGGTCGAAGTTGGAGCAGCGGGTCAGCATCGTACGAGATTACGAACAGCGTCCCAAGTGGATGGGCGAACAATTTAGAGGATGCAGACGATGCTTGGGACTCGACCTCTGCATCATTTGTGTTCGATCAAGTGAATAATGCGGATAATTACATTTTCTATGATTACATTGATGGTGCAGGAGATACTCTAGCCGAAATGGATGGTGTTGCAAACTACTTTGGAGACATCCAGCAGGTTAACACAACCTTTGATGATTCAGAGGATTGGGCGCAAGCATACGACAGCAATTCCTACATGGTAACCAATGTTGCCACGCATGAAGTTGGTCACTGGCTGCAACTCGGTCATTCATCCGTATCAGGGGCAACAATGGAACAAGGAACTTACAAAGGAGACATCTCATGGGAATCACTAGAACAGGATGATATCGATGGAATCAAAGCAATTTACTAAGGTGATCGACATGGACAAAAAAACCTACCTCGTAGCCGGCCTCGTCGCAGTAGCTGTAGCTGGTTTTGGAGCGTTCACCATTATAACGACGCCAACACACTCATTTAGCTCCGGGACGATTGCTGGGGAGAGCTTGAATATCAGTTATCTCAGTACAACAGCGGATCAGGTGGCTGTTGTTGATGTGGCCTCCATCAGTGCTGCGGAATGGTCGACAGACGATGGTGAACGCCCTGATGAGGTAACTGCCTCAGATCTCCGTGGTATCCATCGAGACGCAGACCTTAGCATCCAGGAAGAACTCCGCGGTGATTTCGCCCAATCCGTAGAGATCGAACTTCCGGGTGGAAAAATTCAGGAAAACCCTATCCAGACGTTCTCACACAGCAATGAGTTCGCTCCGAATCTGGAAGAGGGAGAACGATACGTTATCTTTTTCAAACAGCATCCAGATACTGGAGAGCTATTCATCGCGACAAAATTCAGCGTCTTCCAGGTCACGAATGGGAGTATAACGACCCATGAAAGTGATAGATACGAACAGCGAACATTGACTCTTGATCAGGTCAAATCCCTCGTCCAGAGATGGCGATAATAGCCGCAATAACCACTCAAGGGCAACGTGAGCGGCGGTATCCCACAGTCCAGGTCGATGGTGGAGGGAGTGTCTGAATCTTGACCGCAGCCAGCTTCTCGATAGGTGAGGAAGCCACCACTCTGCTCCAGCATCATTCCTCCGCTTCAGGCCAGCCCATCTACTATCTCACCAGCGACCAACACCTCCCGGCAGTACACAGACTCGAAAGCTACCAGGCCTGTCACGGACAGCGGTCCGTAAATCATCCAGGCTATCCTCCAGGTTTTTCCCCTGACCCGGTCCTCATCAACGCAGACATTAAATACGTCGAAAGATGTACTGCTACTGGGTAACTAAAATGTCTAGAACGAAACACTTTAGCCCCATCCGGGCGGGTCTATCCGCTTCGCTTCTGTCCCCTTCCGGATTTTCACACTCCGGTTCTCTGTTGAAGCATTCCTCAGCGGAGAATGCTTCTCGAACAACGTCCGGATGAACGTTGTGACGAGAACGCTCCGCGGTCCAAATCCAGGCAGGTCCATACTTCTTGATTTTCGGTACAGCACGCTTCCTTTGCATCCTCCTCGATGGAAACGCCGAAAATAGGTTCTACAGGCGCTTTGAAAACAGCAAAATTCTGTTTAAATACTCGCTGAGGGTTCCATGCACGACATCGTATGCCCAGACTGCGGAACCTCTACGATGCACCCACTCCCGGTAAGAGCCAAAAAGAAATCAAGCCCTCAGCAGATCCCAAACCCAAGGACATAGATCCAGCAGAAGTGGCTGAGGCACGTCGCCTTCTGACCGAGATCGACTCATGGACCAAAGAGGACATCGAAGAACTTCCACCACTGGCTAAGAAGAAAGCGCAAAAGTACCAGCAACTCGACCTATAACAATCAAGAAGACATCTATCAGCCTTCTTGGAAGACAACCCCCACTATGAATTCAATTTTAGGACTCTTATAGCACTGGCTTGAGTGCGATATGCAGCGCCCCTCGATGTCATCGAATGCAGGGAAGGAGGAGACAGACGGCTTGTTCCAGGCGGATGAATACTCGGTCAGTACAGAGAAGGGATACATGCGCGTTCAAATCCCAGGAAACAACCTAACTCACGGACAAGTGTCGTGACGACATTATCCACCGGTTTACAACTAATCCTGTTAGGAATAGCATTCAAACTCGTTGTTCCCTCAAGAAGACCGCAATACTGCTCACGGTACTCGGGCTCGACACAGCGGGGCTCAGTGATATTGCGCCCGATCCTGTCCGGATCAAACTCATGATAACAGTACAGTGCCTCAGGACACTCTACAGTCGGGGAAGAAGCATTACCCGGGTCTTCACCGACCATACAAACCTGATCAGTCACGTACTGGGAGACATTCCCCCGCGTTGCCTCATTGATCATAGGCTGGGCCTGATGGAGCCCAGCCCAGAAGCCCGCCCCGATAACAATTGCAACCAGCACAGCAAGCAGACGCCCCTCCATCCAATCACACAAAGTTAGACCAGAAAACCATCGTTCTCAGAAGGTTCCCCCGGTCTTCTCCAGAATAGTTTCTGCAGTTGTGTACACGGCCTCACAGAGATCACCATCCGATCCTGTCAAAAGCCCCGCGATGTATGCATCGTCGCCATCCTTATGGAAGAGCGGACCTCCAGAATCCCCCTCAATTTGTGCTTCATCCACTCTCACAGCGACAATTTCTCCATTTCGTTCTTCAGTTCCGGTAACGGTGTTGGAGTTTCTGCAGCTCTCTTTCCCCTGCTTGTACAAGGTGAGATCACCGATATTTCTGTCTAACTCTGAATCTGTAACGTATCCGGAGACCGTCTCTTCAAGATTTTCATAGTTCTCGTCTGCGATCCGGTATATTTGAGTTGATTCGGTTGGTTCTACGAAGGCGAAATCAATGAGATGGAGATCGGCACCACTATCGTATTCCTCTTGAGTGACATCCCTTGTCACCCCCATCTCCTCGAAGTCGGCACCGACCTTTTGCCGGACGGTATTTCCATCCTCTTCCGCGGAGTGCCCTGAGATCAGCCATCCGTGCCCGCCGTGATCCGGATGGTAGAATGCTGAGCAGGCAGTAGAGTAACTTCGGTCATCGTCTCGCATAACTTCAAGAGGCGCGCCACCGGGAACCAAGTCCATAAGATCGGACCCGTAATTGGAACAGGATGGTTCTTGGCAGAAAGATGTCTCAACATCATTTGTGGACATATCCGATGAAGAGCCTGTCTGGATCGGGACCTCATAGTTCTCAACTGTGTCAGTTGTTCCTCCTTCTAAAGATATTGGAAGCAGGTCATCGATTTCCTTCTCGTCTGAGGTCCGTACTTCGAGGCCGAGACCTGTCGGACTTTCCTCAGAGACAGAAGTCATGATAGTGATGTCGCCTTCAATTTCATCATCCAGCAGTGTGTATATCTGCTCTTTCACGTCTCGTGTCGCTTCGACCTTCTCCCACCGTTCTCTTTCCATCGTGCCGTACACCGGTTCTGTATCGACCACCCGTCCATTCTCATCACGCTCATACTTCACACGTTCAACAACAGTGACTTCATCGTCGGAGACCAGATCTTGTGGTGACGCATTGAGAATCGAAGATACGCCTCCAAGGACAATCATATTTTTCATGAAGTTGCGACGGTTAGTGGAAGAGCCATCAGAGATAGGAGTGTCGCGGCTCATTATAATCCCGCCTCTACTGATCAACTCTTTTAAACCAAACGGCAGGAGACAAAGAACGCCAATCGGAGGAAAAACACCCTCCATAATTCATCACTCCAGTGACCGCAACCATTATTTCTGACTGCTCCTGATAGAGAAAATAATTATTTAAATCTAGCATGCCCTATTTCGACTGTAAACCCAAGAGAAAGAAAGAGCGTTCCGGTTATCAGTCCCTCTGAGGCAATTAGTAAACTCAAGAGCGGAAAAGGACGTATAGCTGACACAAGCTGCAACACTGTAGAAAATGTTTCTCTAATATATTGGAATAATAAGAACTTTAGAGAACTTGTAGAACCAGTCTACCAATTTGAAGGGCACTGCAACTCCGGAAAGTTCCTTGCCTTCCTTCCCACGCGAGAAAAATAGGTATGAACTCCAGGAAAACCTTAATCATCGGCATCCTTACCGTTTCTGTCGCCTTAACCGTTACCTATACCGCGGACAATAGTGATTGGCCCGAGGTTGAGAGGATCGAGTACTGGGAGAACGGAAGCAGCCACACGTTGGACAACAGGTCCGATGCGTATACACAGATCAAGCCAGTGCTCCTGGAGGCAATCGACTCGTTCCAGGTCCGAGAAACCGCATATATCGGGCAGTGCCGGGAACGGTTCAACCAGCGAGAGGTCCTCTACCTGGAGTTCGTCCAACCAGTGAACATCACACGGAACGGCTATCCCATCATCACGAAAGCGTTCATCTTCCCCCTCCAGGGCTCCCGCATCCATGAACTATCGCCAGATGGCGGATGCAGCATATTCCGGTCATCATTCAACTACAGCGATAAGCTACCCGATACCATCCAATAGGGAAAGACCAGCAAGATGCCCGACACCTCTTAAAAACGTTGTACAGTGTACTGCTGGCGAGTAACCAAAATGCCAGCAACAGAACACATCAACCTGCTCCGGGCGGGTCCATCCATGGCCTTCTCAATCGGCAGTACCTACTTCTTCCATCTAATCACTCGAAGTCATCGAACGTGAGCTGCTCTGTCTCTTCTCCGATGGTCCAGTCCCATGCCTCAGCGACGGCTTCCTTCGCAGCATCGGCGTTCGGGTCGTTGTAGGTCTTATAGATCGCGTCCATGTACTCGCGGAACCGCTCCGTATGGTCAGGATCAACCTGGACCCAGACACCGTCCTCCTGTTCGAGTTCGCGGTAGGTCTCCTCGTCGAGGTCGTAGGCCTGCTCGGCCGGGACCACATCGATCTCGCCCGGTGTGATCTCGCGGGCGGTCATCTCCCCGACCTTCAGCTCCGTGGCATTGCCCCGTCGATGGTCGAGATTCTGCTCTGTGAAGATCGAGGCCCGGTCCCTGTTCAGGTAGACATCACCCGCCCTGATCCGCTCGTATGTCAGCTCCTCATCGAGCTCATCGAACTTCTCGTACATATCATCGATCTCCTTCGGCATCCGCGCGTCCTCATTGTCCGACATGAACGGCTCCAGCCGCCAGTCGACATCCGGCCTGTTGGCAGCGCCCTCGTGCAGCCAGCCGGCCTGCCACCGATCGCTCTCGGCGAAGGCCTGGACGTGTTTCATCACGTACTGGCCCCACTCCGTCGGTGCCTTGACCACGACATCCATGTTGGCCTGGACCAGCTCCCGCTGCTCGTCATCGAGCTCGGTGTACTGCTCCCAGGAGACAGCACGCTTGCGGTTGACCGCTGCACCGCCGGAACCCACGCTTCCCTGGAGTTCAACACCGTACAGGACGTCGTCTTCCTCATCCTGGTCGTACCGTTCAGCGGTCGCCAGGACACCGGTATCCGTCGTATAGGTTGCATCAGGTTCTGGATGCGGAAGGTCGTCACGCGCGATATCGTCGGTCATGGTCCTTGTATACCGCCATCTCTCTAAAAAAGGTACTCCTTCAAGGCCCTGGTCCCGGGACGGCACATCACCGTCGACCACACTTGGACACAGGTCTTTAATATCGCCACCACACAGACCACGGTATGGCCTCGCTACGGGAACGGGTCAAAGGGTTCCTGTCCGCGACACGGAAACAGCTGTTCGCCTTCTTCGTCATCGACGCGATCGCCCTGTACTGGCTGCTGTTCCAGGCCAGACTGATATGCCTCGCTTCAAACACCGGAGCGACCCGGTGCTACCCCCTCCTCGCCGCAGCCTCACCGATCGACATCCCCGCATGGGCCGCCGTCCTGCTCATCCTCATCGTCTCCGGCATCCTCTACCTCCTCGTCCAGACAGCGATCTCCCTCGCCGGCCGGTTCCACATCCAGACCCGGTGACCGCATCCTCTCACGTCCGGACAGCCCCGGTCAGACAGGCTTTTCAAGCTCACAGGTCAACCGTCATCCATGCGAGCAGCCCGGTTCAACAGCGAAGGCGATATCTCAATCGAAGAGGTCGAGAAACCAGAGATCAGAGAGGGAAGCGACATCCTGCTCAAGGTAACGCATACATGCATCTGTGGCTCCGACCTCTGGCCGTATCGCGGGCAGAGCGACCAGGAACCCGGCACACCCATCGGACACGAGCCCATGGGCATCGTCGAGGAGACAGGCGAGGATGTCGTCTCCGTCGAGGAAGGCGACCGCATCATCATCCCCTTTTCCACCAGCTGCGGTGAATGCGAATTCTGCCACAAGGGCAACCACACGGCATGCAAGGAGATGGCCTTCTGGGACGAAAGCACAGGCGGGGCCCAGGGACAGTACGTCCGCGTCCCGAACGCAGACGGCAGCGCCGTCAAGGTCCCCGAACGGTACGAGGACAACGAGGAGATGCTCGAACGACTCCTCCCGCTGACCGACGTCATGTGCACCGGCCACCACGCCGCGGTCAGTGCCGATGTCGGACCAGGCGATACCGTCATCGTCATCGGGGACGGTGCCGTTGGGCTCTGCGGTGTCCTCGCAGCCCAGCGCCTCGGTGCCGAGCGCATCATCGCAATGGGGCAACACGACGACAGGCTCGCGGTCGCCGAGGACTTCGGCGCCACCGCGACCATCAACGCCGACCCCGAAGAGGCAGTCGAACGGGCAAAGGAGGTAACCGACGGCGGGGCCAACCACGTCATGGAATGCGTCGGCCTCTCCGAGACACTCAACGAGGCAGCACAGGTCTGCCGGCCCGGCGGCACGGTCGGGTACGTCGGTGTGCCCCACATCGACGATGAGTTCGACCTCGAGGCGTACTTCCGCAAGAACCTCATCCTCCGCGGTGGGGTCGCACCGGTCAGGAACTACATCGAAGACCTGATGGAAGACATCCTCCAGGGTAACCTCGATCCCTCGCCCGTGTTCACCATGGAGACCGACATCGACGGTGTCCCTGAAGGCTACGAGGCCATGCACAACCGCGAGGAGATCAAGGTTCTCGTCCGGCCGTGGGACTGACGGCACCGGATCACCACCAAGGTTGGAGAGCATAAAAACATAGGCCCCTAACTCCCGACCATGGCACTGCTCATCTGGGCCAGCCTAGTCGGGGTCTCCCTGATCTCAGGGATAGGGGCCTTCCTGCTCGTTTTCACAGACAACCAGTACGACGCCATCAGCCCGTATCTCCTCTCTTTGTCCGCCGGCACGATGTTCGGCGGTGCCTTCATCCACCTGGTCTACCGCCTCGCCAATGCCTTCTCCTACACCCGATCCACCGGCGTCCTCATCGTCGCCGGGGTCCTGGCCTCACTCATCCTCGAGCGGCTCGTCCACTGGCACTGCCACCACACCGAGGGCCACCCGGAACCGCTGCCGTACGTCCTCGCGGCGGGCGATGGCTTCCACAACATCATCGACGGCGTCCTGATCGCGACCAGCTTCCTCACGTCCACGACAGCAGGAACCGGCGCCGTGATCGCGGTCATCGCCCACAAGATACCCAAGGAGTTCGGCGACTTCGGTGTGATGGTTGAGTACGGGTTCTCCAAGACCAAGGCCCTCGCGACCAACATCGGGGTCTCGCTTTTCATGTTCCTCGGTGCAGGCCTCGTGATCCTCGCCTCAGGAGTCTCCGATGCCACCGTCCCGCTTTTACTGCCGATCGTGATCGGGAACTTCCTCTATGTCGCAGGGAGTGACCTCCTTCCGGCATTCAAGGACGACGAGCAGTGGATCCTCCATACCCTCGTGTTCGTCCTCGGGGCAGCGATCATGTACGCCATCCCGTACCTCAAACAGGCCCTGCTCCCATGATACCGGATGACAGATCGGGTCACAGGTGAACGTACAGGAGGCCAACGACGTGGCACTCACAGACTCCATCGACAGCCACCCAGCGGCCGCCATCATCGTCCAGGACGCCCACGACAACGGCAACAACGACCTCAAGGGAGCCGACCTCTATCTCCGGGGTCACTGGTGGGCCTGTGAATGGCGCTGGGACACCATGGAGGAAGAAGGTATCGATCAGCTCCACTCAGGAGAAAAGCGAGGAGCTGTTCAACAAAGACAGCGACCGCTACATCGTCGAGGAAACGGAAGCCTGATCAGTCCAGATCGTCCAGGATCTTCTCACGCCACTCCTCTGCTGCCTCGTACCGGTCTTCTTCATCCTCATCAGCCAGATCGAGCGAAGGGACAGAAGTCGTCCCACCGTCCTCATCCAGGGCCACGAAGGTCATGTACGCCCGGCCTGTCCGCCTGCTCCGGCCCTCCTGGGCGTCCTCCGCACTCACATCCACCGAGACGACCATCGAGGACCCGCCGACATAGTCGACGTTCGCATCCATCACCAGCAGATCGTCCGTATAGACAGGCTCCTCGAAGGTCATCGTGTCCAGGGAAGCCGTCACCACGCTCTCTCCAGCGTACCGCTCCGCAGCGGCCGATGCCACCTCATCCATAACACTGAGGATCTCTCCACCCAGCACCCTGTCGTTCGTGTTCGCGTGGCGTGGTCGCATCCGTCTCACCGTCCCATCGACATCCCACTCGGCCGGTTCAGGAAGGGACGGACCGTTCGCGTGCTGGACGGCCTCATCCTTCCATTCCTCTGCGTCCTCGTACCGGTCTTGTTCATCCGTGGTATCGATATCCAGCGCAGGGACCGTGACCGTGTCCCCATCATCGTCCTCGGCCACGTAGGTCAGGTACGCAGAGGCTGTCTCCGTCCTGGCACCGTTCTCGGCCCGGTAGACATCGACACCGACCGTCATCGACGTCTCGCCCACATAATCCATGCTCGTCTCGAACACGACGATATCGTCCGTATCGATCGGGGCCTCAAAGCTCATCCGGGTGATCGAAGCGGTGATCACGTCCTCCTCGGCGTACTGCTCCGCCAGCGTCGAGGCATACTCATCCATGTACCTGAGGACATCGCCTCCGAACACGTCACCGTTCTTGTTCGCGTTCGATGGACGCATCCGCTTCAGGAACTCCTGCTCCAGTGGCTCCTTGCTACTCCGGCCCATGCATGATACCAGCAGCTTCCGGCGTAAAAAGCTTGCCCGCCACCGGCAGGACGATACACAGATGTACAGCCAGCAGCTCACTACCTATCGAGGATATCCTCATAGGTGTTCCGGAGACTGTTCTCCAGCAACCTAGCGTCCCGGTGGTAGCCGATGGCACCGACCGCCGCAGATCGCCCGTTCCCCAGCCCCCACAGCGGCGAGAACCCTTCACCATAGCCCTCCTCGAACGAGTCCCGGACCTCCCCGTACATCGACGGCGGCAGGTACCGCATCGTGGCGATGAACGAATCAAAATCCCACACCTTCTCGTATGCAGCGGCATCGTCGGTGAAAAACTCCAGATCGATCACATACGGATCTCCATCCTCCACCAGCACGTTCTCGTCGAACAATAGATCCTTGAATGCACAGTCCTCATCATGCAGCTCCCTCAGCGTCCGGCCGAACCCCTCCACCAGCTCCAGGACCGCATCACGATCGTCCTCCCAGTGCTCGATGACATGATCGTACAGCGATCCGCCATCGATGGCCTCCATCTCCACCCACAGTTCATCAGCATCCTCCGGGGACGTCCTGGAGATCGGCGCCGTCCCGGTATCGTACGCCTCCAGCACCTCCCGTGCCTCTATCTCGTTCCTGTACCGCTCCTCCGCGGACGGGGCGACCGACAGGTCCCTGTTCCGCACGCGCCGGTACGTGTTCCGCAGCCGCATCGCCACCGAGGTCGGTGTCCAGCCCTCGAACAGCTTCCTGTACCGGTCCCCGTTCCTGTAGATGTCGTTGGTAAACCCCTCATCGACAGGCTCCCAGCCATCCTCAGCATCCACCTCGGCCGGGGACAGCTCGACATCCCGATCAGCGACCGGTTCCGCCGGTCCATCATCCCACTGGTCCGAAAGCATCGTGGTCAACCCTCACTTTTCCTCATCAATGAGTAACATTACTTATAAAACTGTCTGTCCTCCACAGCCCACCACCATGGACGAGATCACCCTCCCGTACCGGTACGCGGACGGGGACGACGACATCGTCACAGAGTACGAGACCGTCAGGATCGACCACGACAGCGAGGAGATCAGCCTCGGGTTCGGTCCTGTCGGAGCAGACAGCGGTCGTACCGTCGAGGCATACATCGAGGAGCCAGCGTACCTCGATGACCCGGAAAGCGACGTCATCGCACGGCGGCTTCCCGAGCTGGACGAGCTCGCCGACCTCGCACGGGAGGAGATCCTCGATGCCCTCACAAAGGAGGCTCCTGCCGAATACTGGGAGCAACCAGCCTCCGGCTCAGGCAAGCACCATCCACCGGACGAGCGCGGCGTCCACGGCCAGTGGATCCATACCAAGCGGATGCTCCGGAACTATGAATCGATAGCCCGGAGCGGCGAGGAGATGGACCGACTCCGTGGCCGGGAGAACGACGGTGACATCTGGACGGAGGACGATCTCGCCTACAGCATGGACGACGAAGACATCCGGTACGGCAGGATGGCGGCACTCGTCCACGACATCCACAAGTTCGGCGAGGACGGGACGGAGGAGACCGCGAGAAGTGACCATGACGTCACCGCCGCTGAGTACGTCCGGGAACAGACCGACCTTCCCGACCCCGTCGCGGACGCCGTCGAGGCCCACAACGGACCCTGGTACGACGGGAAGATCCCGGAGGACGACACAGAGGCAGCCGTCCACATCGCGGACATGATCGCGGCCGATACCGCCTCCGAGACACTCCTCCAGGAGCCGACCCCGGCCCTGAAGTTCGCCCAGATCATCGATGACGTGCTCAGGTACGATGACGGACTGGAGGCATACACCCTCCGATTCGACGGATGACAGGCAGTCATCTTATAAGCATCGAGTCATATCTCTACAGTAACAACGGTGAACCGGGATGGACGATACCACACGCGTGTACGGCGACACACGTCTCCGGGCGGTCTCGGAGAACAATGACTTCGCATACCACCGCATCGAGATCGCGGCAGAGCAACGGTACGAGATCGATCTCTGGAAAGACGGTGCCATCGCCCGCGGGAAGAAAGGATACAGGCTCAAGGACAACCCCGATCCCGGCATCGAGATCGCGATCGAGGCAGATGCGGACACACTCGAACCCGCCCGAGAACGGATCACTCCCGGCCGGTCTTCAGAGACGAGCCACTACGCGGATCTCCGCGAGCTCGATACCGATACACTTGAAGCGGCTGCAGAGACCATCACAGACTATCTCGAGGAAGCCGACGAACCATCACAGGCTCACGAGGCCGTCGAATCGTTCTTCGAGGATATCGAGGCAGGCCTCCTGGAACGGTAGCTGGCTACTGGTGTGCAGACTGACCGTGCTGTTTCAACTCCTGTCTGGACCCGAAGCATTTCTTACACGCCGGACACATCCACATGCGGTTGAGGATCTCGCCCTCCCGGTCGCAGCCGTCGGTCCGACAGACCGGTTTCTCGCTCGTGGCCTCATCGACAGGCGTGTACTTCTGGCACGCAGGACAGATGAAGACTTCTTTCGGTTCAGGCATACGTGAGAACCTCTCGTGACAGGATAAAAAGGATGGGGAGGGCGGGGTTCGAACCCGCGACCTCTGCGTAACTCACCTGACGGTTTCGCTCGTGGTGTTTGCTTGTTGGCAGGTCCACGTGTCGCAACGCAGACCGCCTGACTCAGATCATCGGGGCAACGGCTTCGGACCGTCATCTACCGGCCCTCCGATCCCTTTTCGGAGTCCCGGGAGCCCCTCAGAGCTCACAACCAAACAGCCCAGGTATCGACCTCGACTGAGGGGGTTATGAGCGCAGTGCTCTAACCACCTGAGCTACCTCCCCGTGCCGTACCGTACAGTTTGGAGACAGCCACTCTTAAGTGTCTGTCTTCTGCAGCGGTGACTGCTGCTCGCTCACAGATGCCGAGACAAGATTTATTAGGATTCCCTGCCAATTCAGACCCCATGCCTGCACGAGGTACCAACCTGGCTGTCATTCTCATCGCCATCCTCATCGGATTCCAGGCCGGGTTCGTCTTCTACGGCTCAAGCACCCTCCTCGAGGACAGCACACAGGACGTACCAGGAATCAACGCCACCGAGCAGCTCGAACCCCGGGTCTTCGACGTCAACACAACAGGAGATAGTATAGGCTCCGGACAGGACCTCACATACCAAGTCTTCCAGTCGGCCAGCGAGTCCGTCGTCTCCATCACGACATACCAGCAGACCGCCGAAGGCCTGACACGACAGTCCTCGGGCTCCGGGTTCATCTATGACAGCGCAGGGCACATCGTCACCAACAACCACGTCATCGAACAGGGCAATGTCTTCGACGTCCGTCTCAACGATGGCAGCATCCACGAAGCAGAGGTCATCGGCACCGATCCATACACAGACCTTGCCGTCCTCAAGATCGACAGGACCGGTCTCAGGCCCCTTGCCCTCGGTAACTCCTCGGCCATGCGACAGACAGACCCTGTCCTCGCGATCGGGGCACCGTTCGGCCTCGAAGGCACGGTCACCACGGGTATCATCTCCGGGACCGACCGACGGATCCCCGCGACAGAGGGCTTCTCGATCCCCAACGTCATCCAGACCGACGCCGCCATCAATCCCGGCAACTCAGGCGGCCCGCTGCTCAACATGCGCAGTGAGATCATCGGGGTCAACACCGCCATCGACACCGAGACATCCACATTCTCCGGTGTCGGGTTCGCCATCCCCTCGAACACCGTCAGCAGGATAGTACCAGAACTCATCCAGGACGGCGAGTACGATCATCCCTGGATCGGCGTCGAGGGCATCGATGTCACACCGCCGATCGCCGACGAGATGGGTATCACGGAGGCACGGGGCTTCCTCATCATCAACATCGTCGATGACTCCCCCGCAGACGCGGCCGGACTCCAGGGCGGTTCGGATACCACGATGGTGCGGGGCCAGAACATCACCCTTGGGGGCGATGTGATCATCGGTATCGACGGCACACCGGTCAGCAACCTCGATGACGTCCTCACCCGCCTCTCGAAGCACACAGAGGTCGGACAGACCATCACCCTCACCGTCATCCGTGACGGGCAGCGGCGAAAGATCGATCTGACCCTCGACGAGCGGCCGTGACCGCAAGCTTTACAACCGAGCCCTCCCACCATACCCCATGGGCATCGACACCGTTCTCCAGGAGGCAGCTCAGGACATCCAAACCTACGATGACCTCCAGGCCACCGCCACCGACCTGGCATCAAGGTACGAAAAGGACCGGGAGGCCATCGAAGACAGACTCTACAGCCACATCGATGCGGACCCACCCAGGCGCGATATGGGTCACGAGGAACTGGATACCGCGATCGCGACCATGATCGAGGAGCTTGAGTCCGAGTACGACCCCGATGCTGTCGTCGGTATCAGCCGGGGCGGGAACCCTCTCGCGACAGCGCTCAGCTACGGCCTCGATGTCCCGTACGGCACCGTCGATGCCACCCACTACGACGGCGAGACCAGACTCGAGGAGGTCGAGATCAACGGCGAGATGCTCCATGATGTCGAGGGCGAGGTCAACCTCGCTGACACCGGCCAGACCCTCGCCGACGTGAAAGACTACCTCCAGGAGAACGACGACATCGAGACCATCATCACCGCCACCCTCCACACCAAGCCACACAGCATCATCGAGCCCGACGTCCACCTCGGGGAGACCATCGCCTGGATCACATACCCCTGGGAGCGGTGACACATTTTTAACAGTAAGAGCCCACCCGTGACCGCATGAACGAGGTCGTAGGCGTCGTCGTCGCGCTGTACAAGATGGCCGGCGGGCATCCCCGGTTCGCCGTCCTCCGGAGGGACGTCACCTGGGACGGCTGGGAGCTCCCAAAAGGCCGCCTCGACGATGGCGAGGACCCCGAGACCGCAGCCCGCCGCGAAGTCATCGAAGAGACCAGCATCGAACCCACGGAGGTAACAGACCTCGATGACGTCCATGAATGGGCGTACGAGCGCGACGGCGAGAAACACCGCGCCCGGTACCACGCCTTCATGGCCCGGGCACCCGATTCTGCCTTCATCGACATCTCGGACAACCCTGATGAGGACGAACACAGCAAGGGCCATTTCCTCAACACCCGCGACACCACAGACATACTCACACACGAGAACCAGCGGGAGCTGGTCAGGGACGTCAAAGAGAGGGTCGAACAGCGATGAGAACCGGTATAGCACCACTCGTCCTCGGCCTGCTCGCTATCCCGACCGTCATCCTCGGCGGACTCGGGCTGGCGGTCGCGACCGGCACCCTCCAGGCACCGTCGGCCGGCCTCGTCGACATGGGCGAGTGGGGCAACGTGACCAACGACAGCATCCCCGTCCACACCACCGTCTGGGTGGACAATCCCAACCCTGTCGGGCTCACAGTCTCGACGTTCACCCTCGAGTACGGCCTCGACCTGCAGGGCATCCGGCTCGCGGAAGGGACCCTCGAGGAGCTCCCCCTCGAGCCCGGCAACAGCACGACCACCGTCACCACCGACGTCATCACCGCCAACCTCCCCGCCTGGTGGGTTACACACCTCCAGGCAGGGGAGACCTCCCGGGCCAGCCTCGATCTCCGGTTCAGATCCGGCCTCCTCCCGTTCAAAGCCCCCATCGACCCGCCAGACATCGGCCGGACCATCCAGACCGATATCACCGGTCGGATGGAGGACGCCCTCAATGCGATCGAGGGGACCTACAACGGTCCGACCGTGACCATCCTCGGGTTCCAGGAACAGCCCCAGATCGAGGTCAGGGAGATCACGGCCAGCTGGGGCGAGATCACCCGGAACACAACCACGACCGACGTCGCCGTTACCGTCTATAACCCCAACGCCTACCCCATCCCCACGCCCACCTTCACCGGCGACATCACCCTGAACGACATCACCATGTCGAGATGGGATGCCAGCCAGACGGACAGCCTCGCGGACACACAGATCCCCGCCGGCGAGAGCCGCGAGGTACCCTTCGAGATCGACCTCGACAACGACAAGATCGATGACTGGCTCCACAGCCACGTCCGGAACGGCGAACGGACCAGCGGGACTATCACCGTCAGCCTCCTGTTCGAGATCGGGGGAACGCGGTTCACCGTCCCCCAGGACGGGATGACCTGCCGGTTCGACATCCAGACCGCCCTCCTTATGGATGAACAAAGACAACAGACAGAGATACACGGGTGCACGGGCCCGACGGACGGGACCGCAGGCACGGATGGGCAGGACGATGGGAGCAGCGGTGGCAACGACGATGGAAGCACCAACACCACCGAGGACGACGGTTCGACGTTCGATGACCTTCTCTGAGACCGCGTTCTGGCTCGTTTCAACATATTAAAATGCCGGGGGAGAATCCCCCGGCCACGGGGGATGTCCGGTTCCACGGACAGGACAGCCAGCTCACCGGAGCCCCTTATACCGCCCCGGTGTTCACAGCATCCCTCCAGACTGGAACGATCACGGAGCGACCGCACCGGAGCATTGACACTGCACTCAGGATCCCACCAAACGGCACCAGCGACCGCCTTGGAGCCGTTTCCACCGCCATCAGGGCTGGAAATCAGTGGCGGTGTTTTATGACTCAGGCGGGGCCTCCTCCACAGGTCGATACAGTGATAGACGAGACCGAGTTTTCGATCCTCACGACAATCGAACGCGCCCAAACCTCACTCTGGAAGAAAGAGATCCACCGCCGGGTCCTCGATAGCACCGAGAGCATCCCCGAGCTCGAGTCCATCTCCATCCAGACCATAAGCAGGCGCGTCCAGGACCTCTACGATGACTGCCTCCTCAAGGCACGGCTCACCAACACCGAGGAGGTCAACCGGACCCTGATCACCACCTACCAGCTCACCGACAAGGGCAAAGAGGCACTGGACACGTACAGGGAATCCTTCCTCAAGGACTGGGCCCTGACCCACCTCCACAGCCAGCTCTCCGAATCGGCAGCACAGCCCGAGACCGGGCCGACCGCGATCAGGCACATCTTCTGCGATCACTACAACATCCCGCGGAAGGCCTGTTCCGGTGTCGCACCCAAGAACATCCTCAAGGTCCTTGCGGACACCTTCCTCCAGGGGCAGCTCGAGGGCATCGTCGATGAGGAACCACACACCGCCTTCACAGCGACCCTCAGACAGCACAGCCCGGAACTCATCCTCGAAGGCGATAAGACTTAAACATCTTCGGACTGCATGGAACGGTGGTGCCGTTTTTTGACACGGAACATACAGATAACCGAACAGCAGGGGCACGCGGTCCCCGAACATGACATCGAACTCGTCGAACGGAAGGGCAAGGGCCACCCGGACTCACTCGCGGACGCTATCTCCGAGGCCGTCTCCCGGGAGCTGTGCAAGGAGTACAGACAGACCTTCGACACCATCGCCCACCACAACACCGACGAGGTCCAGATCATCGGCGGCCAGTCGAGGCCGTCCTTTGGCGGGGGCACCGTCACCGAGCCGATCTACATCCTCCTCGGCGGCCGGGCGACCCAGGAGTACGACGGGAAGACCGTCAACGTCCACGGGGCAGCACTGCGGGCCGCACGCAGGTTCCTCGATGATACCCTGCCCCACCTCGACATCGAAGAAGATCTCATCATCGACTCACGGATCGGGCAGGGATCGTCCGATCTCACCGACCTCTACGCCCGGGACGACGCCGTCCCGTTGGCCAATGACACCAGCTTCGGCATCGGGCACGCACCGCTTTCCCCGACCGAGAAACTCACTCTCAACCTCGAGAAGCACCTCAACAGCGACAGCTTCAGGGACAGGATGCCGGCGATCGGCGAGGATATCAAGGTCATGGCCCTCCGGGAGGACGATACCACCATGATCACCCTCGCGGCCGCCTTCGTCGACAGCCACGTCGATGACCTGGACGCGTACAGGTCCCTGATCGAACAGCTCCGCGAAGAGGTCCTCGACCAGGCCCGGCGGTTCACCGACGATGAAATCGACGTGACGATCAACAGCGCCGACGACTACGAGCGCGAATCGGTCTATCTCACCGTCACCGGTACCTCCGCAGAGATGGGTGATGACGGCTCCACAGGGCGAGGGAACCGCGCATCAGGCCTCATCACGCCCAAGCGGCCCATGTCACTCGAGGCAAGCAGCGGCAAGAACCCTGTCGCCCATGTCGGGAAGATATACAACGTCATGAGCCACTACATCGCCGACCAGATCGTCGAACAGAACAGCGACATCGAGGAGGTCACCGTCAAGCTCCTCAGCCAGATCGGCAAGCCTATCGATAAGCCCCAGATCGCGGACATCGAGGTCGCGACCACCGACGGCATGGACTCCGACATCGAGGACGACATCACCAAGACCGCCGACTACTGGCTCGAGAACATCGAAGACGTGATGGAGAAGGTCATCCAGGGGAAGATACGGACCTACTGACCCCGCTCACTCATCGTCGAGTTCCTGCAGGCTCAGGTTCTTGTCCTCGCCCTGCGTGAACACTGACGCGAGATGGAGGAAGTACTTGCTATCCTTGACCTCCACAATCAGTGGCTCACGCTCCAGCAGCTTCTTCAGGTCGATCTCATAGACACCTTCCTCGATGATCCTGATCGACTGCAGGTCGAATCGGATCTTCGAATCGCGGGCCCCTGTACCGTCTTCCTTGACGTCCTGGAGGAACTCATCGATCTCCTCCATGACCTCATCCTCCTCGACCTCGGGTTCCTCCACCATCTCCTCGCCCTCGCCATCGGGCTGTTTCTGGTAGAGGAAAAGCGTCGAGCCACACGAACAGCCATCGACCAGTTCCTGAGCGTCTTCTTCGTACTCCTTGCCACAGTTCATACAGCGGTGGGGCATCGTATCATCCCTCCTCCGCGGCCTTCGCCAGCAGGGAGACCGACTCACGGCTCTCCTGGAGCTTCTCCATGACCTCCGAGTTGCCGACGATCGTCAGGCCCTTGCGCCGCTCTTTGCCGAGAAGGTTGAAGACGTTGTTGAGTATCCTGTCGTACACGTCCCCGCCGTTCTCGATGCCTGAGAACTCGATACCGGGGAACTCCTCGTCCACCTGCTCCATCGAGGACTCCATCAGCCGGCGTTTCTCGTCCGGATTGAGGGCCTCCTCGAGGACCAGGATCTTCCCATCCCGGACCTCCTCGAGGATCATCTCCAGTTTCTCCTCAAAGCCCTGCTCGGTCAGCTTCTGTCGACTGATGAACTCGATCGGTATGCCGTCTGCCATCTTAACTCAGGTGGTTGATGATCTCATCGTAGAGCTTGTCTATGTTTATACCCTCCTTCGCGGACACCTCGACCACCGGGTGCTGTGGGAACGCGTCCCTGACAGCCTCCGGGTCAGCATCCTCGAGATCGACCTTGTTCGCCACGATCAGGATGGGGATCTTTTTCGCCTCCAGGTTCCCGATCACCGTCACGTTCACCTGAGTGTACGGATCCTCCGTCGAATCGAAGACCACCAGGCAGGCATCGACATCGTCCAGCCACTTGATGGCCTCCACAATGCCCTTGGTCGCCTCCTTGGCACGGGACTTCGCGGAATCCTCCTCAAGCCCGTATTCTTTGAACTCCTTGAAATCGACCTTCGTCGAGATACCTGGCATGTCCAAGAGGTTCATGTTGATCGTCTTGCCGTTGGCCTCCAGGGTCGCCCGCTCTTTCTTTTTCACCTCGCGGGTCTCGTGTGGAACTTCAGAGACATCCGTCATCTCCTCACCCAGAAGTTCCAAGGACATCATGTTCGCCAGCGTTGACTTGCCCGCGTTCGGAGGACCGTAGATACCGAGCGAGATCTCCTGGCGCGAACCGAAGAGCCCACTCAACATATCCTTCAGCTTCCCGATCATACTATCAACGCATCAGTATTGGAACCCCGCCAATATAAAAATAGAGCCCGGACCCCGGCAGATACCGCCGCTCACCAGCACCAGCCCGGCCCGGTCAACCCACCGACACGTGCCGTTGTCACCTTGTAGTAAAAACAAATATGTAACTATCCCTCGAGAAAGCTCACAATCGTAAACCGACGATCGTCCCAACTTATTTATACGTTAAGTCCGGAACGATAGTCAGTTAAAAAATCAGTGACAACCCCGGAGTGATACACCGGGCTTACGAGAGAAGGATAGTGAGACAACCCCTATCCTTAAATATCATCAGAGGACCGCCCATCGAGGTTTACGGGCATATAAGACAAGGTTTAAAAAGTAGGTCGATATTAAGGTTAGAAGGTGTCAAGGTTAACGTTCAACAGGTCTCGCGACCTGCAATCGGGGGACGATCACGATGACAGCACACATCACAGCAGACGACAACAGGCAGACAATCGAAACAGCCAGTTCTAACCGCACGAGAGTGATAGGATGAGCCAGACCATAGACGAGCTCCTCGAAGGAGCGCCGGATCGACCGCAGATGAACGAAACGCTAGATTTCAACGAATACCTGAACGAGCTATACGACGACCCGAAGATCGAACGGAACGCCTACCAGCGGCTCGTCGACAGCCTCGAGTACTGGGGTGTCGAGGAGGACCCCGAACACGGGCGCAACCTCTACAAGCTGTTCACCGACGACCCCGTCAACGACGGACAGGACATCTTCTTCGGAGAGAACATCCACGGACGCGGAGGCGAAGACGGCGGCGGTATCGACAAGCTCGCCGACAAGCTGTACAACGCAGCCGAGAAGAAAGGAGCCCACAAGCGACTCCTCCTCATGCTCGGACCGGTCGGGGCCGGTAAGACCGACGCATCCAAGAAACTCGTCGAAGGCTTCGAAGAATACACCAAGACCGACGACGGCCGGATGTATTCCTTCCGCTGGACGGACCTCGACTCGGACAAGGTCCCCGGCCAGCACCCCGACGACCGCGAAATCGAGGCCCCGATGCAGCAGAGCCCACTGCTCCTGCTGCCAGGGGAGAAGCGTGACGAGGTCGTCTCGGGTCTCAACGAAGAACTGGACGCCAGCTACGCACTGGACCTCGACCAGAACCTCACACCAGAATCAGAATTCTACCGCGACCAGCTCGTCCAGCATTACATGGAAGAAAGCGACGAGGAGATGACCGAATACGAGGCACTCCAGGAGGTCCTGGACAACCACGTCGAGGTCACCCCTCTCATCGCCGACGAGAACAAAGGACAGGCAGTCGCCACCTTCGAGCCGAAGAAACCCAAGAACCAGGACGAGAAAGATCTCACCGGAGGCACCGACCTCTCCAGGGTCGGTAACTACGGTGAAGGCGACCCGCGTGCGTTCGAGTACGCTGGTGCCCTCAACAAGGCCAACAGGGGCATCTTCTCGGGTGAGGAGCTGCTCAAGCTCGACACCGAGTTCCTGTACAACTTCCTCGAGGCGACCGAGGACTCGACCATCAAGCCGAAGGGTCAGCCTCTCATGGACCTCGATACAGTCATCCTCGGTCGTACCAACATGGCCGAGTTCAAGGACAAACAGGGCACCGAGGAGATGGAAGCGTTCAACTCCCGTATGAACCGTATCGACTTCCCGTACGTCATCGAGTACGGCGAAGAGGCCAAGATCTACGAGAAGTTCATCGAGAACTCCGACGGCGATGTCGCCCTCGCGGACGACCAGTTCGACCCCGAGGAACACGAGGTCAACATCGAGCCCCACACACTCGATATGGCATCGATGTTCTCCGTCGCCACCCGGCTCGAAGATCAGCGACGGGGGACGGTCTCAGACCTCCTCGAGAAGGTCAAAGCCTACAACGGCGACCTCGACGACGTCGACGTCAAACAGCTCCGCGAGGCTGGCGAAGAGGACTCCGAGCACGGCGAAGGCATGAAAGGCATCACCACCCGGTACATCGAAGACCAGCTGTTCGCGGCGATGCGTGACAGCGAGAAGCGTGGTGAAGAACATGTCAGCCCGCTCAAGGTCCTCAGCTACCTCGAGAACAATCTCGAAGAGAACGCCAGCATCCTCGACTCGGACTACGACGAGCTCCAGGGACTGATCGGGGATATCCGCGAGGAAGAGTTCAAGGAACGCGCCGTCGAGGACGTCCGACAGGCCATGGCCTACGACGAGGACGAGCTCGAGCGGATGGCAGGCAAGTACCTCAAACACGCCAACGCCTACGTCCGCGGTAAGGACGAGGTCGAGGGCGACAGCAGCTCGCTCACCGACAAGCAGGAGGTCGACGAACGGTTCCTCACCGAGATCGAGGAACAGCTCGACTTCCGCTCCGACAACGTCGAGGACTTCCGCCAGGAGATCGACAGCTGGATCTCTGGGAGGACCCTCGAAGGCGAGGACATCGACCCGCTGGAGAACAACCGTCTCCGCGAGGCAGTCCAGAGCAAGCTCTGGGCGGACAAGAAGAACAACATCAACTTCCAGGCCCTCGTCAACGAGAGCGAGACACTCGAGGACGACACCAAAAACGCCACTGTCGACGCACTCAACGAGCTCGGGTACTCCGAGGACGGTGCAGAAGAACTCCTCGAATACGTCGGCTCAGAGGTAGCCAAGTCCGAGCTGGAGGAGCTGTAAGCTCCTCCCTCGGCCCTCGTTCCCTTTTTCCCGCGGCCAGGTGATGCATCATGGAAGATCCAGCGACCTACGAAGACGCAGAGAACGAAGCACTCGCAGAGTTCAAGGAACCGCCCAAATCAGTCGGTGAATACCTCGAACAGCTCGAGGACCAGCCCACCAACGCATCTCAGGCCGCCAAGTACCTCCTCGAGGCCATCGAATACGAGGACACGAGGACCGTCATCGAAGAAGGTGAAAAAAAAGAACGGTACAAGTTCTTCGACGATCCCCGCAACGACGGCGAACACGCCATCCTCGGCAACACAGAGACCCTCAATGACTTCGTCGATGACCTCCGCAACATCGCCGCAGGCCGTGGCAAAGACGAAAAGATAGTCTGGATCGACGGCCCGACCGCAACAGGCAAATCAGAGCTCAAGCGGAACCTGATCAACGGCCTCCACGAGTACTCCAAGACCGACGAAGGCAAGCGGTACACCATGGAATGGAACATCACCGGCCTTGGACAGAGCGACAACCGCGGCACCACATACGGCGGCGGGGACGAGGCCGCGAACGTCGATGAGGAAGCATGGTACAAGAGCCCAATCAACGACGAACCCCTCAAGCTGTTCTCCGAAGACGGCACACGCCAGCAGATCCTCGATGACCTCAACGACGGCACGGACGACAACATCGACATCCAGATCGAGGGCGACCTGGACCCGTTCAGCCGGACAGCATACGACATACTCGAGGACCACTACCTCGCCGAGGAACACGACGACGATCTGTTCAGCCAGATCACCCAGGAGGACAACGTCCGGATCAAGCGATACCTCATGGACAAGGGTGACGGCATCGGTGTCCTCCACTCGGAGGACGATGGACGACCCCAGCAGAAGCTCGTCGGCGACTGGATGCGCGGGATGTTCCAGCAGCTCGATTCGCAGGGAGCCAAAGATCCCAGGGCCCACAGCTACGACGGCGTCGTCGCACAGGGCCACCGGGGCGCGACCATCATCGAGGACGCGATCCAGCACGCCGATACGGTCCAGAAGCTGCTCAACGTCCCCGAAGAGGGATCGGTCAAGCTCGATAAGGCCATCGAGATGGACATCGATACGCTTTTCCTGATGATCTCGAACCCCGACCTCGAGGCCAACGTCCTGGACAAGAACCAGGAGGCCGAACAGGCAGACCCGATGCGGGCCCTGCGCCGACGGATGGAGAAACACACCTTCACGTACCTGACCAACTACAGCCTCGAGAACGACCTCATCCGACGAGAGGTCACCAACAGTACAGGTGTCTGGGAGCGGTCCGACGATTACGGCGAACTCGAGGACCACATCGAATCAGCCATGACCGTCACCGTCCGCGACCAAGACATGGACGAGCACGAGAAAGAATACGCACCGCACGCCATCGAAACGGCAGCGATGTACGACGTCGTCTCGCGGCTCAACCCGGGTATCGAGCTCAGCGAGGACTCCGACTTCGATCTCGACGATCTCAACCGGGACGGCATCGGGTTCGACGTCATCGATAAGGCCCTCCTCTATGACCGCGGCGAGCTCGAGCTCAACGGCGAGATCGTCACCAAGGAGGACTTCGATGTCGAGACCGAAGGCGAAGGCGAAAGCGGGATCCCCGTCACCTACACGCGGGACCAGCTCGGCGAGCTGCTCCAGCACGATAACGAATACGCCCACGATGAACTGGATGTCGAAGACGTCATCATGCCCCACCACGTCATCGACGAGATAGCAGAGGGGCTCGATGATGCACCCGTGTTCAACGACAAGGGGAACGAGAAACGACCGAGCGAGGTCGACAGGTACGAGGGCCTCGCAGAGGACATCGAGATGTTTGTCGAACAGAAACAAGACCAGGACCTCATCCAGGCCATCATGGCAGAGAAAGACACCGACGAACAGACCGTCGAGAAGTACGTCCACAACGTCCAGGCTGATCTCGCGGACAAGGACGACGAGCGGATCGATCACGACTTCCTCAAGAGCTTCGAGACAAAGACACTCGGCATGTTCGACAGCAGCGACGACTACAGGGATGACAACAGAGCCACAGAGGACGTCCAGGACTGGCGGCAGCAGAAGATCGGCGCCGAGATCACAAGCCAGGCCCTCGAGCAGGGAATCGGTGGCTCCTCGGCAGATCTCGAGGATCTGGACCTCATGGAGATCCCCGTCCTCGACAGCCTCCTCGGGACCCACGACTGGGAGGATGTCCAGCGGTTCTACGAGGACCTCGATCCCAGCGACTGGGACGACCCCAAGACCCAGACCGCGACCCAGGAGGTCAAAGAGGACGCGATCGATGAACTGGTCGAGATGGGATACAGCGAAGCCTCCGCAGAGATAACCTCACGGGAGGTCATGAAACGTGTCGAAGAAACACACGGCCGCCTTTTCGAGGGTGATGCATGATGCGAAGCGACAGAATACGACGAGACAGGCGACGGTTCCTTGAGATAGGAGAAGACGAACGAGAGGACCTCCAGGACTGGATCCAGTACGGGGACATGAGCGACATGATCCCCGAAGACGACTATGCCAGCGTCCCCATCAAGGTCGCCCAGCTCCCAGAGTTCGCCTACGATGAAAGCGACACACCCAACGTCGGCAAAGGCGGGGGCGACGGTGAGGGCCAGCCCGAACCCGGGGACATCGACCCCAACGCCCAGCCTGAAGAGGGAGACGGCGACGAGCCAGGCGAACCCGGCGAAGAAGAAGGCGAGTACGAACACTACGAGATGGACCCAGAGGAGTTCGCCGACGAGCTCGACGATGAGCTCGACCTCGACCTCGATCCAAAGGGCAAAGAGGTCGAAGAAGAGATCGAAGGTGGCTGGAACCGCATCGAGACCAAAGGCACCGACGCCAACGTCGACTGGAAGCGCAGCTTCATGGAACAGAAAAAGCGCAGCCTCGCGATCGACTACGACCGCGAGTTCGTCCATGAGGCCCTCAAGGTCGAGGGCCAGGATACCGAGGATGTGTTCGATTACCTCCTCACCACCTTCCCCGACAAGATGGGCAACGTCTCAGAGCGGGAACTCGAGGTCATGCTCGAGCAGGATATCCCTGACGAGGAAGTCGGGACCTACGAAGACTGGGAGGAACTCGAGGAGGAAACAGAACCACGCGGACCCAACGAGCTTCCCGTCACAGAGACAACCAACATGCGGGAGGACGACAAGCGGTTCCGCAAGCCTGAGATGATCAAGGAAGAACAGAAAAACGTCGTCGTCACCAACATCCGGGACAAATCCGGGTCCATGGGCGAGGATAAACGAGATATCGTCGAGCGGGTCTTCACGACGCTTGACTTCTACCTGAAAGGTAAGTACGACAACGCCGAGTTCGTCTACATCGTCCACGACTACGAGGCAGACGAGGTCGAAGCCGTCGAGTTCTTCGGCATGCAGAGCTCCGGCGGCACGCGTATCTCGGCAGGCTACGAGGAAGCCCAGGACATACTGGAAGAGCGGTACGACTGGGACGAGTGGAACAGGTACGTCTTCGCAGCCGGGGACGGCGAGAACACACGGGACGACTTCGAGAACGTCGTCGACCTGATGAACGACATGCCCGCGAACCTCCATGCCTACCTCCAGACCCAGCCCAGCGGCGGTGGCTACACCCCACAGGGCGGGTACCACGCAGAGAAACTCGAGGATGCAAAAGACAACGGGGAACTCGACTACGACACCGCCGTCGCCAAGGTCAACAGCCCTGACGAGGTGCTCGACGGCGTCGAGACCATCCTCAGCGAAGAAGATCAAGGGTGACCTATCATGATCAAAGAAGATGAATACAGGCTCCAGGAAGCGGCAAACGAGCTCAGGGGCATCCCAGAGGATGCCAACGAACTGTCCGAGAAGCTCGGACTGGAGCCCTACGACGTCAATTACTGGGTCGTCGACTACGACGACATCAACGAACTGGCAGCATACGGCGGGTTCCAGAAGCGGTACCCCCACTGGCGGTTCGGGATGAAATACGACCGCCAGAAGAAAAAAGCAGACCACCTCGGCGGGAAGATCTTAGAGATGGTCATCAACGACGACCCATCAGAGGCCTACCTGCAGGAATCCAACGACATGGCCTCCCAGAAAGGCGTCATCGCCCACGTCGAGGCCCACAGTGACTTCTTCGCACAGAACGACTGGTACCAGATGTTCCGCGACGATCCCAACGCTGCAGCCATGCTCGGACGTCACGCGGACCGCATCGAAGAATACATGAAAGATCCTGAGATCGGCCACGAGGACCAGGACCCACAGGAGGCAGTCGAGGAGTGGATCGACCATGTCCTCACCCTCGAGGACAACATCGACCAGCACGTCGGCTACCGCGCCATCATGGAGCGGGCCGAGGAACAAGGAGACTACGAGAAGGTCGACGCCATGCGAGAGGCCGTCGAGGAACTCGGGCTCAACGACCAGGTCGAACAGGAGGTCTTCGACGAGGACTTCTACGACAGCCTCGAAGAGGACGAAGACCTGACCATCCCCGAGGAACCGACCGAAGATATCCTGTACTTCCTCGCCGAGCAGGGCCAGCAGTACGACGACAAGGCCGGCCAGGCACGGGAGATGGATGACTGGCAGGAAGATATCATCAACATCATCCGCAAGGAGTCCTACTACTTCGCCCCCCAGAAGATGACAAAGGTCATGAATGAAGGCTGGGCATCGTACTGGGACTCCATGATGATGACCAACGAGGGCCTCGCCGACTACGAGGACCTGTTCGATCACGCCGCAGGCGAGGCAGCCATGCTGGACGACACCAACGGTTTCAACCCCTACACACTCGGCCTCGAGATCTGGGAGCACATCGAGGACACCGAGAACCGGGACGAGGTCATCCAGAAGCTCCTCCAGGTCGACAACGGCATCACCGACCACAACGTCGAGGACTTCTATGACCTCGACTTCGATGAGGTCTACGACGAGCTCCAGCCCGGCGAGGCAGAGCGGACCCTGTACAGTGTCGACTTCAATAGCCTCGATGAGGTCGAACAGCTCGTCGAGGACGGGGAACTCGACGAAGGCAAGGTCGACTGGGACACCTTCGAACGCGCCAAAGAGATCAGAGACCTCCTCAACGACCAGGAGACCATCGACACAATCGTCGAGGCGACACAGGAATCACTCGCCGAGGCAAGCGGGATCGATCTTCCCGCACTCGATGACAACGGCGCCGCCGTCGACTACGAGACCCAGACCTTCGACTCCACGTACCTCCAGGCACTCAAGGACGGCCTGGACGAGCGGATGGACGAGGACATCACCGAGGGCATGGTCATCGACCTCGTCGACGAGCTCCGGTACAGCGACACCGATGAACTCGACGAAGACCGGCTGCGCGAGAAAGTCACCAGCGCCATCAAAGACGAGGTCAACGTCGAGCGGTTCCCGTGGAAGGTCATGACCTATGAGGCACTGGCAGAGAAGAACTACTCCCTCATCAGGTCCGAGAACATCCGCGGTGGCCCGGACGACCCCGGGTTCATCGAGCAGATCCCCCACGAGGACCTCGAAGAGATCGCCACCTGGGACATAGAGGAGTGGGACGGCTACGATTCAGTCCAGGACGCGATCGAGGACGTCGACCGGACACGCGGCTGGGACAGGATGTTCGAAGAACGGAGGAACAAAAACGACATCACCTTCCTCCAGGAGAACATCACCCAGGAGTTCGTCGACAACAACGGCTACTACACCTCCGAGAACCTCCCGACCAGCGACGGCAACCCTGACGTCCCGGTCGTCACCTCCGTCGATGCCGAGGAGGTCAGGGACGCACTGGTCTTCCAGTTCACCAACTTCGGCAAGCCGACCATCCAGGTCGCCGACGCCAACTACGACAACGAGGGCGGGCTCCTGCTGGAGCATGACTTCAACGGCGTCGAGCTCGACCAGATGCAGGCACTGGCCACCATGCACCGCATGCAGAACCTCTGGGGCAAGAAAGTCCACCTCAAGACCATCGAGCGCGAGTGGGATGAAGACGAGATGGACAGGATCCTCGAAGAGATGGCGATGGCCGAGCAGTACGACTACGAGATGGACTGGGAGGAACGCATCCCCGAGCCTGAGGAAGTCGGCAAGCTCATCTCCTACGATCCCGATGCGCCCCGGAACCAGAAGTTCTCCAAGAAAGACCTCCCCGACGAGGAGGTCGAACACCTCATGGCCGATGAGGCGGACTACAAGACCATCCCCGACGAGTGGATGGCCTGATCCGCCCCGGCCACCGCAATCTTTTTTAGTACAGCACCCACAATCATGAACACAAGTAAAGCAACGAGCTTGAAAGCTTACACATGTTAGGTGACATCATGGGACCCGAGTACGAACTCGACGAACTGGACACCGAGGACACGATGGTCGAAACAGCCTACCTGCTGGAATGGGAGGAAGATGACCACGACGACCTCGCTGATTACCTGGTACAGAACAACTTCGAATCACTCGACGGCGAGGAACCCGCCCAGTTCGTCTACGACGGCGACGACGGCCGGATGGCCCGTGCCTGGCTCGATGAACGCAACGACAGAGCCGCCCTCAAGATCACCAAAGACATCTATGAGGAAGCAGAGGCCGACTACGAGGACGGCGAGGTCCCGATGGCACTGCAGGGCGTCATGATGCACCACGATGCCGTCAGCCTCGAGGAGTACCTCGAACCAGGCCCCGATGTCGATGTCGTCGACGAAAAGGCAGTCGAGGAGCTTCAGACCACGGACTATGACACCCCTGGCGGTGTCAGCACCAACGGCAGCCCGCGCATGTAGCGGGCGGACTTCTTTCTCTTTTTCTTTCATCCCTCCATCCGTGAGAGGACCCTCCGTATCGTCTCGGTCTCGCCGTGGCTGTCCTCACGCAGTGAACGGTGCTGCTCGAGGAGCTCGTCCAGCATCTCGACCTGTCGATGTGGCTCCTCGTAGTTCCGTTCCGGATCGAGTATCTCCGCTTTCTCCGCCTCGATGTAGTCAGTATCATCGACCCGTCCCGCCGCAGCGATACCGGCGTAGTATGCGAATGCCTCCTCTTCAGGACCGATTGAGGCCTCGGACGCATCCATGGCCGTTGTCCTGTCCGATAACGGGCCAATGACCTTCATCACATCGCCCCAGCGCTGCCGGGCCTCCCATTCCAGGGCATTTTCAAAGTGCGAGCGGACCTGCTCGCGGTCTCCTGTATCATCAAGGCCCTCGTACTCCTCGACCGCGAGATCGTGGATGCACTCGACCTCCATGGGCGCCACGTCCAGACTGAGCCTGCGCATCAGTGCCTCGTCCCCGGTTATGCCCCCGGCACCGAGGTCTGCGATCCTGGCCGCGTCCTCGTGATCGAGGTCCTCGAGCATAGCGGCGTACCGCTCGGAGAGATCGTCCAGCTCTTCGACCGTCTCGGCCAGCTCCTCGCTTGGCGGACCGGTCCGGGAGTCGATCTGGTACTTGTGGATGTACTCATGCACCATGGCCTCCTCCGGCCCTGCCCTGGACTCGAACAGCGGCTCGTACAGCTGGATAGTATCGAGCTGTGGATTGTATCCACCACGGACCTCCTCCCGGTCACCGAGTGCTCCAGTCCACGGGAAGACCGCTACGCTGGTGGCTTCATCGACCGCGAGCCCGTATTCATCCAGCCGCTCGATCGCCTGGTCGCTGAGCCGGCCCGCATCGTAGTCCGGAGGCATGGTACAGCGACTGTGCAGGGAGCTTTAAAATCTAGAAGAATACTGCCAGAACAGGCAAACAGGCGTTAACAGGGTTACTCCTCGACCTCGGGCGGGCTCTCCATCAGGTCGATGTTGTGCCGTTCCATGTACGTATCGAAGGCAACATGGGTGATTGTCTTCTCGACCATGTTCGAGTCCAGCAGGTCACCAACGACGAACGAGCCCAGCTGGTCCCGGTCCTTGAACTTCGCGACGACCAGGATGTCCGTATCACCAGTGATCTCGTAGACCGCCGTCACGCGGGGATGCTCGTAGAGCTTGTCCTCGATCTTCTCGAGGTGCTCGCCTTTAACGATCAGCTCGATCGCAGCGACGATGTGGTAGCCGATCTTCCGGTAGTCGAGATCGACCGTGTAGCCCTTGATGATGCCCTTGTCCTTCATCTTGTCCACGCGATTGATCACGGTGACGGCTGTCGAGTCGATATCCTCCGCTATCGCCCTGAACGACTTCCGTCCGTCCTCCTGGAGTTTCGTCAGGATCTTGCGGTCCAGCTCATCGATCTCATGCTCGTCTGTCATCGTGATACCTCGCGTGGCCGGCCGAGGCCGGTAAACATACATTAAAAATGGACCATCATAGGTATATAAAAGTTGGCTCCGTTCACGCGCAGCCGCCAGCAACCGCCAAACCTTGAAATACGTCCCCGGCGACCACAGCACCATGGGCCTGCGCGATAAACTTGAGAAGGCAGAGGAGAAACTCGAGAAGACTCCTGTCAACAAGGCCACCGAGAAGGAACGCGGCAGGCTCAAGGCCAAGATCGCCAACCTCGAGGAAGAGATCAAGACACGCCAGAAAGAAACCGGGGGCGGCTACGATGGCTTCGCCGTCGAGAAAACAGGCGACGCGACCGTCGCCATGGTCGGGTACCCCTCGGTCGGCAAGTCCAGCCTCCTCAACACACTCACCAACGCGGACTCCGAGGTCGGGGAGTACGAGTTCACCACCCTCGAGGTCGTCCCCGGCATCCTCAAACACCGCGGGGCCAACATCCAGCTCCTCGATGTCCCAGGCCTGATCGGTGGCGCCGCATCAGGCAAAGGCGACGGCCAGCAGGTCCTGTCAGTCGTCCGCAACAGCGACCTCGTCGTCCTGATGACGGACCCTGACCGGCTGGACGGGTTCGCGAAGATGGAATCGGAGCTCGATGACGCCGGCATCCGCCTCGATATGGAACCACCCAACGTCAAGGTCGAGAAAAAGGGCAAAGGCGGTATCCGGGTCAAATGCCCGATCGAGCTGACCAAGACCGACGAGGAGACGGTGAAGGAAGTCATGGAGCAGTGGGGCTATACCAACGCCTCCATCGTCATCCGGGAGGACCTCCCGATCGAGCGGATCATCGATGCCCTGGCAAAGGACCGGGTCTATATGCCCTCGATCAAGGTCATCAACAAGGCCGCGAACCTCAGCGACGAGGAGGCCGAGGCGATACGGGAGGACCACGGTGACGTCCATTTCATCTCGGCCAAACACGAGACGAACCTCGAGGACTTCAAGGACCGGGTCGTCGAGGCCCTGGGCCTGATCAGGATCTACATGAAGAAACGACAGGGCGACGTGGACAAGGACGAGCCGATGATCATGCGGGAGGGCGATACCATCGAGGACCTGACAGCGGCGATGCATGATTCCTTCCAGGACAGGTTCAAACACGCCCGGGTCTGGGGCAAGTCGGCCAAACACGACGGCCAGCGAGTCGGGCTGGATCATGAACTGCAGGATGAGGACATCATCGAGATCAACAAGGGATAGACCGACGTATTTTTAATCCGTTCTGACGCAGTATAGGGTATATGCACTCCACGGGACGGCCACTCCTGCAGTACGGCATCGTCGTTTCGATCCTCTTGCTTGGCTCCAGCACGGCCATCGCTGCACCGCATCACCCGCTCTCGGATATCTACCCGATGGACGTCCCGCTGGATCTCGACGGCCAGCCGATCGAGGACGAGACCGGAACAGTGACGGTCAACGACCAGCTCAACATGACAGGGAGTAATATTGTCGATTATGTTTCCGATGCCCGAGATACAGCACCAGCAACCCCCGTTGCTGGACAAATGTGGTTCGACACCAGCCAAGGAACACTCAAGTACTACAACGGATCAAGCTGGATCATCACCGCCAGCGCCGACTCCATCGCCTCCAACCTTCAGGAGGTCCTTACTGAAGGCAACCAAGCCGGCAGCTATGACATCAACATGAGCGGACAGCAGATCATCAACATCGGATCCGACACGACCTCCTTCGATCAGACAGGCAACCTCCAGATGCTTGTCAACTCATCAGCAGGGTTCACGGAGGGAACAGGACAGATAATATTCCCAGACGACACAAGCAGTGAGACAGTCACCTGGAGACGCGAATCACACGTCAACAGATCCCTCTCAATTGACAGGAACGGAAACGATCTCTTCCGTATCGCCGACACCGGCAACGCCTACCTCAACGGCACGCTAACCGCTGATGGAGGAGCAGGAACCCTCGAGTTAAAACCCGCCAACCAGAACCACACCTATATCGAGTTCTTTGCCAACAGCACCGATCCAGATCTCCGGTCGGCCTGGATAGGCTTCGGAAACAACGGCCTCACCGAACTGGATATCAGAAACGAGCTCGGTGACACCATCCGCCTCCGCGGCGCCAACGTCCAGATCCCAGGCGGTAATCTAGACATGAGAGAATCAGGCCGGATTACCAATTTGAGGCCAGAATCAGCCGCTCTGGAATGGAATCTCGACAGCACCGTTAACGGACAACAATGGGGCGCAATCGAATTCCACAACACTACAGGCAACAATATCCGGTGGGAGCGAAATGCCAATGCAAAGCAGGCATTCAAGGTAACCAACCTCGCAGGACCAACCGAACTATTCAGAACACTCGACAACGGCAACGTCGAAATCCCCAACGGCAACCTCGACATGAACGGCAACAGAATTGATAACGAAGCCAACAACATTGACGGAATTTTTGAAACGTTCGACCAATACGACGGCAACGTGAACTCCCGCTGGTCTTTTGGGCCACGATGTAGTGATCAGCCCTTGTCATGCTCAATCTCCGCCAGCACATACTACAAGGGAAAAGCACTGAATATCAGTCACAACGACGAGCACGATCATGATTGGGATGACATTTACACCACCTTCCCGAAGGGAATGAGCGGGAGGGTAACCGTTTCCTTCTACTACTGGGAGACAAGCGCCAACCACCAAGGCGGTGTGCGTGTTGAGAACATGCAAGGGCAGAAAATAGCACTCGCCGAGACAGAGAACCCGCAGTGGTGTGTCGGAAACAACAACGGCAACCACCTCGTAGCAAACTGTGATGGAACTGCTGGGGATAATTACCAGCACTGGGTGCATGTAACGGTAGTGCTGGACACAGAGCGGAACCAGTTCTGGGCAACCTTCGACGACACCGCCGACGCCAGCTACAAGACCTATGGACCTGTCTCGTTCGGCACCTCAACAGAAGCCATCGGCACAGTCAAATTCGGACTCTGTAACTACGGCAGAATGGATGAACTAACAATCACACAGGGCGATCAAGTAGTGCGAAGATGACTGAATCGAATCCTGCAAATTTCAGACCAAGCCAGGTGATGTTATGGGGAAAAACAGGGCAGCAAACGCTGGAAACGGGAGGGCGATACCATCGAGGACCTGACCGCGGCGATGCATGATTCTTTCCAAGACAGGTTCAAACACGCCCGGATCTGGGGCAAGTCGGCCAAACACGACAACCAGCGAGTCGGACTGGACCACAAACTCCATGACGAGGACATCATCGAAATCAACAAAGAGCAGGACCTGAATGGGGTTTTTTATATCGTCATGACCTATCGTAAGCACCGTGCAATCTACTTGTAGACCGTTGATCGCGCTCGGTACCGTAGCGGCATTTGTTTTCGTTCTCTCAGGCGCGGCGGTCGCCGCCCCTCATCATCCGCTCTCGGATATTTACCCGATGGATGTCCCGCTCGACCTCGACGGTCAGCCGATCGAGGACAGCACAGGAGCCGTCGCCCTTGGTGACACACTGAACATGACCGGCAACGAGATCATCGATTACATCTCAGATGCCCGATCTACTGCACCAGGTAATCCATCAGCCGGCCAGATGTGGTTCGACACCGGACAGGGCGTCCTTAAGTACTACAACGGCACCACCTGGGTCATCACAGCCTCCGCCGACCAGATCTCCAGTGACCTCCAATCAGTCCTTGATGCAGGAAACTCCGCAGGGAGCTATGACATAGATATGTCAGGACAAGAGATCAGGAACATAAAACCTCGAGTACACGTACTTGATTCTGGAGCCGGCGCCGAACCGCAACTATCCCTGCTGAACGTACAGGAAGGTTTCTTCGGGAACATAAGTGCCGACAACAGCCGCATCCAATTTGAAGCCGCCGGCACACGTGGATTTTCTATCACAGATACCGGAAACGTCAATATCCCGAATGGCCGTCTTCGAGTATCTCCTGGCAGAGTCCAGATCAACAACAAAGCCTATGACGGCCAGACGACGCTTGCCTTCCTGAACCAGACTAAGGCGACGTTCCGTCTCATATCTGAGCAAAACGACGAACTCGTCCTGTACAGCTACGACAATGGCGGTAACTTCATCGGCCGCGTCATGAGCTGGCAACAGAATGGCACCACAAATGTGGTCGGCGGCAACCTGAACATGAACCAGAACCGCATCAACAACGCCGGAACCATTCAGGGAAAGAACTTACTCGCCACCGACCACACCGTTACAGCTGCCAATCCAAGCGATCCAAGCCGCTATGGCTACTTCGAGGCACGGAACACAACAAGCGGTAAGCGAGCCTTCTACCTTGGCTGGGGCAATCCAAACACCGGCAAAGTCGACTTCCAGCTCGACCAAGCCAACGAACTCGACTTCCAAGGCGGCACACTCGATATGAATCAAAACCGGATAATAAACATCGACGACCTGGAAATCAACTCAGGCGATGACAGGATCGAAATCGGGCCGAACGCTGCATACGGCCGGGATCTCTGGCTCGGTGGATGGGGTTCAAGCACGTCAGAAGCCTGGATCCGGGCCTCAAACGGCAACCTGCACCTTGACAGCCAATCAGGCGATGAAATATACATGAACTGGTACACAAACAACCCCACAAGATTCGGTGGTGCCATTGATGCGAACACCAATGACATCTATGATGTCAACGACCTCTACAACATGGAGACCTACAACTTCAACAACAACGAACTCGGCAGCTATAACGGCCGCTGCGATGACTCTGGCTCAGGTGTAACCGGGCACGGCCTGTTCTGGTATGACCGGAGCGACGGGGGTGATCCAACACTGTTCCTCTGCGGCCAGGGTTCGGCATGGGAGATCAACAGCGCCTCCGCCAGCAGCATCGAATTTAAAGAAAACGTCACCAACCTGAACGTATCAACGAGCAACGTCCTCGGACTCAATCCCGTGTCATTCACCTGGAAGGACAGGAAACGATGGAAAAACCGGACGGATATCGGTATCATAGCAGAACAGGCAGAAGAGAAGGTTCCAAAACTCGTCACCTACAGGAACGGATCCGCCTTCGGTTTCAGGTACGACAAACTCTCCGTCTACCTCCTCGACATCGCCAAAGAACAGCAGAAGACAATCAAAGAACTAGAAAAAGAAAATAGAGAACTTGAAAAGAAAGTTGGGCGTCTCGAAACAGCTTTCTGCAACCAGAACCCCGAAAGCACCTACTGCATAGACAGATGACACCCTCACCTACGTCACAATCTTCACGACATCCCCGTCCTCGAGCTCCTGCTCTTTGCCCATCGTCTGGCCGGTCCGGGCATCGACCGCCTTGACATAGGCATCACCGATATCCGAGTGGATCGCGTACGCGAGGTCAACCGTAGTCGAGCCCTTCGCCACCAAGACCGCATCCGGCAGCACATCGCCCTCCTGGTTGGCATATTTTCCCGTGTCCTCGACCGGATAGACGACAATCATCTCCAGGAGATCGAATACTGTCTCATCGATGACCTCCTGCACTCCCGTCGAGCCGTACTCCCCCAGGACCTCCTCCCGGATCCGCTCGAGACCCTCCCGCTGCTCATCGGAGACGTCTTCCAGGATCTCGAAATCATCCTCCCCGGGCGTGTACGCGATCTTGCCCGCCTCCACAGCCTGCCGGAGCGTCAGCTCAGCAGCCGCCGAGACCGGCACGAACCGCTGGTCCGGATGCTCCTCCCGCAGCCGGCCAAGATTCTTTTCAGCCCCAGGCAGGTCCATCTTGTTGCATGCAAACAGTGCCGGCTTCGCGACCTCACGGAGCCGGGAGACGAAGGCAGAGAAAGCATCATCCTCCCACTGGCCCGGCTCCTCGGGCACATCGACCGAGAGCAGTGCCTGCTGGACGTCCTCCCGGCGGACACCGAGCCCGGACAGGGCATCAGCCAGGAACTCATCCAATGTAGCATCGCTCGAGGCAAAGGACCGCACCGCAGACGCCCAGTCCTCCCGCAGCACATGATCCATCCACGCATCGAACTCATCCTCGACGAAGGTCACATCCCGGACCGGATCGTAGTCCTCGACAGGCTCGCCTTTCTCGTTCGTCCGGCCGGCACAGTCCAGCACATGGACCAGGGCATCGGCCTCCCGGACCGCATCCAGGAACGCATTGCCCATCCCCTTGCCCTCACTGGCACCCGGTACCAGGCCTGCGATATCCAAGAGATTGACAGGGACGAACCGGATCCCGTCCTCACAGCGGGAGTTGTTCGGATCACAGTCCACACCCAGGTCCTGGCAGGGACACGGCCGCGAGGCAAAGGCCACACCGCGGTTCGGCTCGATCGTCGTAAAGGGATAGTTCGCCGCCTCGATGTCCTTCCGGGTCATCGCCTTGAACATCGTCGATTTCCCCGTGTTCGGCTTGCCCACGATGCCCAGTTCCATGGCCACGACTGGAGCGTCCACAGTTAAAAATCACCCCAGCCCGGCCAGGTATCGGTTTGATTAAAAAGAGTTGCCCCACAAACCATGAGCATATGGAAACTCCCCTCTGCAGTATCTGTCTCGAGAGCGACGATCTCCTGTGTAACGGCTGCGAGCAGAAAAAAGAAGACGGCGAACTGACCGACGAAGCCGTCGAAGCATCTCGGCTACTCTACCAGCTCAGCCAGGACATCCCGACCCTCGAGGACGTCAGCATCAAGGAAGTCCGGCGGGTATCCGATGCGATCCTCGTCGTCACCGCCAAGGGAGACGGACCACGGGTCGTCGGGAAGAACGGCGAGGTCGTCAAAGAGCTCGCGGACCACTTCGATACATCCATCCGCGTCGTCGAAGACGCAGGCGACCCCGAAGAGGTCATCGAGAACCTCCTCGAACCGGTCGAGGTCCAGGGAATCAACACGGTCTACAAGCCAGACGGGACAGAGAAGAAAGTCGTCGTCGCAGAAGAGGACCGTCCACGCGTCCCGATCAGCACCGACGAGTTCCGGAACATCGTCAAGCAGCTCACAGGCAAGGAATTCTCTCTCAGCTTCGAGTGATCTCAGGTCTCATCGTCCGGGCCGTGGACAAGATACTCCACCATGCGTTGTGCCATCTCCTCCACAGCATCCCCGTTGGCACACGTGAACACGCCATCAGACACTTCCAGATCGCCGGCGATGACCTCCTCGACCTTCTCACCGACGTCGATCTGGGTGCTTGTCGGCACTGCGACTGTGTCCTCTTCGAGCAGACCGAAGGACGCGAGGACCTTCGTCCCCATACAGACAGACCCGATAAGGACACCCTGCTCGCGGGCCTGGACGATCACCGACTCCAGTCGCTGATCCGTCAGCTCCTGCTCAGAACCACTGCATCCAATGACAACGACCATATCGTACGTCGTGGGATCGACAGAACCAAGATCAGCATCGGCATCGATGAACAGCCCACCGCGGCCGCGTGCGTTCTCCCCTGACAGGGTGACATACGTGATGTGGATATCACTGGTCTCGAGAACACGGGTCAACCCGTTGACCTCCTCGTCCTCGAACCCACGCTCCGGCAGGATGAACAGTGCCCGGGCATCCTCCATAAGATATCCTTCGGGCGCCCGGTTAAAGAGAGTACCCGGTGGTCAGGACGAGTAGTCCTGGGGTGTCTTGCTCTCCTCGACGAGCTCATCACCACAGACAGCCTCATCGACGGAATGGACGGACCCACCCATGTCCTCGATGACCGCCCGCACAGCATCATAATCGATCGTCTCGCCCACGACCGTCATCTTGATGTTCTCGACCTCCTCATCGACCTCGTACAGGCTCGCGTTGACCGCCTTGACAGAATCATGATCCGAGACCCGCTGGGACATCTCGAGCATCGACGGTTTGTGTGGCTTCAGCACATCCAGAACAAGTCGCTTTATCTCGCTCATGGCGATCACCTCAGCTCTCATCCATGCGGGATTCAAGCCATTCCTTCAACGTCTTCCGGTCCTTGCCCTCCTTCTCGGCCTCCAGGACCTTCTCGGGATCGAGATCATCGTCATCAACCCGCTCTTTGACCTCCTCGACCGTACCGTCGACGAGATCATCATACTCCGTCTCATCAAGTTCCGCCATGCCCTCGCCGGTATCGAACTCATCGTCCTCCTGCCGGTACTTCTCCGGCTCGAAATCATGACGCTGGAGCTCGCGCTGGATCTTCAGTTCATCGGACTCGATCCAGACCACGAACACGCCGACCAGAAACACGAGCGCACCAGCCGACCCCTTCAGCAGGATCGCCAGTGAGTCAAGGTTGTTCATACCTGTGCCGACGAACACATCGAGGGAGTACCAGTAGATACCCCCGATGATCATCAACGCGCCGATAAGAATCTTCGTGTACGGCCTCATAGTACCACTAAACGATTATCGCCCGTCCATAAATACCTTTTGGCACCGGCCCAGACCGGGCCATACAGGGTGTGGTTTAAAAAGCTTGGTCGCCACACCCTACTCGGTACCTTCCATGTGGGTCGTGAAATCGGAGATTTCACTCGAGCAGTGAACCTCCGGTTCACCGCGACCTGAAGAAGAGGCCGCAAGGCGAGGTGAACCACGAATGACATTCTATACCTACGCACGAGAGCAGTGGAGAAAGCGAAACGACGACGAGACACTCCGGAAGATCTGGCAACAGCGACTCAAGGAATGGCGTGACGAAGACGCCATCACCCGGATCGAGAACCCGACACGGCTCGCCAAGGCCCGTTCCCTTGGATACAAGGCAAAGCCAGGGATCATCACGGTCCGCGGGCGCATGATGCGGGGCGGTCGGCGACGCAGGAAGATCAAGGCAGGCCGGCGACCCAAACGAGCGGGCCAGATGAAGTTCACCCCGAAGAAGAACCACCGCCAGATCATGGAGGAACGCGTCTCCCGCAGGTACCCCAACATGGAAGTGCTTGACTCCTACGCCGTCGCCAAGGACGGCATCCATAAGTGGTTCGAGCATATCCTCATCGACCCCGAGCATCCTGCCATCACGAACGACGATGACTACGCCGACATCGCCGCCCAGAGCGGACGCGCCGAGCGAGGCAAGACCGGTGCAGGCAGGAAGGCACGCGGGCTCCGCAACCGTGGCAAGGGCGCAGAGAAGGTCCGACCGTCGAACAGGGCGAACGACCGGCAGGCCAACTAGGCCATGACACGGGTCCTCGCCAACGGCACCTTCGATTTCATCCATCCCGGCCACCTCCATTACCTGCACGAATCCGCAGCACTCGGCGATGAACTGTACGTCGTCATTGCACGGGACAGCCGCGCGCAGGGAAAGAAAGACAACCTCCGCATGGACGAAAGCGACAGACGTGCAGTGGTCGATGCCCTCGAGATGGTCGATCAGGCCGTCCTCGGCAGCGAGGACAGCATCTTCGAGACGGTCGAGGACGTCGAGCCGGACATCATCACCCTCGGCCACGACCAGGACTTCGATGAGGACGAGCTCGAACAGGCACTTACGGAACGCGGCCACGACTGCAGGGTCGTCCGGATCGGGAAAGGCCCCGATCACGCATCCTCCGATCTCAAGGCCTGATCAGAGCTTCTCAAGGACAAAGCGCAGCCCGACGAAAGACACCGCAGAGATGACAGCCAACTGGAGGAACTCGACCTGGAAATCGATCACCACGATCGCCCCCCGGGTCCCGACATCCACCAGCGAGACCACCAGCCACACCACAGCCGTCAGGAGGAAAAAGCACACGGTGAAGTCCTCGATACCGGCCACCGGTCCCCGGTAATGGCTCATCACCGCCAGGAAAGCTATCACAACGATTCCGAGCCCCACATAGACCGGGTTGAAGACCTCGCTGAACAGCCCCGTGACGATCACCACGACAAGCGAAAGGACCGCATACCAGATATAGATCATATCCGGCGACGAGGACACATCGACATCCGCACGGGGATGGATGATCACCAGCCACAGCACCGGGAGGACGAACAGGTACGACACCGACAGGATAGCCTGTGGCAGCAGTCCCGTGAAAAGCGGTAGCGGGAAATAATACACCAGCGAGGAAAGGACCGCGCCGACCCCCAGCATCCCTGTGAGACGGGCGAGGAAGTTCCCGTCCACCATCATATAGACCATGATCTCGGCCAGCACGATCAGGGCTATCAATGCCGCCATCTCGAAGATGAGCCGCCGGAGGACGATGACAGGAAAAAGCAGCGAGAGTGGCACCGCGATCTGGCTCCAGAAAAAGTGCTGCTTCTCGAGATAGAACGACAGGAAACGCCCCAGCAGCATCACCCACACGATCGTATGGAGCGTCAGGATCGTCGCCCCGAGATCGTGCCCTATGAACCGCTGGACCACGAACACCACCGGCATGACGAAGGACAGACCGCCCACATGAACCTGCCCCGCACCGAGTGACGATCCAGATCCCCGACGAACGGTAGCACCATCACCGCCATACTGATCACGGCCAGGACACCGTTCATGAGGGAGGCTATATCGACCATGCCTGAACATGGATTGTCCAGGTACAAATAGGTAAAGAAACGATACCCGCAAGGTCAGCAGGAGTTAAACAGCCTCATCCATCTTCGCGCGGATGAACGATTCCGCAGCATCACTCGATTCGAAGAACGCCTCATCCGACAGGAATGTCATGCTGAAATCCGTGTCGGTCACATCGATGACGGCCTTGTACCCGCCTTCGACCTCCTCGATGTGGGCCTCTCCTTCGAGGGCCTCGTGGTCGAGCGTCCACGTCCAGCGACCCGTCTTCGTCCACATGGAGAAAAAAAGGACGGGCTCACTCGAGCCCTGCGTTCTCGACGTCCCGCGCCAGTTTCCCGACATCGTCCTCGAGCGCGCGGAGATGCTTGGAGACACGTTCTTTCTCCTCCAGAACCTCCTCGATCCGCTCGTACTTGCGGGCAGCACGGTCGAGATCGGACTTCTCGATGTATGCCTTGTCCGTCTTGACAAGGTTGTCCGTGATCTCCTCCGCTATCTGTCCAAGCAAGAGATTCAGCCCGAAATAGACCGACTTGCGGACGTACTGCCCCTCATCGGTCTTATCCCGTATCATGTTCACGATGCGCGAATGCGGAAACGCCAGTTCACTCTTCTCGATATCATCAGGTACTTCAACCATCGTTGTTCACCAGAATCTGGTTAGATATTGGAACGCGCAGTATATAATGCTTTCCCAGCGACCCGACGCACAAATAATACGTCACAGAGCATCGCCTCAGAGGTCTCCCCGCACTGCCACAGGACATAAAAGGAAGAAACCGCAACCTCCATCCATGGACGAACTCATCAAGCGCGCCAATCAGGGGCCGGACAGCGATCAGGAACCCGAGAACGAGCCGGAACCCGAGGACGACAGCAGTGATGAGGACGAAACGATATCGATCCTCCAGTCCACCGACGAACAGGACCAGGCCGCTGATGAGGATCTGCTCGATACCGACGGAAATCCCACCACCGACCCAGAACCGGTAGAGAAGTCCAAAATCGATGACGATACCGAACACGACGATACCTCGATCGAGACCGCAGACTCCATCGGCGACACAGGACACAGGACGGGCACAGAGGAACAGCAAAGCACCACATCGACAGATACAAGCACCCCAGAGACCATCGAGAAGGAACAGACCATCCAACAGGACACAGGACACGGCGGGAAGCCCTCAATCGAGGACGAGAAAGTCGACAGGCTCAAGGACAAGGCCACCGACGACGAAAAAGACAACGAGGACCCCTACGAGGCAAGCAGGGAGCGGTTCAAGTCCCTCAAGCAGAAAGAAAAAGAACAGTTCCTCAACCACGACCAGGCAAAAAGCGACAGTGGCGGATCGGACAGCCTCAAAGACAAATACGACAGCTACGGCGACGGCAGCGTCCTCCACTAAAGCCCGCGCAGCTTCCCGATCTCCGGGTACTCGAACACGCCAGCTTCTCTATCCACGGCAACGACCGTCAGCCGGTCCACATCGATGTCCTGTAGGATCGGTGACAGCAGTTCGTGCCTCGGTACCTCATTGACCTCCGTCCCCGAGGCCAGCTTCGTGAACGCCGGCAGCACCAGGATATCCCGGCCATCATCCATCGGCCCGTACAGAAAACACCGCAGTTTCTCCGAGACACCAGCATCATCCTGCAGCGAGACCGCAGGGTGCTCATGCCCCATAACAACGACCTCAGCACCCAGTGCAGCCAGGTCCCGCACCTCCTCGTGACCGTGGACGAACAGGATGCCCTCCTCGACAATCGAGGCATCCAGGGAGACGTTCATGAATTCCTCAATCCGGTACTCCATCCCAGTGTCGTGGTTGCCCTCCACCAGCGAGACCTCCTCGAACAGCATCGATATCTCCCGAAGGAACCGCTCAAGTTCCTCCCGCTCGCGCCGGCTCTTCCCGGAGAAGGAATGCTTGATGTCCCCGGTCACGATCAGGCGAGAGGCCCCGGTCATATCGGCCATCTCCCCGATCTCTTCAAGGACCTCATCGAGCTGGAACGCCGGTATCAGGGTCCCTGAACGAGCCTCGACGGCCTCGATCCCGATATGGAGATCGGACACCACAACCGCATCCAGCGGCTCACAGAACACCGCAGGATAGCCATCGACCGTCTCGAACCCAGCCAGCAGTTCCATGGCCATCCATTGTGCCAGAGGTTTAAAAACAGCCCCGCCCTGTCACTCGATCTTCTCCAGGACCTGCTCGTGGAGCTGCTGGAGGCGCTCTTTCTTGTCCTCCATCTTGATCACATCCGACTGGCCCTGCAGGATCATGTTGTGGGCGAACGGCGACGGCACCGAGGTATCACGGATCTCGTACTCGATGCTGCCATCGTCCAACCCTGCCATGACCTCTTTCGCATGCTCGATATCCATCGCATCCTCCATGATCTCCCTGTAGGTCTCCTTCAATATCGGGAACTCCTCATCGATCTTCTCGACCGCCGGCAGGAGGAAATGGGACTTCATCTGCTGCTTCCCGACCGACTTGTGGTTGCCCTTGTAGTTCCGGATGATCATAAGCGCCCGGCCCGCCACATGTCGGAACCGTCGCTTCATCAGCTCCGTCTTCCTGACAGCACCACGCAGGGTCTCCCGCATGTCGACCTCCGTCGCCTCCCCGATCAGCTCCTCGATATCGATGTGCTGGCGAGAGCACCGGAGCACGAAGCCGTGATCCTCCACCACCATCCCGACATTCGATCCGATCCGCTCCGAGAGCAGGTCAGCGAAGATACGGCACAGCGCATCGTTGACCTCCCGGCCGAAAATCGTGTGGAACACGATGTTCAGCTTGCCATCCTCATCGACGGTCTTCTCGACCAGGATCTTCCTGTCCGTCGGCACGAACCCGAGATACCGGTACTGCTCGGACACATAGCTGAAGATCGACCCCGCCGTGTTCGCATCCAGGTAGTACCTGCCGTCCATCCAGTCCCGGATCTCATCCTCCGTACAGCCCATCTCCAGCTGGCTCTCGATCTTCCCGCAGAACTCCCCGATGCTGCGGCCGAGATCGTACGACAGTGGCAGCATCTCCGAGTACCACGACGGCACCGTGGGGCTTTTCTCGGGGACCGCATCCACGTAGACCTTCATCCCGCGGGTATACGAGAACTGGTACGTCGACCCGCCCAGCACGAACACATCCCCCTTCGTCAGCCGGTCCAGGAACTCCTCATCCAGGGCACCGACCCGGTCCTCGCTGCCACGGAGCTTGACCGTGTACTGGGACTCATCAGGGATCGTCCCGATGTTTGTCATATAGATCACCCGGGTCATCGAGCCCCTGCGGCCGAAGACCAGCTCATCGGTCTCTTCAGCTTCCACAACAGAGATCCTGCTGTCCGCCCCCTCAGGATCTTCATCGTCCTCCAGCTCCTCGCCGATCCAGATCTTCCCGTAGACGTTCTGGTCCTCAAGGGAGGCGTACTGTCCCGCCAGGTAGTCCAGCGTCTTGTCATACTCCGTCCGGTCCAGCTCCCGGTAGTTGTACGCCCGCCTGATGACATCGAAGGCCTCATCGACACCCCATTTCCGGTTACACGCCATCCCGACCAGGTGCTGTGCCAGGACATCGAGGCTCCGCTCAGGCATCCGCACACGGTCGAGGTTGTCTTCTTTCGCATCCTTCAGCAGCACAGAACACTCCAGAGCATCGTCACGGTCCATCACCACCATCCGTCCTTTTGCCTCCTCACCGACCTTATGGCCGGACCGACCGATCCGCTGGACGCCCCGAGCGACACCTTTCGGCGACCCCATCTGGATCACCAGATCGGTGTACCCGACATCGATCCCCAGCTCCAGTGACGTCGAGGTCGCTGCCACCTTCAGATCACCGTGTTTCAGCTTCTCCTCGACCTCGAGGCGTTTCTCCCGGGACATCGAGGAATGATGCGCTCCGATGTTGTCCTCATAGGCATCAGGATACTCCGACTTCAGCGTCTTGACCACGCGCTCGGTCGCCGCCCTGGTGTTCGTGAAGATGATCGTCGACTCGTGGTCCTGGACAAGCTCATGGATCATCTCATAGGCCTTCCCCCGTGTCACGTCCGGTGACGTCCGTATCAGATCATCAACCGGCGTCTTGACCTCCAGGTCCATCCGCTTGGAGGCGGCCACGTCCACGATCGTGCAGCCACGCGTCCGCAGGTCGCCGTCCTCGTCGTATTCATAGCCTACCAGATACTTCCCGATCTCCTCGATCGGTGCCTGGGTCGCGGACAGCCCGATACGGGTCGGATCCGTCTCAGCCATCTCCTGGAGCCGTTCCAGAGACAGGGACAGATGGACGCCACGCTTGTTGTCCGACAGCGAGTGGATCTCGTCCGTTATCACGTACTTGACGTTTTTCAGCTTCTCTTTGAACTTCGGGGCGTTCAGGATGATACCCAGGGTCTCCGGGGTCGTTATGAGGATATGTGGGGGTTTCTCAAGCATCTTCGAGCGCTCGGACTGGGACGTATCGCCAGTCCGGACCGCGGACCGGACCTCCGGTACATCATACCCCATCGCCTCGGCCTGCTCCCGGATGCCCTCGAGGGGCTCCTCGAGATTCCGCTGGATGTCGTTGTTCAGCGCCCGCAACGGGGAGACGTACAGCACATAGACCCGATCCTCGAGGTCACCCTTATCCCCCATCAGGAACAGCTCATTCAGCGCAGAGAGGAACGCAGACAGGGTCTTGCCCGATCCCGTCGGGGCACAGATCAGACTGTTCTCGTCCTCATGGATCAGATCGAAGGAATACTGCTGTGGCGGTGTCAGCCCCTCGAACCGCTCCGTGAACCACTCCCTGACATAGGGCTCGAAGTCCTCCGGCAGGCTCTCGGAGGCCTCATCGTCGTCCACAAACTCGATCGATGACATACGAACTCCTCACTGCAGTCTCAACAGTTATAAACGAGCCGATATCAGGACGCAACACGGTGGAGAAGATAGCCGAGCGTCCCCGAGAACAGCTCGAACGGTATCTTGAGCGAATACACGAGTGATAACAGCACGACAAAGGTCATACCCGCCAACGTCGTCGTATCACCGAACACCGTGTCCAGTCCCGCGTCCACGCGGCCCCTGACTTGCTCGTCTGACGGCTGGAGACCTGTCCCTGAATCGAATCTCTCCTCCACCCGGTCGGCTACCTGCCCTGAGATGTTCCCTGGTAGCTGAGCCTGGAGCGCCGTGAACGTCTGATCGATCACCGTCCGTTGCTCGGAACTGAATTCATACCGGGTCCCCTCGTACCGGTCCATCTGCCTCGTGATCGTCCGCTGGGATGCCAGGATCGTCGTCTCCGAGACGTTCTGCGAGAGCCGGGACGCCTGTGACACGAACACGTCCTGCTGCTGTTCTACCGCACTGGTGCCATTCGCACCGTTGAGCGTCTCGTTCGCGACATCGACAGCCCGGTCAGTCACGCGATCCAAGACACCATCACGCACGTCCTGGCGTATCCCTTCCTCATACATTATAGTGTATGCCCCCACGGTCGCGAGGAGGATCGCAAAGACCGTGACGATCGATGCACCCGCCTTGAAACACGTCCAGAACGGGTTTCGTCCGTTGTATGTACTCCGGGCAACATACGAAGCAAAGACCACCGCGACCGGGAGCCCCACACAGACCAGCCCGAACAGACCGCCGCGGAAGATACCCGGAAGCACGATAAACGACGCCAGCGACTCCTTGCGCATCCCATCGAAGGACATCGTCGCGATCCACGCGATCGGTAGCGCCATCCCCGCGAGGAACAGGATACTGATAGAGAAAATCGCCTCGAACTCGAGACCCACCAGTGCAGCAGCATCCACAGGACTCAGATGGAATCCCGCCACGCCGGCGACCGTCAGGACCGCCAGTATAATGGCATCACCGGTCGAGAACTCGTCCCCGACAGAACCATCGACCATGTCCGGCAGTGACCATGACAGCTATAAAAACCTTCCTCCGGCCGGACCATCAACGAGCGTTAATCTTTACGGTCAAGAGGTAAGTACTTTTAAACCTTGACCCGGAATCGTTCAGATATGCGAAGGCACAGGTTCGGTGGCTGGGTCGAGGCCGCTGTCGAGAAAAACGACATCGAACGCAAGTACGCCCACAGCCTCGCCCGCGGCATGGAGATCGACGGCAACCCGGCCTTCGAAGAGATCGTCGAGTTCTTCGAGACCATGCCCGCCGACCTCAGCGACGTCGAGGACGCACGGCCAGGACTGACCGCAGGCACCCGGGGACAGGCACCGGCCGCCGAGATCCAGGACTACTCCGCTCTCGACACTGACGCAAGCAAGGAGGCCCTGGACCAGTACTTCGAATCAGACATCGACGGGGAGACCGACCTCGTCCAGTTCCAGTTCGACGCTCCAACACTCGTCCACGGCAACGAAGTCGAGAAGTACGGCCTCGATTCAGAACAGCAGGTCCTCGAGACCAAGCTGGCCGATGGCGACCTGAAGATCGAGGTCGACCGCAACCACCTCGAGATCCACGAGCGGACCGGCCGGGACGAATACGAGCAGCTCTTCCGCGATGCGGTCCCGTACCACACCGCCACCATGGATAAAGACGGCAAGTACCTCGTCGCCATGGAAGACGACCCAGAGATAGGCTACAACAACGGCGTCCTGACCATCGAGGCTCCACTGACCTACGAGCCACTCGGACCCGAACAGGAGCGGACGAAGGTCTACTGAGCCCGATCCCGGTGTCAGAACCTTTTTGAACTTCCCCTGCCAACCACTTCATCCTGGTGATCTCATGACCGTACAGGAACTCGATGCGGACACATTCGACGACGAAACAGCAGACGGCGACTGGATAATCGACTTCTGGGCATCCTGGTGTGGCCCCTGCAAAAAGATGAAACCAATCTTCGAGGACCTCTCCGAGGATCTGGACGACGTATCCTTCGGCTCCGTCAACGTCGAGGACAACGAAGAGGTCGCCGGCCGTTTCCAGGTCAGATCGATCCCTACCTTCATCTACATGCGGAACGGCGACATCGAGGATACCACGATGGGCGCGATGTCCGAAGAGGAACTCCGCGACTGGATCAGCTCCGTCTGACCCCACAGGCGTGAACCACAGCAGCTGTACGGACCATCATTTATAAACCGGTGCGGACCATCTCCTTCCATGACCGACGGGTACGGCACCGACATCATCGCCCACTGCAGGAGCTCCGTCCTCGAGCTCGAACACCATGTGCAGCGGTACGAGGACGCCCTCAGCAACTACACAGAGACAGGGGAGAAAAAGGACAAGCTCCAGGAGACGATCAAAGACGTCGGGGAGACCTGGAAGGAGGTCGATGCCTACAAGGACGAACTCGACGCTTTGATCGCGGACCTCGAGGTCGAGGTCGACAACGGCGAGGCATCCTGGTACGTCGAAGACGTCGAGGGACTCCTCCACACGACTATGACAGTCGATGACGCCATCGAGGCTGCAGAGCTCGATGAGAGCGATGGGTACGATGACATCGAGGACGACATCGCCGCAACCGCGCTCCATGCCGACTACGAGGACCTCGCCGCCTTCAACCAGGCCTATATAGAGTCCCTCGCGACCATCGCCCGTAACGAGGCCCGTGTGCGGGATGATGACAGCATCGAGCAGTCCCCCGAGGAGGTCAGGATGGACGGAGACGATGAGTACATCACCCTCGAAGAACGGGTCCGCCAGCAGATCGAGCTCCTCGAGCAGGCCAGAGAGCAGTTCTGACCATGTCCATGGAGATATCATTCTTCAGAAGGGACGCCAGGGACGTCGCAGCAGACCTCATCGGCTGCAGTCTCATCCACGAGACAGGTGAACGTCGCAGCGGGCGGATCATCGAGACCGAGGCCTACCTCGGGAACACCGACCCGGCGAGCCATGCCTCCGGGGGCAAGACATCCCGGAACAGCACCATGTATGGTCCCCCTGGCAGGAGCTATGTCTATATCTGCTACGGGATCTATCACATGTTCAACATCGTCACAGGTGAGGACGGCGATCCTCAGGCCGTCCTGGTGCGGGCCATCAAACCGCTCGAGGGCCTGGAACGGATGCGGGAGCACCGCGGCCTCGAGGAAGACAGGAACGTCTGCAATGGACCCGGTAAGCTCTGCCAGGCACTCGAGATCGAGAACGGACACAGCGACCTCGATATCACAGAGGAGTCTCTCAGGGTCGAGGGCGGGGACGGTGGCCCGATCGAGCAGACCACACGGATCGGTGTCTCAGGCGGCAAGGACCTCGAGTACAGGTTCCTCGAGAAGGATAATCCGCACGTCTCCGATCACTGAACCGCGGCCACGATCGCCTCCATCATCCTGTCCTCCTGGTCGAGGGTCTCATCCCCGATCGCGTCAGCCTCCTTGCGGAAGTACGGCCTGAACTCCCTTATCTTGTCTTCGTACCGGTCCGAGACGCGGAGCGGGACCGACTGGCGCTCCCATTTCCCGAGCTCGAAGGACTGATGCGGTGGCTCGATACCCTCCCTCTCTGCCACCGTGACAGCCGGCTTGACCTCCTCGTCCAGCTCATCGGCCTGATCGTGTTCATAGATCATCCAGTTCTTCATCAGGTCCGCATACCGCGTCAGCAGCACCGCCTTCCGGACCCCTGTGTTCTCGAAGTACTCCGGTTTCCTGTCCTCAAAGGAGACCGTCCGGCTCGTGGTGTGCCGTTCGCCGTCGCGGGTCTCATACGTCGCCTCCAGGCCGACCTCATCGGTCGTCCCGTTCAGCTGGAGCACGACGACACCACCACGGGTCCTGCCCTCTTCGGTCGGAGAGGGGAACAGCGTGTTGACCTTCATGATCTGGCCTGTCGATTCCTCTGCCGCCGTCGAACCATAGACCTTCTCAATGCTTACCTCATCCGAGTCCAGCCGGAGCGAGAGGTTGAAGACCAGCGGGGTCACCATGTACTCGAACTCCTCATCCATCCGCTCACTGAACTGCTCCGATGAATGGACCGAGTAGTAATTCGCCCCGCGGACAGCCGTGATCGCATCGACGAGCTCCGTCTGGAAGTCGACACCGATCCCCACGAACGTCGTATAGATCCCATCCGCGGCGTTTTCCTCCACCATCGTGAGGAGGTCATCATCGCCTGTCGCTCCTGTCCGGCCGATGTTGGGCATGGCGTCGGTGAGGAAGATGATACGGTTCTCGTACTCTGTCCGGTCCACATTCTTGTACTCCTGGAGCATCTCTGTCGCCTCCTGCATGCCTGCCTCCATGTTGGTCCCGCCACCCGCACGGACCTCCAGCATGTGATCGCGGATGGCCGCCATATCCGTCTCCTCGGTGAGCCGGAGTGGCTTGGCCGTCGCCGCGCCGTTGTTGAACAGGACCACACCGAGCCTGTCATCGTCCTCCAGATGCTTGGTCAGGGCCGCGAGGGACTCTGCCGCGACCTGGATCTTGGCCTTGCCTGTCGCGTTCTCTACCTCGTGCCTGTTGCCGAACCGGTCATAATAGTACTGGCCGAAGCCCGACCCCATCGACCCCGAGATATCGAGGACAAGCACCAGGTTCAGCTTCTTGCGCTCGAACATGTCCGCATCGAGGTCGGAGTTGAGCCCGACCGTCATGTACTGCTCCGTCTCATTCGAGAGCGGATCCTCCGTCACCGCCCTGCTGTAGGAGGGACAGAAAAGCTCCTGGCAGGACTTCTGCTGACCGGTATCGAAGTAATACTCATAGAAAAGACCCTCATAGGACAGGTCCGTCGGTATCGGAAGATAGCTCTCATTGAGGTTATCACGGAAGTTGTTGATATCCTGTGCCCCGCCCGCGGCAAGGCCAAGATCGGCACTCGCCTGACCGGCACCCCCTGCCTGGCTCTGGACTGCTCTGGTAGACTGGAACGACGAGATGCTGGACCGCATCATCACGAGGACGGCAAGCGGCGCCCCGAGGACAGGAGCACCGATCGTCCCGACCGCATCATACGGCCTGCCGGCGAGGAACGATCCTGCCGCATCAAGTGGTACATGGAAGAACGGCCGGACAACATCTAGATCCGCACCGGTACCGCCATCGTACTGCCAGTCATCGACCCCGGTCGTACCGATATCCGTGACATCGGCAGGCGCGACATCGACGATGATGACCGCAGCAACGACCGCCATCACGACCATCCTGGCCTGCCGTGCGTTCATGGCACCTCACCTCCGAGCTGCCTGTAGGCCTCGACAGTGACCGTAAGACCATATACCGTCCCGATAGCGGACAACAAAAGCCCGACCGTCGGCCAGGGTACGAAGTAGGCCACCGCCTCCAGGACCATGTTGAGCCCGAGCAGGACGACCACAAGTACGAACAGCTTCAGCCTGGTACCACTGGCCAGCCCCCAGCTCCCGCGCAGAGACGCCAGTATACCGTGACCGCGGGCAATGAAGACCGCATAGAACAGCAGGCTCACCAACAGGAACAGTCCCGGGAGGACCAGGAGGACGCTCCCTATCATCGTCAGGACGAGCACTATCAGGCCTGTGGCAGCGAGACGGGCCACCGCCGGGACCAGCGCATCATAGACCGTCATCGGGACCGCTCTCATCTCGTCCGCAAGGACGAGCCTGATCAGGACGATCGTCGCAGCAAGCGTGAACACGAACAGGAGACCGATTCCGACGGAAAGCGCCCACATCGGTGCCGATATCGATAGGCTGACCGGGCTGACCGTGAGTAGATCCGCGGTCGGGCCGGGAAGATTCATACCGGTCCGCATGCCTCCAAGGACTGCCTCGATGGCTGCTGTCAGGAGGAAGATGATACCGATGAACAGCGTCCCGTTGACCGTACTGAGACGGTCAGCACCATCACGGAGGACGCCACGGAGCGACAGTGTCATATGTGGACGTTCCCTCTTCCGTTTGATAAAGATTGGTGGGACTGTTCGGTCCGCATCGAACCGACAGGAAGCCATCTCAGGTCCCGATCACGTTCGTCCCCCGTCAGCAGCGTGATTTAAATAGCTGGCAGCACCACCTCCCGACAGGTGACACCATGAGCGAGTGCCCGTTCTGTCAGATAGCCGACCACGAGATCGATACCTACAGGGTCTATGAGGACGAGGATACCGTCGCGTTCCTTGATGTCAATCCCGTCTCGAAGGGACATCTCCTCGTCGTCCCGAAAGAGCATGAACAGCAACTGACAGAACTGGACAGATCGATGACCGCATCCCTGTTCAACACCGTGCGGAAGATGACAGATGCGCTCCAGGGAAGCATGAACCCGGACGGGGTCAATGTCCTCCAGAACAACGGCGAAGGGGCCGGCCAGGAGGTCGGCCACGTGCACGTCCACGTCATCCCGCGGTACAACCATGACGGGTTCGAGATGGAGTTCGACAGCGACGAACTCGACAACGACACCGCCCAGCAGCTGGTGGAAAAGCTTGGCTGAGACCGAGGACCTGATACAGCAGGAGATCGAACAACTGAAGGAACGGGACGAGGTCCTCGCAGCCGCCGTCGTCGGGAGCTACGCCCGCGACCCCGATCAGGACCACACCGACATCGACATCTACATCATCGTCGATGGTGACTGGCGGAGGCGCGAGACAGAGGTCATCGATGACACCGTCATCGAGCGGTTCTACAACAGCATGGACTGGAGCCGCCGGTATCTCAAAGGCGACGGATGGTACACGAACTACAGATGGTACACCGACGCTGACGTCCGCTATGACCCGGACGGACACTTCGACCGACTGGAGGAAGACGCGATGGAACACAAAGAACAGAACATGGAGCTGGACGATGAGGACCGGCAAGCCATCAGGTACTTCATCTGGGACCTCCAGAAGGACATCGACAGGGCAGATGGCGCCCAGCGGATCTACCTGCAGCAGAGACTGTTCGAGTACCTCCTCGAGAAGCATTATCTGCTCCAGGGCGAGGTACCGGTCAAGGAGAACTACCGCATCGAGAAGCTCCAGGACGTCGACCCCGAGATGCACGAGATGGCCGTCGACTTCCTCGAGGCTGGCCCGGAGGGACGCAAGGATCTCCTGGATGATATCGTCGACCATGTCACCGCCGGGATAGGAGGGCCAGATCCAGCGTACCAGACCGCCCGCGAGGCACTGGAGGATTAGAGCTTCTCCTCGAAGTACTCCCGCACATCACGTGATCCTGCTGCCTCCTGCTCATGGAACAGCTCTGTCACCACATCGACGAACCTGTCAGCCTCCGGGTCCGAGAGGACGAGATCGGCATTCTCCTTTGTCGGCCTGACATGTTCCTCATGCATCTTCCTGGTCTGTTCGAGGTACTGCTTGGCGGCGAACTCGATGTTGCGGCCCCGATCGACCACGTCACGTTTCACCCGCCGGACAGCCCTGACATCAGGCGGCGGCGCCAGGAACACCTTCAGGTCCATCATGTCGTTCATCCGCCCATCGTACAGCGCATAGATGCCCTCGACCACCACGATCTCCCTGGGCTCCCGCTCGACGGAACCGACGCGGGTGTTGTCCTCGAAGGAGTACTCCGGCATTCCGATGGTCTCTCCCTCCTGGAGCCGTCGGAGATGCTCCCGCATCAGCTCCCAGTCCAGGGTCCCTGGCAGGTCGAAGTTGATCTGCTTGCGCTCGAAATCGGACTTCCCAGAAAAAGGCTTATAGTATCTGTCCATCGGGAACAGCAGGGTCTCATCCGGCATCCGGCCCTTGATCCGGGACGCCATGAACGACTTCCCGCTGCCCGATCCCCCACCGACCCCGACGACGATCATCGTCTCACGGTTCCACGATGAGCTTTAAATCAGGGACGGGACCATCACTCCAGGAACCCGAGGGCCTTCTCGATCCGCGCGGTCTCGGGACCTTTCGTCTGGTTGCCGACCAGAGCCGCGGTCGTGTTCGCCACGATACCGCTTCCCACGTACGGCGAGCCGAAATTGACCGTCCCGATATCGCCATCGACACCGAGGGTATCCTCGACGGCCTCCAGCTCATCCTCGTCGGCCCCGCGATGAAGCAAAACGCCGTTGTTGGTCGCGATACCGGCCGAACCGACGATCTCGAGGCCAGCAACCGTCCCCACGGTCACATCGACATCGAGGAACGCCCCGATCGCATCCTCGTGCTGGGCGAGGTGCGGGCTCAGGTAACAGCCCTGATCGTTCGCCAAGACCAGGTTCCCGAGAGCAGTGTGGTTCGCGTCCACGACCATGTGATCGATCCCGGCATCGTCCAGTGCGGCCTCCTCATGGTCGCGGAGCGTATCCGGCACGAGGAGCCCATTGCTGTTGCCGGTACAGAACAGGCCGGCGAGATCCGTGTTCGCGATGTAGGTCTCACAGACCGTATCAAGTCTCAGTGTCTCCGTGCGCTTGAAATCAGGTGCGAGGACGGCATACTCTGCTGTCGCGACACCGTGGAACCCAAGGGTCGGGTCCCCGCTGTAATCCGTCAGGACGATGTGCTTGTCTGCCATCAGAGAGGGAAAAAGAACGATAAAGGCCGTCCCTACCGCATGTTGGAGCGGAGGAACGCCTTCATACCTTTCCTGTTCTTGTGTTTCTCCTCGAAGTCCAGCAGGACCTCGAAGTCAGCCTTGTTCATCTCCTGGACGGCTTCCTTGCCCTCATCGATCGTGCCCTCGCGGAGGGTCTCGCTGACATCCTCCGGGATGGCATCGAACGTGCGGTCGTCCTCATCCCCTGTCTCGTCGTCAGGCTCCTCTGCCGTCTCCTCGTCCTGGCTGACATCCTCCTGTGTCTGCTCGAGCTCGACATCGGCCGGCTCGACACGGACATGGTCCTCACGGTCGAGGAGCTGGACATCGATGGACGACGGCGGACTGGTGGCGCCGCGGTCCCACAGGGCCTCATTGAGCCGGGGACCGACGCGGACATCGTCCTCGCCGGTCCGTCGACTGACGAGACGGCGAACCTCACTGACTGCCTTGTTGGCCTTTTTCTTGCGGCTGGTACCGCGTACCTTGCCGAGGTCGAGTCGTACAGTATCGTCCATCATCACTCACCAGTGTCGCCGCGCCTCCAGTGGCGGCTCTTCCGTCGCTTCACCGCGCGGGTGAGCGAACGCTTGATACCGTATTTCTTGATGTCCACCCAACGGGGAGCGGACTTTGCCTCTTTGCGTGACGCGATAAGACGCTTTTTCTTGCCCTTTGACTTGCGTGAACTCATTGATAATCACCTGTGCTTGATATTCGTGCTTTGCTCATCTTCAGCTTCCTTGATCTTCTTCAGGATCTCCTTCAGCTGGTCATCCGTGATCTTGTCACGGATCTGGCCTGCCTTGTGGAGCTGGACGAGCTGGAGCTCGATCTTCGCAGCCATATCCTCGTCCGCCGCCCGGATGTTGCCCAGCCGGGAGCGGGCCTCTTTCGTCATGATCTCGGAGGCGATTTTCTTCAGCTTCTTGCGCATCTGCTCTTTCTGCTGCTCCTGGGCATCCATGCCACCAGCGGCAGCTCCGCCATCAGCGCCGGACATCTGCTCCATCTTCTTTTTCTTCAGCTCATCAAGGTCATCGGCCATGGTATCACCTTAGCTGTTGTCCTCGCGGACCTCCTTCGAGAGGTTATCGAGGAAACTCTGACCTTCAGGCGTGATAGCACGGCCCTCACCTTCCTCAAGTGCCACCAGACCCGACTCCTCAAGCTGCTGGAGGCACGTCCTGATGATCTTGCCCGAAGCCTTGTGGAAATGCTCCGTCTGGTGGCCCCGGCGTCGCTCGGACCCGTACTTCGTCCTGAGCTTCTCGACACCGACAGGACCATCCATGTAGACCGTACGCAGGACAGCGGCGGACCTGAGGTACCACCAGTTCTCCTGCTCCGGAGGCTTCTCCTTGTTGACACCTGTCTTCACGAACTCGCTCCAGTCAGGCGCATCCACCTCCTCGATATTGTCCTCAAGTTCATCAGCTGTCCTCTCGATCAGCGGATTTGCCCGTACATCGTATACAGTTACCATTGATTGATCACCGAACCGTGTCAGCGACAAACGCCGCTTCAGATCAGCTATGCCAGCCTACTTTTATAAAGATGTCCCGGTCTCAGAACCCCTCGAAGTCCTCCACGAGCGGATGCAGGGTCCGCTCCCCGGCCTCACCGTCCAGATGGGAGACCATCTCCACCGGCTCACCGACCTTCTCGTACGCGATCTCCCAGCTCAGACCACCGTAGCCCTCGATGACCTCCTTCGCAGATCCCTCCCGCGCGGAGACACCGACCGCATCCGCACCGAGATCCAGTCCTGCCTGGATCGAGGCCAGGGCCAGCGGCTTCAGGGCATCGCGTTCGTCCTCGTACTCATCCCTGTCCAGTTCCATCGTATCGATCGCCAGCCATCGCTGCCCGGTCTCGTCCTCGAGGAGAAGGTTCCTGCTGAACCCTGCCGGCTCGCCATCGCGCTCGACGATCATGTACATCGTATGCGGATCCTCGATGCTGTTTGCCAGCATCGCACCGACCTCCGAGCCCTCGAACATCTCATAGGAGACATCGAACCCGATACAGGTCCCGAACTCCCGCCCGAGCTCGAAGACCTCCTCCCGGCCATCGGCCCGTCGTACCGTGTACGCGTGGTCCCCTATATCGGCGTAGAAATCCGCATCGAGACGGTCGAAGGCCACATCGAACCGCTGTATCCGATCGCGGAAGGAAAAGACATCGTCCTCGTCCATCGCGCGGGCCTGGACCTGCCCGTACAGCACATCGGCCAGATCCTCGACGGTCGCATCGTACAGCGTACCGGCATCGATCTCCCTGTCCGCGAGGTACTCCTGCGTGCGGCCGCGGGGTTCGATCGGCCACTCCTCGGGAGATCCAGGACGGGCCTCGAAGACCTCCTCGGCGCGCTCTGCTTTCCCAGCATAGTTTCTCGGGACCTCCTCGCGGTAGAACGAAAGAAAAGCGTCCTCCAAGGATTCCCGCCACTCACGGGGATCGATATCCTCCTCGAGATCGTAGCTGTCAGGGACCGGTTCAAAAGTCATTAGTACGCCACAGTGATAAATACTGGCCAAGGCTTAAATACCTCCACAGCCCATCAACGAGTATGGTCCTAGACGGCCTCCCGGAAGGCGTGGATGATGTCTACGAATGGGTCCACGTGACCGACCAGCCGGACGACGATCCAGTCGACGTAGACGAGTACCTGGCCCCGGACGAGACCGAACAGGCCGAACTCGATGACGTCGAGGAACCCGAGGAGACCTCCGATTACGCCGGCGAGTCGCGACCACGCGTCGTCAACACCCAGTTCATGGGCAGGCGCAACTACGCCAGAGAGCCCGGTCGCACGACCGACTTCGACTGGTAGCCGGAAAACCTTAATAGCCGGCCGGGCCAATCCACCATCATGCACAGGGCCCTCACAGCCGCATTCCTCATCCTCGGTCTCACACCCGGGGTCACCGCCGCCCACACCAGCGGTCGGGTGCCACTCGCCAGGATCAGCGGGTTCGCGGTGCTTTTCCTCACCCTCATCGCAGGCCTCACAGCAGGCATCTATGTCCTCCTCGGCCGGGATATGGCCCTTCCACGACCCGCCATCTCCCTGCCAGATGGTCAGGCACTCCATGACGGGATGGCAGGAGCCCTCGCGGCCACACGCGACCGTATCGCCGAGGTGATCGAGAGCCTCCAGCAGGGAGCAGGACCAGACCACACGAAGGTGCCAAGAGACACACAGCACCAGAAGGCCGACCTCGATACCCTTGTCAGGGACACGGGCAGGCTTGCCGACCTCCTCGAACAGCGCGATACCATCCTCGACAGACAGGCACTCATACAGGCCCTCGGCAAGGCCAGCGACGCAGTGATGGATGACGAGTACGAGACCGCCCACCACCACATACAGCAGATCATCAGACAGCTGGACGAACAGTGACCGGGCCCACAGCCCGGCCATGTGCGGAATCACCTAAACCGTTTCCACTCATTCCCGGGCGTCCTCGAGTTTCTCGGGATAGCGCCGCTCGCCGACATCCTGCTCTGGCGGATCCGGATCGAACGCATCATAGGCATCGTCTCCCGACTCCCGGCGCTGGTCACGGAACGCCAGGGCCTTCTCCGCGAAGTAACTGATCCGCTCAGGCGCCTTCGTCGTCATCGAATCAGGATGGATCCGTCGGCGGACCAAGGGCGCATCCATCGCATACAGCTCTCTCCCCTCGTCCACCAACCGGAGGTACAGATCCCAGTCCTCCACCGACAGGAACTTCTCCCGGTACCGCACATCCTCCGCACGGAACATGATCGACGGATGCAGCACCACACAGTCCTCCTGGAGGATATCATTGAGCCGTGACGGCTCTCCAGCATGGTCAGGCTTTCTGACAGCCTCGCCGTCCGCATCGATCACAGCACACCGGCCAAGCCGCTCGCCGGCAAGGAAGACATCACGTTCCTCCATGAACGCCAGCTGGCGCTCGAGCCGGTCCTCGAGGGCTATATCGTCCGCATCGTGTCTGGCGATGTAGTCCCCAGAAGCGGCCTCGATGCCCCGGTTCAGTGATGCCGGGAGCCCGACTCCTCCCTCCGTCTCGATGAGGGAGAAACGATCGTCCTCCCGGCAGTACTGCTCCAGGACCCGGATAGATCCATCGTCGGATCCATCATCGACCGCTATGACCTCGAAAGACTCGATAGACTGATCCTGAAGCGATCTGAGTGATGTCTCGAGGTACGGCATCCCCTCGAGGACCGGGAGAACAACCGAGACCGCAGGATCGGCTGGTATCCTCCCACCTCAGGCCAGGAAATCCGGTTCACTGCGTTTCTGGTCGCGTTCCTCCTCGAGGTGCTCACGGAACGTCCCGACCTCGATACCGCGTTCCTCGCGCTCATCGCGGTCACGGACCGCCACCGTGCTCTCCTCGACCTCATCGTCGCCAACGATCAGCATGTACGCCACGTTGTCATCGTGGGCCTGCTGGATCTTCTTCCCGACCGTCCACGAACGGTCCTCGACCACGACACGGAAGTCATCGAGCTGGTCGGCGACCTCCTCTGCATAGTCGATGTGCCTGTCCGAGATCGGGAGGACACGGACCTGTTCCGGTGCGAGCCACAGCGGGAACTGGCCAGCGAAGTGCTCGATCAGCACCATCATGAACCGCTCATAGCTCCCGTACAGCGCACGGTGGATCATGACCGGTCGGTGCTCGTCGTTGTCCTTGCCCTTGTACGTCAGGTCGAACCGCTCGGGCATGTTGAAGTCCAGCTGGACCGTCGGCCCATCCCACTCACGTCCCAGGGCGTCAGTGAACGCAAAATCTATCTTCGGACCGTAGAAGGCACCGTCGCCCTCCTCGATCCCGTACTCGATATCGTTGCGCTCCAGGACATCGCGGAGCTGTGATTCGGCCTTCTCCCAGATCGCATCGCTGCCGACAGATTTCTCCGGTCGCGTGGCCAGCATGACCTCGTACTCGAGGTCGAAGGTCTCGAGCACCTCAAAGATCTGCTCCATGATCGCCTCGACCTCATCGTCGATCTGGTCAGGCCGGACAAAGAGATGGCCGTCATCGATCGTGAACGCCCAGACCCGCGAGAGACCGGAGAGCTCACCCGACTGCTCTTTCCTGTAGACCTTGCCCTGTTCGGTGTACCTGACCGGCAGGTCCCGGTAGCTCCAGGCCGTGTCATCGAATATCATCGCATGGCCCGGACAGTTCATCGGTTTGAGCCCGTACTCATCGTCCTCGACCTCCAGCAGGAACATATCATCCTGATAGTTCTCATAGTGGCCGGATTCCTTCCACAGCTCAGTGCGGAAGAGATGCGGTGTCTCGACCGGCTGACAGCCCATCTCCGCGTTCAGCTCCTGGACGAACTCCCGGAGCTCGTTGAGAACGGTCTTCCCGTTCGGATGGTACAGCGGCAGGCCACGGCCCGTGGTCTGGTTGATGGAGAAAAGCTCCATCTCCTGGCCGATCTTCCGGTGATCCCGCTTCTCGGCCTCCCTTTGCTGTTCGAGGAACTCCTCGAGCTCGTCCTCGGTCTCGAAACAGGCCGCATAGATCCGTGTCAGCATGGGGTTTTCCTCCTCGCCCTTCCAGTAGGCGGCCGCGATCTCCATCAGCTTGAAGGTGCCGACGTCACCCGTCGAATCGAGGTGAGGTCCCTTGCACAGGTCAATGAAATCACCCTGGCGGTAGAACGATACCGTCTCGCCTTCCTCCAGGAACTCCTCCAGCAGCTCCTGCTTGTAGGGCTGGTCGGCCAGCTCCTCGCGGGCCTCCTCGGATGTAAGCTGGACCCTCTCAACATCGAGGTCCTCCTCGATGATCGCATCCATCTCCGCTTCGATATCCTCGAGGTCGTCCTCCTCGAGGTCGATGCTATCGAAGTCATAGTAGAATCCATCCTCCGTCCACGGCCCCATACCGAGGTCAGCGTCCGGGAAAACGCGGAGGACCGCCTGGGCAAGCACATGGGCTGCGGTGTGACGCATCACGTCGATGTACTCGTCCGACTGCGGTGTAACGATCTCAAGGGTGCAGTCGCTGGTCAGAGGATGTTCCTTCGCGACCAAGTCGCCGTCGACGACGCCTGCTTTCGTATCGTTTCCGAGTCCCTCGCCTATCTCGTAGGCGACATCTTCGACCGTCGAGCCCTGCTCGACCTCCATCACGGAGCCGTCAGGGAGTTCTATAGCTATCTCTGACATCTATCACACCTCAGTCGGTGAGAACGAGAAGGATTTACTCCGGCAGCATTCAGGATCGCCGGGGGAACGGGGTTATCGTGCCCACAGTGCGAAAGATTCCGGAACCGCTTCCGTGACCGTACGAAAATTGGCTCTCCGCAACCTCTCGGTAAAACATCCACCCTTCATTGGGATCACATCAGGATTGATAGCAAGGGTTAAAAATGCTTCTGCCGGCCCGGCTCAGAACGGTCGGGAGTCCCTGCGGAGATCCTCGATCCCCGGCATCGGGCCGACGACCGAGCGGAGCCTGGACTCGAACAGCTCCAGATCCGACTGGGACAGCTTCGCCCGCTGGTCCGCCTCGATCAGGACCGACGGGATACCGTAGGTCGAGGAGAACGAACACAGCGGCATGATCAGCGATGCTACCTCCTCCACGGTCTCAACAGGATCACCACGGGCCAGGAAGTCCACCCGGACCGGTCTGTCGTCCCGGGCGGTCCGCAGGTAGATGTTGTAGACGTCCTCCCCCGCCTCACCGATATCCTGTAACGTCGGATGCTTCTCGTATTCCTCCGTGTAGGCCATCACCGGGGTCCGCTCGCCCCCAGAGAGGGCATACGACAGCATGTTCGTGTCCTGGCTCGCCTCCAGGACCTCCCGGGCCTCCTCCGTGAAGATCTCCTCATCGGCCAGGGACTCACAGAGCCGCGTCCCGCGGCTGTCCTCGATCACGCCGGCGAGCAGGATATCGCGCTCGAGGGCCTCCTCGAACAGCTCGCAGTAGGACTCGATCAGATCATCGTAGAACGTCCGCGAGTAATCATCCGAGGCAGGCCGGTCCGTGTACTGGGGCACGATCGAACCATCCAGCAGCAGCATGTCCGGGTCCTGCTCGAGGGCCTGCCGGGCCGCCTCGATCTCTTTCTGCAGCCTGAGCAGCGACGTCGAGAGATTGAACTCCTGACGGTCCAGCGGGGACTCGATCCAGGTCACCTCCGGGCGTGGACTGCGCTGGGGCACGTACGAGGACGTCTCGAGTCCCGAGCCATCGTACGAGAAGACGGCCCCGACCGCCCTGGTCAGAACGACATCGATGCCGTGGAACTCCTTCTGTATCACACCGCCATCGACACCTGCGACCGTCGACCCGTCCACGTCCGCCGGCTCGACCTCATGGATGAATCCCTCCTCGAGGACCTGGGAGGACCCGATCGTCTCCAGGGCAAGATCGGCGAGTGTCTCACCGACCTCCTCCCGGCGCTGCTCCAGGTCACGTATCCGCTCGACCACGTCCTCGATCCCCGGCATGATCCCCAGTTAGCCGGTGAAAGCTAAAAGAGTGATCCAGAACTGCCGGAACAGACACCGGCCGGGACAGGATTCAAAAGCTTCACTCCACGATACCGCTAGAGGATACAGCGATGACATCGGAGTACATCCAGGACGGCGACGATATAACCAGAGAGGAGCTCGAAACCGCGATCGAGGACGCATGGACGGCATCCACCAGCGCAAACCCCAGTGGCTGGGACGAGGACAACCCATCCTATGGCCAGTGTGCCGTGACCGCACTGCTCGTCCAGGACATGATGGGCGGGGACATCATCTGGCGCGATGCCGTCATCGAGGACGCAGGCGAGAAAAGCGAGTACTTCGATGAGGGCGAACACATCTCCCATTACTTCAACGAGGCCGACGATGAGGAGATCGATCTCACACGACAGCAGTTCCCCGATGCGACCGACTACCAGACGGACCCTGACGCCGTCGAGGACAAGCTCGACAGTATCGAGGGCGAGACGCTCCGGGAGTACGTGCTCGACTACGAGCCGACAGTGATCCGGTACCGGGAGCTGAAGACCGCTGTCTTCGAGGACCTTGCCCGGGACGGCTGACCAAAGCATTGAAATTCCGCCCGACCCCCTGTAGGAAGCGATGTCGGATATCACCACCGTCGTGCTGGTCTCACTCATCGCAGGGGCATGCACAGGGATAGGCGCATTGCCCATCCTCGTGTCCGGGTACATCACACACCGGCTCTACGACGGCATGGTCGCCCTTGCCGCCGGCGTGATGATCGGCGCCTCCATGTTCACCCTCATCCTGCCCGGCATGGAGTACGGCACCATGGCAGAGGTCGCAGCAGGCCTGGCGGTCGGTGCGGTCTTCCTCCTCGTTCTCGACCAGCAGCTCGATGTCCATATCGGATTCGACGAGACCGGCCTCGGCGAGTACAAGAAAAAGGCCATGCTCATCGGGGGATCGATCACACTGCACAACGTCCCAGAAGGCATGGCAATCGGTATCGCGTTCGGCTCCGGGCTGGAGGGTGTCGGCCTGGCACTCGGTCTCGCGATCGGTGTCCAGAACATCCCCGACGGGTTCGCCGTCTCTGTCCCGGCCGATAAGACGGGCCTCGGCAAGCTGAAAAACATCGCCCTGACAACCATGTCAGGAGCCCTACCAGAGCCCATCGCGGCCGTATTCGGGTTCATGCTCGTCCAGGTCTTCACCGAGATCTTCCCGCTTGCGGCAGGCTTCGCGGCCGGTGCGATGATGGCGGTCGTGTTCAAAGAGATGATCCCACAGAGCCACGGTCACGGCTACCAGTCCCTCGCGACCGTCATGTTCATCGTCGGGTTCATCATCATGCTGTTCATCGACAACATCTTCACCGTCTAAGCGAGGACAGCCTTCCTCCTACAGCATCCCCCTCACAGCCTATTGACCCTCCTTGGTCACACCACTATCGTTATAACTTTTTGCTCCTCACGAACCCCTACAATGGTACAGAAAGACTATGAGACACTATGGGACGAAGAGACCGATCAGGTAGGAGAGATACTCGATGAACACGTCCCCGACGGATATGACGTCCACAACGTCATCGACACAACAGAGGAATACCTCCAGGCCTCAGAACAGGCACAGAATCTCATGATGGGAACAGAAGACATCGTCGAGCTCTACAGAGAACTCGACGACCTCGTCACCGACGAAATGGTTCGTCTCCCTACTTTCGAGGAAGGCCAGCAGGAGGATCACCAGATTCCCGAATACGTCATCACCGAGGCAGGCGAAGAGTTCGACAATGACAGCTACGCGGCAGCAGTCGCCATCGGTCACACCAAGCACATCTACATCAGTGACGACGACATCTTCGACGCGATGGAAGATGCCGCCGAAGAATGGGAAGACGAGACCGTCCTCAACGTTGATCCGTGGGGCGAGACCGACGAGGCCTACGAACAGGTCACACTGGGGAGCGTATAGCCCCCTCCTCCTTTTTTTTCTTCAGCACTTCAGTAACCCCGTCCATCAAACAGAATTTTTAACCAGCAGTGTCCAAGCACAGAGTATGGGTGACAAAGAAGAACTCAAGGAGACCGCCGAAGAGCTCTCAGAACAGGAGTTCGAACGGCTGAAGCTCCTCAAGAAAGTCACCCACCTCGTCGAGGACATGGACATGAGCGAGGTCAACGACCTCCCCAGCCTCTACCGCCTCGAGATCAAAAAAGCCCTCGAGGAAAGCGGCAACGACGAGCTGGCCGCCCGGATCGAGACCTAGATGTGGACCCGGAGCCGCTCGGCCGTGTAGGCCCCTAAGATCTTGCCCGCCACATCGGTCTCCTTGCTGAACCGGATCTGACCACTTTTCCCGACCGTCGCGGTCGCGAGCTGGGTGTCGCCATCGTAGATCTGGGCCTGCTCACCCGCGTACGTCTGATCGACCGTCACGGCTACGGAGTTGCCGACCTCCTCGATCTCGAAATCAATCGTGTCCTTCAAGGTCTGCTGACGGGGCTCGACGGTGATCGAGAGACCGACATCGTCCTCGACCTTCTCGATGTTTTCCCCTCCCTTCCCGATGAGCTGGGGGATGTCATCCTCGTCCACGTACAGCGTCACACGATCCTGGCCCTCGAACTCGATCTCCGGGTCCTTCACGTGGCGCTTGAGCTCATGTTTGAGCTGTTCTTTCGCCAGCTCCTGAGTCCGTGACTCAGATTCGGCCGCTTCACCCTCCTCGACAGGGATGACGACCGTCTCCTCGCCGTAGGTGTAGATCTCGTACTCCGGCGTGTCCGTCTCGAAGTCCAGGATCTGGATGACAGGCCTGGCAAGATCGTCCTCGACCATGCCTGTCGGGACCTTGACGGTCAGCTCCAGCTTGTAGACCTTCGCGACCTCCGCATCCCGGATGAAGACCACGGTATCGACAACCTGGGGGATCACACCGAGTTCCACCCGTCCAATCAGTCGCTGGACAGCATCCAGTGCCTCGCTGGCGTGGACGACCCCGATCATCCCGACACCGGCCAGCCGCATGTCCGCGAAGACCTCGAAGTCCTCATCCTTCCGGACCTCGTCATAGACCGTGTAGTCCGGTCGGACCAGCAGGAGGACGTCCGCCGTGTTGGCCATCTCGTCCTCCAGTGCGGAGTACTGGGTTATGTCCTGTCCGACCTGGAGGTCCCGGGGTTTCTCCATCGTCTTGACGACCCGGCCCTGCTCGTTGTAATACTCAGCAAGAGCCTGTGCGAACGTCGACTTGCCGTGGCCCGGTGCTCCCGCAATCAGGATGCCTTCTGCCTTCTCCTCGAGACGCTCGCGGAACTTCTCCGAGAGCTCGTAATCATCCATCCCGACCTTCGCCAGCGGGCGGACGGCCGTTATCTCGATCCTATCCGAGAACGGCGGTCGGGTGATCGCGATCCGGAGATCACCCATCTGGATCACCGTCGCACCATCCATGTTCAGCTCGATCAGGCCCTCATGGGAGCTCTTTGCCGTCTCGAAGGTCTCCTTGGCAAGCTTCTCCATGTCCGCATTCGAGAGCTCCTCATCGTCGAGGTCGACGTACTCCATCTCACCCGGCTTGCCCTTTTTCGCCTTCGGGCAGGCATCTTCCTTCAGGTGGACGGACATCGTCTCGTCATCGAAGTAATCCTCGACGGAGAAATGCAGTCGCTCGTCCTCCTTCTTGAAGTACCTGTACTCGATGCCGCGTGCCTTCGCGACCTGGGCCTGGACACGGTCGGCCGTGTACAGCGTCGCACCGTGTTCCTCGGCCAGATCACGGATCATAGCATCCAGCCTGCCTGATTCGGCCAGCTCTTTTTCCTCCATCGTCGGCCTGCGGCCGGTGAACTCGATCGTGATATCGCGGGAGGAGGCGAGCTCCTGGAGCTCTTTCATCTCCTCAAGGCCCGCATCCCCGATCTCGCGGCCCTTGTTGGCCTGGTTCTCAAGTTCATCGACAACAACTTCAGCTATCAGTATCTTCGATCCGTCCAGCTTATGTCGTTCTACAAGATCACTCAACTTACCATCGATGATGATCGATGTATCCGGTACAATCGTCGTGCTCATAGACATACCAGCCCGGTCCATCTTTTTGTACCTTCCTGTCAACCGATGCCGTGGTTTTCTTAAATGACAGACCCGACATTCCACCCATGGACGAGCACCTGGACCGCGTCAAGGACCAGCTCGAGGAACTCGATAAAGCACTCGACGAGATGAAAGACGACGACAGATCCAGAACGGAGCCCATCAACGACCAGAAAAAGAGTGAATACACCGATAATGACAGTAAAGCGCCGACGGATGATACCGGTACAGCACAGACATCCGAAAAAGCGGCAGAAATGAAAGAGGCCCCCGGAGAAGAAAGGAACGACCAGGACGGACCTGACTCCAGCACCAGCTCAGACGATCCGCATCCATCGCCACTGGAGCGGTTCAGGAACAAGCTCGATCACGGCCACGAGGCCGCGGACCAGAAGCATTTCCACGAAGCCCAGAAGATCTATCGCAGCCTGATCCAGGAGTACCGCGGTCTGAAGCACAGGGACAAACTGACCGACAAGGACGAAAAGCGGCTCCACACACTGTACGAGAAGGTCGACAGGGCGAAGGAGTGATCCTGCGTGTTCTCCCGGAAGAAGCTCTCCCTAGCCACGACCACGTCCCTGCGCTTTTTCGTCATCATCGCCGCCGTCACCGTCCAGCAGCGGTACCTTGGGACACTGGGTTCCAGCGATTTCGCCATCAGCCTCCTCGAGGCCCTCTGGTGGGCAGGAACTCTCATGTTCGCACCTGTCTGGGGCGCCATCTCCGATATAACCGGTCACCGGAAGGCCCTGCTCGCGGCCTCCATCGGACTGTCCGCAGCCATCATCCCGCTTTTCGGATACACCGGATCGACAACGACCATCCTCGTCCTCAAGTTCATCATGGGCGCATTTGCCGCCGGGTTCCCGCCGATCGCCCTCGCCCTAGCCTCCGAGTACGGCGACCAGGGTCACCGGGGACGGAACATGTCGATCTTCAACTCCTCGAAATCCATCGGGTTCATCGCAGGCCGTATCTCCGCCGGCATCCTCCTGACCGTCCTCCTGTTCACCGAAACGTTCTGGTTCCTCGGTACAGCCGGTATGCTGGCCCTCGTGGCCTCCGTGTTCCTCGAGAAAGACGGCGACGGTGACGGCGAGTTCACACTCGAGACACTCAGACAGAAGATCCGCAAGCGTCTCATCCCCTCCCGTCACGACGGCGTCTTCAAGAAAAACGGCCTCATCTACCTCCTCACCGGCATCGCCCTCCGGAAGGCCGGGACGATCGGGGTCTTCTCACTCATCGTCGTCTACATCACACAGGTCCGCGGACTGCCCGATATGCTCATGGGACTCCTGGTAGCGCTCAACCCCGGCACCCAGGCCATCTTCATGCTCGTGTTCGGCGATCTCACGGACCGCATCGGGCGCAAGAAGGTTTTCTCCCTGGGGTTCCTGCTCTCGATCCCTGTCCCGCTCGTTTTCATGGTCGCGACGACACCGATCCAGTTCGCCGCCGGGTTCATCCTGCTCGGGTTCTCCTTTTCGGCCCTCGCATCAGGATCGACAGCGTTCATCGGGGATGTCGCCCCGAGCTACCGGCAGGCCGAGATCCTCGGGTTCAGGAAGACAGCACAGGGCATCGCCGGGATCGTCGGCGCCATCACCGCCGGCGCCACGGCCTCACTGCTCGGCTACCAAGGCATGTTCCTCGCCATGTCGGCCCTGATGACCCTCGGGTTCCTTGTCGCCCACCTCGGGACAGAGGAGACCTACATCAAGAAATGATGGGCAGTTCGCAATGAATCGCCAGATTAATGAACCACGCGGCCGCAGGGACCAGTATGGACGAACGCCAGCGAGGTCGGATCGAGGACCTCTGCCAGCCACTGATCGATGAGCTCGGACCGTACCTCCAGGCGATCTGGATCTACGGCTCAGCCACCCGGACGGACAACGTCGAGGGCTCGGACATCGATATCCTCGTCCTCCTCGATGACACGAAAAAGGATTTCTCCAAGGAGACCGTCCAGAAGGCAAAAAGCATACTCAAGGGGATCGACGATGAAGCCCCCGAGGACCTCGACCTCCACTTCCAGCCACCAAAGCTGCTGTCCAAGTGGTGGGAGCTTCTCATCTCAGGGGAGCCGTGGGTCCTCACCTCCATGGAGGACGCCCAGCCCATCTATGACGGATCAGGATACATCCACCTCACCAGAGAGCTCCTCCGCGGCGGGCAGATGCACGGGACCGAGCAGCGAGCCCACAAGCTCCTCAAGCGCAGTCGGAAGAAGATCAAAAAGACCAGACGGCTCCTCCTCGAGGACGTCACCGCCGAGCTCCTCCGTGCCATGTCGGAGGCGGCCCAGGCCAACCTGATGTACTACGGCCATCCACCGCCGTCCCCGGACACGATCGGCGACGAGCTCGAAGAGACCTTTGTCGACGACGAGGACCTCCTCCCCCGGCAGGCCGTCGAGGACTACCGGGACCTGTACCGGGTCACCGAGCGGATCGACCACGGACGGCTCACAGAGTTCAGCGGACGAGAGCTTGATGAGTACCTCAGCAAGGCATTCCGCTTCATCAAGGCCATGCGGAAGCTGTTCGAGGAGCTTGAACAGCAGAAACAGGAGAACCTCATCACCGAATCCCACAACGAGATGATCGAGCTCTGCCGAGAGGCACTCGAGGAGAAAGGCGTCAGCGTCCCATCCGAGGACGAGGCAGTCCTGCGGGCGTTCAAGGAGACCTTCGTCGAGGAAGGCCTGATCAGCGACGAACACTGGGAGGCCGTCAAGAAGATCGAAGGCGTCAAGGACGCACTCGAGGCCGGCAAACTCGAAGAGATGTCCGAAGAAGAGATCTACTCCTCACGCGTCCATCTCCGTGACTTCGAATCCACCGTCTCGAACCTCCTCCAGGACCACGAAGAACTACCCGAACCACTCGAGGACCAGGACGACGACAAAGAGGACATCACCTCCATCGCAGCAATCAAAGACTATACAGACCAGCTCCTCGACGAGTACGAGGATGTCATCAAATCCGTCTGGATCCTCAGCTCCGAGGACCTCAAGGAGGCCACCGATGTCACCGCTATCATCCTGTACAACGACCTCGACGACGATGACAACCGCGGCACGTCCCTCGAGAAGCGTTCACGATCGCTCAGTGCCGATATACGGTCCGAGCAGTCCATCGACATCCATCCCTCCTTCTACCGGCTCTCGGACTACTGGAACCTCATCCGGCACGGCTCACCGGTCACCTTCACCGAGATCCGGGAGGGCATACCCGTCTATGACCCGTCTGGTTTTTTCCTCCCGCTCAAGAAGCTACTCAAGAACGGCAAGATACCCGGGACCAAGGAAGCGATGCGTTCCCTCATCGTCAAGGCCCCCAAGCGGCTCATGCGGGTCAGGGACAAGTACAAATCCCAGATCCTCGAGCAGCTGTACAACGCCGTCGTCGATGCGGGCCAGGCAGCCCTGATCATCCACGGCATCGCCCCGCCCGTCCAGAAGCAGCTGCCTGCGGAACTGCGGACCCACCTCGTCCCCGAAGGCATCATGACAGAAAACGACATCGACCGGGTCGAGGACATCATCACCTACTGGAAGGACTACGAGCACGGTGACATCGACCGGATCGAAGGAGAGGACCTCGACAGGTTCATGGATGACCTCGGCAGCTTCATCGACAAGGTCGAGGACATCCTCCACGAAGCCTGATCAGGCGACATACTCCCTGACCTCGTCCAGGCCGACCTGCTGTTCCTCGCCCGAAGCCATGTCCTTCACCGTGACCTCATCGTTCTCGAGATCGCGCTCACCGACGATGATAAGCTTCTCAGCGTTGATGCTGTTCGCGTACTCCATCTGGTTGCCGAAGTTCCTGCCCGTCACGTCCGTCTCGACGGACAGCCCCTCCTCGCGGAGCTGCCGTGCGAGATCGAGTGCGGTCTGGCGGACGCTATCGGAGACATTGAGCACGTAGAAATCGGTATCGATTTCCTCCTCGGGCCAGACACCTTCACGGCGCATCAGCAGCTCGAAAGTGGCGTCTCCAGGTGCGAATCCAACAGCGGGCGTATCCTCGCCGCCGAACATCTCGATCAGATCATCGTACCGGCCGCCACCGCACAGCGCCCGGAGCTCACCCTCCGTATCGAAGATCTCGAAGACCAGGCCGGTGTAGTAGGCCAGCCCGCGGATGATCGAGAGATCGATGATGCACTGATCCAGAACACCGTATGACGCAAGGGAATCCCGCAGGTCCCTGATCCTGTCCAAGGCCTCGCGACTGTCCGCATCGTCCGGGACAAGGTTGTCCAGTTTCGGCAGCACGTCATCGAAATCACCGCGCTGCTCGGTCACCTCATCGACGATCCTGGCATCCGCCTCCTCGAGGCCCGCGTCCTCGAGCTCCTCGCGGAACTCCTCTCTCGTCAACTTTTCCTTGTCATCGATGATCCCGAGGATCTTGTCCGTGTCATCGAGCCCATAGGACTCGAGGATACCTTCCAGCAGCCGGCGGTCGTTGATCCGGAGCTCGGCTGCATCGTCCAGGCCCAGCTCGGTCAGCAGGTCGGCGGCACAGGCCAGAACCTCAGCATCGGCCCAGACCTCCTCCGCCCCGATGATATCGAAGTTGAACTGGTAGAACTCACGCAGCCGGCCCTTCTGCGGTGCCTCGTACCGCCAGAACTTCGAGGAGGAGAACCACTTGACAGGCTTCGAGAGCTCCTTGTGCTCCGCGATCATCCGTGCGCGGGTCGGTGTCTCCTCGGGGATCAGCGTGACGTCCCTGCCACCCTTGTCCTCGAAGCTGTAGGTCTGCTCGACCAGCTCCTCGCCCGATTTGACCAGGAACAGGTCCATCGGCTCGAGGCTCGGAGTATCGATCTCCCGGAACCCGTACCGATCCGCGACATCGCGCATCGTCTCGAACAGCTTCCGCCTTGCACGCGTTTCGCCCGGGAGGAACTCCCTGAATCCCTTCAGCTTGCTGATCTGTATCTCATCGTTGTCAGTCACGCATCGACACCTGTCTTGTGGTACCGGCGATACGTTGGGCCGCATCTTTTAACTGCCTTTCCGGCACGGTGTCACGGTCAGGCATCGCCGAGGACCTCCACACGAAGCCGGACCTGCTGGCCGGCATCGAGATCAAGTTTCTCACGCACGACCGCCGGGATCACCACGCGGCCGCGAGAATCGAGTGTGGCCGTGCACAGAGCACGGTCACGTCCATCCATGAACGCGTCCACCCTTGTCAGCAAGCAATCCATCCAGCGGTGTCTCCTTCTGCTCAACGGCGCCGTCCTGTCGTGCGGTGAACACGTCCACCCTGCTGTCGTGTGTCCATTGGTATCACACCTGTCCCGGCCATTATCGGCCGGCGTATAAAAGGTTACGTGGGAGGCATGATTGGCGACCACATGATCACAGCCCCATACTCATAAGATACCGCTCTGGCCGTTCGACACCCCGGTAGCCGGTCCACCTGAAACCGATATCGCGGTACAGCCGGACGGCCTCCTCAGCATCAGGATGGGTCCGGAGGACGACCGTCGCATACTCCGGCTCCAGCCGCTCGAGCAGCGTCTCGACCAAGAACCCACCAAGATGATGGTGCCGGCGGGACGGGACCACCCCGAGCTCATCGAAAAACGCCACAGAGCGCTCAAGGCCATTGAAGAACCCGCTCGGGTACGGCTCCGGCCGCCGCATCGCATCGAAGGCCCATGTGAACCCGACGATCTCGCCGTCGTCCTCCGCCACCAGCGACGTCGCATCGCGCTCTGTGGCCCGGTCGATGTAGGGATAGGACTCCTCCTGTGAAACACCGTCGAACTGCCCCCTCCCCTGCCAGACCGCGTCCATCGCACGGGCGAGGCCGTCCCTGTCTTCGTCGTGATACGGCCTGATGGTCGCGTGCATCAGTCCTTCTTCGTGACATCGGCCACATCGCCGATAGTGGCCGTGTCTTCGCCCGAGTCCGAGCCCCCTGCCTCATAGTCCGTCTCGGAGACCTCCTCGTACAGCTCGATCTCAAGCTGGTTCTTGATCTTCTGGGCCAGGCGCTTGTCCGGCTTGAGCTTGCCGGACTCGATCCGGTGGATGACGGATTCTTTCTCGTTCAGGCGGTCGGCCAGGTCCTCGATCGAGAGATCCTCGGCCTCACGGGCCTCCTTGACCCGCTTCTCGAAATCACGGACCAGCTCTTTCTGCTGCCCGCGGGGCTTCGATCGCTTCCTGCTGGACGTCGACCGACCGGACGAGCCGGACGACGAACTCGATGTACTGGTCTCCATGACCGTACCGGTATCCTGGCAGTCATCGCACAGTTTGAGGACCGCTCCCTCGACCTTGGTCTTTTTCAGATCGCCGTCGTTGCCACACATCTCACACTGCATCGTTGGTTCCACCGGAATGTGGGTGGACGAGGATTGGAGCGCCAGCTATTTAACCCTTCAGTGCGCCCAGCGCCAGCGATGGACTACACCGTCACACGCTGCCGCCGCGGCGGGTTCAACATCGTCGTCAATGCGGACTACGAGAACCTCCTGGAGACCATTCGGGACGACGTCGAGATCGCCTCCGAGACACCGCACCTGTCCGTCGCGCAGTTCGACGGCGAGAAGCTGTCCATCAAGCCAGGCAAGATCGTCCTCAAGGTCGAGAACAGGGACCGGGCCGATGAGATAGCATCCTCACTCCTCGGGTGAGTCATAGACCTCATCCCGCAGCGCATCCTCATCGGTCGTCCGGAACCGTATCAGGGCCTCCTGGTCGTTGTCCCGCGGATCCTCGATACGGTACTCGGTGCCTTTCCTCTCGTCGGTCTCCGGATCGTGGAGACCGTACTCCCGCGGACGGTACAGCGCATCCTCCGCGACCTGCTGTTCGCTGTAGGACAGCGGGTCCGCACCGCCCTCCTCCCAGCCCAGGTCCTCGGCCAGGATCTGTGCCTCATCGCGGCTGAAGCCGTAGGCCTGAAGCTCGGCGACCTCGCGTGGATCATGGACCCCTTCCCGTCGCTCGTAGTCCTCGGGAGTCACGAACATACTGAAGAAATAATGGCATTTTTAATTAAAAACGTTTACCATGAATGTATATTAATTTACTCTCGTTAATCGGGAGGGTCTTTTTGGTCTAGGTCGGCAAGAGAGAAACATGCGATTCGAGTCAGATACCTCGGGCGTCTGGGGCTGCTCGGACTGCTCGGGACCCCGATGGACGAACCACGATGTACGGACCCTCCAGTCTGTTCGGCCTGTTCGGTCTCGACCGAGAGATAGAGATACGATCATCCTTCAGGGTCGATACTGCGCCGTTTCATACCGTCAAGGGCCTCTTCGAGGAGTTCTTCAATATTGAACCCGTCCTCGATCTCACGCATCCGCTCTATGGCACCATGGGTCTCGGGATGATCCGGTGTCGCGGCACAGACGATACCACCGTCCTTCGAGATCTCGAAGGTCCCGATCTCCCGTGCCTCCTCGGTGATGTCGTTTTTGTCCTCCCCGAGGACCGGACGGAAGATCGGTCTGTCAGCAGGCTCATCGATGACCACAAGATTGTCCAGCGTCTGGGAGGCGACCTGGGCGAGGTTCTCACCGGTCAGCAGGCCCGGGATCGACCTCTCCCGCGCTATCCGGCAGGACGCCCGCACCATCATCCGGCGGGAGAACAGACAGGAGTACGCGACCTCATCGTCACCTGCTTCCTGGAGGAACCGCTCCTGAACGTGGCCGTGAGGAACGATGAACGTCTCGATCCCGGTATCATGGACATCCACCAGGCGCCCGACCGTCTCAACGGCGGTCTCGACATCATCTTCATCCGTGAACGGCTGGCTATCAAAGATCACCGCCGGCGTATCGAAGCCCTTCGCCAGCATCCGATGCATCGCGACAGGTGAGTCAATACCGCCAGAGTTGAGCGCAAGCAGACGCATGACGGGAAATGTTTTAAACGCAAAACCTTAAATTATAACCAGCACAGCGGGTACTGGCCGCACAGTGATCTCCCATGACCAGCAACAGGAACCTTCTCGGCATCTCCATCCTCGTTCTCACACTCATCGGACTCTCGACAGGCGCCTCGGCGTTCACCGTCACCTGGGAGACGCCAGTATCTGGGACCGTCATAAGCGGGTCCAGCGTCCTCAACATATCCGTCAGCTCGGGCGCCAACGTCAACGAGACCATCTTCTACCACAATACCTCCTCATCCTTCCAGCAGATCGGAACGGACACGAACCAGACACAGAGCGATAAGACCTACTGGAACGTCACGTTCGACACGACGAGCGTGAACGACGGCGCCCTCCGCCTGTCGGCCAACGCCACCAACATCACATTCGAGGAGCGATACGCCACCCTCGATGTCACCGTCGACAACACCGGGCCGACATTCGACATCGAACTACCCGAGACCGGCGCCAACCTCACCACCAGCACGGAGTTCCTCAACATAACCAACGTCTCGGACGAGCACAGCCCCATCGGCTCCGCCCAGTTCGCCTTCAGCAACGGGACGGGCAACTACACGAGCAGCGGGACAACAGGGTGGGGCTCCCTTACATTGTTCGACAGCAAAGCAGAGTTCAACACCAGCGTATCAGCCGACGGCCTCAAAGACGGAACATACGACGTCTGGTTCAACGTCTCGGACGGGAACGCCAACGTACGCTACAAGCAGGTCCAGACCGTCTATGTCGATTACGATGGGCCAAGCACCACGTTCAACAGCAACGCCAACGAGGTCGATGCAGACGTGACCGACAGCCCGTGGTCCGTCGATGGTGATTCAGCGGTCTTCACGATCAAGAACAGCTCGAGCGGGACGACCTACAACGGCACAGGCGACAGTTCAGGGATAAACACCTCCCTGCAGCAGAGCGGCAACACGTTCACCTACGATCTCAACACGAGCGACTTCACCGCATACAACTACACCGTCATCGTCTGGGCCAACGACACGAACAACAATACCGGCCAGGCACAGACCCACCTCTACATCGACAACGCGACCGCCACCGTCGAGAACCACACCATCGATGATACCAGCACCGGTGACTCCATCACGACCGCGACGACGTTCAACCTCGATCTCGACTACGCGGACAGAGGATTCACAAGCGGGGGCAGCCTCAACAGCGGTGTCGGGGTACAGAGCTGCAGCGTGGATGTCTACGAGGAAGCCAACTGGAGCATCACAGACAACCTGCCAGCAGGCGACCCCGTGGTCTCCGAGAACTTCACCCTCAACAGCGGGGCTGCAAGCACGAGCATCGACCTCAGCGGTCTCGAAGGCAACATAACCTTCCGTGCCGGCTGTACCGACTTCGCGGGGAACGGACCCGAGGTCACCCGGACACTCACCATGAGCGACAACACGGAGACACAATGGTTCCCCGTCGATGATGCCGCACCGGCCGTCGACAGCAGCTCCGTCCAGCCTGCCAACGACTCCTTCACCAACGAGAGCCAGCCCTCGATCAGCTTCGACATCACCGACTTCGCCGGCGTTAGTAACAGCAGCATCCAGGTATGGTTCAACGACACAGGCCTGACGACCAGCAACTACAGCACCAGCTCCAGCAACGGCAACAGCACCATCACCGTCAGCTACACACCTGACCAGCTCCAGGAACAGGAATACAACATCACCGTCAACGCTACCGACGTCCGTGGCAAGATCATGGGCAATGTCAGCTACAGCTTCACCGTCGACACCACCGCGCCGACGATCGATGACATCAGCACAAACGACGGCCAGGACGTCGATGGCACCACCTGGTACAGCGGCAACATCCGCTACGACGTCACGTGCAGCGACAGCAGCTCCGGCATGGATACATACGAACTCACCCGGAACGGCGGGAATGATATCGGTAACGGCGAATCGAGTACCGGAACAGGGACACAGAACCTCACGTTCGACGTCGACAACAGTATCGAAGGCAGCGTCGACCTCGCATTCAGCTGCATCGATACCGCAGGTAATACAGTTACCAACACCAGCTTCACCGGCATCAACATCGACACCGCCGGACCGACGGTCAGCACGCGCCGCCCCATCAGCGACAGGTCACTGAGCACCGTACCGTACGACCAGACTGTCACGGTCCAGGTCAGCGATGGAGGAGCGGGATTCAGCTCAAGCCTCAGCGAGAGTGACCTCAATCTTGATCCGACCTTCGACGGCAACAGTGTCAGCAGCTACGATGTCACCATCGACAGCACGAATAACGATATCACGATCAGCTGGACACAGTCCGATGTCGGCTCAGGCACCCACGATATCTCCCTCGACAACGGCGGCCAGTGGACCGTCGATGACGCAGTGAACAACGACCTCGATGTCGAGGCATGGAGCTACGAGGTCTCCGAGAGTACCACCCAGACACAACAGACCACAAGCACATCAGCCAGTCTCGACATCACTAACATGCCTGACAGCATCACCATGGTGCCCGGCAGGCAGCGGACAGTCGACCTCAACGTCGAGAACAGCGGTGATAGCTCGGCAAGCACCGATGCCAGCGTCAGCGTCGATAGCACAGATCTGGATGCCACCATCAGCCCCTCCAGCTTCGATCTTGCCAGCGGCGACACCCGGGGACTCGATCTGGACCTCGATGCGGCAGACGCCTTCTCCGGATCCGCCGAGGTCACCCTCGAGATAAGCTACGGCGGCAACACCGAGACAGCGACACTGACCGTCGAGGCCAACCCCGGCGACCCCGCCCTCAGCATCACAAATGCACCAGAGGAAATCGACATCTGGGACAACGGCACGGCCACATCCATCGCGGTCACCGTCGAGAACACCGGGAGCGCTCGTGCAAAAGGTCTCGAACCGACCATCTCAGGGTTTACCATCAACAGTAGCGACCCAGAGACACTCAGCATCAGCGCCGGAGGAAGCGCCGAGATGTCGATCGAGGTCAGCAACAGCGACCGGGACGTCGGTACCCACAGCTCAACACTCCGGCTGTCCAACGACGACCAGACCATCTCCCAGAGCCTCACCGTCAAGGTCCAGCCCAGCGAGGACGAGACCCGGCAGAACATAACGACCAGCATATCCGACCTCAAATCTCAAATCGAAGAGGTCAGCAACACGACCGAACGCGAACAGCTCCAGCAGCTTGTCAGCGACGCAGAGAGCTCTATCGCCGATGAAGATTACGCAGAGGCAGCAAGCCTCCGCGATAAGATCAAGGATCGTCTTCAGAAGGCACAGAGCCAGAACAAGAGCGGTAGCGGGCTCCCAATCATCCCGCTGCTTGCCGTCATCGGTATCACCGCCCTCGCCCTGGGCGCTCTCGCCTACATCTTCCTCATCAGGCCAGAGGAGACACAGCAGGAGGATGCAGGAGGCAACGCCTCCGTTGAATTCGGCCAGTCAGGCTCCCGGATCGAACATATCGGCAAGAGCATCCTCGCCACGACCGGCGCTCTCATCGACACGATAGAACAAGCGATCAGCACCATCATCGACAGCATCACAGGCGAGGACGACGACGTCCAGTACTCCGATGATGGAGACGACGCCGAGATCGACAGGAAAAAGATCAGGTTCGACGACGTCTGACAATCATCAGCCACGAACACAGGGAGAAAAAGGGCTGGACAGGTCTCAACTGACAGGAAGACCTGACGGATCAGAAAGAAATATCAGTACTTCTTGTTCTCCAGCACACGGACGATATAGCCAGCGACCCGGTTCCGGACCTTCCTGCTCTCGAACTGGTCCATCTCCTTCAGCACGTTCTTGTTGTGGTCGAAATCATCGCTGAAACGGCCTTCCTCCGTCTCAACAAGATCGCGTGCAAGTCGCTTGATATACGTCGGTCGTACGCGTCCCATTATGACACCATATCGAACTTCACCACAAACGGTTATAAACCTTGACCGGTCCAGGACCGGCTCCGACCCCTCAAGGTATATCAACGTGGCTCCAGCATCCACCCCTGTCCATGCACACCATCGCCACCAACGTCCTCGGGGTCTTCGTCCTCGAGGACGGCACCGTCATCGATCACGAACCGTTCCCCGATGACCCTGAGACCGTGGCAGCCAAACTCGACGGCCGCTGTGAACAAGAACAGCGACTCGCCGAGGAATACGACGTCCTCGAACGTCGACAGCACGATGCCCTCGACCTCGGGCAGCAGGCAGGACTTATCGAGACCGGCGACGAGCTCTACCAGCGACAGCACGACGTCGCCCAGGCATACACAAGACACCAGATCGACGCCCAGCACAACAAAGACCAGCTCCTTGTCCAGGCCGCACGGTCGATCAACGAACTCGATGAGATAACCAACAGACTCACCGAGCGGCTCCGGCCCTGGTACAGCATCTACTTCCCCGAGCTCGATGACAAAATCTCCGACCATAGAGAATACGCAGCAACGATCGCAGAGACATTCAACCGGGGCGAGCTCGGCGGCGAGGAAAGCACAGGCATGGACATCGACGATCGCGACCGCGATATCATCCAGGACCTCGCCGAACGCGTCATCGAGAACCACCGGACACGTGACCGCATCGAGACCTACGTCACCGACCTTGCCGAGAAGATCGCACCCAATCTCTCGGCCGTCCTCGGGAAGCTGCTCGCAGCCAGGATGATCGCCCTCGCAGGTAGCCTCGAGGATCTCGCAAAGATGCCTTCCTCCACCATCCAGGTCCTCGGCGCCGAGAAGGCCCTGTTCAGGCACATGCGTGGCGAGGGGTCCGCACCCAAGCACGGCATCCTGTTCATGCACGACCACGTCCGCAACCTCCCGGACAGCAAACGCGGCAAGATGGCCAGATTCATCGCCAACAAGGCCTCCATCGCCGCACGGCTCGATCACTTCGACGGCGACTTCAAAGGCGACGAACTCAGACAGGAAATCGACGACCAACGCGAGGAGATCGACGGATGAACCAGATCACGCTCACCAGGATAATCCGGGACCTCCGTGACGATCTCGAAGGACTCCACTGGGCCGTCACCGGCAACACCGCATACCAGATACTCACGGATGAGGATCCAGAGGTCATCGACATCGACCTCATCATGGATCTCCAGAACTACCCCGAGGCAGCCCTGCGCCTCGATACAGACACCCGCACATCGATCGACAGCAGCGGGGTCAAGGTCTTCGAGCTCGAGAAAGTCTACCGCGAAGTCCCCGTCGTCTTCCGGACCACCAGCTTCGAGCACCGCATGGACGTCTTTGAGCGGATCACCTACCAGCGGTACAACGGTATCGATGTCCCCGTCGTCCCGCCAGAGTACCTCCTTGCGACGTTCATCCAACAGGACGGTCGCGACCACGAGATCGCCCAGCTCAGGGACCGTTGTGACATCGACGCCGACTACCTCCGATCCTGCGTCCGCGTCCTCGGTGTCGCATCAGAGATAGTAGGTGATGAACGATGAACGAACGATACACCAACGTCCACACGAGCGGGGACCGGATCTACACACCCAACCTCGTCCCCGGCCAGCAGGTCTACGGCGAACAGCTCAAGGAAAAGGACGGGACAGAGTACCGACAGTGGGACCCCACCAGATCCAAACTCGCCGCAGCGATCGCAAACGGCCTCGACGAGCTCCCGATCGAGGAAGACAGCCAGGTGCTTTACCTCGGGGCCGCCTCCGGGACCACGCCCAGCCATATCTCGGACATCGTACAGGACGGCATCGTCTACGGCATCGAGTACTCCCCACAGGTCATCCGGGACCTGCTGGGCCTCTCGGAGGACCGGGACAACCTCGCACCCATCCTCGGGGACGCCCGCCGGCCCGATGAATACAGCCGGCTCCTCGATAAGGCAGACCTCATCTTCCAGGACGTCGCCCAGCCAGACCAGTTCGAGATCCTCAAGCGCAACACCGATATGTACCTCCGCGAGGACGGTCAGGCCCTGATCGCCATCAAGGCAAAGTCGATCTCCTCATCACGTCCCACCAAAGAGATCTTCGCCGAGCAGGAGGAAAAGATACAAGACTATTTCACGATCGCGTGGTCCTCCCGCCTCGAGCCCCACGAAGACGACCACAAGTTCTATCGCCTCATCCCGGAGTGAGTGTCCATGACAGACGAACAACCTGTAACCCTGTTCCTCAACCACACCCACACCAGCTACTCCAACGACATCACAGAGCGGCACAAAGACGAGCGGGACCTCAACCACCACACCGACTACATCGAGATCACAGAGCGTCTCCCCGAAGACATCAACATCGTCTACAACCGGACAGAGCACATCGAGACCGAGACGGATCTCTACGACGAGATCAAGGACGAAATCGAGGAACGTGGCGGCGAGTACAGGCAGTTCGAGCGCCACGCCTGGTTCGAACTGGAGGGAACCGAGGCCGCCATCATCAACTCCGTCGAGGCCTCAGTCGAAGAGAGCAAGAACCACTACACCATCAACGGCCTCCCGATCGAGGACAACGAATACAGCGATATCAATGAAAAAGAGCTGTACGAAGCAGCGAAAGACGCCGCCTGGACCGCACCAGCTCACCCGTTCGTCCCCGAGTTCCAGCTCCCCGACAACCAGCTCCGGCGGTTCTACGAGACAGCCGAAGAAGAAGGCTTCACCACCGCCATCAACTACAGCACCGGTTACAGCCCACTCGTCAACCACCTCGCACAGGGGAAAACGGACCCGGTCATCGGAGTGGTCGAGACCGTCCGCGGATTCCTCGGCGGCGACCAGGACACCACAGACGAGGACATCCACTCCTACGCCAGAGACCACGACGTACCGATCGTCCCTGAGTACGATAGCCATGCAGCCTTCCCCCAGAAACTCGACGGCGCCGGCGTCCTCGAGGACGCTATGGATGACCTCCGGGAGGGAGATCTCCCGGTCGAAGAGATACTCGATGCCGACGTCCTCAGCTACGGCGGACCCGGCCGGGAGGGTCTGTCCTGGAAGCGGTTCATCCTGTCCTTCCCTGGCACCGCACCATGCAGCGGACTGCTCAGGAACACCGGTCTCGTCCCGGTCACCGAGGACGGCTTCCAGACCATCATGGAACAGAGCTACGCCAGCCTCACCGATATCGACCCGGACGAGATCCACAGCAACACCTACGATCCAGAGAACCGACAGCCATGACACGTGCCCTGTTCATCGGACGGTTCCAGCCACTCCACCGCGGCCACCTCCACGCCCTCACCGCCGCCAGCGAGGACCATGACCTCATCATCGGTGTCGGGAGCTCCCAGTACCGACACACGGCAGAGAACCCACTCAGCCTCGAGGAACGGCAGCGCATCATACATACCTGCCTCGAGGAACCCGATACCATCGCCATCCCCGACCAGCACGACGATGAAGCATGGATGGACTGGATCGAGGATCGCCTCTCCATCGACCGCTGCATCTCCGGGAACGACCACGTCAGGAAACTTTTCAGCCAGCGAGGCTACGAGGTCGCCCACCCTGACTACCTCCAGCCCGATCACATCTCCGGCACCACCGTCCGCGAGCGGATCCGCCATGAAAAGGACTGGGACGAGCTGGTCCCGGACTGCTCATTCACGATACTCGAAGAGATAGGCTTCGAGGACCGCGTCCGGGAGAGCTAAGAGAACGATGGATGCGGCGGCAGCGACCGCTTGTAGGCCATCTCCTTCTTTCGCATCCGGACGGCCTCTACGTCCTGGTGGGCGACCGCATCCACGGCCTCAACGATCTCCTCCTTGTCCAGGTCCAGGACCAGTCCAGCGAGGACCTTATCGAGGACATCATAGCCGTGCAGGAGCTCGTCCTTGTCTCGCTGGCCCTCCCACAGGTCCGCGGTCGGGGCCTTCTCGATGATCCGTTCCTCCACACCCATGAACCCCGCCAGGTCCCGGACCGATGTCTTGTACAGCTCGTACAGTGCCTCGTTGTCCACCCCGCCCAGTCCGTCAGCAGCCATCGTCATGTAGCCGAGATCGCGCTCGGAGGCGTTCGTCGTCCCCGCGACCAAGGCATCCCTGGCCTTTGCTATATCCCGCAGCACCGTCATCCGGCACCGTGCCAGGATGTTGCCACGCTTCAGTCGCTGGCGCTGTCCCTCCTGCCGGCGGCCGAGCTTCTCCAGGGTATCAACCGCCTCACCGATCCGCTTGCGGAACCTGTCCGGCTCGTTCGTCCGCATGTCCAGACGGTCCGCGACAGCCAATGCATCCTCCACATGGTCCCCATCAGAGTGCGGTCCCGGCATGATAACACCGAAGACGTTCTCCGGGCCGACGGCATCGACAAGCAGGTGGGCAGTCACGGTCGAATCGATACCTCCGCTCATCCCGACGATGTAGCCATCCAGTCCCGTCGTCTCGAGGTGACCGCGGTAGAACGACCCCAGCTTTTCGGTCACGCGCTCGCATTCCGCCGGCTCCATCGCAAGCACCGACGCAGGATCGTCCATGTAGGCCTCACAGAACCTTTCACGATGGGCGGCCGCATAGCGGTGTATGTGGGTCACTTGAAAGACACCTCCTCCCTGGAGGCCGTCTCACCGAACAGCCACTCAGCGTGGTGCAGCGCGTAGTCCTTATCATCCTGCTCGAGGGCGTCCGTGCAGTCCTCCAGGATGATCGACCGGTAATCCTGCTTGGCCGCCGAGGCAGCCGTGTGGAGCACGCAGACGTTTGTCAGCACTCCAACGACCAGCACCGTCTCGATCCCGTTGAACCGCAGGTACTGGTTCATGTTCGTCTCGAAGAACGCATCATATGTCCCTTTCTCCACGACGAGATCCTCCTCGCCAGGCTCGACCGGGGATAGCTCCGCCACGATCTCGGTGTCCTCCGTCCCCCGGACACAGTGCTGCCCCCAGCGCTCGAACTCATCGTAGTATTTGGTCCGGAACTCCTCCTCGTGCGTGTCCCGGGTGTAGACAACTTGGACGGCTGCATCGCGGCACCGCGCGACCATCTCGGCCACGTCATCGATCACCACCTCGCACCGCTCGCTGTACAGGCTCCCCTCAGGTTTGCAGAACCCCTTCTGCATGTCCACAACGATCAGTGCCGTCGTATCAGGATCGAGTTCCATTGTATCACCGCTGCAATCGTTCCGTTACCTTATCTGCCGTCCGCTCCAGCCGTTCCGAGACCGTAACATCGAACTGTTCCGGGTCCTCCAGCCGGCGGACCCCGGTCGGCAGCCCGCTCACCGTTGTTGCCTCCCTGCGCGACCGGGCCTGCTCCAGCGAGGGAAGATCGTATACCAGCTCCCCATCGACGTATATGTCCTGTAGTAGTGGTCGACCATCGATATCTTCTTCCTGGAGGCCGATCACGTCCTCCCGGTAGGTGTCGTCTCGCTCCCGGCGCCATACCTGTTTGGCCCCCGGCCATGTGGTCTTGCCCTCGGACAGCTTCATCTCCGGGCGCATCGACCCGTCGTCCTCGACCGCGACCAGCTTGTAGACCATCTCCAGCTTCGGGGCATCGACGCTCGTCACGAGGCCGGTCCCGACACCGAACCCGGTCGCGACACCGCCGTCCTCGAAGAACCGCTCGATCGCGTACTCGTCCAGGCCCGAGGAGACAAAGACATCCAGCCCGGTCTCGTCTTCGACCTCCCGGGATAGGGCAGCAAGGTCGCCGGAATCGATCCGGACACCGCGGATATCGATGTCCATCTCCGCACTCAGGCGCTGGGCAAGCTCTGCGCCCTCGATCGTATCATAGGTATCGATCAGCAGGATCGAGTCCTCCCCGTACTCGTCCATGTACGCGCGGAAGGCCTCCTCCTCGCTCTCGAAGCTCTGGATCCAGGAGTGAGCCATCGTCCCGTAAGTCTGTATATCAAAGAGCTCACCGGCCGCGACGTTCGATGTCCCGTCGAAACCGCCGATGTAGGCCGACCTGGCGGCCTTGATCCCCGCATCCGTCCCGTGGGCCCGCCGGGAGCCGAAATCGACCAGGGACTGCTCACCACCGCGGCGATCGAGGACGTCCCGGATCCGGGCGGCCTTCGTCGCGATCATCGTCTGGTAGGCCACCTGGTTGATCAGCATCGTCTCGATCAGCTGGGCCTCGAACAGCGGCGCCGTCACCTCGATCAAGGGCTCATCCGGGAACACGACCTCCCCCTCCGGTACCGCCCGGACATCGCCACTGAACTCCATATCCGCCAGCCGCCCGAGGACGTCCTCCCCGAAGCCCTGCTCCCGCAGATAGGCCAGCTCGCGATCGGAGAAGGAAAGATCGTCAAGGTACGCGATGACCTGCTCCAGGCCGGCAGCGACCAGGTAGCCCCTGTCCGGTGGCAGGTCGCGGACGAACAGGTCGAACGTCGCCTTGGGGTCGTGACCGGCCTCGTGGTAGCCCTGCAGCATCGTCAGCTCGTACAGGTCCGTGAACAGCCGGCGGTTCTGCCCCATCAGGTGGCCGAACTCCGCATCCGTCATGATCAGTGATTGGCTCCGGCCGGATTAAAACCCTGCGGCCTCCCTGATCAGGGGCTCGACCTCGACCTCCGACCGGTGGCCGCCGATCGAGTTCGACAGGTACGCCCCATCATAGGTCTCCCTGACCCGCTCAATACCCTCCTCGAGGACACCATGGACAGCAGCTGCCTCCACACGGTCCGCACCCTCATCTTTCACCGTCTCGTAGGCCTCGACCATCGTCCCACCGGTCTCGATCACATCATCGAAGATCACGACGTCTTTCCCTTCCAGATCACCGGCATCGCCACCGATATCGACGGTGAACGAGTTCATCCTGTGTTTCGTGAACCCTTCGATGCCGAACCGCTTCACCGCACCGAGATCCGGCCCCACCACAACGTAGTCATCCATATCGATCTTCTCATCGAACAGCGGGAACGTGTGGACAGCCTCGAAGGCGTACTCCATCACCCACTCCCGATGGGCGAAATGGGGGTCAACAGCGCGGACCTGCCTGACGTCGTAGTAACCCTCCAGCATGTCCAGCAGCGCCCGGGCACGGTTCAAGGTCCCTTTGTGGAAGCTCTCATCCTGCATCCCGAAGGGCATGTACGTGAAGAAAAGCTCCGTCCGGACATCGTGGTTCTTCAGCAGGTCCAGGGCCCCGAGGAGATACGATAGCCCGCCACCAGGAGTCGGCATGCCGGCATGGACAAGCATCACCTCCTCGTATGACACCACATCCTCCAGCCGGACGAAGGCCTCACCGTCCGGGAACTCACGCCGTCCATCATCGGGATGCGGGTCCAGACGGTCCCCGTCCAGGTCCAGGTGTTCCGCAGGCGGTGTCACGACCACGTCCATCACTCCATCACCTCGAGGAGATTCTCCTTGAACCGGTCCAGTGCCTCCTTCCTGAACGAGGCGCCGGCAGCGACCGGGTGACCGCCTGCCTCCGCATCATCGCCCGCATCCTCAGGTAGGGCCTCCCGGAGCAGGTCACCGAGATCGATCCTGCCGCTCTGGCACCGTGACGAGACGTTGACACGGTCGCCCTCGATCTTCGCGATGATGTAGGCCCAGTCCTCCTTCTCCAGGGATATCTGGGTCGCGATCGAGGAGTTGATGTGGTACGGCGAGGAGAACTCGAAGAAAACCAGCTTCTTGTCCTCATGGACCTCACTTTCCTCCTCATACTGTTCCTTGATCCGGTTGAACTCCTCCTGCATCTCCTCGTAGTACTCCAGCAGCTCCTTGTACTCCTGCCGGCTCTCGAGGTACTTCAGCCCGTCTGCACGTGTCAGGGCCTTGAACGCCAGCACGGCACATTCTTCCGTGTCCTTGTACGTCTTCACGTTCAGGACCGAGGCATACCTGCCGTAGGTACAGCTCTTTGCCAGCGTGTCCTGGTCCAGCTCATCGGGGAAGTACTTCGGGTACAGCTTCGCCAGCCGCTCGAACAGCTCCGGGGCAGAATCTACCCCGAAATCCTGGATGATCCCCATTCCCGCGATCCAGTCCGTGTCCAGCCCGACCTCGTCCGCGATATCGTTGCACAGCTTCGCCGCCGGGATATAGGCCTCCGGGTCCTCGATCCGCGGGTTGACGAAGACAGCATCTTCCGGGACGGCATCGAAATCATGGTGATCGATCAGCAGGATCTCGACATCGTGCTCATCGACCAGCTCCTCCAGCCGGTCCGACGGGACAGACATGTCCAGTACGATGAGCCGTGAGACGTTCTCCTGCTCGATGATCCGGTCCGTCCGGCCCCCGACCTGGTGTTTCCGGTCCTCCGGGATGCGGACGAAATCCGCCCCAGTGCCCCGGGAATCCGCCAGGACCTTCGAGATGATCGCAGCAGCGCTGGAGCCGTCCATGTCCCAGTGGTGCACTATCAGGACGTTTTCCTCCCGTTCAACAGCTTCAAGGTACTCGATAGCGTCGTCGTACATATCCTCTATGGTCGTCACTCCGTGACATCCGCGGTCACAGAATCCTCATCCACGATGAACCGTGGATCGATCTTCAGCACGTGGTTGCCCGAGCCACCGCCGCCGTAGACCTTGTGGCGCTCCATCACCACCTCATCGATCACCTTCGGCAGGGGCACACTGACAGGCGGGACACCACCGACCGAGTAGCCGGTGTGTTCCTCGACCTCATCAGGGGACCCGATCCGGGCTTCCTCCGCATCCAGGGCCTCGGCCAGCTTGTCCTCGTCCACCCGGACAGGACCAGGGACGATCACGAGGTACGGCTCATCGTCGACGAGAAAGACCAGACTCTTGACGATCGCCTCCTTGTCTGTCCCGAGGGCCTTCGCAGCCTGCTTGGCGCTTTTCGTGTTCTGTGCAAGCTCGATGATCTCAGCCTCGATCACCGTCTCCTCGATGAACCGCTCGAGCCTGTCAGTCATCGCTCTCACCCACCGGATCCGAGAACGTGAACGAGACCGACCGCTCACGGAAGGAGACCTCGCCAGCATGGGCCTGCTCCTCGCCGCCGTACCGGATCTCCGCGACGTTGACCCGGTCCCTGATACGCTGTTCGCGGTCCTGGAGCGGTCCGACATCGCCCTCGAAGACGAGGATGATCTCATCCGCCATATCCAGGTCGAGGTCCTTCCGTAGCTGCTGGATCGCCCGGATGACCTCGCTGACGTAGGCATCCTCCTCGATCGCCGGTGTCATGTGGAGATCGATGTACAGCTGGCCGTCGCTGAACGCCCGGTTGCCGACGGTGTCCTCTGTCTCGCTTTTGACCTCGACGTCCTCCAGCTCGACATCGTAGCCATCGATCACGATCTCGCCGGTGTTCTGGAGCTGCTCGACCTGATCGTGGTCCAGTTCCTCGATCAGCCGTGCAACCTCGTCCGCATCACCGCCAAACTTCGGACCGAGCGAGGAGTAATCCGGCTCAGCGACCAGGCTGGTCGCGACCTCGCCGAACTCGACGGCCTTGACGTTGGCCATGTCCATGATCAGATCCTCGAGGCGCTCAAGGGTCTCCCGCGTCTCGTCCTCTGTCGCGATGATGAGCTTCTTCGCCGGCCAGCGGAGGTTGTACTCCCTCGCGTCCCGGATCGTGATCGCCTGCTCGACGACCTCGCGGGCGACATCCATCGCATCCTCGAGATCTGGCTCGATCCATTCCTCACCCGCTGAGGGATACTGCTCCATGTGGACCGACGGCTCCGAGCCATCAAGGTCACTGTAGACCTGCTCGGAGATGTACGGGGCAAGCGGGGCCAGGACCAGTGTCGTCTGGCCCAACACCTCGTACAGGGTCCAGGTCGCGGCCTGGTCGCCATCCTTGACACGTTCCCTGACCTTCTTCAGGTACCACCGGGAGACATCGTCCAGGATGAACGACTCCAGCTCACGGGTCAGCTCATGGAATCGGCACCGCTCCATCTGCTCCCGTGCCTCATCGATGATCGAGTTGAGCCGGGACAGGATCCAGCGGTCCTCAGGTTCGAACCCGTCCTCGGGACACTCGACGTACTCCCCGTGTGCCTCGAAGAACTCTTTCGTGTTCCAGAAAACACTGAACAGCCGGTAGATCTCGTCCTCGATCTCTGTCTCATCGTACTTCGTCTGCTCCCACGGCGGGGCAGCACGCAGGGAATAGAACCGCGGCAGGTCAGCACCGTAGTCCTCGACCTGCTCGACCGGGTCTACGACATTGCCCAGGGACTTTGACATCTTTTTCCCATCCGCGTCCAGGACATGGCCCTGGAACAGGATCGTATCGTACGGCGCCTCATCGAACCCGAGGATGCCACAGAACAAGAGACTGTAGAACCAGCCCCTGATCTGGTCAGAGGCCTCCGTGATGAAGTCCATCGGCCACATCGACTCCAGGGGCTCGTCCTCGAACGGATAATGGAGCGAGGCAAAGGGCGCACAGCCGGAATCGAACCAGACATCGAGGATGTCCGGGATCCGCTCCCTGGTCCCGCCACAGACACAGTCCCAGGTCATATCATCGACGTAATGCTTGTGCGGGTCGAAGCCCTCCGGCAGCCCACCATTCCGTTCCTCCAGCTCATCGAAGCTGCCGATGACCTCGTAGTCCCCACAGTCATCACAGACCCAGATCGGGACAGGGACGCCCCAGTAGTTCTGCCGGGAGATACACCAGTCCGGGCTGTCCTCCGCGAAGTTGTGGAAGCGCTTGCGGATGTGCTCCGGGATCCAGTCCACGTCCCGGTTCTCGTCCAGCATCCGGCGCTTGACCCGGTCGTTCCGGATGAACCACTGCTCAGCAGCACGCATCACCAGCTTCGTCTTGCACCGCCAGCAGTGGGGGTACTCGTGGGGGTACTTCTCGCTGTGGAACAGCACGCCATTGTCATCCAGGTCCGCCACGATGTCTTCGTTGACCTCATGGACGTACCTGCCCTTGTATGTACCTGCCTCATCAGTATACGTACCTTCCTCATCGACCGGGGAGAAGACATCCAGGTCCATCGGCCTGGTCGCCTCATAATCCTCCTGGCCGTGACCGGTCGCCGCGTGGACGAGACCGGTCCCTTCCTCGAGGGTGACAAGCTCGTCCGAGGTATGGACGCGATGGACCCCGTCCAGCTCGTCCAGTTCCTGCTGACGCGGGACCTCTTCGGCCAGCGGGTGGCGGTACTTCTTGCCCTGTAGCTGGACCCCGGAGACGCTCCCGAGGACCTCGTACTCGTCCCGGCCGTAGCCTGCCTTCTCCATGACCGTGTCCACGAGCTGGTCCGCGACGATGATGACCTCATCATCGACCTCGATGCGGGCGTACTCGAAGTCAGGATGGACGAAAATCGCCATGTTCGCCGGGATCGTCCACGGGGTCGTCGTCCAGATCAGCAGCTTCTCGTCCCTGTTCTCCAACGGCATCGTCACGAAGATCGAGGTGTCCGTGACCTCCTGGTACTCGTCAGAGACCTCATAGCCGGACAGCGACGTCTGACACCGCGGGCACCAGTGTATCGGCTTCCTGGCGGTGTACAGCAGATCCTGGTCGACGGCCTCGCTGACGAGCCACCACTCGCTTTCGATATAGTCCGGATCGTATGTCATGTACGGGTCCTCGAAGTCCTGCCAGATCGCCAGATCCGACATGATACCCTTCCACAGGTCCTGGGCGGATGTCGCCCGCTCCCTGCACTTGCGGATGAACTCGTCCGAGGAGATCGAATCGCCGATCTCGTTTTTATTCTCAATACCGAGTTCCTCCTCGGTCGCGAGCTCGTTCGGCAGGCCGTGGGTATCGAAGCCGGCCTGGTCCCAGACATCATAGCCCTGCATCTGCTTGAACCGGAGCATCACGTCCTTCAGGACCTTGCCCTGCATATGGCCGACGTGGGGAGGGCCGTTCAAGTACGGCGGGCCGTCGATGATGAAAAACGGCTCCCCGCCCCCTGTAGACGCCCGTACCTTCTCGACGATGTTGTTGTCCGCCCAGTACTGTGATACCTGCTGCTCGATCTCGTGTGGATCATAGCTCATGAAGATGCACCGGTCGGCACAGAGTTAGCATGCAAGGTTTAAGTGTGGTGCGGCCGCGTGGGCGTTGACATCCGTAAACCCCTCCAGCAGATGGCCGCCACGCTTTTCCTGCCGGACGGCACATGCAAGCATGTGGTGGCGATGACCCGGACCGACCGCGAGCCCCGCATGGACCTCGGGTACCGCCTCCAGCAGATCGAGACCGGCCCCGAGCCGGACCAGGAGGACCTCGAGACCCAGGACTGACCGCGCCGAGACCGACCCCACGCCACCACGGGGCAGTGTGCCCCTCACCCGAGTTCTGTTGTAATCGTTCAGTGACAAAAATTCCACAAGATTTAAAAGGGTCGGACAGCAACCATGCACCAGTATGCCACTCGACCAGCTCTACGAAGCAGCCAGCACAGATGAGAACATCATCGAATACGGCGGCAAGGCCGCCATCGGCGCCGGTATGGGCATGATCTTCGCCGGGCTGGAGGCCGCCCTCGACTACAGAGAGGACGACCGGAGCTCCAGCACCGCACGCAGCGGGGCCGTCGGGACCGGCTTTGCGCTGGGAGAGGACATAGCCACACAGAGCGGATACAGCGAACTATACGGCAATCAGGCCAGCGAGACCCTCTATGAGGCAGTCGCGGACGACCCCTTCTTCATCGCCGGCTTCACCGCAGGGATGCGGGGACCTTCCAAGATATACGATAGACTGACCTCCGATGATTCACCGGACGAACAGGAGATACGGGACGAGGCAGCACGGGAGACCGCACGACAGCTCCTCGAGGACCCCACCATGGAGAAGATCGATAGGGTCCTGGACGAGGAAGGATACGTCCACGCCAGGATCGAGGACGAGGACGACCTCCAGCTGTCCCCTGAAGAGCGCGAACAGCAGGTCCGGGAGACCGTCGACCAGAGCTACGACTGGGAACTCGACGACGATGACTGGGACGGCTGGAAGGACGATATGGGCATAGACCAGGACTGATCCACTGTCGGCCACACGCTTTAATTACCAGCCAGCCCAACAGTAGGGCGTATGGCCGTCACCGACCGCTCGCTCGCACTACTCGGTGTTGGCGCGCTGCTGGCACCCCATCTCCTCCCGTGGTTCTCCCTGCCGGCAGGACAGGTCTTCATCGCGACCGCCTTCGGGTTCGTCGTCGGGGTCCTGTCCGGCGGGCTCGGGATGGGCGGTGTCTGGCTGATGGTGCCCTCGATGAAGTTCCTCTTCGGCATCGATGTCAAACTCGCCATCGGCACCGCCCTGACAGCACAGGTCCTGATCACCCTGGCCGGCTCCTACGAGCACCTCCGGGAGAAAGCGGTCGGCCACAGGGTCGCCAAGCCCCTGATCGTCGGCGGCATCCTCGGCACCCCCGTCGGTGTCTGGCTCAACGCCATCGCTCCCTCATCCGTCCTCAACTGGGCCTACACGCTTTTACTCGCGACCGTCGGGGCCAAGATGATCGTCGAGATGCGCAAGGACGGCGGCGGGGCCACCCAGACCGAGGGCAGGGAGCTCTCGAAGGAGGTCGTCGGCGACGGCATCGAGGACATGGAGGACAAGGCAGCACAAAGAGCCGAGAAACTCGGCAGGGTCGGGGAGGGCCTCGAGAAGCAGTTCCCACGCAGGATCGAGAACGACTACCACGGCGACGGCTACCAGGTCGATACCATCACCCTCCTGGCAGCCGGGGTCGTTTTCGGCATCGTCAACGCCTTACTTGGTACCAGCACCACCATCATGGTCCCGTTCCTCGATGTCTTCATGCACCTCGATATCCACGTCGCGACCGCCGTCAGCCTCCTCAACGTCACCGCGATATCGGTCCCTGCCTCCCTCAATCACCTCCTCATCGACAACGTCAGCATCGACCTCGCCGCCTTCATCGCCGGTGCCGGCATCCTCGGGGCCCTCGCCGGCTCGAAGATCAACGAACAGGCTCCACGGCAACAGATCCAGTACGTCCTCCTCGTCCTGATAGCCATCATGGCCTACTACATGTTGCCGCTCAAGCCCGTCTGAGTCCTTTCGATACAGACCGAACAGAACGACCCGGTTATTTAAGCCCGCGACCGGCACCGTCTACCGATACCGATGGACCGGACCAATCCGACGCTCATCCTCGGCGGCCTTGTCCTCCTTGCGACCGTCGGACTGGCAGTACTCGCGATGACCACGAACCCGACGGACACATCCCCTTCTGAGCCCGACAGAATCACCCTCTCCGAGAGCTTCGAGGACAGTCCGGCCCGATGGCACGAACGCGCCCAGGTACCGGAGGACCCCAACACGAACGGCACCGTCGCCTGGAGCATCGAACCCGACCAGCGGTACGCCTCCGAGAGCAACCGGAGCATGCTCTACCGGATCGACGGCAACCAGGACGACGGCACCATCTGGCTCCAGACCAACATGTCCATCCAGGAAGGACATCGCTACATCATCACCATGGAGGCAGACGCCTGGAGCCAGAGCGAGAGCTTCAACAAGCTCGCCCAGATCGTCATGCTGACCGGGACAGAGCCCCCGCAGGGCGAGACCGACTTCCCACAATCAGGCTCCACGTGGACCACGGACAACAGGACAACCGGGGGCCTCCGCGCTGACCTCGATACGAAAGCAGGCTGGAAGACCTACCGGTACAGCTGGCAGACCCCAGAGATCAGGCAGGATCATCTGGTCGTCGCCGTCGGCATCTCCGTCGTCTGGGAGACACAGCTCGCGTACCCGATTGATGCCATCGAGGTCACCGCCACACCAGTGGACTCATAAACCCGGGACCACAGTACTACAGTATGGCAAATATATGCCCCAAATGCTCGGCCGATACTGAATCGCTCGGGGAAGAGAGCAAGAACATGTGCATCCACGAGCAGGCCGGGACCGGCATCTTCCTCTTTTTCATCGGCGTCATCGTCGGGCTGGTCATAGGCGGCGTCCTCTGAGACGGTCGACCCACCGGACAGCCTCCAGCAGCCAGGTCCCGATAGCCCCGGTCAGGTCATGGCAGCCTACCTGAACTCAGCAGGATCTTTCTTCCTGAACCCGTGACCTTCCGAGGAATCGTCTTCATCAGATTCAGAGCCTTCACGGACCTCCTCGTGGTAGGTCGTCGTGTGTGACCCGGAGAAATCATTGTACGACGCATCCTCCATCTGTTCGTGGATCTCAGCCATATCGCTCTCGTCCATGTCCTCCATCGGCGGGAAGATCGCACCCGTCGGGGTTCCCTCGTTCTGCTCCCCCACGAACCGCGGGAACACGATCATGTAGAAGTGTGGGACCTTCTGGCCTGCCGCCTCGCCATCGTTCATCACGACTGAATAGCCATCCGCCCCAAGCCCGTTTTTCGCCTTCTCGCCTACGATCCGGGCCACGTTGAACAGCTCCGTTAGCGTCTCGCCAAGATCCTCCGGGGACGCCGCGTGGTCCTTCGGCACCACCATCGTGTGGCCCCGGGCACGCGGATTGATATCCAGCCAGGCCCGGACATCGTCCGTCTCATGGATCGTGAACGTCTCATCGGGACTTTCGAGAAGCTGGCAGAAGATGCACTGATCCCCATGACCCGGCGGCATAACAGCTCATAACCGCTCCTCGTATAAATGCGTTGCCCGCACCACGGCCGCTGTCTGCGGCAGACCCCTGCTGTTTTATAAAGCTCGTCGTCAATCTGTTCACACGTTCCAGGTGTTGTACCATGGCATATGACGATGATGAGGATGAAGGGTATGACAAGCCCGTCGAAGAAGGCAAAACATACACCATCAAGGTCGAGGACCTTGGCTCCAAGGGAGACGGTATCGCCCGCGTCGAAGGGTTCGTCGTCTTCGTCCCCGAGACAGAAGTCGGCGAGACCGTCAGGGTCGAAGTGAACTCCGTCGGCCGCAAGTTCGCGTTCGCAGAGGTAATCGACCGCGATGTCGACGAGAGCGAGCTCGAGACAGACGACGAAGACCGATACGACAAAGACGAGGTCGAAGAAGACGAAGACGACCTCGAACCCGACGAGACCCTCGGAGAGCCGGACAGTGACGAAGAATGGGACGGCCCAGGATCCGAGGACGCAGAGATGGACGAGCCTGAGCAGGAAGGCGATTCCAATCAGGACGAGGATGACCGATACGACAAAGACGAGGTCGACGACGATCGCGAGGACGAGGACCTCGACGCCCCAGCCACCGAGGAGGAACTCGAGAACGACCTCGGCGTCGATGACGAACAGATGAGGCGGCCCGACGAACTGTAGGGCCCCTCCTGTTCCATTCCTTTCTTTCTCCCCGATGCAACCCGAACGGCTCGCAAGGCGGATAGCAGATAGCCACGATGAGCCAGAACGCCTCAAAGAACATAGACAACAGGTCGCCAGCGACCTCGATCCAGCGATCGCCGACAACCTCGAGCAGGCATACACGCACCACGGCGGCGACCGTATCGACGTCTCCCAGGAGGTATGGGACCGGCTCCAGGACCGGATGAACGACACCACCCGGATACAGACACTCACAGACGCCGTCAGCGACGATCCATCCGTCCTCGAGGACATCCCGGAACCAGGCACCCAAGTACAGCGGCTCTGTCAGGCATTTTTCACCAACGGCGTCCACATCCGCATCGAGGAACCGGAGGACACTGTCATCCAGCCCGTCCTGCAGGGCTTTGCCAGCCCGAAGATCGATCTCATCATCGTCCAGGCCACAGAGAAGGCCAAAGCGACCGTTGTCGAGGGCTGTTCAGCCCCACGCTCCCGTCCCTTCCGGGCAGGGTCGACCATCATCGATGCCGGCGATGCCGAACTCCGGTACGGCAGTCTCCAGCACTGGAGAGACACCCTCCTGCTCGATTCAACACGGACAATCGGTACAACACCGATCGATCACTTCCTCAAGGCACCACGGACCATCATCGAGGCCGATGGACCCTCCCGTGTCCTCACACCCGAGACAGCGTTCCAGACAGATAGGTTCCGGCTCACCGATATGACAGACAGCCCCGGCGAGCCGATCGATCACGCGGCCGATTCACTCACAAACCTCCCACCAGAATACAGGACCGAGATCGACCACATACTCGGGCTCGGTGAGTGAGATGGACCCGGACAGCATCAGGACGGACTTCCCCGCCCTCGAGACCACCGTCAACGGCCAGGAGCTTGTCTATCTCGATTCCGCGGCCACCTCCCTGATCCCGCGGCAGGTCATCGAGGCCGTCTCAGACGAACTAAAACGGCACGGTAACCCGGGCAGGGGCGTCCACACACTCAGCCATCAGGCCCGCCATACCGTCGAGACCGTCCGCGAGCAGGCCGCCCGGTTCCTCGGCACCGATCCAGGCGAGATCGTGTTCACCCACAGCGCGACCGACAGCATCAACCAGGCCGCCATGAGCCTCTGTCACGACGAGATGACCGATAAAAACATCGTCATCACCGCCGCCGACCACCACGCCAACCACCTGCCCTGGAAGCAGGCAGCCCAGCGGACAGGGGCAAAACTCCGCACCGTCGCGGTCAACAAAGACGGCAGCATCGACCTCCAGGACCTCGAGGAAAAGGTCGATGCCGATACCCACGTCCTCGCGTTCCCGCATGCCTGCAACGTCACAGGCCGGATGTTCCGGATCGAAGAGATACTCGAACGCGGACAGCAGGCAACCCACACCGTCATGGACGCCGCCCAGAGCGTCCCACATGTCCCTGTCGATCTCTGCGACATCGGGATCGACCTCGCGGCGTTCTCTCCGCACAAAATGCTCGGGACACCAGGGCTCGGAGTCCTCTATGGTAGCGATGACCTCCTCGCGGAGATGGAACCAGCACGGACCGGCGGCGGCATGGTCACCGATCCCGCCGGACCGATATACCGTGACCCACCACACCGCCATGAGGCAGGGACCCTGCCTGTTGATGCCATCGCCGGCTTCGGTGCCGCAATCGCGTACCTCGAGGACCTCGGGATGGACGCTGTCCACGATCACACCCGCGGCCTCGCCATTCAGGCCCACAACCGGCTCCAGCAGATCGAGAGGGTCAGCACCGTCGGCGGACCGCCGGACACCGGCACGGTCTCCGTTACAGTCGAGGGCATCCACCCCCACGACATCGCCTCCTACCTCGACCAGCGTGGTATCGAGGTCAGGGCCGGGGATCACTGCTCGCGACCGCTGATCGAGACCCTCGGTATCAAGGGCACTGTCCGGCTGAGCACCTACATCTACACCACCGGGGACACAATCGAAACCGCTGTAGAGTCCATCAAAGACGCCATCGAGGACCTGCCCGATGTACGATAACGACCTGATCGAACACGCAAAACAGGACCTCCCCGCGATCCGGGAGAACGACGATGCCACCGAGAACGGGAGCTGCGGTGACAGGGTCGCGGTCCGGTCCCTCCAACCGGTCGATATCGCCGTCGACGGCTGCCTGGTCTGCCGGGCCGCCACCGCAAAGGTCACGGAGCTGTGTGACCAGATAGATCCCGCCTATCTACAGGAGATGGACGCTGAGGCATTCCTCGAGGCCCTCGGCTGGGAACTCAGCCCTGCCAGGAAGGACTGTGCCCTCACCGTCCTCCGCGCCCTCCGGCAGGCGTGACGTATTTATGGGTCCGGGGGCAAGACCCCTCCATGCTCGAGTCCTTCCTGACGGCAGTCGAACCCTACCGCGGCGAGACCATCCTCCTCCTCAAGCTCGCCGGCATCGTCGTCGGCACGGTCCTGACGTCAAAGTTCTTCGACAGGATGCTCAAATCACGGCTGGAAGACCGGCTCAAGTCAGCCTCGAAGGACATGGAGATCAGCAAGACCTCCTATACCCTCCTCAAACGGTTCATGAATGCCGGAATCTACATCATGGGTGCTGCCCTTCTCGTCCACACCGTACCCGGCCTCCGCCGGATCTCGTATGCTCTTTTCGCCTCCGCCGGTTTCCTCGGCATCGTCGTCGGATTCGCCGCCCAGGAGGCATTCTCCAACATCATCTCCGGCATCTTCATCGCCATCTTCAACCCGTTCAGGGTCGGTGACAAGATCGAGGCAAGTACCCAGTACGGTACCGTCGAGGACATCACCCTCAGGCACACCGTCATCCAGACACCCGACAACGAGCGGGTCATCGTCCCGAACACCAAGATACTCAACGACAACATCAAGAACTACTCCATCATCGACGAGAAATCCCGGTTCCGGGTCGAGATACCGATCTCGTACCGCGATGACATCGACCGCGCCAAAGAGATCATCCTCGAGGAAGCCGACAGCCACGATCTGACCACGAAAGGCGAATCCAGCGTCATCACCAAGGACCTCGGGGACTCAGGCGTCCTCCTTGAACTCAGGATCTGGTCCCACGACAGGGGCGACGCCTGGCAGGCAGGGACAGACCTCCGGGAAACCATCAAGAAGCAATTCGGCGAGGAAGACATCACCATCCCGTTCCCCCAGCGCACCATCCACCGCGGGGATGGTGCTCGATCAGATTCCTCACCAGAGGAAATCTGAGCAGCGGACATCTCGTACCTCGACGGGGACGGGAGACACATCAAAAAGGACTGACCCTCACTCGAGCAGGTCATCGAGGAGTTGTTCATGGACCCCAGAAATCTCCGCCGCGGTATAGACCGCTCCGGCATCACCCCAGGCCTCCTCGAAGTTGACCTCACGATCCGCACTACCACCTGACCTGAGGAGGTCGACGAGACGCTGCATCACGCCTCCCTTCCACCCGACGTCATTGCCACAGGCGGCATCGAACCCCTTCCGGTCGATCAGGCCAGCGGTCTCGAGATCACGGAGACGTCCATAGATGGGGTTCTCCCCGTCATCACCTCCCGGCATGAACGGATCGTCCGCCTCGATACCGTACTCCTCGAGGATACCTGAAAGCGGGACACCATCGATGTCGTAGTCCGTATGGGTGGCCTCATCGTTGTCCTTGATGAACGAATAGAGCACAGCGGTCTCCGCATCGGCCAGCACGTCGCGGACATCGGCAGGATCCGGGACCCGCCAGGAGATCATCACGTCGGCCCCGTACTCGAAGACGACATCGTCCTCCCGGAGCCGGTAGACGGCCTCGTGGACATCGTCCTCGTCAAGATCCGTCCACTGCCGGATCTCCTCGCGGGAGGCGTTGCCCGCTGCCTCCAGGTACTCCAGCGTCCGCAGCTCCGCCGACCGGTCGTCGTACCGCATCATCTCACTCCGTCAGTCCGTTGACGATGTCAGTCTCCGAGACGAACGCCGTCGTGCTGTAGACATCATCGATCGCATACGCCCTGTCGAACTCGCCTTCAGGCAGTCGATCGTTGTGGTCCGTTATCGCATCGTAGGCCGGCTTCTGGTCGATCGCCAGCTCACCCATCTTGTGGACCTCACGCTCCAGCAAGCCTGCCTCCCGAAGCTTCTCCAGGGATCGCCGTGCCTGGCCCGGCTCGAGATCGATCTCCCTCCCTATCTCGGCCAGCGCAACGCCGGGCTCGTCAGGAACACCGTAGAAACCATCCTCGTTTTCACGCACGAAATCATAGACATCCGATGCTGCCTCATCGACCTCGATGTCGGCAGCCCCGTCCGGTATCGTGTAGCCCACGTGTCTCCACCCGGGGCCTATTGTTCCCCTCAACCCTTAAAACGTTCGACAGGACAGCCGATACATGGACCTTCTGATCGCATCCGGCAGCCTCTCGGACACCTCACAGTCCGCCATCATGGCGGACCACGCCGCCAATCATGCCAGCGAACACAACGACATCGATGTCACCCTCATCGACCCGCGGGACATCGACTGGCAGCTCTGCGATGCCAGGGACTGGGATGCGTACAACGAGGACGTCAGCAGGTGGCAGGACGCCATCAGCACCGCAGACGCCTACGCCTTCTGTGTCCCGGTGTACAACTGGTCATACGCCGGCGTCTTCAAGAACATGATCGATCTCATTCCCCCCGGCACATTCAACGGCGACTTCGCCGGCTTGATGGGCAAAGGAGGGACCATGAAGGGATTCCTCATGGTCCAACGAGAACTACGGAGCCTGATGACGTACTTCGGTGTCGAGACAGTCCCAGAATCCGCCTTCGCCAGCAACCAGCACTTCCAGGACGGCGATCTCACCGACAGCGATGTCCGTGAGCGGGTCGAAGCCGTCATCGATGCCACCATAGAGCGGACCAGACAGCCCAACTAACCCTCAACCGTCAAGCGTCCCTCGAAGGAACCATCGAGACGCGATCGGAACTCCGCCTCAAGTGAATCGATCGTCCTGGCCTCGATATCCATCGTCGCGTTCTCCGCCAGCCGCTCCGGCAATCCATCGGCCAGGGACAGGGATTCAGAACGCGCGCATCGCTCAGCGTACAGCGCCAGCAGCTCCTCCAGGATCAGATCAGAGACCTCCTCGAGGGCAACACGGCCGTCTCCTGTGACCCTGTAGGCTTCCACGTACCGTCTCAGATCCTCCGGATACGTCACGGCCGTCTCGAGGAGGTCTGCCTCCTCCAGATCGTCGACCTTCCGGCTCACCGTTTGGACGTTGACCGGATCGTCGATGTTCAGCGGGCACAGCCCACCCGTCCTCCAGTCGTTCAGCCTGCGGGTCAGCTCCCGCTTCCACAGCGGATCGTCCGCCTCCACCAGCCGGAGGAGGATGCAGTACGAGGCCTGATCTACCGCATGGTCCTCCGGGTACAGGTCAGGGACATTCATACACCTGTATAGGGGACACTACGTTAAAAAACGGACTGAGACAGCCATCGAAAGGTCACAGCCGCATCTGTGACAGAGGGCTCCTCCCCCGGACAGCATCACGCACCGCCTCCCTAGCGGACATAGAGACAGGTTTAATTTCACACGCCCCCTAGCTGTCACCGATGGCCCTCCCGACAATAGCGGACAGTGATGGTAGAGAGACCGAACAGTACGGCATCCTGGCCGTCCGGCTCATCATGGGCTGGCTGTTCCTGTACTCCGGTCTCAGCAAGCTCCTGACGGACGGACTGTCCTACGGCTACGCGTCCACCTACCTGACAGAGGCAACACCACTTTCCACCCCGGAGATCAGCACCTCACTTCCTGGTCTCCTCGAGTTGCCGTGTGCCGCCCTCATGACGGCTTTCTCCTACCTCGTCGAGCCCGTAGTCCACATCCTCGCCGGCCTGTCGTTCATCGGTCCGCTCGTCGTCGTGACAGAGATCGCCGTCGGTCTCGCTGTCCTGACAGGGGGCGCAACCAGGCTGTTCAGCTCCATCGGTGCCTTCATGATGGTGCTTTTCTACTACGGCAACGCCGACTGGAGTCACGGCCTCCTCAACAGCGACATGGTCTACCTCCTCCTGTTCCTCATCATCGCTGTCACAGGCGCCGGCCGCTTTTTCGGACTGGACAAGCGCCTGCTGGAGACCGATATCGTCCAGCATCACCCCCTACTCAGGTACCTCCTCAGCTGAGATGATACCATGGAACGAGATACCAAGCTCCGCTGGATCATCGGGATCAGCATCCTCGGTCTCATGGTCGCTACCTACCAGACCTACGAGCACTACTTCCTCTCCTCAGCTGTATGTGACCTCTCGAAGACGTTCTCCTGTTCCCTCGTCACCGAGTCGCGATTCGGCGAGATGCCACCCGGCTCCGGCATCGCGACCGCCCTCTGGGGCCTTATCTGGTGGGTTGGGCTCATGGGCTTCAGCTACGCCACGCTCCGCGGATACGACTGGTTCAAGGACCAGCTCTTCCTGCTTTTCACGTACATCGGCGCCGGGGTCGTCCCTGTCATCTACCTGCTGGTCGTCGAACTGTACATCCTCCCGAAGGCGACCGGAAATCTCGCCATCTGCCCGTTTTGCACCATACAGCACATCCTCATCTTCAGTATCCTCATACTCGGATACACGTCCCTCAGGAAACCCATCAGCGACAGCCTCGAGGACATCTTCTACACGGAGGCATGACCCATCCCAGAGAGACACCTCGACCCACGACCGTTCTTCGTCCTCGGTGTCATCGCCGTCATCGGGGTCGGCGGTTTCCTCATCCTCGGCGGAGAGACCATCGACCAGGACTATCACAGGTTCGCCTCCTGCCTCGCGGACGAGGGCGCAACCATGTACGGCTTCGATGCCTGCCCGCACTGCAACAAGCAGAAGACCTTCATCGGCAAGGATGCCTTCAGAGCGAACTTCAGTCAGCGCGGCTACTACGTCCGGTGCCGGCCAGACAGCGAGGCGACCGAGGAACTCGGCGACCGGGCGGAGACGATCTCCTCCATCAAGCCCCTCGAACCATCGGACACCCAGGGCGATGCCTGTGAGGTCAACGTCGGCTCCGGCACACCGACCTGGGTCATCGACGGCGAGAAGTACGTCGGCGCCCAGAGCCTCCAGGACCTCGCAGACCACACAGGATGTCCTCTGCCAGAGGGCTACCGGGAAACAGAAGAGACCGGTGGGTTCACACCACAGAACGACTCAGGGTGATACACCATGGCAGACATCAGCTTCACGCTCCCGATCCTCGGCACGCTCGCGTTCGACCAGCTCGCACTCCCGGCCGTCATCCTGGGGGCAGCGATCGACTCAATCAACCCGTGTGCCTTCGGCGTCCTCATCTTCCTGATGGCCTACCTGACCAAGGTCTTCGAGGACAAACGCAGCGTCCTCATCGGCGGGTTGCTGTACACAACCGCGGTCTATATCACCTACTACCTCGCCGGGCTCGGCCTCCTCTCGGCCGTCCAATCCCAGGCCATGTCGTACTGGTTCTACTGGATCGCCACCTTCGTCGCGTTCTCCGCAGCAGCCTTCGAGATCAAGGATTTCTTCTGGTACGGCAAGGGCGTCTCGATGGACATGAGCGTCATCCCCGGCGCCTCCGACCGGATCAAGATGTGGACGGAGAGGATGCAGGAACTGTCCCGCGACCGGCCACGGCTCGCACTCGCGATGACCCTGCCCATCGGCTTCGGGGCCGCCGCCTTCGAGCTCCCCTGCACGGGGCAGGTCTACCTCGCTATCCTCGGGCTCATCGATGCCGCCGGTGTCGGGATCGGGACCTGGATGCCCTGGCTCGCCCTGTACAATCTCATCTTCGTCGCCCCCCTGTTGATCATCACCGGGCTCATGTACCTCGGGATGTCCTCCGACAGGCTCGAGGAATGGCGCACGAAGAACAGGAGACACATGCGGCTCGGGGCCGGCCTGTTCCTGTACGGACTCGGGGCATTCCTGCTGTGGTTCATCTTCGACCAGTTCCGTGCCCAGCCGACCCTAGACATCATGGCCTTCCTCCTGTTCGCCTCACAGGTCTCGATCCTCGGGTACATCAGCTACAAGGGCCTGTTCGAGTGACCGAACCAGCCAACGTATAAAAAGATTGCACGCACCCACCTCCACAGGTGTATTCTCATGCAGTACACAGTCACAGGAACAGCAGACATGGGCCGGGAGACCCAGCCCTACGAGAAGGAGATCGAAGCAGACTCCGAAAGCCACGCCCGGGAACTCGTCTTCAGCGAGCTCGGGAGCGAACACAGCATCTCACGGGCCAACATCACCATCGACAGCGTCGAGGAACAGTGATACCATGCCCGGCGAGGAGATGAGCCAGCAGGAGATGCAGGAGAAGGTACAGCGATACCAGCAGCTCCAGCAGCAGATCGAAGCGATGCAGGAGTACAAAGAAGAGATCGAAGAACAGATCGAGGAACTCGGCGACACCCAGGAAGCGATCGACGAGATCAACAACGCCGAGGAAGGCAAGGAACTTCTCGTCCCCGTCGGTTCAGGCGCCTTCGCCGTTGCAGAGGTCAAAGACACCGAGGAAGTCATCGTCTCTATCGGGGCCGACGCCATGGCAAAGAAACCGATCGAGGAAGCCAAGGAACTCCTCGATGAACGCAAGGATGAGATGGACGATGCCAAAGAACGGATCCAAGACAACCTCGAGGAAGATCAGGCAGAGATGCAGGAACTCCAGCCCGCCCTCCAGCAGATGCAACAGAAGATGGCACAGCAGCAGGCACAGGGCCACGCAGGCCACGATCACGACCACTAGACCATGTTCGACAATCTCAAGGACTCCATCAAGGACTTCTCAAGCAAGGCCAAGTCAGCCGTCGCAGAGAAGGAACTGGACGAAGACGACATCGACGATATGCTCTGGGAGTTCGAGATGGAGCTCCTCCAGAACAACGTCGCCCAGGACGTCGTCGACCGGCTGACAGCAGATCTCAAAGAGGACCTCACCGGGGAGAGCGTCACACGGACCAAGGTCAATTCGTACATCCATGATTCTGTCCGGGACACCATCACCGACGTCCTCCAGCCCGCAGACCTCGAGATCGAGGACATCGCAGAGCGGGACGAGCCCGGCCTGGTCCTTTTCATGGGGTTCAACGGCTCCGGGAAGACGACCACCATCGCGAAGATCGCCAACATGCTGAACGACGACCATTCCGTCCTCCTGGCGGCAGGAGACACCTTCAGGTCCGCCGCAATCGACCAGCTCCAGGAACACGCCGACAGCCTCGACCTCAAGATGATCAGCCACGACTACGGCTCCGATCCAGCCGCCGTCATCTACGACGCAAAAGAACACGCCGACAACGAAGGCTATGACATCGTCCTCGCGGACACCGCCGGCCGGAGCCACGACGACGCCAACCTGATGGACCAGCTGGACAAGATCTGCCGGGTCAACGAGCCCGACATGAAGATCCTCGTCGTCGACGCCCTCGCCGGCAACGACGTCATCACCCAGGCCGAGAAATACGAGGAGATCGGCTTCGATGCCATCATCATGACCAAGATCGACGTCGACAAGAAAGGCGGGGCAGCCCTTTCCCTCGGCTACGTCACAGGCAAGCCCGTCCTGTATCTCGGAACAGGCCAGCAGTACGAGGACCTCGAGCGGTTCGACCCCGAGAAGATGGCCGACCGGCTCGTGGAATGATTTCTTACAGCCGCCATTCCTCCTCAGCGACGGTTACAAGCTCCTCGACGCTCTCTTCTGTCTCACCACGCACGCGATGGTGGCCCGCACTTCTTTCCGTCTCCGGATCCACATACTGGCTGTCGAGGAAAAACACATCCCGGTCCGGGTACGAGACGACCGTCGCCCACGTCCAGGTCTCCATCTCGTCTGGGAGATCTTCCTCGAAGTAGTCCTCATCGAGGGCATCGACCCGGCTCCATTGCTCCCGGATGCTGTCGGTGTATCCATCGACCTCGACCGTCTCCTGGAACGGCCAGACCGTCGCGTACGACACCGATCCTACCGGAAGCGCATCGACAGGTTCTTCCGCATCCAGAAACACCCTGTACATCTCCTCGATGTCAGGAACGCCTCCATCATAGCCCTCCATCAGGAAGCACTTCCCCTCCATGCGGACATCATCGAAATGGTCCGCGAACGGGGCCATGAACGACTGACGGAGGAACCCTTCCTCCGAGTACGCATCATGGCTGGCACCCGCCCGGATGATATCCCCTCCCGCATCGAGCACCCGGAACACATCACTCGCCTCGACGTTGATCATGCCCGATGTCCCGTGCATGAACGAGGCACCACCATAGACAGCATCGAATGTATCGTCCTCGAACGGCAGTGATCGGCCATCAGCCCCCACCTGCCCTGCCTGAGGGGTATCATCTCCTGCCAGGTCCTCCCTGAGTTCAGCAAGATACTGTGGCTCCATGTCGGCCTGGACGACATCGACAGAATCATCCGTAAGATACGCCACATCCGGCTCGGACCCGCAGCCGAGATCGAGGATCCTCGCATCCTCGTAGGACCGCAGTCTGGAATCGGTCTCTTCCCCGTACACGTCCGGGATCTTCAGGTCGGCCGACATGGCAGACCGTTGTCACGGAGAGGTTAAAAATCTACTCCCCGCCATCCTCTGCGGCCGCCTGCTCTTTCTCGAACAGCTCCGGGAGTTTCTCGACGACGTGCTCGATGGCCTTCTCGTTCGTCGGCACGGTGAACCGCTTCTTGTACCGCTCACCATCCTCCGCATAGTAGCCCGTCGAGATCTGGAGGAAGGTGTTACTCGACCCATCGTCCTGGATCGCCCTGTTCCGTGAGACCTCAATGAAGTTTTCCCCGCCGAAATCACCGTAATCGATACGCTCTTTCTCGATCGTCTCGAACTCGACCATTGTACCTACCGATGGCCGGACCACGTACTTAAACAGACAGCCTGGAAACCCCCCAGTTCACACCAGAACCCGACGGTCACTCCGCCGGAGTGGTACTTATAAAAGTTGGAGCCGCTTCATCCACAGAGACAGGACGAACGCGAACATCGTTCTCCCAGTACCCTACACGATACCAGAGGAAAGACAATGCAATTCAACGAACTCGACATCTCAGACCATATCATCGACATGATGAAGGACGACGGCATAACAGAACCCACAGAAGTACAGCAGAAATCCATACCCCCTATCTTCGAGGGCAAAGACGTCCTCGTCGAATCCGAGACCGGTTCAGGAAAGACACTCAGCTTCTCCCTGCCACTCATCGAGCAGATCGACGGCGATCGCACCCAGGCACTGATCCTGTGTCCCACACGGGAACTCGCCAAGCAGGTCGCCAAAGAGATCAAGAAATACTCAGGCGAGGACATCGAGACCGTCACGATCTACGGCGGCGTCGGCTACGAGCCCCAGATCGAGGGCGCCAAGACCGCCAACATCGTCGTCGGCACACCAGGACGGGTGCTGGACCTCCTCAAGAACGACCAGCTCCAGGTCGGCGACATCGAGTACTTCATCCTCGACGAGGCAGATAGGATGCTCGATATGGGCTTCCAGGACGAACTCGAGGCCATCATCGACTTCTGCCCCACAGACAGGCAGAACCTCCTGTTCGGGGCCACCATCCCGCGCGGTCTCAAGGAACTGTGCGAGAAATACGACATCGACCCCGAGACCATCCGCATCGAGCGGACACGGCACACATCCAACCTCGAGCAGTACTACATCGACGTCAAGCCCAACCGCAAGATCTCGATGCTGTACACCCTCCTCACGGAGAACAACACCGACCTCAGCCTCGTTTTCTGCCGTACCAAGCGCTCAACACGGTTCGTCGCCAAGGCACTCCGGGAGAACGGCATCAACGCCCAGGCGCTCAACGGCGACATGAGTCAGCACCAGCGCGAGAAGATGGTCGAGAAGTTCAAGAACCACGAGGTCAACGTCATCGTCGCCACCGACGTCGCGGCCCGGGGCATCCACGTCGATGACATCACACACGTCTTCAACTACGACGTCCCCGATACCCCGGACACCTACACCCACCGGATCGGGCGGACCGCCCGCCAGGGCAGCGACGGCGAGGCCATCACCCTCCTCGAGAAGGATCAGCACGGCAGGTTCCGCAAGATCCACAAGGAGAACCGCGACCTCCAGCGGATGGACCGCGACGAGATCGATCTCAAAGACGCCACCATCCCGTGACCCGGCTTTATAACATCCAAGCCGCCAGGTCCTCGGCCTCCTGGACCGCCTCCACGGGCAGCGGTTCGACAGCAGCTCTCTCTGCAGGTTCTTGCTGGGTCATCATCACATCCTCTCCGCCCAGCCGGGCACCGCAGTCCAGGCACGTATCGAGTTCAGCCACCACCGAGGCCTTATCGCAGCCATCGCAGTGGACGATATACCGCATGGACCCACATTGCCAGGCACCGGACAAGAATGTGGCCCTGCTCAGAGCCGCCACAGTCGCTCCTCAGGGAACCGTTCCCCCTCGATGACATCGTAGGACACATCGATCTCCTCCTCGAGGTCCTCGAACAGCTGCCTGATATGGGTGTAACAGCAGCCATTGACCTCACCAATCACCCGCACCCGGCCACCGTCCTCCAGACCGGAGACCATCGCAGCGGTCCGCTTCGCACCGTCATCCGCAAACAAGGCACTATCAGCCTCTGTCGGCACGTACTCAATCGTCGCATCGTCCTCGATGACCTCACCGGTCTCCTCCCGGTAGGAATCCGGGTAAAAAACCGCGACAGGTGTCTCAGCCTCAACCACACGATCTGAAATCCCATCGAGGAACGCCGCGTATCCCTCCTCCGTCTCGGCCGTCGACCGCGGATGGTACCCCGTGAACCCCGGGTGCACGACCGCCAGCAGCTCATCATAGCGTCCTCCTTCCTCCACAACACGATCAGCGACAGCGGCGACATCGTCCTTGAACCTGTGCCGATACAGCGCATCATCCTCCATCGTATCACCCCGTAAACGGCAGCATCCCGCGGATAGCCTCCCCGATCGAAGGACCGCTGCCGTACTCATCTTCCGCATCCGTCAGATACCGTTTCCCGTACAGCTCACCGATCTTGCCCTTCGGAAACGTCAGATGCTCCTCGACGGCGATATCCCGGTCCGCATCATCGACTGCCTGCTGAATCAGCCCGCTGATATGATCGACACATATCCCGTTCAGCTCACCGGAGATATAGACCGTTCCGCCATCGCCCACGTCCGCCAGCACCGACCCGAACCGCTCCCGCTCCTCAGGATGGAGGACTCCGCTGTTCGGTAAGGTGCCGATGTAGCTCCCATCCACGTCCTCGACATCCCTCCGCTCCTCCTCGTACTCCGGCAGCGGATACAGCACCACCACCTCCCCATCAAGGTCCTCGAGGGACGGATCGAGGTCCTCCCGGTACTCCTCGTACATCTCCTCATCCAGGAAATCATACGCCGTCCATGCCTCCCGCTGTCCCGTATAACCCGGGTGGACGAGGACATCGAGCTCATCGTACCGGGCCTCGCCGCCCCCGAGTTCGTCCGCAATGATCTCTATCTCAGTCTCCGCCATCTCGCGGCGCGAGAGATCGTCATCGATCGTCTCGAGGCTGATATCAGACATAGCGCCCAGAAAGGGACAGCGACATTTAAATCCGTTCCCTCCCGGTCCTGGACCACCAAACATGTGTCAGGGAGTCACTCATCCGCATGCCACCACTCGCGGAACACCGTACAACGGCCATCGGCACCAAGCTCGATGAGGTAGACCCCATCTGTCACCGCCTCCCCGCCGTCCTCGACCTTCACAGCGTGGAACCGTCCGATACCATATTCTTCCGTCACCGCCAGTACCCCCACGTCCACAGCGACATCCGACTGGTCCCCGGTCGCGTCCGCCCAGTAGGACCTGATCGCCTCCCGGCCCTTATGGACCGTGAACTGGGTGACATGGTACTCCCCGTCCTCCGTGAAGAAGTCGGCCGCAGCATCAGGATCTCGCCGCTCCCAAGCCTGTGCGTACCGTTCCAGCCAGTCACGGACGTCCTCCCTGTTCATCACCCATTACTGCCGCCCCGACCTTCAAAACCGTTGCCCGTCAACCCCGTCCCATGCAGATCGAGAACCTTGCCGCGGACGTCGACTCGTTCACCGCCAATGCCTACCTCATCGACGGGACGGACCTCGTGGACGCGGGAGCGGATCCCGCCATCATCGAGGCACTCGAAAACAGGGACATCGATACCGTCATCATCACCCACAGCCACCACGACCACATCGAGACCCTCCCCGAGATCGTCAAGGCCCACGACCCGGACGTCTATGCCTACGAACCAGCAAAACTCCCCGTCGAGGCCAAAGCGATCGGAGACGGAGACAGCATCCGGATCGGTGGGGCCACCTTCCAGGCCTACCACACACCCGGCCACCGCGAGGACCACATCTGCCTCCACAGCACCGCCACCGGGATCCTGTTCTCCGGTGACCTCATCTTCCCCGGCGGCAGCTTCGGCAGGACCGACCTCGAGGAAGGCGACCGCGATGTCCTTATCGAAAGCATCGAGCGCATCGCCGCACTCGATGTCACAGCGATCTATGCCGGCCACGACGAACCCACAACCGAGGACGTCAACGACCAGATCCAGACCAGCCTGACCGAGGCCCGCAAGCACGAACCCAAGTACGAGTAGACCACAACGTTGAAGACCCCGGCCACCCAACCTCATCACATGACCAGAACCCCACAGCACCCGCACCTCGACCTGCTCCAGGCCCACCTCGAGTGCTGCCTGGGCTCCTTTCTCACCGGTCTGTACCGCCGGCCCGCCTGGTTCGGTGCCTTCTCCGATGCCATCCAGGACCGGTACTGGAACTTCCTCATCCCACTCATCGATGACAGCGAGAAGCTCAGCTCCCAGATCGAGACCATCGGCCGGTTCTACGATACCATCGACCAGCACCCGACACTGTACGGCGAGGAGGACTTTCTCGCGGATGTCCGCCCCCACCTCGAGACCACAAAGATGGCCTGTGTCACCCGGGACGCATGGATGGAACTCCAGGACGACCCCGGCCACGAGCCACGGGATGACCTCGAGATCAGGACTGTCCGGACCGGGGCACAGAAAGAGACCTTCCTCTCGATCTTCGATACCGCCTTCGGCGAGGACGAGCCACTGCCACAGTCCTACCTCGAGGGCATCAGGAGGGCACTGGATGAGGACTGGGGCGCAGGACGCACACGGAACATCCTCCTCGAGACCGACGGCACCGCCGCCGGCATCGGGACCGTCGCCATCAACAACGGGATAGCGTTCATCTACAACATCGCCACACTGCCGGCCCGGCAGGGCAACGGGATCGGGACCGCGGCCACCCACACAGCCATCCGGACCGCACAGGACCACGACGTCGACAGGATCGTCCTCCAGGCAGAGGCCGGAAGCTACATCGAGGACTTCTACCGCGACCTTGGGTTCGAGACCATCTTCACCGCCGCCGGCTACCACGGCGGGAGCTGGACCAGCACCACATGAGTGTCCGCTCTCGATGAACAGCCCAGCTCGCGGAACAGCCGGAACCCTGCCAGGACCTCTTTTCAACCTGCAGCATCCCTGGAGTCACATGGGCGTCGAAGCACAGACCCGCGAGCGGCTCAGGGACGAACACGGCATCCCCCCACAGCGGGTCTGTACCGTCGCCCAGATCGCCGACAGGATCGACAGGGCACTCGAGAACAACGAGCTCCAGGCAGCCCACGTCGTCGGGGAGGTCTCGAACGTCCGCGACTGGAAGGACCATCGCTTTTTCACCCTCAAGGACCGGCAGGCCAAGCTGAGCTGTGTGCTTTTCTCCCGCCACATAGATGACTACAGGCCCGAAGAGGGCGACAGCGTCCTCGTCCGTGGGGAGATCGACTTCTACCACGACCAGGGATCGCTCAGCCTCCAGGCCAACAAAGCAATCCCGCTCGGCGAGGGAAAGTACTACAAAGAGCTGCGAGAGCGCAAAAAGGAGCTCCGCAAGGACGGCATGTTCGAACACAGTACGGAACCACCCCGGCTCCCGGAGCAGGTCGGCCTGATCACCGGCGCCGACTCCGATGCACGCGGAGATGTCAGGGATAGCCTCCGGTCGCGGAACCCCGGCACCGATATCGTCCACGCATCGGCCTCCGTCCAGGGGGAAGACGCCACCAAAGAACTCATCGAAGCACTCAAGGTCCTCGAGGACCGCGACCTCGATGCCATCATCATCGCACGCGGTGGAGGCGACATCGAGGCACTGAAACCGTTCAACACCACAGAGATCGCAGAGGCCATCGCCGCGGCCGACACACCAGTCATCAGCGGGATCGGGCACCAGGAGGACAAGACCATCGCAGGCCTCAGCGCCGACGTCCGCGGGCTCACACCGACCGACGCCGGCAGGAAAGCGAGCGCGGATATCACGACAGTCATCGACCAGCTCGAGGACATGGAAGACAGGATACAGCGTTCCTACACCTCATTCATCAGGCAGAAACAGCAGGAAGAACGCATCAGGGAGAAGGAACGACGGGAAACCATCTACCAGGTCGCGATCGCAGTCCTGGCACTTGCCCTGGTGATCGGATGGTGGTTGCTCTGAGCATGGACGAGCGGATCGATGCGGTACGTGAGACGGCAGATGACCTGATCAGCGACCTCCAAGACGGCAACATCGTCAGGGACGACGCACAGCAGCGGAAGGACGATCTCCTCGAAGAGATCGAGGACATACAGACCACACTGCGAGGCAGTGATGGACGGATCACCACGATCGAGACCTGAGAGTTCACATGCGTTCAGCGACCCCCGGTACGCACACCAGATTTATTAAATGACAGTGGTAACCCCTCAGTATCGGGGGGAACACCATGACACGCCACAACGGGGGGAACGATGATGGCGCATGATCCACGCATCGAACAGATAGAGAGCGAATACAACGTGCCGGACCAGTACACCGACGGGCATCCAGCCGTCCAGGAGGCAGAAGGCCTCGAGGTCGACGTCGAGGCAGAAATCGACGACAGAGACGACCTGCGGGACCTCGCCACCTTCACCGTCGACCCTGACGACGCCAAGGACTACGACGACGCCATCTCCATCCAGGAGGAAGGCGACAGCTACCGCGCCTGGGTCCACATCGCCGACGTCTCACACTACGTCGAGGAAGGCAGCGAGATCGAGAAGGCAGCGAAAGACCGCGGTGTCACCTTCTATCTCGGCAAAAGCACCAGACACATGCTCCCCGAGGAACTCGCCTCCGACACCTGCAGCCTCGTCGAGGGCGAGGACCGACTGGCCCATACCGTCGAGATGGAGATCAGCGAAGGGTTCAACGGCGACTACGAGATACAGGACTTCGACATCTACGAATCCGTCGTCACCATCGACGAGGGACTGAGCTACTCCGAGGCAGACCGCATCCTCGAGAACGACGCCAACGGCTACGACGATGACGTCCTCGAGGCCCTCGACCTCACAGATGACCTGACCCAGGAGATCAGGGACGACCGGTGGGACTACAGCCTCATCATCAACAACGACGAATCACCCTCCAGCAGGGTCGTCGAAGAGATGATGCTCAAGGCCAACCAGGCGGTCGCACAGCACCTACTGGACACAGGCAAGCCCGGCGTCTTCCGGGTCGAGGACTATCCCGACCCCGAATGGGAACAAGAGATCGAACAGGACCTCGCCGAAGAAGGCTACGCCAAGCCAGCAGGCTGGCTCTCCGACGTCGATAACCCCAAAAAGACCCTCAACGAATTCGTCGAGAACGAGGTCAGTGACGAGGACGAACAAGAAGTCAAGAAAGCCATCATCACAAAGATGAAACCTGCAGAGTACTCCACGCGGAACGACACCCACTTCGCCCTCGACTTCGAGAAGTACGCACAGTTCACCTCCCCGATCAGGCGGGTCGGCGACCTCATCAACCACCGCCTTGTCAAGGACGATCCACCCAAAGACGGCGAAGCATTCGTCCGACGGGTCGAGAAGATCCAGGACACCATAACAAAGCTCAACAGACGACACGAACAGGCCAAGAAGGCAGACAGGGCCTACAAGAAAGCCTTCGACTGAGGACGATACGATGCACAGCGACGGAGCCATGTTGATGGACGACCCGAGCCGGAGAGGCGACAACGTCGTCTCGCTCGGGGAACTACATGCGTACGAAACCACCACGGACGACGAACGCGAGATGCTGGGCTATGCCGCAGCACTCGAGGACGGGTTCACCTACGAGGAGTTCAGGGATGCTGTCCCCGATCGGCCGCAAGCACCACGACGGTCCGGCCTCGTCCCGATGCCAGAACAGGAACCGGTCCCGGACAACGAGATCCAGGGCTACCTCGGATCACTCGTCAAGAAAGGCCTCCTCGAGTGTGAGACCTACGATGAGGGCGAGATCGAGAAGCTGGCAGAGCTCAACGACGAACACACCGGACTGGTCCATGTCAAGGAGGTCGATGAGGACGAGTACAGCGATGTCCTCTCACAGCAGGGCGCCATCTACACCCGCGGCAAAGGAGTCCACGTCGACGCGGATACCGAAGCCGGTGTCAGCCAGTTCTACCTGACAGAGGACGGGAAGAACCTCCTCGAGTCCCTCTGATGTGATACCGATGGTCTCCTATCTCGAGCAGGGCCCGGATGAGACGCCACAGCGGGACATCCCGGAGCGGATAGCCGCGGTACAGGAGTTCTTCGAGGACAAAGAGTACGACGCCATCGCGACACACATGGACACCCCCGGGAAGGACCTCATCACCGTCGATGATGGAGACCGGATGACCATCACCTGGGAGGGAGACAACAGGTTCGGGTACGTCCGCGATGACGAACAGGGACAGCTCGAGGAAGGCCATGACCTCTACGACGTCGTTGAGGATCTCATGGCGATCTACGACAGCGGTCTCAGGCTCGACGATGACCTGCGAGATCGGGCGGCGATGATGAGCCAGTCACACAGCCCAGAGTTGAGCTACGCCCTCAACGAGCCGATGGAATGGGGTCTGGAGAACGACGCCAGGCACTGGAACGAAGCAAAGGAAGGACCGATAGAAAGAATAAAGGACCTCCTGGGGAGCTAGGCGTAGGTCTCCTCCAGGTACTCCACGATATCGTCGGACTCGTACAGCGTCTCCCGGATCTCACCGTCCTCATCACGGTCGACCAGGAACGGGACCTGGTCCTTGCCACCGAGTTCCATCAGTTCATCCATCCGGTCCTCGTTCTGCCGCGGGTTATGCGCCGTGAACGAGAGACCGAGTTCAGTCATCTTCTTCCGCACCTTCTTGCAGTACGGACAGCCCTCAAACTGGTACAGCTCAAGCATGGTATCACTACCTCCGACTCACTCGAGGACGTTTAAATAAACGGCAGTGAGAACCGTCTACCCCCAATCAGGCCTGGCCCTCATCCCAGCCCTCATAGCCGAAGCGGTCCTGTTCGTGTTCGAACTCCTCCTGGACCTCTCGATCACCGGCGTCCTCGTTTTGGGTCTCGGTCACCGTCCCGACCTCTTCCGCAATCCGGTCCAGAGCATCCACGGAGCCGTGGGCCTCGACCTGCTCGCTGAGCCCCTCGAGATCCTCGACAGCGTCCTCGCCTCGTTCCGTCAGATCGTACGTCTTCCAGCGCCGCTTCCGGTCACTCCGCGCGAACCCGGCATCCTCCAGGGAACCGTACCTCGATCCCGCAGTCCCCGGGGCGACGCCGTGATCGTCCGCGACATCCGTCATCGAGAGTCCACCATCTGAACTGACCCGTTCAAGGATACCCAGACCCAGCTCGTCCTGGACAGCATCGAACAGTGCAGCCACGTCATCGACCCCGTACGCATCAGTCATCTCGGCCACATACTCACCGAGATCAGTGACCTCACCATCATCCTTCTCCAAGAAGCCAAGATCATCATAGGCATCGAGATATCCCTCGACAGTCCCGGACGAGACCCCGACATCGTCCTCGATCGCATCGACGTCCTCGCCCTCGTAGAACCCAGTGAGGGTGTGGATCCGGTCCTCGGTTTTCAGCGCCTCAGTGTATTCTGTGACAGTATCCTCGATATCGAGTGTCATATCCTCTTATGTGTGAGCAACGTTTTTATGCATGAACGGAAGTAACAATCACGCCTCGTCCATATCCAGTCGCTTCGGCACGATGAAGCCTTTCTCCTCGTAGCGGTCGTTCGCGTAGAATTTCGCCGTCACGGCAGCCATGACCGCCTCGAACTCCGTCATGTTGTGGATATCATCCGTCGGCACGCCGAGATCTTCCAGCTCATCATCGCCCTGGACCCCCAGGACCTCCGCAGAGATCATCGGGCGGCACTCGATCACCTCGTGCATGAACCCGCTGCGCTGGAGCGAGTTCTTCAGGAACAGGGCCCGTTCCATCTCATCGTTGTCCCGCATCTCCACAGGCAGGAACGCGTGGCCATCATCGACCATGTCCTGTTCCCCGTCGCGGAACCCCTCCTGGACGTTCGAACCCTCCATCGGGACAGTGAACGCCACCACAACCGGCTTCCGCTCCTCTATCAGCTCCAGCAGTCGCTGATCATCTTTCTCCGTGAACGTCTCGAGTTCATCAGAGAGGAACGCCACCGCACACCGCGTCCCGGCATCCCCCGAGAGCACGATGCCGCAGAACGTATCATCCGCCATATCCTTGCACGCGGTCAAGACTCTTTTAAACCCTGCGTCAGGCCCCGAGAACCAATTTAAACCTGGCCACACAATCCCCCTCCATGGAACTGCTCGAACCGCTTAAGAGCGAGCTCCAGCAGAACTACGAGATCGCACAGTCGACCAACGAGCTCATCACCAACGAGCGGGACATGCTCCAGGGCGACACCCAGGAACGTATCGCCCTGTTCGAGCTCCAGACCGACGTCTGGAAGTCCGTCGTCAACTCCGGGCAGCTCGCTGAATTCGACGAGGCCTCAGAGAAGGTCGCAGAAGCATACAGACAGATCAACGACATCAACCAGGTCATCGAGAAGTTCAACAGGTTCGGCAACAGGGTCATGTACACCCCGCTCCTCCG
>CAZFEL010000003.1:0-183942 GCA_964517675.1 uncultured archaeon | reverse complement strand
CCGACCCCGACGTCAACATGGGCCTCGTCCTCGTCGAAATGAAAAAAGCCGTCAAGAAAATCAAACGAGTCCTGTGACGGTGAAGGAAGATGTATGAGGGCGATCTTCTCTACGACATCACCGTCGGCCGGCTCACTGAGCTGCTCGAGGATGATGATACGAACTACGTCATCGAGAGTCCATCGCCCGAGGACAGCCGGATCAGTGTCTCCTGGCGTGACGGTGACCGGGCGAAGGCCCTGCAGTTCAGGTACATGGAGATGGATGATGGCAGACAGTCCTTCGACATCAACGGCTATGTCTGGCAGGACGACAGTGATCTCCCGCCACTGGGCAGCAAGGAGTGGGAAGGGATCGAGACAGACCTGCTCGCTTTCTACGATGACTGGGAGCTGAAAGACGAGTATCCTGCCTCACTCATCGCCACTGAAGACGTACTGAACGAGAACAAAGACTTTGTCGGCTCGCTGATCGCTGAGAAATACGCTCTGCTCGAGGACGATCTGCTGGAGTGATCCGTCCTTCTAGAAGAAATCCTTCACACTGTGCTGGGTGGCCTCCATCATCGTGGATGCCTCCTTGACCCTGTCAAGGTCGATCGAGATGTTCCGCCCGATCTCCGTTACTGCGTGCTCGAAGGTCTCTTTGATACCGTACTTGTCATCGAAGGCGTTCCGCACGGTCTCCCGGATCACCCAGACACCGAGTGGGGCCCAGTACTCATCGGTCACGTCCCGGACGATCAGAGCCTTGGCCTGCCGGTTGATCGAGCGGAGGTACTCGAGGACACCGAGCCGTGTGGCGTAGTAGGCACCGGCCGTGGCCTTGGCGTACTCGGTCCTGCCGTCAAAGCCTTCGTGGTTGACAGCCAGATAGGCATCATCGCCCGGGTTCCAGACCGAGCCGGCGCCTTTGATCTCGACGAGCTCATACTCCCACTGGCCGGGGATCAGGACGACGGTGAAGTGGTTGCCGTTGTATGAATTCGTGAAGACCCTGATCTCCCCGAGCTCCTGGTAATCCCGGACCTGCTCGCGGAGACCTTTGCCGAGCATGTCGTCTGTGGCGGTGATCGACCACCGTGTCGGGACAAGCCGTCGTCTGTCGCTTTCACCGAGCAGTCCGGCGGACAGGACCCGCTGGATGTCGTAGGTATCGAGGTCCTTCCGGTAGAGGTATCGTGCGGCGCCTTCTGCCCGCCAGTCATCGTCGGAGACCGCCTTCTCGACGGCACGGGAGACGCTGGGGTTTTCCGCGAGATCGACGTCCTCGACACGCTCCGCAGGGCCAAAGGGCTGGGACCGCTCCTGGAAGTGGAGCTCGAAGTCCGGGGCCTTCTTGAGGTCGACCTCCACGTCGACGGGCTCCCGGGCCATCGCGATCTCTTTGGCCTCGTCCTGGAACGTCTCGGTCGAGGTGACCGTGACGGTGCTGCGGGAGTTGACGAGGCTGGAGCGGTACCCGATCACTTCCTCGACCGGGGAATCGTCTTTGTACCAGAGATCTGGGGCATCGTATGCGGTGCTGTTGGTGTGCTCGACAGGGGACAGGATCCCTGCGTTGACCGTCGGGTAGCCGCGCCTGCCGACGAAGATCGATGGCGGTGATGCCCCGAAGAAGCTGTCGTCCATGTCCCGGGTGGATGGAGCGAACTCATCGAACCGCTCATAGACCCGGTTCTCGAGGAAGCGCCGGCGTTTCCGCGGGTCCATGCGCTTGAGCTTCTCGCTGCTGATGTCGCCGCCGTCGAACTGCTTCTCGTCCATCGGTGCGGTATTGCCTGTCAACTGATTTAAGCCTGTACCCGGTGATCGTCACCCCCGTATTCGGAATCTTCTGGAGCGACCCCGCCGAGATAAACATCTATAAAAGTTTGGCGCCATCAAACTTTACATCGGTTCAAACCAGCCGGAAGATACTTAAACACAGACACGTAACTACCATATTGTGATAACATGATCCCGGACGAGCGCATGGCGGTCGAAGCCAGGCTCGAGGAAACCGACCTCGACAGGGCCATCTACATGGAGGAAGGGGGAACTGTTGGCCTGTACGATGAGGACGGTGAGGAGCTGGCATCGATGAGCTATGACGATGAGACGTTCACCTCCCTCAGGGAGGCGGCCGTCAAGGCAGTACAGGGGGATGAGGGAGCTGCAGCTGCCGTCCGGGAGCGCTTCGAGGACGGTGATCTGTACCTCGAGATGGAAGCGCCACCGGAATCGGTCTCCGTCGAGGATGAGGGCCTCGAGGAGTACATGGCCGCCGGTCGAATCCGTGAAGAGCTTTCCGATGAGGCGATGGACCACGAGTACGATACCGCGATGTGCCATCAGTGCCACGATGAGCTCGATGTCATCGAGGCAGATCCCGAACGGGAGGGCCTCACGGTCAAGATGTACAGCTGCGATGGCTGTGGCTACAGCGATCACGAATTCGTCGAGGACGAGATCGTCGACGATGGCGCCGTGACCGTCACGACGGCGGTGACCGACGAGGAGGACCTCCGCCGGTTCGTCGATATCAGGGAGGATGCCTCCTACAGGCTCATCGACCGCGACCAGCGCGAGGAGGTCGCTGACAGGTTCCTCCTCCAGGCCGGTCTCGAGCGGGAGGACGACCTTGACAGGCTGATCGCGGCCGATGCCGGTACCGAGGTGACTGTCTACGGTGTCGCCGGCAAGGAGCGGGAACCGCTCGCTTCCGTCGCCTACGAGGAACCGGCGATGACGAGTCCGCGTGAGGTCCTGATGGAGGGCATTGAGGAGGGACCTGGGGCCTTCGAGACGGTCGAGGACTACGTTGCCGAAATGGACGCGGAGGCATACCCTGTCGTGGAGATCGATGCGGTCCAGGACACGGCCGCTTCCATAGAGACAACCGGTCTCGATGAGGTCACCCGGCAGGACGGCGAGGAGATCGCGACGATCTACAGCAAGCCCTCCTCCCGTCCGACCGAGGTCCCACTCGAGGGGCTGCTCACCCAGTTGACGGACCGTCACACGATGGTCCGTGATAGGACACGGGAGGCCCTCAAGGACCACAGGGAGGATCCGAACTTCGACCTCCAGATCCACGATCCGGCCGGTGGCTCGGATGTCGAGCACGAGGACGATGATGAGTACGTCAAGCTCGTCCAGGAGCACGATGTCCGGCTCGGGCAGCCCGGTGACGTGATGGGCTGACCGGTGCTAGGATCGATCCGGCCCGGCCGCGGTGCCGGGCCGACAGGTTTTTATCCTTCTCCGTGAAGGCTGATGCATGGATATCGAATACGTTGCCTTCGATTCTATGGGCGTCCAGGGTGCCTGTTTCCGTGTGATGGCGGGCGATGACAAGGTGATCGTCGATCCTGGTGTCTCGATCGAGACAGATACGTTCCCGCTGTCCGAATCCGAGCGGATGTACCTGCGCTCCGAGCATGAGCTCGCGGTCAAGAAGAAGGCGAAAAAATCCAATATACTGGCGATCAGCCACTATCATTACGATCACTACACCGAGGAGCCTGACAGGAAGATCTACGGGCGCAAGAAGATGCTGGTCAAGAGCCCGGAGGCCGGTATCAACGATGAGCAGCGCCACAGGGCGAACAAGCTGCTCGCCCAGGTCCGGGATGTTGCGGACGAGATCGACCACGCCGACGGCCAGACGTATTACTTCGACCGGTTCAAGCTCCGGTTCGGCGACCCGCTGTGGCACGGGGCGGCGGCCACGGAGATGGGCAAGGTCGTGCCGCTGCTGTTCGAGGACAACGCCTCTGGTCGTAAGGTCATGTACACCTCGGACCTGGACGGCCCGGTGGAGGACGACGGGCTGGACTGGATCAGGAAGAACGATCCCGACGTCCTGATACACAATGGTGCACCGACGTACATGCTGGATTTCGTGCTCGGCTACCAGGAGTACGCACGCGGTGTCCTGAACCTGATCGAGATCATCGAGGAGGTCTCTCCGTCGACGATCGTGCTGGACCATCATCTGCTTCGTGATTACCGGTACCGTGACCTGTACCGGGCTGCCTTCGATGCATCCCGGGACAACGGCGTGACGATCACGACGGCGGCCGAGGAACAGGGTGACAAGCCACGTGTCCTGCGTGCGTATGAGGAAAACGGTCCGCGTCGGTGGTCCGAGTGGCCGGCACCTGACAGGAGCCAGCTCGAGGCCCTGGCCGACGGGAAGGACCCGGATGATGTCCTGTAATCAGCTTTCTGCAGCGAGCAGGAGTGTCGGGTTGACGAGCAGGAGGTAGAGATTGATGACCGAGCCGACGATCCTGCCGATGACGAACCCGATGGTACCGACCTGTTCGAGCCGACCTTCGAGGGCGGCGGTCATACCGAGCAGGAGAACGGAGACAACCGCGATGATGGTGACCTCCCTGCGATGATCCTGCGAGGAGCGGAACCCACGGGCGAACTCCGAGCGGAACCCCGTGTCACCAAGGATGACCGAGACAGGGGAGAGATAGAAGGCGATCCCGGTCCCGAGGACGGCGATGGTGGCAAGGACGGCCCCGGCGGCCTGGATGAGGATGTCGCCGGTGACGATCCCGAGGATGAACAGGACGGTGCCCGGGATCGCAAGAAGGGTCCCGAGGACGAACGGGATGAGGAAAGCACCGATGCCTTCGGGCAGTTTCTCGATGCCTTCCCGGAAGGCCGCGACCATGTCGATCTCGCTTTCGTGGTGCTGTCTGACGATGATGAAGTAGCTGTTGTAGATCCAGACCTGGATCGGTATCATGGCGATGAGGAAAAGCCCCATGAACTGGAGGTGCTGTGGTGTGAGGGCTGTGGGATCGGTGATACCGTCCGCTGCTGTGAGCCAGAAGGCACTCCAGATGATGGCATCGATAATCTTCGGGAGAAAGAGGATGGGACGGTCCCGGAGCATCCGGAAGGATGAAACCAGGATACCGCGCAGGTCCATGGTCCGGGATGTCCCCGGCAGGTTTTTATAGCTGGCAGCCGCTCTGTGGGCTATGCCTGTCTCGGACGTCGTGGAGGCCGTGGAGGCGGATGATGTCGTTCTCGTCCTCGTGAACCACAACAACTTCCGCGATGTGGCGGATGAGCTGGCCGCTGATCTGATCGGGAACGGGGAGGAGTGTATCGTTTTCACCGCAGACCGTGCCTTCGAGGAGGTCCGGGATGATCTGTCCTACAGGGACATCGAGCCGGAGGAGTATTACATCCTGGACCTGATAGCGGAGAAGAAAGGTATCGAAGGGGAGGATGAGTACATGGAGCGGATCTCGTCACCGACAGCATTCAACGACATCAGCATCGCGTTCACGGACCTGTACGACAGGATGGAGGGGGATGAGCGGGTGGTGATCCTGGATTCCCTGACGGCGTGGCTGCTGTACGGGAGCCTGAAGGAGGTCGGGAACTTCGTCAAGAAAATGACGGACAAGGCCAAGAACAACGGTGCTAGGTTCGTGATCCTGGCGATGCATACACTGGTCGATGCGGACACGATCGACCGGCTGATGACGTTCTGCGATCAGAAGATCGATCTCAGCGAGGAACAGATGCAGGAAGGGCTCTAGACCTTGTCTGCTGCCGCTGCCGCTTCGTCGTCATCGTCCTCGTCGGGTCGTTTGACCTTCGAGCCCTGCCCTTTGAGCTTCCTGACGAGGCTTGATGTGTCACATTCCGTGCAGTTGACGTAGTAGGGCCGGTTGGGGAGGTGGGCCTTGCCGTCGGTCTCTGCACCACAGTACGGGCATTTCATCTCGTAGTGGAAGTTCTCGCCGTCGTAGGAGTACATCTTGATGTGGCCCTTGGGCTCGCCATCGTCGTTGGGGAGCCTGCGGTTGGTCGCGTACTCGACCTTGTCGAAGTCTATATCGTCGCTCATCGCTATCGTCCTACTAGGAAGGTGTGGTGGTGGGACATAAAAATCTTGCCACCCTTTTAAAACCGCGGTACCGTGATGTCTGCGTACCGTTCGAGTGCTTCGTCTTCCGAGAGACTGCATGTCGGTGTGAGGACGGTCCTGCTGTAGTCATCATCCGAGAAGCCCTCGATATAGTCCGCTGTCAGCCCGAGGCCGATTGCTTCCGCTCCCATGGCTGCTGCTGTCTGGTTGAGTGCCTCGATGTAGTCGTCCGTCTTGACCGTGACCAGGGTCGCCTGGGGGTCGTACTCGGTCAGGGTGGTCATGGCCTCTGTGACCTCCTCCGGTTCTCGTCCGGCATAGACAGGCACGACCGAACAGCCCCGCCGCATGAGGAAAAAGCCCGCGAGGACGTCGATCCTGTCCCGCAGCGGGACGATGACGGTCGCGTCCCGGTTGACCGGGACCCCGCCGACCCCCTCGAACCTGCGGGTGTAGACATATGCGGTCTCGTACCGTGCCTCGATGTAGACGGTGAGGTCCGGGTCATCGAGGTCGACGTCCCAGCCGTGGTCATCGACGATGCGCTGGCCGATGTCGTTCTCGAGCTCCGTGCTCGTGTACCCGTGATCCTCTCCGACCCGCCTGACGTCGACGGCGAAGCTGTCGGGGTCCTTGCCCTCGATTGCCTCCCGGACGGTCGCCCAGATCCCGTCCGCGTCCCGCCCGGTCTGGAGACAGGGTGCGACCGTCGAGATCCCGGGGAGCCGGGTCAGGGTGTCGGCGGCGTCTGCTGCATCCTCCTCGTCCACCTCGATGAACAGCCTGCCCTCTTCCCAGGTCTGGTCTGCCGGGATGCCGAGGACGGTGAGTTTCTCCTCGATCCGGTCCTGGAGCCGGCGGATGAATTTCTTCTCGACCGCTGAGCTCTTGAGAGCGGTCTCTGCGCTGCCGACGATGATCTTCATGCACCTGTGAGGGCCGGGAAGCTATTTAAATATCGGACCGGGAAGACGGTGTATGCCTGAACGAGTGACACCGTCGACCCTTGAGGGCTCCGGCAGGCGTATCCTGTCATGGCCGGAGTACGGCCGGGAGGAGCCTGTGGTCTTCCAGGCGGTGATCATGGATCATTTCGACCGCCACCGGGGCCGCGGACTGGACCTGAAGCTGCGCGGCGGGACGCTGCGCCTGGAGATGGAGGACGAGACGGACGAGGCTGACCGGAAGCATTCCTACCTCCTTGATGAGGACGGTGCGTTCACCAGTATCGTTGACTCGGATCTGATGGAGGTCCAGCCGGACGATGAGATCGCGCGCCACGAACGGATAACCGGGGACAGGTTCTCCGCGCTGTACGGTCGGGCGATGAAGGCGGATGATGTCGCGGACTACATCGCCTCGTTCGAGGACTACGGTGTCTCCGATGCTGTCCTGGAGCGGTTCCGTGAGGGTCCGGTGCTGGAGCCCGAGGAACTCGAGGATGCGATTGCTGAGGCCTATGATGAGGAGCGGGCCGATGCTGTCCCGGACGAGCTGTACGACCGCGTCGGGACCGTCGATCTGGCGGGTGATGATTACCTCGAGGCCCTCGATGACCTGCTGGAGGATGGTGAGGCCCGCGAGGAGATCGATACGGAGATGTACACGAAGGGCCGCTCCCTGGAGGACGTGAAGGCGGACACGAAGTACGGCGAGGAGATGGAAGAGATCTACGATAGCGTGATGGACTTTGTCACTGTGCGTTTCAACGAGTGATATGGCAAGTCGTCTGGTGGGTTCGGTTCGAACCCTCCGATCGCACTTGCCGATCTACAAGGGGTCCGTGGTCTAGTTGGTCAGGACGTCTCCCTTACGAGGAGAAGGTCAGCGGTTCGAATCCGCTCGGACCCACTCCGAGTTTCCGAGAGCACAGATTCCTCTGGGAATCTGTTCGAAGGTGCTTCCAGAGAAAGCACCTGAGTAGAAAGGATCGGTTCGCTCCGCGAACCGATCGGAAGGTATGCGTCCGCTATCGCGGACCTGTCACCTGTAGGTTGGATTTAAGAAGCTTCACCGCCCTGTTTCCACAGCGTGCCCCGATGGCTTAGCCTGGTATAGCGGCCGACTTGTACGCTCGGTCTTGTCTGTACGATACGCTGAGCGCGACTGGAGATCCAGTCGACAGATCGGACCCCCGTCCGGGGGTCACAGGCCCTTCGGGCCTGACAGTCGTGCGATGATCACGAGCCAAGGTATCGGCAGGTCCCGGGTTCAAATCCCGGTCGGGGCTCTTCCGTCTCTTTATCTCACAGCCACCCGAACAGCAGGCTCCAGAGCCAGCTGAGGAACCCGCCACCGGTGTCTGCGGTGGACAGACCGACCTTGGGATCGTGGATGATCGTGGAACCTGGTTCGTACATGAACAGGATGTCGTGTTCGTCCTCATCCGACCGTATCGTCCGGGTCAGGACGTCGGTCCTTGTCCCGTCGACCTGGGCGGTGTCCTTCCATGAGAAAAAGGCCTGTGGTTTCCCGGAGCTTGTCTCCTGTTTGATCTCTTGGCCGTCCTCGAACTCGAGCTCGCTCGTAGACTCCGAGTCGACCTCTGTCAGCAGCCCGACGTAGCCGTCCTCTCTGGATCTGTTCCGTATCTCGACATCGATCTTGACTTCCTGTGGGCCGATTGATTCGCCATCGACGGATGTGAAATCTCCCGAGGCATACAGCCGGAGGCCGAAGACCCCGTCCGCGGTCATGGCCTCGATTTCATGGACTGTCGTCCCGTCAGAGGTATGCGTCGTGTAGTTGAGAGGCCTGAACTCCGCATCCTCAAGGTCATAGACCGCATCGTCAAGCTGCTCACCGGTATCGTCCACCGCACGGAGGTCAGTGAACGTGACCTCGTATGATGTCTCGTTCTCCTGCTCGGAGGTCGCTGTCTCGTTCTCGAACTCGCGTTCAAGCTCGATGGAGGGATGTTCCTCGACGGAGAACTGCATCTCGAAGGATTGTTCCTGTTCCCGCTGTTCGCGTTCGATCTCGATCGATGATTCGATGCTCATCTTGTATGTCCCGCGTTCGATCTTGATCTCACGTTCCTCGCCATCGACCTCTCGTTCGAACTCCTCGTGGTCGCCTTCATGGGCGATAGCAGGGGCAGCGACCATGAAGGACAGGATCATGATGACAACGATAGACTTCCGCATCGGTACCGTATCATTGCACAGAGAGGTTAATAAACTGCCTGTACTACGGTGCCGCCAACCAAGCTATATCTTATGGAACGCAGCCCGGCTCCGAGACACCTATTTAAGAGTTGCTATGGGTCCATGGTACATGCGTTCGTACGAGACAGATGAACGGGACATCACCTACCGTATCGATGTCTCCTACGGTGATTTCGCCAGGAGCCTCTTCGAAACCGAGGACGATCCGCAGGTCTATGACAAGAAACTAGACCACCTGGAGTCCACGGTACAGGAGCTAGGCGAAACACCGGCCGATGAATTCTTCAACAGGTACCAGGAGGCCCGCAAGGAGGTCGATGCGGACCTGCCTGACTTCGATGCCAACGTCGGAAGCGGTGAGACGGGCCGCACAGGCAAGATGACCTATCTGGCCTTCGAAGGCGAGGACCTTGATGAGGTCGGCGAGGAGGTCTTCCTTGATACCGTCGAGGAGGCACTCACCGACACCTTGGCCGGTACCGTCGCCACGTGGTACGATGCCACCCGCCAGGCCTCCCAGTACAGGGACGAGGACTTCACCGTGCAACTCAGCCGTCGCGAGGACGACATCGACACGTCCTTCTATGTAGACACCGATCCCGCAGCCGAGAGCGACGTCATGGAGCGGTCACTGGACAGGATGCACACCGATCCCGACTGGTGATCTTCCCCCGAGTGCCGTGGCCGTCCATCCATGACGGTCACGGCGGTGTGATGTTTTTCTCAAGAACACTGAGATACCCTGCGATGGGCGGCCCTATCCCATGTACTCGTCCTGCAGCGTGGTCAGGAACGACTCCATCCTGTCCGGGCCCTCGAGTGCCTCGAACCGCTCGTACAGCTCCTCGAGCATCGCGGCGGTCTTCCTGCCCTTGTAATCCCCCCGGGACCGGAGCGACTCGGCGGTCGATGCGATGGTCTTGTTGTCCAGTTCGTCCTGTCGGAAGGCAGTATAGATCAGGGCGAAGGCCTCTCCGAGGGTCTCGATGATCTGGTCCGTGTTCTCGACCGGGGTCGGGGTCATCCTGGCCGGATCGTCCAGGCTGCCGGTCGGTCCGTCCCGGCCGGCCGCCGATGGCCGCTGGAGGTCCATACCCGCTGTCGGTGAGCCCTGGGAGAGCCCGTTATCGCTGTACTGGCCGTACTGGTACCGATGGAGAAGTTCGTGTTCGACCTGGATGACGCTCTCCTCACTGTCGTCCGCGTTGTAGATATCGAGCCTGTCGAAACGATGGGTGTAGACGGCCTTCGGCCGGTCACTGTCGTCCTGACGGTGGATGACCTGATCCGGTTCCCCGACCTCTATACCGTGTTCGTCGAGGTTCCCACGTGCCGTCTTGATGAGGTCCTCCGCGGTCATGGTCGCACCTGCAGGCGTCGATATGCTTCCACGAGGATGGCCCACTGAGCTGTGAGGCCGATCGAGGTCGCCAGGTTCGCAAGCAGCGGACGGACGAGCGGGTGGAGACGTCCGTAGAGGTTACCTCCGAGCTGCCCGATGACACCGACCAGCAGGTTGAGGACGACCGCGGTGAGCAGGGTCAAGAGGAGATAGCCCTGATCCGACCGCACCATCCCGATGCTCGTCCGGAGCGCGGCCTGGATACCGTTTTGCTCCTCGACCAGCGCGGGCAGTGCCATCGATATGAAGGCAAGGAGATAGAACAAAACAATCAGTATGATCCCCGATACGAGGAGCAATGCGCCCTGTCCAGCGATCTCACTGAGGACCATCATGGGTATCGCCAGAACGGTGATGAGGGCAAGGACGGCGAAAGCGATACCTCCAAGCATGCCTATCGCCTTCAACGAGAGAACGATGATGTCATGGAGGTGATCGGTGAGTTTGTCGTCTTTCTCGAGGAAGATACGGACAAGAAGCACCGTGATGACGATCGCACCAATCGCGCCGGTGAGTATCTGGGCGGCACCGATAATCGGGGATTTCGTCAGCGCGAGAGGAAAGGCAGCACTCGTGTCAATACCTCCAGCAGTCAGATCGACGATCTGGGAGGAGTTGAGAAAGTTATTCAGTGCGAAGACCTCCGCGCCAGCGCTGAGAACGAGGTTGAACACGAACATGGCCGCCCCGGCGATGATGACCTTCCGGTCCCAGAGGTCATTGATCCCCCATCCGGTCGTCTCGTATACCTTCATGAAAACTTCCTTGAAGCCGTCAATCATCGATTGCTATTGGCACAGCGTCTCTTTTCAATCTTTCCGCAGTCACAGCGGCGGCACGTCGAGGATCTGTTCCCAGTTCTCCAGCTGGTAGTTCGCAACCTTGTACCCGCGGAAGATGCCGACGATGCCCATGACCCCGCTCAGGGCCGGTGGTGCCGGGATCGGCAGATCGACGAGACCGAAGACCAGCCCGACAAGCCCGCCGACCAGTGTCGCCATGATGACCTCATTCATCGTCCCCTCATCGATGGAGGTCCAGGTTTAATGACCTGATCACAGGTGCCCATCTTGCTTCAGGCTCGTACACTCTGTTTCGCCCACGATCAGGTGATCGAGTAGACGGATGTCGAAGCGGTTCAGTGCCTCCTCGATGTCCGCGGTCGCATCCCGGTCAGCCCGTGTCGGCTCGGCGTCACCATCGGGATGGTTGTGCGCTATCACGACCGCAGAGGCGTTGTGCTTCAGCGCCAGCCGAACGATCTCACGCGGCTCGATCGAGATACTCCGCAGGGATCCCCGGAAGACAGTCGCTACCTGCTTGATCCGGTTCGAAGATCCGAGCAAGGCAGCGTGGAGCTCCTCCTGTCCCAGGCCCCGGAGCCGCGGGATAAAGACCTCCTCGGCATCGTCGACACTGGCAAGCTCCTCGATGTCCTGTCGATCCAGCCGGTCCGACAGCTCCACGACCGCCTGGATCTGACCTGCCTTCACCTCCCCGATGCCGTCGAACTGCACGAGCTCTTCCGTGGATGCGTCCAGGAGCCGTTCTTTCCCGAGCTCCGCGAGCAGCTCCTGACATACCTGTTTGACATTCGCCCGCTCGGTCCCGGTCCGGAGGATGATGGCCAGTAGCTCGGCCTCCGTCAGTGCCCCGGATCCCTCCGCTCGCAATCGCTCCCGCGGGCGCTCGGAGGCCGGGAGATCCTGTATCCGGTAGTCGGTCATGCAGCGAGCTGGGGGACAGAGGGACTTAACACCGGGCTTTCCTTCCAGAAGCGAACGGTCCTGGAAGCCTATCGTCGTCCTTTCACGTACTCCTTCGCCCGCTCGATGAGGGCGCGGTCAGGATCGGCCTGGGGGCGCTCGAGCTCGATGGTCGTGATGGCATCCCGGAGGCTCGTTCCCTGCTGGATCGCGATGGCAGCGGCTGCGACAGCGACACTGCGGGAGATACCCTGCCGACAGTGGATGAGGACCCTGTGACCGGCATCGAGCTCCTTCCGCACCGCATTCACGGCCGCCTCGAAGGCCTCCTGGCTTGTCCCCGGTCCGTTTGATAAGGAGTGATGGTGGACCGGCAGGTGATCGTGATCCGGCGCCCGCCGTGAGAGGCTGACGATCGCCTCGATACCATTGTCCTCCAGTAGCTCCCTGTCGTCGGCCTCCTGTGCCGTGCCGATAAGAACCTGATCGGTTATCCGGTCCATGCCGGGTGATCGGTCGCCGGGATTTATATCCTTCGTGGAACTGGCGGCAGTCCGGCCACCGCCGCTTTAACCGGGTCTCGCCAACAGCCATGTATGCGAGCGGTCCTGCACCTGGACATGGATGCGTTTTTCGCCGCAGTCGAGATCCGCAATCGTCCCGAGCTCGAGGGCACACCGGTCGTAGTCGGTGCTGATCCACGGGAGGGCCGTGGACGCGGTGTCGTCTCGACGTGTTCGTATCCGGCCCGAGAGTACGGAATCGCCTCCGGCATGCCGATCTCGGAGGCCTACAAGCGGTGCCCGGAGGCGACGTACCTCCCTGTTGATGGATCGCGGTACAGGGAGGTCTCGGAGCGGATCATGGAGACGGTCAGCGATTATGCAGACCGGTTCGAGCAGACATCGATCGATGAGGCCTACCTTGCCCTCCAGGTGAACGAGTTCCAGGAGGCGGTGAGGACCGCACGGAGGATGCGGGAGCAGGTCCGTGACCGCTTCGATCTTACCTGCTCTGTCGGTGTCGCTGGTAACAGGACGGTGGCCAAGATCGCCTCGGACCAGGACAAGCCCGACGGGCTCACGGTGGTCCGGCCCGACGAGGCCGAGACGTTCCTCGCGGACATGGACATCGGGGTGATCCCGGGGGTCGGGGACCGTACACGGGAGCGCCTGGAGGACAGGGATATCGAGACGGCCGGTGAGCTCGCATCGACACCCGTCTCCCGCCTTGAGGAGATACTCGGGAAACATGGGCGCTCGATACGCCGGAAGGCGAGGGGGATCGATCCATCACCGGTTGGTGAGACGACAGAGCGCAAGAGCCTGGGGACAGAGACGACGTTCCGCGAGGACATCGGGTCCCGCCGTGGCCTCAAGAACCATGTCCGGATCATGGCAGACGAGCTGGCCCGGGGGCTCCAGGAGCGAGAGATGAGCTTCAGGACTGTCGAGATCAAACTGCGCCGATCCGATTTCGAGACGTTCACCCGCCAGCGGACCCTGCCGTCGTACTTCAGGTCCCGCCGGACGATCGAATCAATCGGGAAAGAGCTGCTCGGATCGATAGGAGAAAGTCATAGCTACAGATTGATCGGTGTGCGCGTGAAGAATCTGAAACACCACACCGTCCGGCAGTCACTGCTGTCCGAGTTCGACGGTTAGTTCAGCTTCGGCCCATGGACGGCGGTGTAATCGAACTCCGGGATCTCTGCCTCGTGGTCGTGTCGTGTCTCACTCTCGAGCTGGTCCTCGACCAGTTCCTCCAGTTTCTCATCGTCGAGGACGAGGTCCTCATCATCGAAGTCAGGGTCAGGGCCCTCAGGGATATCGCGGTCCGGTGTCTGCATGCGTGACCACCTCACTGCATCAGTTGGACGAGCTTGTTGATAAGGTTTGTGGCCCTGTCCGCGAGGAACCGCGTCATACCCTCGAGGAACCCGACAGACCGTTCAAGGCGTTTTTTCCCTGTCTCGACGGTCAGGCTCGAGTTCAAATCCTCCGAGCCGGCCGCAGCATCCGGGACCTCGACGGGGTGGAAGGTGATGTTGCGCTGTTGGCCTTCCATCTCTACGGTCTCCGGGATATCGGGCCGGTACGACCGGGTATTCTCCAGGCACCGCTCCATCGCGTTCCTGGCCAGCTCATCGCACGGCCGGAGATCGGTGCCAAGGCTCTGTTCGAGGGTCGATGCATACGCGGCGGTCGAGGTGGCAGGCTCCTCGATCGCTTCGAGGTCATCATAGACGTCATGGAGATACAGCGGCCCCTCCTGCCTGATGGTGGTCCGGATCAGGAGCTCGCTGTAGGCGTACCCGAACGCCCGCAGAGACAGTCCCTCCCTGACCGTCCCATCGTCCGAGGCGGACCAGCCCCGCATGAACTCCCTGTCCTGGTCGTAGTAGGCCCACAGGTCATCCGGTGTGCCTCGTGGATCGAGGCTGTACCGGCACTGTCCGTCCCCGTCGCTACACGGTGCATCCCAGGTGGTCTGTTCGCCGAATATCTCTGCCTGGCGTATGTCCATGTTCTTGTTGACCAGGAACTCGACGTATTTCGCGGTACCTTCATCGAACAGGGAGGCATCGGTCTGGACCCATCGCAGCGGTTCCTCGTTGAACGCGTGCATGACCTCGTGCATCACCAGGCCTGTGAAATCATCCTTCCCTATGCGGTCGTCCCTGATGTAGATCAGGCCGCCTTTCTTGTACCGGCCGGCGCTCCAGGCATCAAGATGTTCGTTGTATGCTGTTTTATTGAGGACGATCACGGGGAGCTTCCTGTACTCCACAGAGCGCCCTGTCACGAGCCGGGCGAGGGGATAGACATCGTCCGCCGCGGTGAGGTTCGCATCCCCGAACACGACGAAGTTATCATACGATCCTTCACGGTCGGTATAGGTCGCTTTGATATTCACCGGGCCCTCCCCGGAGAAGGTCCCTGTTTTCCCGTTGTAGGAGCTCTGGAATCCGAAGCTCTGGGACAGGCCCACGATTGCATCGTCGACGGTGACCTGGACATAGGTCTGTTCCTCATCGAACTCCTCGAACCTGTCACGGAACCCTGACAGCTGCATCGAGAGGACATGGAGATCATCGTGCCAGGTCTGGACATCGACAGGTCGCCGGTACCGTATCTCGACCGACGTCGACTGTCTGGCATCGCCTGAATTGGTGTTGATCGCTACGTTGTTGCCTTCCCTGGCGTAGGTCCCGGTGCTGTCTTCATCCTGGTCCTGTACAGCTTCGATCTGACCGCGTCCATCACGGACGTTGATGATCTCGGCGTCCGATCCGACACGCCAGTCCGTGGTGAAATAGTTCACCTGGCTGTCCGAGTACAGGTCGAAAGAGACATTGATCTGGGCTGTCTGGTCCTCGACCCCGATCTCGTAGGAAACGGCTGCCGTGCCGGTTGCGGCAAGCATGAGGACGATCGCGACCGGGAGGATCTTGCGCATGGAAGGGCCTTCCCATAGAGGCTTTTGTAGCTTCGCCTGGCCACACGTTTATTATTGGCATCCGCCCACCTCCTTCCATGAGCCGTCATCGTATCGGCCTTATCAACGACATCCATTACGGGTTCCCTGAGGGAAAGGAGCCCGGCTGGATCGATCCGGGTATCCACGATCTTGTGGACCGGTTCAACGCGGCCGACCTCGAAAGGATCATCGCGCTTGGGGACATGATCGAACATGATACCGCTGAGCAGGACAGGGACAGGCTCGGCCGGCTTGCGGAGCTTTTCGACCGGTTCGATGCACCTGTCAACGCCATCCCTGGCAACCATGATGTCATCAACATGGATGCGGCGACATACCTCGACCGGTTAGGTGCGGTCAACGAGGATCCGTTTTTCAGCATTGATGCCGGTGGCATCCGGCTCATCGGACTGGATACCACCCACCGCGACCCGGACCTCCATCCGGTAGCGGGCCGCCTGGGACAGGTCCAGCGGGAGTGGCTGGCGGATGCACTCGAGACGGAGAAGGAGGTCTACATGTTCTCCCATCATCTCCTCCATCACAGGGATCTCGAGGGCAACTTCTACTTCGATGACAAGCCTGAGCTGGCGATCGCGGTCGATAAGCGTTCTGTCACGAAGATGATCGAGGACCGGGGCTCCGTGAGGGCGGTTGTCTCCGCCCATATCCATGAGGAGGGCCTGGAGCGGTTCCACGATGTGGCTCATATCACCCTGGGTGCGATGGACAAGACCGATCCAGAAGAACGATACGAACCCTCGTCTGCCATCCTGTCGGCAGCGCCCGATGCGTTCGACCTTGTGACACCGGAAGCGACCTACAGCAGGAGGTCCTAGACAGTCTTTTATATCAGCTCATCCAATCGATATCCATGGACATCGCAGGAAACGAGATCCCGCTCAATACAGTGATAGCGGCCGGTGTCCTCGCGGTGGTCGGGCTCGCCCTCATCTTCTCGCCCCGGCTCTCGATGCCATCGGGCGGTGAGAGTGATGCGGGCCAGCAACGGAACCTCTCATATCTTCTCAACGCCAGTGAACCCTCACTCGGGAACGGATCCGCGCGGGTGGCGGTCGTGTACTGGGGTGATTACCAGTGCCCGAACTGTGCCCGGTTCGAGCGGAACACCTTCGGGGCGCTGAGGGAACGGTATATTGAGACAGGCGAGGTCCTGTTTGTCAAGAAGGACTTCCCCAACGTCGCCGGGCGCAAGTCCGAGCTCGCGGCCCAGGTCGGTGAGTGTATCTGGCGGATGGAAGAGCCTGATACGTTCTGGCGATGGCACGAAGGGATGTACAATGAGACCATCTACCGGGAGATCGATGCTATCGGGAACATCGGCACGTCAGGTTCTGGTGTCCGGACGAGCCTGATCGACATCGCAGACCGCCTCATCGATATCAACACCGTGTCCCTGTCCGCATGTATCGATGAAAACCAGACCAGTATAAGCAGGGAGATCGATGACGACCAGGATGAGGCAGAGCAGCTCGGGCTGTACAGCACGCCTGGTTTCATCATCTACAACCGGTATACCGGCGATAGGCGGACCCTCTGGGGTGCCCGCGATATCGGTGCCTTCGAGGAACGCATCGAGGCGGTACAGGATGGATGAACGAGCTGAGAGATACTGGCTATCGTTCAAGGAGGCGGTCGGGTTCGCGGTCGGGACGCCGGCCCGGGCTCTGTCTGTCCTGACCCTGTCGATCCTCTCGTATGTACTCATGATTTTGAGCTCGTTCCCTGCCTATTCGGCCCAGATACTTGGTGATGGGATCTTCAACATCGGTGAGGCCTTCAGTATCTTGACGCTGGACGCTTACATCTCTCTCGGACCGTTCTGGTTCGTCCTGCTGCCGGTATATTCTATCCTCACGGGTGTATCAGTCCTCAACCTGGCTGTCCTCGTCCGTTCGAAGGGGTTCAGATCCCTGCTGAATGCAGGGTCTATCACGCCGGCATTCCTCGTCGGTGGCTGTGCGAGCTGTGGTGCAGGTGTGCTCGGGTTCCTCGGGTTCGTCGGTGCTGTCGGTGCCCTGCCCCTTGCCGGCAATGAGCTCCGGATCGTCGGTATCGCACTTCTCGGCTACTTTCTCGCCTCAACCGGGAACCCCCGGACCTGCCGTATCGGGTGAGATCCTGGTGTCATTAGATCGAGTTACGCTGGCGCTACGTCCATTGATTTAAATCGTAACGAGGGAACACGTCAGTATGGTACGCACCATCGATCGTGATGATCTCGAGGAACGGCTCGAAAACGACGATATCACACTTGCCTATGTCCTCTCGGAGGAACAGTACGAAGATGAACACATCCCGGGCTCCATCAACATCCCGCTCGACCAGGTCGAAGAGCGGGCAGAGGATGAACTGGATAAAGACGAAGACATCGTCGTCTACTGTGCCTCGACGTCCTGTCAGGCCAGTCCAAAGGCCTGGAAGCTGCTCGACCGGAGGGGCTATGAGAACGTCTGGGATTACGAGGAAGGCCTGAAGGGATGGAAAGAGGCCGGCAACGAGACGGAATCGGGCGCCTGAGACGCCGCCGCTTGTTCCTTCAGAACTGCACCAGTCCCCGGACCATCGATCGAGTTCCCGTTCCGGTGGATCACCGGTGCGGCGATCGCGATCGGCCTCATCTTCATCTACAAGGCCCGCGATCTGTGGGGTGGCGAGATCGCTCGCAGCCTCGAGATCATCGGTGCGGGGCTCGCGCTTTTCATGCTCGAGTGGATCCCTCACATCGGCTGGCACCTGACAGGCGCCCAGCAGGCCGCACAGGGCGCCAGCCCGATGCCCGGCATCCCTGGGCCGTGGTGGCTCGGGTTCTGGCACGTGCTTGGCCTTGCCTCATTCATCATCGTGGGCTATGGCTTCTACACACTCTGGCAGCTGGGGAAAGGAGTAAGATCGTTCTCCGGTTCCTTCCCTTTTTCACCAGTTCCGCTCATCGATCGTCACTGTCTCGACATCGGAGAAACGATCGGCCACGCGCTCACCGAGCTCATAGACGCCCCACTTCTCGCTGGAGGTCTCTTCCAGGGTTATCATCGCGAAACCCTTCTCGTAGACATAGATCTCCCCGGCGAAGGAGGCATTGCCCGTGACGAGCAGATCGATATCCTTCTCTGCTGTATCCTGGAGCAGCGGTGGGAAGGCCCCGGCGCTCCCTCCGATGACACCGACCCGGGCCTCATCGAGGTCCGGCAGGGACCCGATCAGGGTGTACTCGCCGTCGTTGATCTCCCGGAGTCGATCGAAGAACTCGTCCCTGTCCACGGTCAGGCGGCCATATCGTCCGGCCTTCCCGCCCTCGTAGTCCGCATAGGAACCCTCGATCTCGACACCGATGTTTTTCCCAAGGGCGGCCGAGACACCGTACTCATCCTTGCAGTCGAGGGCGGCATGGGCGATGTACCAGGTGATCTCTGCCTCCTCGAGTCGTTCCTTCTTCTCCGGGAGCAGGTCCTGGTCGAAGTCCTTCCAGCCGCCGTGGTGGCTGATGACCATATCGAGGTCCAGTTCCTCCGCGGCCTCGATGTTCTCGAAGGTGGTGTTGACACAGAGCCCTATCCGGCCGACGTCCTCTTTCCCGCGGACAAGGGCGCCGTTGAAGTTGTCTCCGGCCTCCATGTAGTGTTCGATATCCAGCTCCTCGTCCAGCCACTCGATCAGGTTCTTGCGTGCGACCATGGTCTGATGTCCCTGCCAGAGATACAAAAACCTGTTCCACCCATCCTCAGGTATGGGTCTGGACCGGCGGGAACGGCTGTACCTGAGTGCCTGGGCGAGCGGTATCCTGTTCCTCGTGACGACGTTTTCGGCCCTGACGATGATCTCGGCCTACCGTCCGGGCGAGCTGGCAGGTGTCGTCCTGTGGACGAACATCGCCCTCGGGATCGGTGCGTCCCAGCCCCCGCTGTATGCCTATATGAAACGACGGCGCGGTGCCGATCATGACGATCTGGCAGACACACTCACCCTCGCCAGTGGTGCACTCATCGTGCTCAGTGTCCCGTTGTGGTCTTTCCTCGGTGTCGGGGTTGACCTGTGGGTGACAGCGGTTACGCTTGCCGCAGGTGTCGTTATCATCAGGCTCGTCCGGCAGGCATCCGGCGACGAGGGTTGAAAGATGCCGGGAGACGATGTCTTCGATGGACTGGAGGAAGGTGACCGTGTCCTGTTCGGTGGCAAAAAGATCCCTCTGACGGTAGAGGAGGTCGGCGAGGAACGTGTCTTCGTCGAGGGGCCACACGGGGGTGAGTACGTCCTGTTCAGGTCCCCGGATGACGGGACACTCCTGTACGCGACCCGGGGCAACCGGCGGTACGCCTCCTTGCTTGAGGACCTGCGGACCGTCGGTCGATGGGAGCAGACGGACGCTGACACCTGGGAGCACACCGTCACGGATGCGGTGGTCCGGCTGGTGCAGAAGGATACGGGGTTCTGGACGATCGAGACGGAAGAGCTGGATCCAGACCTCGACCTGCCGGCGTATGGGTACACGGACAGGGACGTCGCCGAGGAAGCGGTCGAGAAGCTGCTCGAAGACAACCCTGAGGGCTGATCATCCCCTGATGTCTCTGTACCGCTTTTCGATCTCCTCGAACAGTCCCTTCGCCGTATCTGACCTGAGCCGATCTTCGGCCGAGATCATGAACGCATCCAGGTGATCGTACTCGTTGAAATGCGGGTTCTCTGCCTCCGGGTCGTACCTGTCCTCGCTCTCGTACAGCAGGGCCTGGAGGGCCATATCGATCAGGTCCATGTCCTTGACGAACCGTGCCTCGGGGGTCTCCCTGGCCTCGTACTCCTCCAATAGCTCCCTGATGCGGTCGGCGTCGATCTCCCCGAGGAGCTCGTCCATGGCAGCCCGTTCCTCGTTTTCCTTGCCCTCGAGGTCGACGTGGGCCTCCCCATCGTATCGGCGCGGTGGATCCCCGGTGATCGATTCGGCGAGATCGTGGACGACCGCCATCGAGACCGTCCTGTCGATGTCTATGTCCGCACGCGGACCGATGAGCAGGCACAGGTACGCGGTCCCCCAGGAATGGGCCGCGACGTCCTCGGGCTCGGCGATGCCGCGGAGCTCCCAGCCTGTGCGGGTGCGGTCTTTCAGCCGATAGGCGGTGAGGAGTTGCTCTATCATGATGACAGTCGGTGCCCGGAGGCTTTTATCTCCTCCCGGGGCGGTCGATTTTTAAGGTTCGCTCGTGTCTGGATCAGCATGTCGCTGGCAGCGGAGTCATGGGATTTCGATGCGGTTGATAGGTTCTACCGGACCGCGGAAACACTGTATGAGGACCACGATGCCCTGGAGGATGACCAGATGGACGCCCAGGCCACGAACCTGGCCGGCCTGTGGGAGGATGCCTACAGGCAGGTCATGTCGGTCGCAGGATCGTATCTCTCGAGCTTCGAGGGTGATGACTCACTCGAGCAGCTCCGCTCGTTCTTCCTCGATGAGAATCCCGAGTACTGCCGGGGTGTCGACACGGAGATCCCGGATGAGGCAGATCAACCGTCCGAGGCCCTTGAGAAATACTTCCGGGCGGAGGAACTGGCCGCACAGGTGACAGGAGAGGTCCGGGCAAGCTATGACGTCGAGGTCCAGGACGAGCTCCACACCGTCCCTGTCCAGACCTACCGCGACAAGGGGCTGCTGTAGGAGTCCAGATTCATAAACGTGGATGGATAGGGATAAAGTATGTCATCTGTCCTGTCCCGTCTATCGATCCTACTCGTCCTTATGGCTGTGCTGGCGTCTGCCGGGACGGCCGAGACGAAACCTGATATCACCGTCCGGTCGGTCGAACCTGCTGTCGCGGCACCGGGTGACACGGTCCGGGTCAGTGTCATCGTGGCGAACGACGGGACGACGCGAGGTGAGTTCGGTCCCGTGACACTCGAGCCGGTCGACGGGATCGCGGTCACCGGATCGACGTCATCCCTCTCAGAGCGGTTCGCCCTCTGTGGAGGGTGCCAGCGGACCGGGACGTTCTATCTGCAGGTCGAGGAGACAGCCATGGACGGGACGTACCCGTTCGACGTGGGGCTGCCTGCCGGTGACACGACACTGATCGAATCGGCAGCGATCGAGGTCGACGGTCGATCGAGCCTCGTCCTCGCTACCTCGAACGTCTCCATCGTCCCTGGAGAGACGGCACCGATGGACCTCGAGCTGTCGAACATCGGGACGGACGCAGCCAATGAGGTCGTCATCTCGGCGGAGACCGATGGCTTTGCTGTCTCCCCGTCATCCCGGAACGTCGAGAGCCTGGGCTCGGGAGCGGATGCGATGATGTCGTTCACCCTCCGGGCCGACCGTGAGATGGATGCAGGGGTCAGGAATCTCGCTTTCACGGCGACCTACACCGAGGACAACAGTGACAGGGAGACGACGTTCTCTGTACCCGTGGATGTGACTCAGCGGGCGGAGATGGCTGTCGATAACGTGGCAGGTGACAGCCTCGTCTTTGGTGAGCCCTCCGATGTAACGGTCGATATCGAGAACCTGGGGCCGGGCGAGGCCGAGCGTATCACGATGGAGCTTTCCTGTGACGGGGCTGCTGTGGAGAACGGTCGCTCGTTCGTCGGCCAGCTCGGGGACGGTGAGAGTGTCCCGGCAGTGTTCACGATCGTGCCTGACCGGATGGACGTCGGCTGTGATATATCGGTCCAGTACAGTGACGAACGCCAGCGTTCGATCGAGGAACGCATCGAGCTGACGGCACGGGAGAAGACGTCCGTCCTGCCGTATGCCTTCCTCCTCCTTGCTGGTGTACTGGCCGGTGGCTACCTATGGAGGAAGCGGAGACAGGATGAAGTGGCAGAAATATAGGTTCACCTGGATCCTCGCCAGGCGGGATCTCCTCGAGGAGAAGCGTATCTCTCTGATAGTCATCGCCATGCTGAGTTTCTCGTTCCTCAACCTGGCGTTTTTCCCGGCATTTGTCAACGGCCTGAGTTTCCTGTTCACGGACAACTTCGTTGAGACCCAGACCGGCCACGTCCAGATCGAGGCAGAGGATGGACGCCTCCAGAACGCTGATGAACTCGTGCGGTCGATCGAGGGCCTCGACGGCGTAGTGGATGTCGAAAAGCGGTTGACCTTCCAGGGCGAACTCGTTCACGGGGCCACGACGCGACCAGCCCCTGTTATCGGCACGAGCCAGCTCGATGAAGATATATATGAGGGACGACTGCAGTCGGGTCAGCTCTGGCAGCCATCGGCAGAGGACAAGATCCTGCTCGGCCTGTTCATCGCCCAGGACGGCAGTCTCGAGGGGGCAGATGGCCTGGGTGTGCGTGAGGGACGGGTCATCACCGTGAAGGCCGGAGACAAGACCAGGGACTTCACGGTGACCGGGGTCATAGGCCGGCCGGGACCTGGCGGGGTCGTCTCCCAGACTTTCATACCGTACAGCGATGCAGAAGCTCTCCTCGGCCTCGAGGATGCTGCGGATTCTATCAAGATCGTCCTGGAGGACCGTTCAATGTCCAGCTCCTTCAAACAGCGTCTCCAGAGATTGAATACCCGGGGCGAGATCCGGACGTGGCGGGAGGTCTCGGACATAAGCTCATCGATCGATGCGACATTCGGGATCGTGACAGGTGTGGTCTCGCTGGTCGGGCTGATCATCGCCGTGACTTCGATCGGCGTAGTCATTTTCATCAACTCAAGCAAACGGAAACGAGAGATGGGGATCATCCGCTCGATCGGGACCGAGAGTGTCCAGGTACTCCATATCTTCCTCCTTGAGGCGGTCGTGTTCGGCGCCCTCGGGACGGCGATCGGTGCAGCCATCATGCTGGGGATCCATGCGTACCTGGGGGCGAATCCGCTGTCGACACCGCTCGGTCCGCTCTCGACGCGGCTCTCGGAGTCCCTGATACTGTCCAGGGCCAGCTGGATGATGGCGGCGGCTGTTGTTGCCGGGTTCGTGCCGGCCTATGTCGTCTCAAACCTCTCTATCATCGACAGCATCGAGGGTCGATAGGTATGCCGCCGGCGATCGAGGGCAAGGACCTCCGGAAGGTCTATGATATGGGCGAGATCGATGTCGAGGCACTGAACGGCGTCGATGTCACGGTCGAGCACGGTGAGTTCGTCTCGATCATGGGTCCGTCAGGCTCCGGCAAATCGACCCTGATGCACATCCTCGGGCTGCTGGATAGCCCGTCGGCCGGCACGGTACGGATCGACGGGACGGACACGACACGGTTCTCAGGGCGCCAGAAGGCTGCGTTCCGCCTGAAGAAGATCGGGTTCGTGTTCCAGTTTTACTCCTTGCTGTCCGGGTTCGAGGCATACGAGAACGTCTACCTGCCGATGTTCCTGGCAGGGAACACGAAGGAGGCATCGATCGAGCGGGCTAAAGAGGTCCTCGGGCAGGTCGGGCTCGCCGACAGGCTCCGTCACACCCCCTCGGAGCTGTCAGGTGGCCAGCGCCAGCGTGTCGCGATCGCCCGCGCCCTGGTCAACGATCCGGATATCGTGCTGGCCGATGAGCCGAACTCTCAGCTGGACACGAAGACATCGGAACAGATCATGGACCTGTTCAGGGAGCTTGCAGAAGAGGGGACAACGGTTGTCGTTGTCAACCATGAACAGGAACAGGGTGAGATGGCCGACAGGATTGTCTGGCTCGAGGACGGGCTCATCAAGGACCGCTAGATCTGCAGGGACTTCAGGACCGCATCCATGCCTCTGTCCTTGAACGCCTCGAGCTGGTCCCGGGCAGGGGATGTGTCTGTCAACCGTTCGATGCGTTGCCGCCGTTCGGGCTCGATGGTATCGAGGATGTCCTCGAACCACATCGCCAGTGATACCGTTTCTCCGTCCAGGATGAACGAGGCATCCTGTCCGTACCGGAGCCCGCGCCATTTGTTCTGTTCGAGGTACTCCTGTCGTATCTCTGTCCGGGCCTGCCCCATGCGATACCGGTCCTCGAGATGATCGATGAGGGCCTTGATCAGGGCGATGAATGCTTCGGTCCGTCGTGGATCGTGATGGGCATCCATGGCCCGGACTTCGACGGTGCCGTACCCTGTGTGTGGCCTGACGTCCCACCAGATCCCGCCACGGTCCGCTATCGAGTCCGTCTCGAGCATCGTCCGTTCTAGGTCCTTGAACTGGTCCCAGGAACCGAGGAATGTCGGTATCCCTGTGTTGGGCAGGTTGGCAAAGACCAGTGCCCGGGTGCTGGCAAGGCCGGTCTCATCATCCTGCCAGAACGGTGAGTTCGCACTGAGCGCCAGCAAAAGCGGGATGTACTGCCTGAGCTCATCGACCACGTAGACCGCCCGTTCTGGATCGTCGAGGCCGACGTGGACGTGCAGGCCAGCGGTGAGATTCCGGCGCTGGGGGTACTGGATCCGACGGAGCTGGTCCTGGTACCGTTCCTTCTCGGGATGCCTGAGGCTCCGCCAGTCTGCACTTGGATGCAGGCCTGCTACAAGCAGGTCATACCCGTGATCGGCTGCGTGATCTTTCAGGGCCTGTCGCTGGCGCCTGATGAGCCGTCCTGCCTCCTTGAGATTCTCTGCTATCGGTGTCTGGGTCTCGATGACACAGGTCATCAGCTCGACACCGAGATTGCCCTCGAGCGGTCCTGGTGGGTCGGCGAGGAGATCATCGGCAGCGTCTGCTGGTTCGAGCGTGTCGGGATCGACGGCATAGAACTCCTCCTCGATCCCGATGGAACCCTGCCGCTGGAACGGGTGCGATGGCATCGTCCAGGGATTGGTCGTGGCGGTATAGGAATGTAGGGGTTGAGAGACGTTAACCGGTCCGACTGCTGGCAGGAAGGTATAAAACCCGGCCCGGGGAAGGTCTCGATATGGAACGGACGAGGCTCGCGGACTGTCAGGATAATGAGATAACCGCGGCAATCGAGGCCGCACGTTCCTCACGTGAGGAGGCCTATGCGCCGTATTCGGAGTACGTGGTCGGTGCGGCAGTCGTTACGGCCGATTCGAACCGTTTCACAGGCCACAACATCGAGAACGTCAACTACACGAACTCGGCCCATGCCGAACAGGTCGCCCTCCACCAGGCAGTCCGGGCCGGCTACAGGGACCCCTCGGAGTACAGGTTCCTTGTGGTGACCTCCCGGCCGGAGGACGGTGACGAGCCGGAGGGCTCACCGCCATGTGGTCTGTGCCGGCAGAGCCTGACCGAGTTCTGTGCCCCTGATTTCCGGGTGATCGTGGATGAGGGCGAGTACATCCGGACCTACCGGCTGGAAGAGCTCCTGCCGGAAGGGATGTCGGGGGATGCTCTCGATGACGGGCGATAGGCATATAATCCTCCTGCGACCGTAGACCTGTATGGAACTACCGGAGGGTGCGGACAGGGATTTCACCGCGAGTGCCTACATCGTGGATGACGGCAGGGTTCTCCTGATGAAACACGCCAAGCTGGGTATGTGGCTCCAGCCGGGCGGCCATATCGAGGACCGGGAGATGCCCCACGAGACGGCATGCCGGGAGGCACGGGAGGAGACAGGGGTCGAGATCGAGATACAGGAGGAGTTCATCCCGATGTCCAGCCCGGACGATTCCGCGAACCTGCCTGAGCCGTTCTCCGTCAATCTCCACAGGATCGAGGAGGGGCATTTCCACTGTGATTTCGGGTTCCTCGCGTGGAAGGAGAAAGCAGGCGAGGCGAGCCATGCGGATGAACACGATGGCCTGAAGTGGTTCTCTCAGGAGGACCTGCGTGATGAGGACCACGAGATGCCTGCCCAGACCAGGGAGACCGCCCTGGATGCACTGTCGTACCTGGAGTGACCGGTGGATTTATAGTCATCGATCGATGACGACACGTCTATGACCGGGGACGTCCTGCTTGTGACCCATCCCTATGGGTACTATGACAACGGGCTGCTCGAGGAGCCCCTGGAAGAGGTTGTTGAGGGCTTCGATGGCGATATCGTGCGGGTCTCGAACGGTGAGGCTGACATGGAGCCCCACCACGGGGCGGGGTTCTATGACGATGTCATCGAGGACCTGGACGGTCGTGGCACGGTCGACCCGGATGACCTCGAGGTCGAGGGTGACCTCTATCTCGCCGGCGGGATCGGGCAGAAATGCCTGTACCGGACGATTGCGAGTCTCGACCAGGATATCGATGGGCTGGTCCCGGAGCTCATCTACGTGGAGGCCGTCCCGATCAGCCAGGATGAGTACGAGCTGGTCGCCTACGATGAGCGGAAGCTTCACAGATTCGGTGGTCCGCTCTCCACGGACATGCGGGAGATCAGGCGGCTGGACCACGTCGACGTGGAACCGGAAGAGCTATTCGAGAGTGCTCCGTACGAGGAGGAATTCGATACAGTCGGGCACGATGCGCTGTGATTACCGCAGCAGATCCAGCCCGTAGCCACCGGTCAGTGCCTGGACGCAGATGACGGCGGTGATGACGTGGAGAAGCATGAGGAAGATGACGCCGGAGACGGTGGCACCGATGACACCGAGGACCGTGAAGGTCCCGATCGGTCCTGCTGTGGCCGGCCTGAACGGTTCCACGAGCCCGAGACGGAGCACGACCTGGAGGAGTGCGATGTTGGCAAGAAGTGCTGCCACGGCGGCGATCCCGCCTCGCTTTGTCAGTTCTTTTGTATCGGTCGCTGTCATCTGTCAGCCCCCATCTCCTCTCTTCTCGTGAGGTTTCAGCTGAACTTTGGAATGCTGTTTTTATACTTGTAACCTGAAGAGCATCTCTCATGATTCTACGTAGGAGTAGAACTTCTTGATTTTGTAGGCGGCGAAGATAGCAAAGAGTAGCGGGACGAGGAAGAAGAATCCAAGAACGATCGTGCGCTTGATGGAGAGGTTCTTGACGGTCTTGTCGTGGATAGTGAGGATGTATTCCGTGTTCACATCAGCCGAACCGTACGGCGTGTTGTAGGCGCCCCGTGTGAAGAAATGGACATCCGCCCCCCGTGTCAAGATGAGACGTGTATTGCGATGGCCGGCAAAGTAGTCGAACCGCGAAGAACGTCCCCACACCGGATCTGCCGGCACCCAGCCGTATTCAGGGAGATAGAACTCCGCCCAGCCATGGGCAAACTGCGGCGATCTTAGTGTCGTATTCGCCGGAAAACGGTTTGCCCAGCCTGAAACCCGCCTGGCAGGAATCCTGTTAGCACGTGAAAGCGCCACAAACAGGTTGCCGAACTCAGCGCTTCCCCCTTCCTTGTTCTGTAACGTCCAGACCGCTCCGAGCTCCCCTGGCTGCTGTTCATACTCGATAGTATCGATAATGAATGTATAGGTGTCCCACAGCGTCTCGGTGATGAATGTATTGTTTTTCCGGAGCCGAAGCGCCTGTTGCTGGATCAACTCATGCTCAGACTCGATGAGCCGGGAGGACAACAGATACTTCTCCTGGTCCCCTGTATACGACCCAACATCCTTGCCCCGGATATTGAAATCGATCGAATACACATCAACGACCGCATCAACTGTGGCAGTAAAGTTCTGCCCTGGCTCAACGCTATCAATATCGTAGACACCAAAGGTGTTGTTCAACGAGTCTGTGACTATACGATCAGGCTGAGGCGTGATATTACGCGATACGACATCCTGGAACGGCAGCTTATCCTCCAGTAACGCAACTTTCAGTGGGACATCGGTTGCCTGGGAGGGCCCAAAGTTCTGCACCGATACCGTATAGGTGAGATTGTACTGCGTCTTCTGGTACGTATCGATCGGCTTGTTCTCCAGGAGGAAGAGCCCTGGCAGTCCCAGGAAAAGGATGGCTGCTGCGGCGAGGAGCATCAACTGTCGCTGGTTCACAGATCATCCGCCTCCCAGTCTTGCTCATCCCACTGCTGGGCCATTTCGATCTTTTCGTCAGGCGGCTTGAACTCGTACTCGACAGGGAGTGCTTCCACAAACCGGAGCCGTTCCAACAGCCCTGCCATATTGGCGTTCTGGATACCCATACCGGGCCGTTTGTTCACCTCAAGGACAATCGGCCCTTTCTCTTCATCAAACACAATATCCACGCCTGCATAGCCGAGACGGGATGCTGCCCCTGCCCTGACCGCAATGTTCAATACCTCCTCCCAGCCAGGTACCGTGAAATCATCGATCTGTCTGCCAGTATCAGGATGCTGTGTGATGAACTGTCCTCGACGTTTCAGGAAGGGACGCAACGCCTCACCCGCTGCAATAGTCAGTCCTACCCCGACAGCGCCCTTGTGCATGTTCGCCTCACCGCCGGACTCCGCTGTCGGCAGTCGGGTCATCGCCATGATCGGGAACCCTTTGAATACGATCACACGCACATCGGGCACACCACCGCTGCACAGCTCCCGGAAAAACGCATCTGTCACGATCCGTTCCTCGATGATAGCGCTGTCCTCGAAGTCCGAGGCATACTGCCCTTCCAGAATCAGCCGGAGATGGTCCTCTAGTTCATCCAGCGCCATCTCTCCTTCCGAGGTGTCGAACAGATTCTCCTTCTGACCGTAGACGACGATGATGCCTTCACCGCCAAAGCCGGTATTGGGCTTGATCACAAACTCGTCCCGCTCCTGTATCACTCTCTTTGCCTCCTCCAGCTGCTTCTGCTGCTCGACCACATAATATGTCTCCGGTGTCGGGATGTCGAGCCCGTGGAGCGCCCGCTTCACTTCAATTTTCTCCAGTGCCGGATACAGGTAGCGCGGATTGTATTTCGCGATGAAGTCGTGGTTGCGGACGTTCATCCCCAGCACGCTGCACTGATCATAGTACTCCATCGATCCTCCGACCAGATTCACAATCCGTGCCTTCAGGTTGTGGAGTATGGCGTAGAGAGTGGACCAGCGGCCTGCCTGTGCAGAGGGCTTGATGATATCCCAGAACCGGAAATACTCGTCCACGCGGAAACGGACAGACAGTCCGACGTAGAGGTTGAACAGAATGAGCAGCACCCAGGTCTCTGGCGTGAGGATGAAGAACCTGATCAAGGGCTGGAAGCTGACCACGACGTACGCGATCGTGATGACGACAAGCGTCCAGAAGAGCTGTTTCGACGGACTCACCCACCCGGTCTCTTCCACCTCATCTGCGAACCCATCCGCATACCATGACGTCACGATGGCAGGGAACAGAATAGCAGCCTCCAGCCGCGGCAGATGGAAGACAGACCCGACCATTTCGATGAGCGTGATGGAAATTCCTACCGTCGCAATCAGGATAGCGACACGGTGTGCAGCTCCAAGACGGAACGGGTTGAGGACAAGGCGCGTGATAAGGGCAATAAGAAACACGTCGAGGAAGAGTGCTACGCCCCAGACCGGACCAGCCTGGATCCAGGCAAATGAGATGATAGCAGGGGCAAACACACCGAATGTATCGATACCGACCTCATTCCGCATCACGGCGATGATTGTGCCAGCAAGAATCAGCTGAAAGAATACCTGCGAACGCACTAGTATAGGCTGGAACTGATCCATTGTGAAGCGGATAAGAAGAGCAGCGATGAAAAGAAGGAGGAAGAACCCGATTGGCACGTAGTAATCATCCACATCCACGTGTTATCGCCTCCGGAGCAGGATCAGCGCAACAAAAAGCACGGTAACGATACCAATCGCGGCCATGTAGACCTGGTCTGACAGCAGCATTGTCACGATGCCCTGTCCCGTTCTATCCAAGATCCGTGCTCCATCTTTCGAGACATAGATAGATCCATCATCACGTGGTACCTCCCATACGTACCTGCCCTCATAGACAGTCAGTGACACGTCGTTTCTGTCCACTGTCAGCTGTTTTTCTTGCTGTAACAGCGATCTCATCCGCTGGAAGGTATCTTGACCCGGGCGAATAATGCGCTTGTCCAGCACCGTCGGCTGTTTTTGCTCCAGCGTCAGTACCGTGTTTTCGCCGTCAGAGGCCTTGACACGGAACCGGTGGTCGCCGGCAGTCAACCGGCTCGCGTAGGTGTAGGCGACGCCGTTCCGGTAGGTACTCGATTCATCCGTTTCCTGCATATCATGCCAGACGTCATCGATCTTGAGCTTGACGTAGGCGGGGGGATCACCGTCCCTGTCGCTGTAGACTGCCTTGAACGTGAAGTTCGTGTTCTTATTACCACGCCGCGGCACAACCGAGATATTGACCTGCGGTGCATTGCCGGTATAGTTGACAACGATCGTGAACGGGCCGCGCCGCGTCTCCTTGAGTCCATCGTCTGCCACAACAAAATAGCGGTTCTGCCCTGCTGGGAGGGAGGACCGATACTGGTACCATTTCCCGTCCGTTGCGTCCTGGTCTGCCGCATTGACCGGCTGTAACGGCACCCGCTCACCGTTCAAGACGAGGTGGATACGTTCCGGTAGCTGGTCCTCCCGGTCTGTGTAATTGATGCGGAAGGTGAATTCTGTCGTGGTGTTGCCACCTGAGGGCGATCGATAGACGTTGAGCTGCGGAGCCAGGTTGAAAGCGTCGGGGAAGAGAGTGAAGTAGGAATACAGCGAGGTGAAGGTTGATGCAACCTTGGAGGTGAAAAACGGCTGCTGTGCGTAACCAAGATCCGGGTTCCGCAGTTCGTCGAGGAAGGAATAGATAGCGGACCGATTATGTGGCAGCGCATCAAGCGTGCTGAGTATGCGGACAGCGCTGTAGGTGTAGATAGATTTGGAAAAGTTGCCCGGTGCGGTCACATCCGATGGACTCCGTTTGAAACCACCATCGGAATTCTGTGACTTCTTCACAAAATCGACTGCGGCCTGTACGTCTTCGGGACGCGCCTCAAGAAGATCGAGTGCATCAACTGCCCGGTAGGTCGCGGTGATGTCGGAGTCGTCGGCTTCAAAGTTCCCGAAGCCGCCATCGGTGTTCTGGAGGGACCGGAGGTACTCGATCGCTCCGTTGGTATCTTCCGGTTTGGCCCCGAGCAGATGCAGTGCCTTGATGCCTCGGAACGTATATGAGCCACGGGAAGTGGACCCCGGCGCCCAGCCAAACCCGCCGTCGCTGTTCTGGGCTGAACGGAGAAAGGCGATCGCCTCGGATTTGTTCTTGATACTTGCATCCAGTAACTGTAAAGCATACGTTGCACGGTAGGTGTCCTCCGTCGTTGAATGGCTCAGGCTTTCAGGACCGAACCCGCCATCGTCTTTCCGATGGCTACGGAGGAATGTGATAGCGGCGGTACGGTTCAACGGTTCCTCGCCGATCAAATTGAGCACGAAGACCGCGTCGAACGTGAACCTGATGCCGGAGCCCATACCCGGTACATTGCCGAAGCCACCATCGTTCTCCAGTCGGTCACTCGCCTGCACAAAGTCTTGGGCCTTATCAGCGGAGACGTCTGTACCGAGTGTTTTCAGGGTCTCGACGGCCCAGAACGTGGAGTGCATCGCCTCCTTGTTGTCCACGGTACTCTCCGTGTAACCGCCGTTGACCCGCTGGTTGTTCTGCAGGAAACTGCTGACCGCATCCGTTCGTGGTACAGGTTCACCGAGCGCCTGGAGGGCAAGCACCACGTCATAGGTGTAGGCGGTCTTGCCCCGGGAGCCGGACGGTGTGTTGGCGAAACCACCGTTACTCTGCTGTAGTGAGGTGAGGAAGTCTACTGCCTTGTCTCGAAAGTCTGGCTCGGCCCCGAGGATGTCTAGTGTCCTGATACCACGGTATGTATGGACGGCTGTGGATGGCCAGAAGACATCGGCGTTCCGCACCGTCTGGAGGCCGAATCCACCATCCGGGTTCTGGTGCTGTTTCGCGTATGTGATGACCGCTTGCCTGTTCGGCACCGGTTCACCCAGGAGCTGGAAAGAGCGGATGATGTTGTACGTCGCTGAGATGTCGGCGTCCGAGTCCTGCAGGTAGGATCGGAAGCCGTGGCTCCCGTACGTTAGGTTCTTCACCTGCAACCGGCGCATCCAGGACAGCAGCTTCGTCCGGTTGTCAGGTTCGGCGCCTAGTGCATCCAGTACTTCCAGCGCCCTCCGGGTCGATCCTGCCTTTGCTCGATCATTGCTCCAGTCGCCAAACCCGCCGACACTGGCCTGCATTGCCTTTGTGTGGTTGATAATCTCTTGCTTCTCTGTGTCGTTGAGCATGGACAGGGACGGATCGATGGTACGCAGCGTCATGACCCTGTAATATACATCGTTCAGCCGGTTAAGGTCGGTCTCTGGGACGTTCTGTGCCGACTGTACGAAGTCCTCCGAGACAAACGGCGAGTTCAAACGGGTGACATTGACCGGATGTGTCGCAGCCGCGAGTGACGAAAGCACGAGAACGACAGTGACAAGCAACACCAGTCGAGCACTTCGCATAACAGTATACCACGATACTGTAGTTTACCAACCCGGTACATAAACGCTACGGGTCGATGGTCTGGAGTTCGTACAAGGCACGTCCTCATATAGATTCAGAGGAAAGTTCAATCAGGGTTCCTTGCTACCGACTGTATAAAACAGGTGCAGTAGGTGGTGTGGGCTGTGAACAGGGTGGCCCTGCTGACGGGACTGGTTCCGATGTTTCATCACGTACCTGTAGAATTTCGTTCCACTGTGTTTGTTTTCCTCCCTCTCGACTGCTGGTCGAATGGGGACACCCGGGGTTGAACCGGTCGCACGCTGTTACGTATTTGAGGTTCAAATCACGGGTCGATCATATCGCTGATATGGGGACACCCGGATTTGAACCGGGATCGATCGCTCTCTCCGTGGGGTACGGCGTGGATCAGATCATCGGTTCGAAGACGCGGGGCGTCTTCTCCAGCGGTCATCTCCTGGCGGAGGAAGACCGCACCTCAGTTCTCCAGTCGCAGAACGCATGCGGACCCGAACATAGTGAGGGTGGACCGCAGGTGACCGTCAGGTCGAAGCGCTCTGGCATACGCTGGAGGCGATCAGGATGCCGGGTTACCCCATGTCCCCGTCGCACCCAACCAATCCCGGCCCACGTATTAAACAGTTTCCCCCGCCGCCCGGAGCCAATTTAACCGTACAGGTCCCACATCACCCAGAGATATGACACAGGACACCATGGCACTCGAGGGCCACGATCGCCTCGAGGTCTACACGGACGGGGCCTCCCGCGGCAACCCGGGCCCTGCGTCCTACGGTATCGTGTTCACCGACGGCGAGGAAATCCTCCACACCGACACCGGGTTCCTCGGGACCGCGACCAACAACCAGGCAGAGTACACCGCGGTCATCAACGCACTCGATATCGCCATCGAAGCCGGACTGGACAGGATCGACCTCCACTCCGACAGCCAGCTGATGATCAACCAGCTCAACGGGGACTGGCAGGTCAAAGACCGGCAGCTCCAGCAACTCTACCGGACAGTACAGGACAGACTCGACAGGATCGATGTCACATTCAGCCATCTCCCCCGTGAGAACAGATTCATCGACCAGGCAGACACGCTCTGTAACGACACACTGGACAGGGAAGGTCACTGAACAGGCCTATCCCTGCACGAATCGTTCCGTGACGTCGTCCGGTCGCCCGTCGTTCCAGACCATCAACCGGGGTTCGTCCTCGATGACAACGTAGGTGTACTCTCCGTCCAGCCAGGCACCGCTGTTGACAACATCCAGCTCCTCGGTAGCGGCCGCGACATGCGTATGACCGAAGACCAGACCATCTGTCTCCTTCGACTTACGATACGACACAGCCTCCTCCATCTCCGCATCCAGATCACACGAGACCTGACACCGGTCCATCGCGGTCAGCTCCTCCTGCAGCTCCTCCCTCCTATTCCCCCCTGTCAGACGGTCGTACGCTATCCTGATCGTCGTCCGTACCGCCTCCCCAAGGTCATCGACCTGATTGTAGACCTCCCAGGTCCGGTCAAAGCCCTCACCCAGCGCATCGTCCGTCACGCGAGCCAGCAGATCGAAGTACGGCTCCTGCTGTACCGGATCGAACTGGTGTCCATGGAGGAAGGTGTACGTCCCATCCCCCTCCTCGATCTCCAGCTCCTCCACATAATCCGTCGTGTAGTACGTCTCCGTGCCAGCCTCCGTATCATGCCGGGCGTACCAGTCATGGTTGCCGAGCACGTAATGCACGTCCGTCCCCGCCTCCTCAAGCTCTTCTAGCTGCGAGAAGACATCGTAGTCGTCCCTGGTCACCGTCCGGATATCCCGACGCCAGAGATCCTCGATATCCCCGTTCAGTACCAGATGGTCGGGCTCCAGGTCGTCCTGCAGATAGTCGAGGAACCCCGTGAACGCTGTCCTGTCGGCCTCATCGTAGCCAAGATGGGTGTCAGAGATCGAGACGATCATTTCATACCAGCTCGTCGTACAGCTCTCCGGGTTCGGTGTACTGCATGCCGAACGTCTCCGCCACGTCCTCATAGGTCAGCTCTCCATCGACAGCGTTCAGCCCCTTCAGGAGAGCTTTATCCTCAGCCATCGCATCCGTCCATCCGTTCTCGGCAATCTCTCGGATGTACGGCATCGTCACTGAGGTGATACCCTCGGTTGCTGTCTTCGCATAGGCTGCCGGCATGTTATCGACCGCATACAGCGCCACCCCGTACTCCTCCTGGTGGGCCTGGTCGATCGGTTCCTTGTGGCTAGTCGCCTCATCGGTCGTCTCGATGCAGCCACCCTGGTCGATCGCCACGTCGACGATCACTGACCCGTCCTGCATGTCATAGACCTGGTCCTCCGTCACGACGGTCGGTGCCTCCGCGCCGGAAACCAGCACCGCCCCGATGAGGATATCGGTATCGTCCAGCTCCTCCTCGATGGTCTCCGGTGTCGATCGCTTCGTCTCCACGTTGTCCGGCATGGACTTGTCCAGTTCCTCGAGCCTGTCCTCATCGATGTCCAGCACGGTCACGTCCGCACCCATGCCGGCAGCGACCTCGGTGGCGTTGGCCCCGACGGTCCCGCCCCCGATCACGGTCACATCGGCCGGCTCGACGTCCTCGATCCCCGGTGGCAGCACACCGCCACCCCCGTAGGGCTGGGCCTGGTAGTGTGCTCCCATGATCGGTGCCATCCGTCCGGCGACCTGGCTCATTGGTTCAAGTAGTGGCAGCTCGCCGTCTTCCTCGACGGTCTCGTAGGCGATAGCTGTCATCCCGCTGTCGAGGACCTCTTCGGTCAGTTCCTCGTCCGCTGCAAGGTGGAAGTATGTGAAAACGGTCGTGTCCTCCTCGAGATACTCGTACTCATCCGGAAGCGGTTCTTTGATCTTCACGCCGAGATCGACGTCCCATACCTCCTCGGTATCGACGATGTCGGCGCCTGCATCCTCGTACAGTTCATCATCGAAGCCAGCGTCCTCGCCGGCCCCTTCCTCGATCAGGACGTCGTGGCCGTCCTCGACCAGGGTCTCGACACCATCCGGTGTCAGGCCGACACGGGTCTCACCGTCTTTGATCTCATCAGGTACGCCGATGCGCATGTTCGGCTCTTCCCGCAGATAATCTTAAAATACTGGGGTAAAGCCGGATATAATATAACGAATGTAAACATGGCGGCCTGTGCCCGGCCCACAATCTGTTTAAGTCCTGCTGTCCCCACTGTAGGTATGGCCCTCGGTCAGTATCTCATACGCCCGTCGACGATCGTGGCCCTGATCAGTTTCGCTGGCGTGGTCGCCAGTTACTTCACGATCCGCCGGTTCAGGCTCCGTCACTGGAAGATGTCGTCGTCGTTTTTCCTCGCGGCCATGTTCATCTATATGGTGTTCAAACTCCTCTCGCCGTTCCTGGAGGGCGCATACCTTATCCTGGGGATCGAGATGAAGATCGCATTCGCCCTGATAACGGCACTGGGGATCTACCAGCTGAAACAGACCGCAGAGCGGGTGGGTGCATGATGGTAGCGCCCAATATCATCGTGGTGGCCCTGTGCATCCTCGCCCTTGGGATGGCGATCGTGACATACAGGAGCTTCACCCTTGCCATCTGGAAGCGGGCCGTCAGGTACTTCATCGGGGGGCTGGCCCTTTTCACTCTCCAGGAGATCATGCTCGCTTTCAACCTGCTCACGTCCGTCTGGGTGCGGGCAGTCATCGAGGCGGCATTCATCGTCCTGCTGGTGATTGGGGTACGCGAGCTCCACAGGACCGCCGAGACCCTCGGTGTCTAACACCATTTATAAAAACATCCGCGCATCAGTGACTTCTGTGGTAGCGATGGCTGAGCGACCTGACTGGGACGATTACTTCATGGACCTGGCGCACAAGGTGGCGAAACGCTCCACCTGTCCCCGGGCATCGATCGGCGCCGTGATCGTGCATGGCAAAGAGATCGAGGCGACAGGGTACAACGGCGCCCCATCTGGACTCCCTCACTGCACGGAGGAAGGCTGTTACCTCAAGGATATCGAGGGGGACAACGATGAGAAGACAGAACACTGCGTCAGGACCGTCCACGCCGAGCAGAATGCAATCATCCAGGCTGACGACTGCGAGGGCGCGACATTGTATGTAACCCATCAGCCGTGTTTCATGTGTGCGAAGATGGTCATCAACGCCGGTATCGACCGGATCGTGTTCGACAAGGAGTACACAGACCGGGATGCAGAGAGATTCATGCGGGAGGCCGGTATCACACTGGATGTCCTGGAGTGACAGGTATATTTTTCAATCGGTGGCTGTATAACTCAGACAGCGATGGAGGAGGTCATAACCTGTTTCCCGCTTCACCGGGGCAAAGTACTGCTTCTCAAGCGCAGCGATGAGGTCGCCACCTACCCTGGGAAGTGGGGAACGGTCACCGGCTACCTCGAGGCCGATACTGTCGATGAACAGTGCCTCGAAGAACTCTGCGAGGAGCTTGGCATAGTAGAGGAAGCCATCATCAGGTACGAGAAAGGAGAACAGTTCACCTTCAAGGATGGGGATCGCGAATGGAAAATCCACCCTGTTGTGGCCCACATCGATGAGGATGAGGACTTCGACCTCAACGTCGAGAACACCGAGTATCGCTGGGTCGATCCCCAGGATGTCAAGATGTTCGACACCGTCCCACGGCTCACGGAGAGCCTGAAGAAGGCCCTCCGGATGCGGGACGAGGACTGAGCATTTTTAACAGTTGCTGACCTACTCAGGTCCATGGACGAACAGGCCATCGACCAGTTGGCGTTCCTCGACCCGGAGGTCGAAGCGTTCTACAAGGGTCGATACGATGATATCGAAACCGGCATCGTCGAGGGGGAGAAAGCATCGCTCCTCGTCCGGCCGACAGCCGATCGGGACCGTAGCGATATCGAGTCGTTCTTGGAAGGCAACGGCTACGAGACCGGCAGACCTATCGCTTTCAAATCCTACGAGCTCGAGATCGATCGTGAGGGTCTTGGTGAGCTTCTCGAGGAAGGCTACGTCGAGGCGGTCGAGATGGTCCGACCGCTTCACCTGCCGGACGGTATCAGCGAGGCAGAGGACAGTCTCGATTACGATTGATCGGAGCTATCGTTCTCGGGAATCATAACAATGGTGGGTATCCCGCGGCCTGGCTGCCGCGGGTACAGCCCGGGATATCAGCCTCCGAGCTGCTCTGCGAGGTCGTCGACGCTGCCGTCGAAGGTGACGTCGTCGGTCTCGAGGTCGCGTGCGAGCTCGTCGAGTTCGTCCTCCCACACGCCTGGCTTGTAGACCTCGACGGCGTTCTCGCGTTCATCGCCGTAGAGCTGATCTGCGACATCCAGGACGAGCTCTCCGTCATGGTAGACCCGGGTCTTGGGCAGGTTGCCGGTGAACATCGCCTGGTCTATCTTGTGGTTGCCCGCACCGATCTCGACGTCGTTCCCCTCGTCCTTGTACAGGTGCTCGACCTCCAGCACACCCCTGTTGCTGTATGGCGGGGTGAGCCGGTCCAGCAGTCCGTCCGGCTTGAACTCATCGTATGTCAGGTCCGTGCCCTCATCGCCATCGAGCTGCATCGCGATGGCACGTGCCTTCTCTGGTAGCTGGTTGTTGACTGCATCGCCGGGGTCGCCACTGCCTTCAGTGTAGGATGACATTGTTACCACCATAAAATTACAACTCGTTGTATAAAAGTCTTCTGGTGACCGTGCCGCATTTAAACACAGCACTCACTGACACACGTATGCCGGAGCTCATCGATAACCACTGCCACCTCGACTTCCGCCAGTTCGACGACGACAGGGACGACGTCATCGAGCGGTGCCGTGACCGATTGACGGCCATCATCAATGCCGGTTCCGAGCCTGAGGCCAACAGACGTGCCCTCGAGCTCGCACGGGAGCATCCAGATTTCATCTACCCATGCATCGGAGCACATCCGACCAAGATCAACGATATCGGTGAGGACGGGCTGGACGAGATACAGGCCCATATCAGGGACGAGCACGACCGCATCGTCGCGATCGGCGAGACCGGTCTCGATTACCACCACGAACGGTCCGAACAAGGCCGGGAGCGGCAGGAGGACGTTTTCAGACCGTTACTCCAGCAGGCCGAGGATCTCGATCTGCCCATCGTGATCCATTCGCGGGACGCTGAAAAGCGGGTCCTCGAGGTCCTCTCATCCTACGATCCGCCCGAGGTCATCATGCACTGTTTCAACGGTAACCTCGAGCAGGTCCGGGAAAGTGTCGATCGCGGGTACTGGATCTCTGTCTCCACCCAGGTCCTTTACTCATCACGTGTCAGGGACATCGCCAGGGAAACACCAGCGGAACGTATCCTCCTTGAGACAGATGCCCCGTTCCTGTACCCTGGCGATGAGCGGAACGAACCGTGGCGGATCCAGGAATCACTGGACGAGATCGCCGATCTCCGAGGTACGGACCGGCACGACCTCGGGCGACAGTTCACCAGCAACACCGGGCAGGCCTACATGCAGGAGTTCTGACGGACTGGCGCAAGGGTTTTTATGACCCGCCACCCCACACTATAGCGTATGCCGAGCTATGACAGGAGCCTGAAGGACATCAAGAACTTCATCTTCGACCTTGATGGGACAGTCTGGCACTGGAACCAGCTCGCGCCAGGGGTCAAAAGCACGATACGTGATCTCAAGGCCAAAGGCAAGAACGTCTACTACGTCACCAACAACTCCCTGCTGACCCGTGAGGGGCTGGCCTCGAAGCTGACAGGCCTCGGATTAAAGACCGACGAGGAAGACATCGTCTCCTCATCGTACGTCGCAGCCCAGACCTTCGTCGAGAAGGACATCGATAAGGTCTATGCGATCGGTGAACAGGGCCTCAGCGACGAGCTCGAGAACGAGCATATAACGACATCCGAGAAGGCCACCAACGTCATCGTCGGCTACGACCGCAATTTCACCTTCTGGAAGATGGCCAAGGCCGCCGAGCTGATCCGTGAAGGAGCTGGCTTCTGGTCGACCGGATCTGCACGTGTCTTCCACACCGGCAACCGGAATCTCCCCGGTGAGGAATCCCTTATCGAATCCATCAGGATCGCTGCACGATCCCAGGGCGTCAAGCAGCTCGGGAAACCCTCCGAGCACATGATCGATGCCGTCCAGGACCAGTTCCCGATCGTGCCCGAGAAGACGATCATGATTGGGGACAGCCTCACTACGGATGTCCTGATGGGCAACAAGATGGGCCTCAGGACAGGGCTCGTCCTCGGTGGCCAGGCAGGACGCGAGGACCTCCAGGACGTCTCAGGGCTCCAGGTCCCCGACTACGTCTTCGAGAAGTTCGAGCGCATCCTGCTGAAGGTGTGATCATGGACAGGCCTGCTGTAGAGGAGTTCGACCACGAGGCGACACTTTGTTATGTCATGGACGGGGATGACGTCCTCCTGATACGCAAGAAACGGGGCATCGGCGAAGGTTTCTTCAACGGGCCCGGCGGCAAGATCGAGGACCACGACGATGCACCGCTGGAGGCAGCTGTCCGTGAGACCGTCGAGGAGACCGGTGTGCGACCACAGGACCTCGAGAAGGTCGGGGAGCTCGATTTCATCTTCGGCAAGGACCCCTTCCAGCGCGTCCACGTCTTCATCACAGACAGCTACGAGGGCACACCGGAGGAGACCGAGGAAGCCGAGCCGGTCTGGCGGGAGCCAGGAGAGATGCCGTACGAGAACATGTGGGCGGATGACCGGTACTGGATGCCGCTGATGTTCGAGGGCCTGTCCTTCCGCGGCCTGTTCACCTTCGATACGGACGGGGACGAGCTCCAGAGCTGGCAGCTCGTGGACGGATCATTCTGAGCTGTCCTGGACCCACGCGACCAGCTTCTCGATGACCGCACTCCGGTGAGAGACATCCATCTTGTACTCCGGATCTTCAGCGAAGGTCATGTCGTGTCCGTCGGGACGGAAGACAGGATCGTAGCCGAATCCGGAATCACCGCGCCTTTCGGTGGTGATCTGTCCGTCACAGCGTCCGTTCAGCAGGGTCACCTCATCACTGGATGGCTCATAGATCGCCATGCAGGTCTTGAAGTATGCATCTCGGTTATCCCTCCCATCCATCAGGGTCACCAGTCCCTCGTTCCCGCAGGTCTCCAGGAAGAAACTGGCCTGCGAGCCGGGGAACCCGGACAGGGCATCGACATAGAGGCCGGTATCGTCCACGATCACCGGCTCATCCACACCGAGGTCCGCGTGGGAGTCACGCACCTTCCGCCGTGCGACATCGGCCACATCCGGTGCCTGGATCTCATCGATATCGACCTCCGCCTGTTCGACTGAGACACCGGTCCCTGCCAGTGCCTCCTCGATCTCCTCGACCTTGTGCGGGTTGCCTGTCGCGAGATACAACGTTGTCATGCCTCGAAAAGGGCCGGGTTGGAGTTAAGTATCTTGGTGGCAGCGGCCTTTCCCCTCGAGCCCAGCTCCGTCTCGAGGTACGTCTCCAGCTCGTCCGGTCCGGTCTCGCTGGGTTCCTGCCAGCCCTCGAGGGCCTCGTATGTTCGTTCCCCGACCTGCTCGAGGTACTGCCAGTCAAAGGACCGGTACAGGTCCTCGAGGATGTCGATCAGTGAGTCATCCGGACGGTAGACCGCATCGACGTGATCGTCGATCCCGCCGACGCCCTCATGATCATCGACGGCCACATAGATATCATCGGCACCGTACTCATCCAGGCGGTCCGCGAGCTCCTGGTAGTCACGGGTATCCTGGTCGTTGGCAGCTGTCACCAGGACGTCAGTGTCCTCCTGGACCGCATCGATGGCATAGCTCGCCGTGTCATCGCGCTGTGCGAGGACGACCTCGTTGCCGTCGTCCCGAAGAACTCGTGCGATGCTGTGGGTGCGGTCGTCCCGGTCCGTCCCGACGACGAACCGTCTATGCTCGTTCGGCACCGCTATCAGGCCTCTGTACCGCTCCCTCGCTGTCGTAGGCATCCAGTCCGTGGATGAGGTCTTCTCCGTCCGGGTAGAGGCCGCACTGGATGACGTTGCCACGGCCCGGCTCGAAGTCGTCCCGGGTCCAGACCATCGAAGCGTCTTCCATCTCCGTCATCGCCGAGCGGAGCTCCCTGTAGGGCTCCTCGAGGCCCTGGTTTTCGACATACATCCGCAGCTCCTCGAACTCGACTTCTTGCTCGGAGCGTTCGAGGTACTCGAGGACGAGACGGTTGAGCGGGTCCGCAGCCAGCTCGAGACGTTGTTCTGTCTCATCAGGTATCTCACCATCGTACCGGTCCCCGGCCGAGTCGATCCCCTCGATCTCGTAGTTGATGGCGTCCAGGAACTGCTCGCCCTTGAAGGTTATCTCGTAGCTCTCCTTGGCGCCGCTGTCGGTTATCTCGTTCTGGTAGATCGCCAGCCCGGCAGACTCGAGGTCAACGAATGCGTCCCTGACCTCCTCATCATCGCCGTACTCCTGGAGATCGTCCTCCCGGAGCTTGCCGCGGCGGTCGACCCCGAGCAGGATCTCCCGGGCTGTCTCGTCCTGGACCGCGTCCAGGGCCTGAGGGACAGCATCGCCGAACCCGTCCTCGAGGGTTTCCATATTGTGAACCCATCGCTCCCAACGCTTTAAAAAATGTTGATTTTTTCTCCGCTTGGATTGTGTATCGTTAATATCGACGCTCCTGGTCTGGGACCGGTCCCTTGATAAATCTTCGAGCCCCGGATTCAGGCGGTGATCACTGTCTCCAAGAAGATCGTCACCTCGGCGCTCCCATACATCCACGGTGTTCCGCATCTCGGGAACATCGTCGGCTCGATCCTGCCGGCGGATATCTATCACCGGTTCCTGGACGTGAAAGGCACCGAGAACATCTTCATCTGTGGCTCCGACGAGCACGGCACACCGCTGGAGCTTGCCGCACTGGAGGCAGAGACCCCTGTCGGGGACCACGCCGATGTCCAGCACGAGAAAGTGAAGTCGGTCCTTGAGGACTTTGACATGGATTTTACCCTGTACAGCAGGACCCATACGGAATACAACCGCAGGCAGACCCACGACATGTTCAGGAAGCTGTACAGGAACGGCTACATCACCGAGAAGACCCAGGAGCTGCCCTACTGTGAGAACTGCGAGCGGTTCCTCCCGGACCGGTACATCGAGGGCGAGTGCCCGCACTGCGGTGGCCTGGGCCGTGGTGACCAGTGCGATGAGTGCACGAACCTCCTCGAACCGGACGAGCTCATCGACCCGTACTGTACCATCTGTGAGGGCAGCGATATCGCGTTCCAGGAGACGACGAACCTCTTCCTCGAGCTGCCGAAGTTCGAACAGCAGCTGAAGGAATGGCTCAAGACCGATGCCCCTGTCCCGGACAACGTCAAAGGCGAGGTCCTCAACCTGATCGATGACGGCCTCGAGGACCGGTGTATCACCCGTGACATCGCCTGGGGCTTCGATGTGCCGACCGACGGACTGGACCTGGACGATGATGTCTATGACGATAAGGTCCTGTACGTCTGGTTCGACGCACCGATCGGGTACATCGGCATCACCAGAGAGTATTTCGACGACCAGGGCGATCAGAGCAAGTGGGAGGACTACTGGAAGGAGGACAGAGCGGAGACAATCTATTCTATCGGGAAGGACAACACCATATTCCACACGGTCATCTGGCCGTCGATCCTGCTCGGACAGCAGGACAACTACACCCTGCCGGACTATGAGTTCATCCACCAGTACCTGCTGGCGGAGGATGTCCAGTTCTCGAAGTCCCGCGGGACCGGTCTGACCTCGCGGAAGGCCCTGGACCTGCTGCCGGCGGATTACTGGCGGTTCTACCTCGCCTCAGCCCTCCCGATCCACCATGATACCACGTTCTCGTGGGGGGACTTCGGGGCGACGATCAACGGCGAGCTGAACGACACTGTCGGTAACTACGTCAACCGTGTCCTCTCGCTCGCGGAGAAATGGTTTGACGGCGCTGTCCCGGAAAAAGAGGTCAAGGAGCTGGACGAGCCCTCACATGCCTTCCTGTTCGGCAGCGATGATGTGGACGAGCCCGGCGTGATGGAACGCGTCAAGCGGTACGAGGACGAGATCGAGGACAAACGTGACCTCAAGCAGGGACTCGAGGAGGCCGTCGCGATCGCACGGCGCGGTGATGAGTTCCTCTCGGACAGGGAGCCGTGGAACCATGGATCACGGCAGGCAGATGTCATCTATGCCTGCCTCCAGTCACTCTGGGCCCTGGCCGCGACACTGTACCCGTACACCCCGGAGGCCGCCGCGGACATCTGGGCGATGCTGGATGCACCCGGTGAGCTGGCGGATGACAGGGACCTGCTCGAGGAGGTCCGTGACACCACGTCCTTCCTCGATCCGGGCCACGGGCTCGGTGAGCGGGCCATCCTGTTCGAGAAGGTCGAGACGGACGAGCTCCAGGACGAACTCGCCGCGATGGACGATACAGATGAGACGGACGAGGACGATACCATGACAGACCAGATCAGCTTCGAGCAGTTCCAGGAGACCGATCTCCGCACCGCCACGATCGTGGAGGTCACCGAGCACCCGAACGCGGATAAGCTCTACATCATGCAGGTCGATCTCGGCGACGAGACGAAACAGACCTGTGCAGGGCTCAAGCCTCATTTCGAGCCGGAGGAACTCGAGGGCCGTCAGGTCATCGCCGTGGCCAACCTCGAGCCGTCCGAGCTCCGCGGTGAGACATCAGAATGTATGGTCCTTGCCGTAGACTCGGACGATGACGTCGTTTTGCTCCGGCCGTCCGAAGCGGTCGATGACGGCCTTGAAGTCCGCTAGAGGTATCTGGCCACCGTCGATCAGTTCCCGTACCGCCATTCGGAGGTCTCGGTGTCTGGGAGGTCATAATCCGGGGTGAAATCCTCGGAGAGCCGTGCGATCAGTTCCTCCGGTGCCCGGTCGCCACCTTTCTCCAGCAGATCGAAGTAGAACTGGTGCCTTGAATGCGGGGTGGCGGTCGGGTCAGGTAGTTCATCGTACTCGAACTGGATGAGCTGTGCAACGCCCGCACGGATAGTGTCCTCTTCCTTATCGTAGTCGACCCGCATCATGCCGTAATCGACGAACTCATCGTTGCTCTCGCGCTGGATGAAGAGATAGCCGCGGTCTTCTTCCGTTACGATGACGGAATCGATGCCTTCCCTGGTTTCTGGCGTGCTACCGCTGGAATCCTGTATCTTGAAATAGGTATCGCCGCTGTAGAGACTGTCCTTGACCTCCTTGAACGCCTGCCGGAGGGAGTCTTCCTCGATCCCGTTCTGGGCTGTGAGCATCTTGCGGTCATGGAGCAGCTGCCGGCTCCGCTTGATTTTCTCGTATAAGCTCATGCCGGGTCCTCCTCGTCTCCCCTGTCAGAGACGTGGTCGGGGGCGAAATCCCGCGGTCCTGTGTCCTGTTGTTCCTGCTGTGTCTCGGCCGATGACGGACTGGAGTCCTGCTCGATGCGGCGTTCGTACTTCTCGAGTGCATCTTCCAGGGCCATATCGAGGTCGATGTTGAGACGATTGGCCAGCGCTATGAGTGAGAAGTACAGGTCCCCGATCTCGTCCTCGAGGTCATCCGTCCCCCTGATAGCCTGGTCACCGTAGCCGCTGTCCGCGAGCATCTGGGAGGCGACTTCGCCCAGCTCCGCCGCGACATCGAGGGCCCGGTACTCGGGCTTGATGTCGAGGTCGTACTGGCTCATGAAGATGCTGACCTCTTCCTGTTTGCCCATGATGGTTGATCTCGCCTCTTTCTGTTAAATATCTTACACAATGCTGAGGGAGAACCCGTCCTCCGGGTCACCCAGTTCCGTCGTGAACGACGCCAGTGCTTCCTTTGCCTCGTCCATCCCTGCCTCGCCCAGGGCGGTCATCGTTTTCCGTGTCGTCCTGTAGACGTGCTGTTCATCGTCTTCCTCCTCTCCAGAAGCCATCGCCTCCGCGTACTGTGTCATGATGCTGAGGGCGCGTTTCTCGCCACCGTGCTCGACCATGTCCTCGAGGGTGTACGTGGAATCGTTGAACTGCTGCCAGACAACGCCGTCGGAGACGATCTCGATGTCCAGCTCCTCGCTATCGGTTAGCCTGTAGGCCTCATAGATCGAGGTGAACGTGTTCCTGACGCATTCATCAAAGAACGCCCCTGTCAGCCGCACCGTATCATAGGATTCGACAATCTCTTGGGCGTCACCGGGTGAGAGGAACCCCTTCAGGTTGTCCATCTGTTCTCCTTCGATATCGTCCTCGATCTCCCAGTACGCCTGGTCCGGGTCCCGCTCCGGGAGATGGTAGATGTCGTCGTCCTCGTACTGTTCCAGAACGCCCTCAGTAAGCCCATCTGTGTACTTTTCGTGATTGTGCACGGAGAGGGTGGCGGTGGGCTTGGAGGGGTACGGCATAGTAGTTACTAATCAGTAGTAATATAAAAAGGGCGGGGGTTCAGACCGTCCGTTCCTCGATCTTCTCTCCGTCCCACAGCACCACACACAAACCATCATCCGTCTCCACGGAGGCTCCAAGCGGGCTATTGTCCGCCTGGTAGTCCCGCATCGTGTTGATGTTGACGGCCCCGCCCTTCCGCTGTGGGTTTCTGTCCTCGAACCCGTCCGTGTCCGCGAGGGCGGTCCCTGTCGTGTGACCGACAACCTGGGCGGGTGCGTCTTCTTTGATGTGTTTGAAATCCATCAGCAGGACCCCGGCATCCGGTCCACGGACCGCATCCGACCTGAAGATATCCTTGTACTGGTCCGTGACCGCGAGCTCCCCGTCATCGAACCACATAACCGCTTCCTGGGCCTCCCGGTACAGGTCACGGTCGCCGGTCTCGCTGAAGGCAGTGTATCCCTCCTCGAGGCCCTCCCCGGCCTCCAGCAGGGCCGCGTTCAGCTCGTCGATGTCCTGGTGTTCGTTCGATCCGCCATGGAGGTACTCATAGTCCGGGCCCTCGTACCCGGCCTCGATCCGGCCGTCTGCTACCCGCTCAATCAGCTCACCGCGGAACTCCTCATCCAGGTCGTACCAGTCATGGGCCCTGCTTTCCTCCATCGCCTCGACATCGTCATAGACATGGTGGAGGTACAGATCCTCGTAGACATCTGGGAAAAGCGCGAAGGTCTCGTGGTTGCCTATCAGGTACCGCACCTGGCCGTCTGGTGCATCATCCTGGAGCTCGAAGACCATCTCTAAGGCCGCCTCGCTGTCCGGGCCGCGATCGATCATGTCACCGTCGAAGACCAGCGTGTAGTCGTCCCCGCCTTCCCAGGACCAGCCGTCATCGTACGCCAGAACGCGTCCATCCAGTTCCTCATCAGCGTACGCACTTATCGCTTCCAGGAACTCCCGGGCGGTATCTGTGTGGCCGTGGATGTCACTGACCGCGAGGACTGTCTCATCGGGCATAGCCGTGCTTTCGGTCCGGTGATTTATGAGTCATCCGGCCGGAACCGATTTCAACATCCGCGTGTAAACCCTGTCCATGAAGCTGCATTTCCTCGGTACAGGCGGGGGTCGGTTCTGTATGATCCGCCAGCTCCGCCAGACAGGCGGGTTCATGATCGAACATGACGGGACATGGCTGGACGTCGACCCGGCACCCGGTGCCCTCGTCCGTGCCCTGGAGGAAGATCACGATCCCTCTGTCCTCGATGGCATCTTCGTCTCCCACGCCCACCTCGATCACTGCGGTGACCTCGAGGTCATGATCGAGGCGATGACCGACGGCTGTACCACCGAGCGTGGCACTCTGATAGCAAACAGGGCCTCCCTGGAGGGGTCGGGCGAGATCGATCCGGCTGTTGATACCTACCACCGCGAGGGCGTCGATACGGTCATCACAGCGGAGGAAGGACAGCGCCACGACCTCGAGGGCGTCACTCTGCGGTTCCACGAGACCCGGCATAAAGGCGTCCAGACGACCGGGTTTATCATGGAGACGGATGGGCCGACGCTTGGCTACATCCCGGACACGGAACACTTCGACGGGCTCGGGGAGACCTTCGCGGAGGCAGACGTCCTCATCATCAATGTCCTCCGGCCTCATGACAAGGACTGGAAGGGCCATCTCAACCTCGATGACGCACTCGAGATCATCGAGGCGGTCGAACCAGAGCGGACATACATCCAGCACTTCGGGATGAACTTTCTCCAGTCGTTCCGGGATGAACTCGCCTGGCTGGAGGAAAACATGGCCGAGCACGACATCACGCTGGCGTCCGACGGGACGACCTACAGCCTGGAAGAAGAAGGTATCGAGAAGTTCGTCTAATCCTGTCCTTTGGCCTCTGCTGCCTGCTTGAGCGCGTACCGTACCGCATCCGACATCTCGTAGATCTGGTCCTCGAGCTGCCTGAACTCAGAGACGATCCGGCGGAAGTCCTCTTCCATCTCATCGACACTGTCCTGCATGTCGACCTGGTCCTCGATGAAGTCCTCTTTCATGTCATCGAAGCCTGTCTCCAGCCGGTCGAGCCGGTCGTTGATCTCGGCGTGTTTCTCGCCCATAGAATCGAGGAGCTCCTGCCTGAGTGATTCGACCTCGGTGGAAAGCTCCTGGTCGAGCTGTGCCAGCTTGCTGTCGAACTGTTCCTCGCGGTGCTCGACGGTCTCGATCCAGTCGTCCAGGTCGTCCATGAGCTCTTCCTGACGATCCTGGAGATCGCTGACTTCCTTCTGTACCGCTTCAGTATCACCGAGTCGCTCGGAGAGCTCTGATTGGCCTTCCTCCAGGTCGCTGACTCTGTCTTGCAGCTTCATCGCCCGGTTGAGCTTGGCCTTCAGCTCGCCGATCTCCTCCGGGGAACCCATCTCGTCCAGGTCGGCCGGCATGTTCATCTCCAGCCGGTCGATGCGTGACTCGAACTCTTTCATCTTGCTTTCAGGGACCTCCTTTGCGACCTCGTGGATGATCTCATCTCGCGTGGAGGCATCCACGCTGCTGAGATCCATCCCGCTCTCGACATCCGATTCTAGACTGTTGACCCGTGATTCGAGGGCGTCGACCGCATCGATATCGATCCCGAGCTCGTCTTCGTCCATCTCCTGGACTGCCTCCCGGATCATGCCGGGGATCTCGTCCTCAAGTTCGGCGTGCAGGTCCTCGCGCAGCTCCTCGATGAGGCTCTCTTTCAGCTCCTCCCGGTCAGCATCGGACAGGCCACCGCTTTCCTTGGCCATGTCCTTGACCTCCTCGATGCGGTCCCGGAGGGTGAAAAGCTTCTCCTCGTGGTCCTCGAGTTCCTGTTCGACCTCATCGGAGGGGCCCATCGTTTCGATCGATTCATCAAGCTCCTCGAGCCGTTCCTCAAGATCGTGGACCTGCTGTTCGAGCGAGGACGATCCTTCGACCTCGTCCTCCAGTGTCCGGTACTGCTTGTAGAGGTAATCGACCTTCTGCGGGAGCTTTGATTCGTCCCATTCATCGAATATGCGCTGGAGCTTTCTGAGCCTGTCTCGTTGCTTGTTGGAGTCGACGTACTGCAATGTTTCCTCCATGACATCGAGACGCTCTTCGAGGCCCATCTCTTTGAGTTCCTCGAGGACCTCCCTGTCCTGGATCGACTGGACCCATTCGGAGAGATTGTTGACGACCTTCTTGACCTGGACGATGTCCTTCCGGATGTCGACGAGATCGTCCTCCGTCACCTCCTGGATATCCTCCTCGTCTTCCTCCAGGTCGACCTTCTTCTGGCCCTCGGGTGGCTGCGGTCCTGCGCCGGGCGGTACCGCATGTGGCTCGGTATCGGGATCGAGGCCTTCGTCCTGCCGTCCACTGGCTGATTCACTGCTCGATGCCGACCGACCCTTACCGTCCATCGGGGGTTCGTCCTGGGGCGGACCGCCGGAGGTATCCGTTCTACCGCTCGCCGTCGTTGTATCCGTCTCTCCGGACGTATCCTGCTGTGAGAACCTCCCGGTCGCCTGGACGGGCTCTTCCCCTGTCTGGTCGTCCGTTCGTCCCGGTCGTGGCCCATCATCCGGTCGGGTGCCGGATGGCTCCGCCCCGGGTGCGGTCTCGTTCCCGTCCCTGCTCGTGCCGACAGCAGCTTCCTTGACGCTGTCACGCGTCAGCGGGGCAGCCTCGTTGTCCGAGGGTTCTCTGTCATCTTGCTCTGTCAGCTGATCGCGTATCCTCTCCAGGTTCTGTGCCACCTTCTCCTTCGTTGCCTCCTCATCGTCTTCGTCCTCCGGCTGTTCGTGGCGGGAGGGTGGCGGTCCTTCCTCAGGACTGAGAGACTCTTTCACGCTCGCAACCGTCGAATCCTGGTCCGACCCACGTTTCACCGTTTCCTTGAGCTTCTTTGCCTTGGAAGCCGGATCATCCGTCTCGAGGTTGCGACCAGGGTCGCTGTCCGATGTATCGGTCTCGGACATCTCCTCGCCATCGGAAGAAGGGAGCGGTCCGCGCCGTACCGTATCGGCGAGTTCCTTGGCGCGGCGTTCGAGGTCGTCTGACCGATCACCATCGTCCGCATCGGGCGGTCCCTGTCCCTGCCCGGGGGGGCTATCTGTGCCGCCATCACTGTCCTGATCGGCCATGGTCGAAGATGAGGGGTTCTCCAATTTAAAGATTCCCGGCCAATCCGTCCTGCGATCGTCCAGACAGGGACTGGGACCGGCGACGCCTGTGTCGTCAACTATAAAAAGACTCCTTCGAATCCCACCACTGGTCCCCTATGACAGCTGACGACGCTTCTGAGACCTCGCTCCCGTCCGAGTACGATGCCGACACGATCGAGAGCAAGTGGCGGGAACGGTGGAAGGACATGGATATCTATGCATACGATCCCAACGCCGACGCGGAAACCTACGCCATCGATACCCCGCCGCCGTATGTCTCGGGGGACCTCCACGTCGGCCACGCGATGAGCTACACCCAGGCGGAGTTCATCGCCCGCTTCAAGCGCATGCAGGGATACAACGTCTTCTACCCGATGGGATTTGACGACAACGGTCTCCCGACCGAGCGGTACGTTGAACGGAAGCTCGATATCGACAAGCACGACCTCGGCAGGTCCGACTTCGTCGAGAAGTGCAAGGAGGTCACCGCAGAGGGCAGGCAGAACTACCGCGAGATCTGGGACCTGCTCGGCATCTCCGTCGACTGGGATCTGCTGTACACGACGATAAGCGATGAATCACAGCGTGTCTCCCAGCTGTCATTCCTCGATCTGTACGAGAACGACCGCATGTACCGCAAGGAGGACCCGGTCATCTGGTGCCCCGAGTGCCGGACCGGCCTCGCACAGGCGGACCTCGAGGACGACGAGGAAGACAGCCACCTGAACCATATCACGTTCCCGTACGCTGACAGGGACGGCGGGCTGGGGATCTCGACGACCCGGCCTGAACTCATCCCGGCCTGTGTCGCTGTCTTCGTCCATCCCGAGGACGAGCGGTACGAGGACCTGGTCGGTGAGGACGTCGAGGTCCCGATGATGGACCGGACCGTGACGATCAGGGAGGACCACAACGTCGATATGGACTTCGGCAGCGGCGCTGTCATGGTCTGTACCTTCGGTGACAAGCAGGACATCGAGTGGTGGAAAGACCACGATCTCGACATGCATATCATCATCGATGAGGACGGCACGCTCAACGAGAAGGCCGCCGATTATGCCGGCATGACGACCGAGGAGGCCCGAGAACAGATCATCAACGATCTCGACGATTATGGACTCCTCGAAGGACGGGAGGAGCTGAGCCATGCCGTCCAGGTCCACGAACGCTGCGGTAACCCTGTCGAGTACTACCTCGCGGATCAGTGGTTCGTTTCGATGCTGGATATCAAGGACGATCTCAAGGACCGGGCAGGGGACATCGAGTGGTTCCCTGACCACATGCAGGCCCGGTTCGATGACTGGACCGATGGCCTCAAGTGGGACTGGTGTGTGTCCCGCCAGCGGTTCTACGGCGTACCGTTCCCGGTCTGGTACTGTGCGGACTGTGGCGAGATGGTGACCGCCGACGAGGACCGGCTGCCGGTCGATCCCTCCGAAGACGAACCACGGCAGGCCTGTCCGGCCTGTGGGAGCGAGGAATTCCGCCCGGAGACCGACGTGATGGACACCTGGTTCACCTCCTCGCTGTCACCGCTGATCAACGCCCGCTGGGGTGCCGATGAGGACCTGATGGAGGACATCTACCCGATGGACCTCCGCCCGCAGGGCTATGACATCATCCGGACCTGGGCGTTTTACACGATACTCAAGAGCCACCTCCATACCGACTCCGAGCCGTGGAATGATATCATGATATCCGGCATGGGCATGGCGGAAGAGGGCACGTCCTTCTCGAAATCCAAGGGTATCGTCGTCAAGCCCCGCAAGATCGTTGACAACTACTCCGCCGACGCGCTGCGCTGGTGGTCCTCGAAGGTCAAGCTAGGTGAGGACCTGGTCTTCCGCGAGGACGACCTTGTCGCCGGTGAGAAACTCGTCACCAAGCTCTGGAACGTCGCCCGGTTCCTCGATCGGTTCATCGAGGAGGAGCCGGACGAACCCGACGAGCTCGAGCCCATGGATCGTTGGCTGCTCCAGCGGATGGACGAGACCGTGGAGCAGGCAACGGAGTGGTTCGAGGTCTACGAGTACGACCGCTCGAAAGAGCTGGTCAAGCAGTTCTTCTGGCACGACATCGCCGACAACTACCTCGAGATCACCAAACAGCGCCTGTACGAGGGCGATGGCTCGGTCTACGTGCTGTACCAGTCCTTCCTCAAGACACTCAAGATGCTGGCACCAATCCTGCCCTTCGTCACGGAGGAGATCTACGAGCACCTCTACAAGGACAATGATGGTGCTGAATCGATCCACATTGCGGAATGGCCTGAACCGGACGGCCATGACTTTGCTGAAGCCTCGGAGCTCGGCGATGCTGCCATTGAGATCATCGGAGCCTTACGCAAGTACAAGTCCGACAACAATATGCCGCTGAACGAGAACCTCGAGGAGGTCACTGTCTTCGGTTCCTCCGATCTCGATGCGTTCGCCCGGCCTGTGAAAGACGCGATGCACGTCAGCGAGCTCCGATTCCAGGAACAGAGCCTCGATCTCGAGGAGCGGATCGATGCCATCGACCTCGAGTACGCTGAGATCGGACCGAAGTACGGCACCAAGGTCGGTGCGATCGAACAGGCCATCGCCAATCCTTCCGAGGTGACCATCGAGGACGGCGAACTCGCCCTCGAGATCGGCGGGGAGGAGATCGTCCTCGAGGCAGGAAGGGACTTCGAGGTCTCCCGTTCCTACGGGCTGAAGGACGCTGACGGAGAGCTGGTCCAGACCGAGACCGTCGCCGTCCTTGTCCACACGTGACCGAAGTTAAAAAGCTGCCCCGCAAAGACCGTACCACCGGCTGATACCGATGGTGATGGACGAGCATGAACTCCAGGATACGATAGAAGACCTGCGGGAGATCCGTGGACGGAACACGGAGCTTGTCTCCCTGTACATCCCGCCAGATTATGATCTACGCAAGATCATCGACTTCCTCACCCAGGAGCAGTCCGAGGCGGAAAACATCAAGTCCAAGCACACCCGCAAGAACGTCAAATCAGCGCTGGACAAGCTCCAGCGACGATTGAAAGGCGCGGGCGAGATCCCGGATAAGGGCATCGCCCTGTTTGCCGGCAACGTCTCCGAGCAGGAGGGCCGGCCTGATATCCAGCTGTGGGAGATCGAACCGCCTGAACCGGTCGAGTCCCGCATGTACCGGTGCGATAAGACCTTCGTCATCGAGCCCCTTGAGGAGGTCCTGATCGAGACCGATGTCTACGGTGTTATCTGTCTGGACAAATCAGAGGCAGCAATCGGGTACGTCCGGGGCAACACACTGTCGGTGGAGTACTCGATGGAATCGAACGTCCCCGGCAAGACGACGAAGGGAGGACAGTCCCAGCAACGGTTCGAGCGGATCCGCGAGAACATGTACGATACCTTCCTCACGGACATCGCGGAGAAGGCAAAGCGATCCTTCCTCCAGAAGGCCCGTGACGATGAACTGCTCGGTATCATCATCGGCGGCCCGGGCTTCGCGAAGGAGGACCTGGTCGAGAAGGACTACCTGCCGAAGGAGCTGGTCGATGAGATCATCGCGACCCAGGGGACGAATTACTCCGGGGAGGAGGGTCTCGAGGAGCTCCTCGATAAGTCCGAAGACATCATCTCGGAGGCCAAACGGAGCAAGGAACGGAAGGCCGTCAAGGAGTTCCTGAAGAACCTGAAGAAAGACAATGGCCTGTCCACGTACGGGCTCGAAGAGGTCGCGAAGGCCGTCAAGATGGGTGCGGTCGATACGATCCTGGTCTCGGAGGACTTCGAGAAGAAAGAGGCCACCTTCTCCTGCCCGGAGTGCGGCCATGAGGAGGTCAAACACATCACCGAGTTCGAGGCGGAAAACGAGAAACATCCCTGCCCGGAGTGCGGTACCAAGATGGATCTTGAGGGTGTCAAAGATGTGATCAAGATGTTCAAGACCAGGGCCGCCCAGATGAACTCTGACCTGATGTGGATCTCACGCGAGCACGAGGAAGGCGAGCGGCTCTGGAACATGGGCGGGCTGGCAGCGGTCATGCGGTACAGGATCGAGTGATAGCTTCAATTTCGCTTCTACGAGGCGACAAGGCCGAAGACGACGGTGAAAGCGCCTTTCATGATCAGGAAGACACCGAGGACCGTCGAGACGGTGACCAGCGTGCCCGAGTAGGTAGTGAAGTACATCGTCAGCCCGGCGAGGAGATCGATGATGCCGGCGAAAAAGCTGATCGGGCCGAACCAGATCGGGAACCGGACCATGGTGGTCAGGCCCTTGATGATGAGGAAGACGACGATGAAGGTCCCGAGCCAGCCAGGCATCCATGTATCGCCAAGGGCAAAGACGATCCCGGCGATGAGGTCGAACAGGCCGAGGATCACCGTATCACTCTTTGAAATCCTCGATCAGAAGTGTCCTGTCGGCCGCGTTCTTGAGAGCCGTCGAGAAACCTGAACCGACACCGACGATGGCGGTCTCCTTGCCGTGTTTCTTTGCCTTCTGGATCACCGGGAGGAAGTCCGTGTCCCGGGTGACCAGGGCGATGATATCGATGCTGTCGTTGAACACCGCTTCCATCGCGGTGGTCGCCATGTAGACGTCGACGTCATCGTCCTGGTCTTTCTGTCCCGCGAGACCGAGCTCGGGCTCGAAGCCCTGGGAGACGATCGCCTCGATCAGCTTGTCTGAGGCATACTGGTTGAGGAAGACCTGGGCGGACTTGAGATCGCCGAGGCTCTCGATCGCCCTGCGCAGATCGTCGAGATCGACGTCGAACTCCGACCGGATGATGTTCGGACCATCGACAAACGCTGCGACGTTGGTGCCCGGTGTCTCCTCCTTCCTGCGGAACCGTTCGAACATAGACGTTGAGGGGTGGTCCGGGGAGAGTTAAATAGGTTTCCACGTCCTAGCCCAGCACGTGGTCGAGGTCGAATCCGGCCTCCTCGAGCCGTTCCCGGTTCTGCGGGCACAGCCTGAGCTTCTCGACCTCGAGGGAGGGGTCCTCGCCAGGGAGCCAGTCAGCAAGTCGATCGCAGTCCTCCCCATCGTACACACCTGCCAGGACGTACCGCGACTCTACGTCGCTGCCGTGGCAGGCGAGGAAGGCTCGTACTTGGTTCATGAACCATGATCGATTGACGCCAGCCAGCTTCTCGAAGCTCTGCGGATCAGGGCCTTTGAACGAGAGCCGTATCTGGAGGTCACAGGCGTCCTCGAGTCGTCCGAGGTACGCCTGATCGAGCAACATCCCGTTCGTATCGATCCGCAGGGACATGTCGTGGTCATCCAATTCCTGGGCCACCTCGATGAGGTGATCGTCCCGCATGACCGGTTCCATCCCGGTGATCCGGGCACTCGAGCAGTCGTGCTCGTCGGCCATACTGAGCAGTCCATCGACAACCGCCTCCGGGGAATAGAACGTACCTGCGGCCGGGTCATCGAGGATGCCCTCGCACCAGCCCCATTCGTGGGCACAGCGGAGGTTCGACCCGATGCTGTCAGCAACAACCGAGTCATCGTGGGAGGAATGCCGGAACCGGTGGTACCGTCGCCGCGTGCCATCGAAGCTCCGGGACCGTACCTCCTGGACGAGGTCGCGGAACTCATGCATCGTCGATCGTGAACCGTATCCTGTCGGTGTTCGCGCCCTTGCTGGAGCGGTCCGTGATCTCCATGTGGCCTATCTCGTCCAGTCCGTCGACGTGGGTGCCACCGCAGGGACAGAGATCGAGCCCGTCGATCTCGACCACACGCAGCGGGTCGATGTGGTCCGGGATCAGATCCAGATTGCTCCGCCCGACCGCTATCCGGTCCTCGATCTCCGACCGTGGCATCTGTCCTATCGTGACGGTCCTGTCCTCGTCGATATACGAGTTACACGTGTTCTGGATGCACTGGAGGTCTTCCTCTGAGAAGCTCGCTGGTTCGAAGTCCATCCTGGCCTCCCCTGGGTGGATCTGGTTGCCGACGGTCTTGGCACCGAACCCATCTAGCACGACGGTCGAGAGGAGATGCTGGGCGGTGTGGAGCCGCATCAGGAGATACCGTCGTTCCCAGTGGATGTCGCCCTCGACCGTCTGGCCCTCCTCGAAGCCGTCCGTCGAATCGACCACGTGGATGACCGCACCATCTCGTTTCTGGACGTCGGTGACCTCTGTCGTGGTCGTATCGGCCTGAAGGGTGCCCTGATCTGCCGGCTGACCCCCGCCCTCGGGGTAGAAAGCGGTGGTATCGAGGACGATGCCGTCGTCCAGGACATCCTCGACGGTGGCCTGGAAGGATCGCCGGTAGCAATCCTCCATGTAGAGTTTCTCGGTCATCTTCTCACCGCTGCTCGAGGTCCTTCTTGATGGCCCGCAGGAGACCGAGCATCTGCTCGTTCTGGTTGCGGATCTCCTGGAGGACGGTCAGCTCGGATTCCTCCCGCTCGACGGTCTCGTCCGGTTCGCTCCCAGGTTCACCGACGGAGCCGTCCTGGTGGAGCTCGACCTCGCTCTCTGGTTCCTCCGCGGTCGGCTCCTGGGTTGTGTCTGCCGATCCGGTCGAGGACGGCGACGACATCGAGGTGGACGTGGTCTCGTCGGTTTCCTCCGCGGGGCTCGATGTATCCGCGCCCTCCCGTCCTGCCTGTGGCTCGTCGTCTTCGTTCAGCTCGATGCTGGAGGGATCACCGTAATCGCCTGTGTCCTGGTTTCCACCGGAGAAGTCTTCGATCTCCGTGTCGTCCTCGTCCGGTTCTTCCTCGTTCTCGTCCTCTTGTTCCTGTGCGTTCTTGATCAGTTCGTCGAATGCCACGTTATCCCCTTTGCTCTTGTCGGTATCCTCGCCATCGCTGGCGGCGTCTGAGTTTCCTTCGCGTACCCGGTCCTTGACATTGTCATAGAACGCCATACCCTGTCACCAGAGTTCCTTATTGCTTGAGGACGTGTCACTGGATGACGATCGGGAGGTATCGCTCGTGCCTGCGATCTGTTCGAGGAGCTCGATGATGCGCTCGTTCTGCTCCATGATTTCGTCCAGTTTGTCTTCATCCGGTCGAGATCGCGATGATGTGGTGCTCGATGTCGATGAGCCCGGGCTCGATGATGACTCCGTACCTGCACCCGGGAGGAAGGTCCCCCCGCTCTCGGTGGAGTCAGTGCTTCCATCGCCGAGTTCGACCTCATCCTCCTCGTCCTGGTGGCGGCCACGATCAGGCCCTGAGCCTGTCTCGGTCGTGACCGCGTCGGACGGGTCGAGTTCGACCTCTTTCTTGTTGTTCCGTATCCGATCGAGGAAGCTCATCGTCGCTGTCCCTGCTGGAGTGCGTTCCTGATGTCCGTGAGGAGCTCGATGATGCGCTCGTTCTGGTTGGAGATGTGATCGATTCCATCGGCCACATCGTCGTCCATGCCGCCGGGACTACCGGAATCGGATGGTGTCCCGAGCATGTTGCCGGAGCCACGCTGTGATGGGCCGGGTCTTGGACTGCCACGGTCGTCGCGTCCTGGTGGGCCTCCGCTTCGTCCAGGGCCGCCACGATTACTGCCGCCCGGACCGTCAGGACCACCGGCGGATGGTGTGCCGAGATCACCGCCACCGGGGCCGCTGTCCGAACCGGGTCCTGGTGCGGACAGGTCAGATGGTCCCTGCTGGTCAGGGGGTCCGGAGCCTGCACCGGGTCCCTGTGCCGGCCCGGGTCCTCCTGACCCGCCTGAAGCACGTGGTCCGCTCTGGTCGGATGGGCCTGGTGTCCCTCGACCTTTACCCTGGTTAGGGCCGCCACCACGACCGCCTGATGGGCCGGGGCCGCCTGTATCCGATGGTCCGGGTCCACCTGATGGACCTGGATCACCGCCTTGCCGTGTCTGGCCCCCAGGACCACCCTGTTTGGACGGTCCTGGTCCGCCTGGACCATCAGACCCTCCTGGTCTTCCTGGTCCACGTCCGCCCGAGCTGCCCGATGGTCCGGGGGTACCCCGGTCACCGCCAGGTGGTCCGCCCTGGCCGGATGGGGCTGGTCCGGGATCGTTCCCGGCTCCGCCGCGTCCTGGTGGGCCTCCGCTTCGTCCGGGGCCTTGCTGTCCTGTATCCTGTCCCCTGCCGCCTTTTCCTGGCTGGCCCGGGGGACGGTTTATCGAAGAACTGTCATCACTGGTATCGCCGCCCACCTTGTCCTTTATATCGTCGACAAGTCCCATCCTGTATGCTAATCTTCTTCGGTCGATATTAAAACTTTCGTCGGCGGGCCCGTCTCCCTACCGACGACAGGCCCGTGCCGGCAGGTTTTTAACCCCGAGATACTAATTCCATCATGATACACAGGACGGCCACAGGATCAGGTGCCCACCATGGAGGACAACGATGAGGGACGGTGCATGCACGGTTGCTATCCCGCGAACATCGATACTATTCGCGAGATAGCACGCACTGACGGACCAGAGAAGGCCGAGGAGTGGCTGGATGCGAACCAGCCCAGCGGTGAGCCGTACGTGGGCGCTGACGAGGACGAGCCCCACCAGCGGAAGATGAAGATCACCGCAGGAAGCCAGGGTATCCCGATCGATTCGTACCTCGCGACGCTGTCGATCCTCGAGAACCACCATGATTATGAGGTCAACAAGGTCGCGGAGTGGCTCCAGGCGAACCCTGGATCACAGCTCCACCAGGAGATGCAGCAGCGACGCCAGCAGGCGGAACAGCAGATCAACCGCGTCCTCTCGAGCCTCTCGGACCTGTACCAGCAGAAGCACATGCTCGAGCACGATCTCCGGACCCTCGAGGAGAAACAGGGCCATTTCGAGGACAGGGACGAGGAGGCCCTCAAGGGCGATTTCGTCGATAACGTCGACCAGCATACAGGCCGTTCGAGCATCGTCCAGATGCAGGCCAACAACGTCTTCCCGTCGATCACGGCGGACTTTTACTCGATGAACTCCCTGGATGACCTGACGGACGGGCATCTCAGCGAGCTGCCGGAGCAGGAGAAAGCGATCCTGCGCAAGAAATGGAAGCTGTACCAGAAGTGGAAAGAGAAGTTTGGTAGCGCGGTCGATTCGAAGGTCGAGGACCTCCAGCGCCGTCTGAAGTCGGTCGAGACCTCGATCGAGCAGACGGAGAACTGGATCAAGCCCTACGTCCAGACGCTCAAGCAGATGGAAGGAGACCCGGAAGAGCGGCTCCACGAGATGACGGACCCGTACATGCTTGAGGGCTATGCCTCCTCCATGCGCGGGATGAAGGTCGTCGCTCACAGGCCTGTTAGATCAGGCGAGGACGATGAGGGCAACAGCGTGGTCACGCATCGCGATGTCGTCGTCATCGATGTTATGCACCTCTCGCTCGGTGGAACGGAACAGCCACAGGCTCCTGGGCAGGGCGCAGAGGTCGTCATCATGAACTTCAAGGAGTACACGGTCTGTGAGCACGTGTTCAACGAGGTATTCCGTCCCCAGGTTGAACAACGCGAGAACGAGGTCAAGCGGTATGTCAACAGCTTCGTGGGCGATGAGATACCGGAGGAGATAGAGGAACACACCGACAAGCCCTTCGAGCCGTATGACCTGTCCTTCCCCAAACAGCTACAGCGGAACGTGATGCGGTGGCTCGGTCTGGGCGATGAGTACTTCCACCCCGACCCGTCGGACCTCCGGACAGGACTCCTGGGGCCGGTTTTCGGCGGTGCATCACCGCTGTACATCGAGATCAAGTACGATATCGGGCTTTACGTGATGAAGTGATACTAGATGCCGTCGAACCAGGAGGTCAAACAGCAGTACCGGGAGCTGATTAACCAGGGCAAGCACAAAAGCGACAAGCTCAATTACGTCGTCGCAGTCTCGTCGGGACTCAATGTGGTCAACGAGATCCCGGACGAAGCCTACAAGCGGGCGGCCTGGGCCTCCAACCAGGGTGCCAGCTTCATCGAGCTCTCGATCGGTGGCCCCTCCCAGATATACAATGAGTGGGACGACCTCCTCTCGATCTCCCGCCAGCTCGGCCTGAGCTATGACTGCCATTTCCCTGTCAAGGTGCCGTTCGATTACTCGAACCCCTACAGGGAACAGCGCGAGGAGATAGGATACTTCTACGGCCACGAGTTCATGTACAAATTCATCGAGGCGTGGGGCGAGTTCAAGCAGGCCCTCGAGTCCCAGGAGGATACGAACGGCGATCAGCAGCACGTCTACGGTATCAACTCACACCTCGTCAAGTCGACGATCCCTGAGATGGAGGAACGGATGGCCGGATCGGTCTCGGTGGATCCGTACGGGGAGACGATCATGGAGTCCCGTATCTTCCAGAACACTGCCTTCCGGGTCGGTTTCTTCAAGTACTATCTGTGGGAGGAGCAGTTCCAGGACAACTTCAACCTCCTCCAGTCGATCGCCTCGGACATCGAGGGCTTCACCGATTACTCGATCATCTTCCGGAAGGAACTGATCGAGTACATGTCGGACAACGGGTACCTGGACGATGACCTGCTCGAGGCGGTCAGCAACATCGATGACATGGACCGTATTGAGGAAAACATCGAGTACCTCACTGAAGAGAAACCTGATCTCTTCGATCCTGATGAACCGATCGGCCTGGTCCGTAGACTCAATACGCCAGACAGTCCGATGGCGGATACGGACTGGATCGAGCGGACACGCTCGAAGGAGGAATTCCAATCGCTTCAGGAGATGGATGATATCAATGCTATCTGGGGGGAGCTGAACGATCAGGAGCGACGACAGTACGTCCAGCAACTCATCCCCCAGCTGGACATGCTACGGTCGACGGCCATACGGAACATCGCAGGCGTCCAGACGGATGTCCCGGAGAGCCTCGATGACCTGAAAGAGCACCGGGAAGGGCAAAGTGTCGCCCAGAACATCCCTCGGTTCGATCCGGAGCTCCACGAGAACGCTCGCTGGGTCTACATGATACCGAAGAAATTCTGGGAGCGCAGCGAAGATGAGACATTGCGGGACCAGTCCGATTTCCAGAACGCCATGGACGCGGCCGTGGAGAACGTCAAACAGGAGCTCAAGGGAGCGATGATCGAGCGCCTGGAGAACGAGAAGACCTACACCGGCCATCGGGACTACATGCAGGATCTCGACAGGCAGCTGTCCGTCGGGGAGGTCGCGTTCCGCGATATCATCAACTTCCGCGGCGGCCAGTTCAGGGACAATATGTCCCGCGAATCCGTCATCTACTGGTACGTCTTACCGTTCTGGATGCCGTTCACCGACAACGAGTACCTTCAGTATATCTGGGACGAGATCACCGAGATCGATTCGTCCGCGTACACACGTGACAACATCGATGCCTTTGCGGAAGAGCTTTTTGAGCTGAAAGAATCCCAGCACTACGACAGGATACCTGCTGCGGGTGCTGGCGCGTACGTCTGGGGCCATTTCACCCAGGTCACGATCCGCGGCCAGGAGAAACCGTTCGTCGAGATGCTGGACGAGTACGGCCTGACGATGGACTGGGAGTCCCACAACGTCGGCAACCAGGGCAACGGCAAGCTCTGGAAACCCCACGACATCATCAAGGTCTGTGAGGCGATCAACAACACCCCTGTCGGGAGCGGCGAGGACGGTGGCCAGACACACGAGGTCATGTTCTGTACGATCGACATGGAGCACCTCGCGATGAACGGTGTCGACCCGCTGTGGCTCATCGAGGGCCACGAGGAGAAAGGCTACCGCGGGCTGGACGAGGGTGATGGGCGGATGATCACGAAACAACACATCACCCATCCGGCCCTGTCCGAGACCGGGCACCACCACCAGCCGATCCGCCGCGGTGACACCCTGGTCTATCGCCACCTCGAATCGCTGGTCGATGTGGGGTTCGCCCAGCGAGAGGACCGTCCTGCCGTGGTCATGTACGAGCTCGGCGAGGAGAAGGCAGAATCCACGTTCATGCTCCGCTTGATGCTGAATATGCTCGAGATGGAGGTCACATCAGAGGACCTGGAATCCCATCATGTGGACGAGATCTGGGAGCAGTTCGAACAGGACGAAGGTCTCGAGCTCGATGACTACATGATCCTCAAGTTCTTCGGCCTGACGGACGAGGAATGGCACCACGAGTGGCAGGAGATCCACGAGCACGCCCTGGACCCGCTGGAAGGACTGCTGGAGATCACCGGGCCGGACAAGAAGTTCAGCGGCGAGCGACCGATCCAGCAGGGCACCCAGCCCGACCAGTGGAACAAGGAAGAGTACCAGTGATCCCGGCCAAGCTTATAAGCCTGGGAACCGTACCTCCCCCCGTGACCAACGATGGCTTCTATGGATAAGCTCAAAGAGGCACGGCAGAAATCACGCGAACGCCGCATGGAGAAGGTCGAGGAGTTCTCCGATCTGCTGGTCGATAAGCTCGGGGACAAGGTCATGTGCGTCGCGGTCTATGGCTCCGTGCCAGAAGGCAGGCACACCCACGAATCCGATATCGATACATTCGTCGTCCTGGATGACACCAAGCTCGAGAAAGGGGTCTCGGACGATGCGAAGGACAAGATACGCAAGAAGGTCACAAAGCTCGCCAAAGAGACCGACGACCGGATCACGATCCAGTACTTCTCGTTCCTGACAGAGTTCTGGGACTCCGTCTCGAAGGGCGAGCCCCTGATCGTCGCGATCCTCCGCAAGGGCGAGCCTGTCTACGATGTCGGCATCTTCATGCCGGCCAAGCGGATGCTCGAGCGAGGGGACATCTCGTCCTCGAAGGAGGCCGTCCGCAAACGGCTCAAGATGGCCGCAGCGGGCATGAAGAAATGCGAGAAGCGGCTCCGCTCCTCGATCCCGCACACCTTGGAACAGGCGATGGCCAACGCCGGCCAGGCACCGATCATGCTGACCGGCAAGACCCCGCCGAACAAGGAAGACGTCGGCGATGCCCTCGAGGAGCTGTTCGTCGAGAACGACATGCTCGAGGAGGAGTTCGTCGAGATAGCACGGGACCTCCACGAGTTCAACGACATCGCGGAGAAACATCCCGAGGAGATCTCCGGGGAAGACATAGAAGAGCACATGGAGAAGGCGGATGACTTCATCCGTAGGATGCACAAGCTCGTCTCATCGATGGGCTCCCAGCGGAAGGTCAAAGACATCGTCGACGATTACAAGACCTTCCTCAAGGCCAACGTCGCAGCACTGAAGTCCGAAGGCATCGAGCCACCAGAGGACAAGGAGGATCTGCCGGACGTAGTCATGGACACCCTCGATGTCGACGAGGACCACCGCCAGATGTTCGAGGACTGGGACGAGGTCATCACCAAGGTCAAGGCGAAGGAGCTCGATGACGTCAACGAGAAAAAGATCTACGAGCTGAAGGAAAAGACCAAGGAGTTCGCCTCCGAGATTGGCAAAGATATCAAGAAGAAAAAGGACGCCGAGAAGGAGGCCAAAGACCTCACCCCGCCACTGAATACCGACAAGATCGCCAAGCAGGCGAAAAGCGGCGGGATATCGGCCCCTGATGTCAGCGAGCAGGACCTCGATGAGGAGATCGACGACGAGGACCTCGAGGACTGACAGGCTTAAAACCGTTGCCGGGAAGACTTCTCCATGATCGAGGAACGGGGCATCCGGCTGGACCTGGAACAGGAAGATGAGCCGGACAAGGATTCGGATGTCTTCTACAACGATGATCAGCGGCTGAACCGTGATATCTCCGTCGCCGCGCTCCAGACGTTTGTCAATGGTCACGAACACGAGGTCGATGCCCTCGATGCCCAGGCTGCATCCGGTATCCGGGCGATGCGGTACCGGACGGAGGTCGATGGTCTGGGGACCGTCACCGCCAACGACATCAACCCGACCGCGGTCGAGAACATCCGGACCAACCTCGAGACCAACGGCATCGAGAACATCGAGATCACAGAGGAGGACGCGAACCTCCTGATGACTGAACGAAGGAAGCAGCACGAGTTCATCGATATCGATCCCTTCGGCTCACCGATCCGGTTCCAGGACTCTGCCGTCCGCTCGCTGTCCCACGATGCCTTCGCAGGGTTCACCGCGACCGACCTCGCGACGCTGTGCGGGAGCTACCGGAAGACCTGCAGGCGTCGGTACGGTGCCTGGAGCCTCAACACGAGTTACTGCCACGAGACCGGGCTCCGCATCCTCATCCGGTCGCTGTTCGATGCCTTCGCCCGTTTTGACAAGGTCTTCCGGCCGAAGATCACCTTCGCCCAGAAGCATTATTACCGGGTCCTTGGTGAGGTCTACGAGTCGAAGAAAGGGGTCAACCGCTCTCTGGACAACCTCGGGTACCTCCGGCACTGCGATGCATGCAAGTACCGGGAGCTTCTCGAAGAGCCGATCAAAGACGCCTGCCCGCTGTGCGATAGTCATCTCCACGTCCTCGGCCCGCTGTGGATCGGGAAGCTCGGCCGTCGGAAGTTCATCCGCGATGCGATGGATGACCTCAAGGAACGGGGCTACGAAGAGTCACATGCGTTCCTCGGGACACTGCACGATGAGTGCCTGCTGAAGACGCCGTTCTACGATCTGCACAATCTCGCAGCCAACGTCGGCCTGCCGGTCCCCTCACACCAGGACGTCATCGCGGCCTTAGAGGAGACCGGCTACAACGTCGCCCGGACACATTTCGCCCCGACCGGCATCAAGACGGCAGCACCGATCGAGGACCTGAAAGATGTCATCCGGGAGCTGAACGGATAGGCAAGTGTCGATAGGTTGAGAAAGGAATGAGAAAGAAAAAGAGAGGAAAGGAAACAGGACGTTAGTCCTGCTTGTTCTCGATCTCTTCCTCGAGGCCGAGGTTCTCGACCAGCTCCTTGTACCGGTTCCTGATCGTGACCTCGGTCACACCGACGATGTCGGCGACCTCGCGCTGTGTGCGCTTCTCGCCCTCCAGGACGGCCGCGATGTACAGTGCGGCTGCCGCGATACCGGTCGGCCCCTTGCCGGACAGGAGGTTCTTCTCCCGTGCCTGCTGGATGATCTTCCGGGCGCGTGCCTGGACCTCACCGGACAGCTGGAGCTTGCCAGCAAACCGCGGGATGTGGTCCTGTGGCTTGGCGGGCAGGATCCGTAGGTCGAGTTCCCGGGCGACATAGCGGTAGGTACGTCCGATCTCCCGCTTGTCGATACCCGAGGTCTCGTGGATCTCGTCCAGCGTGCGCGGTGTGCCCTGCTGTCGGGCGACGATGTACAGGAGTGCCGCGATGACGGATTCCATCGACCGTCCACGGACAAGGCCCTTGTCGACGGCCTTCTCGTACAGCCGTGCGACCTCCTCGTGGACCGATTTGGGCAGGTTGAGATGAGAAACCATCCGGTTGAGTTCGGAAAGAGCGAAACCAAGGTTGCGGTCCTTCGACTTGGTCAGCCGGTTGTGCCACTTGCGCATCCGGTAGTACTGGGCGCGTTTCTTACCGGATACCTTGTACAGCTCACCGGAGCCCTTGCCAATCTCGGTCGAGACGCCCATGTCGTGTTTCGTATACGTCAACGGAGCGCCTGCCCGTTCCTTTTTCTCGCGCTGTTCTGCGTTGAACGCGCGCCACTCAGGAGACTCATCGATCATCTCCTCGTCGATGACCATGCCACAGTCGTTGCAGACAAGCTCCCCCTTGTCGGAATCCTCGCTGAAGTTGTTGCCCCCACATTCAGGACAGTCAGGCCTCTGGATGGTCTGCTGTTCCTGATCCGACGACTCATCGTCATCGGTTGTCTCCAGCGTCTGTTCGTTCTGCTTCCTCGGGGAAAGCGTCTGTTCGGAATCATCGTCAGTGTCATCCATCTGATCCTGCGGTCCCGGACCATCCGGGTCAGGGACGGGACCAGGCTCCTGGGCGGGGTTCGGTACCTCGTTCGGTGCTGAACGCGGAACATCACCCGGGCCGGCAGGCGCTTCCGTCGGCGCTTCTTCATCTAGGTCGTTTTCGCTTGCCAGTTCATCCTCAAGGTCCTGAGGTGCCATGTCTCTTGCTTCTTCAACCATGATTTATCCCCCCACGGTAGTTACGTGAGACAAACGAGTCTTGTACAGACTCTCTTATAAAGGTTGGGGTGTCGTTTACCAATCGCGGGTAACAACACGCCATGCGCCCTCCCCCACAGAGGGCACGGACCTACACATGAGGTCGCGGAGGTATATAAAGGTTTCGGTAAAGTTAAATATCCCTTCTCAGCCCGCTCATCACCCCCGATATGTGGGGTAGAGCCCCTACAGGCGGACACGACATCTGGGCGGGTCTGGCCATGACCTCGGGTTCATCTGGATGGGAGACAATAAAAACCGGTCCTGCCAAGTACAACCGGTGGCCTCCATGGACTGGGACGACTACGACCGCGATGATTTTCTCAACGACCTGGATATCAACGTCGAAACCCTCGAAGACAACCCTGCCATCCAGAACCAGATAGGTCATCTCCGCGACGAGGAAACGGGTCGGTACGAGTTCGAGGACAGGATGACAGGTCTCTCGGGCCTGATGGGCTATCGGGTGGCAGAGGACATGCCAGCGGTCGAGGAGACCGTCGACTCACCGCTCGAGAAGGTCCGGACACAGGAGCTCGATGATGTGGTCGTCCTTCCTGTCCTCCGGGCCGGCCTCGCGATGCGTGACGGGCTTGTCAATGCATGGAAGGATGTCGGGACAGGGTTCATCGATGCCTGGCGGGACAAGGACCTGAATGTCGAGATCGAATACGCCAAGCTCCCGGATCTCGATGCAAAGACCGTCGTCATCACGGATCCGATGGTCGCGACCGGGAACACCCTTGCGGCGGTCCATGATGCGATTGAAAAAGGTTATGACCCGGAGAGGTACATCATCATGTCCGCTATCTCGGTACCAGAGGGCCTCGACCAGGTCGATGCGGCCTACCCTGATGACACGGAGGTCTATACCGCAGCTATCGACGATGAGATCTACGAAGACGACTTTAAGTCCCCTGGACTCAACGAACACGGCTACATCGTCCCCGGGCTTGGGGACGCAGGAGACAGACTGTACGGTGAGCCCGAGACGATCGGTTAGAGCCCGTGGTAGAGTCGTTCCCCGAGCGTCGACGGGAGATGCTTCTCGACAGCCCCGGCGACTGCATCTATATCGTACTCGAGGCGGCTGTGCTCGACCTCCGTCTCTGCAAGGTCCAGGACCGCGTATGATGCCCTGCTGTCCCCGTCACGGGGCTGGCCGACACTGCCAGGATTGATGAACAGCGTCCCGCCCACATCATGGCTGTACGGGTGGTGGGTGTGTCCCATGATGCAGATATCGGGCGGCTCCTCGAAGCATGATTCGACGAATGCCTTCCCGATCGAGGAACCGTTGATGTACTCCTCCATCGGCCGCCTCGGGGAGCCATGGACCATGTAGATATCGCGCCCGTCGATGTCTGTCCTGACGGTCTCCGGCAGGCCGGCGAGGAACTCCTTGTTCTGATCTGTGAGTTCGTCCTGCGTCCAGTCCAATGCCTGCCGTGCGACGCTGTTGAACCGCATCGGTGGCTCCTCGATGCCGGCGTCATGGTTGCCCTTGACAACGGTCACGTCCCGCTCCCGGAGGAGGTCGATGACCTCATTCGGCCAGGTGTAGTACCCGACGATGTCCCCGGCACAGAGCAGCCTGTCGATATCCTCGTCATCCAGGGCATCCAGGACGGTCTCAAGGGCAGGCCTGTTCGCGTGGATGTCCGAGACAAGTCCCAGTCGCATGTCCCCAGATGCGGTACGGTCCTTTACAATTATTACCGCCCCCGCCCCACTGGCGACCATGGGCCCGACACTGGTCTACGATGGAGGCTGTGGGTACTGCTCTGCGGTCGCAAAGATCGCCTCCCTGGGCGGCATCGAGACCCATCCCTACGAGTCAGCGCCGGCACAGGAGCTGCTCGCTGTCTTCGAGGAGCCGGGGTTCACGCTGTACCTCTTCGAGGACCGGACGGTCCACTGGGGATCGCAGGCAGCACAAGCGGTCGCGTCCCGGCTCCATGTCCCGTATCTGCTGGTTCAGGGTATCGGAAAGATCTATCCGGCGATCGTCCGCATCGTCAGCTTCCTGACACGCCGCCAGCGTCCGGTCAGCGGCCCGAAATGTGACTGTGGCGTGACCGTGACCGAGGATGGCTCTGGCGGGACGATCGAGCTTGATGAGAGACCGTCGATCAGGTGAACAACATCGTGAACGCAAGGTACGTGACCAGCATCGCCGACCCGATGGCGTACATATGGATCGTGACGGCCTTCCTGAGGTCCGCGCGGTGTGCCTGTTCATCGGTGACCTTCTCCTGGCTGTCTCCGTCCTCGCTGACGTCATAGATACCCTGCATCGCGAAGCCGGCACAGAATCGGTACCGTGTCTGGAAGTACCCCTCGAACCCGATGACGAACGCGAGTAACAGCGGTCCGAGTGCCAGTCTCGACCAGCCGAGGTACAGGATACCGGTCATGATCGCTGCTGCGAGGATGAACCCTGCCATGCCGAAGTAGGCCCGTTTCTTGGTCTCGGCCTTCCCTATATTGCACGTCCCGGGCTGGTACTCCATGGCCTGGTCTTGGTACCGGTGGCTTTTCACGGTACCGGGGCCCAGCTTGAAAAAGCAGTCCGTCCAACGAGGAGGCATGGCCAAGACGGAGTACGATGACATCCTGGTCCCGACGGACGGGAGCGGGGGGACCGAACGAGCGGTCGAACATGCTCTCAACCTGGCGGACACCTACGATGCGACCATCCACATCATATACGTCATCGACATGTCTCCATCGTATCACGGGGTCATCTCCAGTGACTACGTCGAGGAACTCGAGGAGGAAGGCAGGGATGCGATCGATGCCATCGCCGAGCAGGCCGAAGAGCGCAATATCCCTGTCGAGCAGGAGGTTGCCCGGGGCATCCCCTCAAAGAGGATCCTACGGTATGCCGATGGTAATGACATCGATCTGATCGCGATGGGCACCCACGGCCGCACAGGTATCGGTCATCTGGTCCTGGGCAGTGTCACCGAGAAGATCGTCCGGCGATCCGATGTGCCTGTCCTGACGGCACGGCTGGACAGCAAAGAAGCCCTGAAAGAGGAATGATGGAAGAAAATGGGGTCGTCCCACCGTCTTACTGGTGGAAACAGATGACGTGACCGGGAACGTGTCCGCGATCAAACGCGTGACACGTTGACGGCCTTGGGGCCGCGGTCGCCTTCTTCACTCTCGAACTCGACTTCATCGCCTTCCTGGGCGGAATCGCCGTCGAGCTCACTGATGTGGAAGAACACGTCTTCACCGCCTTCGTCAGGCTCGATGAAACCGTAATTCTTCATGTCGTGGAAGAATTTGACTGTTCCTTTCATACTGAAAACACCTCCGTTGTGGACCATGCTTTAGTGAGTACCTTTATAAGGGTTCCTACGGGATATAATGTAAGGACCGGTCGAGTCTGTCTATTTGAGGTGTCGAGCAGGGGACCGCTACCACTGATTCAAGGTGGAAATGTGCCCTGTAAGCGGGCAGTAAGACACACGGAAGAACCCCGCGCGTCGCACCGTGGACAAGACGCGGGCGAGGAAGCTAGCCCAGACCGGTCTCTCCTGTTCCTCGTTCAATCTTCTTAAGCCTCGTACACCATCATCCATCCATGCTCGAACGCCTGCGACAGATGCTTGGTGGGTCCACCGAGACCCGCGAGATCGACCTTGAGGATGTCATGGAGGCATTCATGGAACGGCACGGGGATGAGATAGATTCTCTCACAGACACCGGTGAGCAGAAACGGCAAGCGGTCCACGATGCCATCACGGAGCTCGAGGACAGCCTCGGCATTCTCGCATCCTACGACGGCGAGAACGCAAGGGTGGAGGATGTGACCTCCAATGTCGCCTCCCGCAGGGAACGTGCCATCGAACGGTTCGAACCTCCTGAGGATCTCCAGGACTTCACAGAGGTCGCACGGGACCTGGCGGATGACATCTCTCATGTCAGGGAGAAGGAAAAGATGGTCCTCGACCAGGTCGGGGAGGCGGCGGATACTGTCTTCAGTAAGGTTCGAATGGTCGAAGACGCTGTCCAGGATCTCGAGAGATTCCTCCAGGAGCGGTTCGACCCGGTCAGGCGGTATGCAGAGCTCGAGGATCTCTTCGATCAGCTTCACAGTCTTGAAACAGAGAAAGATGAGATCAGCGATTCCATCGCCTCCATCGATCTCCAGGATACGTCCGAGCAGCTCCAGGATGTCGAAGACCGGCTCGAGGCACTGGAGGACGATCCCGAACAGGAGGAAAAGGAGCGTTTCCGGTCCGAACGGGACGAACTCCGGTCCAATCTCACAGAGACCCGGCACGAGATCGAGGAGGCGATCTCCGAGATGGAACGGGGTCTGCGTAAGCTCCTGTACGATATCGAATCAGGCGAGATAGAGATAGACCGGGACCATGTCGATGTGCTGCGGGAGATTGAGTCGGGGGAGATCCTTGACGGGGACAGGCCTGCTGGCGCCATAGAAGATGCCGTCCGGGCCGCGAACGAGCACATCGAGGAGGTCGATGTAGGTGAACGACAGCTTGAACGGTTCAGGGATGCAGCGTCAAATCTGGAGGAGATACAGTCGGTCCGGGAGAAGACAACTGATCTTGAAGAACAGATTGAAGCAATCGAGCACGAGATAGCTGGTCTCACCATAGATGAGCGACGGAATGAGATCGAGGAAGAGCGATCACAGATACTGGAGGATCTCGGGGCGATGGAACGGGAGGAGGAGCAGCTCGAACAGCGTCTCGCCATCAAGAGGCAGGCGATCGAGGAGACGAAAGACGAGATAGAGGCTCTTCTGGATGAGGCTCTCCGGGAGGATGTTGTCCTGATGGATGGGGACTAGACCCCGGCCTATTTAGTCCGCCGGTCCCAACGGAAGTGATGGTCTGGCATGGAGATCGATATCGAATCGTTCCGGGAGTCGGGTGCTGCCGAGACCTGTTCGGCACTGACGAAATCACTTGAGACGGACGGCGGGATCGCAGTCACCGGAGCACCGTTTGCCGGACGGAACCTCCTGCTGGACCACATCGACCAGACCCACGACGTCGTGGGGCGGATGAGTCTTTCTCCAGGAGCCGGGTTCGACGATATACAGCTTCCGGAGTCCGGTACTGTCCTCGTGGAGGACGCTCACCATCTCTATAACAGGGAGATCGGTGGATTCGAGCCCCTCGAGCGGTTCATCGAACAGGCCGCAGCCACAGACGCCCACGTGATCGCGTCCTGGAACCGGTTCGCGTGGGACTACCTCGTCCAGACGCATGATCTCCAGCGGACGTTCCCGACAGCGATCGATGCCCCATCGTTCAGCGCCGACCAGCTCGCGGCCCTGATAGACCGGCTTGATGACCGGACGATCGTGTTCAGGGACGATCGCGAGCTGAACGACCAGGCGCTTGTGGTGGACACACACGAGGCTGCCATCGGAGGCAGGACAGTCACTGTCCCGTTCCCCACCATCAACGGGGAGGCAATCCGCTCATGGCGGAAGTCGGATGATCCGATCGAGGAGGCGATCTTCGACAGGATAGCGTCTCGTTCTGACGGGAACATCGGGGTGGCAGTTGCACTATGGGACCACAGCGTCGATGACGGCACTATAAGCTTTGGAAACCTGCTTTCCCCGCCCGATACCGTTCTCGGCGACGATGAGGCAGTCCTGCTGAACAGGCTGATCGCGAAAGAGCGGATGGACCGTGGTGCCCTTAAGCGAGAGATCGATCCATTAGAGCCTGCCCTGGAGACACTTGAACGACAGACCATCCTGCGGACGGCAGGTGACGTGGTCGGGCTCGAACCCATGGCGGTGCCGGCTGTCGTCGATGCGCTCAAGCGGAGGAGGTTGCTATGGTAGAGGAGCTGGCGATCCAGATCGACTGGTCGACAGTCATCAGATCCGTCGGTGTTATCGTGGCCTCATACCTGCTGGCACGTGGTCTTTCCTACGGCATGACGACCCTTTCCAACCGGACTGTCGAGCGGCGGATCACGATCAAGATGCTCATACCTCTTTTCAAGCTCGGTATCTATGCGTTCGCCCTGTACTACATCCTCGTCCCTGTCTTCGAGCTGTCCTCGAGCCAGGTCCTTGCCGTCTCCGGTCTCATCGGTGCCGGTATCGGGTTCGGGCTGAAGGACCTGTTCGCCAATGTCATCGGCGGGCTCGTGTTGATCATCGAGCGACCGTACAAGGTCGGTGACAAGATCACGATCGGGAACCATTACGGTGAGGTCATGGACATCGGGCTCCGGTCGACGAAGCTCCAGACCCCGGATGATACCCTCGTCTCGGTGCCGAACTACAGGTCATTCACCGAGTCGGTCGCGAACGCGAACGCAGGCAATCCCGAGATGCTGGTCACGATCGGGTTCACCGTCGACAAGGAGGCCGACCTCGACGAAGCGACACGGATCGTCGAGGAGGCACTCGTGACCTCGGATCATGTCTATGCCTCGGACGAGCGCCCCTATGACGTCCAAGTCCGGGATGGTGAGGAGGACCTCGAGATCGAGGGACGGGCCTATGTCAACGATCACCGGAACGAGCTGTCCTTCATCACGGATGTCACCCACAGGGTGACCGAGGCATTCCAGGAGGAAAGCATTCCACGACCACAGCACCGTCGGCTGACACGGGACGGCCAGTAAGCTTTTTCTATCACCCGGCCGTGGTGAGGTACATGGACGTCCATGACTCTGTCCTCGAGACGATCGGAGATACGCCCCTCGTCCGGGTCGAGGCCCTCAGTGACGGGGATGTCGATGTCCTCGCGAAGATCGAGGGATTCGATCCCACCGGCTCGATCAAGGGGCGGGTCGCCCTGCGGATGATCGAGGAGGCAGAACGGGCAGGTCATCTCGATGAAGAGACGACCCTCCTCGAGCCGACCTCGGGCAACACCGGGATAGCGCTGGCGATGATCACCCGGTACAAGGGATACGATGCGGTCTTCGTGATGCCGGCCAGCATGTCGGTCGAGCGGGTCCAGATTCTGAAGGCATTCGGCGCCGATGTGGTCCTCACACCCGAGGAGGCCGGTGAGGACGGCGCGATCGAGGCCGCACGGGAGATCCACGAGCGACAAGATGGCTACTGGATGCCCGACCAGTTCAGCAACGAGCACAACGTCGAGGCTCACTACGAGACCACCGGTCCTGAGATCTGGGACCAGACCGATGGTTCCATCACGCATTTCGTCTCCGCGTGGGGGACTTCAGGCACGCTGATGGGTGTCGGCCGGTACCTCAAAGACCGGGACAGTGACATCAAACTCGTCGGCGTGGAGCCGAGCGAGGATATCCAGGGCCTGAAGAACTTCGCAGACGGCCTGACTCCATCGATCTACGATCCAGACATCGTCGACCAGGTCCGCGGCGTGAACCCGGACGAGGCCTGCCAGTGGACCGATCGGCTGGCCCAGGAGGAGGCGATGTTCATGGGGCTATCCTCCGGGGCGAACGCCTGCGTGGCAGCGGACCTCGCGGAAGAGCTGGATCACGGCACGATCGTGACGACGTTCGCGGACTTCGGGTTCAAGTACCTCTCCTGCCGTCCGTACGGCGATGATGATCTCCTCGAGAAGGTCACCGAGGTCAGAGAAGGGACAGAGCGGAGGCGTATCTGATCAGAACCAGTCCAGGTCGTGGTCGATCGCATCGTCCATCACGACGTCGGTAGCGTACGCCAGTGCGTCATCAAGCTCCCCGAACCGCCCGTTGGGCACGGTCGTGTCGACGTCTGAACGGGATGGTGTGTACCGGACGTGGAACCGTTCATCGTCTTCATAGGCGACATCATCCGTGTACTCCATGTCCTGGACATGCACCTGGTCGCCGTACTCGTTCTCGAAGGCGATCCTGATCTCGTCCTCGCCGAGTCGCCACATGCACCAACAGATGGTGTGGCCGCCTTAAGAAGGTGATCTCTGTCAGATCGGGTCGTGGTCCAGTAGCCCCTCCTCGATCAGCTCTTGCTCGAATCCGAGGACAGCCCCCAGCCTATCGAGGTCATCATCGGTCCCTTCGACGAACGTCGAGGCGATGTACTCCCCGAGGACCGCTATCTCATCACCGAAGTCACCGGTCCTGTCCACGTAGAACCCGTGCTCTTCAGCCTGTTCGTTGTACCGCTCACGGAGTCGGCTCCAGTAGGCCTCCCGGGTGCCGGCATCGTGGACCGCACCGTCGAGGGTCAGGGTAAGGACGTGTGCGAGGGCCTCATCGAGGCCGGCAAGGTTGACATCCGGCATCGTCTCATCCACATCGAGCTCTTCGCCCGTGAGAGGGTCGTTGTTCTGTACTTTCGTACCATTCATCGCTTCAGTGAACGCATCAGTGTATATACCCGCCACGCCGTAGGTATCCAGGGACATGGAGCTGGCAAGGTAGCCCTTCTGGACCATCCCAACATCCTCTCTGTAATCACCAGTCTCCGTATCGAAGGCGGCTCCTGTGGTTCCCTCGATCACGCTGTCCGGTCGCTCCCTGTGGATGAACCCGTACCTGTCGCGCAATGATCGCTCGAAGTGGCTGTGCCAGAGCTCGTGTGCAATCACCCCGAGGAGACTCGGTTCGAGTGGCCTGTCCTCATCCTCCGGTGCCCGGATGAACACGATCTCGTCCTCCGAGGGATCATACTGGAGGAGAGGAGGATGCTCCATCGAGTCCTGCCGCTCCGGCTGGTAGCTGACCCCCGGAACCTCCATGTCCAGTCCCATGTCCTCAAACAGGTCAGTGACCGCGTGGAGCGATTCCTCGAGATACGCCTCGACGTACCGCTCATCATTGTCCGTGGCCAGGTCCTCGACCGTCCCGAGGTCCGTCTCCCCGAGTACCTCGATGGAGGTGTCCTCTGTCACGTCCGGTTCCCGGCCCACATCCGGAGCTGACCCGGTGGTATCGTACAGGTCGGTCGTCTCGCCCACACCGCGATCGTATATCTCCTGGGAGCCGTACGACATGTGTTGTTATTAGAAAATAGTTAATATTAAGTTTAATGGTGTGCCGGCACCGGACCAGTTTGGCTCACGGACAGTCATAGATGAGGGTTCCGCCCCAACATACATGAATAGGTTAAAGATAGTCTCGTTGTATGACATTTCCCTCGTTCACGGAGACGATGGAGTGGACGATCTATGACAGAGAGCGGGAAGAGTTCACCCTCGTCAGGGCGTCATCCCAGGAGGCGGCGGTCTACCGGGCCGCCGAGCGCGGCTACATGGCCTATGAGACCGATGATGCCAGGCCGCGGACAGGTGACGCTGAGCTGATGGAGAAAGCAGACTATCAGGAGTGGCTCGATGCATCGTTCGATATCGAGCGATGAGAAGAGAGGACGATTCCGCCCCGTCCGGGGCGGATGATAGATGGTTACTGCACCTGGAAGATCTTCCGTCCCCCATCCATGTCTGCTGTGAAGTACAGCGTCCCGCCGGCCTCGACAGGCTGACTGACTGTGTCTTCTCCGTACGTATCTGTCTCCTGGTCGCCGTAGACGATCTTGTCGCCCTCATCAGTTGTGAGGCTATAAGCAGGCGTCCCTTCCACGTCCACGACGAGCGAAGTATCGTTTCCAGGTTCGAGAAGTTCGTCACCGAACATCACGCCGCCGTACACCTCGCCATCTGATTCTCCAGTCCCCTGGCTGTCGGTGAAGACGTAACAGAGGTTCCCGTTGACGTGGGTCATGTCGAGGCTCACTTCAGAGTTTTTCGGTGCCCTGATACGGTCATGCCGGGCTACCTCTTCCCCGTCGTACCAGAGGGCCTGCTCTTGGTCCCTACTGGAGTTCTCCATCCTATCGGGGGCGACCTCCGCGATGAACCCCAGGGAGCCGTTGAGTTCGAAGACATCCTTGAACTCACCGGACCGCCTGGTCGTGTACTCGCCGCCGAGTTCCTGTCCCCGGAAGACAAGTACATCCCCATTATCACTCGAGCGCATATACGCAGGCTCGCCGTCGATGTCCGTGAGCCATCCCGCAACGCCATCGAATTCTGCGATGGTCTCGTCGCCGACCACAGCTGCATCCTCGACAGTGTATCCATCTCGCTGTTCCTGGCCGATGTAGCTGAGCTCACCATCGATGGTTGTGACACTTTTGACCTCGTCGTAGGCCGTCTCGATGGCCTCGTCACCGTGCATGATGGTGCCGGGCCGGTCCTTCTGGTCAACCCACAGCGCCTCACCGTCCGAGGAATCGTAGATAACTATGTCGTTGATCCGGGGTTGCTCACCGTCTGATTTCCGGTAGAGTTCCTCACCACCACTCATGACGACCGATTCACGGATCATCGTGCCGTTCTCCTGGAACTGGTCGATCGCCTTGTACGCGACACCATCATCGACAGGTACGAAATCACCGTTGACGTTGTAGAGAGGATCGTCTGATTCCCCTGCGTAATTGACAATCTCTCCTTCATCGCTGTTGCCTATGATGAGAAGTTCATCACCGAGTGCCCCCCGGAGTACTATCTCACCGTCGACATCGATGTCGACCTCGGTGACCTCCAGGACCTGGCCGCCACCTCCCGTTGTTGTCCCACCGTCATCTGTAGAGGCCGGACCATCGGTCGTCGTCCCGTTCTCGTTTCCGTCCTGGTTTCCACTGCAGCCGGCCAGGCCGGCCGCCGCGGTCGCACCCATGAGCTGAAGGACCGTACGTCGGTCCATCTGTCGTGTCATTGTTACGGAGTGACAATACGCCTCTGGTACTTATAAATATTCGGGTTCATGTCATCGCGCCCAACGCATACGAACCAGCAGTCGCATGGACCGGTCACATGTATAGGCGCTCAGTCTTCTGGCAGGTCGCTGGTGTACCGGACCCACAGTTCCTCGATACCCTCGGGACTGTGGCGGGGATCGTCTTTGCTCTCGAGATAGGACCGTGCCGCCTCCGCGGTCTGGGCCTTCAGGACGACATCGTACCGTGGATCTGATCCGCCCTCGTGCAGTTCTACGTCCTTGATCGATGCAGACCGGTACAGGCGTTCGAAATCGCAGGCGGCCTCCGTCCCGCTCAGCGTCTCGATAGTCTTCCCGCCCCGTCCATCCCGGTACGTACAGACGCGTACATCGTCTTCCTCCCGGAGCAGGTCGTGGAAAGCCGACCCGAGGTCCTCGTGCAGATCCTTGATCAGGCCTTCAGAAGTGGTCATGGGCGCCACCAGATCAGTGCATGTCTGCAGTGTGTTTGACGTCCATCGGCTGTTCGGACCGTCGCTGGACGGTCGCACAGTGCAGGCTGAACTCCTGCACGCTGTTGAATGACTTCCCGCAGCTGCAGCGTTTCCTGTCACTGGCGAGGCCGTGACCGTCAAGCCGCATCTCGTGCTGTGTCATCGTGGCACCTCTCCCATCCGACTCACTCGAGCATACTTAAAAATATTCCGATTATCTGGCGTATCTTTCAGTAATTCTCAAAAAATATTTACGTTCATAAACTTTATCCTGTTTTAGAGTCACGTCCATTAGTCTCGGCTTCCTCCGTGCCGGTCGGATCAGTGGATGCTGTATCCTGCAATCCATCCTGGCTTTCGGCCGCATCGCCGTGACTGCTCTCATCTACCTGGTCGGCCCGCTCCCGCCGCCACATGATGATGCCAGCCGCAAGGATGATGAGACCGAGGACGAGGATCGCTACAGACTGGGTCATGAAAACGCCCAGGAACTGCTCGAGGACGCCGATACCAATATCCGTGGCGCCCCCGGGTGCCTGTGAGGCCATCATCTGCTGGATATCGGGGACGACGAGGTGTTTCATCGCCGTGACAAGACCGGCACCGATCAGTCCACCGAGGGCAGTGGTATGCCCGATAGCGAGCAAGGCACCTGCCCGTGATCCTGCAAGGACCCACATCAGGCCGGCGATGCCAACGGTGAGCAGGGGCACGATGAGGGCGAGCAGACCCAGGACAGAGACTGCCTTCTGTGCCATCTCCAGCCGTTCTCTTTCCTTCTGGTCGAGCTCCGCGGTCACATTGACGTTCTGGGGTACGTTATCCTTCATGCGGGCGGTCATCCGCTCTGCCTGCGCCGTGGCGAGTCTGTCCAGGCTCGCGTTGAATTCGGTCATGAATGCGTCGTACGTCAGTGACTCATTGAGCAGTCCATCGACCTTGAGCCTGAGGATCTCACGGGTGGCTTCCTGGATCGCTGTCGAGTCACTTACCTCCTCGGCGGTCCGGTTCAGGAGCGTCTCCCGTATGGTGTCCTTGCGCTGGTCGTATGCCGCTTCAAGCTCGGCCTGACTGAGCTCCTGGTCCGTCGCCTGCTGGATCCTGTCCAGTTGTTCCTGGCGGAATGATGCACGTTCCGCCCGGTATGCTGACTCGTTGGCTATCATCCGTGCCAGCTGTGGATCGAGGTCTGCCAATCGCTGATCCCGGATCTCCCGGTCGATCTCCTGGGCCAGCCGGTCCTTCAGCGGTGATATATCGATGCCGATGATCAGGCTGTCATTGCGACTGTGGAGATAGGCATAGATCGAATCGATGTTTGCCTCTGTCTGGGCTCTGATATACTCCCGCGTCAGGATATCCTCGATATCGAACGGGATCTCCTCCCCGGTCTGGTTCCTGAGCTGATCGCCCACCTGCCTGATCACCGTATCATAGAGTCGTTCCTCATCCAGTGTCTCCTTGACGAAATCCGCATCGAGAGCGGTCCTGTCGACCCCGACGAGGAGATTGGAGAACAAGACCCCGGTGAGCAGGAAACTGGCAAGGAACAGTAAGCCGGCGGTGTGTCGAGCACCCATCGTCCTGCCATTGAGGGCGGTCTGGCGGTATTTATGTCCTTGGATGGAAAGAAGGTATCGGCCGGGCCGCCACGTTGTTGTCACCGACAGGTTGAAAAATTTGAAGGTTGGCCGGCTGTCATGGACGCTCCGTACGACCTCGATCTCGATGAGCTGTTCGACAAGGAGGGCTACCCGGGCATCGAGATTGGCGAGTCCATGTGTATCGTTCCTCATGCCTCCACACATGGCCATCCAGCGAAAGAGGCTTCTGGTGCCGGCCTATGCCCCGGCCGAGATTTGAACTCGGGTCTTCGCCTCGAGAGGGCGAGATGATTGGCCAGACTACACCACCGGGGCGAGATTGATCAGCGACCAACTGTCCCACACTAAACAATATAAAGGTTTCACCGACCGTTTCAGCCGATGTACTCGTGGTCCTCCGGGTCCGCGGTCTCGACCGGGCTCTCGGTATCCAGGTCAGGCGTCTCTATCTCGCCGTACTGCTGTTCGTAGTTCTCTATATTGTCCTCCAGCACTTGTTTGAGAATCTTCGCTGCCTGTGGCTGGAGCACGATCGGCTGGTGTTCGATCACCAGTGTCTGGCGCTGATCGTCCCCTACCTGATCGATACGTGGGGCAGTCTGTTTGAAATCCAGCACGACCTTGCCCTCACCGTGCAGGATCGTCACACCATCAGCAGTGAACGATTCGCCCAGATCCGCATGGACGTTCTTGTCGGACGTCATTCTACACCGGATCGCTCGACCAAGCTTTAAACATCTGGCCGCTCTGAGTACATCCGTATCAGATCACGACAGGATCCTGAACGACACGATCCGGGAGACCATCCTGGACCTGGTCCGGGAACGGGGACCGGACAGCTCCATCTGTCCCTCCGAAGTCGCCAGGCGGCTGCGGGAGGAAGAGTGGCACAATCTGATGCTCCGTGTCCGGACGGTAGCAGCCAAACTTGACGCTGAAGATCGTATCGCCGTCACACAGGGCGATGAACCCGTCGACATACAGGAGACGGACGGGCCGGTCCGTCTCTCCATCCAGGACTGATCCGACCGACAGGCTTTAAACCATCCCCTCCGCCCCTGGAACCATGGACTTGTCGGTTCTGGACCCCCGGACCACACTGGCCACGTACCGCTCCGATCTCGCGGCCTTCGATACCACGACCCGGTTGCTGTTTTTCGGTATCATGGTCAACGCGGTCGGTACCGGGTTCATCCTGCCGTTCATAACAATCTACTTCCACGAGGTCGTCGGGCTCCAGTACGGCATCATCGGGATCGCTCTCGGGTTCCGGGCGGTCATCGATATCAGCGGCAAGCTCATCGCAGGGGAGACCGTCGACAGGATGGGGAGACGGATCACCCTCATCGCCGCGGTCGTGTTCCTCATCGCCGGCTACGGTGGCTACGTCCTCGCCCGTGATCTCACCGGCCTCCTGATCGCCGTTACCCTCGAAGGGATCGGGATCGGGCTGTTCTGGCCAGCCACCCTCTCGATGGTCTCCGATCTCGTCAGCGATGAGATGCGAGAGAAGGCATACGCCCTCGATCGTGCCATCCGGACGGGTGGCCTGGGTATCGGTATCGCAATCGGGGGATTCATCGCGACGTTCTCCTATGTGATGCTTTACTACCTCGATATCGCGTTCACCGCTCTGTTCCTCCTCATCGTCCTCTTCAAGCTGCCCGAGACCCGGCCGGATGACATCGATCATGACGGGGACGGACTGCTTACCGCCCTGCGGGACCGCCGGCTCATGGGCTTTGTCCTGCTGTCCTCGCTGTTCGCCACGATGATGGCACATCTCTTCCAGATCCTCGCACCGTACCTCAAGGACGTCCTCGGGGTATCAAACCTGCTCATCGGGAACGCCTTCCTCATCTATGCTGCACTGCTTGTCATGTTCCAGCTCACGGTGACTGACCGCATAGAGACCATCACCGCCATGGACGCCGTCAGGACCGGGTTCCTGTTGTGGGGTGGTGCCGCCGCCCTGATCTTTGTCGCCCAGCCGGGGATGACGGCGTTGATACTTTCTGTCATGGCGCTGGTGCTCATATCGTTCGCCGGCATGGTCTTTGGCCCTGCCTCAATCACCCTGGTCACGGACATCGCCCCCGATGACAAGCGGGGAGCCTTCATCTCAGTGTACTCGATCGCGTGGTCATCCGGGTTCATCTTCGGGCCGGTGGTTGGTGGCTGGTTCCTCGATTCGGCCCGTCCCGGTCTCCTGTGGCTGCTCCTTGCCGGATTGGCGGCAGCTGGCCTCGCAGGCGTGGGACTGTACAGACGACGTTTCCCCGAGATCACCTGATGCTTTAAATAGCGAGAGCTCGCCTTTTCCAACAGCACAATGACAGACGTCACCATCTATACCACACCGACCTGTCAGTACTGCAAGAAGACAAAAACGTTCTTCAAGGAACACGATATCGAGTACACCGAACACGACGTGGCCGAAGACCGCGATAAGGCCAAGGAGATGATCGAGAAGACCGGTCAGCGTGGCGTCCCTGTCGTCGTCATCCAGAACGATGGCGAGGAAGAGGTCATCGTCGGGTTCAACGAGGAGAAACTCTCAGACCTGCTCGGTATCGAGGCATGAGTCAGAAGACGGCCTACGGGGACAGCCGGCCCCTGGCATGTCCTGAGTGCAGGATGAGTTTCCTCTCCGAAGATGCGATGGACGAGCACCGGCAGGACAACCACAGTGACGACCAGTGAGTTCAGTACTCGTACCGGCCCTGGGGTTTGCGACAATCCTCACAGTCGTTCATTTCTTCGGCGAAGAGATCGATGAACAGGCCTACCCGCACCAGCATCTCATCGCCTCGTTCGCCGCCGGCCTGACCGTCGCGTACATCTTCCTCCAGCTGTTCCCCGAGCTCTACGCCGGTGTCGATGCCGCCGGCAACATCGTCTTCCTCCTCAGCCTCGGCGGGTTCAGCCTGATGCATCTCACCGAGAAATACATCTACCACCACGATCTGACAGCCGAGAAGTTCAGGGAGGATTTCAGGGAGTTCCACTCTGCGTTCCTGTTCATCTACCATCTTGCACTCGGGATCATCATATGGTTCCTCCTCCAGGACAGCCTGGTCAGGGGCATCCTGTTTTTCATCCCTGTCCTGTTCCACACCTCTGTCAGCAGTCTCTCGCTGTCAGAGCTCGATGAAGACATTAAGAACAGCCTTGGGGTAAAGATAGCGGTCTCCTCATCGGTTCTGCTCGGTGTCCTCATCGCCCACCTGCTGACGATCACCCCGTTCCAGTTCTACACGGTGATCGCGTCCGTCACCGGCATGTTCCTCTATGTCGTCGTCAGTGACTCCCTCAAGCCCGGTGATGAGACCGAGCCGTTCGGGTTCCTGCTTGGGGCCGTCTCCTACAGCATCATCATCCTGCTTGTGTGGTCCCTCGCGTAACCTATTTGAGAGTGCGGTCCGAACCCTCTCATGGCGATTCTGATGGCGGATAGAGAACTCATCATCATCGGCGGTGGACCGGCAGGTTGCTCTGCAGCCATCTATGCGGCCCGATCGCGGATCGACACGCTCATGCTCACGGAAGATTTCGGTGGCCAGCTCCTGCTGACAGATTCCATCGAGAACTACCTCGGGCTCCCCGGGGAAACAGGCAACGGAATCTCCGAGAAATACGAGGACCACGTCAGGGACTACGATATCGATACCGACCGCGGACGGGTCGAGACCGTCGAGAACGTGGGTGATACCTTCCACGTCCGGAAGGACGACGGCGAGACCGTCACCGCCGAGGCCGTCATCGTCGCCTGCGGCACCGAGGCACGCCGCCTCGACATCCCCGGTGAAGAGGAATACAACAACCGCGGGGTCGGCTACTGTGCGGTCTGTGACGGACCGCTGTACAGCGGGGAGGACGTCGCCGTCATTGGCGGGGGATACGCCGGGACAGAGGCCGTTGTGTTCCTCTCCGACATCGCCGAGACGGTCTACCTGCTCAATTACGGCTCCGAGCTGTCCGGCGAGCCGATCACCATCGAGCAGATCCCGGACCTGGACAACGTCGAGGTCATCCACAACGTCGACACCAGGGAGTTCCGCGGCGATGACATGCTCACGGAACTCGTCTACGAGGACAGAGAGACCGGCGAACAGACGACCCTCGAGGTCGCAGGGGCGTTCATCGAGATCGGGCGGGAGCCGAACTCCGAGATCGTCGCCGATGTCGCGAAAGACGAGGAAGGCAAGATCCTGACGGACAACCACTGCCGGACCTCTGTCAAGGGGCTGTACGCGGCAGGCGATGTCGCGGACATCGAGGCCGAACAGGCCATCGTCGCGGCAGGTGACGGATGCAAGGCCGCCCTCGATGTCGCTACCTTCCTCAAGGACAAAGACGCCATCGAGTTCGATCCCGGCGGTGGCAGGGGCTGAGCAATGTCGAAATCGTCCCGGCGGGTCCGTCCTCGCAGGGACCCGTAGACTTAAACCGGGGCCCGACCAACTCTGCAATGATACACGATGGCCATGTACAAATGTACGGAGTGTGGCTACGAATACAAGGACGAGATCCACGAGGCACCGGAGAAATGTCCGTTCTGCAAGGCGACGACCGAGGACACCCCCGACCTGTGGAACGAGATGGAATGATCAGTACCGTCCGATCTCGATCGTTGGATCATCGAGTTCCTCCTCGACCCGATCGAGTACCATGCCCGCTGCATCGTCCTGGAACCTGTCACGTCGACCTTCTTCGAGCAGTTCCTGTGCCGCTGCCGTCCCGAGGCTGCCTTCTGCGGTCAGGTAGCCCGCCACAGCGATACCAAGATCACCGGATGCGATACCGGCTGCCCCCAGCACTCCGCCTGCAAGGAGTCCGAACATGCCGTTGACCGGGTTAAACACCAGTTCCTTCCGCTGGCGGGAGTGTGCCTCCCGGAAAAGCTCGCTGTACTCCTCGATACCGTCCAGCTGGGAAGCACCGTGGTCGTACCAGTCCGTAACCGCATCGAGAGTCTCTTTCCGTCGGTCATAGATCCGTCCGAAAACGCCGGTCTCCTCATCGAGCTCGTCTTCGATCGCAGCGATGTGGTCCGCGACGGTCCCGTCGGTCAGCATCAGCGTGCCCTCGCAGGAATCGTAGTGGCCGTTCGCGTACTCCCGACCCACCGTCGACAGTACCAGCTCGTCCGGGTGCCTCGTCCGCAGGTCCGAGAGACTGTACCGACCGCTCATGTCCTTCGAGTCCGGGGTTTCCTCGATCCCTGATTCATACAGCAGCGCCTCGAGCTCCTTTTGGTATGCCTCGAGGTCCTGCTCGTCAGTGTCCCTGTGACGGTACTCGTCCTCCCAGGAATCCATGAACCGGTGTGTCGTCATCCTGCACCTATCACTGATGAGAAGGCTTTTCAACACGTCGATAGAGAGAAAAGAACGAGGAACGGGAGGACGGTCTTACTCGTCCTCCTTGTCCGTCGGCCAGGTGACATCGACCTCGGGTAGCATCGCGCCGAGGTGCTTCTCGAAGGAGCCCCTGACGTTGTCGACCCAGTCACGGGTCTCCTCGACGACCTCATTGACCAGCTCGGGGATGTGCTCCCGTCCAGGCTCTGTCAGCTCGTAGATCGTCTTCTTGCCGGACTCGACGTTCCGCCTCAGATAGTCCTTGTCCACCAGCTCATCCAGGCGGTCCTTGACCCGGGATTCATCCCAGTCAAGATCGTCCATCATCTGCTCGACCGACTTCCGACCCTCGCTTACCATCTCGAGGAGGACGACCTCCTCTTTCTTCTTCTCGGTCGAGGCATGGACCCTGCTCTTGTGGACATTGAGTCCGCGTTTCGTATCGAAACTCTTCCCGCATGCTGAACAGTCGTGTTCCTCTGCCATGATGAGTCACCTGTATACAGTTTCCTGTAGCGGCATAAAAAGATACAAGCACTGGATCGGGATGATCCGGAGAACACCATAGTTCTTTACATTCGTTAATTCTATCGAGGTGCGGGACGGAACGTTGATAAAGACGACACGGGAATGCTACGGATTAAATTCTGGCTTTCTGGCGGTCCTCCGCCACAGTTAGGTATTAAAAGATTGTTCTCGGAGGCTTCGACAAGCATGTCAGCCAGTACCGTCGACGAGATTTCTGACGTCGAAAAGCAGGCCCGGGAGAAAAAGGAAACGGCCCGAACGAAGGCAGACGAGAAACGCGAGGAGGCACGGGAAAAGGCCGATGAGATCATCCAGGACGCCCGGGACGAACTCGATGATCTCCGCGAGGATATCCTCGATGACGTGCGGGACGATATCGAGGACGAGAAAGAAGACATCCTCGAGACGGCCCGCGAGGAGGCAAAGGACCTACAGGAAGACGGACAGGCGAACCTCGAGGACGCGGTGGACATGCTCGAAGAACGGTTCCGCGAGGAGTTCAAGTAAGGATACAGGGACAGACCGATGATGCAGCCACGCGAGATGGAAAACATTTCTATCACCGGCCCGCAGTCGAAGCTAGATTACACGATACGGCAGCTCCACCATCTCGGGGTCCTCGATATCGAGGAGTATGACGGCGACCATGAGGACTTCGAGGTCGGGACACCCGAGCCCCATGCTGAGGATATCTCCTCCACCCTGGTGGGGCTCCGCTCACTGCTGGACAGGCTGCCGGACACGGATGCAGACGGCCCGGTCGAGCTCCACGGTCTCGACAAACTCGATGACAGGATCGATGATATACAGGACCGTCTCGATGCACTCGAAGAGGAGATCGACGATCTCGAGTCAGATAAAGAGGATAAAAAAGAACTCAAGAACCTCCTCAAGGCCATCAAGCGTCTCGAGCTTAATCTTGACGCATTCAGGGACTATGACTCCCTTGATATTCACCTGGGACGGGTGGACGATCCCGGGATCGAGGACGAGCTCCCGGAGGGACGGTACGAACTCCATCAGGACGGCAAGGATATAGCCCTGTTCGTCGATGCCTCTGCGGACATCGGGGCCGTACTGAACGATCACAGCTTCCAGCCACGAGAGATAATCCCCCTCATCGAACGCGAGGGGAGCGTGAAAGACGAGCTACAGAGCCTTAAACAGGATATTGATGAGATCGAGGCAGGCATCAGGGCCAACCGGGAGGAGATCCACACGGTGGCGGAGGAACACCGTCAGTACCTCGAGACGAACGAGACGGAACTCGCCGAGGAACTGGAGAAAGCAGAAGCGCCACTGCGCTTTGCGACCTCGGACAACGCCTTCATCGCGGAGGGATGGGTCCCGGCGGACACGTTCCGAGCCGTCAAGGAAGAGCTCGAAGACGGATCCGATAACACGGTTCACGTCCAGCGAGAAGAGGCCGAGAAGACGCCGCCTGTCGAACATGACAACCCCTCACCGATCGATGAGTTCGAGACCCTGACCGATCTGGTCTCGGTCCCGAAGTACGACGAGATCGATCCCACCTTCATGCTGTTCCTCACGTTCCCCCTGTTTTTCGGGTTCATGATCGGTGATGCCGGCTACGGGCTGACCAGCGGCATCGTGTTTTACCTTGCGATGCGGATGTTCCCCGGGGCGAGGGATGTCTTCAAGTCACTGCTTTTCGCGTCCGCGGCGACGTTCGTCTTCGGGCTCGCCTTCGGTGATGCCTTTGGCTTCATCATATTCGGAGAGGACTCCGTCCTCACCGCCCTGACCGGGCTCGAGGTGTTCAGCCAGATACCGATCCTGTTCCACCGCTCGTATCACTGGAGCCAGGTCTTCATGATGGCAGCGATCATCGGGGTGGCCCATATCAACCTGGGTTACATCCTCGGGATGGTCAACGAGTACAACCACCACGGCCTCCTCGAGGCGATTATGGCAAAAGGGAGCTGGATAGGGATCCAGATCGGCGCGCTGGCGTGGGTGCTTTATGGAACGACCGTCGGGGCCCCGATCCTCGCGGCCAGCGTCCTGCTGCTGGCCAAAGGCGAGGGCATCGAAGGGATCGTCGAGATCCCATCACTGCTGTCGAATATCCTCTCGTACCTCCGGATCTTCGGTGTCGCGGTGGCAGCGTACGCACTCGCACAGGTCGTCAACTCGCTGGCGTCACCGCTGTACGCGACAGGCACCCTCATCGGCCTGATGGGCGGGACGGTTATCCTGATGATCGGACACGGTATGAACACGTTCATCAAGATCATGGAAGGGTTCCTCCAGGGCATCCGGCTCCACTACGTCGAGATGTTCATGAAGTTCTTCGACGGCGGTGGCCGGACGTACAGGCCCTTCGGGAGGGACAACGCATGACGAACATAATCGATGTTTCGAGGTGAAATCACACAATGGCAACAGAAGCAGCATTCAGTGACATGGCGACGATCGGCGCAGGAATCGCTATCGGTCTGACAGGACTCGCCACCGGCTGGGCACAGTCCAAGATCGGTGCAGCAGCTGTCGGAGCGATGGCTGAAGACGACAGCCTCTTCGGGCAGGGTCTCATCCTGACAGTCATCCCGGAGACGATGGTCATCTTCGGACTTGTCGTCGCACTGCGTGCACTTGGCATGATCTAAAGGCGCCATGACCCGGCGCACTTTTTTTCCTTTCCTTTCAACGGGTCGAGAAGAGAACGCTGTCCGCATGACAGCACAGGTAGGACACCGTCTTCACCAGAGGGCGGTCCGATCACTGATCGAGGTGAGACAATGGCACTAGACAAAGTCAAAGCGACGATCCTGGACAAGGCAGAGCAGAAGGCAGAGCAGATCATCGAAGAGGCAGAGCAGGAAGCAGATGATATCGTCTCCGAAGCCAAACAGAAGGCAGAACGTCTCAGGGACGAGGCCAAAGCAGAGGCCAAGGCCGAAGCGGAGGCACTCCGTCGACAGGAACTTGCCTCAGCCAGGATGAAGGCACAGCAGATCACGATGGAAGCGAAACAGGAACTCATCCATGACGCGTTCGGGCAGCTGCGAGACCGCATCAGCGAGATGGACAGCGACGACAGGGAGGACCTGTTCGCCTCGATCATCGAGACAGTCGGCAATGAGATCGAGATCGGGACCGTCTACACGTCTGGTGACATGGTCGATGCAGTGTCAGACATGGTCGATGCGGATGTCAAAGAGACCGACATCGAGGGCCTGATCATCGAGGACAGCGATGGCTCGGTACGGTACGATTACTCCTTCGACAGCGTCCTCGAAAACGTCCGGACCCAGTACCGGAAAGAGACAGCACAGGAACTGTTCAACTGATCAATGAACATCAAGAACCAACTTGCCGGCCTCAGAACGTTCCCGTACGTCAACGCCCGGGTCAGGGCGATGCGAGAGAACCTGCTCTCGAGCAATGACTATCGCAAGCTGGAGAAGATGGCGCCGGCAGAGATCCTCGAGACCCTCCAGCAGGGCGACTACAAGGAAGACATCAACAGGTTCAGCGGTGAGGAAAGCGACATCGACCTGCTCGAGAAGGCACTCGATCACCACCTCGCCCGTATCTATGAGAAGCTCATGCGGATCAGCCCGGACCTGATACAGGACCTGCTCCGGGCCTATTTCGCCCGCATCGATATCGAGAACATCAAGACGGTCCTCAGGCACACCAGACGGGACAGGGACCAGGACCTCACGGACATGCTGCTCCCGACCCATGACATGCCGGAAGGGAGGCTCACTGGACTGGCAGCGATGGAAAGCATCGAGGACATCCTCGCCGCCGTCGAGGTCCCGGGCGGCGGGACCCTCATCGAGCACGTCGACCCCGATGCAACGCTCGAGGAGATGGAATACGCCCTGGACAGGGCCTACTACCGGCACCTCCTCGATGTCGCGGACGACATCCCGGCACAGGGACAGCTGTTCAGAGAGTTCCTCGAGCTCGAGGTCAGGACAAAGAACATCGGACTCGTCCTGCGGCTGAAGAAACACGGCTTCGATCCCCAGGACATCCAGGACCAGATCCTCGATCTGTCCGACGGTCGCATCGATAACGATCTCCGTGAACTCATCCTCGCGGACGATTACGAGGACGCCCTTGGGCTCGTACGGGAGCAAGACGCCGGTAGTCACATCGATCAGGGCATGACTGATATAACAGACGTCGAGCAGGCCCTCCAGCGACACAAGCTCGAGCGGGGTACTGAGATGCTCCACCGCGAACCCCTTTCGATCAACCCGGTCCTCGGATACATGATCGGCAAGCAGGTCGAGGTCGCGAACCTCCGCATCATCCTGCAGGCCAACAAGGCCAACCTCGGCCAGGCGTTCATGGACCGGAACCTCATCCGCGGGGTGAAAGAACGATGAACGCTGTCCAGGAGGTCTTCCAGCGCGAGCAGGAGGACCTGATGGAGACGGAGCTGTGCCAGCAGGCACGGAACTTCGTCACCTACCGCGGGACAGAGGAACCGACAGTCCTGTTCGTCGGGGAGGCCCCGGGCGCCGAAGAGGACAAAGAAGGCAAGCCCTTCGTCGGTCGGTCGGGATCGATCCTGGACGACTGGATCACGGCCGCTGACCTGGACGGGCAGTACGCGATCACGAACGTCGTCAAGTGCCGCCCGCCTGGGAACCGTACCCCCACGGCGGAGGAACGCGAGCGGTTCGGCCGGTGGCTGGACGAGGAGATCGAGGCCATGGAGCCTGACGTGATCGTCCCGCTCGGGAAGACCGCGACCCGGCATTTCATCGATATCGAGGGATCGTTCGTCGATGACGTGTGCGAGCGGACGTACGAGACCGATGCAGGGACTGTTTACCCCATCCCACACCCGGCCTATGCGCTCAGATCCGGGTATGAACCAGATATCGATAGACTGGACGACGTGATAGGTGAGAACGATGGATGAGAAACTGAAAGACATCGCCGTCATCGGCGACAGAGAGATGTGCCTTGGGTTCCGGCTTGCAGGCGTCACGGAGACACACGTCGTCGATGAGGACGAGTTCGCGGACACGCTGGACGATCTCATGGACATGGACCTGGGTATCGTCATCACGCATCAGGAACTTATGGATACACTACCGAAGAAACGGCGGATGGCCATCGGTAACGCCGTCGACCCCGTGGTCGTGGCCCTCTCGGAAGAGGGAGAATCCCAGGATCTGCGGGCCAAGATAAAGAAGGCCATCGGAGTTGACATCTGGACGTAGGTGATTCATCATGACCGATCAAGCATTCACAGACGTAGGAGAGATCTACAAGGTCTCAGGACCTGTAGTGATAGCAGAAGATCTGAAAACACAGATGAACGATGTCGTCCGCGTCGGGGAAGAGGGCCTGATGGGCGAGGTCATCCAGATCGAGGGTGACAGGACCTACATCCAGGTCTATGAGGACACGACCGGGGTCAAGCCGGGTGAACCTGTCAAAAACACCGGTCGCCCCCTGTCCGTCGAGCTCGGTCCGGGTCTGCTTGGATCGATCTACGACGGGCTCCAGCGCCCGCTCCCTGAGATCGAAGCGAAGACCGGCAACTTCATCGAGCGGGGTGTCGACGCTCCAGGTGTCGACCTCGATGAGGAGTGGGACTTCGACCCCGAGGTCGAGGAAGGCGATGAGATCTCAACAGGCGATGTCCTCGGCACGGTCCCTGAAAAGGGCAACGAGCACCGCATCCTGACCCCGCCGGGCAAGGAAGGTACAGTGGCGGCGGTCAGCGAGGGCAAACACACCGTCGAAGAGGCCGTCGTCGAGCTCAAGGACGGCACCGAGATCCAGATGATGCAGGAGTGGCCGATCCGTGAGGCACGGGAGGTCACCGAAAAGCTCAAGCCCGAGGTCCCGCTTGTCACAGGACAGCGCGTCCTTGACGGGCTCTTCCCGATGTCAAAGGGAGGCGTCGCAGCCATCCCTGGCGGGTTCGGGACCGGCAAGACGGTCACCCAGCAGCAGCTCGCGAAGTGGTCCGACGCCGATATCATCGTCTACATCGGCTGCGGCGAGCGAGGCAACGAGATGACAGAGGTCCTCGATGAGTTCCCCGAACTCGAGGACCCGCACAGCGAGGAAGACCGGAAGCTGATGGACCGGACCGTCCTCATCGCGAACACCTCGAACATGCCTGTCGCCGCCCGAGAGGCATCCATCTATACCGGCATCACGATCGCGGAGTACTTCCGTGACCAGGGCTATTCCGTCGCACTGATGGCCGATTCCACCTCCCGGTGGGCCGAGGCCATGCGTGAGGTCTCCGCGCGGCTGGAAGAGATGCCTGGTGAGCGTGGCTATCCCGCCTACCTGGCCTCGAAGCTGGCCGAGTTCTACGAGCGGGCCGGACGTGTCGAACCCCTCGCGGACAACATCGACGATCCAGGCTCTGTCTCGGTCATCGGTGCCGTCTCCCCGCCTGGCGGGGACTTCACCGAGCCGGTCACCCAGAACACGCTCCGCGTGACCAAGACGTTCTGGGCGCTGGACAAGGAACTGGCAAACAAGCGCCACTTCCCTGCGATCTCGTGGACGGACAGCTACTCAGGATATACGGACAAGCTCCAGCCGTACTTCGAAGAGGAGGTCGATGAGGACTGGGGCGCGATGATCAAACGCGCCAAGAACCTGCTCCAGGAAGACGAGAAGCTCCAGGAGACAGTCCAGCTTGTCGGCAAGGACGCACTGCCTGAAGAGCAACAGCTCACCCTCGAGATCGCCAGGATGGTCAAGGAGTTCTTCCTCCAGCAGAACGCGTTCCACGACATTGACACGTTCTGCTCACCGAAAAAGACCATCTCCATCCTCAAGACGATCATGGAGTTCGGCGACCGTGCCGAGGAGGCAATGGAAGAGGGCGCGATGCTGGAGGATATCACCGGCGTCGAGTCCAAACAGCTGATCTCGAACATCAAGTTCGAAGGCGACTGGGAGGAGTACCTCGATGAGATCCACGACCAGATCGAGGATGACTTCTCCTCCATCGGAGGTGATAATTCATGACTTCCGCACCAGCGCGAAGGCATGAGATTCACCGGAGTGAACACGGAGGTGAATTCTAATGGCCAAGGAATATCAGACAGTACGGGACATCAACGGACCGCTCGTGTTCGTTGAAAAGACAGAGAACGTCGCATACGGGGACATCGTCGAGATCAAGACCCCCGAGGGCGAACGGAAACGAGGAGAGGTCCTCGAGACCTCCAAGGACGTCGTCGTGGTCCAGGTCTACGAGGAGACCACAGGCCTCGGGCGGGATGCCAGGGTCACGTTCCTGGACAAGAACGTCAAGATGCCCGTGACCGAGGATCTGCTCGGCCGTATCCTCAACGGCCGCGGCGAGCCGATCGATGACGGTCCGGAGATCATCCCCGAAGACGAACACGACATCGTCGGAGAGTCGATCAACCCGTACAGCCGCGAGCTGCCGGAGGACTTCATCCAGACCGGTATCTCGTCCATCGACGGCATGAACACGCTGGTCCGAGGACAGAAGCTCCCGATCTTCTCCGGCTCCGGCATGCCACACAACGAGATCGCACTTCAGATCGCCCGACAGGCTGAGGTCCGTGATCAGGACGAGGAATTCGCCGTCGTGTTCGCGGGCATGGGTATCACGAACGACGAGGCCCAGGAGTTCATCGATGACTTCCGGGAGACCGGCGCACTCGAGCGGTCGGTCGTGTTCCTCAACCGGGCAGATGACCCCGCCGCAGAGCGGATCGTCACCCCGCGGATGGCACTGACAACAGCAGAGTATCTCGCCTTCGAGAAGGACATGCACGTCCTTGTCATCCTGACAGACATGACAAACTACTGTAACTCCTTGCGTGAGATCGCAGCGGCCCGGGAGGAGGTCCCTGGCCGGCGTGGCTATCCGGGCTACATGTACACCGACCTGGCCCAGATCTACGAACGGGCCGGACAGATCGAGGGCAAGGACGGCTCGATCACCCAGGTCCCGATCCTGACGATGGTCGGTGACGACATCACCCACCCGATCCCGGACCTGACAGGGTACATCACCGAGGGCCAGATCGTCCTCGACCGTGACCTGCACAACAAGGGCATCTACCCGCCGATCAACGTACTCGAGTCCCTCTCGCGGCTGATGGATGCCGGCATCGGACCGGACAAGACCCGGGACGATCACAGCGAGGTCAAGGACCAGCTGTTCGCCGACTACGCCGAAGGTGTCTCGCTGCGTGAGCTGGTCCAGATCGTCGGTGAGGACGCCCTCTCCGAGAACGACCAGCGGGTGCTGAACTTCGCGAAGATGTACGAGGAAGAGTTCGTCCAGCAAGGACCGGATGAGAACCGGACGATCGAGGATACTCTCCAGCAGGGGTGGGGCCTGCTCGGTCACCTGCCCGAGGACACCCTCAACCGGATCGATCCGGAGACCCTCGAACAGCACTACGAGGAGGCCAGCTGAGTCATGCTGTTCGATACCACCCCTGAGCCCGAAACAGTCGAGAAGACGTTCAGTACAGCCAGTGCCGGCCGGATCAGCCGGTTCCTGGAGGCTACCGGAGAAAAACAGGCATACGAGTCCTACGAGAGTCTGAGAGAGCAGTATGAGGACCGACGCCTGGAACCGGAGCTTTCGGTCGAGATCGGGGAGGAATACGCCTCTTACACTCTTGAAATCGGATATGAACTCGATCGGAAGGGTTACAGCAATGGCAGCCCCGGAATCATCTCCCTGCTGACCGGCCGGCGGCATCTGTGGCCCCAGGAGTTCCACGGCAACATCGGGGCAGAGCGTGCATCCAAAGCGTATGAAAAAATCCGGGCTGAGCATATGGATCATACAACGGAGGAGGTATGATGGCACAGGACGTCAAACCGACACGGGCGGAAGAACTCCGCCTGAAGGAACAGATCGAACTCGCCGAATCCGGCCACTCCATCCTGGAGAAAAAGCGGGACAGCCTGATCCATGACTTCATGGAGATGGCGGATGATGCCCGCGATGTCCAAGGGGAGATGGCAGATACGTTCAAGCAGGCGAAAAAGGACCTCGACCGCGCAATAGCGTTCGAGGGCTCCGAGAAGCTCCGCTCGATCGCGATGGCCGTCGATCAGACCCCACAGGTTGAGCTCGAATCACGCAACCTGATGGGGGTCAAGGTCCCGGACATCAAGTCCGAGGAGGTCCGTCGTGACATCGATGAGCGAGGGTACAGCATGTATTCCTCGACGTCGACGATCGATGCGGCCGTCGATTCCTACGAGGAGCTCCTCGAGAAGGTCATCGAGCTTGCCGAGACCGAGACTGCCCTGATCAAGCTCCTCGATGAGATCGACAAGACAAAGCGACGTGTCAACGCCTTAGAGGAGAAGGTCATCCCGGAGATGAAAGATGCCATGAACTACGTCTCCCAGGTCCTCGAGGAATCCGACCGCGAGGAGACGTTCCGCCTGAAGAAGATCAAGGAGAAATCCGAGGAGGAAGACCGACAGGCACGCCGGGACGCGAACGAGGCAGCGACCTGCCCGCACTGCGGGAAGGAGTTCGACACCGAACGGGGCATGCACATCCACCAGAGCCAGGTCCACTGAACCACCTGATTTGAAAAGCCTTGGAACGCCGATATCCATCCATGCAACAGGCCAAAGGATACATGGACCTGCTCAGGGAGAACCGTTTCCTGGTGGGATTCGTCGTCACGATGTTGATCGTCGCGAGCGTCTATTTCATGCTCACCCAGTGATGCCGCATCAGGCCTGCTGGCTCTGCTCGCGGTCACCGATCATCCGCATGTCATCCGACCGTGGCGTCCTGCCCTCGAGATCGCCGGCGGTTATGTCCTCATCCTCGCCCGATCCTGGACCACCATCATCCTTCTCAGGTGTCACGTAGGTCAGTACCATCGGTGCGAACCATGACAGGCCGGCGCCGATACCGTTCATCGCGATGTCGATGAACGAAAACGTCCTCGTGGGCATGACCATCTGGAGGAACTCGATGACAAGACCGAACAGGGCGACCTCGATGATGGACCGTAACCGTCGTTTCTCGAACCTGTCCGGGAACGAGACCGAGACAAAAACACCGAGACCCAGGTACGCGATGATGTGAAGCGCCCATGCTGCGGCTGGGCCCCTGCCATCACCACTGACCGGCCTGAGCGAGAGATAAGTGAGAAGGATGATATAGCCCGTAAGGGCGGTCCTGACCAAGGTCGTCTTGATACTGTACAACTGCATGGTATCAGTAGGTCGGATGGCGTTCGTCTATGCCGTTATCGTGGTTTACGCGTCGTGCCGTGACGAACAGGAAATCGGAGAGACGGTTGATGTACTGGACAAGATCCTCATTGATATCGTCCCCCCGTCCAAGCTTGACGATGCGTCGTTCGGCCCGCCTGCAGACAGCCCGGGCGTGGAAGAGCTGGGATCCTGGCCTGCTCCCTCCCTGCAGCAGAAAGCTGTCCAGGTCGGGGAGGACCTCCTCGTGTTCATCGATCCTTCCCTCCAGCCAGTCGGTCGCGTCCTGCCCGATCCGGGGGTGGTCCGCGTCCATCTTCGTGTCCGAGAGATCCGTCTGGCAGATATGGAGATGGTTCTGGACCTCCTGGAGCTGCTCTGTGACCTCACCTTCTTCAAGGAAGGCGATCGCCTTTCCGATCAGGGCGTTGAGCTCATCTATCGTGCCGTATGCCTCGGTGCGGACATCGTCCTTGTGGACGCGTTCGCCGGAGTGGAGGTCGGTCTTCCCTCCATCGCCGCGGCGGGTGTACAGTGGCATGGGAACGGGTGGGGACGTGAGCTATTTCAAGGTGATCCGGCCCCGGAACGGTCCCTGTAGGCAGTAACTTCCTCGTGGAAGAATGTATCGAGCCGCTTTTCAGCCACATCGAGGGGGACCCAGGCGGCCTCTTCGTGCTCGCTCTCCCGGATGGCGACATCCCGCGACGATGCGGTACAATGGAACACGATCATCGTGATCCGCTGGTCATCCTCACGGTCGAAATGGCGCACCGTCAGAGGACGCTTGACATCGACCTCCAGACCTGTCTCCTCGTCTATCTCCCGTCGGAGCCCCTTGAACGGATCTTCTCCATGTTCCAACCGACCGCCTGGCAGCTCCCATATACTCGGTGCCTGGACGTCGTCTTCGACCCGTTTAAGGACCAGCAGGTCATCGGCCTCGGTGATGAATCCCTTGACGGCAAGCCGGAACGCATCCGCACCTTCCACGGTATCACCCGGGTGCTGTCACGTTACCCACCACAGGTACCGTCCCCCACATGCCCTGCTCGACCCCGAAGTAGGTCCCAAATGCCAGGGCGCCTTCGAACAGCAGGAACCCGATGAAGCTGTACAGCATGAACGTCCTGACCTTGATGTTCGTTATCCCTGCCGGGATCGCGATGAGGACGTTGATGATGGGGACAAGCCGGAGGACGACGAGGCTGATCTTGCCATGGCGGTTGAGCAGCCAGTGGATGATCTGGTAGCCAAGCGAGTCCTCATCGTCGATGAACCGTTCCCCTGCGAAACGGCCGATGAGATAGAGGAAGAAGTTCGTGAACGTGATCGAGGCCGCACCCACGACCGCTATGATCGCTACCTGGAAAGCGGTATCTGCCTCGAACAGCACGTACATCGGTGTGACAGCCTCTGCAGGACCGAAGTAGAACAGACCGGCCCCTTTGATACCTGAGGCAGCGACGAAGGCCCAGAACCCATACGTCTCCATCACGCTGATGAAGACGTCCATCCCACTCACGAGGACGAAATCGAGGACGGACATGACTGAGCCGCGGACGGTCTCGATGATCGACACTGTCTCCCCTGAGACGGAGTGGTGACTCCACGTTTAAGAAAAAGCGCCTCGGCCCGAATAGCATTTATGTCAGGTCCTCCCAGGAAAGACTATGGCCGGGATGACACGCGAGGGGATAACCGGGGTCATCGTCGTCGACTTCCAGAAGGAGTGGTCCTTGTCGGATTCGCCGTTCTACATCGGGCGGACGAGCCTCGCGGCGAACAAGTGCAGGACACTCGTCCACGAGGCCCTCCAGCGCGATCTGCCGGTCATCTACACCCGTCGAACCATGGACAGGCGGGACGATGCGTTCTCATCCTACGAGGAACGGTCAGACTATCACGAGAAGCTGCCCTCGGACCCGGAGATCAGGGAGATCGAACACGATGGCTGGGATCCGTTCTACCAGACGATGCTGGAGGACATTCTCGTCCAGGAAGGTGTGGGTCATGTCGTCATTGCCGGACTGGCGATCAATGTAGGTGTCCGTTCATGTGTCGAGTCGGCCCACGATCGTGAGTTCAAGGTGACGTTGATGGAGGACGGCTGTTCGGCCGAATCCCACGATGTGATGCAGTATACGCTCGATGACCTCCAGATGTACCGCGATATCTTCATCGACATCCTCAAGAACTACCGCAACTTCCTCTGAGTCGACCGGGGTATCATTTTAAGCCTCCAGCACCCACCTTGGTCTGTACATACTCGCTCTCACAGAGCCGGTGACTTTCCCATGCCACGAACACAGATCGAAGACCTGGATGTCGAGCGCCTCGAGATACTTGATAAAGATGGTAACGTCGACGAGGACCTCGAACCCGACCTTGACGATGAAACCCTGCTGGCGATGTACCGGGATCTCGTTTTCGCCCGGATATTCGACGAGAAGGCATTCAAGCTCCAGCGACGTGGTGAATCAGGTACATACGCACCGTTCAAGGGACAAGAGGCCTGTCAGATCGGTCCTGCCTACGCGATGGACGAACAGGACTGGATGGTCCCGTCGTTCCGGGAGGGAGCGATCGCACTGGCCCGCGGCCTCGATCCCGCGACCCTGATCCGGTACTTCATGGGCGACGAGCGGGGCAACCAGGTCGGAGACAGCCACAACATGCCTGTCTCGATCCCTGTCGGCTCCCAGATCCCCCATGCTGCAGGACTGGGTATCGCTGCGACCACCCTCGATCAAGATCACGGCGTCCTCGTGTACTTCGGGGACGGGGCGACCAGCCAGGGCGATTTCCACGGCGGGATGAACTTTGCCGGAGTCTATGATGCGCCCGTCGTCTTTTTCAACCAGAACAACAAATACGCGATCTCCGTACCACGAGAGAACCAGACAGCATCCGATACCCTGGCACAGAAGGCCCTGGCCTACGGCTTCGAGGGCATCCAGGTCGACGGGAACGATATCCTCGCGACCTACGTGGCCACGAAAGAGGCAATGGAGAAGGCAAAGAATGGTGAGGGCCCGACGATGATCGAGGGCGATACCTACCGGCTCCACGTCCACACAACCTCCGATGACCCGTCACGGTACCGATCCGAGGACGAGGTCGAGGACTGGAAGGACAAGGACCCCATCGAGCGGTTCGAGACATACCTGAAGGACAAGAACATCCTCGATGACGAACGGATCGAGGAGATACACGATGGGATGAAAGAAAAGGTCGATGCCGCCGCCAAGGAGGCACTGGAGATGGACGGACAGCCTCTCGAGGCCATGTTCGAGCACTGCTACGAGGAGATGCCGGAAAGGCTCCAACGACAGCTCCAGCAGCTCAAAGACGAGCGGGGTGATCTGTGATGGAACCTGAAAGGACGTATCGAACCCGAGCGCAGCGAGGGTGGAACCTGATGGAACGTTCCAAAGGAAGGGACCCCTTTACCGAACGGGGTGATCTGTGATGTCCGAGAAACTCAACATCGTCGAGGCCGTCAACAAGGCCCTCCACCACGAGATGGAGGCAGATGAAACCGTCGCAGTGATGGGGGAGGACATCGGTGTCGACGGCGGTGTCTTCCGCGCCACCGAGGGCCTCCTCGATGAGTACGGGGACGACAGGGTCATGGACACTCCTCTCGATGAGGCAGGCATCATCGGTGCAGCGGTCGGGATGGCCGCCGGCGGGATGAAGCCCGTCGCGGAGATCCAGTTCTCCGGGTTCATCGTCCAGGCCTTCCACCAGATGAAACAGCACGTCGCACGGATGCGCTCCCGGACCCGCGGAGACATCACCCTGCCGATGGTCATCCGGGCGCCCTATGGGGGCGGCATCCGGGCACTCGAGCACCACTCCGAGTCCCAGGAGGCGATCTATGCCAGGATGGGCGGCTTGAAGGTCGTCATCCCCTCGCGGCCGTCCGATACCTACGGACTGCTCCGGGAATCGATCCAGGACCCTGACCCGGTGCTTTTCCTGGAGCCGAAAAAGACCTACCGCGCGTTCCGGGAGGACGTCCCCGACGACCACGAGGTCGAGATTGGACCGGCCGCCGTCAGGCAGGAAGGCTCCGATGTCACCGTCGTCTCGTGGGGCGCTATGGCGAGAACGACAGAGGGCGCGATCGAGACTGTCGAGCAGGACGATGGCACCAGTGTCGAGTTCATCGACCTCCGGACAATCAACCCGATGGACGAGGAGACGATCATGGAATCGGTCAAAAAGACCGGCCGGCTGGTCGTGGTCGCGGAGGAACCGACGCTGGCAGGGATCTCCTCGGAGATCTCCGCGATGATGGCCGAGCGCGGCCTGCTCAACCTGCAGGCCCCTGTCAAACGTGTCAACGGTCCTGACGTACCGTTCCCGCTGTACCAGCTCGAGAACAAGTACCTACCGAACGAGGAGCGGGTCGTCTCCGCCATCAGGGAGACGGTGGACTTCTAGAGGTGTGAACGATGCCACGAGAATTCAAATTCCCGGACGTCGGTGAAGGAACAACGGAGGGCAAACTGATCGAGTGGAAGGTATCGGAGGGCGATACCGTCGAGGAGGACCAGACCCTCGCCGAGGTCGAGACGGACAAGGCCGTCGTCGATGTCCCTTCACCGCAGGCTGGGACCATACTCAAGCTCCACGCCGAGAACGGTGACACCATCAAGGTCGGCAACGTCATCGCCACCATCGGTGAAGAGGGAGAAGAGGCCGCCGCACCTGAGGATTCAGATACAGACACAGAACAGGAGGAACCCGCGGACGAGCCCGACGAGGAGATGCCCGAGCAGGGCGACGGCGAGAGCACCTCCATCGTCGGGGATGTCCCCGGGGAAGAGCAAAAGGAGGACGCTGAAGAGGTCAGCGAGCAGCCTGCCCAACAGGCGACAGAGGAACCCGAACCGGCCGCCGCCTCCGCCAACACCGGCGACATCAGGGCGATGCCAGCCGCCCGGAAGTACGCGGACGAGAACGACGTCGACCTCGGGAAGGTCGAGCCGACCGGCAGCCACGGCCAGGTCACGAAAGACGACATCAACCGGTACCTCGAGGGCGGCGAGCCCGCAGCGGCCGAGCCAGAGGAGACCGGGAAAGGCAAGGAAGACGAGGGACGCGTCCTCGCGACACCGGCGACCCGGAAGTACGCCCGGGAGAACGACATCGATATCTCGAAGGTCGAAGGCACCGGTCCTGCCGGCCGCGTGAGCCGGGAGGACATCGACCGGTACCTCGAGGAAGGTCCATCCGAACAGGAGACGACAGAGCCAGCGGGACCGGAGGACGAGGTCGAACGCGAACCCGTCGAGGAGGCATCGGTCGGGCGCTCCTCGATCCGGGAGACCAGCATGGACGGCTATGATTTCGAACAGTACGGCGAGATCGAGCGCGAGGAGATTTCATCGGTCAGGAACGCGATCACCGAGAACATGGTCAAATCCAAGTATACCGCCCCCCACGTCACCACGACCTGGGACGCGACAATCGATGAGCTGTGGGAGCTGCGTGAGGACGAGAAAAAGTACGCCGAAGAACAGGGCGTGCACCTGACCTTCCTCCCGTTCATCATCAAGGCGGTGACAGGAGCACTCAAGAAGTACCCGTACGTCAATGCCTCCTTCGACGAGGAGAAAGGCGAGATCATCAAGAAGAACTTCTACAACGTCGGTGTCGCGGTCGCGACCGACCACGGCCTGATGGTCCCGGTCATCCGGGATGCGGACGATAAGTCGGCCCTCGAGCTCGCCCGTGATATGAACGACAAGGCAGAGCGTGCCCGTGAGAAGAAGCTGTCCCTCGATGAGATGCGTGGCGGGACCTTCACTGTTACCAACTGGGGCTCGATCGGCGGGGAGTACGGCACACCAATCATCAACCCACCGGAGGTCGGTATCATGGGTGTCGGACGCATCCAGGAGAAACCGGTCGTCGAGGACGGCGAGATCACCATCGCGAAGGTCCTGCCGCTTTCTTTCACCTTCGATCACCGCGTGATCGACGGTGCCTACGGTGCAGAGTTCCTCATGGAGGTCGTCAAACACCTGGAAGACCCCGACAAGATGATCCTGGACTAAGACGATGGTCGTCGGAGAGATATCCGAAGGAGTCGACTTACTCGTCATCGGGGCAGGACCCGGTGGCTACCTGGCGGCGATCCGTGCCGCCCAGCTCGACATGGACGTCAGCCTCGTCGAGAAAGCGGACATCGGCGGGATCTGTCTCAACCACGGCTGTATCCCCTCGAAGGCCCTGATCGATGCCGCGAACCAGGTCGACCGGATCAGGGACGCGGAAGAACGAGGCATCACGGCCCAGAGTGTCACCGTCGACCCGGCACAGCTCCAGGAGTGGAAGGACGGTGTCGTCGATAGGCTGACAGGCGGCGTCGAACAGCTCGAACAGCGGTACGGCGTCGATATCATCCAGGGCGAGGCATCCTTCCGGGGCCCAAAGACCGTCCACATCACTCAGGACGGTTCCGGGAAGACACTCGATTTCTCGAACTGCATCATCGCGACCGGCTCGAGCCCGATCGAGATCCCGGGGATCGAGTTCGACGGCGAGACGATCATCTCCTCGCGTGAGGCCCTGCAGCTCGAACAGATACCGAAGGAGTTCATCGTGATCGGCGGTGGCTACATCGGCATGGAGCTGGGCATGGTCTACCAGAAGCTCGGCAGCCATGTGACGGTGCTGGAAGCCGGTGACCGGATCCTCGAGGGCAACGATCCCGAGGCCGCCGATGTCGTTCGCGACCGGGCCGAAGAGCTGGGCATGGACATCCGGACCGGTGTCTCGGCAGAATCAGCAACCGTTGAGGACGGCACCACGACCGTCGAGACCGGCGAGGACACCCTTGAGGCAGGGACGGTCCTGGTCGCCGTCGGCCGCGAACCGACCACCAAGGGGCTCGACATCGAGAAGGCAGGGATCGAGACCACCGAGGACGGGTTCATCGAGACCGATCAGCGGATGCGGACCGAGAAGAGCCACATCTACGCGATCGGGGATGTCGCCGACCAGCCGATGCTGGCCCACAAGGCCTACAAGGAAGGTGTCGTCGCTGCCGAGGCGATCGCAGGGATGAAAAGCGCTATGGACGTTCAGGCCGTCCCGGCGTGTGTCTACACCGACCCAGAGATCGCCCAGACAGGGATGACGGAGGACGAGGCCGAGGAGGCCGGCTACGATGTGGTGACCGGCAGGTTCTCCTTCGGGGCGAATGGTCGCGCGATGACGATGGATGAATCGCGCGGGTTCGTCACAATCGTGGCGACGGAAGATGATGAGGTCCTCCTGGGAGCGACAATCTGTGGACCACATGCCTCGGAGATGATCTCAGAGCTCACGCTCGGCATCGAGATGGGTGCTCTCGTGGAAGACATCGCCCTGACGGTTCATCCCCACCCTACTCTCACCGAGGCAGTCCACGAAGCCGCAGAGGATGCACTCGGCCATCCGCTGCACAAGTACAGAAAACAGGATTAGGACGGTATCGTGAACCTGTTCTCATCCCGTGCCATCGCGTCCCATTCCCAGTCGGAAAAGACCTCGGTGAACCCGTCATCGTCCCACCGGTAGACAGCCTCCTCGTAGACATCCTGGCTCCAGAAATCGCGGTGCTCGACGGTGACGTGTTCGTCGTCCCCGGCCTCATCGAACCCGAGGACGTGGAAGCTGGCCGTCGGGAAGTGATCCTCCATGTTGTAGTTATCGTACGTCGACCCGGCCCCGATCGCGAGGGTGCCATCGGACAGCACGCGGTCAAAGGGCATGTGTGAGTGGCCGTATACGAGGACGTCCGGGCGGTCGTGCCTGCTGTCGTTTGACTGCTGTTTCTTGTAGGTGAGCCCGAAGTCACTGGGGTCGTGTTTCATCTGGACGAGGAGATCTTCTGACTCCCCAACAGTCGTCTCGATGCATGTATCGTAGTCATCGGTCGGGACGTGGTTGACTCGCTCGGCGATCTCGCGGCCCTTGACATCGTGGTTGCCCTGGGCTATCTTGATCGCCTCGAAGTCGTCCTTGAGCTCATCATAGAGATCCTCGAGGTCCTCTGTCTCCCCGACGTCCCCCGCCACCAGCAGGCCATCGCAGCCGTACTCCTCCCCGTAGGTGCTGATCCGGGTGGCGACGGTCTCGCTGTACTCAATATCGTCCTGCCCGTCCTCACCCCAGTCAAGATGGAGGTCCGAGACGATGAGAAAATCACACGTTCCCCCTGCATCAGCCTGCCCGGCCGGGTCGGGGTCGAACGCCATGTACTGGTCATGGCAGCGCCTACTTATCAATGTTCGGTCTATCGTTCACGAGACCAAAGCCTGTATGGAAATATTTTTAAGAATTGTTGAGATAAAGACGTTTTATACTAACAATTGATAACCATGGGCGATTACGACGAGCTCCGGGCGAAGCTGGACGAGCGGGACGTCCTCAACACAGAACAGAACCACCATTACAACATGGAGGACCCGGTCGTGGAGAAGCTGTACGACAAGGTCGAAGACCGCGTCGAGGGACAGGTGACCCGGGCGGAAAAGGTCTCCCGGACGGACATCACTGAGGCCGTCGATGACAGCGGCGACACACTGCTGGTCTATGAGGGCGATGCCAAGCGTTTCTGGGGGGCGGTCCCGGACCTTGAGGAGGACGGGTTCGCGTACATCTCGACCACGCCCCGCAGGATCAACCCGCCCGTGATCGAGGAACGTTCTCTCCTGCCGTTCTACGAGTCCACGAAGGAGGCAGTCGGCAGCCTTGTCCCGGAGATGGGACGGAGCTTGGAGCGTGTCAAGGAGATGGGCTACGATGACATGGAATCGTTCCTCGCGGACAGGGAAGACAGGGGCTCGCGTTTGGCAATCGGCATCGAGACGACAGAGATCCCGGAGCTGTACGAGGACGGTGAGAAAGAACAGATCTACGATGCACTGAAGGACGAGATCACCGAGGGCACCTTCGAGGAGGTCGTGTTTGTCAAGGAGGGCCTCGATACGAAAGGAGCCAAGCGGTCCCTCCAGCGGGACAACACTGCCCCGTGGAAGGCGTTCCTCCACCACGCGAGCCAAGAAGGACTGGACGTCGGCCTGGCAGAGCTCTCACACGGCAACTACGGCGAGATGCCGGAGAAGGTCCTGAAAGAGTTCAAGGCCAAGCGGATGCGTGAGCGGGCAGAACAGATGGCCGCCCGGGAACAGGACCAGACCTACGGCTCCTGACTACCGGCCGAGGCAGTGGACCTGGATGGACCTGGTGGCGGGGCCGTCGGTCTCGAAGACCATGACATCCTGCCAGGTGCCGAGCCGTATGTCCCCGTCCTCGACCGGCAGGGTGTGGTCGGCCCCGATCGCGATGTTCGTGAGATGGGAGTCCGCGTTCTGATCCCTGCCCTCGTCGTGGCTGTACTCCTCATCGGACGGGAACAGCCGGTCGTAGGTCTCGATGATGTCCTGTCGGAGCCCTGTCTCGTCCTCGTTGAGCACGAGATGGGCGGTGGTGTGCGGGGAAAAGAGAAGGCAGACTCCCTCGTCTATCGTCGTTGCCTCCCTGACCTGGTCGGTTATCGTGACCAGGCCCTTTGCTGGTGTCTGGAGCGTGATGGTCTCGTGGCCGATCTGCATTGGTGATCCCTCAGTGGAACCGTGTGAACAGCCTGTCAAGCTTGACATCGATGAACTTCTCGAACCGCGAGGAGAAAAGCGGCCGGAGGTCCTCGATGCAGTGCCGCCCGGACTCGGTCAGCCTGGCGCCGATATCGCGCCGGTGGGCGCTGAGGACGTGGACGTCCTTCCGGAGGAGGTGGCGGTACCGGTCGTTGAGCTCCTTGCCGTGGGAGTCGAAGTCGGTGAGGATGACGACGCGCTCAGAGACCCGGCCGACCGTCTCGGCGAAGGTCTCCGGTTCCTTGCCGCCACAGGTCGAGATCTGTGACTCGATCCCGCACTGCTGGAGGATCTTCTTGTCCGAGACGCCCTCGACGATGATGGCATCAGCGTCCCGGTCCGCGCGCCGGAGGAGCTCGATTATCTCCTCGCGGTAGGCATAATCCTCGTCCGTGAACGGCTTCATACTGGACGCTGGGAGAAGGAGGTATAAAAAGGAGAACGTGAGGTGGAGGGACTTACTCCTCCACGAGTGTTGCGTTCAGGACACCGTTCTGTCCTGGACGTGACGTGACACGGGCCTTGCCCTCGGATGTCTTGAGGAGTGTGCCTTTGGTGATGATGTCCCGCCGGACGTAGTCAGGGTTGGCGGGGTTCTCGAGGACCGATTCGATGTCCGCGTTGACGACCTCGCCGTCGTCCGCGACGTTGACAGTATTGACGCTGCTGAGTGCGATCTTCGTGGACCCGCCCCGGGTGTCTTTGGTCTTCGTGGCCGTCTCATCGAGCCGCGTCGCCGCGAACTCGCCACCGAGGTTTCGCTTCTTCATCTTGGAGTGCGGCCGGGTCCGGCCACCGGATTTCTTCCTGTCAGAGTCACCGTGTACGATCGCCATGGAGTATCACAGCACAGCAATCGGCTGTAACGTTTTTAAACGTTGACCGGATCTGCCCCTGCTCGGCCGGTTGTCGTGGTCACGAGTCAGTCCCCGGACCCGTCGGCGTTGTCCTGGACGACGATCCGTTCCATCTCCGTGAGGCGGTCCTCGTACATCGCGACCGCGTCCTCGATCGGCTCCGTGGACGTGAGATCGACCCCTGCCTCGTCCAGGAGCTCGGTCGGGTAGTCTTTCCCGCCGCTGCGGAGGAAGTCCCGGTACCGCTCTGCCGCCTCGGGATCGTCCTCGTCGAGGATCTGGTCGGTGAGGCTGAGTGCCGCCGAGACCCCGGTGGCGTACTGGTAGACGTAGAAGGGGCGATAGAAATGGTGCGGGACAAGCCAGTAGCTGTTGACCTCGTCCACCTCTTGTTCCTCCCGCCCATGGTCCAGCCGGGTCTGGCGGTACATCGCGGAGAGATTGTCGGCGGTCAGAGAGCCGCCGTCTTCGACGTGGTCGTGGACCCGTTGCTCGAAGTCCGCGAACATCGTCTGGCCAAAGAGGGAGCCACCGATACTGGACAGCTGCTGGTCGACCACGTGGCGACGGAACGCATCGTCCTCGACCTCCTCGAGGAGATGTTCGGTCAGCAGGGCCTCGTGGACGTTGCTGGCCACCTCGGCGGTGAAGATCGGGTAGCTGGCGTTGACGTACTCCTGGGCCTCGTTGGCGTGGAGGGAATGCATCGAGTGCCCGAGCTCGTGGGCGAGGGTGTACATCGAGGAGAGGTCGTCCTCGTAGTTCATCATGAGGAACGGCTGGGTGTCATAGGTCCCCCAGCTGAAGGCACCGGACCGCTTCCCCCTGTTGGGGTAGATGTCGGCCCAGCCCTCCTCGTCGAGGCCCTCACGGACGGCCTCGATGTAGTCCTCCCCGAGGGGTTCGAGGGCCTCGAGGATGTGCTCTTTGGCTTCCTCGTACTCGACCTCGGGCTCGTCGCCGGGTGCAAGCGAGACTGAGCCATCCCATGGTTTGACCTCATCCAGTCCCATGGCCTCCCGGCGGAGTCGACGCTTCCGGTCGGAGAGATCATCGGTGTCGCGGATGACCTCGATGAGGTTGTGATAGACCTCTGTCGGTATGTTGTTGGCCTTGAGCTCCTTGTGGAGCGAGGAGTCATACCCTCTGATCTTGGCTTCCTTTGTGACCGTCTTGATCTTGTTGTTGAAGTTGGCCGCCAACGTGTTCTCGAACTGGGTGACGGCGTCGAGGTACGCGCGGTAGACCTCCTCACGGAACTCCCTGTCCTCGTGTTTGAGGAGCTTCCGGCGGCTGGAATGGGTGACCTCGACCTCCTCTCCTTCCGGTGTCTCGACGGTCGGGAACGACATGTCGGCGTTCATCAGGCTCTGGTGGAGGTCCTGCTGGTTGTGCAGTCCCGCACCGATCTCGGACAGGAGCTGTTCCTGTTCCTTCGGCAGGGTGTGTTCCTGCATGCGGATTATCTCATCGAAGTAATGCTCATAGGTCTGGAGCGGTTCGTACTCGTCCATCATGCTCTCGAGTTTCTCCGGGTCGGCGTCCTCGAGTTCCGGCCGGACGAAACTCTTGACGCTGGCCGATTTCGAGCCGAGGTCGGCGGCGCGGGATTTCATCTCCTGGTACTCTGATCTACGGGTGTCCTCCCGCTGTCGGGCGCCGGCGTAGAACTGCAGTGTCTTGATATCGCGACTGATCTCGTTTTTCAGTTGGAGGACATCATACAGCGTCTCCGGATCGTCCAGGAGCCGGTCCTCGAAGTCCCCCACCCGTTGTAGTTTCTCTTCGACCCGGTCGTAGTCCTGTTCCCACCGGTCCTCATCGTCGTAGACGGTCTCCAGGGCCCATCTGAACTGCTCATCGACGTCCTCTCGCTCCGGTACCTCCGACATAGCGTATCCAACCCAGATTGGGACGACCCATTTTTATGGTTACTGCCAGCGGGCCGTGACACTCAACATGCCTGAACCGCCGCCATCCCATACAGAGCCGACCTGAACCGTGGATCGCGGGGAGGGGTTGGCTGGCCGTGCCAGCCTTTATATATCTTGGCCTCCTATCACCGGATGAAGGTGTTTTTAACGTGTCTCAGCGACCTCTGGATGTTTTAGATGCCGCAAAAGGCGATCAGGTACTTGTGAAACTCAAGGCACGAGGAGATGAGGAGGAACCGACCATGGTGTCGGGTGAGCTCAAGGCCTTTGACCTCCACCTCAACATGTGGCTCGAGGATGCCACGATGGAGAATGCTTCGAGCCAGGAACAGTACGGCAAGCTCCTCGTACGCGGCGACAACGTTATGGTCGTCTCTCCCGAATGAGGTGTGATCTATGGCGAAAGAAGGCAAGCTGCGGAAGGGTAAGCGCAACAAAAAGATCCACGGCAAGTGCAGGCGATGCGGGAAGAAGTCCTTCCACCTGAAAAAGAAGGTCTGCTCGTCCTGTGGCTTCGGCGAGTCAAAGAAGCGACGGGACTTCGAGTGGTCCACGGACCGGAAGGACTGATCCACGTCCACCCGCGGTGAGGGAACCCCGGCCAGCTCTATCTCGTACAAGATTGACCACGCCATCACCGCACAGGTTCACAGGGCCCATCCGGACTCGAGCGTCAGCGAGAGTGGAACCTGATGAACCTCACCTGCTTCCCAGGAAGCAGGTTCGTACAGCATCCGAGGACGCTGTGATTCCAAAGGACGGGCGTCCTTTACAGTTCGGGCTGGTGGCTCAGTCTGGCACTCGGGGTACGCCTCGACTCCTGAACCGGAGGTTCAATCGAGTCGACTGAAATCTCCGATTGCAGGACCGTGTGTAGGGCCGGGAGTCGCTTCCGCGAACCCGGCACAAAAACCTGTGACCGGTTCTGTTCGAACCGGTCGATCGTCCACGCCGATCTGCGTGTTGGGCTGGTAGCTCAGTCTGGCAGAGCGCTCGGCTCTTAACCGAGCGGTCGCGGGTTCGAATCCCGTCCGGCCCATGACCAGTTTCTTTGAAAGCCTCCCGTCCCAATCAGGTGATACGATGATCACCTCCCGCACCCAGCTCGTGGCCCACACCCATTACTTCCTCACAGGGCTGATCGGGCTGGGGCTCGCCCTCGTCGTCCTGGAGCCAGGCAGTCACAGCGTCGGGCTCGGACCGGTCCGTCTCGATGCCTTCTACACCCTTGTGGCGGCCTCGGTCGTCCTGATCGTGCTGTCCTCCCAGGAGATCCAGGACGCGAAGACGGCCGCTGATGATGACTCATGAGTCCATCAACGGGGCGACGATCTGGATCGGCAGTCCTTCCTCGTCCGTCGGCGGATCCTCCGGTAACGATGTCGTCTCACGTCCTGCCGTGTGCCACAGGACCAGGGCATCCAGCAGATCATCTTCATCCGCACCGTCTGGGGACTTGGTGCCTACCGGCTCGCGCTGGGACGCGGACTCGAGAACAAGACGATGCAGATGCCGCTCCTGATCGCAGGGGCGGGGTATGTCATCACCACATCCGTCGGCCTGTTCGTGGTGATGGCCGGGATGATAGCGTTTTTCTTCCCGGGATAATCACGTCCCTGTCTCGTACTGCTCGATCTCCTCGATACGCTGTGTCAGGGTCTCACCGAGCTCCTCGTCGCCGGCGATCGTCGCGACGGCCTGGGCGTAGCCTTTCGCGTCCTCGTACTCACCGTCCTCGATCAGGCCGGCGATCCGTTCTCCATCCTGGTACGTGATGTCGTACTCATTGCCATCGAACTCGCCGTGCTGGTGCTCCTCCGGCAGGTTCCGGATGTACCGTCCCAGCCGCTCACCGAGGCGGTCGTAGTTCGATTCATCGCCACTCGACATGCTGTCACGACGCTCGAACCGGCCGGCGGACGATGCCCCGCCACCCTGGTAGCCGCCTTTTTTCGCCCAGGCGGCGATGTTGCCCAGTGCTTCATCGATGGACTCGCGGAGTCCACTGAGCTGCTCGGTGTAGGTCTTTTCCTCCTCGGTCGGTTCCTCGAGATCGATGATCTCGGTGTTTTCCCTGTACTCGTCCGATGCCGGGACCGCCTCTCGTACCTCCTCGTCGTCTGCCATCGTTATCATAATACGATAGGGACGGGTGGAAGAAAAATGTTGGCCCCGGCTGCGCCATCTATTTAAATATTCCGGCTGTATCTGTGTATGAAAGAAAGAAAAGGGGAGAAGAACTTCGCCGATAATCGCGTATTCTCCTTCACAACAGCCACGGTGTATTGTATGAACGCTGAGCGTCCATCGAAGGTTACACACCAGCTAGATGCATGCCTAATCGATGTTACAAGGTGATCTACTATGACAAAACTAGTTGACAATCGAAGTATCGTCGTGCCTGGACAGGCACTGGCGGAAGGGAACCTCTCTCCTGACAAGGGTACTTACATGGCCGGAGACCAGATCTTCTCCGAGTACGTCGGTACCGTCGAGTTCAGGGATGGTGAAGCACGTGTCAGCCCCCGACGGGGACGGTACGTGCCCGAGAAGGGAGACTCTGTGATCGGAGAGATCACGCGGGTCTCGCACTCAAACTGGACAGTCGACCTCAACTCGCCGTACGACGCGATCATGCCGATCGGAGAGGCGGTCGAGGAGTACGTCGACCTGACAGAGGACGATATCGCCGACTGGTTCGACATCGGCGAGGTTGTCGTCGGGAAGGTCCAGAAGGTCACGAAGGGCAAAGACGTCCAGCTCACCATGCAGGACCGACGCGCCAAGAAGCTCGAAGGCGGTCGCGTCATCGAGGTCCCACCCACGAAGGTACCGCGTCTCATCGGTAAGAAAGGTACCATGGTAAACACGATCAAGGACCATACCAACACCAGCATCATCATCGGTCAGAACGGCCGCGTCTGGATCGACGGGGAGAAAGAATCCCTCGCATCTCAGGCGTGTTACAAGGTCGCACGGGAAGCCCACATTTCGGGCCTCACCAGCAAGATCGAGCGATGGCTGGAGGAACGGAGCTGATACCCCATGCCACAGGAACAGAAAGAAGGACTGCTCGAAGACGGCGAACGTCTCGACGGCAGGGCCCCGGACGAGATGCGTGACCTCAACATCGAGGTCGGCGTCCTCGACCGGGCAGACGGTTCGGCACTCGTCGAGATCGGGAACACCCGCGTCATCGCCGGTGTCGAAGGACCCAAGGAGCTGCACCCCCAGCACCTCCAGAAACCCGATCGGGCAGTGCTGCAGGCCAAGTACAACATGGCAGCATTCTCCGTCGACGACCGGATGAGCCCCAAGCCCAGCAGGCGTGACAAGGAGATCAGCCTCGTCACCAAGCGGGCACTCGAACCGGCCGTCAGGCTGGAAGAATTCCCCAAGGCAGCGATCAAGGTCGATGTCCAGGTTATCGAGGCAGACGCCTCGACACGCGTGACCGGCATCACCGCCGCTGGACTTGCACTGGCCGATGCAGGCATCCCGATGAACGGCATCGTGCAGGCCTCAGCGGTCGGTAAGCTCGAGGACCAGATGGTCCTCGACGTGGCCGGGGAAGAGGATGCCTACGGTAAGGCAGACATCCCCGTCGCCACGATCAACGGCGATATCGATGACATCACCCTCCTCCAGATGGACGGGGACATCACCATCGATGACATCAACGAAGGCCTCCAGCTCGCAGAGCGGGGCAACCAGAAGCTCTTCGAGGCCCAGAAGGAGGCGCTCAAACAGGAGTTCGAGAACGTCGGAGACTACAACGGAGGTGACAACTGATGGTACTCCAGATCAACGAGAACAACATCCACCAGACGATCGAGGACGGTGAACGGCTCGACGGACGGGACTTCGATGCGTTCCGCGACACCACGATCGAGCCAGGATACATCCACGAGACGGCGGATGGTTCCGCCTACGTCGAGATGGGCGACACGAAGGTCATCGTCGGCATCTCCACGGAGGTCGGTGACCCTTATCCGGACAAGCCGGATTCAGGCGCCATCATCACCAACGCAGAGCTCACCCGGATGGCCGCACCCCGGTTCGAGTCCGGCCCTCCCAGTGATGAGGCAGTCGAGATCGCAAGACTCGTCGACAGAGGCATCCGTGAATCAGGCATGCTGGACCTCGAGGAACTCGGTATCGAGGACGGCGAGACCTGCTGGATGGTCTTCATCGACGTCCACGTCATCGACTACGATGGCAACCTGGTCGATGCCGCCTCCGTCGGTGCCGTCACCGCACTCAAGCGCGCCGATCTTCCTGTCTACGACGAGGAGACCGGCGAGGTCGACCGGGACGAGCGCCAGCCCCTCGAGACAGAGGGCCTTCCCATGACCGTCACAGGATCGAAGATCGCAGGCGAGATCCTGTTCGACACGACGGCAGACGAGGAAGCAGTCAGGCGCGCACGCCTGACCTCGACCATCCGTGAGAACGGCAACGTCGTCTCCATGCAGAAAGGTGAGCCCGAAGCACTCACCGACAGCGATGTCATGGAGATCCTGAGGACCTCGAAGGAGAAAGGCGAGATGCTCAGGCAGAAGGTCCGAGAGGCACTCGAGGAGGCATAAGGGCCTCCTCGCTTCCTTTTTCCTTTTTTCCAACCACCACCGTATTTAAAAATATTCGCAGAAAAGTCCGTACAGCGACGGTGACCGTCTATGGCCAAGCGAACGAAAGAATTCATCGATAAGGAAGATCACCCACGAGCACAGGGTAAACTCAAGCGGGAAGCAGCAGGAGTCTGGAAGGATACCAAGACCGGCAAGAAGATCGCCGGCGGCGCGTACACCTCAGACACCGGTGCCACACAGAAGATCGAGAAGGCTATCCGTGAAGGTACAGAAGAGCTCGAGGCCGCACAGGAGCGTCTGGAGGACTGACAGCGATGGCAGGATACATCTGTGCCAAGTGTGAACAGGAGATCGAGATCAATCCTGTCAAAGAGAAGATCATCTGTCCGAAGTGCTCGGGCCGCATCATCCTCAAGAAACGGCCCCAGGAAAAGCAGACGGTCAAGGCACGCTGATGCGTGCGTCGCTCGACCTCGACGTCGAGTACCCGGAGATGGTCCATGCGGCCATCGCACCCGACCTGAACGGTTCGGACAGGGTGACATTCGACGTCAGCCAGGACGGTGACACGGTCCACATCGACATCGAGGCCGACAGTCTCGGTGTACTCCGGGGCAGCCTCAACACCGTCACACAGCTCACGAAGCTAAGTTCACGGTTCGTCTCAACGTAGAACAGTCTCGCAACGGTGATGATCATGGATGACAAGAGTCAACAGATGGCAATGCAGATCCAGCAGATGCGCCAGCAGCTGCAGCAGATAACGATGCAGAAGGAAAACACGAAGACGGAGAAACAGGAGATCGAACGCGCCCTCGAGGAACTCGAAAACGCCGAGGGCGAGCAGCTCTATAAGTCCGTCGGGACCGTTCTCGTCTCGAAAGACCACGACGAACTGAAGGACGAACTCGAGGAAGAGAAGGAGGACCTCGAGGTGCGCCTCCAGAGCCTTGAAAAGCGGGAGGACCAGATCAAAGAGAAGGTCCAGGAACAGCAGAGCGAGTTCCAGCAGAAACTCCAGGGCATGGGCGGCGGCATGGCCCAGTGAGGCCGGTACAATGACAGCTGTAGACGATGTCATCGATAGCATGGAACAGCTGAAAGACAGCAATGTTCCCAGCAACGTCAAAGATCTCCTCGACAACGCCATCGATGCGATGGCCGATGATGACGAGACGCTGTCCGTCAGGGTCAACACGGCGACCAGCTACCTCGATGAGATCTCGAACGATCCCAACATCGCACAGCACACCCGGACCGAGGTCTGGAACATCGCCTCCATGCTTGAAAGCGTGGAGGATTAGACCCTCGCAAACACATTTAAGTGCTACGTTCACATTAGGTCCCACGTTAGGAGGTCAGCGATAATGCCTTTCAAAAAGCTCTTGGGCGGTAACGACGACGATGCAATCGAGGATTTCGAAGAAGACGAATACGTCGAACTCGAAGAGACAGACAGCGAAACAGCATCAAAGGTAAAGATCCGGGTCGTCACCCTGAACGAGTACGGTGACGTCGAGAAGGTCCAGTCCATGATCCGCGATGGCAACATCGTCTGGGTCAAGATGAAGCCGCTCAAGGACAAGGACATGACAGATCTCAAGCGCGCGATCGATCGCATCAAGAAGACGGTCAAGTCCGTCGAGGGCGATGTCGCGGGCATCGATGAGGAATGGCTCATCGCCACCCCTGCCTACGCGCACATCCACAGGTAAGGGGTCTTTCCCGTTCGTTTTTCTATCCTGCCCACGTTCATCCAGTCGTTCCGCCATCACTAGCATGAGCAGCGTGGGCCCCAGAACGATCACATTTAAAGGACCGACGGAGATATCCTCTTAGATCTCCCGGCCGGTACGGTCCTCGGCCTCCTCGAACCGCCGGTGCATGTGCGGGTCGATCCTGGACCACATCTCGTCCGTCGCTTTCGATCGCCTGGTCTTGACCTCACCACGGGTAGAAGCACGTGACATCGCTACTGACTAGTCACAACTGATTCTATATAAATGTATCCTTTACAGACGGAAACCCCTTACCGGTCGAGCCCGGCACGCTTTTTATACTCGGACCCGTATCGGCCCGGGAGGTGCCACGATGCGAGAGGAAGTCTACAGCGGCAGTATCGAGTACATCCAGCTCCTAGACGAGGACGGCGAACTTGACGGAGACCCGGGCGATCACCTGGACGAAGACGATCTCAAGGAGATCTACACCGAGATGGTCCAGGCCAGGGAGTTCGATGAACGAGCGGTCAAGCTCCAGCGACGGGGCGAGATGGGGACCTACGCGCCCCTCAAAGGACAGGAAGCCGCCCAGGTCGGGTCCGCCTACGCGATGGACGAGGACGACTGGATGGTCCCGGCCTACCGAGAAGGGGCCAGCTACTTCACCCGCGACATCCCGATGGAGGACCTCCTCTCGTACTGGGGCGGGGACGAACGCGGGGCACAGATGGGCGATGATGATAGGACACTCCCACCGTCGGTCCCTGTCGGCAGCCAGGTCATCCACGGCACAGGCATCGCGATGAGCATCAAGCGCCACGATGACGATGAGGCCGTCCTCACCTATCTTGGCGACGGCGCCACCAGCGAGCCAGATTTCCACAGCGGGCTCAACTGGGCAGGCACCTTCGATGTTCCGGCCGTCTTTTTCGTCCAGAACAACCAGTACGCGATATCAGTCCCGCAGGACGAACAGACCGGATCCGAGACGATCGCACAGAAGGCACTGGCCTACGGGATCGACGGCATCCAGGTCGATGGCAACGACCCGGTCGGAGTCTTCGAGGCAACCAGGGAGGCCCTCGAGCAGGCGAAAGAGGAGGGTCGGCCCACACTCATCGAGGCCATCACCTACCGCCGCGGGGACCACACCACCGCCGACGATGCCTCGAAGTACCGGGACGAGGAGGAACTCGAAGCATGGAAGGAGAAAGACCCGATCGACCGCCTCGAGACCTACCTCCGCGAGCAAGGAGTCAGCGAGGACTGGTTCGAGGAGGTCGAGGAAACTGCCGAGGAGAACGTCTCGGCCGCGATCGACCGGTACCAGGAACGGGACGACCAGGATCTTGGGGACATCGTCGAGCACCATTTCAAGGAGACGCCACCGATACTCACCGAGCAGCAAGAAGACCTCCTCAAAACGGAAGGTGATCGATGATGACCGACAACGAGACCATGGTCGAGGCGCTGAACCGCGCCCTGGAGGAAGAGCTCGAACGCGACGATGCTATCGTCCTGATGGGGGAAGATGTCGGCGAGGACGGCGGGGTCTTCCGCGTCACCGACGGCCTCCACAAACAGTTCAACGACAAACGCAAAGACGGCGATGATATCCTCGAGAACGAGCGCGTCATCGACACGCCACTCGATGAGCTGGGTATAATCGGGTCCGCCGTCGGTATGTCTGTCTACGGCGATCGCCCTATCACCGAGATCCAGTTCTCCGGGTTCATGTTCCCCGCGATGAACCAGCTGCTCGGCCACGTCGCGCGGTACAGGAACCGGACACGGTCCAAATTCGAGATGCCGATGGTCATCCGGGCACCGTACGGCGGGGGTATCGAGGCACCGGAGCACCACTCCGAATCCGACGAGGCGATCTATGCCCACACACCCGGCCTGAAGGTCGCTGTCCCGTCCACACCTGAGGACGCCTACGGCATGCTGAAAGAGAGCATCCGTGACGATGATCCTGTGGTCTTCCTCGAACCGAAAAAGATCTACCGCAGCATGCGGGAGCCAGTCCCGGACGTCGAGGAGGACTACACCGTCGAGCTCGGTGAGGCCGACATCAAGAAAGAAGGTAACGACGTCACCGTTGTCTCGTGGGGCGCGACCCTGCATGACACCCTTGAGGCGGCCGAGTACCTCGAGGACGATGATATCGATGCGGAAGTGATCGACCTCCGGACCATCTCACCGATGGACACAGAGACCATCGAGGAAAGCTACACGAAGACGGGCAAGATCGTCGTGGCCCACGAAGCCGCCCAGACCTGCGGTGTCGGGGCCGAGATCTCCGCACGGATCTCAGAGGACGATGAAGACCTGCTGTACCTCGAGGCACCGATCAAGCGGGTCACCGGCTATGACACCCACATGCCGCTGTACCAGAACGAGGACGAGTACATCCCTGACAGCGATGACATCGAAGCGGCGATCAGGGAGGTCCACGAGTACGGGTTCGACGGCTGACAGGTCTGTGGGATACTGGCCTTCGGCCCATCCCGGTCAGGACCTCAGTTGAGTCGGATCGTCTCGAGGTTCTGCGGGGCCGATGTGTCCGTGTTGAAGATCTTGTGGAACGTCGAGGCCAGCTGGAACGTCGAGGAATCGTCCCCGTGGTTGCACAGGATCTTCTGGGGGTTGTTGGGGAGGTTCTTGACGTAGTTGATCAGCTGGTTGCGGGAGCTGTGTCCCGAGAACCCCTCGACTGTCTTGACATCGAGGTTGAGCTCGGTCGGCCTGTCGTTGCCAGGCAGGGTGATCTTCGAGCGGCCTGACTGGATCTTCCGGCCATAGGTGTTCGATGCCTGGTAGCCGACGAAGATCATCCGGTTGTCCGGGTCCTCTGCCAGGTGCTCAAGGTACGACATGATCGGACCGCCCGTGACCATGCCGGAGGTCGCGAGGATGACACAGGGTCCGCCCTTGATGACATCCTGGCGCTCGTCGTTGCTGCCGACCCGCTTGAAGCAGTCCTTGAGGAATGGGTTATCCTCCTGCTTGAAGACCTTGTCCTGGACCTTCTTGGAGAGGTACTCAGGATAGGCGGTATGGAGCGCGGTCGCGTCCCAGATCATCCCGTCGAGATAGACCGGGACGTCGAAGTAGTCTTTCTCGGATTCCTCCGCAATCATGACCATGATCTCCTGGGCGCGGCCGACCGCGAACGTCGGGATGAGGACCTTCTCACCTTCTTTGACCTTCTGGCGGATCCATTTCTTGAACTTCTTCATCGCTTTCTTCCGGTCAGGCATGTCTCCGCCCTTGCTGCCGTAGGTCGATTCCATGATCAGGGTCTCGACGCGGTTGAACTTCGGATCGGCAGGGCGGAGGAGCTCTGTCTTGTCGTATTTGATATCGCCCGAATACACGATGTTGTGCAGTCCCTCGCCAACGTGGAGGTGGGCAGAGGCTGACCCGAGGATATGGCCTGCGTTGTTGAACGTCAGCCGCATGTCCTGGGTGATGTCCGCGACCTCGCCGTAGTCCAGCGTGATGGTCCGTTTGACCTCCTCCTTGATCGCCGTGGAGTCATACGGGGCCATGTTGCCCTCGCGGCGGGCCACGTCCAGGTAATCGAGCTGGAGCATGATCATGATATCCCGTGTCGGCTCTGTGCAGTAAACGGGTCCATCGTAGCCGTACTCGAAGAGATATGGAACCATGCCGCAGTGATCGAGGTGGGCGTGGGAGACGACGACCGCATCGAGGCGGTCAAGGTCCAGTTCGGGTGCATCGAGGTACGGGTACGCATCCTGTCCCTCGCCTGTCGGATCGATACCGCAGTCAAGCAGGACATCGGACTCCTCGGTCTGGAGCAGGATGGACGATCGCCCGACCTGCCTGAACGAGCCCAGCCCGGTGACACGGATCCATTCATCGCCGATGCTTTTCTCGAGCTGTATCTTTTTACCGACATCGTTGAGGAACTCTTTGCGGAACTCTGAGCCTTCCTGGATGATCTCGCGGGCGCGGTCGACGATCTTCGAGTCGACGGCCGGGACGCGGACGACCTCCGGCATCCAGCGGGTCTTTTCCTTGATCTCGTCCAGTGTCGAGCCGGACTTCCCGATCACGAGACCAGGTTTCTCCGCGTGGATGACAACCTTACCGAAGCCGGGCTGGAAGTGCATCTCATCGAGGCCCGCCTCATCAGGCACGATGTCGTGGATCGTGCTTTTTGCCTTCGCCTCATCGAGACGGATGTTCGGGGCGGGCCGTATCTCGACCCGTTTCTTGATCTTCGAGACGATCTGCCTGACAACATCCTCGTTGTCAAGGAAGAAATCCCGGTTTTTCGTGTAGAAAACGATGTCGGACGCTTCGTATTTCGCGTCCTGGATCATCGCATCATCGGGGAGCATCTCTTTGACTTCATCCAGTCCAGCCACGGGAAACCACGTCCTCCGTCAGACCTCGCTAGAGGAGGTCCTCTATCCGTTCTTCATCTACCTCCTGGTAGCCGTCTTCGTCCGTTATGGTAATGACATCGATCCCGTCGCCGGATGCAGTGTCCCGTTCCATCGCGGCGCTGATAGCACGCACAGCGAGGCCAACACCGTCATCGAGTGAGAGGCCCTCATCGAAGGCGTCTTCGAGGACACCGTAGGCCATCGTCGAACCGGAACCGGTCGCGGTAAAGGCATCGTGCTCCATCAGGCCACCCATTGGATCCAGGTCGAACAGAACGCCGCCGTCATCGTCGACACCACCGACGACGAACTGGTTCATATACGGCATCATCTTCGAGGACTGGAGGATGTTCGAGAGGAGGGTCGATGCCCCTTCGACGGAGATGGCCTTTGTCTCGAGCTTGTAAAGCTTCAGCTGGGCGCGCATCAGGCGGACGATCCGCTGTGCATCGCCGACGGAACCGGCGATGGTGAGCCCGATCCGGTCATCAAGCTGATACACTTTCTGTGCCTTCTTCGATGCTTTGAGATGACCGATGGTTGCCCTGTTATCGGTCGCAAGGACCACGCCGTCCTCACACACGAGGCCCAGCGTTGTGGTCCCGGTTTCCATGTTATCCATCTGCTTCTGCTCTTGCATGTTCTGCATGATAAAAACCCTGAACTGTGGTCTGTCTTCCGAGAACAGTACCGAACACTGGTGGTACAAGCTTTAAATATCTGGTCGTTCGCAGCCCATACATGGGCACGACCCTCCACAGGATCGGCCTCATCATCGGCGGGGCCATCACCGCAGGCGCCGGCTACGGCGTCCAGCTGATGAAAACCACCGCCCAGGGAACGTTCGGGTTCAGTGGGGCAATGCCGATCACAATCCCAATGCTTCTCGATGGGGCCACGTACCTCCTGTACGGTGCAGGCGGTCTTATCGCACTTGCTGGAGTCCTCGGTCTTATCTACGGACTGCTGAAGGCTATCATCGGTGGGAGCGATACACAGGAACCACCGGCACCACAGCAGTCCCGGGAGAACCGACAGGGCCAGCCACCGCAGGGTCAACCACGGCAGCAGCCCCGCTCACAGGGAGGACAGCCCGGGCGTCAGCCTCGGCAGGGCCGTCAGCCGGTCGAGGAGGACCGCGACAGGCGATGATCACGCATCCGCCCTGTCACGGAGCGGGTTGAGGCCCTTGACCGAAACGTGCTCGAACTCGAACTCCTTCTTGTCCGGGTCGGACGGCATCGAGAGGTAGACCGCTCCCTTCTCTGCCGGGGCATCCGTGAAGCCTTTGACGAAGTCATTCGTCGCCTGGGCCGAACCAGGCATCATCGCGACCGCATCGCCCTGCTTGCCGAACGACGGCACATGCAGGTGGCCCGCGACGAAGACGTCGGTGTCTTTCTCGAGGGCCTGGTCGAGGATCTTATCGACCGTCTCTGCCCCACGTCCGGTCGGGCGGTGCTTGGCACGGACCTGGAGGGAGTCACCATCGTCCCCTTCGAGGTAGAATGTGCCATCGCCGTCGTGGTTGCCCTCGCCGGTCATGATATCACCCTCATACTCACTGTCGAAGATCTCGAGCAGCCGCTCGCTCTCGCTCATGCCATCCATGTTGTCGTTGTAATGGTTGCCGTCCACGAGGATCATGTCCGCCCCGCGGTCGATCAGTTCCTCGTAGTTGTCCACAAGCAGCTCATCGACCAGCTCGCCCTGCTTCGAGATGTTGTTGACAGGGACCTGGCGCTTGTCACGGTGGTCCGCATAATCCAGGGCCATCATCGTCTCGTCGTCGAGGTCCGCGTCGGCGATGAAGTCGTAGAACTCATCCTTCGAGTCGAACTCGATGTCGGTATCCTCGAAGACGGAGACGATCGCTGACTTGAGATCGAGCTCCTCCATCCCGAGATACATCGAGCCTTCCTCCTGCTGGCCCTCGTAGATGTCCGTGCCCTGGAAGGCGTCCCCGACCTCGATGATTGTCGTGTCGCCGTCCAGATCGTCCATCCACTCGTTGACGTTGTGGACGTCCTCCGCGATGACCTCTTCGGTCAGCGGCTCGTAGAGGAACTTCATGCTGTGCTGGGCCCCGATCTGGTCGTCACCCCGGGCCACGATGTGCTGTTTGTCGTCCGTGTCAGCGAGGTCCTGACCGGGGATTTTCTTACCGTCGAGCTGTTCGCCGAGCTCCTTGAGGTACTCGCCGTCCCAGCCCTCGATGTTGAACCGCTTGCGCATCTCGCCGTCAGGTCCTTCCTCGACCGTCAGGTTGATCAGGGAGACCGTCGAGTCAAAGAGGCCCTTGCCCATCCGCTTGACGTCCTGCAGCTGGGTCAGGCCCTCATCGAGACCATACTCCTCGAGCAGCTCGGGGTCCATAAACGTGGACAGCTGGACCATCCATGTGTGGTCGTTCTCGTCCTCGCCACGACCGTGGACGAACTGCTGGGCCTTGAACGGTCCGTGATGGCCGGTGAGGAACAGGTCAGCATCCTCATCCTGCCTGTCTCGGTACTTCCGCTTTTCTTTCTTGAACCCTGTCTTCAGCGGCGTGTCGGTGTAGTGGAGCTTGTGGGCCAGGTCGACATCGAAGCCACCGACGTCGAAGCTGGTGACGTCCGACTCCCGGCCGAGCTCCTCGACGTTGCCGATCTGGTGGTAGTATTCCTCGTACTCGAGCTCGGCGAGCTTGCGGGCGAGGACGGACTTGTCCGGGGGAAGGTATTTCCTGTTGCCCCAGTTCGCCGCCTCGCCGAAGGCCTTCTCGACGAGCATCGCGTTCCGGTTGTGCTCGAGCTCGCGGATCTCTCTGAGGAGGTCCTCCTGTTCCTCGAGGACGTCCTCGTACGTGCTGACATCGGTGCTGTCGACGTCGTACTCCTCGAGATCGAGCTCGCGGGGGTCCCTGTCCTCCGCGAGGTGTGCCTCGATGTCCTGCTTGAGCTCGTCGTAGGCACCGTCTGCCTCCTCGAGCTCATGTGACATGGACTGGAGGACGTCGTTCCGCGAGTCGATCTTCTCCTGGAGGGTCTCCATTCGTTCCTCGACCTCATCGGTCAGCTCCTGGATCTTCAGCTCCTCCATGTCCTCGATATTGGCCTCGTCCTGCTCGCCCATCTGGACGTACAGCTCGGCCTCGTGATCGAGTGCGTCGTATATCTTATCGACCTGTTCGTCAGCGTACTGTGCTGCCTCCTGGAAGTTGGTCAGCATCTTCTCGTTGCCATCCAGGACGGATTCCATCTTCTCCTGGACCCCCTCGAGGAACTCTGCTCGCTGGTCCGGATCCTCGGGAAGTGTGTCGTCCTCGAGGTAGTCCGCCAGCTTCTCAGGATCTCGTAGCTCCTCGAAGTCAGCGTCTTCCTCGTTCCCATCCCATTCCGCGAGTGCTCTGTACGCGTGGCGGGCGGTCTTGTAGTTCCACTTCGAGATGCGGGGCAAGACGCCGCCGTCCATGACGATGCCGAAGTTCTCCTCGGGGTCAAGTTCCCCGGCATCGACCTTCTCATCGAGCTTGTACGCGAGTGCATCGACTGCCTCCTCACTGGAGAATTTCGTGCCCCAGCCGAGCTCGGACATCGCGAGGAGGGTCATGGATTCTTTCTCCTCCCACTCGCGGTTGTTGATATCGCGGTGGAATCCTGAGGCCTCCCCGTGGAGGTAGTTCGCGACATCATCGGGGTCATGGTATTCGGATTTCTCGAGATACGAAGGATCATCGACCGGCAGCGAATAGACATGCCGACCGTTGTCACCCATCTCCGGCTTCAGGCCGAGGTCCTCTCTGAGCGTGGCGAGGTCATCTCGCGCCGTGCTCTGGCTGAGGTCGAACTCCTCAGCCAGGTAGGCAGAATCCAGTTCCTTGCCCTGTTTGAGCCATTCAATCTCTTTTTCATGCCGTGCCTCAGGATTTTCACGGTAGTCTTCGACTGTCTTCATACTCATTTGTCACCCTCTCGGACTCCTCTCAGGCAAAGCGGATGGGTCATGATAGAAGAACCAGTCTTCAACGTGTCCCCCGAGTCGTGGTCTTCTAGGCTCACCAGTGCTTCCCCCGCAAGGAGCCTTTCCCGTTGTGCGTGAATGGGGTTCCCCGATATATAAGGGTTGTCTTGGGCGCAATGTACGACATGTAGGGGTTCGCCGGAACAGTTAAAAGCAGGGAATGACAATACTTCTAATCCGGCCGTCGGGACCGCTCCGGGGACCGGATCTTCTCGCAGGCTGATGGACCGGAGACAGGCAAGTAGACAGTCACGTTTAAAAATGTAGAGGGTCATCAGGCAGTCTGGAAACGCCCCGTCAACCCGTCAACCGCAAAGTCCCCGAGCCGAAGAGCAAAGGACGGGGACATAGGGAGGACGCCCGATAACCCGCATCTCCCAGTCCGCACACGCGGGTCCGATGGGAAGCGAACAACCGCCGGTCATAACTCCGCGGCCGGCAAGGGGAAGGCGGGGCGTCTCCTCCCTTCCATTCTCCTGTTCTTCCACATAAGGAACCTTTCCACGGGCGCGGCGTAACATATTATAATCTTGCCTCAGGAAACAGTCACCATGAACATCCGGTACCGTACAGCCCTGATCGTCATCTCGGTCGTGCTTCTCACCGCACTCGCCGGCGGCCATCCTGCCGAGGGCCAGACACCGATGGCCGAGTTCGAGAATGAGGTCTGTGGCCCGACGACCAACACCTGGAAAAAAGGCGATGTCATCGATGGCGTCAAGATAAAGCCATCACAGCGGTGCAGTCCCGACAACCCGAACGTCATCGCCTCCGTCGTCAAGGGGACGAACAACATCCAGGATGATGTCCTCAGACAGACCGGACTGGCCCGCGATGCGGTCGTCAAGCGGAACGACCGTGACGATGACGGCGACCCGGATGAAATCCAAATCAGACTCGAGATAACCGGTATCAACGAGTTCCAGGAGAACGACACGCGTCACGAGATAGCACCAGGTATCAGCCCCGCATTCTGGACCTTCGCCCCGAAGACACGGGGGATGCTGGATGCGGGATCGAAGGCCGACCAGCTGATCCGCCCGCCCAGCCCGTCCATCAGGGTGGAGGAAGGCGACCAGGTCACGATCGAGATCGAGAACACCCACTATATGCCACACACCCTCAATCTCCACGGCGTGGACCACAAGTCCGCCGTGAACGGCAGCGGCAACAACGGCATCCCACAAATCAGCGAGAAGCCCATCCAACCGGGCGAGAGCCGGACGTACGAGATACAGCCCAAGACGTCAGGGAGCATGTTCTATCAGTGCAATGTCGTCCCCAACATCCACGGCTCCATGGGGCTCAACGGCATGTTCGTCGTCGAGGAGGAACGGCCAAACAATACCGTCCAGACCTTGAACATCGGCGCTGGGAAGGTCAGGAACCCCTCAGAGGCCGTCGAGGAGCAATTCAAGGCCGAATATGATCTCGTCTACCAGAGCATTGATAAGGAGCTCCACGAGATCCCAAAGCAGTACAACGACACCCGGCGCCTGTCGAAGGAGATCCACAGGGAATACGACGTAACCGACGCCCAGGCCGATTACTTCCTCCTCAACGGTCGTTCGTTCCCCTACACGATCCGGGAGTCCATCATACCGGTCGAGCGGAACGAGCGCTATCGGCTACGGACGGTGAACGTCGGCAAGGGCGCCATCGCGCTCCATCCGCACGGGCACAAGGTGACAGTCATCGAGGAAGACGGGGTACCGATCGACCCCCGACAGCGCGATGTCATCGACATCGCCCCAGCGCAGCGGGCCGATATCGTCCTCAACACGACCGTCAACGGTCTCAATTCCTACGGGGAGGGTAACTGGATCCTCCACGACCGCCGCAAGAAGGGTATGACCAACGACGGCATCGCACCCGGTGGGATGATCAATATGATCGTCTATGAGGACTACGTCGACGAGAAGGGGATTCCCGAGACCGCTACCGATATCTCACGGTTCTTCAGCGAGGAGTTCCAGCAGGGCGAGATACCGTACTTCCCGTCACTGGACCAGGAGACCTTCGGCAACATCACACCGCTGCCCGATGTCACCAACAACAGGACCGCCGTCGGGCGGATGCCGGCGACGCGTATGCGCATGGTCGAGGACGGCAACGTCGTTAATGAGAACCTCGACACACTCCCACAGGGCTGTGACGGCCTCCGCGGGAAGGAGCGGGTCGTCGTGAAAGCCGGTGAGGAGTTCGCAGAGCCCGGGCAGGCATATGGCTACTCACAGGACGAATTCCGCTTCGAACCGTGCACCCGCGTGACCGTCGTCTTAGAGAATCAAGACGAGATCCGGCACCAGTGGATGCTCCATGGTCTCCCGACGGACATCTATCCGATGGGCATGTTCAACGTCGAGGTACAGGGACAAGGACGGGTCAGCGGGACCTTCGTCACCCCTGCCGAACCAGGACGTCTCAACCTCCACTGCTCCCTGCCACAGCACAAGCAAAAAGGCATGAGGGCCCATGTAGTCATCGCCGAGGACCGCCCCGGCCTGCTTGATCGGATCAGTTCGTTCCTCGGAACCCTCATCTGATCTCGTCCGGCCGCACAAGGAAGCCACCGACGACCATCGCGGCACCGACCAGGATGATGTTCTTGATGACGTACTGGCCCTCCAGTGAAAGGACAAACGGCACCTGGACGAAGATCGTACCGGGCACCAGCACGATCGTCGAGAACGTCCCCAGCATGTGGATCCCCATCAGCGGGACCGTGATCCGCAACAGCTTATCGGAGAGAAAGCACAGACCGATGACGATCTCCCACACCCCGATGAGTGTTACCGCAAGGCCGGCAGGAACGACAGGTATCGTCGCCTCAATCAGCCCTGCCGCCGGACTGAGCCCGAGCGGTTTCAGGGCACCGAACCAGACAAAGACAGCGGCAAGGCCGTACCGGAGGACCGTCAGGCCATGAGTGCGGAGCCACCGGGCGACCTGGCTGTCGATATCATCCAGCGTATCGTGGGTGATCGCGGCCATGCCACGACATTGGAGCTGCCGGTACTAAAAAACCGGTTCAGACCAGATCCCGCAGTCGGTCACGGAGGCGGCGGTCTGGCAGGTCATGGACCTCCTCGCTATCCCTTGCGTAGGGAAGATTGGCGGCCTCGAGGAGGACACGCTCTGGTTCATCGTAATCCATCAGCTCGAGGTTCCGGACGGTCTGGTCGTACCAGTCCTGGTAGCCGTCGAACTCGTCGGTCTCGTCCGGGTACGCGAGGAAGACATCAAGTCCGTCCTCGACCCATTCATCGTATTGCGAATCATCGACGTACTCCGGATGGCTGAACCCTGTCGTGGAGGTCAACGCGACCCGCATGTCCTTGATCGGGTCCTTCCAGTCCGCGAGGTTGTCCTCTGTCGGGAGATCGTCCCGTGCCGTGTGGGCTTTTGCCAGCGCCGAGACGGCCTCCGGCTCCGGTGTGTCCTCACCGTCTTCGTGGTACCTATCGAGGGAATCCTCCAGCATGTCACCGGTTATCTCATCAAAGTCCTCCTGGGTCAGGGTGTAGGCCTTGCTCCCGTCCCCGTACTCAATCCGGAGCCTGTCACGGGCCCCGAGCGGGACGTCGTTGGCCTCCAGTCCCCGGAACACGTCCGCCATCACGTCCTGGTACCGGAGCTCGTCCCCGGTGAGCATGTCCTCTGTCATCGCGTATCACGGCCAGTATACCGGCTTAAGCATAAAAATATGTTGACGGGAAGCCAGGCCACAGAGCGGGCAAGCCTGGCTCCCCATCAGCCTGTCAGTAGTTCGTGGCGACCGGACTCCGGTGACGGATGTAGGTGGTGAAGAATTACGCTAGTAATTCTTCGCAACCGAACTCGCCGCAGGCGTGTGAGGGCCAGACAGGAACTACGCTAGTAGTTCTTGGCGAAATACGCCGTCAGCTCTGCGTCGTCATCGCAGATCGCACACTCCCCATCGAGGTCGTCCTGGTCCTCCTCGAACGGTACCATGACGATCTCGGCGTGGACCTGCTCTTTGACCTCTGCCTCGCACTCTTCATCCCCGCACCACGGCGCCTTGACGTAGCCACGCTGCTTGCCGATGAGCTGGAGGATCTCCTGGTAGCTGTCGGCCTCGGCGATGTGGTCGTCCTGGTACTCCTGCAGTGACTCGTACAACTCGACCTGGATGTCCTCCAGGGTCGCCTCGACGTCGTGGGCGAGGTCCTCGAGATCGAACGCCTCGCGGTCGCCGGAATCTCGCCGGACAGCGGTCACGGTCGCGTCCCCGGCCTCGTTGGGTCCGATCTCCAGGCGCAGAGGCACCCCGCGGAGCTCCCATTCATTGAACTTGTACCCGGGCGTCTTGTGGTCCCGGTCATCGACGTTCACCCGGAAGCCATCGAGGTGCTTGGTGACCTCATCGACGTAGTCCATGACCTCCTCGCGGGACTCGTCCTGGTAGATCGGCACCACAACGACCTGGTGGGGCGCGACCTCCGGAGGCAACACGAGCCCGTCGTCGTCCCCGTGGGCCATGATCAGGGCACCCATCGCGCGGGTGGACAGCCCCCACGAGCAGGTATAGCAGTGCTGTAGCTCCTGGTTTTTGTCCTCGTAGGTGATATCGAAGGCCTCCGCGAAGTTGGTCCCTAAGTTGTGCGAGGTCCCACCCTGGATGGACTTCCCATCGGGCATCAGTGCCTCGACCGTCGTCGTGATGACAGCGCCAGGGAATTTGTCGTGCTCGGGCTTCCGGCCCTTCAGCACGGGGATCGCGAGGATCTCCTCGTACAGCCGGGCGTACTGGTCCAGCCGCTTCATGACCTCCTCGGTGGCGTTTTCCTCGTTCTTGTGGGCGGTGTGGCCTTCCTGCCACAGGAACTCCCGGGTCCGGAGGAAGGGCCGGGTGTCGGTCGCCTCCCACCTGACCACGTTACACCACTGGTTGATGCGGAAGGGCAGGTCCCTGTGCGAGCGGATCCAGTCCGACATGAACGGCGCGATGATCGACTCGGAGGTCGGCCTGACCGCCAGCCGTTCCTCGAGTTCCTCATCCTTGCCGGCGTTCTCGACCCACGCGACCTCGGGATCGAAGCCCTCGACGATATCTTTCTCCTTCTCGAGATAGGACTCCGGGATGAACAGGGGGAAGTAGGCGTTGTCCACCTCGTCCTCGATCCAGGCATCGAACCTGTCCTCGAGCCGGTCCCAGATGTCCATCGCGTACGGCCGGATGACCATACAGCCTTTGACAGGTGCGTAGTCGGCAAGCTCTGCCTTCTGGACGACCTGGGTGTACCATTCGGACATGTTTCGTTCCTTCTGTACAGTAATGCCTAGCTCCTGTTCATCGTCTGTCATCGTATCACCGAGAAGATCTGGGCATGACAGCGTACAGACTGACCGGTCTCAGGTATCATCCGGCCATGGTGGAACACAGCCACCCTGTCCTGTTGCTGTCATAATGCTCACGTGGTCCGAGGATGGGATAACGGCGCTTTTAAACCTTGGCCTCACCACGTGTCCGGGTCGATGTCCATCCGGAACTCCTCATCGACGTCGTCCAGATCGAGCTTCCTGGCCAGCATGTCGACCTCGTAGCTCTCACCGGCTTCAACGGCGTCCGCGAGACGGTCTTCCTCTGTCTCAACCTCGTCCGGTTCTACATCCACACCGAGGACGAAGGCATACTCCCAGGTATCCTGGATCGGGTCATTCGAGAACATGTTGGACGCGAGGAAGTACTCGACCTGGGACTCCATCTTCTCGTAGGGATAGTCCTTCCGGTCACAGGACACGACCTGGCCCATGATCAGTTCGCCACCGCCTCCGCTGCCGGTGATGACGAAGTCCTCTGCCTCCTCCCAGTAGCCGGATGATTCGCCCTCGACCCAGACACGGTTGGGCTCCTCGATCTCGAAGTACTCTCGGAAGGCCTCGTCTGCATCGAGGCGGTCCTTCAGGACGACCGGTAGGGAATCGTGGATCGATCCCTGGTACGTATCCGGGTCTATCTCGACGGAGAAATCAGTCTCCCAGTACGTTCCATCGCTGTACTGTCTCTCACCCGGGTCCGGCCCCACGGCGATCACCATCTTGTTGTTACCATTCGATACTTAAATTACTGCCGGTCACTGGGCGTGCTCGGCATCGAATCCGCATTCGGGGCAGATGATGATGCCACGCGGGTCCGGGGGGAGTCTACCACAGTTCGGGCACTCAAGCATCCGTTCCTCGTCCATCCGCATATCTCACCTGAACGTGCGCAGTATCTGGTCGGGAGAGTCCGGGACACCGATGATGGCCCGTTCACGGTCGATGATGGCCGTGGGAACCTCATGGACCTCCATGGAAGCGGCCCTCTCCTGGCCTGCAGGCGCCTCGACATCGTAACACATGAGCACGAGATCGTCGGTCCGCTCAAGGACCTCCTCGAAGAGCCGCCGTGCCTCCGTGCTCCTGCGGTCACCAGGAAGGACGAACAGTTCAACCAGATGCATATCCGATACTTGGCCACAGGTCGATTTAAATGACCCGGTTCCGGCCGCAGCGGTGCCCAGCCTGTCGAAACCTTATAAGTCGTGTTCCCGCATCTCACCCTGCATCCAGGTGTTATCATGGCAGACCACGATTATGAGGACCTCTCCGAGAAGACCATCGATGAGATAAAGGAGACGGTCAAGGAAGAGGACCTCGATCTCAGGAAGCTTCTGAAGGCTGAAAAGAACAACAAAGACAGGAAAACCCTCAAGGAATGGCTCAATACCAAGATCGACGACCAGGACGAGTGGAAGAAGGACAAAAAGAAAGCCGAAAAGGAAGAGTCAAAGCGCACGAAAAAGAAAGAACAACGCAAGCGCAAGGAAGCGAAAGAGCACAGACACACGACCGGCGGATCGATGTGGAAGCGTCCGAAGACCGTCTTCCTCATCGGGCTCGTCATCGGTCTAGCACTCGGTGCCTCGGCCCTTTACACGTCCAACATGTCAGGTGGACAGGCGACGGTCAGTCCACAGCAAGCAGTCTCACAGACCGATGCATACTTCACCGAGCAGCTCGGTGGGACCAGTACCAACATCTCCGTGAGCAACGTCGACAGCTCCACGTACACCGACCTCTATGTCCTGACGATGGACGTCCAGACAGGTAACAGGTCACTGCAGCGGAATGTCTACCTGAGCAAGCAGTCCGGCCTGCTGTTCGTCAACACCCTTGTTGGGGGCACACCACCTATCGACGTCGAGTCGGGTCAGCCGGTCGGCACCCAGGGACAGACTCAGGGTAGCCAGTGAACGTGAGGGGTCCGTCCCCTCCCTTTCCTTTTTTCTTGATCACCATCTCCTGCCACCAGCGGCACCACCGGAACCCTCCCGTCCAGATATTAAAGCATGGACCGTCCGGGATGGACCATGGACATCGCGGTCATCAGCGACCAGCACCTCGGCTACGGCTGGGACACCCGGCGACAGGACGATTCCTTTGCTGCCTTCAGGGAGGCCCTTGAGGAGGCAGCAGATGCTGACCTCATCCTGCTTCCCGGCGACCTGTTCGACAGGAAGGTACCGCGACAGGAGGTCCTCGGACGAGTCATCGAGCTCTTCAGGATGTTCGAGGATGAGGATACCAACTTCCATATCCGTGAGGAAAGCGACAAGATCCCTGAGTTTCGCGGCAAGCCGATCATAGCCATCCACGGCACCCACGAGCGTCGCAGCACGGACTCACTCAACCCCATCCAGCTGCTCGAGAAGGCAGGCTATCTCTGCCATCTCCACAACGAGTCCGTCATCCTCGAGGACGGCGAGGAGACCGTCGCCGTCCACGGCATGTCAGGGGTCCCGGAACGGTACGCCCCCGAGGTCCTCCAGCGGTTCGACCCGGAAGCCGTCGAGGACGCGTACAACATCCTGCTGCTGCACCAGTCCATCGAGAACTTCGTGTACACCGATGCCGACCAGCCGGCGCTGAAGCTCGAGCACCTCCCGGATGACTTCGACTGCATCATCGATGGCCACATCCACTGGAAGAACCTCGATCTCTGGGGCAAAGACCGGCCGCTCATCATACCCGGCTCGACGATAACCACCCAGATGAACCAGATCGAGGCCGACGAGCCCAAGGGCTTCCTCATGATCGATACCCGGGAGGGAACAGACGGGCTGGAGTTCATCGAGCTCGATGAACCCCGGGACGTCATCCACCGGGAGCTGGACGTGACCGGGAGGACCGGCAGCGAGGCCCGGAAGGCCTTCGATGCGACCATGGACGAGATAATCGAGGACCGCAAGAAGGCACCGCTGGTCAGGATCAACCTGACAGGGCGGACGGACGCGGCGATCAGCCTCACCGAGCTCAGGCAGGGCTGGGACGATGATGCCGTCCTTCACATCGGCAAGCAGGTCACCACCGAACAGGAGAAGGCTGAGGACGATATCGAATACGAGGAGAAAGACGCAAGGGAGATGGGGATGGAGATGCTCCAGCACCAGATCGGCTGGGACCGACTCGATGATCTGTTCGCACTCCTGGCGGACGGGGACATCGATGCAGCCCTGGAGGCACTCGAGGACCTCGACCTCCGGGAGGTCAGGGAGATGAGCGAGGACAGAACAGCGACCGTGCCGGGCGACGACGTTACAGCAGAGCCCGGCACTGACGAGGACGAGAACGATACCGATGATGGTGCCGAGACAGGCACCGGCAAACAGCAGGAAAAAGAGGGACTGGGGGCGTACCTGCAGTGATCGAGACAGTCAGGCTAGCGGACTGGAAGTCCCACAAGGAGACCGAACTCGAGTTCGGGACAGGGATCAACGCCCTGGTCGGTGAGATGGGCTCCGGGAAGTCCGCGGTCCTCGAGGCGATCACCTTCGCCCTGTTCGGCACCCTGCCATCACTCAAAGAGCGGACGATCTCCCTGGACGACCTGATACGGCGCTCACCGACGAAGGCCGATACCGCACGGGTCGAGGTCGGGTTCAGCTTCGAGGGGACAGACTTCCGTGTCTCCAGGGAGATCAAGCGGGACGGCGGGACGAAAGAAGCCAAGCTCCACGAGGACGGCGATCTCATCGCCGGTCCACAGGCCAAGGAGGTCACAGCGGCGGTCGAGGACATCCTCGGGATCGACTATGACCTGTTCGCCAGTATCATCTTCTCCGAACAGAACGAGCTCGACAGCTTCCTCTCGCTCACCCCCGGAGAGCGGAAGGAAACCATCGACAGGCTCCTGAAACTGGACAGGTTCGAGGACGCCCGTTCGAACCTCGTCACCCTCCGGAACCGTATCAAAGACAGGCACCACGACAGGACGGACGATCTCGCGGACCTGAAAGATGAGATAGAAGAGGATGAACTCGCGGAGCTCAGGGAGACACTCGCGGACCTTGACGAGGACCTCGAGGACCTCAGGGATGAAAAGGATGAGAAAACGGCGACGATCGAAGACCTCGAGGAGCGTATAAACGATCTTGAAGAGCTTGCAGAACGCCACGAAGCCCTCCAAAAGCGCCAGACAAAACTCGAGGCGACGATCGAGAACATGGAAGACTGGCTCGAGGAGACATCCCCGGATGCCGACTCGAAGGTCGAAGCACAGGAACAGAAGGAAGCCCTCGAGGACGAACTGGAGGAACTGGACGACCAGAAGGACCGGCTCCAAGAGATCACGACCGAGCTTGAGGTCGCCCGCAGCGAGGAGGAACGCCTCGAAGAGGAACTCAGGGATCTCCAGGACAACAAAGAGAAGCTCGAGGACCTCGAAGCGATCGAGAACGAACTCGATGAACACGAAAAACGAGAACAAAAGCTCCAGGAGGACCTTGCGGATGCGCGGGCGGAGCTCGACCAGATCGCGGACACCCTTGCCAGTCTCTCGACAGCTGCAGATGAATGCCCGACCTGCGGGCAGGATCTGACCGACGATCATCGCCTCGATATCCTCCAGGAGAGCAAAGAGCAGAAAGACGAGCTCGAGGACCGGATCGAGGACCTCGAGAACGAACTCGAGGAGACCAGAGAGACTATCGAGGATCTCGAGGCCAAACGAGACCGACTGCTATCCTACCGAGACATCGATGAAGACATCGAGGAGACAGAAGAGGACCTCCAGGAGATCAGGAAGACGATCGAGGAACACGAAAAAGCAAAAGAGGACCTGGAAAACGACATCGACGGGAAGGACTGCGATGAGATCGAAGCCACGCTTGATGCTGCCGAGGAAGCGATCGAGTACTACGAGATCATGGAGGACATCGATGAGAAACGCGAGAAACTCGAGACCATCACCGAGAAGCTTGATGAGCTCTCATTCGACGAGGAGGAACTTGATGAACTGAAGGATCGTCGTTCGGACCTTGAAAGCGACGTCAAGGTCCTGACGAACACGATCGAGACAAAAAAAGAGTTGATCGACGAGCGAGAGAAACGGCTCGAGGACCTCGAGACCAAACACGACCGGATGGAAGAGCTGGAAGACACCGTGGAGAAATACGACCTGCTGCGGGATGCCCTCGGTGATCTCGAGCGGTCACTGGAACAGACCCAAAGCGAGATGCGGCGGCGGTTCGTGGCACAGGCCAACGATGTGATGCAGACGGTCTGGGACCGTGTCTATCCGTACGACGATTACTCCTCCATCCGTCTCCGGGCGGGTGATGATTACGTCCTCGAGATCAAAGACGACCGTGGTGACTGGTTCAGCGTCGAGGGAGAGGTATCAGGCGGCGAGCGCCATACCGCCGCCCTGTCGCTCCGCATCGCCCTCTCCCTGGTGCTTGCCCCGGGACTGAAGCTGCTCATCCTGGATGAGCCGACCCACAACCTCGATGACCGGGCTATCGATGACCTGGCCGAGACGATGCGGGCCAACGTGGCGGACCTGATCGATCAGCTGTTCGTGATCACCCACGACGAACAGCTCGAGACGGCGGTGACCGCGAGCCTGTACCATCTCAGGAAGAAGGATACCGACCATGGATTGACCGAGGTCGAGGACGCATCACTCCAGATCTGAGGCGTGCCCGTTCACGGCCATCGACCCCGATCACGTCCGCGGACCGCGGATGTCGTGCTGTCGGCCGGGGATTGCTTTAAGGACCACTGTCCCCCATATGTGTATGAGGTCTGACGATGCTCGAGAGGATCAAGGAGATGCTGACAGGCAGGAAGCGGGAGACGTTCAGCGATTACAAGCGCGTCCTGCTACCGACGACACGGGAAGAGATCGTGATAACAGCGGGAGACGGCCCGGAGATCGATATCATCCATGACGGGGAGAAACACGAAGGCGTGATCGATGCGGCCAGCCAGGTGGGCACGACACCGTTCGGCCACCGGTACGAGCCCCTTCTCAATGAGATCAGGCCGCTGTACGAGGAAGACAGCGATTTCCCGCTGATGATCGACGGCCAGGGATACTACCACCCGCTCCAGCGGGAGCTGGCCGAGGAACTGACATCGATCTATCCCGGGGACCTCTCGACGGGGGACCTGAAGATCTATTACTGCAACTCGGGGTCTGAAGCGGTCGAGAGAGGCTGTCTGAAGGCAGCACAGCTCCACCGCGGCGGCAACACCTACGCGACCTTTGAGAACGCCTTCCACGGTCGGACCTCCCTTGCGCTGTCCCACACGACCTCGAAGGGACACTACACGGAGGGGTTCAGCTTCCTCGCGCGGACCCTTGTCGCACCCTATGCGACAGAGAGCGGCGGCGAGATGCACAACGATCCCCGGGAGAACGCGGAGATGTGTCTCTCGGTGCTGGAGAAAAAGATCAAGACGGAAGGACCTGATAATATCAACTCAGTCATGCTGGAGCCCCTTCAGGGCGAGGGCGGGTACAATGTCCCGCATCCTGCCTTCATCAAGGGGATCAGGGAGCTAACATGCGAGCACGATATCCCGATGATTGCGGACGAGGTCCAGGCGGCGTTCCGGACCGGTGAGTGGTTCAGCATCGAACATTTCGACGTCCAGCCGGACATGATCCCGGTCTCGAAGACGTTCTCCGGTGGCGTGGAGCCGTTCGGGGCCTCGATGATCAAAGACGAGTACGCGACCGACCAGAGCGGCAAGCACTCGGGTACCTATGGCGGCAACGCGAAAGAATGCATGGTCGCCCTGAAGACCATCGAGTTGATCCGGGAGAAGGAATTGCTCGATCACGCCCGCAAGGAGGGCAGGTACCTCGCGGAGCGGTTCAGTGAGCTCGAGAAATACGATATCGTCGAGGAGACCCGGGGCAAGGGCCTGTTTCGGGGTGTAGAGTTCCAGAAGGACGGTAGAACGGCACCTGATGTCCGCGATACGGTTCTCCACACGATGCTGGAGGACCATGATGTCCTGGCGGAGCCGTGTGGTAACGATGAGTACAATACTGCGATCAGGTTCCTCCTCCCGCTGACCATCGACCGGCGCCACAGCCGCAGGCTGGCGGATGCACTCGAGGAATCGGTCAAAGAACACGCAGGGTGATACTATGAAAGACATAACACAGGGATTCATCGCGTTCCTCAAGGAGTACGGCATCATGGGACTGGCGATCGCCGTTGTCATCGGATCTGCGACGAAGGATCTGGTCAACGCTGTTGTCGATGGCCTTATAATGCCTCTCGTGGGGATCGTGCTGCCTGCAGGCGAATGGCAGGCCTACACCGTCCGGTTCATGACGGCCGACATCCAGGTCGGCCAGCTGCTGGCCGCGGTGCTCGATTTCGCGATCATCGCGCTGGTGATCTATGCCTTCGTCAAGCTCGTGCTGAAACAGGAAGAGGTCAAAAAGATCTGATCACACAATCTCATCGCTCGTCCTCGCGTACTCGATGGCCGCATCGACCTGCTCGATCTCGAGATCGTACCACGTGATGAGATCCGGGGATGAGTACCGCCCATCGCCGTCCTCATGCAGCTCATACAGCTCCTCGACACCGATCTCGGTCCCCGCGATATGAGCATCACCATCGAGAACCCGACCACCAGATACGATGAGGCCGTCCATGTACCGTTCCATGGTTACCTACGAAGACGTCGACATTTTTCAATGCGGTGGAAAAGAAAAACCAAAGAGACAGCGACTACTCGTCGCTGCCCCGGAAGATATCTGCCGACAGGCCCTGGGCCATCTCGATGTCTTTCTCGTTGTTGACCGTCCAGGCCATCCGGTGCGTGCAGGCCCGGACGATGTCCTTGCCCGAGGCGATGCCCGAGCCGGATTTTTTCACACCGCCGAACGGCAGGTGGACCTCCGCACCGATGCTGGGCAGGTTGTGGTAGGCAAGACCGAGCTCGGCCTCCTGCCTGTACCTGCGGGCCTTCCGGTAGTCTTCGGTCACGATAGCACCGGCGAGGCCATACTCGACAGAGTTGTGGATCCGTAATGCCTCATCGAAGTCACTGTACGGTACGAGACAGGTATGTGGTCCGAATACCTCCTCATGGAGCACATCGACATCTTCATCGTACTCCATACGGTAGGCAAAGGGACCAACGAACCTGCCGCCGTCGTGCTCGGATCCGAGATCGTCCTCGCGATCGAGAAGGACCTCCGCGGCGTCCATTTCCCGGACCTGCTGGTTCCATCGTTTCGTCTTCTCGACCTGGTCGTCATCGACCATCGGCCCCATGAAGACATCGTCCTCGACCGGATGGCCGTAGTTGATCTTGTTCGCCGCGGCGACGAACCGCTCCTGGAACTCATCGATCACGTCCTCGTGGACGATGATCCGCTCGGCCGAGACACAGCGCTGGCCGGTGGTCTTGTACGCGGACATGATCGCAGAGTGGACCGCGATGTCCATGTCGGCGTCCTTCGTGACCAGGACGGCGTTTTTGCCACCCATCTCACAGGCACACTGCTTGTCTCCCTGCCGGGCGACGTCTTCCTGGATCATCGTCCCGACCGTCGCCGAACCGGTGAAAAGCACCGAGTCGACACCGTCACTCGAGACCAGTGGGGCGCCTGCATCCTCACCGTAGCCGGTGACCATGTTGATGACCCCATCCGGGATGCCTGCCTCCTCGAAGGCCTCGATCAGCTTGACCGCACACTTCGGTGTCTGTTCAGCGGGCTTCCAGACGACGGTATTGCCCTCGACCAGCGGGATCGCAATCAGCCAGACCGGGATCGCGATCGGGAAGTTCCACGGGGTGATCGAGGCGACCGTCCCGGCCGGCTGGCGGTGGACGTAGGAGTCTTTCGCCGGGATCTCGGACTCGACGACCTCCCCGGTCTCCTGGCGGGCGCTGCCGAAGGCGTACTGGAGCATGTGGACGGCCTCGACGACATCGGCCTTGCCCTCGGAGAGTTCCTTCCCGCACTCCCGGGAGACCAGCTCGCCGAGCTCGTCGGTCTTCTCTTCGAGTATCTGGAAGACCTCCTTGATATACTCCGCCCGGTCGATGCGTGACAGCTCCTGCCACTCGTCCTCGGCGTCGTTGGCCGCCTGGATGGCTCGTCTCGCGTCGTCCTCCGTCGAGCGCTGGAACTCACCGAGGACCGTATCCGTGTCCGCGGGCTCCTGTGATTCGAATGTTTCGCCTGAAGACGATCGTACCCATTCGCCGTTGATATAGTTCTTATAGACCTTGGCCATGCCGTACACCATTACCTCATACGGGTCGGCGGTACAAATAATCGGTGGTCCCGGCCGGGTCAGGTTTAAACGCGTCCGCATCCTACCATCCAAGCATGCGACTTTTCCTGTGCAGGCACGGACAGAGCCACGCCAACAGGACCGAGCGGTCCCAGGGCCAGCTCGACTCACGGCTGACCGATCTCGGGAACCGGCAGGCAAAGCGGCTGGCAGCGTTCCTCGCAGACGAGGACCTCGCTGCCGTCTACAGCAGCACCCTGCTCCGCTCGTACACCACCGCGGTCCCTGTAGCGGACCGTCACGGCATGAAACCGACCGCCATCCGGCAGCTGAAGGAACTCGACCGCGGCCTCGGCACCGGGATGCAGTACGATGCTATCACGGACGAGATCGAGGACAGAGGCATCCGTGGGGAGGACTGGACGAAGACACACGGCGAGGACTACACCGACCTGGCCGCACGGGTCCTCCCGGCGATCGAGGACCTGATCGAGCGTCATGACCGGGATATCTGTATCGTCGCCCACGGCGGGGTCAACCGGGTCTACCTCGCCCATATCCAAGGCGTGACACCCCGGCGGGCCTACCACATCGACCAGGCCAACTGCTGTGTCAATATCATCGACACAGACGCAATGGCCATCGATATGGGCAATTACACAGACCACCTCGAAGACGTTCGGGAGTGATCGAACGGAACGTGAGAGCTAAAAAAGGAACAGTGGAATGATACATCATGGAGCTGGACTTCAGGACGATCAAGGCTCTTTCCTCACCGACCCGGATCACGATACTCGACCGGCTCCTGGACAAAGAGGCCACACCAACGACTCTGAGCGATGATCTGGACAAGAGCAAGTCCACCATCTCCTCGCACCTCTCGGTCCTCGTGGATGCTGACCTCGTCGAGAAGGACGCGGAAGACGGCAGGAGACGGGTTGTCTACTCCCCGACCTCGAAGGCAGCCGCCATCGTGAAGGGGCAACAGCGCCGGATCACGTTCTCGCTCTCGTCCGCGATTGTCTCATCCCTGCTCCTGCTCGGTACCGGCTGGACGCTGCTCAACCGACTGACAGCCGAGACACAGGCACAGGAGACCGCCATCGAGACCTTCAGTGCCGAATCAGGTGATGCCGGCGGTATAGGGTCGATGGACGCGGCAGGTAGCGGTGGTGAGGCCATCATTGGGTCACTGCCGACAGAGGCACTGGCATTTATCGGTGCAGTCCTTGTGTTCGTCCTCATCGTCTCGGCAGGTACCTTCTTTGTCTCCCGTGCACTCGATGACGAGTAGAAAACGGCGCGAGGAACCGCTCTCAGACGAGGGCCTCATCCGATTGTGCATCGATGACGTTCTGGTAGATCTGTCTGTCACGGCGCATCGCAACGTGCTCGGGCGTGGGACCGTACCTGTCGACGTGAGGGTCCTCGTCCATCCGCCGGTCCAGCTCCTCGAGATCGATGCTGTCTGCCAGCTCTCGGACGCGGTCGCGGTACTCCGCCGCCAGTCCGTCGGTCTTGAGACCGACATCGGCAGCGACCTCCTGGATGCTGGTATCGAACATGCTCTCCGCGTCACAGACCTGTGCCTCCATGTCCTCGAGGTGCGTGTACCCGGCCAGCTCGACATCGATCGGGTAGACGGTCCCGTCCTGTCGGGCCTGGAAGTTCCTCGGTGCGATATCGACGTCACCGAGCAGGCCCTTGGCGGCATAGGAGGTGACAAGTGAATCACGGTCGTACGCGAGATCCGGGGGACCGTCCAGGCCCTCGGCATCTCGCGGCCCGGTCGAGACCTCATAGCCCGCATCGAAGAAGATATGTGGGAGGTCTGCCCCGAGTTCGTCCAGCACGATCCCAGCTGCCGCTATCCCTGGGGCGTGTGCGTCCTGCCTGTCCGCGGTGTAGAACCGTCTTCCGCCCATATCGGGGGCCACACAGTGTGAGGTTTCAGGGGTCTCGTACGGGTCGACCATTGGTTGTTACTTTGTAGTAACAATTATAAGTGTGCGTCCACAAGACAGGTATCGTATGGTCGATGACCTCTTCGATGCCTATGGCGGGGACGATGTGGAAGAATACAACGTGGATATCGATGCGTCCAACTACCTCGAAAGCCTCGAGGAAGAAGCATCCAGCATCGAGGAGATCCTCGACTCGTACGAGATAACAGATGGACTGGAGGGATTCTATAAGCACGAACCAGAGAAAGATCTGTATGGAGCGATGAAAACGGGCAGCAGCCAGGGCACGATCGAGCCGGTCGATACAACCCCCGACCTCGAGGCAGGCCAGGATCCGACGACCGCCGGGCTACCGCGGGACAGAGGGACAACCAAGGCCGAGCGGCGACAGACGTTCCAACAGGAGTATGCAGACCAGATCGCGTACAGTATCACGATGGAAACCGTCCTTGATGCAGCCGAGGAGATCGTTGACGCTGACCCAGAATCAATCCAGGATACCCTGGCCTCCGATCTCGATGTCACCGGCACCAGGATGATCGATGCCATCATCGACGAGGCACTCATGGCGGCGGAGGAACAGTACGTCAAAGATCATATGTTCTACGAGGATAGGCAAGACCAGCTGGTTGACGATGCCCTGAAGGAGACGATGGACGATCTCCTGCCGACCCACCGGCTCAGGTCAGATGTCAGGAAGGTCTATGACGGCCAAGAGCTTGACCCGCGGGCGATCCAGCGCCACATGGTCAGGCAGATGGCACACGATGTGGACGAGACGGTAACGGAATACGATGAAACGGCACGCGGGCTCCTCGAGGGCGAACGACTGACGGCACAGGCCAGCCCCGACCTCGACGGTGAGCTGCCAGCGGCCCTTGAGATGATGGAAAGCAGGCCTGGCGAGTCCGTGATGGGCCTGCAGTGGGACTCGAGTCACCCTGCCGTCCAGCAGGCAGCGGCCGAACAGCTGGAGGCAAGCATCGGGAAAGACATCCAGCGGGCCGCGACCGGGGCAGCACAGGCCAGTCAGGAGGAACTCGAGGACCTCCAGGACCGGTACGGGACCGCGATCGAGCGCTTCCGGGTGGACGAGACCCTCCGGGCGATGGACGAGCACTGGGACACCGCAGACATGCCCTATGAGGTCTTCGAGATCGATGACCCGGACGAGATGCAGAAGGCGGCCGAGGACATCGGGAACTGTCGGACGACAGCGTCAGGCTACTACGAGGACCTTGCGGACGATCCGTTCACCACCGTCCTCGGTGTCAGGCGCGATGATTCCAGCCAGTGGATCGGGATGGCACGGGCATTCCACATGGAGACACCGGACGATGAGGACGTGTTCGCGATCGATAACCTCGGGATGCAGTACAAGCACGGCCACGAGGCAGGCCACCCGGAGAGCTCGTGTGACTTCGAGAACTACGGTGACGCGCTCCCGGTGATGGGGCTGGCGAGTATCGCCTTCGGCCTCGAGAACGGCTTCGATCACGTTGTCGCGGGCCGGAACGACGGCAGGGTCGGTGGTGGCTCCGGGGACCGGATCGGGGTCGCCCAGCTGTACAGCACCAAGAATACCGATCAGGACGAGCTCCCGGTCGAGAAGAAGGGACACCGGGACATCAAGCGACCGTACGGCCTCACCCGGCTCAACGATCCAAGCGTGGACCAGAAGTTCGCCCTGCTGATGGAAAACCCAGGGACCGGTCCGGCGTAATGATTTAACCGTTGGGTCCGTGACAGACCCCATGGCCGAACCGCTCCACACCCACCACCAGTATCTCGGTGAGGTCTACGAGCGGCTCCAGGACAGCGATGATGAGCCCCATGACCTGGTCGTGGCGATCTCAGGCCAGCGGGCCGCAGGGACCAGCACCCATGCCAGCGATCTCGCGACGGAGTTCGGTATCGAGCACGTCGACAACGGCACGGTCCAGCGGGAGACAGCAGATGAGCACGGCTACGATGACGTGGAGACGTTCCGGGACAAGCACCCGGATGCGGACCTCGAGGTCGATGCCGCGAAGCTAGAACAGGCCTACGACGGCGAACCGCTGCTGGCCGAGGGACGGCTCGATGCGGCGGCGCTTTCCGCAGAGCGTGATGATGGGCGACCGATCGCCCCGGTCCGGATCAAGATCACCTGCGATGACGACGTCCGGGCGCGGCGGTACGCGGACAGGGAGGACCTGGACGCAGACGAGCTCGCGGAGGCCCACAAGGAGCTCGTCGAGTCCGACGAGACGGTCTATGATATCTTCGAGGAGGTCTATGACGGCATCGATCCACGGGATGATTCATACTACACCCACGTGATCGATAACTCCGGTGACTACGAGGCGGTCCACAAGGAGCTCGTCTCGATCCTGGAGGAGGCCGGCCTCGAGCGCCGCCAGGTCTACACCCTCGAGGAATGGGAGGAACTGGGCGTATGACCCACGGCAAACGATAGCCTGGAACCGGGGGTCATGGGAGCCGGGGACCGATGAGAAGGACCGCGGTCAGCATCCCTGCCAATGCATCCGGCCCTGAATGATGGCCTATCGTTTCCATCGTCACGACGACCTGCTCGGGATCGCTTTCTACATCCAGGAGACTGTCTTGGCACGTCACGACCGGCTCCGGGGCACGTCCCTGTGCCGCCTGCTCGAGCAGTGCGGCACTCATCCGCGTGGTCTGCGGGCCATCATCAAGCAGTGTACCGATTGTCTCCTGGACGCGGTCCTGGACCGTACCAGTGGTCGTACGCGCGAGGACGACGGCCATACCGGACAGGACATCATCGCCCGACGGTGTCGCACCCGGACCACGTCCGACCAGCCACTCCAGCGGCGACAGGTCCGTCCGACCAGGACCGTCCACGAGCGCCTGTTGCATAGCTGCTGCGATGTCCTGGACCCTCTCGCCTCCCTCTCCCACGATCCTGTCCTGATCGACGGCATCCTTGAGTCCGGTGAGCAGTCCTAACCCGTCTTCGGTGGATTGGATCGCTGCTTCCAGGATCCACCGGGCGTTGGACCAGACAGGGTCACCAATCTCGATATCGAGGGCCTCGCGTCCTCCTGTATCCTCCTGGACCGTCTTACAGTCGTCCGAGATCTGGAGGACGAGAGAGGAGCCGATCGAGAGTGTCACTGGGTCCTCCCCAAGGACCTGACAGGCATCATCAGGGCTGAGGTGGTCGCTGAAGGAAAGGCCGGGTCCCGCATCTGTCCTGACCATGAGCGGTCCATCCCGGACGGCTGCCGTGCCGAGGATCAGGACTTCGTCACCGAGCTCGAGATAGACCGTCCGGTCGAAGACCTGGACGACCGTCCCGGTCGTCCCTGCCTCCACGGAAGCCAGGACCACGGAGGCTCCCGGACCGATCGCTGTCCCATGGAGGCGGGTGTATCCCGGCGCCATCCGGTCTCACTCCGTCTCGTCCAGGTACCTCTCACAGAAGGTCCTGGCGGCCTGGTGGAAGACCTCACGCGGAGCATGTGTTACCCCTGCCCCGATCTGGCCGACACCTGGTTCCCTGTGTGCGATACCGGTATTGATGATCGGGTCGACACCCGTGTCCAGCACCTGCAACACATCGATCGCGGTCGGGGTACCCTGGAAATCGAGCGCAGGGATGGTGTAGTTGTCGTTCCGGCCGACGGTGACCTCGTACATCTCTTTCGTGTACCGGAGTGCGTCCGACGGGGATCCGCCGACGAACTGTGTGATCGCCGGGGAGCTCGCCATCGCGAACCCGCCGATGCCCGTGGTCTCCGATATCGAACTGTCCCCCATGTCACGGGCCGCATCGTCCCTCGAGTAGCCAGAGAAGTACAGTCCGTCGACACGCGGCGCCTGGGTGGGGAACCATTCGTCCTCGAGCCCGCTGACACGGATACCGAAGTCCGTACCGTTCCGTGTCATCGCGGTGACGACCGTGCTCCATTCGATCCCCGCGGCGGCATCGGCAGCGGACTTGCAGGCGGCCATCGAGAGGTTAAGAAAGAAGTGGTCGTTGTCCTCGATGTACCGGGCGACCTTCGCACGGTCCTCCGTCGGACCCTCGGCCTCGATCAGGCCTGCCATCAACTTGCGCGCGGTCAGGGACGTCGCCGCGTTGTTCCTGTTGTGGCATTCATCGCCCATCTGGAGTGCCTGGGCCGTGATGTGCTTGAGGTCGATACCGTCCATGGCCTGGATGACCTCCTCGAGCACCGGGGCGAGCTCGTCCTCCATCCAGTCAAGACGGTCAAGGACCTCGTCGCTGTAGGCACCGAACCGGAGGACCTCACCCAGTCCCTCGTTGAGGTTGCAGTAGGCCGTGTTGCCGTGCTCGGTGTTCTCCACCACGATGACGGGCATCGAGGGCGAGATGATACCCGCCATCGGTCCAACACCATCGTGTTCATGGCAGGGTGAGAAGGTGATCTCCTCGGCCGCCATCTCTTTTGCCTCCTCGACCGTATCGGCCCATCCCTCGTACATGGCAGCGCCGATGACCGCCCCGCGCTGAGGACCGGACATCCGCTCCCAGGTGACAGGAGGACCGGCATGCAGTATCATCTTCCCCTCGAAGCCCGGGATGGTGTCCCCGGCCCGGCCGATGTCCTTCAGTACGGGTTTGGCATCTGTCATCCGCTCCAGGGCCTTTTCGTTGGCCTCGTGTATCCGGTCGCGGTGACGGTATAGCCGCGTGAGCTTTCTGTTTAGCTCCGCATCGCCCGTCGGCGGCGACCATTCGACCCCGAAAACCGGTGTGCCGGTACGCTCGAGTGTTTCCCTGAACGTATCCACGCCGACGTTGATGACGCTCAGATCGCCGTCGAACAGCTCATCGTAGCTCATGACAGATCACCTCCGTTCTCCTCGAGGACCGCATGGAGCATCCGCAGTGCACCTGCATTGCTCGGTGCCACATGGACAGCGGCCTCATCGAGCTTCTGGACCTGGTCCTGTATCTCCTGTGGATCTCCACGGGTCCCACAGACCGACGCGATGACGATGGGTCGTTCGTCCCGGGGGATCTCCTCGAGCTCCTCCACGACGCTGCCGGCCGGGTCCTCGTGGACGCCATAGCCGAGGACCACATCCAGCAGGATAGCAAAGACCTCAGGATCACGGAGCTGCTCACGGAGCTGACGGTCACGCAGCTCAGGGTGGAGCATCGGATGGGGCTGACCCTCGGTCAGCTCATCCGCGCCCAGATCGACGACAGCATGTCCCTGAGGGTCCAGCGGATCATCGAGCTGTTTGCCGAGTCCGACGTTCGAGTGGACCTCGTCCAGGTCGTCCTCGAGAAGCATCACAGCCTCGTTACACAGTGTCCCTCCTGTGTAGAGGCCGCGGACGTACCGTCGCCCATCCAGGTCACGACCGGCCACCTCCTCCCGGACCGGCCCGGGGTCATCGAACCCTTCGATACCGTCCTCCAGATCGGTGTCCGTCTCACCGGAGGACCGCTCGATGGCCACACGGGCCGCATCCTCGAGCGTCCGTGCTGCCGTGGCCTCGCCGCCTATCTCGTCCGATGAGCTACCGAGGAAGTTGACGACCACGGGCTTGGGACAGTCCGCGATATGGTCCATCAACGACTCCATGGTCTCGGCCTCGGGCGGCTTCGATATCAGTACGATCACATCGGTGTCATCGTCCGCGCTGAGGGCCTCCAGGCCCTCTTTCATCATGATACCGCCCACTGCATTCTTCAGATCGCGCCCACCGGTCCCGATGGCCTGGGACACGCCGACACCCGCCCTGTCGAGCAGGCTCGTGACCTCCTGGAGCCCTGTCCCTGAGGCCGAGACGACACCCACCGAGCCAACATCGACATCGTTGGCGAACCCGAGCGGGACGCCGTTGATGATCGCCGAGCCACAGTCCGGTCCCATCACGAACAGCTCATTGTCACGGCCGAATTCCTTCAGCGCCCGTTCGTCCTCGATGGCGACGTTGTCCGAGAACAGGTGGACATGCAGGCCCTCATGCAGGGCGCTCCAGGCCCCTCGGGCAGCATACTCTCCGGGTACCGATATCAGGGTCAGATCAGCATCAGGAACTTTCTCGACCGCACTGTGAAGACTTTGTGGAGCAACATCGGTCGATCCAGCCTGTCCTGAACCGGCACTGCTGGATCGGAGGTCTTTCTCCATCGCCGACAGTGCTTCCGTTGCAGTATCCTCATCGCCCGCCCGGACGGCGAGCACCAGATCGCTCGGACCGATATCATCGAGGACAGATGCCTCCAGTATATCTGAACCAGCGAGTCGTTCCTTGTTCGCATCGGTCCCCATGACAGCGAACCCGTCCGAGAGATCATACGACTCCATGACCTGGCTCTGGATTTTCATCAGCTTGACAGAATCGACGTACGTGTCCGTGATTACGGTGTGAGCACTCGGCATATCCTATAGGTGTACCTGACCCGTTAATAAATGGGTCGCCCCCCGACGACCGGATCACGCTGCCTCGACAATCGCGGCTATCGGGCCCCCGCCGTCCGGCCCCTGGTGCTCGGCCCCGCCGGAGACATAGATCATCGGATCCCCGATCACCGAGCCAGCGACCGCATTGACGACCGCACGGATGTGCCGTGTCGGCTCGATGTCCGAATCATTCAGGATGACATGGCGTCGTCCCCGGATCTGCCCGTCACGTGAGGCCTGGGCCTTCGCCAGGAGATTGGCCACCCGGTCGCGGACATCATCGTCCGACGGATCGGCACCCGCATCCGCTATCGCCTCCCGGACCGCCTCAGCATCGAGCGCATCGTCCATGACACTGTGCCCGATCACCAGGTCACTGTCCGAATCAGAACTGTCACCGAGCAGGATGATCTCGGATCGTTCCAGCTCCACACCGGCCGAGGTCGATGCGACCTCGGAATAGACAGAGTCGTCTTCAAGGATCATCTCGTCCGAGAGTTCATCCTCCGAGAACTCACCGAGTGCAAGACCGACACCAAGGGCGGATGCACCCCTGGAATACCCCATGGACTTGTATGTCTCCTCAACGGCGACATCCTCACCACGCGAGTGGGCATCCTCGATCCGGTCGGATGTCAACAGCGGACATTTGATCTGGACGAAATGGACATCCTCCGGGTCCTCGATACCGGCCTCGTCCATCGCCTCCTGGACCGTCTCGGCGGTCGCACGAACCTGTTCCATGCGGCCGATCTCCTCTGGCTTGAACTCCCGTGTGAATCCTGTACCGGCCGCCAGACGCTTTGCATCGGTTTTACCGATCCCGTCAGTATCACGACGGGCGAAGACCGTGACATGTGGCGACATCACGCCCTCAGTCCCTCCCGACATGATCAGGGCGATCTCTTCCGCGACCTCCTCCTGTGGCACGTCCAGCCGCTCGGCTAGGACCTGCTTGTAGGCAAGGGTCGCGAGTCCACGGGAGAAATCGTTCACACAGCCGTTGCCCTCTGTCTTGCCGAGGATACAGATGACCTGCTCAGGGTCGATCTCCCCCTCATCGAAGAGCTTCTCGAGTTCGCTGGTATCATCGGGCGCATTCGTCGGGAGCCGGTACACATCGATTGCGGTCATGGCCCCATATAGGATCGGGTCCCGTATAAAGGTGATAGGCCGTCAGGATCAGCGGTCATCGTTGCAGGATCTCGCCATCCTGGACCGTATAGCGGGGACAGGGCGAGGAACGGAGCGCATCGGTGATCGAGGAGACCTCAGGTCCGAACACGTTGAACGAGCCGGAGCCTCCTGGCTCGATCCCCTCCCTGTCACGGCCGAGGACAGTATCTGCCCCGCTGGTGACCATCTCGAGTACCGCCTCTTGGGCCTGGGCGGAGTCCATGTGGGCCGCATGTGAGAGCAGCCGTCCGACCTCGAGCATGTTGCCTTCTCCGTAGGGGTAGAACCTGTCCTGCATGTTGTCCTGCCCGGCCGCGACTGTAACCCCGGCATCCATGAGCTGTCCGACCCGGGTCAGGCCCCGTGACCGTGGATACGGGCTTTCCCGTCCCTGCAGCAGCAGGTTGGACCCCGGGTTCGTGACGACATTGATATCTGCCTCTGCCACCATCCCGATCACCTGTTCCGCATACTCGTCCGGATACGTCCCAAGGGCACAGGCATGGCTCGCGGTCACACGACCATCATCCAGGCCAAGCTCATCCGTCCGCCTGGCGAGATACTCCAGCGTCCGGGAGTCCGGGTCCTGGTTCTCATCGATGTGCATATCCACCGGCAGGTCCCTGTCCGCTGCAAGTTCGAGGAGGATATCGATATGGCGGTGCATATCCTGTTCCGATGCCTCAAACGCAGGGATACCACCGACGACGTCTGCCCCATTGTCGAGGGCCTGCTCAAGAAGATCGACAGACCCGTCTTCGGTGAACAGGGCCTCCTGTGGGAACGCGACGATCTCGATATCCATACTATCCGCATAGGCATCCCTCGCTGCGAGTACCCCCTCAAGACCCGTTAGTCCGCCGACACGATCGACATCGACATGGGTGCGGATACGTGTGCATCCATGGTCGAGATGGAGATCGATCGCCCTCTCTGCGCGCTCTTTCACGTCTTCGATGGTGTATTCCTCTTTCTGTGATCGCATGGCATCGACAGCTGCGTCCAGATCCCCGGTCCCTCCCTCAAGGCGGTCGAGCACCATGGCCTTGTCGAGATGGGTGTGCGGGTCCACGAACGTCGGGGCGAGAAGGCCACCCTCGGCATCGATGACGGTCCCAGCCCCGGTCCCCCCGGACCCAATCGACTCGATCCGTCCTTCCCTGATCGTGAGTGTTGTCTGTCCATCGCTCTCTGGCAGGGAGGCGTTCCGGACCACGAGCATGTCTTCGGTCATGGCATGACGTTGACCGGGATGCATTAAGAAGGTAGCGGGTCGATCACAGCACAGACATCCAGCCTTTCACGGACCCCATCAGACCGCTCCGCCGAAGATCACCGCCATGGCGATGGTCACAAGCAGCATCACCGGCATGAACGGCAGGTTGTTCCGGACGATGTCCAGGATGTCCTCGTCGAAACCGTGGGCCAACGCGACCACGCTGATCTGGACGGGACTGATCATGGCTCCCTGGGCGACGGCGATCGCGATGAAGCCATAGACCTCGGTGGGGACACCGACACCCTCCAGGACCGGGATGATGATCGTCAGCAGCGCGACCGTGTACGCACCTGCCGGTACCGCGATGAGGAAGCCGAAGATCATCGCCCCGACGCCGACGAGGGCAAGCGGGAGGACACCGACGACCGAGGCGATCGCCTCGAACGTCCCAAACTCCCGGATGATCACGATGTACCCGAGGAACAGCCCGACCATGAAGAGGTACCGCAGGATCGGGGCCGCACTCTCGACGTACATCTCGCCTATATCCTCGATGGCGTCGTTGACAAGGAGCACGAGCAGACCTATCGTCAACGCAGCGATCGTGAGCGGCGTGAAGATCGTCGTGCCAAGGACCTCATTGATGGGTGGGCCGACGACGATGATAAGCAACAGGAAGAGGAACGGCGTCGCCCTGCGGAGCTGCTCACCGAGATCGTTCATCTCTTCGTCCGATGTCGCGACCGAGGGCTGGCTCGCGTCGTCTTCGAACATCCCGCCATCGCCGACCTCAGAGATATCGCCGGGGTCGATGTTGCCTTTCTTCTTCGCCCGCCATGTGGCCACGACCGCGAGCCCGATCGCGATGACCGCGATGACCGCGGTGTACGGGCGCATCATGGCCGCGTATGTCGTCGGGTCGATGCCCATCTGCGATGAGATGAATGCTGCCTCAGCAGAAGCAGGGGAGGTAGCCCATGCAGCGCTCGATACGATACCGAGAGCTGCGATGACCCCTCGGATCCCTCCGAGGGCAGCATAAACAAGAGGAGCAGTCACAAGAAGATTACCTGCACCGAGACCGGCCGCATACGTTGCAAGACCCTGGATGAGGACCATACCGCCGGCGATTATCTCGACATGTCCCTTACTCGCCCGCTTGAGCAGCCCCATCATGGCATCGATGGCACCGGCCTGTCCGAGGGTGAGCGCGGTCGCGGCATAGACCATGACGCTGGTGATCGCCATGATATCACCGAGCCCGCTGAAGAACGTCTCGGTGAACATGGCTGGTGTAAATCCACCGGCCACGATCGCGAACAGGGCGCCGAAGAATCCTGCCACGAGGAAATGACGCTTGAACGGCGGCAGGAGCAGCACGAGGATGATCGCGAGGGGCAGTACCTTGAGCCCGAACTCGACAAGTGCCATGTCTGCCAGGACCATCATCGAAATTAAAAGAAAGAGACGGGTTATAAAGGTTTGGTCCAGGCCTCCTCCTACAGGGCCCGGAGCGGCACCGACCTACTCGAGGCCATCGATCGCCTCGAGGAACGTCTCGGTATCGGTCACCCAGCCGAAGACCCCGCCCTGCATCTTGATCTGCTTGATGGCGGCGTCGCAGTTACCTTCATCTGTCGCCCCGGTCGCGTCCTTCAGCAGGATGCACCAGTAGCCCAGATCGTTCGCTTGCCGCATGATTGTGTGCACACAGACGTCCGTCGTGATACCGGCGATGACCAGGTACCGGATATCACGGTCGTTCAGCACGACATCGATGTTCGAGATACCGAAGGCCCCCTTGCCTGGCTTGTCGATGACCGGCTCACCGGGCTCGGGGTACAGTTCATCGATGATGTCCCAGTTCTCGGTCCCGCGGACCAGCAGCGGACCGATCCCGCCCGGTGGCGTCTCCCCGATGCCATGGCCGTCCCCGGCCAGCTTGCTCCGGAGCAGCTTGTTGAACGGCGCATCGGCGAGATCGGGCTCGTGGCCCTCCCGGGTGTGGATGACATCGATATCCGTCTCCCGGACCGCCTCGAGCGTCTCCCTGATGGGTTCGATGGTCTCGGCGGTGAGCTCGAGATCATAGCCCATTGCATCGACATAGCCATCCTCCCCGCAGAAATCACGCTGCATGTCGATCGTGAGGAACGCGGTCCTCCCGGAGTCAAGTTCCACGTGTGCGGTATCTCCGAAGTCAGGACAGTCCTCGACCTCGAGTGTGAACAGCTCGCCCTTCGGCGGCCCGTACATGTGTTCAGGATACTTGAACGTCTGTGTCTGCTGGAAGTGCTCGTATGCCTCCTGTACCTTCTTCAGTTTCTTCTTCGCCCCTTCCTCTATGAAGGGTTCGAAGCTCCGCCGCTCTGAGGGTTCCTTGTCAGATCCCACTGTGTATCACGTACTGTACCTGGCAGGGATCCTATTTCAAAACCCCGATTGGTCACTGGTCAGATGAACGCCCATCAAGCCATGACCTGATCCGGTCAAGAAGCGGGTCCTCGGGGAACAGCACCTGCTCAAGCAGGATGACGAGCAGCATCACGAAGATGATGGGGTTGGTCATGATCGTCCCGACGATGTCGGGCACACCGCTGTAGAAGGAATCGGGCAGGAAGTATGCCCCCAGCGAGAGGAAGACCGAGAAACTGACGATGAAGACCTCCCGGCTCTCGAAGCCGTCCTGCTGGACGATCTTGGCCCCCTCCCCGACCAGGGTCGAGGCGATCCCGAGCAGGATGGCGCCTGCCACAGGACGGGGCATCGCGGCCATGAACCCTCCGACAGGCCCGATGAGACTGAGCAGGATGATTATCAGGCTCGCATAGATGATGAACCGCCGGGCAGCGACCTTGGTCGCGGTCAGGAAGCCCAGGTTCTCGCCGTATGTGATGTAGCCGGGCACGCCCATGATACCGGCCAGTGCCCCCTCTATGAGACCGAAGATACCGAAGTAACGGCGCTCGCGCCGTTCCTGCTGGTCGTCATCGGCGATCTCGACACCGGCGAGATTCTCATAGGCCTCGACGTTGCCGTACAGGTTGACGGCCGATAGCAGATGGACGACGGTCATCGTGATGATCAGATCGAGCGGCGGGAACTCGGTCCCGTACGGGAACGGCCGCGGGAGGGTGAGGGTGGGCATCTGAGCCACAAGCTCCCAGTTGAACCGTCCTGTCGCGATGAAGATAACATAGCCAAGTGCCACGACGATGAGCACAGGGATCGTCGATATCACGCCGCTGGCCCGGACCGATATGTATCCAGACAGCAGGGCGAGTCCGATACCGACCAGGAACGGCCAGCCTGCACCGAACTCTGCCAGCAGATCGACCCCTACCGAGGCGGTCGCCAGGCCGACCATCATCACCATCGAGCCGAGGACAAGCGAGGACCAGACCTTCTTGATCCAGCCGATCACACCGAGGACCCCGAGCAGGAACACGACGATACCGGCGATGATGAACGCGTTGAACGAGAGCAGGGCATACTCCGTCCCACCGATGGCGAAGGCCGCGACGACGGCGAACGACGAGACGATGTTCGGACCGGTTATCATCGAGAGCCGATGGCCGACATAGGCCTGGAGCAGGGTCGCGACCCCGATCATCAGCACGACACGGGACATGTACCGGCCAAGCTGGGCGTCCGTCAGGCCGATCCCCAGACCGACGATGGCGAGCCCCCAGACGACCGGGTAGAACCCGATGAAGACCCACTGCAGTGTGTACAGCAGCGTGTCCCGCAACGAGTCCGGCTCGTCGTCGGGCGCGTAGACGAGATCGATCTCGCCTTCACCCGTGTCGGTGAACCGCTCATCATCGGCGCCCATGGATCCGCTACATCAGTGGATCGGTTGGAATATAAGAGACGGGGGGGGAGCGTCAAGAAAAAAGAGAACAGGCAACCGGCCGCGGGGCGGCCGGTGCTAGCCCAGGAACCGTCCGATGAGCGATAGTGTCGGCGGGATCCCGAGTGCGATGTTCAGGACGACCCATATGAGCAGCACGGACGCTCCCGTTGCCACATAGCCCAGAAGGGAGTACAGCGCGATCAGCGCCGGACCAGCCAGCAGGAAGACATTGGCATGGAACGTCATCACACCTGCGACCGAGAACCCTGCAGCAAGCAGGAGCAGTCCGAGCCATCCGACCGGCCAGTACCTATCATCGGCGAACTCATCGACATAGAGAAGATACCCTGCCACGGCAACGGCCGGGACGACCAAAAGGACCGCCCGGATGGTCAGGGACAGGTCGACGAACGCCAGGATAGCGTTCTCCGTGACAATCAGCTGGAGCAGGAACAGCATCCGCTGGTCCGCCACGTACGCGGACGTCGTCAGGAGGGGCGTGGACAGCAGGAAAAGCACCTTCTGGGTCATCGTGCCCAGCCCTGCAATCAGTCCCAGGATGACCAGGATGACCCCCGGGATACCCCATGCGAGGCCCCGGTGCTCATCGAGGTATCCGATGATGTCCCCTGGTGCGAGCATGCTATGCCTCCTCGATGGCGCCCAGCAGGGTTTCGGAGTCCGAGACCCATCCGAAGATCCCGCCCTGGGCCTTGATCATGTTGACGGTGGCCTCGTGGAACTCAGGGAAGTACGAGGCGATACAGTCCTCGAGCACCAGGCACTCATAGCCCCGGTCGTTGGCCGCCCGGACGGTTGACTGGACACAGACCTCGGCCGTCACGCCGCAGATGATGATGTTCTCGATGTCGTTGTTCTGCAGCATCAGTTCGAGGTCGGTCTGGTAGAACGAATCCTTCCCAGGCTTGTCGACGACCGGCTCGCCGTCTTCGGGCTGGAGCTCGGGGACGAAATCATGCCCTTTCTCGCCCCGCACGAGGAGACAGCCCATCGGGCCTTCTTCGCCAATCTTCGGGCTGATATTGCCTCGTTCGATCTTGCTCTCAGGAGCGTCCTCGAGGCTGGAGCGGTGGCCTTCGCGGGTATGGATGACCAGCATCCCCATATCACGGGCCTTCTCGAGGACGTTCTTGGTGGGCTCGATCGCGGCCTGGAGGCGTGAGACATCGTTGCCGAGGGAGTCACCGAAGCCCCCTTCCTCGATGAAATCACGCTGCATGTCCACGACGAGTAAAGCTGTGTTTTCTGGGTCGAATTCGTATTCATACGGTTCGGCGTCGACGGTTATCGTTGACATTGTCCTGTGGGTCTGTGTGGTACGGCGTTTAATAACGGCGATTTTCGCTTCCCCCATATAAAAGTTGGCCGCGTGTCACACGGGCCTGACTGATTTAAACCACTAGGACCTTGTCGGACCCATGAGACTGGTCATCGCACTCGGCGGCAATGCACTCCTCGATTCTTCAAAGGACCTCAGCTATGCGGCACAGGAAAACCAGATACGTGAGACGACGGCAAAGATCGCCTCGATGTGCCAGGAACACAAGGTCGTACTCGTCCACGGCAACGGACCGCAGGCCGTGCCCTGATGGCCGAACAGCACGGATCGGATTTCGAACGGCCGCTGGACGCACTGGTGGTCGAGACACAGGGCCAGCTGGGCTATCTGCTCCAGCGCGAGCTCCAGGCCGAGGGCGTGGATGTCGGGACGGCGGTGACCCAGGTACGCGTGGACCCGGACGATCCCGCCTTCGATGAGCCATCCAAACCGGTCAGTCCGTTCCTGGACGAGGAGACAGCAGCGAATGCACCGGGCACCTACCGGGAGCTCGGTTCCGGCGACCGGCCGTACCGCCGTGTCGTGCCATCACCCGAACCGAAGGCCATCAAGGAGACTGCCCAGATACAGGGCCAGCTCGAGAGGGCCGGGACCGTCATCGCCTGCGGGGGCGGGGTATCCCCGTCGATGCGGACGGGAACGGCCTCGAGGCGGTCATCCTTGCTAGAACAAACAGACGATGCGCCTCACCGGCTTCCGCCGGAGGCGGATGGCGGTTGAAGCATCTCGAACGAAGTGAGAGATGCGCCTCCCGGGAGTTGACCCGTTCGAAGATCGGAGATCTTCTGTACCAGTTCAACTCCCGGCACAGCATATTTCGTCAGAAAATGCGCCTCCCGAGCATTGAACATTGCGGAAGTGCGCGAATGGTTGGAAGTGTCGGCCTCCCGGATGGGATATATTTCTCTGTCTCAGGTCCGGCGGTGTTCGTCGCTCGGGAAGGGTAGACTTGTTGGCCTGTTCCGGGAAATCGCCGCCGACAGGGAGAGGTACACACTGGTCAAGACGGAGACCGGTTACAAACTGACCAGCTGCCGTGGGACTGGTCGCTGAGACCACCCCAAGGTTCCACCCCCTATATAAAGGAGGTTGGTGAAGGTGGCCGGTCGACAGGACCAGAATCTGACAACGGAATTGACAATATCCCCCTCTGGGGAAGATCTCTCATCCACCCAGCACCAGGTCCTGCAGAAAGTCTTCGACCGCACCCCTGTAGACGATATCGCCGACAAGTTCGACGTTGGGACGAAAACCGTATACCGTATTCTCGACGGCCTCAAAGGCGAGAAGAAGGACGTACCGAAGAAGTACCAAGTCGATAAAGCATATCTCAAGAAGGTCCGTGGAACCTCCCTGAACTACGCCCTGAATGAGCGTGGTCTCCGGGTCCTGGCCTCGCGTGACCCACCCTCCAAATCTGACAATGGGGGACGTGACTCTGAGGTGACAACGCGGGGCAAGGTGGACCTTGATGAGGACCTTGATTCTGAGGCGAAGGTGGACTGGGAGATCCGGCCGCATTACTTGGTGTCGAAGCATGAACTGAAGCGGTCGCCGGAGGGGTGGGGTGTGGAGTCGTGGTTCATCGACAGGTCAAAGGTCGGGCAGGATGTCGAGGTGGTCGAGAAGCAGCTGCCAGACGGCTCGACTGTTGAGGGTCGTCGGGTGTTCTATGAGGGGCACAAAGTCGAGCTCTATGAGAACACGGTCGTGGTGCGGTTGGATTTCCCGGAGCAGCGTGACCCGGCGAAGGAGGCCTGGGGGAAGTACCGGCGGAAGCTGGATGAGGTCGTGGCGTGGATCGAGGAGCGGTTCCCGTTGCAGGTCCGTTCGTCGCCGGTGAACGTGGAGGCGTCTATCAGCTGTCAGCATTGGGCGCACTTGGAGAACAGTTTCGCTGAGTACGTGGTCGATGAGGGTATCTCTGACAGTGGTGAGGGCGTGTTGTTCATGGTGCGGAATCGTCGTGGTGAGCCGATGGCGGTTGTGGACTGCAGTACGGGCAGGCCTGAGTTCGAGTGGATTCATGAGCGGGAGGCGGCCCACCACCTGGACAATATGAAGGACCTGATCATGTGGGGGTCGTATTATGAGATTACGCCGGAGGATTTCTCGTCGCTGGCGTGGCTGCGGGAGAATGTCGAGATGTTCGAGGAGGTTGCGGACCGGTTCGTGGAGCTCGGTGAGGTCGAGGACCGGCAACAGTCGATCGTCGGTGTGCAGGAGGATGTCTCTCAGCGGGCGGCCGATGTGGACAAGGTGATGGAGGAGGTCGCAGGCCTGCGCAGTACGCAGGAGACGATGGAGCGGGCGGTCAATCTGCTGTTGATGAAGGAGCTGCAGCGGAGCAGGACGGCGGAGGAACAGCGGACCACAACCGAGGAGGCCGGTGAGACCGGTCGTGGTGGGTATTATGACGGGGAGATGCGGGCGATCAAACAGCGTCTCGGCATGGATGGGGGTGAGGCGTGGTGACGAAGCAGGTCGGCAGGGGTCGTGTGTCGCCGGAGGAGTTCCAAGAGATGGTCAAGGCCTGCGGTAACTGTGTCCCGGGTGAGGCCTGTAGCTTTCACCGCGTGGTCCGGAAGCTCAAGCTGCAGCGGAACTCGGTGCGGCGGATCGAGCAGATCTTCGTGACGACTGAGGAGCCGGGGGACTGGTATCGGGATCCTGAGTATCCGGAGGTCAGTGAGGAGGAATGGGAGTGGCTGGAAACTCCACAGACCGACGACGAAGATGACGAGGAGGTGTCGATGGATGATCTGTATGTGTTCTACTGATGGGCCGTGGTGGTCCGGTCTGGGTGTTTCGGGGGAGGCCTGGACACGGGGGTTCGATTCCTCTGCGGCCCGTTCACCGCCTGTGAGAAGCCACAGGTTTCACCCCCTACACGGTCGGAGGTGGCGGCCCCGGGTATCAAGGCCGCCGATGTTTGCGGGGATAGCTCAATTGGCAGAGCAGCCGGGAGAGCGAGGGCATGACCACCGTATCAATGCCGGTAGTGGTGGTCCGGCTTCGTGCCCGTCGCATTCGCAAGCCCTCCGCCTAATTGCGGTTGATGCGGTTCCAGGTTCGAGTCCTGGTCCCCGTGTTTTCGGTGAACGACCGATGGACGACAAGCATGACGTGATGGACGACATCGAAGCTGTCCTGGAGGACGTGGATCCTGCTGTGCAGGTCCTTGCGCTCCGGGGTAAACTGCAGGAGAAAAAGGCGCTGTACGAAGGTGATGCGTAATGGGTCGTGAACTCATGGTCGACAAAGTCATCGAGAAGACGACACATGAAGGTGGCAGCCACAGCACCGAGTACAAGTACAAGCTGACGCCCGTGAACGGCGACGAATCCAGCTACAAAGAAGGGAACGCCGGTCATATCAAGACGAAAGGCGAGAAGCTGTGGGAAAGCGGCGACATCATCAACCCGACAACAGCAGAACGACAGAGCAACATTGACGAGCACAAAGGTGGTGCGTGATGTCGTGGGAGACTGTTCAAGGCTTGCGGCGTCGTGAGGATCGGAATCGGCCGCGGTATCCGCGGGATCAGAAGCGGGCGAACCGCCGACGTGCGGAGGGTGAGGCCTGATGGACCTTAGGTTTGAGGATGAAAGGGCACAGCAGGCCTATGAAGATCTTCTCCAGTTGCGGGAAGACGCGAAGAAAGATGTCGCAAAAGGCGAGGCTCACAATCATGCCGTAGGCGCACTGTACAAAGCCCAAGGAATCCTGACGGAAAATTTTGAGTACGAAGAGGTGCGTGAGTGATGGCTGACAGCCGTGTGCAGGAGCGGGTGAAGGAGGCCATTGATGGCCAGTTGACCTGTGCAGCGGATGGATGTCAGAAGATGCTGTACAGTGATAAGGAAACGTACTGCCCGGAGCATGCTGACCAGGGTGATGGCTGAATGGAGCGTCGTGATGATGCTCGGAGAGATATCGTGGAGTACCGTGAGGATGAGGGTGTCTGGGTGCTTCACCCTGAGGTAATCAGGGACGGTGAGGAAGCTGGTGACATCGTCTCTGAGATTGAGGCAGCTGTTCTTCCTCGATGGGATGCTGCGTGTCTCGGGTGCGGTTCGTTCCTGATTAAGGGCGTTCGCAAGGTCGAGGCTGAGAAGAAAGCTGCCGAACACATGGAGGAGCATGGTGGTCCGGCCAACATCAGTCATGTCAGGAACCGATCGAAGGTCCAGGAGACTATCGACGGTTTCCCTGAATCGGAGCTGGAAGACCACTCTGACCATGAGCCGACGGAGGAAGAGATGGCGAAAGAGTATTCCCGTGAGGACCCTCGTGTTGATCCTCGGGAAGCGGAACGGTACAAACAGGAACGAACCGGAGGGCTGGATGAGACAGACCTCTTGGCCCAAAAGGGTGATGGCTGAGATGGGATTCAAGCAGTGCAATCATCCGGGTTGTAGTTGGTCGCCGCCGCGGCAGTGTGGTGCGAAGAAGCGGCGTGATAAGATCTTGAAGCACAAGCGGCTGGCCCATGATGGCGAGCTCGTCCCACAGGGTGGTCGAGCGTGAGTGAAGAGGAGTTCAGTCCAGAGGAGATTCATGATCTCCGTAAGATTCTGGACCAGATGGAGGAGGTCGCGATGGATGATGATTCTATCGCTGCTGAGTTGGAGTACAACGGTCGAACGGTGGTGTTGACGACGCCTGCGTATATCAATCTTACAGTTCGGGAGATGTTTGATGAGGTGAGCGACGATGAGCGATGATGTGAAGACGATTACGGTGACGGATAATGACTTGGAGCTGGAAACTGCTGAGATGTTGACGGGCCGTGGGTTCATCACGGGCAAGTCTGGCAGCGGGAAGTCGAACACGGCAGGGGTTGTCTGTGAGGAACTGCTGCGGCAGGGGATGCCGCTGCTTGTCGTGGATACGGAAGGCGAATACTACGGCTTGAAGGAACAGTTCGAGATACTGCACGTCGGGGCGGATGAAGAGTGCGACCTGCAGGTTGGTGTCGAACACAGTGAGAAGATCGCCGAGCTCGCCCTCGACCAGAACATCCCCATCATCCTCGACGTCTCCGGGTACCTGGAGCAGGAGGAAGCCGAGGAGCTCATCAAGGAGGTTCTGCATCACCTGTTCACGAAGGAGAAGAAGGCGAAGAAACCGTTCCTGGTGGTCGTGGAGGAGGTCCACGAGTGGCTGCCAGAACAGGGATCAACGGGCTGTAGTGAGATGCTGACCCGTGTGGCGAAGCGCGGACGGAAACGGGGACTCGGTATTACAGGAGTCAGCCAGCGACCGGCACAGGTTGATAAGAACTTCATCACGCAGTGTAACTGGCGTGTCTGGCACAGGCTGGACTGGGATAACGACCTGAAAGTGGTCGGCCGCGTCCTCGGCAAGGACTACAAGGACACGGTCTCCCAGCTGGACGTCGGTGAAGCCGTCCTGGAAGCTGATTTCTTGGACGACAGTCGCCAGACGGTCATGTTCAAGCAGAAGGAGACGTTCGATGCCGGTGAGACACCAGACCTCGATGAGTTCGAGCAGCCGGAGCTCAAGTCCGTCAGCGACGACTTAGTGTCCGAACTGGAAGAAATCAGTGAGGAACAGCAGCAGCGGCAGGACCGTATCCAGCAGCTGCAGGAGAAGGTCGACGAACGCGACCAGCGGATCGAGGAGCTGGAAGAGGAACTGGATCGGGCCCAGGACATGACGGATATGGCCGAGCAGTTCACGCAGGCCCTCACTGCCAGTGGTGGTGACGGCGACCAGCTCCAGGAGAAGGTCGACGAGATCCGTGAGGAGAAGGAACAGGAAATCCGGGAGCTGGAGAAAGAGAACAACCAGCTCAAGGAACGGGTCGAGGAACTGGAACAACTGGAAGAAGAGAAAGAAGAGATCGAGGAGATGCGTGAGAAACTCCAGCAGTGGGAGCGAGACAAGGAGACCGCACAGGAAGCTATCACGCGGCTGGCCGATGTTCTCGGCTTGGATGTCGACGGCGATGTCGAAAAGTACCGGGAGAAAGTGAAGAAACAGCAGAGCCGTATCGAGGAACTGGAGCATCGGCTGGAGAAGGCAGAAGAGGAAGGCGCGTCTGTGAAGAAGCAGCGGTTCCAGGATGCCGCCGAGTTTCTCGAAGACGAGCTCGTGAAGGAGTACGTGGAACGGGCGGCTGACAGCACCAGTATCAATGAGGATCATTTCTGGAGCGTGGTGACCGTCATCGCTCAGGAAGGATCCGCCACGCAAAGTGACATGGTGCCTGTCATCGATCTTACGAAGCCCAGCATTAGCAAGGTGACCCGTGCACTCGAAGAGAACAAAGTGCTGGTTTCTGAGGGAAGTCCGAAGGACTATGAGCTCAACACTGACGGAATAGCCGACATCAAGCAACTGAATGAGAAGAGGAAAACCATTCAGGACAAGGCAGAGAAGCTGAAAGGAGATGATAGCGATGACTGATCTAACTGAAGAGGATGTGGAAGAGGCGTTCAACAGGTTTGTGGAAACTGCTGAGCAGTACAGGGAGCAGGAAGGCTTGGAGCTGAATCCGGTGCAGACTGCGGCGGCGCTGACGGACAAGGTCGTGTCGTCGCTGTGCCGGACGTGGAAAGAATCGTTCCACGCGTTGGCCTTGGTGCAGAAGCATCATGGGTATGAGGCCAGTGTGCAGTGCGGTGAGGTTGATGATCCGGAGCTCCGGCAGAAGTTCCTGGACGAAGGACAGAACATCGTAGGTGATACAGATGACTGACTCTAAAATAGAGACGGAATATCTGTACTTCCATGAGGGATGTCCGCATACGCCCCGAGATGATGGACGTGGGAAAGGCGTGTCACCTGACAAGGAAGGGAAGGCGTACTGTTGGGCGTGTGGACGCTGGATGGAGGCCAACGAAGAGGATGTTGAGGTAATCCCCTTGGTGTCGGTGCAGGATGTGGGGCGGGCTGTCCAGTGGCTTCGTCAAAAGACACGCACTATAAAACACTGTACGGTGTGCCACTGGGAGGGGTTTTACGACCACTGTCCTTCCAGCACCGACCACGAATTAGAGGAAAAAGAGATTCTATCTCTTGAAGATGTTGATGAGGCGTTTGGATCTGTCCTCAACCACGGCGACGGAGAAGGTGGTGAATAATGGTAGATAGATGGCGACTTCAACGGTTTGCAGGAGATTTAGAACTTGTCATAGAAGGAAGGTCGTTCACGCTGGACGAGGATGAAGCCTTAGAGCTGGCAGAGGACCTTCGAGAAGAAGTAGAGGACAGAGGTGGTAGCTGAATGAGTCGGAAACAACGCTATTATCCGCGTTGCTTTGACTGTAAGGACAAGTTTGAGAACACGAAAGATGTCGAACTAGAGAAAGATGTGCGGTACGGCGAGGGCCGCACCGTCTACGTCTGTCCACATTGCGGATCTGAGTACAAGCTACGGCACTACGATGTATACAAGGTACGTCGACTCCGCTCTGATACAGATGTTAAGACAGAAGGTGGTAGCTGAATGGGAAGTCCTTTCAATCAGACGAAGGAAGCCCAAAAACGTCGTAAAAGGCGTTCTCTTAAACGAGACGGTTACTGTTTCGACTGCGGGAGTAATTTCTGCAGTTGCAGCGATACAGAGGGTGGTAGCTGAAATGGATGCTGAGCAATTGTTCGAGGAGAAGGTGATGGAGCAGAACCGGGAGCTGGATGCTGATCCGGTCGGAGCGCAGAAACTGAACGACCAGTACCACATCTTCCTCGACGACCACGAGGACGACAAAGACGGTGCTGTGGTCCTCCGCTTGGATCAGGACCAGATCGACAAACTCCAGGGATACATCGACGGCGTCAACGGTGACAGCGGTGAGTGAACAACAGCAATGCACGTTCTGCGGTGACCGGACAGAGAACCGCAAAGTGCTTGATCGACGGTCTGAGCCGATGTGTGAGACCTGTGAGCTTGTTCACCGGTTGGCGATGACGACGAGGAAACCTGTGGATATGATGGACCAGCAGGATCTCGAGGATGTCCGTGGGATGGCACGGAGACTGTCCCGGATGGTCCTAGGAAAAGAGGGTGATAGCTGATCGATCAGACCAACGAGAATGAGCAGAAGAGCCGGATCAAGCTGGATACGGACAACATGGACGTCCACATCCTTGCTGTGGACAAAGAAGAGAGACATAAGCTCAAGAAACGGCTGACCGAGAAATTCCCGGACTACGAGGTCGGGGAGACAGAGGACACCTGGTTCTGGACCGGCAGCGATTACCGGGCATTCTACACCGTGACGGTCGACGTCCGGAGCCGTTCCGATGCGACCGAGGTCGGGAAGTATGTGGCCGATCAGTTCGGCGGCAAGGTCAACGTGGAGGAGGGTAGAAAATGACTGACGCCTCCGATAACGGGGTTTTGACCGACGACGACATCGCCGCCAATGTTTCTGGCGTTGACGTTACAGAAAAGGCTTACCGGGGAAGGATGCCTAATATTATCCTTACCGGTTACGGACACGATAAATTAGAGAAAGGAGACTCGTTGATGTCATTAAAGGATGTGGGGCGGGCTGTCCAGGGCTTCAGTGACGCCGTCCAGCACACCGACGACGACTGGGAGGAGACCCCGGAAGGATCTAATACTGGTAGAATAGACCAACCATTACCTCACATAAGGCGGTGTGAACACTGCCACATGCCTAAACCGATGGCCTTGGAAAAAGAATGGCCGTGTCCGGTGAAGGTGGAACGAAAGCTGGAGGAATACTTTGGCCCCGCCCTCAACCACGACAACCGAGAGGATGGAGAAGGTGGTAGCTGAATGGATGAGACTGTGTTGCTGGATGGGTCTGTATACAGGATAAACGGTACGAAATACATGGAGGCGCATGGTGAGACGTGGGCTGATGCTGAGAAGAACGTGAACGGCCGGTGGCATCCGGTTCGGAACTGGGACCGCCGCCGGGAACTTGGAAGGATTGCTGAGGAGCGTGGAATGGCATGAAAAAACAGATTACCGTTGATATAGAGTCAGAGTATGATCCGGCTGATGTGCTTCGGCAAGCATTGGAGCCGGCGGCTTTAGGGAAATTTGACAACGATGGGGATTTGGTTGGTCTTGGTCTTGACAGTGATAAATGGGTTTTGGGAAGATTAGGGCCACAACCAATCCAGAACAAGGTGTTGGTGTCGGTGCAGGACGTTGTGGAACGCATCGACCAGCGCATCAAGAAGTTAGAGAAGCAACGTGACAGCATATCGAACGAGGAATTAGCTGATGACGACGACAAAAGGAGTGCGTTCTATACGTTTGTCGGCAAGATAGAGGAACTGAGAACGTTGTGTGAAGAGTTGGAGGAGTAACTAATGGTGCATTATGAGAAACGAGACGGGTATGTAAGAGTTATTTCAAATCGTGGAAGCCCCGAAAAGGATTATAAGGTGAAGTTAAAAGGAGAAAAGTATATAGTATCGGCTTCAACCAGGAGAGTTGCAGTTAATAGGGCTATGAAGGCATATGAAGAAGTAAAGGGCAGGGATATAGTTTCGGTAATGGGTGTGATAGTGAAGGAGGTGTCGTTTGCGGAATGACTGAGGATATCAAGCTGACGGTGCCGAGAGACGAGGTCGACCAACGATTAGAGGAGGCCCAGGAACGATACTACCGTCTCGACGATCTCGTTACAGGACTGATGGACCGTGGTGATGGGATTGGTCTGTATCCGTACCGAGAGGAAATCAAGGATATCGGCTTTGAACTGAAGGAAGTAGAAGGCCGGATTGAGGTACTACAGTGGATTCAAGATGAGAACCGACATGTCTACAGCGATTTCGAGTACAGCTTCATCGACTTCCTGAAAGACATCGCTCAGCACATTATTGGCTTCATCACGCCGTCCAGCGAGGAAACAGCTGAGGACCCGGTCACGGTTGATCGGAAGAAGATCCGGTTCGACGAGGTGTAGGATGCGGAATGACGGATATAGACGTAGTTAGGTGTATGGAGTGCGGCTATTACAAGGAAGATCCTGCCTCCATCCCTCGTTCCTGTCCTGACTGTGATGCGGAGTTTAACAACTACTGGAAAGAGAAAATATTTGCTGACAAAGAGGTGTCGTCTGGGGAATGAAAGACGGCAGGTTCGAGGATGACGACCCGGTACGATGCCCGATATGCGGCTGGACCGGACGATTCAAAGAAGCGGACTCTGCTCCGTGTCCAGGTGGCATGACGCACAAATGCCCGGCCTGCAAATCCCGAGAAAGCCGTGGCCGTCTCATCCGTACACATGAGGAAGATGTTGAGAGCAAACAGACATCACAACAGTCCTTAGAAGAGGTGTCGTCTGCGGAATGACCAATGAGATTGGATCGGACGGCCGACCCACAACGAAGTCGTCACTGCAAGATTTTCAAGAGGCAGAGTGTCAGGGCTGTGCCACGATTTTTTATGATATTGCACGGTATCAGCCCGGCAAACCGTGTCCTGTTTGTGGCTGTGATGAAATATGGGTGACAGAATGAAGGAAAAAGGACCTCGAAGAAAAACGTTGGAAGAACAGGTCAAAGAACAGTATGGAGGAAAATCTGTCTTTGAGGCGGCTATTTACAATTATAAGTCGATGCTGTCGTATCGCAGTTTTTCGCTGGTAAATTTTCTGGCATCTATCTTCTATGACCCGTTTAAAGCAGTTGACAACGCTTTGATGTTAAAGCGTTCTGGATTTCTTGACGAGGTGTCTGCGGAATGACCAATGAGATTGGATTGGACGGACAACCCGATGGGTCGTCACGGAAGACGGTGCTTGATTTGTTTAGCGGTACTGGAAGTGCGACGGCGGCGTTCAGAGGGAGACAAGGGCACGAGGTGGTGCAGCGTGGCTGATAAGACAGTGAAGAAAATAATCGGGGAGTGGTCGGAGCGGTATCCGTGGGGAGCTAAGGCAGTGGCGTACATTATTGCCTTGGTCATCTTCCCTGTAGTGTCTGTAATCACGGCTGCTGTCGGGCTGTTCTATCTGTCGCTGGGCATCATTGTCTCAACAGCGTCGTTGATACATCCATGCAAGGAATTTCAGTGGCCGCACAGGGCAGCTATCGGTCTATTTGTTGCCACAATAGTTATTGTGATAGGGGTGAAGGTAGGATATGAGGTGAAAAGACGTGGCTGAATGGTTCTATGTTTGTCCGGAGTGCGGGTTCAAGCAGAAGAGCCAAGCGGAGAAACGGATCAAGTGCGGCCGGTGCAAGCACCAGTACCGGACGCGGACTGCGAAGAAGGAACGGAAGGCCCCTGACCGGGAGTACGGTCAGGGGTTCGTAACGCATTCCAGATCCGGATAGGTGTTCCGGTTATAGATTTATCCGAAACACTTATAAAAGACACCGCACAAGACACACGTGTGAGAGTCTTATGCCGAAGACCAACAAAGTGTCGATCAACAAGGACAAAGAAGGTCGATATCGGACCAACATCCCCAAGGCCATCGCGGATGCAATGGAGCTAGAAGGGAAGAAACTGGAATGGAAGATTGAATCCAGCAACCGCCTTGTCGCAAAGGTGATAGATGAATGATAAGGAGAAATGAAAAACTTATGGCTATAATATGGGTTTCTTTCTTCATCTTATGTGTCTATGGAATGTTAAAAGCTTCATTAGCTCTCAAAGAGAGCATTCCAATTGTCATAAGCTTTTTCGGAATTGTGGCGTTCATGATTGTTTTCCCCGTTGCAGTCAATACATTTCAAAAGAAGGTGATTGACAATGACGAATGAGGGTGAGCTGCGGCAGTGGGCCAAGGAAAATAGGATGGATGAGTTCTTGATGCTCTTGTCGATTAGTGCCGTTTCGATTATAGCGGGCTCCATCGCCTTTGTGGGAACGAACAGCGTAGAAATAGGAGCCGCAATAACGGTTATTCTCGGCATCCCGGGATATTCAGCTTTGAAATGCTTGAATGGTGGTAGAGATGAGTAAGAGAGATTTCTGGCTTGGTGTTTCCCTATTGGCAATGACAGTCACACTTCTGTATTTGATAGGTGCGACTATGAAGATGGCGGCTATAACAGGAGGTGCTCCTATGTCTTCTGAGGGAGTAAAGACCGTTGCAAAGAGCCTCATGATGCTTATGACTCCTGCTTTGGTTGGTATGACGGTTGGAGTGTACGCTAAAAACAAGGCGAGAAAAGACGGAAGTGATCAGCAATGAAACCCGAGCATATGCTTGTTGGGGTGGGTGTGCTAATGTGGCTTGTATTAATTATTTCTAATGTACCAGTGCACACGACCGAAGTCGGTCAAGTGGACCAGGTTGCTTCGGTAGGATCTGACTGTGAGGTTGTCATAAACCAAACGCATTACGATGTAATCAGCTGTGATAACGTTTCAATTAATCAGACGCTTTATTTCCGTCAACGTCTTGTAGGAGAAGAGTATACCTTTGAGGAAAAAACAGCGTGGTGGTGAGTGGTATGAGCAACGACATGGAGTATTTTAGATTCAAGGGATAATGAAGATGGCTGAGGCAACGGTTGTAGGGTATACGAGGTTGTCGCAGGAGTCGGATCGGTCGATTGAGTCACAGAAGGAGGATATCCGTGCGTTCTGCGAGGAGCAGGACTGGGAGTTGGTGAAGATATTTGATGAGGGAGAGTACGAGTCCGGGTATGATACGGAGCGGGAGGAGTATCAGAGGATGCTGGAGTATGTCCATGAGTCTGATGTTGATAAGATAGTGGTGCGGGATCGTGCCCGGCTGTCCCGTGACCGGTTCGACCGGTTGACGACGATGCTGGAGCTGTACCGGGAGAAGGTGGAGGTCGTCTCCATCCAGGGCGATATCGACCTGGAGTCGGACTTCGGACTGGTCTTGGAGGCGATCGACGCGACGACGGACGACGTGAAAAAGAGGCAGGAGATCGAGAAAGCGAAGAAAGAAATCCAGAAGCGGAAGGAGCAGGGATACTACCACGGGCGTCCGTTGTACGGCACCGAGTACGACAGTGAGAAGCAGTACCTGGTGCCGGACGAGAACTGGGACACGGTGCAGCAGATCCTGGAGCTCCGAGAGCAGGGACACTCATACAGCGAGATCGTGGAAGCGGTCGACAAGGACATCAACCGGACGAAGGTGTACCGCGTCGTGCAGCGCCGCGAGAAGTACGAAGAGGTGGAGACACGGATATGAGGAAAGGTTCTTAACTCTAAGATTTCTGTGCGTGTATGGCGGTGATTCGCATTAATAGCGAATTTGCCGCTACCCGGAGGGATCACCGGCGTACGCGTGTCGCGTGAATGCCAGGAATAGCAGCCTGTGCCCCGCAGGCACTGTGGTGCCTGCATTCGAGGGCATGGTGTTGGGTAGCAGGGTAGTTTGACGGTAATGGGGGACCGCTATCCAGAGGGACCGGTGTGCCGGACCCTTTCCTGCCATCCCCCATGCTCTTGTTAATTAGATGTAATTAGGTTCTTGCCGTTTTAAGTAGAGTGGAGTCGCGTCTTCTTTGTGGGTATGAACGTGGAGAGAGGGGATGTCGTGTGGCTGGCAGGCGTACTGCTGGTCAGCTCTGCCCTGGTGTATACCGGGACGGGGTACTGGAAGGCACAGCAGCAGGTAGCCGAGTACAATGCCAGGAATGTCTCGAATGCGACACTCCTCAGGTGTTCTCCACATGGGCTTCGTGTTCAGTGTGAGTTCAAACCTGTGGATACAGCAGTGTCGCCGCTGGGGACCCGGTATGGGGCAGCAGGAAGTCCTTGAGTACATCCGGGAGAATCCGGGCTGTACGGTCGAGGATATGAAGGAAGACTTGGAGCTGTCGGAACGGGCCCTGTACCGGAATTTGGGGAGTCTCCAAGAAGGTGGGTTCGTGGAGAAGAACCGGCCGGGACGCTTTGAGAAGGCGACGTACCGGGCGTCTCGACTGTATAATAACCAGCGGCAACACGCCTGATAGGGTGACGGGACTGTGCTGGTCGAGATTTATGTCGGGTTGATGGTGGTCGCGTTCGCCTTGATGGTCGTATCTTTCTTGATGTACAGTCTTTCGACCAGTCAGAACCTGCAGGGCTTTCTCAGGATGAACGTGTTCCTGCCGTGGATCGTGACGGTGATGTTTTTCGCCTTGTCACTGTCCGGCGGGGCGGTCGAGTACGAGCACTGTGAGACGGTCGTGGACCAGATCAACATCACCAATAACGACACGCTGCATGACTACTCGAACAGCTACAAGTGCGATGTGGTCCAAGTCGAGCAGACAGGTGTGATCTGGCTGTTCGGCGGTATCGGTGTGATCATGATGCTGTTCAGCATCATATCAATCATCAACACGATGACCAAGATGGGAGGTGAGATAGACGATGCTCTTCAGCAATGATAGTCAGCGAGGCGGCGGCCAGAACAAGCAAGGACGCGGGAACGGGAAGGAACGGAAAGATGAAGCCGACAAGCTGGCAGAGGCGCTGAAAGGGCAGCGGGCAGAGATGGTCGAGACGATGCTGGAAGATGAGAACCTGCCCGAGATGGCCGAAGACGAGCTCGGTCCGTTCTTCGGGAAAGAGATGGCCTTGACATTCCTGAAAGAGCGGGACGTGACCTCCTTGATGAATGCGTATGACGATACCGTGACATCGATCTTGATGAACAAGTTCCCGCATCAGCACAGTGGTGCGGATGAGACGAATTTTACACAGCTCCGCGCCCGGCTCCGGGCGAAGCTGCTGCGGAGCCGTGGGAAGGGCCGTCATAATGAGCGGAAGATGTGGGAGACCAGTATCAATGAAGCCTTGTATGAGGAGCCGAACCAGAGCAGCGGCGGAATCATCTCGTCCGCGAAAAGCAGTTTGAGCAAGGCGTTTGGTGGAGGTCGATAGATGCTATGCCAGAACAACAGATGGATGCGATGGACGATGTACCCGATCCTGATGGAAACCAGAAGAACAAGCCCTATGTGGTACCAGTCACGTTGGAGATCAACGTGTTCGCCCATGACAAGCAGACGGCGGGCCAGATAGCGGAACAGATCGTGGAGAACTCGGGGCTGGGCGGGTACAACCCAGAGTTCGAGGAACCGGTCGAGTGCATACCCCAGCGAGGTGAAGACTGATGGTGTCGAAGCTGCAGCCGGATGAGCTCCGGCAGAAATCCGTGACCGAACTCCAACAGACACTGTCAGACCTGCAGAAGAAAAAGGTGAAGCTTATAGCCGAGGCGGAGCAGGACGTGCATCCGGAAGAAAGTATCGGGACCGTCAAGCGGAATATCGCCCGTGTGAAGACGATAATCAATGAGAAGCAGGATCGTGTGGCCAACAGCCGCAGCGGAGGTGTCGCCTGATGGTCCAGGTCCCAATGCCGATGGAGTGGTTCATCGGGTTCACGGCGACAATCGCTATCCTGCTGGTCATGGTCATGGTGCTGGCATGGTACACGCCAGCGATGAAGTTCCTGTATGCGAAAATGCTGAATAAGGCCATCATCCTGCTGGCGACCCGGACAGGCAAGCTGAAGTTCGTGATCGGTGACTACAAGACCGGGTCAGGGACCGTGGAGACGAAAAACCACGGGGACTACTACATGCTGCCTGCTGCGAAGTACGTGATGAACGGTGCTGTCACCGCCCTGGCGTTCGAGGACTTCGGGATCTCCCTGACGAAAGAGCACATCGTCGGGTCGAACCTGCTCAGGATGGATGGTGTCGAACCCAAGCAGATTGTTCAGGACGATGAGGACGGAAACCCGACGGTCGCCGGCTCCTTGGAGGATGCAGACATCAGCCTGGAAGGAGGTGATGGCAGTGGTGGATGAGACGTATGGACGGATGGTCCAGCTCCAGGCAGCGAAGTGGATGGACAAGGTCAAAGCCGGTACGTTCCTGCTGGCTGTCGGGTTGCTGGGGTCTGCCGTGGTGCTGGGGAACCGGTGGCACGGTGTCGCTGGCCTGTTCGCCCTGCAGTTCGGCTTCGGTATCCGGCTGTACCAGGCCGAGACCCGTCTGGCCGGGCTGGAAGAGCAGGTCACAGCACTGCGTGGAGGTGAACGATGAGATGCAATCAATCAACGATATCGTCGGATCTGGTGATGAACCAGAGATAGAGGATGGGCAGGAAACGGTCGAAGGGAATCCGTTGATGATGGACAAAGAGATGCGGCTGACGTGGAGTCTGCAGGCTGTGCAGGGCTTCAATAAGAATATCAACCCGAACTTTATCCGTTCCCGGCGTGAACGTGCGCGGGCTGAGGCATTAGAGGAGGCGAACAGCAGTGACCCGTTCAAATGGGCGACAATCATTATCATGGTGCTGATCGGTGGTGCGTTGGCGTACTACATCTTCAACAGTGGTGCCGGTCAGTCTGCGGCCTCGTCGATCAGCAGCGGTGCCTCGGTCGGCTTCCTCATCGCAGGACGGTCCCTGGGAAGCATGAAAGACAGGGTGATGCGGCTTGCCGGACGATGAGGGGTTTGTGAAGCGGAGTGAAGCGAATCCGGAGATGTTGAAGCAGGATATCAGTCTCCGGATTGCTGAGGCTGCCAACGATGCGAAAGAGCTGTACCGTGCTGTGCAGTTCAAAAGCGAGAACCGGATGAAGTACCTGCAGCGGTTTATGACCAGCTTTTTCTCGCTGTACGACCAGACGAAAGAGCACTTGGAAGCAGAGCAGCGGCAGGTGGTTGAAGAGGGCGGTGAGACCACGATCAATGGGCAGACCCATGAGATCCCATCGGTTGAGGACTGGTTCAGTGACCCGCATGAGATTGGGCAGACTGTTGAGGGTGAACCCGAGCTGGACGTGGACAGGATGGCGAAACAAGCGTTGAAGCTGTACAGGGTGTACAAGGAACTGCTGCGGCAGTGCGGTATCTTGGAGCTGAAAAAGACAAGCCATAACCAGCGTGGTATCGGGGGCAAAGATTAGCCATGCCTGAGTACACGGCGATCGAGAAGTACATCTTGGAGAAAGAGGCCGATGAGACCGGCGGGGTGAACGTGGTCTGGATTGGTGACCCGGGGTCGGGGAAGACGGTGGGCTTGGCGAATGTGGCGAAGAATCACTGGAAGGAGGGCCGTATCTGTTACTGGCGGGGGCAGGAGAGCTGTCAGTGGATTCTGTTGGCGGCGAATGATGTCCCGGTCACGTTGTGGCTGCATGACTCGATCAAGGAGTTCGATGCGTATGTGACCGGTGATATCGAGGAGGGTATCCCTTCAAAGGAGATTGATTTAGAGACGGCTGATGATATCGATGTCGAGATCCGGCGGTTCGAGGATGTTGAGGAGATCGTGGAGGATCCTGAGACGGACCGGGTGAACGTGTACTACATTCCCGGTGATAAGGCGAAGAATGAGAAGGACAGGTATTTCTTCTTGAAGACGAATGCGCGGCTGGCGACGGCGTTGAACAATCGTCGCTGGGGGAACATGGTCAGTCATTTCATCGATGAGATCGGTGATGTTGCCTCGACGGATACGAAGAAGCCGTTCTACCGTATCCTGAACTATGAGATGCCCGAAGAGTGGGGTGAGCACCGGAAGAACCGTGTCTCCCTGCACGGTGTGGGACATGATACCTCGGACATCCATTATAAGCTGTGGAAGGTGAAAGCGAACACCCGTGCGTACTTCCAAGGCGCGGATGTTGCCAAGCAGGACCGGCAGGTGGATCAGGGACAGGTGAACAAACTGTCGAAAGGCGAGATCGTGGTGCCGGGGTATCCAGGCTTCGAGAAGGATCATTTCGAGCTGCCCTACCTGCCCCATGAGACGATCGGCTGGATCACGGACAATGAGAACGTGTTGCTGCGGGTGGATATCGAGGCGGATATCCCTGATATCATGCCGGATGCGGAGCGCGAGCAGATGGCCCTGGACGATGCGCCGGTTGACGTGGATGACTTGTCGGAAATCGTGGACGTTGAGGAAGCAGCCGATATACTCGACATCACGGAGCGACAAGTCAGGAACAAGATAGTGAAGGGAGAACTCGAAGCCATACAACCGAATATGAAATATCTGTTAGCACGGGACAATGTCGAAGCTGTAGCATCATAACTGCAGACTTCCTTCCAGACACCCGAACCCTTTTACACCCCATAAATCTAAGATAATAACGCGTAACAAGGACAATGTCAAGTCCAAGGTGAAGAAGAGATGATAGCGTATATAATACCTTTGATACTCTTTATCGTTGTAATAGGCAGCTATTTTGCCGTCAAATTGAAGAATAAGGAGGAAGGAAGCTTTCCCGAACCTGATAAGTACATAGGATACGTTTCAGTGATTTCGTTAGGGCTGATGGGAGTGTCCGTTCTGCTCGGTGCTGTACTCCAGCAACCATCAATATCGCCTATCGGTCTGCTGATAGGTATCGCATTGGCTAAAGGAGTGGCAACTCCGCTTATCCAGAAAAAGAAGATGAACAACGGATACAGGGTTACCGTCCTTCTGTGTAATGTTTTAATGATCTTCGTGACAATAGCCCCGTTCATCAAATGAGGCAACAGTACAATGTCAAATAAGGTCAAGAAAAGGTCAGAAGACGAAAAGAAGCAAGAAAACGTTTTTATTTTACTTTCAGTGCTTGCTGTGTCGATGATATATGGTTTTACTGGTTCAGGTATAAATGAAATGATAGGAAAAGCCTTACAGGCCGGGTTCATTACGTGGGGAGTTCTTATAGGATATTACAAGTTTTCCTAGTTGTAGCTCCGCTCATTAAGTGAGGCAACAGGACAATGTCAAGTGAGGAAGGAAAGAACTTCATAGAAAGAATAACGCCCTCAGATGTGGTTAATATATCATTTTCCATATTTCTATCTTCTTTAGTTTATCTTATACATGGAGGAGTGGCTGGATTTATATATGGGGCTATTGTAGGAATATTTGCATTAGCTTTCTTGACATTGATGTATTCTGACGTAAGAAAGAAAGAACAAAAAGGAAGAGGAAACTACTTCTTTTCGTACATAAACATGAAAATAGCCGTAATGACGGTCGTAGGGACTATTATTTTATCGAAGAAACTATTAGGAATGATTGGTGTTATTATAAGCAGTTTCATGATTTTAGGAATAGGTGTAGGGATGGCGTACTGGTTTTCTAAGTGACAGCTCGACTGTATAATAAGGGGTTTGGGCTAGGGCTTGTGTATGCCCAAGATTGAGGATTCTGATGCGGTGGAGACATATGCGGAGGCTAAGGCGAAAGAGGAGGCTGCTGCGGCTGAACAGACGGATGGCGGTTCGTCAGCTCCACCGCCCGGTGATGGGGGAAGTGGTTCTTCGTCGGGCAGGGATGCGCCGTCGGATGTTGATAAGGGCGATACGTTGACCCAGGAGGAGGCTGAGGCGTTTGTCGATGAGAATCCTGATGCGTCTATCGTCCGTAACAAGGAAGGCGAGGTCATCGGCGGGGATCTGCCGGAGGATAAACCTGGAGGATCCGGTGCTGCCGGTGGCGGTTCTGGTGGTTCATCCAGTGGGTCGTCTGGTTCTGGTGGGCCGAAGAAGCTGACGCTGCGGGAGACGCCTGGTGAGCCGGGTCCGAGCGCTCGGGATCGTGGCGTGGTGAATGACCTGGAGAAAGATCTGGTCAACCGCGGTGTCATCACGGAGCAACAGGCCCGGGATATCACGGTGCAGAGCTATGCTGAGTCTGGTGGAAGGGTGCAGAGTGTGCGGACGCTGGATGAGGGGTCGAAAGATGCCAGTGATCTCAAGTCTAATCAGAATCAGCAAGATAATCGGCAGCGGAATATCAATCCGCGGGAAGGAACTGAGAAGGTTGATGAGTTCGTGACAGGGGGTTCTAGGTATGAGGTATATACTGGTGATGCGCCCAGTACTGCTCCGGAGCGGGTTAAGTTTGAAGCTGAAGAACAGCAGGAGGTAACTGATGCTATCAGCAGCCGGATAGAGGAGATTAAGAGTAGGAAGAATCAGCTGAGTGAAAAGGTTGATAAGGCCGAGAATAATCCTGACGTAAAGGTAGATGAAGAAGCGGTCCAAGAAATCCGTCAGAATCTGGATCAGAGACTATTTGAACTCTACAAGGCACAAGAAAGTAGTGAGAGACGAACTGCCCAGATTGAAGAATTTTCTTCGACTGTTGAAACCGGCGACAAGGTCGTGGTCAATCAGGACGAGATACTGGTTCGTGACCAGCCTGGTCAGACCGGGAGAGGTGGAAGAAGGAATCCGCAACCAACGATAACACCTGTCGAGGATGAAGGACCGGGACCGACCCGGACCGACCTTGGTTCGAGCCCGAGCGAGCTAACGCGGGAATTGGGGATAGTATCTGATGAGAGGATAGAACAGATACGGAAGAGAGGTCAGACCTTGCAGGAAAGACGGGCTGAAAGGTTTGATGAAAAAAGTGCCGCAGGAAAAATTAGTTCTACTGCCGTTGCACTTACTGACCCGGCCACTTATTTTGCCCCTTTAAGGGGATCTAAAGCTTTTAAATCAGCTATTGTGAGGGAGAATCAAGAAGCAGCTCAAAGATCCTTTTCTGATGCCGGAGATGTAAGGGATGCTGCTATTGAAGTGGCTACAGGGCCTGTAGGGGCTTTGGTGGGTTTAGGAGCGGGTTCTTTAGCGGCTAGAGGTGTGGCAGCAGTGGCTCAAGCATCTTCTCGTGCTGGTCAAATTGCAAAGGGAGGCCTAACAGTCGCTGGTGCGGCAGATACGGTGAGGGCAGGGGCAAGGATAGGTTCTGAAATAATCCAGGGGGACTATAAACAAGCAACGGGAGCTGCTATCCAAGAAGCCACGATAGGCGGTGGTTTTGCTCGTGGGTATCGTGCTGGTAGTCCGTCGCGGGTGTCTGCTGATGATTTGAGTGCTCGTGTTTCGGAGGGGCAGGCGCCGGGCCGTGCTGATGCGCCGAGTACGAAGGTGGAGACGGAGAATGCTATCGTGGCGCGGGAGCGTCCGGTCTCCACTCAAGGCCAGATGCGGGGTGTCCGCGGTGATGGTGAGGTCCGGATCCGTGGTGAGCGGCCGTTCGACTATGTTCGTGTGCAGGGTCGTGATGGCCGTATTGATGATCAGTTTATCGCCCGGTCGTCTGTCCGTGGCCGTGCTGGGATGGATGAGACGACGGGGACGATCGAGACACGGACGACGCGGGTCGGTCGGGATGGTGAGGTCGGGATGGACCAGATGGGTGCGACCGAGAGCCAGGTGCAGGATTTCGTGGTGCGGAGCCGTGATGCTGAGACACAGGAGCTGGCCCGGTTAGAAGCGAACAGGATCCAGGAGACGGTCCGTGGTGTGGAAGGCCGTGTCGGTGAGACGGAGTTCACTGGGCAGGCGGGGAGTGTGCGGTCGCGTCGTCCGGAGCTGGATACGGTGAAGACGCGGGCGGCAACAGCACAAGGTGATGCGGATGCTATCATCCGGGATGTTGATGTCCGTGGCCGAGATGTCAGCAAGACACGGAGTGAGGCTGCTATCGTGTCTGAATCAGAGGTGGATGACCTGTTCCGTGTTCGTGGCCGTGAAGGGGGTCGGAGAACGGATGTGTCTGACTCCGATACCGGGGGTGGTTCGGGCGGTCAACGGCAGGAACTACAGGGAGAACTGAATCAAGGCGATATCGAGGCTCGGTTAGCGGAGACAGAGGCTGCTGTCCAAAGTGCGGAGCGGCAGGCGGCAGCTGAACGGGCTGCCGAGAGTTTCAATGATGAACTGGTGCCGGGCAGTGGTGAGGTTGGTGCTGCCGGTGCGACTGGTGCTGGTGTGAGTGATATTGATACTGGCGGCGGGGCTGGAGACCCTGCCGTCGTTTATAGTAGTCCTGGCCGTGTCCGTGCTGGCCCGACACAGCCGGGTGACATGGGCCAGGTTGTGAACATTGATCGTGGTGGCGGGCAGCAGGGCGGCGGTGGTGTCCGGCGTTTGCCGGGTGCTGCAATGGGTGGTGCTGTTGTTGGTGTGGATGAGCGGCAGGGTCGACCGGAACAACGTGGACTGATTCAGCCGCCGGGCCAACAGCGGGGACGTGATACGAGGGATATCAGCCGGGACCGGGGCAGGGATCCGCAGGAGGTTGCCCGGCGTCTGCGTGATGAGGAGGACGGCACGGTCCGGATCCGTGAGAATGTGGAACAGACCCAGGCCGAGACGGATATGACCGTCCAGCTGGCACGGAGCCAGCAGCGGAAACAGAGTGACAGCGGTGTGGTCCAGAACACGGGTGAAGGACCGCGGCAACGTGAGGAGCTGGTGCCCCAAGAGATCCCGGTGTTCGGGAACCGGCAGGGGCAAAGGTCGCGGAGCCGTGGACGCGGCCGACAGATTGCCCGGCAGGTGATGCAGGAACGTGCACAGCGGGGCAGGGGCCAAGGCCGTGGCCGTGGTCGTGGCCGTGCGACAGCGACCCAGTTCCAGAACCTGCCCGGCCTGCTTGGGCCCCAGCGCAGGGATGACCGTGACCGGAGGCAGCGGCAGGAGCCTGACGGTGTGGACCGGCTGCTGTACGGTGAGAAGGAGAACCCGATACCGGAGCCGTCCGAGATCCTGTTCGGGCAGGACGTCGGTGGAGGTGGCCGGCAGTGAAACGGAAGCGGAAAGGGAATGCGTGGGCGGCGTTGGCAGCGTTGCTGCTGTTGTTCGTGACGACGTTGACTTGGATGCTGATGTCGAACATGTTCCAGCCGCTCCTGTTCCCACAGATGGAACAGATACTGTCGGGCCATTCCAGTGCTCTGGATACGTTGAACATCCTGCAGATGGCGTGGAACAACTGGCCGGTCGTCATCGTGGCCGGGCTGGTCATCTATGTCATCGTGGCCGCCCAGAAAGAAGAACCGAGGTACGCACGGAGGTAGATCAACTATGGGATATCTTGACAAGTTGAAGGAGATGGCACGGGAGAAGATCGAAGAGAAACGCGAAGAACGAAAGCTCTACCGCGAAGAGTTCAAGAAAGCGAAGAAGGAGAAATTGAAGGAGAAAGCCCGTGAAGATGCCGAGAAAAAGGTGTTTGGACGTTCAGATGACAAGAAGGAACGCGGTGGGCTGGATAAAGTCGCGGATAATCTGTCCCAGATCGGTCAGCCGCCCGGCTTCCAAGAAAAACGAAGTGACAAGAAACGAGACCGAGATGACCGTGACCCGCTTCACTTGTTCTGATTGCTGTGGCGATGTACGGCGGGTTGAGCATCTCGAAGGGGCAGGTGAGGATGTGACCATGACCTTGACCGATACTGGAGGTGTGGAGGCATGACGCGGAGCGCATCGCAGAGCCCCCAGTGTTTGCGTGTCGCGGTCGTCGCTGTTTTTGTCGTGGCCGCGTCGGGGACGGGTGTTTCTGTGAATGTGAGTCTGGATTATCGTTTTAATGAAAGTTCGAGTCCTGCTGTTGATTATTCTGGTTATGCTAATGATGGAGAATGGAAAGGCGGCCTTACAAGCGGAGTGTCCGGTATTGATCAGGGTTTTGGTGCGTGGGATACAGGATTAGCTTACAATTTTGACGGTGTTGACGATTGGATAAATGTAAGTGAGCCGAAAGAGCTCCAAAACGACAGTCTGGGAAGTTCTATGTCGATGTCAGCCTGGATAAATATGGATAATCAAACGTCAGCTAATTATAACAGCATCTTGGATAAAGGAAGCTCCACAAGCAACGATATCTATTCTCTACGACTAAAGGACCACGATAGTGATGGAATCAAGGAATTTTTCGCCTATATAGATACTGAAAGTAGTGGAGGAAAGGTCGAGATTCCTTTGGAGCCGAAAGATGATGCTTGGTATCATTTTATGGCGGTTTATGATGGTACAAACTTCACGGTATATATTAATAACAGTCTTAAGGGATTTAAAGATGGCGTAGGAGGTTATATAAGAGATGGAAGTGGTTCCCCGGTCGGTGTTGGGGCGAGGGACGGAGAATGGTTCTTTAACGGCACTATCGATCAGCCGATGATTGATGCCGATGCGTGGAACAGCACAGAACGTCAAAACGTCTTCCAGTATCATTGTCCTTTGGGCAACTGCCAGACTGATCCTCCCCAGTTTAATAGTAGCAGTGTGACGCCGGACCCGCCGCTGATCGGCCAGTATGCTAATTACAGCGCGGAGGTCTATGACCCGGACGGCAGCATCCAATACACCAATCTGTCCCTGTCCGGTGTCTGCTCCCTGTCTGACGAAAAGAGGACGGGTACGACACCGACGTGGGACGGGCTCTGCCAGCCGTCAGGCGAGGGCTGGCTGAACGCCACCTTCGAGACCGTGGACGATCAGGGTGCGACATCGACGGCGGAGATCGACCGCTACCTCGAAGACAGTGCGCCCACGGTGACGGTGCAGGATCCAGGGAATGAGACGTTGTATGGTCCGGAGAACGTGACGGTGACGTTCGATGTGTCGGATAGTGATTCCAAGGATGGTGAGACGAACAGCTATGAGGTCTGGAACAACGGTGACAAGCTCACGACCGGTTCAGGGACTGAGTCGTACACGGAATCGGTCAATATCTCCGCGTTTGATCCCCAGCAGAACCACTTGACGGTGAACGTGACGGATCCTGCTGGGAACACGAACAGCTCGGATGTGTACTGGTACGCATGGTACGGGGTGAACCTATCCCTCTATGACAATGCGACCGGCGATCCCTTGAAGAACTGGACTGCCACCTTCGCCAACGATACGGAGAGCCAGTCGTTCACGGATCAGACGAATGCAGAGCTGTATGAGTACACAGAGATACCGACAGGTTCTGTCAATGTGACGGGAAGCGACGGTAGCAGCTCGCTGTACTACTTCAACACGACCGTCTCGAAGACGGTGGCGAACGACACCTACCACGAGCTCCAGCTCGACCTGGAGCCGAAACCGGACAACACCCTGTCATACACGGCTGATCCATCGCTGTCGGTCGTAGAGGGGACAGAGACCACGATCGAGTGCACCGCCCAGGAAGGAACCCCGAACCTGTTCCGGGATGGTGTGAACGTCACGAATCCGACGAACGTGGATACAGCGACGCTGGGGGACGGTATCTATGTGTATAACTGTACTATCGGGGAGACAGCGAACTATGCTCCGGTGTTTGCGACCAGGACGTTGGAGGTCCAGCCCGGTGGGTTTGGCTGTACGTCGAATACAACGTATGCGTTTGATAAGAAGGTAGAGCCGGCCAGTGACCCGTATATCCTGGATTTCAAGTCGTTGATCGAGTCGGATCTGGTGCGGGATGATTTGGCGGATGTGAACCTGACGCATGGGAACCTGTCAGCGGAGCGGAACGGGACGCGTCTCATCGTCAATCACACACAGTATAGCAGCAACGAGTTCCGTGTTGAGTTCGGGAACTATCTGGGAAATGTCTCGTACAACACGGCGGATATGCCGTCAAGCTATAACGGGACGAACGTGACAAGTTACCGGGAGACGAACCCGTACTATGTTTTGACGTACCTGAATGAGATGACAGGCGAGCGGTTTGTGCCGTCTGGTGCAAATGTGACGACGTCGATGATGTGCAGCGGCGGATCCTCGACGTTTGACGTAGACAAGAGTGATACAAGGTTTGTGGTGCCGTCATTGGAGCGGGTGGATGAGCTCAGGACAACGGTGCAGTACAGTTCGACGGATATCTACAGCCGGAACCTGATTGTCTCCAGCGATGTGGAGTACCGCCGGTTCTGGCTGGTGGATGCGAACAACGAGCAGGTGGTCGAGCTCTTGTTCGAGCTGCGGGACGGGACCGGGGACTTCGGTGTCCGGGATGGTGCCCGGATTGCGGTCAAGAAATACATCGATGGCAGTTTGGTACCGATTACACAGCAGTTCTTCGATGCTGAGAGCAAGACGGTTGCGTATCTTGTGAACAATGAGAAGTATAGTTTGGAGGTCTCGAATGATGCAGGTGATGTCCGGGGGATCGGGAACCTGTACGTTGATACGGTGGACTTGACCAAGACCATCCGGATCGGGGATATCTTCGAGAACCAGCTTCCCAGCCAGAACGTGACCTACGACCTGTACCTGCAGGGGAACGAGACGATACGGTTTGACTACGCTGATCCGGAGAAAAACACGGCTGGGATTGATTTCACGGTGTACAATTACTCGGGGAATGAGCGGCAGGGCCAGCTCTATACAGCTTCGACAGGGAACACGTCGGAGGCGAACTTCAACTACCAGGTGCCGAACGTGAACGGCAGCTATGAGGCCGTCGCAGAGGTTAACCACACCGTGTTCGGCAGGTTCAAGGTCCGGATGCTGACTACGCCGGCCATTGAGGGCGACTTCGGTGACATTGATCTTGGAGCCGATGTGAAGAAGTACGTCTCGGTCCTGTTCATTTTTGTCCTGCCGTTGTTCTTTGGGGCGAAGTGGGGCGCTGAGTCCGGCCTTGCCGCTGTCTTGGCAGCCGGGTTCCTGCACTACTACGGCTGGTACAGCATGGATGCGGTCGGCGGTGTGGGCTTGCTTGCGGTCTTGGCCGTCATCGCGGTCCTCAACATCGTGAACCAGAAGGAAGCGGAGGTGATAGGATGAGGTTCTTCCAGATTGCCGTGTTCCTGTTCATCTTCAACCTGATGGGCGGTATACTGGGGCAGGCTGGTGTGTTCGTCGGTGCAGGGTTCAATCCGACAGACCAGGCTGACCAGCAGAAGGAAAGTATCCGGGGAGCGTATGAGCAGACGAACACGGCGGATGAGCAGACCGGGCTGCTGGGCGATCTGAACTATCTGGTGGAGAACGTCCGTCTCGTGTTGTCAGCGGTCGGGATCTTCGTGGACGTGTTCGCGAACACGGTCTTGGTCAAACCTACCTTGACGAACATCCTGTGCAGCGGGCAGGAATGCGGACCGCTGCTTGAGGACTTTATCAACATCCTGACAGCAGTCACACTGCTGACATACGTGGTTGGTCTGCTGCAGTTCTTGTCTGGCAGGAATATGGAGGCGATGCAGTAAGATGGGTGAGATACCGGGCTATCAGGCGTTGCTGGATGGCAGGATTATGGAGGCAGTGGCAAAGCCGCATACAGCCATTCTCGGGGATATGTTCTATGCTGTCCTGTTGTGTACGGGGTTGACGGTGCTGTATATGAAGACTGAGAATTTCCCGTCGACGATGATTGTTGGTGCGACGGTGTCTGCTGGTATTCAGACGTTGCTGCCGACTGAAAGCCTGGCGTTGTTCGGCTTGGCGACTGTGTTCGCCTTCTCGGCTGTGATCTATGGTGTGGCGACGAGGTGACCAATGCATGGCGAAGAAAAAGACAAGCATCAGTCTGGATGAGTACCTGTTCGGGGAACTTGAAGATCGCCGTGAGGAGGAGGGGAAAGATCGGTCGGAGTTCATTGAGGACGTGCTCACCGAGGCGTTGTTTTGAACGGGTGGTGACGGAAGTATTACGGCTGTATAATAAGGACACCCGGGTTCTTGCGTGGTAGGTGAGCACAAAACCATGCTATCACGCAAAGGTCAGTTCGGCGGCACGACCGGGCAGGTCCTGTCGATCGCTGTCATCGCCATGGTACTGCTCATCTCCGTGACTGTCTATGCGAACTTCGATAGTAGCATCGACAGGACTGGGATGAGCACCCAGGCGCAGCAGGCGATCAACGCCACCAGTGACAACGCGTACTCCGGGTTTGATCTGGCTGCGGTCCTGCCGATTGCCATCGCTGGCGTCGCAGTGCTGCTGATCGTCGTCAGGGCCTTCATGGGTCTGAGACAGCGGTAGCCGTCACAGGCTATCCAGAACCCCTTTCACCGGCACCAACAGGTTTGGTGTCGGTGGTTCCCCTCTCTCTTCCGTGAGAGAGTGGAGGTGAGACATCAACAATGCCCATGAACCAGGACACGACACAGCAGGTACTGTCAATCGCAGTTATCTCGATGGTGCTCCTCATATCGGTCACCGTGTTCGCGAACTTTGAGACGTCTGCGAACACGACGTTCGAGAAGGATTTCTATGAGGAGAACCAGAGCTTCGTCAACGCTGACGGGGCGAATGAGTGGGAGGTCATCACCTTGAATAATCCTCCGCTGGTTGAAAAGTCAGAGACGCTGTATGCCGGTAGTCTGACAGCAACCAAGGGGGACAACTACACGGTGGTGAACCACGCGACTGGTGAAATCAACGTCACCGACTGGAATGAATCCACCGGTGGCGATAAGCTGTTTGCCAACTACACCGGGCATGGTGGAGATGGCTACAGTGAGTACCAGGCTACCGTGAACAACACCTACTCAGGGTTCGACTTGGCTGCGGTCCTGCCGATTGCCATTGCTGGCGTTGCGGTGCTGCTGATCGTCGTTTCGGCCTTCGTCGGCCTCCGTAACCGCTGATCCGTGGTGGGTGCTGGAGGCATTCACCCTTTCTTTTTTCTTTTTCAATCGGTGAGTTCTTGACTGTATAAGAACCAGGGTCGGGTAGGTACATGGTAGCGATGGATGCGACCCGGGAAGAGCACATCTATATGCGTGTGAACGGGAGGTGGATGGATGTCGGGTCTGCGTCTGAGGTCCGCGTCCAGGAGAAACTGGCAGAGGGTGTACCGTGGAAGCGAAGCCGCCCGGAGGAGATGCCCAGTGGATGAGGAGACGGCTGCTGCGGCTGAACGGACCGCGTTCCGGTATCTCCTGCAGGACCTGGAGACAGCGGTGCGTCGGCAGAACCAGATCCTTACCGGGCTGTTGATTGTCCTGACGACATCGATCCTGTCGGCTGGTGTGGTGGCAGGGTACTACCTCTCGAAGCTGGATGCGATGCAGTTCGCCACACAGCTCATCAGCTAGAAAGGGGGGTTCATCTCCGCCAGTTGGGTTTTTATATTTCAGGTTTTGATAGGCCGGTGGAATGGAGTTAACGATTGATGTCAAGCAGGCTCTGTTGGTTGTCCTGTTCGTATCTTCTCTAAGTCTCGGTGGCTTGTATCTCCAGAGTCAGTCTACAGTAAGTGATCTTCAGGCGTCACTGGATAATACTACTTCGACCGTGGAAGAGCAGGCAGCAGAACTTGAGAGGAAAGAAACAACGCTGCAGGACATGAGGGAAAATATATCGGAGTTGCAGCAGCGGGCCGAATTATTGCGAGAAGATAGGCGCCGTCTTGAAAATGATTATGAGGAGCTTCAGAATCAGGCTATGATTCTTTCCGTGTTTGATCAGTGGTATGAGGATTCTAATGGCGTGTTCAATTTTGATTTCAATATCTACAATATGGGTCTTTCTGAGGCGCGTGATTTGGTTGCATACTGCGGTATTTTCCGTGCAGGACAAACAGAACCTTTTGAGACGTTTGAATATGATCTTGGGAATTTGGCAAGCAAGTCATTTGATAGCATCTCCCTTCAGTACGATCCTGAATCGACCTTAGCGGATGATGATACTGCATTGTGCGCTGTAGTGGATTGTCAAGACTGTCTCTTGACGAATGAAAGGTTCGAGACTGACACGTATCAGGCCTTGAAGGATAGCTATGAGTCTTCTACGTCTACCTCAGTGACTGATGGGGCTTGAAGGAAGTGAGTGAGGTTTAGGCGGGACTGGTTTCGCGGTTTTTGTGAATCTGGCGGAATGCTTCTTCCATGTCGTTGCTTGTGAGTTTGATGTAGTAGCGGGCGGTGTCGTAGCTGTTCCAGCCGAAGAAGCGGCAGAGGTAGTCGACGTTCATGTGTGGTTCTGCTGCGAGGTCACAGGCCCGGCCTTTGCGGAAGGCGTGGGGGTTGATTTTGATGTGGTCGGGGAGGTCAGTGCGGTCGGCGGCCTCGTGGATCTGTTTGTAGGCTGACCGGTACCGCATGTGCTGGTCGAGGTCGGTCAGTTTCGGGAACACAGGATCAGCGGGGTCGGGATCGATGCGGTCGTACCAGTCGTGGAGATACGGGATGCTGTAGTGGAGGGGGATCTTGCGGTACCCGGTCTTGCCGAACAGCTGAACCTTGTCTTTGTCCCACTGGATCTTCTCCCAAGTCAATGGAAGGATCTCCCCGATGCGGCCGCCGCTGTCGAACAGCATGGTGAACAAGGCTTTATCGCGGGGGTTACAAGCACCGTCCCGCAGCTCGCGGACCGTGTCGAGATCGGGGAGGCGGTCGGGATCGACCTCTTTCCGTTCGTGTTCGCGGACGTGGACGGTCATGAAGTCCAGGAGCTGGTCGGCTTCGTGGTGGGGGTGGTGCTGGTAGAACTTGCGGACAGCCTGTTTGCGCTCACTGCGGGTGTTGGGTGTGATGAGGCCTTCTTTGCATTGCCGCTGGATGGTGATGACGAGGTCTTTGAGCTGTTCCCGTGTGGGTTCGTGGAGGGGGAACTGGATGTCGTCTTCCATGATGAGGAAGCGGGCGATGTAGCCGTTGATCCTGTTGAGGCTGAGGTCCTCGGCGAGCAGGTCTTTCTTGAACCGTTGGAGCTGTTGTTTTTCTTTGTGGGTGTAGTTTGAGCTGTGTAGGCGGGACATAGTGTCCTCTAACCGTTTCTTCCAGTTGTGAATGTCGTACATGGGTCGGTCACCAGCCGGGGTGTGGCGGAGTAACTCTTATTAGCGGAAATGGGGCAGCGCCGGTAGTTCCGCACACTGGTGGAAGCTACACCGTTGGATTTGAGAATGCGGTGATGTCTGGGTGGTACGGGGTTTAAGGTGTGTGGTGTGGGTTCCGGGGATGCCGCGGTACTATCGGAGAGGAGACCTGTGGATTTAAATAATGGCGGTGGTAGAAAGGTGATAGGTCGTGAGACCCAGTAAGGAGAATCGACGGCTGACCCGCGTGGTAACGGGTCAGGCCGCCTGAGACCAGAGAGATGTTGTTACGCACGGTTTAAGTATTCTCTGGTCCTGTTCGCGGTCGTGTCGGCAATGGTTTGCCGATACGAGATTTAGCCGTCGACTTCATCCCGAGCTGGTGACCGACCCATGTACGATGTGATCAT
>CAZFEL010000002.1:0-342601 GCA_964517675.1 uncultured archaeon | reverse complement strand
CGTTCACGAGTCGGGACAGCTTCGGGCTGATACGGACACCGGGATCGGTCCCGTCTTTTCTTTTTTCTTCCATCTCTTCTCTCATCTCATATCTCAGCCTTTCACGCGAGACATCTGTTTCCCTGAACGTCTCCATGTGAGAACCGACGATACGTTTTTATCCGTCCATTCCGTATACGCCATCATGAGCACGAGCGAGAGGAAGGAACTCGTCTCCGTACCCCGCCGCGATCTTGAGAGCTTGGAGGCGACCATCGCGACCCTCCAGCATGAGGGGGTCATGGACCAGCTCCGAGCGAGCGAACACGATATCCGTGCCGGCCGGACGAGGGACATGGAGAACCTGCTCGAAGAGCTCTAGTACCGTTCTCTGGCCTCGTCCTTGTGATGGATGGCCTTCAGCGTCACAACATTCTCCTGCTCATCTATCTCGTACCAGACACGGAACTCACGTCCCAGACGGATCTGCCAGGTACCGTGCAACCGTCCCCGCAGTGGCTTACCATAACGTTCCGGATATCGCTCCAGCTTCTCCTTCACCGTCTCCAGTTCCTCTTTCCTGTCGCGGTGGTGCTTGTGTACCTGTTCGTCGAAGGTCGCTGTCGTCCGGACGCGGTACCGCATGTATCTCGCTCTGCAGCCAGGGACAAAAACCGGTGATATCGTTCCATGCAGGCATCCTCCTGGAACGACGAGCACCGTTTATGACCATCAGGAGCAATTGAAACGTCGATGGCGTTCGATCACGTCCTCGAGGATCCTGACAGTATCCTTCCCTGGGTCCGGTCCTTCGACCGTGAGGATGTCCGTCTGACACGGCATTTCGAGGACGATGTCCTCCTCGACCGGGTCCACATCAACGTCGAGGAGGTCCTGTGGTTCCTGTTCGAGTCCGATGATCTCATCGGTGCGTCGTACAACCCGCCTGGGCGTGATCCGTCGTATATCCTTGTGTTCGACCGTTCGAACCAGTACTACCTCAAGATCGTTGTTTCGGGCAAGCAGGAGGCACTCATCCTCGTCACAGCTCATCTTGCACGGAAAACCATGAACGATCTTGATAGATTATTAAAGAGGCGATAGCGAATGAACGCACAGAGGAGACCATCGATGGGAGCAAAGATCAGCTACGATCCGGACCATGATTTGCTGTACTACAGCACCGGAGAACCGTCGCTGCACTCTGTAAGCACAGGTGATATCAGCATTGATATAGGAAACAACCGGACCATCGTCGGGATCGAGATAGAAGGAGCAAAGGATTTCCTTTCAGAGATGATGGGTCAGGATATCGGTACTGGCGATCTCCGCGGTATCAGAGACATCAGACTGACAAGCAAGCGTATCGGTGATGTTCTCAGCGTCGTGGTAACCATCGAAATCTCCCTCGACGGTGATATCGTACAGGATACAACGGAGATCGATGTCCCTGATACGACATCTGTCACCGCCTGAGGTGATGGTTATGGAGTATGCATACGATCCCGACGGCGACATCCTTTTCCTCCGGCTCCAGGACAGGGAGCCAGCCCACGGCCCAGGTGGTGATGTCATCATGCATTATGCGGAAGACGGCACCCTGGTCAACGTCGAGATCCTGGACGCCTCCAGCAACGTCGTCGGTATGCTCCGGACGATGCTCGCCCGTCCAGAGGCATGATCGCGTTCACGAACCGACCGCCGGCCCCCACCTATTTCAGGCCACGTCCCCCATACACCACGCATGCCACGGTCCCGCCTGACAGCCGGTGCCGGCCTCATCGTGATGGTCCTCGGCATCGCCCAGGTGATCATGTACGGGTTCGTCCCCGTGACGGCGCTTCCGGGCGGCCTCGCACGGATCGGTGCCATCGTTCTCCTGACCGGTGTCCCGTTGCTCGCGGTCGTCGGGCTCTGGATCCGCCAGACCGACGTCCTCGCCCGGGAGACACATATCCATGACCTTCTCATCGGTGCCGTCGTCCTGGCCGTCCTCATCCAGGCAGTCCTTCTCGTGCAGGGACCGATCACCCTTGCTGAGCTCGGTTCGTTCTCTTTCATATCACTCCTTTACTTCATCGCCGGCCTCCTCGGGCTCGGAGGTGCTTTTGCCCTGCTCCTCGGTGGATATGTCCTGTACCACCAGCCCGGCTACCGTGAGGACCGGTTCCCGCATCTGTTCCGGGTCTACCGGATGACCGGCCTCGTGACCTCGTTTTTCGTCGTTGTCGGCGGACTGGAGGTGATCAGCCAGACGGCACAGTGGCTCGGGTTCAGGTCCATCTGGGCTATCCTCGTCCCCGGGACGGTCTGGGTCCTCGGGGCCGGGTTCGGCCACGTCTTCGCCATCAAGGGCCTGACCCGGTTCCACACCGACCAGGATGTCGAGGATGTCTATGCGTCTTTCGCCCCACAGACCTCACCGATCACCCAGCTGTGGAAGCTGTACGGCCTCGAGCTCATCGAGGTCGACGATCACGAGGCCCGATTCCGCCGGAGGGGAGGCAAGGAGATCCTGATGCGACAGGTCGAGGCCGATCATCCTTCCATCCGGGAGTATCGGACGGTCCAGGATGGTCGTGCGGCCTCGACGACGCTTCTGGCCTTTGCGGACTGCGATGACGGTGCTGACGTGACCATGGAGACGGTCACAGACCGCCGCCTGCCACTACTCGGGCTGCCGGTGATCTATGCCCGCGCCCGGTTCAACGATGTTGTCCTCGAGGACTGGGGCTTCAGGAGCAAGGACGGGTTCTTCGATGCCGGGCTGGGCGATATCGAGCACGAGTTCTGAGGCCCCGGCCTCGATTTTTAAACGTTGGACTGCAGTACAACGGTACCGATGCATACGGCCGCCCGGATCGCGATGGCCCTGATCGGGCTCGGGATCCTGTACCAGCTCGGACGGATGGTCCATGATCTGTACGTGTGCCGCAAGGAGACAGGCACGGCGATGCAGTTCACACCCGGCAACCTCAGGGGCGATCTGTCCGTGCTGATGATCGGGGAAGTCGTGTTCATCGCCGGCTTCCTCGTGTTCACTGCAGGGGCCTGGATCGGCCGTGTGGACATCATGAACATCGGCGAGGCCGTCGTCATGGCGTTCTTTGTCATGATGATGGTCGTGTTGGGGAGGTGGAACCGACGATTGCGGGAATCGATCACCAGGTAGCTTTCGGACTGCTCGGGACCGCCGCCGGGTTGTTCATCCTGTACCAGACCTGGCAGGCCGGCCGGAACCTCGGGAGCCACAGCGACGCCTCGATAGCGATGCTGCTGCCGGAGCGACGCGTCGAGCGGTCGCTTTTCATCCTGACCCTGTCCTTCCTCGTGATGGTCATCGGCCTGTTCGTCGGGGCCGTCGGTATGGTTCAAGATCATGCGATGCTGGATACCGTCTCCCGTGCCGGGGTCGGTATCGGGATCGGGGGGCTGTCGGTGTTCCTCGCGACCCTCCAGCGGGCGACCTCCGAGCGGGAGTTCGATGACCTGGTCGGGAGCATCGTGGAGTACACCAGCGAGCGGGCCAGCCACCGGACGGGTTAACCTTTTATTGGATCGGCGCCCATCAGGTCATCGAGGTATCGCTCTATGAACGTACGCGACAGTATCAAGAAGGTCTCAGCACTTGCCGGTTCAACACTGATGATAGGACTGTCCCTGGGGACGGCCGCCTCGCTGGCTGATTTCCCCGGGCAGTTCACCAACAACCAGGGCACCCCGACGGCGGAGATCGTGGTCGGATCCCAGGGCGCTGTCTCCGATGTCGTCGGCGCCATCGAGATCGGTGCGGCACTGGGCCAGTCGAGCCTGCGTGTCGGCCAGGTCCGGGACACGAAGACCGTCGAGGTCGCGGGTGCGTCTTCCTGGAGCACCGACGGCACGACACTGGACACGCGGAACGACGATCTCTATTTCGGCGATACGATAAGCGATGTCAGACAGACCCTGACCGCGGACGACCTGGATGCGCTGGCAACGACGACGTTCCAGGACGCATCAGGGACGAGCCAGGACATCGAGCAGTACCTCTACGTGGGTGACCGGGCGAGTGGCTTCGGGAACCCGGGCGATACCTCCAACCAGGACCCGTTCCTGTACGTGGACAACCCGTCCACGGTGAGTGATACCTCGTACCTCTACAAGCTGCAGGCCAACGTCGGTGACGGCCTGGAACTGTCCGATACCTCCCAGGGCGACAACAAGAACGACGATGTCCTCGGTGAGGACCTGTCCCTGTTCGGGAAGTCCTTCACCATCTCGGAGGATAGCTTCACCTCCGGCAACGAAGGCGAGTTCATCCTGTACGGCTCCAGCCAGGAGTACGATCTCGAGACAGGCGAGTCCACGGAGTTCGAGGTCAACGGTGAGACCCACACAGTCGAGGTCCGTGCGGTGACGAGCTCGAACACGACTGCGTTCTATCTTGACGGGAGTCTCCGGGAGAAGACGGAGGGCTCGACTGTCAACGTGGACGGGACCGATGTCCGCATCGCGGATGTCATCCAGACGTCCTCGCAGAACTCCGAGGGCCTTGTCACCTTCGCGGTCGGATCGGAGGAATACGTCCTCCGCGATGGTGAGGCCATTGAGGACAGCGATGGTAACGATATCGAGGGCACCTATGTCAACCTCGAGGGCTCCAGTGTCGGCTCCACCAACACCCTGGCTGATGGGGTGAAGGTCTCCTCGGTGGAGGTCAGTGTCGGTGCGCCCGACAGCGATACTACCTACGTCCGCGCCGGCGAGAGCTTCCAGGACCCGGTTTTCGATGATATCGTGTTCCGCCACGGCGGCCTGCTGCCTGATGCTGGTGCCGAGGACGCGACAGGTGTCGAGTCCGTCACGTTCAGTCAGGGTGACTCCGATACCGCTTCAGTGACGTTCACCCCGCGGGGCCAGGATCAGATGTCCGTGTCGTTCTTCTACAGGGACACGAATACCGGTTCGAATATGCTGGCCGATGCTGACGGTGACACGGTTGTCGTTGTCGAGGGAGATGCTGTCCAGAAGGACCAGTACTTCACTGCTGATGCCGGTGGGTTCCCGAACCTGTTCGAGGTCACGGGTATCGATACCGATGAACAGAATCTGGTGGTAAACGGTGCGAGTACCGATGAGGCAACCGTCGATCTCCGCGACAGGCTGTCCGGCAGCACGATCGAGCTCGATCTCGATGCCAACGGTGACGGCAACACCGCTGAGAACGATAACGAATACGAGGGCGAGGAGGTCATCGACGGCCAGACGTATCACTTCGTCCTGGACACAGGTGGCGGTACCGGGACCGCTGATAAACTGTATGTCACATGGGGTACCGATGCTGACTTCAAGGCAACCGGCAGCGGCGCCTCCGGTGTGACGTCTGTCTCCCCGTCCTTCGAGACCGAGAATGGAGGGCTTCTGTCACTGTACGATCCGTCCCAGGATCCCAGTGACTTCGGGACAAACCTTGTCTCGTTCAACAGCAACGAGGAGTTCTACGATGCTGCCGGCCAGACCGATGAAGGAGCAAACGGGTTCGGTGATGGCGATGATATCGTCCGCGACATCGGTGGGCAGGGAACGTACTCGACCGGTGCTGACACTAACCTGAACTCAGGAAACGATGGTACAGTCGATTCATCCAACCGCGACACGCTGAATGCTCTGTCCGGAATCACGGGCGGTACGTATTACCTCATCTCAGGTGACTCTACCATCAATGCCGGTGAAGATGTCATCACTGATGATGACAGCGACGGGCTTTACACAGCAGAAGCCGACGCTAGTGTAGCAGGAGACTCCTTGTCGAACACAAATGGGAAGTCTCTTACAGGGACTAAGCCTACCGGATGGGCCAATATTTCATTCTACAATGAATCAACTGGAACAGTAGGATGGGAACACACGGAAGATGCCGTTATCCTAGAGAACCAGACTGGAGGAACACAAGGCGGGATCTACAACAGTCAAGATCAAGTGCTTAATGGCACTACTCCCGCGACTGATGCTACTCTCTCGAGTGGAAGCCCCAGTGATTGGGCAAACATTAAGTTTAATGATTCGACATCTGGCGGTAATTGGGATGGCACATCGGATGTGGTCATAGAAGATCTTGGAGGGTCCGGAACGGTCTCCAATTCCTCAGATTCTCCCGTCAATGCCAACGGCGACGGTGTCTCCGCTTCTGATGGTGCGGCTATCGTGGACCTCAGCACCGCCTCGGGCGGACAGTGGGTCGATGTCGATGGCAACAGCGGATATGACGCCGGCGATGAAATCTTCAGCGACGATGACGGCGACGGCGTCTACACCAGCCAGGCTGACACGCTGATCGATAACACGGACAGCACGACTGATGTCAATGCTGGCAACACCCTGACGGCGTTTGCCTCCAGCACGAAGCACGATGAATCCCAGAACAGCAACTCACAGTTCGACATTGGCGAGAACGTGATCGACGATGTCGATGGATCCGGGGACTTCTCCAGCGATGATACTGTCCTGTACGGGTCCTTGAAACGTACTTCCGGTCTCCAGTACTGGTCCTCGGATACGTCCGAGGTCTCCGGTGTCTCCAGCCTGCAGAGCTACCTGCCAGACACTGATCCGGCGGCTGTGTTCATCCAGGAGGAAGACGACACCGATACCCAGAAGGCCTTCGTCGTCGAGCCTGCCTGGGATGGGACCGACAGTGAGGTCGAGGTCGGTGGCTCGGACACCGCAGATGCCCTGTCCTACACCGGCACCTGGTCCCGTGTCAATCTGGAGTCCAACGACGATGTCTATGTCAGCTACAACGACTACGGTACCTACGCCAGCGAGGACACCGGTGACACCGGTACGGTCGAGCTCATGTATCCGAGCGACCAGTCGACACTCGGTACCGCCTTCACAGGTGCCGGTGACGGCCTCGCGAGATCAGCCAGTGGCACACAGCAGGCCAGGTTCGAGTACCGGGGCGTGAAGAACAACCGCATCCGCGGCCGCCTGCCTGCGTTTGCCTCGATGGACACCGAGATCACCGACCAGCAGCGGACCAGCCGCAACATGATCCTGGTCGGTGGGCCGGCTGTCAACCAGCTGGTCGCCGATCTGGCAGCCCAGAACGATGCTGTCTGGACCCAGGATCAGTGGCAGGACCGCGAGGGAGAGGCAGTCCTCCAGATGGTCGAGGATGCCTTCTCGGAGGGCACCAACGCCTTGATCGTGGCCGGCCATTCCGCCGAGGACACCGTCCGTGCTGCCCGGTACATCTCCGACTGGAAGGATCACCGCTCCAGCCTCCGGGGCGAGATGACATACCAGCCCGAGTAACTGCGTCCTTTGTAAAGGACCGGTCCGCAGTGCTGCAGTATGCGGAAGCTCGTCCTCGTACTGGTGACAATCGTGGTTGCCGGCTGTCTCGGCACGGTCACGTTCGCCGACCAGACCGAGATGTCGGGGACCTTCACCGTCCAGTATGATCTCCAGTCCAGCACACCAAAGATCCAGTACCGGACAGCGACACTGGAGCGCGGTCCGCGATGGCAACGCCAGGATGTCGAGGTGCGGTTCTTCCAGGAGCTGATCGATTTCAGCGTCTACAAGCATCATCGTTCTGGCGAGGCCTTTGTCTGTTACACATCGAACACGTCCTCGAGGGACGATGACTGTCTGTTTCTCTCCGAGCGGACGCTGTGGCCCCTGCTACCGGCCGCGGATCCTGGTGTCTTCGCCGATGACGATGTCGGTGTCGTCACGATCGGGCCCGAGACAGTCGCCGGGCGCGAGTGCACCAGGTACGAGGTCAGGTCACTGTCGACGCAGTACTATGATGTCATGACCGGTGGCAACGAGACAGCCGTTACTGACAGGCTTGATGTCGATGTCAACCCCATCAACACGTCCGTCTGTATCGATACCACACGGAACTACATCGCCCACCAGAACATGACCATCGATCAGCCCCAGACAGAGCGCTCGATCGCGATGGAGGCAACATCGTTCGAACCAGGTGCTGATGCGGCTCCTGAGGAAGATCTCATCGTCCAGGCGAGCTGCGGTAACCGCCAGGGCCGCCTCGAGATCCTCCCCATCGGTGTCTCGGGCGAGGCCACCGTCTCGCTCAACGGGCAGAACCAGACGGTGACCCTTGAGCAGCTGGAGAAAGAGACGATCACGTTCGGCCGCGCGATCGCCTCCAGGATCGATCCGTTCTTCCTCGTGGCAGTCGATGGGCAGACCGTCAGGATGGCATGTACCTGACCCGCGACAATCTTTTATCCCCTCCTGCCCCAGCATACTCCATGCGGAAGCTTGCTCTCGGTGTCATCCTGCTTGGCCTGACTGGCACCGTCGCCGGTGCGACCTATGACACTGTCCTGTACACGGATGACCCGACCGCCGATCTGCGGATGTACGGTGAGGTCTGGCCGTCGTATGAGGCCGACAGTGTGGATATCATCCTGACGTACAGCCTCGAGCTGGAGAACGACGCGTTCAATGGCACCAAGGTCACCGGCTTCGATGTACTGGTCAGGAACACAACAGGCACTGTGCTCAGGCACGAGGTCGATATCGCCGGCCTCGATATCGAGGACGGATCTGTCGAGGGCTATACGGATTTCAAGGCGCCTGTCCCGCCCGATGACGTGACCGAGCTCGAGTTCAGGATGAATCACACGGCCGTCCTCGCGGACGGGTCCACGGCCGAGCGCCGCCTGGAGGGCAGCATCGACCCGCAGCTCCGCCCGCCGAACCGGACTCTCGATACGTTCCGGACCAACGCGACGGCGGTCTACCGTGACCAGCGGATCTGGGTGAAGGGGAACGCCTCGAACATCCTGTCGCTGACAGTGGCCGGGACCACGGTCGATGTGGATGTATCACGGTTCGCGGGACAGGTACCGGTGCCCGATGACATCGGGACCGGCCGCCAGGACGTGACATTCATGATAGAATCCTCCGCAGGCGATATATTCAGGAGGAACGTCACACTCGATATTATAAATCGTCCGCCACGGCTCAATCTCTCCGTTCCCCGGGAGGTCTCACAGGGCGGTGAGGTCCGGGCCGGGTTCGATGTGATCGATGACACGGGCATAGCCCGGTACGAGGCGACCCTTGCCAATGCGACCTACACCTCGAACAGCTCCGGCATAGCGATCCCGACCGGGGACCTGAACACCGGTGTGTACAACATCACGGCCTCGGTCAGGGACCATGACGGCGCTGTTGTGCGGGATTCTGTCCTGTTCGAGGTCACCGGCCAGCAGCGCGGTGACGGCGATGGAGGAGAGACCGACGGCGGAGAGGATGGTGAGGGCGAGGAGAATGACCGGCCGAGCCGTCTCCCGCTGATCGGTGCCTTCCGGGACTTCGTCACCACCATCATCCAGAGCCTGCTCGGCTGACCGGTCTCGCTGTTCACGGACCGCTCATCGGGGGAACTGATACTGTATATCGTCTGGTCGGGTCGCGCAGCGACCCGGCACGTTCTACCCAGGTGCTTTCCGTGGAAGCACCTTCGAATAGATCCAGACGGGATCTGTGCTCCCGGAAATTCGGAGTGGGAACGCCCGGAGCAGGTCGAAGTGTTCTGGTATGACCTTTTTGGGTACCGACCTGCAGTAGCGATTAGGGGTATTTAAATTCTGCCCGCTTCACATCGTGCATTGATGTACAAGTCAAATGGTGAGACTCAGTGTGATACTATATCGAACGATACGTTGAACCGGAGGTGGTAGAATGGTTCGCGTTCTGGTAGGGTGTAGTTCACGTAGCTGGTGATGGTGTATTGGCCGGGGGCATCGATCTCGGTCTGGTTGAGGGTATAGTTTGTCGTGATGACGCTTCCCGGTGTGTGCTCCAGGGCTATTCCGGTAGCATTGAATGGACCAGGGCATCTGCTTGCTGGTCCTCTGTAGGACGCGCTGCTGCTCCGTTGCCCTGTGTAGTCCTGGGGGTAGAGGCAGAAGCGGCTGTCGGTGCCGACGGCGTTGAGCAGTCCGAACGGGTGCGATACCTGACTGCTGGCTATCGTGACGTTGGTGTCCGCGTTCACATGGACCATGAGCTGGAGTGTGCCGGGATTGGAGGCCGTGATGTTGGCATCACGGAGGTGTGCATCAAAGCTCACAGCCTCTTTCTGTGAGGCACCCAAACGGCTCCCGTCTTCATTAAAAATGGCATGGTTGTGTGTAAAGTTTTCCACGCTGTAGGGTCCCGCGACGGAGCTCGTGGTCGTACTCAACGCAGTAAGAACGATTGCCCCAAGGACTGCCACGCCGCCGATTGCGAGGTGCTTGTGCTGCATTTGATTCTTGTGGTGATTGTATGCCGATTGAAAGTGAGGTGTTATTGTGTCAACCAATTACCGCTGAGTACATCTTCTGTTGTCTCTGCAGTTGTAGCATAGGCTAAGCCATCTTCGGTGCCTTTTATGACGCCGACCATGTATGCTTCTCCATTTCGTTCATGGAAAAAGGGACCGGCTGTACATCCTGCGTAGTCGGGCGTATCAGGGGAGATTATTGGCGCAGCCCCTGGTACGTCATTGTATTGAGTGTAGGGTTCTGAGTAAAAGCTGTGTTCTTCAAAATCGACCTCTCTGACATCGACGGGCACTTCGAATTCTTCGTCTGCGAATTTTGCCTCTCCAGAGACCGTTGCCGGAAGCTGTCCCATTATTTCTTCGGCTGTGTATGTTGAGTCGCTTGAGATTGTAACTTCTAGCTGGTCTCCGGTGTCATTTTCTTCGGCTGCACTCTCTATGATACCTATGTATTTTTCTTCCAGTTCAGATCCATTTAATAGGTCTGTCAGTTCTTGAGCAGCTTGGTCTGTAGCCTGAAGCTCGTCCCATTCCTCATGGGTCATGGTCTTATACATCGGGTCCTTGTGGACCTCACCGTCTTTGAATTCGTTGCTCCAGCCTGCAACATAGGTGACCTCTTCGTTCGGATTATAGGTGATATCCCCTACCTGTGCTGTTTCTTCATCAATGCTGGTAATAGCCGGCGTAAGACCGAGGGCGCGAAGTCCCTTGAGAAAATCGCGACGATTTGTATCGACCATAGTATATTCTCTGTCTATTCTTTCCTCACGGTCGGATAAATTTTTTGGGAGTTGCTTGTGTTTATTTACTGCCGTTCTGTTCTAACCATCTTGGTTACCGGGCTACAGTACATCTTCCGGCTTATTTAAGGCCTGCATCGATGAGAGGCCAAGTCAGGGCAGGAACTGGAGGATGGCCTGGATGATCTGTCCGATGATGCCAGGTCCTCCGTCTGTGGCAGGCCTGGTGGCATCAGGCGGTGTGTACTGTCGAGAGATGTTGACAGTAGGGAGTGCGGTGAGGTTTGTGGTCGTGGGTTCGCGGAGGAGTTGTTTTATATCCTTGACCGTGATGCGCTTGGTGACTGGTTCTGTAATCTGGACTGTACCGTTCGTGACCGTGTACTTCCCGGGCTGACCGCTGGTGAGGTAGTAGATCGGCTGGCTTGAAGCGGTGGACTGGTGCTGCTGGAGCAGGAGGATGACTTCCTCGTCCATGGAGAAGCTGGCGGCGGTCGAGATCCAGACGCCGCCCCCGCCACCGACCTGGATGGTGAGGTGGTCGCCGCTCACGTTACCCTTGATGACCTCATGGATGTCGAGTGTAACAGGATGGGTCGTATCGTGCATCGGTGTTGGTGTCCCGCCGCTGTCCTGGATCTCGACGACCGTCCCGTGCACGATGACATCTGATTCGTTCGCTGTCGTGATGGGGTTGAATGCATCCTGCGCCCAGCTCGCGGAGGCCATCGGTGTGAACAGGAGGACAAGCCCGCTCACCAGCAAGAGTGAGGTTCGTGTGCTCACGGTATCTGGTTCACCTTGCTGGGTAGACGAATAAAAAAGGAGCATCTGTCGAGTGGCTGAAAGAACAACCGGACAGCATTAGAGTGGGAACGCCCGGAGCGGGTCGAAGTGTTCTGGTATGACCTTTTTGGGTACCGACCTGCAGTAGTACGTTCTCGCTTTTTAAATCTGTCTCCAGGAGCTGGGATTATCCATCCTGTGTTAGGGGCACTTAGAACCCTCCACCTGCACATTATTAGGAGATCCAATCTATACCGCTTAGAATGTTTCTTATGTAGTCATCGGGATCCTGATCTTCGTCATAACCGTCTTCATACCCTCTGTCGCGGTGAAACATCCCGTATATATCTAAATCACCATCTCTGTTATCGATAAAAATCCGGTGGTCTGCATGCTCCTTTTTGACTTTCAACTTGTAGATTTGTCCGCCGTCTCTCTCCGGGCTCCATTCGCCGTCTTCGCACTCTGCAAAGCCTTCTTGCTCTAGCGTATTGATGCTCTCAAATATCTCTTCTCTTTGGTTATTGGAGAGGGCCTGCATTTGGTGTATGAAAATTGTTTTCCAGTACTTCCCCATGCGGATTACTTACACAGAACTGTATAAAAAATCGATTCAGACAAGCTTTTATTAGGGAAAAAGGACAATAACTATGGCCTTTCTAAGATTAGAGATCTTTCTTTGACAACACTCTTATTAAAAGTTTTCCCGCTATAATGGTATACAGGTGAAAGAAATGGCGGGCAATACAACGGAAGAAAAGCACTCTCTTAATGAAAGAGAGGCTCGTATGGTGGAAGAAGCCCGTGAAAGCGATAGCATCCCTCAGAAAGAAGCTAAAAAGATGATCGGGATGGATTAGATGTTTTTTTTATACAATTGCTAATTTGAATTAATCTATTTGAGTGTATTGAGTTTCTTAACGGGCGGGAGAATTCAGCAATTCAATTGTTTACAACTGGACAGCATGTAGAGTGGGAACGCCCGGATTTGACCTCGAGGTTCTCGGGAGAGAACCGAGTGGAAGAATCCGGTTCCTCGTCGTGCTGATAGAGTCCGGCCATCACGTTGAGAAGGACTAAAGTGGGAACGCCCGGATTTGAACCGGGGACAACGAGATCTTCAGTCTCGCGCTCTCCCAGGCTGAGCTACGCTCCCTTAAACCGGCCGGGTGAGGAGGGGAGCCCGGCCGGTATGCACTGGGTACCTCATCGTGGAACGCTTAAATATCGTCCGGTCACTCGCTGGGATTCAGGTCAGACTTGTACATCTTGAACCGCTCACTGTCTCGCTCGTAGATGAAGTAGGTCCCGTCATCGTCGCTGTCGTTTTCCACCCATTCAGCGTCCTTGATGCCCAGGGTGTTCTGGTACTCGCCTGCATCGGGGTCATCGACCTTACCCCACTCCAGGGAGACCTCCTCCTGGTCCGACAGCCGTACAGCGGTTATCTGTCCTTTCGCATCGATGGTGAGTCCGTTGGCAGTCTCCATGCAGCTGTCGTTCCCCTCGACATTTTTCAAGCCGCCCCCCTGAAATACTTCACAAGACCAGCGCCAGCCCCTTAGAGCCGGTACGTTTCGTTCCACAGGTCCCACGCGATATCCGCCAGGATGTGGGCTCCCAAACCGAGTACCGCAGGCCTCACCAGCTCATGGACGGGTACGAGTACCACCAGCGCCGCGAATATCACCATGTGGGACAGGATACGGTGGTGGACCAGCTTCGGATAATCGATATCCTCCAGCAGGGCATCTGGCGAGAGAAGTGCATGCCGTGGCTGCCCCAGCCATTTGAACCCCTCCCGCCACCGACCATGTACGAACATCGAGAGCACGACGTGATCGACATCGATGACCACGCCGGCGATCGTCCCGATAGTGACCCACACGATGAACCCTGTCCCTGTCACCCCGCTGATGACAGCGACAATCGCTGTCACCGCAGCAGCGATGATAGCGTGGTCGCGGGGATACATCAGGCCCCACCCCCGACGATCGCCCGGCCGGCCGCGAGATGAGCCTGCGCGATCGACAGCGGTGCCTGCAGGACGAACCACGGTGACGTCCTGGGATCGTCACGAAGCTCCAGGAACCGCTCATCCATACGGGTCCCTGGAAGCGCGTCTATCGACCTCGAAAGCGTCGTTGCCTCGCCTTCAAGGAGGTACGCACAGTTGTAAAGCGTCCACTTGTATGCTTCCAGGCTGTACTCGGTCGCCCGATCTGAGAGGAACTGGTAGGGTAGCTGTGCGAGGGCAAGCAGCTCCGTCATCGCTATGTCTTTTACGAGCTCCCGGACAGGCATCTCGTGTGGATCGCCGACCCTGTCCCAGTCCGGCTCGATCATCTCCCCGTAGACCGGCTCTGCCTGCTCGAACACGCGGGCCAGCACGATCCGCCACGGGGCCGCCCGTGCCAGGGCAGAGGTCTCGAATATCGCCTCGAACCGACCCTCCCTGATATCCCGTTCCTCTGCGATGAACCCGGAGCGGAACATCCCTGTCAGCCGCTGTACCCGGGCCTCGAGGCCGTTGTCCGGCCGGGTCTTTTCGGTGAGATCAGGCACAATCTCGTCCAGCACATCATGGGCCTTCCCGGCATACTCACTGCTGTCCTCGAGGACGATGAGCAGATCGATATCGCTGACCGCTGCCACGTCCCCTGTCACGGTGCTGCCGAAGACCAGGATGGACCTGATCTCCTCGAGGTCGAGTCCCTCCTCCAGGTCGGTGAAGAACTGCTGTCCGCCTGGTGGAAGGCCCTTGAGTGCTTTTAGGTCCAGAGTGGCCATCTCGCTCACGTCTTGATCATGGGAGGACGTCTCCTTTCTCGATTTTCTCTGGCGGGAAAACGCGTAGCGTTTTCTTTCCGAGTAAATCGAGCATCATCATGGGAGGAACTCTCCCTTCTCGATTTTCTCTGGCAGGTACGTCTCGGCGACGAACTGGAGGGAGTTATTCGCCAGGGCCTGCTGTTCGACCCTGATACCTTTGTCGAGCATCGTCTGAAGCTCCTGCTGCCATTCATCGTGCTTGAACCACTCATACTCCATCATGTCCAGGGCACGCTTGTAGTCAGCAGTCGGGCCACCGGACTGATCCGGTCCCTTGCCCTTGAGCTTCTCTGTCACGTTCTCGAGGCCGTACTCCTCGACGTCCTGCATGGTCATACCGATCAGGTTCGCATCAGGTGTCGCGAGGCGCTTGGACTCGAAGGCCAGGTTCATCGAGCCGGCAGTCAGCACGGAGTAGATATAGTAGCCGTACGGGTCCCCGTCCGTGAAGACATACACCGGCAGGTCGAGACGGTCGTTGAGCAGCCGCGTCAGACGCCGGACACCACGTGAGGGCTGTCCCCCGGCCGAGATGATAATGGCGTCGTGTTCCTTGTGGAAGTCCTCCTCGACGAGTCGAGCGGCCATGGCACTCGTCTCGACGACGAGGACGTAATCCGCGTTGTGCTCGATGAAGTTATAATCATCCACGATGCTCGGCACACCGAGACCGGATTTCCCGAGCTGCAGGCAGTCGATCTCGTCGCCCTCGTCCTCGATCGTGATCGGCCCGAAGAGCCGCCCCTTCGGCTCCGCGATCAGGTGGAGCTGCTCCCGCAGGCTGTCCGTCGCGGTCTCGAGGTCGACGATGACAGGGTCGGACTCGTCCTGGTCCTCCAGGGTGTTCTCGTCCAGGCCTGGCACGGTCCGCTTGAGCTGGTAGTACAGCTCTCGGATGGAGGCGGTCCGTTCCTCTTGGATGAACTCGCGGCACTTCGCCGCGATCAGCATGGTCTGCATGAACTTCCGAGCATGCCCGATGTTCATGAAGTACCGCTTTGACGTGGAGTCCCCGAGGCTGAGCAGTTCCTGGTCCTCGTCGTATTCCACGTTCGACCGTGAACGTACCGGTTTCTCGATGTTGGGGCTGTCTCCTTCCTTGATCTGGCTGAGGACCTGTCGACCAAGTGCCTCGAGCTTCTTGATCGTCTCATGGTCTTCGTCTAGTCGTGGCATCTATCTATCACCTCGTTGTTCTGTCACTGCGGGCATCAGCCCTCGACCTCCTCGATGTTCTCGCCGTACTTGTCGTTGAGCATCTCCATGATCGCGTCCTCGATCTCCTGGCTGTCCTCGCCTGTCAGCTCGCCGAGGGCACCGGACATCAGCTGGCCGTAGGAGGTGAGCTTCTTTTTCTTCTTCGCGCGGACCTTCTTCTTGCGCTTCTGGCTGATGTGGGTCTTGAGCTTCCTGCCGACCTCCTGGAGGGCCAGTTTCATCTCCTTTTTGATCTCCGGGTAGTCCGCGATCGCCTCCTTACCCTCCGAGGTGAACGGCACCCAGACGGAGGCCATGTGGACGAGGATGTAGACCGGTCCTGTCGGGCGCTCGCCTGACTCGCTGAGCCCGTAGCGGGACCAGTCCGTGTCCCGGATCGCTTTCGTGGTGGAACACGATGAGCGCTTGTAGATCAGTGGTACCTTGTTCGCGTACCGGAGGACGTTGTATGTCCCGTCGTCCTTGATATCGCCGCCATAGGCGATCGCGGCTTCGATCTGGTACGGGTTACCACGGTAGACGGACGGTTTCCGCGTGACGGAGGCGACGAACTCGGGGTTGAGCTCTTTCTTCAGTCCCCGGTCAATCAGGCCCTCCCCGATCGGCGAGAGGCAGTTCGTCGGCGGGTTCTGGAGGTTCGTGTTCTGCATCGCATCCAGCAGCTTCTCGACCTCGCTTTTCTCAAGGGTGCCTGGCCGCTTCTTGCCGTCGATGCCTGCCTTCTCGAGGATGTCATCCGCGGAGGTCCGTCCGACCCGCGTGAACTCGTTCTGGAGCAAGGACGAGACCTTCCTCGCGGATGAGTTCTTGATCATCCGCTGGAGGACACCGAGCTCGACCCCGTGGGGGTGGGGCTTGATCTCTTTTGGCTTCGGTGGCAGGGAATCGGAGACCCGCGGGAACTCGATGGTGTTCCCGTCCGGCTCCGTCAGTACGATCTTCGCGTACGGGTTCATGATCGCTGTGTGTTTCAGGTATGTCCTGACGGAATGGTGCCCGCCCGTGTACTTGCCCTCGATCTCCATCTCGATGGAAGTGCCGTGATCGAACTCGTAATCATCCACGATCCGGTCATCGATGATCTCGGGCTCGTTCTCCTGTGTATCGATACGCACCTTGAACATGTGGGTGTCCTCTGCGCCTTTCTTCTTCGAGTAGATCTTGACCGGGTTCCCGGTCGTCAGCTGGGCGTACAGGCCGGCAGCGGAGATACCGATCCCCTGCTGGCCCCGTGTCTGCTGGAGACGGTGGAACTTCGACCCGTACAGCAGCTTGCCGAAGATGTTCGGGATGATGTCCTTGTCGATCCCCATGGCGTTGTCCTTGACCTGGAACCGGAGCTTGTCATCGCCTGTCTTATCGATCGTGACGTGGATCTCCGGGAGGATACGTTCCTCCTCGCAGGCGTCCAGAGAGTTGTCGACTGCCTCTTTGATACAGGTTATGATCGCTTTCTGCGGGTTGGAAAAGCCAAGCAGGTGGCGGTTTTTCTCGAAGAATTCCGCTACTGAGATCTCTCTGTGCTGTTCTGCCATGGTATCATCCTATCGTCTGTGCCTTGTTCTGTTCCAGGTACCGGTACGCCGAGGCGTGGGAGCTGCCATCGAGGAGCATCTCGACTGCCTTTTTCGCGATCTCGACGCCCCTGAGCGGACCGAGCACCGAGACGGTCTTGCCGTAGACCGCGAGCTCGGTGTTGGTCTCGTTCTCGATGTGGCGCTTGGCCTCGCCGTCACGACCAATTACGCGACCCTTGAGACGTTCTTTGCCGTTGTCGGTGTTCGTGAAATCCTTGATATTGATGACGGCAAGTCCGGCGTTTTCCTCGAGCAGGCGGAAGGCATCGTCAGGGCTGAACCCGCGGCCGATGGCCTTCGCGATCTGCTGGGCGGTCATCTCCTGGAGCGGGTCCTCGCCGGTGACCTGGACCTCGCCGTCCTCGACGGTGATGTCGGTGCTGGTCAGATCCTCGATCTCAGCGAGGGTCTCCCCGCCTTCTCCGATGAGAACGCCCACCCGTTCGTCCGGTATCCGTACGACGCGCACGTGGTACACTCCGTTCCAACATTTAAATGCTTACGTCCTTTTTAAGTCATCCGCTGGCGCCACGTTACGCCGGTACGAGATATTCTCAGGACCGTATGCTGTCCAGCACGTCCGCATCATCGCGCTCGATGCCGTATCGCTTCCTGAAGTGGTTGAGCAGGTTCGCGATGTCCCGCTCCAGGAGTTCATCGGCGAGGGGGTGGGACCGCATCACGCCCTGGCTGAAATCGATCAGCCGTGGTTTCCCGTGCCAGAGGACGTTGTACTCGCTCAGATCACCGTGGACGAGGTCTTCGTCCTGCCACAAGGTCCGGACCTGTTCCAGGAGGAAATCAAGCTCTCGTTCGGGCTCGTGGAGCTCCACGTCTTTCAGCCGCGGTGCAGGGCGGAGATCGTCCCCGAGGAACTCCATCACCAAGACGTTTTTCTCGAACCCGAGCGGCCGCGGTGCCGGGACATCCGCCCGCGTGGCCTTCATCAGGTTCTTGTACTCCTTGCTGCACCAGGAAAAGATCACATCGCGGCGGGAATCGCTGATCCCCTGGAAACGAGGATCGGAGAGGAGGTACGTCGACATCTCCTCGTAGTTTGATGCCTCGACGACGTAGATCTTGACCGCGACCCTTGTACCACCCTTTTTCTCCGCCACACAGACGTTGGACTCTTTGCCCTGCTTGATGAACCCGTGGAGGACCTCGAAGTGGCCGTCATCGGCGAGATCGTACAGTGCACGGAGTGTCTCCTCGTTGAAGACGTTCTCGAAGTTCTTCTCGCCCTCGTGGTCCTCCCAGATGTCCTCGGGCATGGGGAAGGTTTTTAGCTCCAAGGTTTAAACCCCTGTCCATGACGGATATCAGGGTCTGTCCGAACTGCGGATCCGAGGACGTTGCCGTGGACAGGACAGGGATGGCGGCGAAGCTCGGCCTGGATTACGGCTACAAGTGCGGTCGCTGCGGGTTCTCAGGCAAGCTCTTTCCGATGATCGACGCGGACGAGGTCGAGGACCACCGCGAGGCCCTGCGGGAGGAGAAAGACTTCGAGGAGATGGATGACTACGTTGCTCCCGATCCCGAGGTCAGCAGTGGACGGTTCATGATGGGGCTGGTGATGCTGGTGCTCGGTCTAGGATCACTGCCTGTCGCGATGCGAACGTTGACAGGTGCGATAGGCGCTCTCCTTGTCCCTATTGGTCTGTCGGTGATGTACCGGGAGGTCACGAACGCACGATCAGAGGGTTAGAGGAACTCTGTGAGATCGTCGAGAAAGCCTTTGTCCTCGAGCCAGTCCTTCTGGGCGTTGGAGTAATGCCAGATGATGTCTGCCTTCTCATCGCCCTGGACGTCCCATGGCTCGATGAGGACGACGTCGTCTGCCTTGACCCACATGTTGCGACGCTTGCTGCCGGGGATACGACCCATGCGCTCCTTGCCATCGCTGCAGTACAGTTTGAACCGGCCATAGCCGCTCTTGTTCAGGACGACCGCGAGATGCTCGCCATCGTCCGGGGTCCGTACCCTGCCGACCTCGTCCTCTCCGTCGTCTGCCATCGTACAGAGAGTGGGGGGCTGAACAGTTTTAAAGGTCCGCGTGCTCGTGGCGCGGGCGGTCTCAGCCGTGGAGCTGGTCCCCGATCTGGACCGAGATCACGGTCCGGTAGACCTCCTGGCCGTCATCGGCCCCGACGAGCTCCTTCGAGCGGGTCTTTTCGATTTTGAATCGCTCGGAGATGAAATCGACGATAGCCTCAGCCATCGCAGACGATGAGGCATAGATGTCATAGCCGCCGTCACGTTGCTCGACGTTCGAGACGAAATTGCTCCGGTCCTCGTTGGTCGCCTCAGAGGCATGGTCCATCACGTTCCCGAACATCGCCTCCGATATGTTGCCCCGGAGCTGGACGATGGCCTCGAAGTACCCGCCGTGGAACCGCGAGCAGTCACGGCACTGTGTCTTCTCCGGGATCAGCCGGACCTCACGGGTCTGCTGGACCGGCTCGCTGTCCTCGTACCGTTCCATCAGGACGTTGACGATGTATGTCTCGCCCTGCTTGCGGAAGGACGCTGACATCTCGATTGTGTCTTTCTCGTACTGCCGCAACAGATCGTAGATCAGCTTCTCGTCGCCCTCGTACTCCTTCCAGACGTTCTCGACCTTGTAATCGCCACAGACCGAGCACTGGTCGAACCGGATCTCGTCCGGGAGCTCGATGAACTCTGTGTGCTCGCTGTAGCAGTCACGACACAGCCCCCGGCTGCCGAACAGCTGGTCGGTCTCCGTGCCGCATTTCGGGCAGAACTGCTGCATGATGCTGTATGTGAGGACAGGTTTTTTATAGAGAAGGCCGGGTCTCAGATGAAGTACATGTGCGTGTGGACCATGCCGCCGATCTCCTCGACCTCGTCTTCCTCGATGATATCGCTGTCCACGAGCTCACCGATCAGGTCCGGGCCGACGAAGTTCGTCGTTGCCGCGTCCTCGATCGCGTCAAGGACATCCAGGAGCTCAACTTTCTTGCCTTTGTAGAAGTCTTCATCGACATCGAGCTGTGTTCCGTCCTCCGTGAACGTCTGTCCGAGGACATCTTCATCGCAGGCGGCCACGAGCCGTCCTTCGTCCGTCCGATGGATCTTCATCCAGAACATGTTCATTCCTCGATGCTCTGCCTGGCGCCGCAGGCCTCACACTTCATCATGGTGACGCCTTTTTCCTTCCGCATCGTGGTATCAGGCCTGCCGCACTCGCTGCAGGTGACATAGGTCTCGGTGTAGTCCTCGATCTTGCCGTTGATCAGGCCGCGACGGAACTTGCCCTGCAGGACAAGCTCTTTCCCGTCCATGTGGCCGGAGGTACCGAGCTCGCCGGCGAGGTACTTCGAGAGATGGTCCTCCTCCCGGTTCAGCGTGTCGACGATATCGCTGAAGTTGGTGATGACGGTCCTGTTGCCCCGTTTCTGGGTCCGGACCTCCGGGACCTCGAACCGTTTCTCCTCGAACACGTCCTCCGGGATCTCGTCCCGGGCCTGTGCTAGCATATCGTCGTACTCGGCCATGGTGTATCACTGTCGGCGCCCACGTTTAAAAAGGATCCGTCCGACGGTCACAGCTTCTTGATCCGTCCTGGCTTCGGCTCATAGCAGGTGCCGTCGCTGAGGAGGTCATTGATCACGTCCTCGACTTCCTCTTCTGCCATGTCGACGGTATCGATGATGTCGCCGTAGTCAGCTCCATCACCCTCGTCCAGCTCACCGATCGCGTGGAGGACGAGTTTCTCTTGGTTCTGTTGTTCCTCATCGTCTTTCTCTCCCGAGGAGGCGGTGCTCTCCGAGAAGGTCACGTCATCGTCTTCCTCGTCCTCGTTGAGGTGGGTCAGGATGGCGTCGATGTCTTCGTCCTTCGTGATGCCGCGACCCTTCAGCTCGTGGCGGATATCGTCTTCGTCTTTCTCGTCTTCCTGCATCTCTTTGGCCTTCTGGACGGCCGTCTGCCAGCGCCGTGTCATCCGCTCGGTCTCGACATCATGGAGGAGCTCGAAGGAGATGTCTCTTGGCTGGATGAGCTCCGGCTGGACGTAGATCTCGTCGTCGTACTCACGGACCTTCCCGACGACGTGGACGATATCGCCCTCCTCGATGCCGTCCATCTCATCGAGCTCCTGGAAGAACTTCGCCCTGATGGTCTCGGTGCCGTCATCGAGGGTGAAGGCGCCGTAGCTCTCGTCATCGTTGACGAAGGTATCCACGACCGTCGCGACCACTGAGGCACGGGAGACCCGCATGCCCTGTGGTGTGATGAGGAAGTTCGGATCGAACCCCTCCCGCTGGTGGTACTGCCCGTTGATGATAGCTGTTATCGTCACCCGTCGTGCTGTCATCCGGTCTCTGCTGTCTGGCATGATCTATCGCTCCTAGAGGTTGCTCACGTGTCCGTGCTCTGGTTCGTACAGTTCGCCCTGCCGCTTCAACTTGGTGATGACCTCCTCGGCCTCGTCCTCGCTCAGGCCTTCTTCTTCTGCCTCCGCGAGGACATCTTCGATCGGTATCGGCTCGTCACCGCCTTTCTCCTGGACGATACCCATGATGATCTGGATCTTGTTCCGGCTCTCGGATGACATCCCGGTCTCGCGCTTGTCGATGTCCCACTCGCCGGACTCATCGACAACGCCGATCTGTTTGAGGGAGTATGTCAGCAGGTTGATGGCCCGTTGGGCGTCACTCGCCTCGACGACCTCCGACAGCCGTGTCTTGGCCGAGGCCTCGGACAGCCGGATCAGTGCCTCGAGCTGCCGTGCCGTGATCGGGACCTTCGACTGGCCGTCCCCGCTGGAGCCCTGGGCCCGTGTCTTGACGTAGAACTCCTTCAGCTTCTCCTGGGCCTCCTCGCTGATCCGCGGGTTGACGTTGCGCTTGGCGTAGGCGATGTAGTTCCGCAGCAGCTCCATCTCGATCTCCCCGGTGTGATCCTGGGGATCGGTGTGCATCGTCATGATGTGGTCCGAGAGCTTCTCGTCTTTGGCCTTGTCCGGGATGTCCCGCACAGGGAAGATGAGGTCGAACCGCGACAGCAGGGTGTCCGAGATATCGATCTGCTCGGAGATGTCCTGGTACGGGTCGAACCGGCCGAACTTGGGGTTGCCAGCGGCCAGGATCGAGGTGCGACACTGCAGGGTCGCCTGGATGTTGGCCTTCGAGACGGTGATGGTCTGCTGTTCCATCGCCTCGTGCATGGAGGAGCGGTCGTCTTTGGACATCTTATCGATCTCGTCGACGGTCGCGATGCCTTTGTTCGCGAGGACAAGCGCTCCAGCTTCTAAGGTCCATTCATCGGTTATCTCGTCTTTCATCACGGTTGCAGTGATGCCGGCGGCCGTCGCGGCCTTCCCGACAACGTATTTACCCTTCGGTGCCAGGTTGCCGGTGAACTGGAGCATTTGGGACTTACCCGTGCCCGGCTCACCGATCAGGAGCACGTGCATGTCCCCGCGTGATACGGTGCCGTCTGCACGTTCCTTCCTCGCCCCGCCGAACAGCTGCAGGGCAATGGCTTTTTTGACCTGGGTGTGGCCGTGGATCGAGGGCGCGATCGAGGCCACGATCTTCTCGAAGATATCATCCTGTTGTGCGAGCTCGTGTATCTTTTCCTCCTGCTCGGGCGTGATATCGATCTGTTCGAACTCCCGCTGGACGGGCTCGAGGTAGTTGCCCTCGATGTAGAGATCGTACCGCTTGGCATCCTCCTTTTTGGCCTGCTCCCGAAGCACGCCGGTCAGGTGGACCTTGTTGCCCGGGACGACGCGGTCCTGGAAGTCGGGATCGACCATGTCATCGCGGAGGTAGACGCCGATCTTGCGGGGCTGTTCGGCCCCCTCGATGTGCTCGGGGTCCTCCTCGATGGTGACGATCTGGACATCGTTCATCTGCTTGTCGACCAGCTCGAAGTTCCTGTTCCCGCAGTCGCACTTGTACGGGCTTTTTATCTTTGTGGAGTCCTGTTCCTTCTCGTACCGGTCCCCGCAGTTGGTGCACTCGAAGGTCGCTGACTGGACCTCCGGTCTGACCTCGGAAGCGCGCTTGACCAGGCCCTTGACACCGACCATCCGTCCGAGATGGTGGCTGCGGAGGTTCCTGATCGCGACGAATTCGGACTCGGTCAAGTTGGAGAACCGGGGGTTGAGATCGCGGTCGATCATCGAGAGCTTATCGAGTGCATCGCGTGCGGCATTGAGACACTTCTCCGGCTCATCCATGACCTCGTCTACGAGGTCCGGGGCGTACTTCATCAGGTCCCCGACGTCGATGACGACCGCACGGTCGCCCTGGGACTCGATGCGGGAGAGCTCATCCTGCATGGCTTCCCTGAAGAACTGTTCAAACGTCGATGTCTTCTCGCTGTAGTCCACTGGTAGGGCCCTCCCGGCTGTGATTGGGTGATGCTGTAATCCTTATATGATTTCGTGCCTGTTCCGGAGAACGGGAAAAATGGAAGGAGGGAGGAGCCCTCACTCCTCCGGACTGAGCGCACCGATCTCGACGAGCTTGTCCTTGAGCCGATCGATACCAGTCTCGACGTCCTCGTACTGGTTGCCTCCCGTGCAGACGATTTTGCCCGAGGAGAACAGCAGGAACGCGACCTTCGGGTCATCGAGCCTGTAGACGAGGCCGGGGAACTGTGCGGGCTCGTACTCGGTCCCAACAAGCTCGAATGCGATCCTGTTCAGGTTGAGCTTCTGGTTGAGGTGGCTGGACGCGACCATGTTCTGGACAGTGATCTCGGGTTCCTCCTCGACCACGACATCGGATTCCTTCAGCTCTTCGATGATCTTCGCGACAGCTTCACGTGCCTCATCAGGGCTCGTAGTTCCGGTACAGACGACCTTGCCGGATCCGAAGATGAGAGCGGCTGCCTTCGGTTCGCTGAGTCGGTAGACGAGGCCGGGGAACTGCTCAGGTTCGTACTCGGTGTTTTCAAGGTATACGGCGATTTTGTCGAGGGGCATCCTCCTTTTGAAGTCCGTAGAAGCGACCACGTTCTCGATTTTGATATCTTCCATGGTAACACCTAGCTGTCACGGGCCTAGGGGCCCTTTATAACAGCTACTCCAGGGTTTATAAACAACTTTTATAAACCTTTATATAAGGAGTGTCGCGTAGTAAAAGGACCAACATCGGCCCGTCTACCCGGAGATTCCGAGTTCCTCGAGCTTTTTCTGGAGCTCCTCGCCTAAGACCGTACTGACGACCGAACCGTCCGCCTTGCCTTTGGCCTCCTGCATGACCTCGCCCATCAGTGCGCCCTGGGCGTGTTCGCCCTGCTCTTTGATGAACTCCTCTTTCTCCTCGAGGACCTGCCTGACGATCGTCCTGACCTCCTCCTCGTCCATCGAGCCGAGGCCCTTGTCCTCGACGACCTGCCGCGGTGTCGTCGCGGGGTCCTCTGCCAGCTCTTTCGCGATCTCGGAGAGGGCGTCCTTGCTGACCTCGCCCTCGTCCAGCAGCTCGAGCATCTCCCGCAGCTGGTCGTTGGACAGCCGGTCGGTATCGACCTCGTGGCGTGATTTGACGTCCTTCAGGATGTTGGTGAAGAAATTCGCCACGTCCTTCAGCTCGAGCGAGAAGCTGTCCTTGATCTCATCGAAGGTCTCGAAGTGGACGGAATCGACCAGCTGCTCGGCCATCTCCTCCCCGACCTCGTCCGAGAGGCGTTCGATCCGCTCATCGAAGGTCTCGGGGACTTCGATCCCTGCGAGGTACTCTTCGGTCACCTCGAACGGCGGGATGTCGGTCTCAGGATACATCCGTGCAGAGCCCGGCAGCGGCCGCGCGTAGGTCGTGGTGAAGTCCTGCTCGGCGTTCCTCGTTTCCTCCGGGACCTCGTCCGGCAGCTTCGATGCCCGGTCGGCGACGGCCTGGAGGGCCTGTTCGGCCTCCTCGGCCAGTCCGGCGGCGATGACGACGACCTCGCCGTCGTTTTTGTCCAGCCGGTCGTTGAGCTGGCTGAATTCCTCCTCGAGATCGTACGTGGAGGTATCTTCGTCCGTGTGCATGATGCCTTTGAGGCCGTGGGCCGTGGCATACTCCGCGAGTTCGCTGCCGAGGGTCTTGCCCTCGCAGAGTTCCCTGTTCATCAGTCCCTCGAGCGGGAGCTTGGTCGCATGGACCGCGCCATCGCTCTCGATGATGCGGCCGATGATCTGGTTGTCACTTTCCTCGAAGAGATCCGTGACATCCTGTGTCTCGGCCTCGATCGTATCGATGCCGTCATCCTGGAGCTTGTCACGTATCTCGATCAGATTCTTCTGCCGTTTCACTTCGTTCCTGACGAGCTCGTCCATGTTGGTGACGTCCTGGAAGCCTTTGATCTCGACGCGGGCTCCTTCCTCGATGGAGACGTTGACGTCCTGACGGATGGTCCCGAGGCCCCGCTTGACGTTGCCTGTCGACCGCAGCAGCATGCCGAGTTCCATCGCGACCTCCCGTGCGTGCTCGGGGTCCTGGATGGAGGCGTCGGTCCCGATCTCGATCAGCGGGATACCGAGGCGGTCGAGGTCATAGACGGCCTTCTCTTCCTCGCGGCTGTGGATGCCTGCTGATTCCTCTTCGAGCTCCATGTCCTCGATGCTGACCGATCCTTTCTCCGTCTCGAGCTCACCATCGAGCCCGATGATCGCTGTCCGCTGGAAGCCCGTGGTGTTCGAGCCGTCGATGACGATCTTCCGCATGACGTGGATCTCGTCCGGTATATCGACATCGAGGAGCTTCCCGACCTGGAGTGCCGTGTCCAGTGCCTCCTGGTTGAGGGGGCGGGGGGGTTCCTCATCGAGCTCGACGAGGCAGGTCGTGTCCTCGTAGATGTTGTACACGAAGTCCTTGTCCCGGACCTGTTCGAACCGGGCTGCCTGGTCGATGGCACCGCCCTCGCCGGCGACAGGCCGGAGGTATCGCTGTACCTTCGCTATGGGGTTCTCGTCTTCGATATCCGTCGAGCAGTCACAGAACAGTTTCGTCTCCGTATCGAGCTGCTGGTGTATCTCGATACCGCATTTGAACCCGATCTCGTCATAATCCATTATTCGATCACCTCCCTGACCCGCTCGTGGAGCTCATCGAGCTCGATGCCGTCGTTGTTGATCATGTGGTCGCTGAGGGCCATCAGCTTGCCGACACCGTTCTCGATCTCTCGGATGTCCCGCTCGTGGAAGTCCTGGCCTTTGACGTCTTCCTCCCGCTGACGTGCCTCCCGTCGCTGTCGGCGCGTGTCGCGTGAGGCCCACAGGGCGATGACATCGAGGTCCTCGCTGGTCTCCTTTTCGAACCGTCGCTTTTCGTTCCAGCCCCGCATACCGGTGATGATGATGCGGTCGGTCTCGTCCATCAGGTCCTCGAGATAGGGCACTGACAGCTGTGCGATGGCGTCCATCCCGTTCTCTTCCCGCTGGCCGTTGACGAAGGCTCCTTCGTTGCCTGCCTCGATTCCCCGTTTCTCCATCTCGGCCCTGACGACATCGCCCATATCGAGGAGGCTGAACCCTTCATCCTCGAGCATCTCAGCGACGCTCGTCTTGCCCGACAGTGGCATACCTGTTATCCCGTAGACCTCTGTCATCTGATCACCTGTAATCATCGTGCTGTTCGCGGTCCGGCAGTTCGCCTGCGATGTCTGTCTTGAACAGCTCTTTTGCCTCCTCGAGGCCGTCCGTCTGTCCGAGGCTCCACATCAGTTTGACCATCGCGGTCTCGGGCGTCATCGTGCCCGCGGAGATGACGCCGGAACCTTTGATCTTGACCCCTGCGTCGTAGACGTTCATGTTGACCCGTCCGTTGATCGTCTGGGTGGCCATCGCGACGATGGCATCGTCTGCCAGCTCATCGATCGCGTCCAGGATCTCTTCGTGGTGGCCGGTGTGTTCATCGAAGCTGTTGACAGGCATGTGGCCCAGCCCGGTGCCCTCGATGATGAGCCCGTCCTGGTCGGTGTGGTGGCTGACCTGCTCCGGGCTCATGCCGGGATGGGTCTTGAGTATGCTTACCTGTGTATCGAGCTCGTCCCGGAGGCTGAAATCACCATCCGGCCCGGTTATATCCTCGTTGATCGTGACCTCGCGCTTTTGATAGTCCACGGTAGCGGCCGGCTTGCCTCCGATCGTCTGAAAGGCATCGCGGCGGGAGGAATGCATCTTGCGTGCCCGTGTACCGCGGTGGACCGCGGCGGTGGTGTCGCTGGATGCCTGGTGCATGCACACGAACACGCCAGGATGGCCTTCCTGGATGAACGCGACGGCCGAGAGCAGGTTCATGGCCGCGTCACTGGATGGACGGTCGCTGGACCGCTGTGCTCCGACAACCACGACGGGGATGTCGATGTTTTCCAGCATGAAAGAAAGGGCCGAGGCGGTGTACTGCATGGTGTCGGTCCCGTGCCCGATGATGATGCCGTCCTTGTCCCGGTGCTCGCTTACGGCCTCCGCGACCTGCTGCCAGTGGGCCGGTTCCATGTCCTCGGACAGCATCTGGGCGATGACCTCGCTGTCCACGTTGGCGCGCTCGAACAGCTCGGGGTACATCTGGAGGAGATCCTCCGGCTCGAAGGCGGGCTTGACGCCTCCTTCCTTGTAGCTGACACGGGAGGCGATCGTGCCGCCGGTGTGGAGGACGGCGATGTCGGGCAGGGTATCGTCGTCTTCGGGGACGGTTATGGTGCTGTCCGGGTCCCCGGTGTCTTCGTCCAGTTTCGTGATCGTCTCGATCCTGTTGACATCGATCCCGAGGTTGTATCCGTTCTCGAGCTTGATGACGACGGCATCGGTGGTACCCTGCTTGGATCGTGGCATCAGGGTCCCACGATGCTGTCCGCTGTCGTGGCTGACCTCTATCCTGTCGCCTGTGGTGATATCGTTGTCCTCCAGGAGCCGCTGGACGGTGTCAGAATACATCGCTCAACCCTTCGGTCCTGATATTTAAGAAAGTACAGGAGGTGGTGCCGGGAAGAAAGGAGGTATGGAGAGGACCGTTCTTACGCGGCCCCTCAGTTGGATTCGAACTCCGACTGCTGGTCGGTGACCTGCGGACAGCCTGTCGATGCTGCACGGACCTCGGACAGCTCCGATGTGTCGGCGATGCCGAGCGTGCTGAAGGTGACGGAGTCGACCTCACCCGTGTTGAGCCCGGTCATGTTGGTGCTCTCGACGGTCCCGTCGGCGTAGCTGAGCACGACGCTGACACCGTCACTCAGGTCACGCGTGCCTGTGTTGGCGATCGCAACGGTCAGCGAGTCATCCGATGATGTGTATACTGCATCGTAGATAGAAAGGCCTGCGAACGAGCATTCGATCTGCTCCTGGCCTTTGTCGCCCACCTCGGTCGTGGTCTCCTGTGTGAAGGTTGTGACCCATGCTGTCAGGATGGCGGCGACAGCCATGGTGAATGCGATGAGTAGAACCGCTGCGATGAGGGGGGAGATTCCGTTGCGCTTCATGAGTTGTTCCTCCGTGTTGTAACGAGGGATGTGGCGCGGGTAACGCGCCTAGGAGAGTGTTTTTGAGAGCTCTGTATATAAACCTTTTCACGGTCGTCTGTGGGGGTGTCTGTAGTACCGGTCATGAGCATCATCGCGTATCGCTCTCACATGAACAGGACGGACAGCGTGTATCCGGCCGCAAGGAGTACTGCGACGTGTTTTGCCCCGGCACGGAGCTCTCCTTCGCTGAGTTTACCGATGACGAGTCCTGAAAAGACTGCCTGGATGACAACGAGGTTACGGAAGATAGGGCGGTACTGGTTGATGAGGGCTGATGTGCTCTGGCCGCCACCCCCGGAGAGCGGTCCGATATCCCCTGAGAAGCTGAGTGCCGGGACGAGGTAGTTGATGAGGGCGATGAGGACGCCGATGAAGATGAAATAGACAAGGTAGCCGGTCAGGACCTCGCCGTACAGCTCCGATTCCCGCTCGCGTTCGAGCTGTTTGATCTCTTTGATGTTCTTGCCGACGGTCTCGAGGACCTCGGAGACGTTCCCACCGGATTCGTACGTCTGGATGATGGTGTTGACGGCCCGCCGGATGATCTGTGAGTCGGTCTGCTCCGCGAAGTCGCTGAGGACCTTATCGAACGGGATACCCCACTCGAGCTTGGCGCTCATCGCGTTGACCTTCGGTGAGAGACGCCCGTAGTCGTTACCGGCCGCGTTCTGGATCGACTGGGGCAGTGACATCCCGGACCGGACGCCTTCGACAATGTCCCGCAGGAAGTCCGGGAACCTGTCCTCGTACTCGCCCCTGATGGCGAACTGGTAGTACCGGATCGTCAGGATCGGTCCCAGCACCAGGATGATACCGAAGAGGTTGATGAACAGGAAGGTGATACGCTGGACCGAGCTGTACCCTGTGACCCTGACGCTCTCGATCTGGGCGTCGGCGGCCACGGTGAATTCTCCGCTGATGACGACCTCGTTGACCTGCGTGAGGTTCCCGGTATCGGGGGAGAACGTCTGGACGGAGCCATCGGTGACGCCTGTGATCGTGCCATCATCGGATCCGAGCGGCTGGCCGTTCAGTGTGGCCCTGAACGTCGAACTCTGGTCTGCCCGGGCGAACACGACGCGTATCTGGAGGTTATCCAGGCCCCTGGGATTCTGGACGGGGAACTGGAGCCGGAGTGGCTTGCTCTCCCTGATGTTGAGGAACTCGGTGCTGGCCTCGTCCTCGCTGATGCTGTATATCTGTGTCTGGTTGTTGTAGTTGAGGGCGTTCGCTCCGATGACGACCGATCCGATGATGAAGGATGCGAGGATGATGAGGATCTCTCGTCGGTGGTTCCTGTAGTACCGTCGCATCGAGCTGGCCCCTACCATCACATATCACCCACCGCGATCGAGAGGACGATGATGAACAGTGTGTTGAGGCCGGGGATGACGACATAGACGCCCAGGTTCATCAGCTGTTCGATGCGGAACCCGAACAGGTCCCCGCCGATGAGGTTCATGACCGAGAGGACGGCGATGAGGAACAGTGGAGCGGCGACCAGCAGTGCCGTGTAGAAGCTGGCGAAGGTGGACAGCTGTTCGATCTTTTTCTCCCGCCTGAGGCGGTAGTCGAACAGGGCTGATTCTGCCTGCTCGTCGAGGAAGTCTTCAAGGTTTCCTCCCGTCTCGATGGTCGAGAGCATCCCGTACAGCATCTCCTTGAACTCGTCAGATGGGCTGGTCTGGGCTACCTCGCGCATGGCCGTGGTGATGTCTTCACCGAAGATCTCGATCTTGTTGATTATCTTCTCGGCCTCCCGGGATATCTCGTCGTACTCCTCGAAGTTGATGAGGAGCTTGAACATGGCTGATGGAGGGATGCCGGATGAGGCGACTGCTGACATCTGGTTGAGTGCGAATGGGAGATCGTTCTCGATGGCGGTCGCTCTGCTGGACGCCCGTTGCGATGGATAGAACCACATGCCGACGAAGACCATGATAGCGAGGATGCCGGGGACGGTGAGGATGAGGACGGCGGTGAGAAACAGGTTCGGCCGGAGGATGAAGATGGCGGCGCCGATGGCGAAAAAGCCTGTTATGAAGGCCAGGACCGAGGCAAGCAGCATCTGGGAGACGTATGTACGGAACAGGACGTTGATGTTGGCCTGATCGAGGTGGTCGCGTATCTCGTAGAACTGGTCTCCGTACTGGTCCACGACGTTGCCGAACAGGGCGTTGGCTAGTCCCGCGAAGGTGTCGGCGTCAAGGACCCGCTGGAGGGTGCCGTCGCCCTCTCGACTGAAGTGTTGCTCGTCTTCTCCATTGCTCATGTTTCTGTGGGTCAGAATGGTTCATCGTTTCTGGAACCGTTCCCGCCTGATTCGAAGGCTTCCTCTTTCGCGTAGATCTTGAGGCCCCCGTTCTCGTACTTGAAGGGGTGAATCTTTTTGTCATGATCCGTGCCTCGCATCTTCCGGATGAGGACACGGTTGGTCAGCTCGGCACCGTCCTGTGAGAGCATCAGGGTGATGACCCCGTCGGCGATGAACTCCTCGACGCCGTACCGCGAGATCTCGTCCGGGCTGCCTGCCGTGATCTCGCCGGTGTAGATCGTCGTACAGCCGAGCTTACGGAGCTGCTCGTTCATATCGAGGATGAGCTTGCGCACGTCCTTGATATTGTCGATATAGAGACTGAGGGCGGTCAGCGAGTCGACGACAACCCTCTTGGCCTCGTTCTCCTTGACCGAGCTCCGGATCAGGTCGATGATATCCTCGTACTGGTAGGGGTCGTACTTGACGACGTTGATGTCGCCGTTTTTCATGTATTTCTTCAGGTCCCAGTCGAACGGCAGATCCTCGACGATCTGTTCTTTCGTCTCCTCGAAGGAGACATACAGACCCTTGTCACCGTACTTGGCGGCGCCCTTGTACAGGTACTCGAGACAGAACGTCGTCTTACCAGATCCCGCCGGGCCTGCAAGAAAAACCGAGTGGTTGTCGGGGATTCCTCCATTGAGAAGATCGTCGAGCCCTTCGATACCCGTTCTTACTTTCTCGCCGTCCTTCATAGATACATCTGTGAGTCATTGCTTGCTCTGGTAATAAATAACTTTGCCGTCAGCAGGTGCCGTGCCGCTTTCCCGGGAGGTCGCCTGCCGATCGATGTACTGAACCACAAGTAATATATGCGCTCCAGCCGGAAGCAGGGAGTACAGGAGGGCCGGCGTGCATGACAGATCGTGAGGAAACAGGGATTCCGGGGCTGGATGAGATCCTTGAGGAAGGATTCCCCGAGGGATCGACGATCCTGCTCCGCGGTGCTCCCGGTGTCGGCAAGTCGACGTTCTGCTCCCAGTTCCTGGACAAGGGACTCGAGGACGAGCAGGGAGGTCTGTTCATCGCACTTGATGACGCTCCCGATGATGTCCTCGCGAATGCCCAGTCATTCGGCTGGGATTTCGAGGAGCATGAGGACTCGTTCCTGTTCCTGGATGCGTACTCCTGGCGACTCGGTGAGGAGGTCGAGGGCACGTACACGATACAGGGACCTTCGGACCTCAACCAGATCAACATGACCCTGACCGATGCCTTGCGAGATATCGGGGATGTCAAAAAGCGGATGGTGATCGATTCCGTCTCGACGCTGATCCTGTACACCGATACGTCGTCCGCCGTCAAGTTCCTCCAGGTCGTCAGTGCGAAGGCCAAGGCCAGCGATGGCGTGCTCCTGCTGACGGTCGAGGAAGGTGTCCAGGATGAGGAGGATATCTCCACGCTGAACTACGTGGCTGACGGCGTGATCCGGTTCAAGATGGAGGAAGAGGACAGGTACCTGTCGGTCTCGCGGATGAAGAAAACATCACACAACAGGGACTGGCACGAGTTCGAGATCGATGACGACGGCCTGAAGGTGGTCTAGGTGAATTTTGCCCTCCTGTTGAACACCGTCTCGCTTCTGATCGCGACGGGGAATATCTTCCTGATGATCAAGATCTTCTCACAGGTCACTCCCGTGGCCGAGGCACCGCGTGCCTGGTCGCTGATGGCCTTCGGGCTGGCGATGATCGTCATCCACCTGTCGATGAACCTGCTCCTGTGGGTCAACCCTGTGCTCCGGTTGTCCCTGATGCATCATTTCTCTGCGATGACCGGGATCGTCGGGTTCGCGGGACTGTTCTTCGGTGCGAAGGAGGTCCATGAGGTGATATCGGTATGATACAGTTCTCGGTCCTGACGATACTGTATGCGGTCGCGGCGACGTTCGGGATCTTGTTCCTGTTTTACCTGTTCAAGATACTCTCGGAGACGCGGATGATCGGTGAACATCCTCGCAGCTGGATGTTGCTGGGCACGGGGATGGCTATGATCGCGACGTCATCGCTGATCGAGCTCGTCTTTGTCTCAGATCCGCGTACGCTCGTGTTCAACACGTTCAACCTGTACTTCGCCGTCGGCAATCTCCTGGTCTTCCAGGTCCTGCTGACGGTCTACCGCGACCTTGAGGGATAAGATGGATTTCGAGACAGCACTCGGTGAACTGGCGGACAAGGACACAAAGACAGTTGAAGGAGAGGAAACGGACGGACTCCGGGATGAGTTCCCGGACACGGTGGATGTACAGCTCCTCCGCCAGCTCGTGTACTCGCTGCAGTCCGTATCGATCGGTTCACAGCAGCTGATGTATTTTGCGGGCTCAAAGTACGCACAGCGGATCGACATGGATCCAGACTCCTTCGAGGACGTGTTCGCGGTCACAGGTGAGCTGTTCGAGCACCTCGATCTCGGCCGTCTCGAGGTCGATGAGCTCGATGAGGAGGATTCCCGTCTGTCGCTGTACGAGAGTGCTTTCACCTACAACGGTCCTGAGGCCGGCAAGCCGGCGTGTTTCTTCATCGCGGGATTCCTGGCCGGAGCGCTCAAGTCGTTTACCGGTGAGAAGTACGTCGTGAACGAGATAACCTGCTGCGCGCAGGGGAACGATCACTGCGAGTTCCGCGCCCGTCGCACCTAGTCCCCGAAGGGGTTCTCATCGACGTCGTCGGCGTCACCGAACAGGTTCTCGGGATCTTTCCCGGTCTCCTCGTCACCGGCCTCCTTCGGGGCGTCCTTGCTGGGCGGTGTCTGCTGATCGGGTTCGTCTGGCTCTTCGTCGGTCGTCTCGTCCGTATCGGGGCGGCCCTGTCCCATGCCGGTCTGTTCCTCCGTTTCGTCTTCAACGGCGTCTTTCTTCCTGTGGAGCTCTTTGGCGGCCTCTGATTCGGCTTTCTCATCGACGAGCTCCTGCTGAGCGCTCTCGAGGCTTGCTGACATCTGCATGTCTTCTGATGGATCGGAGAACATGAAATCGTCCATCCCAATCTCTTCATCGTGCTCGATGGCCTCGAGGACGCTTTCCTTGTCCTTGTAGTATTCTGATACGATCCGTGCGACATCGGCGAAGTTGGAGTATCCGTTATCGTGCATCCACTCGAGGATCCTGCGCCTGTTCTCGAGTTCCTCTTCGAGTTCGTCCTGCGTATACCCGAACTGCTGTTTGACTTCGCTGAGGAGGGTGGATTCGTTCTTGAAGCTGTAGGTGTCATCGACCGGTGTCCAGGAGATGTACTCGTTGGTCCGCGGGCTGCCTTCCGGCGTGATCGTCTCGACCTCATAGACCCCTTTGACACGCCGCGCGTTCTCGCCGTACTGCCGTGCACGTGTCATGATGACGATGAGATCGAGGGTCTCCACGAGGGACGGGGAAAGATTGATCGGCGGCGTCGTGAGCCGCTTGACGACATCCCCGGGGCTTGATGCGTGGATCGTGCCCATCGACGGGTGGCCGGATGACATCCCCTGGAACAGGACGGATGCCTCTTCGCCACGGACCTCTCCGACGACCACATAGTCGGGGTTCTGTCGGAAGCTCTCCTTGAGCAGCCGGTACATGCCGATGTCTTTCGAATCATCGTCCCGGGCACCGAACCCGCTCCGTGCGACGGAGGGAATCCAGTTCTCGTGGGGGAGCTGGAGCTCGCGTGTGTCCTCGATCGATACGATCTTCTGGGCGGGGGGTATGAACGTTACGACGGAGTTGAGGAACGTCGTCTTGCCGGTCGCGGTCCCGCCGCTGATCAGGATGGATTTCTGGTATTCAAGCACCATCCAGAAGTACGCCATGATCTCGTAGTTGGCCGTCCCGAGGTCGATGAGATCGACCGCCGAGTACGGTGTCTCCTGGAACTTACGGATGGAAAACGTCGGTCCCTTGGTTGTGACGTCTTTCGTCAGACTGGCGTTGACACGGGACCCGTCGGGGAGGGCGCCGTCGAGCAGTGGCTGGGCGTAGGAGACGTACTTGCCACAGCGCTCGGCGAGCTTGACGACGAGGTTCTTGAGGTTGTCCTGGTCCTCGAAGACGAGGTTGGTCTTGATGGAGCCGAACTTGGAGTGGACGATGAACACCGGGATGCCTGTCCCCGAGCAGCCGATGTCCTCGATGTACGGGTCATGCATCAGCGGCTCGATCTCGTTGAGCCCTGCGAAGTTCCTGTAGATGAAGTACATGATCTTCGTGCGTTCCTGCTCGTCCAGCTTGATACCGAGCTCCGTGGTGACCTCCTCGATCTTGCTGCCCAGGTAATCGACCACCTTGTCGGTCGTATCGAGCTCTTTGAGCGATACCTCGATCTTCTGCTCGAGCGCGTCCTTGATATCGTTGAATAGCTTCTCTTCCCTGGCGTTGAGCTTTGGCTCCTCGATGTTGTAGACGAGCTCCTCCTGCTCGTCGTCCCACGTCACGTGGGCGTCCGCGAACGGTGCTAGCAGGGAGTATCTGACATCCGTCTCCCGCACGTCGCCTTCCTCCGGGATGACGACGAGGTTCTCGGAGGCACTCTGGATAGTGAACGAGCCTTCCTCGTTTTCCTCTTCCTTGCCTCCGGTCAGGTTACCGAACTGTTTCTTCAGAGAATCCAGCACCATCGCTCCGGTTGGATGTTACGGTTTTCCAGTTAAATAGGTTGGTGACGGAGCCACAGACGCCTAGGTGTCACTTCCGGGTGACGACGTTTCGAAAGATATTTAGGATACCGGCCCCAATACTGATTCATGCCAACTCCGGATGTCGAAGGATACTACGAGATGTCCCTGGACGAGCTGAAGCCAGAGCTCGAGGAGCGGTCGCTGCTGGACATCTACACATCACCGGAGGTCGATGGGGTCGTGGTGCCGTACAAGGACGGTGAGATCGCGGATTCGTCCTTCTTCGGGATCTCTGCGGTCAGGATCGTCGTGACGCCCGATCGTTTCAGCTCCTTGATCAGCTCGTACAGCTGCCGGCGGATGTCGCCCTCGTCATCGGTGTACATGCCCATGACGGAGGTCGAATCGATCACGACGCGGTCAGCATCGACGTCCTCGATCTCCTTGCGGATGTGATCGTCGAAGCCCGAATCGATCGAGAACGGGTTCATGAACGTGATATCGAACCGGCCATCGTCCTGGTAGTCCGAGAACTCCCAGCCGAACTCCTTGGCATCCTCCAGGATGTCATCGACGTCTTCCTCCATCGTGATGAACAACCCGTTCTCACCGTTCTGGATTCCTTCCCACAGGTACTGACAGCAGAACAGTGTCTTTCCGGTTCCTGCACCTCCAGAGACAAGTGTGACCGAGTTCTCCGGTAGTCCACCTTCGATCAGCTCATCAAGGCCGTCTATCCCTGTCGCTTTGCGGGAGGTCATCAGACAGGGATGGGAATCTGTGACTTATAAGCGTTGCCGCACGGTGCCAGCGACGGCCTAGCTAGTTATATACAAACTTTTAATTGCTCCTGGCTCGCACTCATGGCCATGCGCACCAGGTGGAAGGCCGGCCTGCTAGGGTTTGTTCTCGTACTGGTGATGCTCGCACCGTCCGGTGTTGCGCTGTCTCCCTATGACATCCTCATCGTCAACGACGGCCACATGCTCAAAGACCAGGAGGTGACCCAGGGCAGCCAGCTGGACAGGATGTTCGCGTCCCGGTACAAGGATGCGATCCAGGAGACGGTCCCGTCGACCCGTATTGAATTCTACAACACCACCCCGAGCGGGTTAGGTCCGTCCCAGGACACGATGAACGACTACGATCTCGTCGTCTGGTACACACTCGGTGACGTCCGCGGTGCACCGAACGTCTGTCCCGGATCAGGGAGCAGCTCCTGTGGGACGCTGTATGGCGATGCGAACGACCCGTTCAACGGTGGCGGTGACATCGAGAACGTCACACGGTACCTCAGAGAGGACAACGGACGCCTCCTCATCATGGGCCACCAGCTCCACACGGACCTCAAAGGCTCCGATTTCCAGCGTGATATCCTGTACACCCGGCGTGGGACGAACGACCAGCTCTACAAGTACGATTTTAACAATGACGCGTGGGTGAGTATCACGCGGAGCGACATGATAGCCCAGATGCTCGGGGAAGACCACGGACCGGTCGTCGATGGCGAGAACTTCAACCAGTCGATCGATTTCAACGACGAGCCGGCGGACTGGCGCGATGTGATCTATGAGACCCGCAACGATCCTGACAACCAGACAAGCCCTGTCAAGGAGAACATGTACTGGGGCAACCATCCGAACGGGAACGAGTTATACGCACTCGATACGGACGGCGATGAGAAAGGCGACATCTATGCCGGCGATCTCATCCGGGCCTCGAACGAATCGTTCAAGTTCATCACGATGGGATTCGGTCCCGAGGTCGCCACGAGCAGCGAGAAACGCCAAACACTGATGCGGCGGTCGGTGAACTTCCTCCTCGGACCACGAGCCGATGCGAACACCTACCTGGAGGATATCATCTTCGACCAGCCCACAAAGACACGCATCGGTGAGGCAGGGACCGTCCGGACCGGCAGCGGTACCTGGGTCAACGTCAGCTTCGATACGGAGTACGACACCCCGGTCGTGATCGGCGACGTCAACAGCTACCAGGACCCGGAGGAGGCACCAGTCTTCGAGGTCCGGAACGTCCACCCGACCTGGGCTGAGATGCGCCTCTGTGAATCCGAGGGAGCAGGGAACAGCAACACCTGTGACAGCCACGCCAACGAGGTCGCCGGCTACCTGGTGATCGATGCGGCCAAGACCGACAGGGTGAAAGGCATCGAGGCAGGCCGGTTCGATATCGGCGGCGGGTTCCCGGACACGACCCAATCCATCGACTACGGAGAGAACCTCACATCGACAGCAGGCCTCTCCGACCCCGTTGTCGTGGGGAGCGTCCAGACGGTCAACGGTGACTACCCGATCGAGACCCGTCTCGATGCGGGCCGGGCCGGCTTCACGGCAGGGCTCTGTCATCTCGTCTACGATTCCAACGGCGATCCGGACGCGTGTGATCCTGACCACACGACAGAGACGATCGGATGGGTCGCCGTCCAGCCTGACTTCTTCAGGCCTGCCCTCGATACGATCCCGACGATGAACACCACGCCGGTGTACCAGCGCGGGTCCGGTGGGAGCCTGCTGACTGGTCCGAACACCTGGAACAAGACCGGTTTTGTCGAGGGTCTCACCAGCTATGACTTCGAGGACGAGTTCCAGCGGTCCAACCTGACCGCGGACAACAACTGGTCTATCTCAGTCGATGGAGGCCTGGTGGGGAGCAGTAGCTATGCCGACATCGAGACGAAATGCACCAGCCAGCGTGCTATGCACGTCTCAAACGAGGGCGATGCGATCAACGTCACGACCCGTTCGTTCGACCTCTCGAGTAAAAGCGTGGCCCGGTTCAGCTACAGGGTCCTGCAGGGGGAAGACGCTGGAGACTGCGACCCGCCAGAGGATGGGGAAGACGTCTTCATCCAGTACCTCGACAGCAGCGGGTCCTGGCAGCGGCTCCGAGCTCATCGTGCTGGAGGGAACGACCCGTCCCGCGGTGAATTCGAGACGTACACCTTCGATCTCCCCCAGGCCGCCCTCCACGCAAACTTCAAGATCCGGTTCCACTATCCGAACGCGAACGAGTTCACGGACCACTGGGTGTTCGATGACGTCGAGATCGGCAACGCCTCCATCACCCTGAGTGAGGTCCAGAGCGTTAACGGCGCCCAGCAGGGTATATCGACACGGTCCGTAGGAGGGATGGACTCCCTCCAGGCCCGGTTCTGTGAGCTGGAGTCCGGTGATGCCTGTGACAGCCACATCGATGAGGAGATCGGCTGGATGGCCTTCGGGCCCGGACCGCTGTTCGGCGATCTCCGCGATAACCCGTCCTACACCAACGACCAGGCTGATGTGGCAGGACTGTGCCGCAACTACCAGCAGGTCTTCGGTGACAACGTCCGTGACGGCCAGTTCTTCATCCAGAACGATACAGGGATCCCTGCCAACCACCGGAGTCCCGGCGGGGGGTACGGGCTGGACCCGTTCGATGGATCCTATGACAGCTCCTTCGAGCGATTCGTCTACACGGGATACGATGCCGCCGGCAACGTATCGACCGACGACGCGACAGGGATCAATGTCTCTACAGCGTTCCAGTGCCAGGACGACCAGAACAGCTTCAACTACTGGGGCCCGTTCGAGAGGGACTGGCTGTCCGTCGATATCCGTGCGCCGTACGGCACCACCTCACTGACCTTTGGTAATTCCAACGTCGTGTTCGATACCGATTACACCAGCACACCGGAGACCAACATCACGCTGGATGTCAGTGCTGCTGCCGACCAGTGGAAACCCGATCTCGTACGGTTCTCCTGCCAGCAGGACGGTCCATGGACCGGATGGAAATCCTTCGATCGCTCACAAGGTTCAAAGGAATACCGGATCGATCTCACCAGTCCGCTGATGGGCTGCCAGGACCGTGACAGGAACGCTACCGTCAACGCCCAGATCAGGGACCTCGCCGGCAACACGAACGACAACATCGGCACGGACTGGATCGTCCTCGACAGGGAAGATCCTGGTGTCCACTCCGTCGAACCGACGTCGAACATCATCAACGCCACCGATACCATCCGGGTGAACGCCAGTGACAACATCCAGATCTCGACGGGCGTCGAGGCACCGAACAACACGTTCTTCAACGGCACCGCGAACGGAACGTTCCTCCCGAACAGCAGCTTCGATCCAGGGTACAGCCTCGAGCAGGCACCGGCAGACCTGACCTACACGTGGTACGACACACAGAACTACTACGACGCCAACGGCCACCCAACGACAACAGCGGAGTTCGATGATTTCTTCGATACAGGGAACAGCGGTGTCAGCCTTGGAGGCGGGGGCAATCACCAGCGACGCATCTACTGGGGGACATACTCGTTCCTCGACAATAAGCCATCCTATCTTCCCAACGACGGCTTCTCATGGAAAGCGGAGGGCTACATCTACGCGCCAGCTGACGGGACCTATGCATTCGCCGTTGACTCCGATGATGCATCGGATGTCTGGGTCGGCGGCCAGCAGGTTGTCAAGTGGCTCGGCGGCCACGGAGCAGAGGATGGCTGGTCACACAACAGCACCATCGAGCTGACCCAGGGATGGCACACGTTCAAGGCACGGATGGAAGACGGAACAGGGTCTGATGGGCTTGGTGTGGCCTGGAAGCGGCCTACGGATGATTCGTTCTCGGTCATCGATTATGAATACTTCGAGACGTCCCGCAGGAAGCAGCTGTACACCTGGGTCTTCGATCAGGCGTCGAACACCGTCTTCAACGCAACAGATATCACACTCGACATCGAAGCCCCGACCATCCAGTCCATCGTGCCGTCGAATGACTCCTATATCGCCACAGACGACCTCATTGACATCGAAGCCGCCGATGACGTTGCTTTCGACACGATGGACATCGACAGCGGCCAGACCACCTCGACGACCACCAGCACCTCCACCTCGTTCGACCCTGCCTGGTCCATCGAGGAGTGGAAGAACCTCTCGATCACGCTCACGGACGTCGCCGGTAACAGCCGCGATCTGACCTACTGGTACTACGTCGATGGTACCCCGCCTGTCATCGATGGGATAAGCGAGGCCAACAACACCTACATCAACGACGACACGTTCACCATCAACGTCTCGGATGCCAGGGCCGGCCTCGGTGACCTCATCTACAACGATGGATCGGGGAATCAGACGTTCACCAGTGGTGAGACGTTCAGCACCGGCTGGACGACGGAGGGGTCTCATACGCTCGATCTGTACCTCTTCGATGCGGTACAGAACCTGAAGACGACGTTCTACAGCTACACGCTCGATACCACTGATCCATCATCGTTCACCAACTATACATGGCCTCCACAGGGCGCGGTGGACGGATGGGTGGCACGGGATGTCCCGGTCGCGATCAACGCGACCGATAACTTCGAGCTTGACAGGATCTCCTACTGCATCGGCGGGGCGACGTGCTCCCTCGACCAGCTCTCCAGCCCAGGCCAGAACGTCTCCACGACCGTCTCCTGTCCGGGCGGATCGACATGTCAGCAGTACATCCGCTTCCGGGCGAATGACTCCGCGAGCAACCAGGAGACTATAACCACGACGGACAACGTCTCCATCGACAAGGAACTCGAAGAGATAACGTTCAACGACCCGTCCGACGGGGACGACACCTCCGGCACCATCACGCTCGATACCACGATAGCCGACAGCAACGGTGTCGGGCTCCAGGATGTGAACTACAGCATCGTGGCCAGTGATGGCACCACCATCTACCAGGCAGGTGATCTCAATGCCACCAACAGCTGGGATGCGGTCTGGAACTCCAGCAAGGATATATCAGCCGATGAGACGGTGACGTTCAACATAACAGCGGCCGACAGGCTCGGGAACCGCCGTAAGGAAAACATCAGCTTCCGGGTCGACAACGCCGCCACCACGGTCTCGATCGGAGAGCCCAACGCTGAGTACGTCCCTGCGGACTTCACACTTGGTATCACCGCACGTCGTGCCGGCAGCCCCCTGCTCACCAACCACTCGTACAAGATAACCGAGCAGGCCACCGGTGACCTGATCAACAGCTCCGTCGTGACCGGGATCAATGCGGACACGCATTCGTTCAACTTCACGGTCGATACCTCAGGGTGGAAATCTGACGGCAACTACACCATCAACTCCACCGCTTGGGACGATGACACGAACCCGAGCAGGGGCTTCGATGAATCCTGGTTCTACCTGGACCGGGTCGACCCGACGGCGGACATCAGCGGCATCACGAACGAGAGCTGGCAGCGCAGGTCGATCACGTTCGACTACGATGCCACGGACGACGTCAAGGCCGATAGCTGCGCCTGGCGGTACCGGGACGATGGCGGGTCATGGGAGACCGGGGGCGACCTGAGCTGTGGCACCGGGACATTCGATTTCAACACGGGGAACTGCAACGACGACAGCGCCCCGGACTGTGTCATCGAGGTCCGCGCCGTCGATGCGGCGGGCAACACCAAGAGGGACAGGATATGGATCCGCGTCGATAACACCCGTCCATCGGTGTCGTTCAACAGCCCCGCAGCCGGGAGCTGGCATGCCAGCGATATCCAGATCGACAGGGCAGATAGCGACAACGTCGCACAGACCGACACACTCACGTGTCAGTGGCGGAACGGGTCCGGGAGCTGGAAGGATGTCTCGGGCTCGTGTGACGGGACATTCACCGTCGATATATCGACGTACTGCAGCCAGGACGGGGCCGAGACATGCGATATCGACCTCCGGACCATCAATCCTGCCGGATGGATCAAAAAGGCATCAAGAAGTTTCTCTATTGACACGAGAAAACCCCTGATTGACGACATCGATCCTGACCCCTCGACCGTCTCCCTCATCAATGAGTCGAGGAACGTCACGATCCGTTACCACGATCCATCACCAGGATCGGGTGTGCAGTACGCGTACAGGAACAACGGGACGCGGAAAGAACAGCTCCTCAACGATACGTCCTTCGATCCAGGCTGGGAGGACAACGGTGAGTACACCCTGACATTGACACTCAATGATTCAGCCGACAACCTCGTGCAGCAGCAGTACACCTACGATGTCGACGTCGAACCACCGGCGTCATCGGACCCCCGGTTCAACGTCTCCTTCGATCCAGCCTTCGACCAGTACCGGATCTATCCGGGACAGCCGATCAGGTTCCTCGTCAACGTCACTGACAACGTCCGTGTCGGGTCGGTCACCGCGACACTCAATACCTCATCCAACCCGGTGAACGGCGAAAACATCTCCCTGAGCCGGCTCAGCGGGACATCGGCCTCGGGGACGTGGTCGTTCGCTTATAAGGATACAGACGCCTTCGGGACGTACAACATCACGTCGCTCTTTCTGGAGGACACGGTCCAGAACAGGAACGCGACACGTGTCCTGCCGTCCTTCGAGGTTGTGGATTACAGCCACGACGTCGATCTGGGTGGGAGGAACGTTCTTGGAGCAGGCCACGAGACCAGCTACACCGCCACTGTCGATCTCAACCGTTCCCTGACAGATCCGACAGTCAGGCTGTTCGTCCCGCCCTCCCGGACCGGCACCATCCAGACGCCGCTGTACAACAACACGACCTCGTTCAGTTGTACCTTCGCCGGCTCCGGGTGCTCGGTCGACCCGCTGTTCAGGGACGGCCGGGTCGCGGCACTCAACGTGACCGGCAGCGGCGAGGACACCAGCGTCACCGTCCAGGCAGACATCAGGGCAACAGCCCCGGCTGAGGACACAGATACGATCTGGCGCTCCAGCGTACAGACCATCGAACGGACCAACACGACCACCATCCTGGCTCCGGATCTCGAGGTCGCCCAGGTGCTGTGTGATGGTCGGCGCACGTGCCGGACTAACCAGTCCGAACCGCAGAACGTGACGATCACCCTCGCCAACAGGAATACCAGCGACACGACCGGACCGATCAACCTGACCCGGGTGCGGATGACCAACACGAGCCGGTCCATCTCGCTGGACGGTGCGGTCGGGAACATAACGACCGGTAATGAGTCATCGAGGAACCTGACACTGCTCATGGATACGGCTGGGAACTTCACGTTCAAGATACGGGCATCAGATGATTTCACCGGATCATACCGTGGTTCAACACGGAAGCAGGTCCACATACGCGACACCGAACCGCCGGCGGTGTCATCCATCTCGCTCGGGGCGAAGCTCCTCTATGTCAACGATTCCGTGACGATCGAGGCCGATGCCACAGACAACCTCGCAGTCGAGGCCGTCAACGTCACGCTCACCAACGCCACAGGCCAACAGATCAATGTCACCCTCGATGAGGAGCCTGACGATACCGCCTCCGGGATCTGGTCGGCCTCGTTCAACAGGACGAGCGTGACAGGCTTCTACAACCTGACACAGGTGTTCGTCATCGATACCTATGGCAACAGGAACACGACAGCGGTCTCGACGTCCTTCGAGGTTGGCGAGATCACGACGACGATCGTCCCCTCGTCCACGACCGTCCAGGCGGGGTCGCCGGTGACACTCGATGCCAACGTCTCCGGGAACATCACCGAGATCTCGGACATCAACGCGACTATCATCAAGCCACGTGAAGCCGTTGATGATCGCGATATGGAACGTGCCCCTGAGGCGAGTGATTTCACCGTCCAGTACACCAACGTCTCCCGGTCCGGCACGTACGATGTCAACCTGACAGTGACGGCTGGTGCACGGTTCTCGAACCGGACGGACGCAGTGTTCACCGTTCCGTTCGGCTCCCCCACGGCCGAGGTCGCCGGTGGGAACGGCACACACATCGTCCTCCCCGATAATGCGGCACCGACAGTCGAGTGGGATATTCTCCCGGATGGAGGGGATCTGACAGGTGTCAACACCAGCCTGTCATTCGCGGATACATCGATTGTCAATCTGACTACCGGCGAAACTGCAAAGCGAGAGATTGGCAATGTGACATACGAGGGAGGGAGAGAGACCGTCGCCTACGATCTGGAGGTCAACCAGCAGGGCACGACGACGATGAACCTCAGCGTCAATACCTCGAACGGCGACCAGCGCGTGTTCGAGACCATGACGGTCGATGTCGTGGCCGAGGATACTGAGAAACCGGATATCGGGACGTTCGATGAGTCGCCCGATGAACTGAACCGGGGCCAGAATGTCACGCTCACGGCAGAAGCAACGGATAACTCTCTCCTGAGGAACCTGACCGTCGTCATCCAGCATCCTGTCAATGGTTCGAACTACACGGAGACCCCTGAGGCCATGATGCGGTCAGCCCGAGGAAAGTACCGGTATACCTTCACGAACACCACAGAGAAAGGCCATTACACCTACAACATCACGGCATGGGACATCGCGGGCAACCATCACACCGTCAGGTCGACGTCATTCGATGTCTTCGCCGCGTATAACGTGAACGTGACCTCGGAACGGTCTATATTCAAGAAAAACGACCGTGGAACCTTCTCGATCGCGGTGACCGATGTCAACGGCAACACGATACAGGACTACAACGCGACAATCGTGCTGGAGAAAGATGGATCCAACACGACACTCGTCTCGAATGATCATCGTGATTCTCTCACATACCGTTTCAAAACGTCCGATCCTCCGAGCCCGACGGCTTCGACGGTACCGGCACCGTATCAGCTGTACGTGAACGTCTCGGACGATCAAAACGTTGGTGCGGGCGTGTACGCATTCAATGTCACCCGGCTCCTTGAGGTCGGCTTCATAACACCGCAGCAGGGTGATGTGGTCGCGCCCGGCGCGGAGTTCAATTTCCGGACAGAGATCGTCGGGCCGAACGACGAACTTGTCGAGGGACTGTTCTACGCGCGATGCGAGCAGTGTCCCAGCGAGTTCCGCTTCCTCGATTCCGCAGGAGATGGCGTATTCACGACCAACTTCACCGCGCCCACCGATGAGGATTCCGCCCTCATCCGCGTGTTCGCGTCAGACCTGGAGGGGAACTCCGAGAGCCAGGAATCCGGGACCCTCTCGGCCGCCCCGGCGATCACGATCGATGTCGGTAACGATACAGCCACCGGCGGGACAGGGACACAAGGTGGTGGGGGTGGTGGCGGGTTCGGTCCGCAGTTCGAGGTCGAGCGGGTCTCGCCGGCATCTGCGTCACTCCCGGCCAATATCTCGTCGGTCAATCTCTCGGTATCGACGTCACTGGCGGCAGACTGCCGTTACACGACCCGGCCGCTCGGTATCGTCCGTGTCGATGCCATGGATACGTTCAACACGACAGGCGGCCAGCTCCACTGGGAGATCGTCCAGACGGCACCTGGGACAACGTACAGCTACAACATCTACTGTGAGGACACGGCAGAGGAAAACTCCACCCTGGAGGTCGTGTTCTCGGTCGCGTCCGAGACCATCGCCAGCTTCGGCCTGTTCACGCCTGATACGCTCCCACCGGACGGCAGCGGTGTCGGGCAGGGAACAGAAGACCGTGTGCCGTTCTCGGTATACAACAACGGCAGCGAGGACCTCGATCTCAAGGTAGAGACAACGATAGCAGGCTGCTGCCGCTCCTGGGTGGGCAATGACACCGGTGAGATCGATAGCTTCAGGCTGGGAGCGGGTTCAGAACGTAGCTTACAGCTTCACGTCGATGTGCCACTCAACACGACCAGGGACACCTACAGCATCAACATGGAGGTAGCCGAGAGCGGAGGAACGGTCCGGGAGCGAGCGATCAGGTTCGAGGTCGTCAGGGGCGATCTCATCAGGCGGCTCCAGTCACTCAAAAACACATCGCGGCAGATCGAACGGACGATGCGGGATTACCGTTCCTCGGGGATCGATGTGAGCGAACTGGACGACCGCTACGAGAGGGTCAAAGAATTCATCCGGAACGCAGAACAGGCAGTCGCGAACGATGACAGGGAGGTCCTTGAGAACCAGCTCAGGGAAGGGGAGAACACGGCCAGCGAGATCGAGGGGCGGCTCAGGGCCCTCGCCCTCCAGAACTACATCCGTGAGAACTGGTGGAAGTGGCTGCTCGGAGGGATCATTGTGTACACGATCTTCTTCCTCCTGACGATGGTCGCGGTGCCATACTACCGGCTCCAGACAGACCTCATCGCGGTCAAGAACAAGCTCGAGTCCGCCACGGAGGCCCGGAAGAAGGCAGAGCGGCAGTACTTCAACAGGCAGATCGACCGCGACACGTTCATGGATATCATGACAGACAGGCAGGACGAGATCCTGGAACTCCGCAGCGAGCGGGACGATCTCCAGGATGACATGGACAATATCTTCGAGAACCGCCTGACCGCAGAGAACTATCTCAAGGCACCGCTCAAGGCCATCCGGGAGGTCAACCGGTGGATCGAGGCCCGCCGGACCAAGATCGCCACCGAGGTCGAGGTCGAGGAATAGCGGCTGCAGGACGGAAATTTTAATAACCGAGACCGGCCATTCCTTGAACAGGTGCAAGCATTGGGCTCTGAGACCGCTCTTGAGGTACACGATTTCTCCGTGCGCCGTGGCGAGGACATGATCGATCTCCACTTCGAGCTCGTCAACAGCGGCGACGCCAAGCTCTATGAGTTCGTCAAGATGTACGTGGGCCAGCTGTACGTCGGTCTGGAGTACATGCACCTCGAACCCGGCGAGACCCATGTTATCGAGTTCCAGGCCAATGCACGGACGGTCGCGCCTGACGATGATGTCCTCCTGACGACGGACTCGAAGGAACAAGGCATCATCTTCGATCGGACCCTCGATGAGCTCCTCTCGATCCCCGATGATGTCGAGGAACCGACAGAGCAGGAGAAGGTCGTCGCAGGCCAGCCGAAAGAGATCAGGGAAGAGCTCGAGGAGCTGAAGCAACAAGACATACCGGAGAAGCGCTGGGAGGAACTCGAGGAGGAATTCGAGGACCTCCAGGGCGAGGAGAAAGAGGAGAAGAAAAAGATACTCGAACGGCTCCGGGAGGAGTACGAGAACATAACCGGCGATAGGGAGGACGAGACCGGACCACACGGCATCGAGGCATCCGAGCCGGAGGATGCGTCTCCCGGGGAAGAAAAGCCGGATGAGCGTCCTGGAAGGTCACCGACAGAGACGGACCAATCGGAGCGACCAGACGAACGATCGGAAACTGAACAGGGATCTCCTGAAAACGGAGAAAACCGACCGCAAGACAGCACAGGAGACGGATCGGACGAAGAAACGCCCGAGAGGCCGGTGGTGCGTCCTGGAGGGCGGGAGAAACTGCAGGAGGATGAGGACGAACCGGTGCGTCCTCCCGAGCAGCCGGACGAGGACGAACAGGAACGAGCGCCGGAACGATCCCCCGAGGAGCCAGCGACGGAGGAAGAAACCAGCGAGCCGGCACGGCCGGCTGAAGAAACGGCCGAGACCACCGATAAAGAGCACGATGAGTCAGGCTGCGATACAGATACTGAGGAGCCTCCGGAACGCCCCGCGGAACGATCGGCTGATGCCGGAGAACGCGACACTCCGGCGGAAGGATCTCCAGTCAGGCCCGCTGAAGGGGCCGGGAAGACGGAAGCTGATGACGGCCCAGAGGAACAGATTGGACTCGAGGAGCCTGATGGGGACGAGGATGCGGTCGGTGAACAACCATCCGGCGGAGAGGGGCCGAGAAGCCCGGAGAGGTCAGCAGAAGATGCACAACAGGAGGACGAAGCCGATCAGGAGGACGAGGAGCCGCCAACGCGTGAGGACGAGGATGAGACATGGACGCCACAGGAGGCTTCTGAAGAAGACGAGACGGTCGAGGAGCCGACAGGGTCCGAGGCCGGTGCTGTGGAAGGATCGGAGGTACCGGAGCCCGGGCCGGAAGAGCCTGAAACGGAGTCTGATGCGAGCGCTCCGGATGACCGGGTGCCGGAGGCTGATGTCGAACAGAAGGTCCGCGAGTTCGAAAAGCAGCACGAGGCAGAAGAGCCGGAGGGCAAAAACGTCGTCCGGTCTGTCGTCGATTCCATCTTCGGCAGCTCTCATGACGATGACGAGGAAGGGGCTGATACCGCGGAGCCTGATGAGGATGACGGCGATGACGGGGAAAGAGATGAGGAAGGATCGGAAGGCTATGAGTACGAGGACGAGAATGAGCTCCCCCCGAGCCTCCAGGTCGACCGCGTGACGACGGGTGTGGATGGTCTGGACGAGAAGATGCAGGGCGGACTGGTCCAGGGGACGATGAACCTCGTCACGGGAAAGACAGGTACGGGTAAGACTGCGTTCTGTGCCAACTTCCTCAAGGGCGGCGCAGATGCTGGTGAATCGGGCGTGTATGTGACGACCGAGGAGCGCCAGGAGGATATACGCGCCGACATCGAGGCCATGTTCGGCTGGAGCTTCGAGGAGATGGAGGAAGAAGGTCTCGTCAAGATCCTCTCGATCAAGCCCATCTTCCCGAGCAAGGAGATCGATAACCTCAACCGGCTGGTCCGGTCGTACATCTCGAACCTCCTGGATGAGGTCATGGCGGCGGTCGATGAGATCGATGCGGAGCGGGTCATCATCGATTCTGTCTCGATCATCGAGATGTTCATCAGGGACGAGTACATGGCCCGGGTGGCCCTTGCCTCTCTGCTCAACAAGCTCCGGGAGGCCAACGTGACCGCGGTCCTGACCGGTACTGTCCCGGAGACCTCAGAGGGGCTGTCCGGTGGTGGGATCATCGAGTTCCTCGTCGACACGGTCATCTTGCTGGAGTTCGTCCCGGTCGCGGAAGAGCACAAGCGCACCCTCACGATACGGAAGATGCGCCGTACTGATCACCGCACGGAGATTTTCCCCTTCGATATCACGCGGGATGGTATCAAGATATTCGATCCACAGGGCGGGTTCATGGGGACATGACTGGAAGACGGTCTTCGTTCTTAAACGCGTCCGCAGGACCTGCCTCGTGGAGCGATCAGAAGCCTGCCTCGCTCGTCAGGTTGATGCCCTGTTCGGTGATGTTGAACGGGTGCGTCCCCGGTGTGTGGTCCGTCCGTCGCATCTTCCGGACCTCCAGGTTGCGGAACGCTCCCTCGCCGACGCCGGTGTAGTACAGCACCACGACACCGTCGGCGACGAACTCCGAGACCCCGTACCGTGACAGTGCCTTCTCATCGTTCTCCGGAATCTCAGAGGTCAGAAGCGTGGTCGGACCGGCCCGCTTGATGTTGCGGAGAAGGTCATAGAGGTTATCACGCTTTTTCGCCTGCGTGCCACCGTAGGCACCAAGCATGACGGAGATCGAATCGATCACAAGGCGCGAGACACCTTCCTCACTCGCCAGCTCGTTGATCTTATCGATGAACCCGCGGGAACCCGAGGAGGGCTTGATGTAATCGATCTTGAACTGGCCTTCCTCCTCGTAATCGCGGAACTGCCAGCCGAAGACCTCGGCATCGCCCATGATATCGTCGACCGGTTCCTCGAGGGAGATGTAACGGACCTTCTCACCGTTCTGGAGTCCATCCCACAGGTACTGGTTGCAGAAGATTGTCTTACCACAGCCGGCGCCTCCCGAGATGAGGGTAATCGATCCCTTGGGGAACCCTCCTTCGATGAGGTCATCCAGCCCTTTGACTCCTGATGATACCCGTGGAACGTCCTCTGTACCCATTCTGTCACCTACACCTTCAATGATGTACTGGTGGTTTATATTTTTACGTGCCGTCGTCCCCCTCAGACCGGAGCAGATCGAGGATCCTGTCCTTGATGGCATCGCGGTTATCCTCCTCCAGTTCGATAACCTGGCCCTCGTCCTCGAACTCATCCACGTACTCCGGTTCGACGATCGCTATGACATCCTCGCTCCCCCGGAACGCATCACGGACCGCCTCACGGAACAGTGAGGAGTGCATCTCGATCCGCCCGATCATATCGATCACGATAAGACGACCCTTCCTGATCGCATCGTTGATAGCCCGGGTCGAGAGGTCATTGATCGTCTCGACATCGATCCGCAGTCCTTCTGCCTCCGGGCCTTCGTCCAGCTCCCGGGAGGCCAGCAGGTCAGTCTCCCCTGATGCCCGGTCCTGCAGCCTGAGAGCCTGCAGTTCGTCCTGGGCGTCTTTCTCGACCCCGATGCCCCCGACCTCCCGGTCGAGCTCGTCCACGATCTCGTCCACGAGACGTGTCTTGCCCACGCCGGGCTCACCGGTCAGGATGATGTTCATCAGTGCACCCAGATTACCGCTGCTGGCTTTTATGCTTCTTCCCTACATCCCGTCCAGGGGCTCGATGCCGAGAAGCTCCATGCCCTGTCCGCTCACCTCGACGAACAGCTCGACAATCCGCAGCCGACGTCGAATGGTGGTCTCGTCCTCCGCATCGAGCACAGGGCAAGAATGATAGAAGCTGTTGAACTCCTCACAGAGCCCTGAGAGATAGTTCGCTATCCGTGCCGGTTCCCGCTGTCGTGCACTCCGTTCGATGACCTCGGGGAACCGCTCCATCTCACGGACCAGCGTGTGCTCGGCATCGGTCAGATGTCCCGCCATGGTGCCGTCGTGATCTGTCTTCCTGCGGATGCTTTTCGCCCGCACGTTCGAGTACTGGAGGTACGGGCCGGAGTCACCTTCGAACGACAGCGCCCGATCCCAGTCGAACTCGATGTCTTTGCTCCTGGTCACGGCGAGGTTCGCGTACTTCAGTGCCCCTATACCGATCGCCTCGGCGTTGTCGATGTCCCGTTCCACTTCTTCGCTCGCTTTCTCCTCCGCCCGCTCGATTGCCTCATCGATTGCGTGTTCCAGCCGGATGATCCGCCCACGACGTGAGGACATGCTCCCCTCCGGGAGGGACAACAGCCCGTAGGAGACGTGCTCGGAACCGGAAGGATCAAGCCCGAGCTCATCGGCCGCTGCAAAGACCTGCTGGAAGTGTAGCTCCTGCTCGGAGCCGACGACGTACATGTTCATATCGAAACCTTCCTCTTTGCGCTTCTTGAGATTGTACAGGTCCCGTGTCAGGTAAAGAGTCGATCCATCTGCCTTCAACATCACTGCGCCAGGCAGGTCGTGGTCACTGAACTCCATGAAGACCGATCCGTCCTCATCGTATCCCAGTTCGCCGGCATCGACCCAGTCCTGGACCATGGCGCGGGCATCCTCGACGACGGTGGATTCACCGGTCCAGCGGTCGAACGTGACCCCCATTCGTCGATAGTCCTGCTTGTGGTACTCGATCGATGCATCGCGGAATATCTCCCACAGCTCCGCGGCCTCCTTGTCGCCGTCCTCGATCTTCGCGGCCCACTTGCGGCCTTTCTCCTCCATCTCCTCGTCGCTCGACGAACTCGAAGCGTTCGCTCGATCGGAGGAACTCTCTGCGTTCTCCGAGTCCTCCATCTCATCGTGGAACGTGACGTAGAGCTCGAACATGTGCTCCATCGGTTCCTCCTTGAAGGCCTCCATCGAGCCGTACTCCTTGAACGCGTAGATGAGCTTGCCGTACTGTGTCCCCCAGTCTCCCAGGTAATTCTCCGATGTCACGTCGTACCCGACAAAGGAGAGGATGCGCTGGAGGGAATCGCCGAGTGCGTTGTTCCGGAAATGGCCGACATGCATCGGCTTGGCAACGTTCGGGGAGGAGAACTCGACCAGGACGGATCCATCCTGCTGGCCGACGCCCATGGTCGTGCTTTCGAGCGTCTCCTCGACACGCTGACCGAACATCTCCCGGTCGAGATGGATGTTGAGGTATCCGGGGCCCGCGACCTCGACGGAATCGATGATATCGATGTCCTCGAGGTCCTCGCTGATGCTTTCCGCAATCTGGCGGGGGTTGTTGTCTGTCTCGGCCGCTGCCTTCATGGCCGGATAGGCATAATCGCCCCGCTCGATGTCCGGCCGTTCGATATCGTCAGGCTCGACAGTGACCCCGAGCCGGTCGCTGAGCTCGTCCGCGAGGAGGTGGGTGATCCGTGCCATGGCTGTGTGCTCTATCCCTGGATTGGTCAGGATGTTTTTGTACGTTTCTGTTCGTCATCCCCGTCTGCCGCCATCGCGAGGAGCGTTTCCTCCCAGGCCGCCTCATCCGTAGCTTTTTCCTTCCAGTCCTGCTTGGCGTCTTTGAGACTATCTGTGGGGAACGATGATGCGGCCGGCTCCGGCTCCATCTCATCGGGTGGACCGTTTTCCTTGACCTGCTGGTAGGCATCCCGGAAAGGAATGCCCTCCTCGACCAGCTCGTTCGCTGCCGCGGCCGCTGTCAGGTCGTCCGCAAGGGAGGTCGCCGCTTCCTCCTCATCGACCGTCAGGGCCTCGATATGGACGGCCATCGCATCGAGGCAGTCCTGGAGCTGGCCGAAGGTCTCCATGATGATGGGTTTGGTCTGCTGGATGTCGCGGTTGTACCCGGTCATGCCGCCCTGCAGGACGGAGGCTGTGGTCCCTGGCGCATGGAGCAGTTCCGTGCAGCGGGCACGGATAAGCTCGAGGCCGTCGGGATTTTCCTTCTGAGGCATGATGCTGCTGCCCGTTGTCATGCTACTGTCAAGCTCCAGCCAGCCGTCCGGCCCGGTGTGCTCGATCAGGGCATCGGCGAGATCTGCCAGGACGAGCCCGATCGACTGGACGGCATGCAGCCCCTGCAAACTGTAGGTGCCACGGCTCTGGACGGCGTGGATGGTGTTGTCCTGGATGTCCTCGAACCCGAGCAGCGCAGCGGTACGCTCACGGTCGATCTCGAGGTGGGTCCCGAAGCCTGCGGCTGCCCCGAGCGGGCACGAGAGGCACTGGTCGTACAGCACGTCGAGCTGATCGAGCCCGTCCAGTAAGGCCGCCGCGAAGCTGCCGGTCCAGTTCTCGGTGGTCGTGGGCATGGCATGGCGGCTGTGGGTCCGACCGGGAATAACGGTGTTATCGCCAACCGTCTCCAGCCCACCAACCACAGTGAGTGTTTTCTGTGCTGTCTCGATCGCCTGCCACCGGAGCCAGATGAGGGTGTCGGTCGCGATCTGGTCGTTGCGCGAGCGGGCTGTGTGGAGCTTTGTGCCGGCATCGGTCTCCTGTGTGACGAGCTCCTCGATGGCGGTGTGGACGTCCTCGAACCCGCTGATGTCTGGCTGGTCTTCGTGGAGCTGGATCAGTGCGGTGTGGATGTCGTCTTTCTCTTGTTCGGTGAGGTGGCCCTGTTCGGCCAGCATCTGGCTGTGGGCGATGTTGAGGAGGATATCGATCTGGAGGAGTCCGTTATCGAGCTCGCTGTCCTTGCTGGCTGTGAATGCTTTGAGATCCTGGTCTGTGGTGTCGTGTCCGGTCTGCCAGAGGGTCACTGCTTGTCGACCTCCTGTGCCATCTTGGTCTGGAGGTTCCAGAGTTCGATGAACCCAGGCGAGGCGGCCTGGTTGAACGTCTCGCCCTCCTGGTAGGTGGCGAGGTTGTGGTCATAGAGGGCGTTCGGTGAGCTGCGCCCGGTGATCTGGGCCTGTCCCTTGTAGAGTTTGACATCGACGGCGCCGGTGACGCCGGTGTTGATGGACTCGAGGAAGGCATCGAGGTGGTCCATGGCGGGGTCGTGCCAGAGGCCGCTGTAGGCGAGTTCTGCCCATTTTTGCTCCACCAGGCCTTTGATCTGGTTCTCGTGTTTGGTACAGCAGTACTGCTGGAGGTCCTCGTGGGCGGCAAGCAAAACGGTGGCTGCGGGGCACTCGTAGATCTCGCGGGATTTGAGACCGATGATGCGGTCCTCGGTGATGTCGATGATCCCGATACCGTGTGTGCCGGCCTTCTGGTTGAGCTGCTGGATGATCTGGAGGAGTGACAGCTCCTCGCCGTCGAGGCTGGTTGGTAAACCGTCTTCAAACCCGATCGTGACGGTTTCCGGTTTGTTTGGAGCCTGTTCTGGCGGTGTGATGAACTGGAAGACGTCCTCGGGCGGGGCGGTGGCCGGGTCCTCGAGTGGTCCGCATTCGGAGGATTTCCCCCAGATGTTCTCGTCGGTGGAGTACGGGGAGTCGTGTTCGGCCTCGACGGGGATGCCGTGTTTCTCTGCGTAGGCGAGTTCCTTGTCGCGGGTCATGGACCATTCGCGGACCGGTGCGAGGGCCTGGATGCCGTCGCCGAGGTTCTGGATGGCGGCGTCGAACCGGACCTGGTCGTTGCCCTTGCCTGTGCTGCCGTGGGCGATGGCGTCGGCACTGTGGTCCTCGGCGATCTTGACGGCCTTCTCGACGGTGAGGTACCGTGCTATGGCGGTCGAGAGCGGGTACCCCTGGTAGGTGGCGTTGGCCTTGATGGCCTTGCTGAGGTACTGTTCGGCGAACTCGTCTTTGGCGTCGATAATGTGGGCTTCTGTGGCGCCGAGGTCGAGGGCCTTGTCCTTGACTGCCTGGAGGTTGACACCTGGCTGGCCGAGGTCGAGTGTGAGTGTGATGACGTCGGCGTCGTAGGCGTCCTGGATGTACTTGACCATGCAGGAGGTATCGAGGCCGCCTGAGTACAGAAGGACTGCTGTGTCTATGGTTTGGTCTGCTTCATAGGTGCTGATCTGCTCTTTCGTGGTCACCCTGCTGGGATGGTTCCATTCTTGTCACCTGCTGTCACTGTTTTGTGATTGTATCGTTTTATAGATTCTGACCGTTCTGTAACACTTACTTAAAGAATGACCTATAATGTACAACCGATGTCTGTGAGCGATGCTGTAAAGGAGTATGTCCGGCGACGGCCGTACGTCCAGGAGGCCCTGCGGGAGGATATCGTGAACTATTCGGCCCTTGCCCGGCTGGTGGGTGAGGAGGTTGAGGGTAGCTTCGAGGCGATCAAGGTGGCGTTGCGACGGTTGCGGGAGGATCTGGCCGAGCGCCGCCGTGTCCGACAGGAGGCGGTCTCGGAGGTCCTGTCGGGGACGACGGTGGAGCTGCGGGGCGGGGTGGCTGTCTGCCGGTCGGCTGAGCGTCTCGAGGGTATCGTCTCGGCCGCGACTGCCTCGGGTCACACTGCTGTCGTGGAGGATCCGTCCGGCTGTCCGGGAGAGGTGATCGAGGACCAGGTCCTCGTGACGCTGTCGAGCCCACCTGAGCTGGCCTCGACGCCGGGTGTGGTGTCCTATGTCCTGTCTGTGCTTGAGGGCCGCGGTATCAATGTGACCGAGCTGCTCTCCTGCCGTGAGGATACCCATGTTGTGGTGGCGGGGAATGATGCGGCGGAGGCCTTTGAGCTGTTGAACGAGCGGCTGGGCTAGTCAGTCCAGGATGGTCTCGAGGATGGTCGCTGCTGCCTGGAGGGTCTTGTTTTCATGGTCCAGCGGTGGTGCGACCTCGACGAGGTCCCAGCCGACGGTGTTGTAGGCCTTGACTGCCCTGATGAGTTTCTGTGCGGCCTCGAGGCTGAGTCCATCTTCGGAGGGGAAGGTTGTGCCTGGGACGAGGTCGGCATCAAGGACGTCGATGTCGAAGGAGACATAGACGGGGTCATCGCCGGGGCTGATGGTGGTATCGATGGTCTCGCGGAGCTGATCGATGTCGCTGTCGTCGATGTCGGTGATGCTGGTCTCGTGCCGGTCTCTGTTGAGGAGGAAGTCGTCTTCGTCGGGGTCACTTTCGCGGATACCACCAAACAGGATGTTTTCGAGTGAGAGGCTGTCCGCGAGGAGGCCGCGGACGACGGCGTCATGGGGGATGCCGTCCTCGACTCTGATCTCTTTGAGGTCGTAGTGGGCGTCGATCCAGATGACCCTGAGGTCGGTGTGTTTGTCGCTGAACGCTTTGATGAGTGGGTACGAGATGGAGTGGTCGCCGCCGATGCTTATGATCTCTCTGTCGTACTGGAGGAGCTCTTTGATCCTCGTGCTGATCCGTTCCTGGTTGTCGGGGAGGCTGAACTCATCGGGGAAGATCTCGTCGATGAAGATGTCCTCGTGTTCGTGGTCGCGGAGGAGCTGTTCGGGTGCGTTGAGGGTGCCTTTGCGGTCGGTGTTGCGGATGCCGATGTCTGATGGGCACCGGAGGAGGATGTGGTTTGCCTGTTCTGGACTGAGTCGCATGCGGTCTACTGTTGGCGGTGCTGGTGTTAAGTATGTTTGCCGGGCGAGGGTGAAGGCTGATATAGGAGGGCCGGAAAGGACATGGTGGTCCCGATGATGGATGCGGAAGCGCGTGTGTCCTTCGAGCGGGTGTGGTCGGTGTTTCGTGACAGGCACCGGCCGGATGCGGATGATGCGGACGGGTGGGCGCTGTCTCGGCTGGAGGAGGCGGACGATCAGTTCGATGAGTGGGCCCGCGTCAAGCTCGACCGGGAGGATGTGATGGAGGTCGTGCTGGTGTATCACTGCCGCGGTGCTGGTGACCCGTTGGTCCCGCGTGAGGGGGCGACGGTGGCTGCGATCGCGGACAGGCTCCGTGATGATGCGGCGTGGCTGGCGGCGGACCACCCACGGTGCCATGTGAGGATCGAGTATCTGATGCAGGAGCCGTTTTCCCCGGTCTTTCTGGCTGAGGGCCCGCTGGAGGACTCGTCGGCGGAGCAGTACGACTGGCTCCGGTACCGGGAGGGGCATCTGGTCCATCTGGATGGGCTCCACCGGCTGCTGGCGTGGACTCTGGATGGCAGGTTCGAGGAGGGGTATGAGAACGATCTGACTGCCTATGTTGCTGTTGATGAGAGTGGATGAGCGGACCTGGTGGCTGAGGATTGACGTTCAAAGGTCCTTTCGTGATTCCTCAGTGCCACGCAAAAATTCGTTCTGTTTTTGTTGGTGCAGCTGTTGAGGAAGATGATGTGGCTGAATACTTCGGCAGGGATCAGTTCTGGGCTGATACGGTTGTCTCCATTCCTGGGTGAAGGGTGCAGACGATGTTGTACGATGCAGCCTCATTGAACTTCAGCGTGACACGTTCACCGCCGGCCACCTGCTTGTCGATGCCCTGACTGGAGATTGTCACTGTGTGTGGATAGCTGTCTCTGTTCACAAATGTGATTACTGTCCCTGGGGAGACGGTTGGACTGCTCTGGAACGATGTCTGTTCCATGATGACGGTCTCATCCGCTGAGGTGGAAACGGTTTCGACGGCTGCTGAGTCGGAAGCACCTCCGGAATCACCGGTTTCCTGTCCGTCGGTGGCGGGGCTGGCATCTGTGCTGTCTCCGTAGGAGTTTCCATAGCTGGTGCAACCGGCGAGTGCTACTGTGACGATGAGGACACCTGCCAGTACATGCCGTCTGTTCACCGTGATCACTGGTAATGTAACCTTTCTGTAATACTTATAAATCTTTACATGAATATCGTATGTGAACTGGCAACGATGTTGATGCGACGGGTTCTTGAACCGGTTCGGTCGTGGCTTCGCCAATACACTGGCTATGCCGAGAGCGTCTTTCGAGTGGGGTTGGGCCTGGTCATGCTTGCAGCAGGTCTTCATCAGCTCTACCGGCCATCTGTCTGGGCGAGCTACGTGGCTCCTGTTTTCGCTGATATCATGAGCGGTGTGGGTGTCAGCCCAACGCTTTTCATGCAGGTGAATGGTTTGGCCGAATTTGTCTTGGGAGTGGCCTTGCTTGCCGGGGTATATACAACCATAGCGGCGTCTTTGGCGACACTTGGGCTTGCATCTATCATCGTCAACCTGTTGATCACAGGTCCAGCGGCCTATGTCGATATCATCATACGTGATATCGGTATTCTTTTCCTTGGGATCGGTGTTACACTCCGGTCCGCAGCAGATGAGGTGAACGTTTCATGACCGATCAAATCGAGCTGACCTTCTCCACACGACAAGCAATCGTCCTCGTCTTTACTGTCGGGTTTATCGTAGGGGGGGCAGGTGTTGGAACCATCGAGCTACTTAACTCACCTACTGGTGCGGTGACGGCAGGTGGAGGCCAGAATGAGGGAGGCGGAACCCCGACACCCGATACAGGCAACACCGATACCAATCCTGGCCCGTCAGGCAGCGACGATACCGATACGGTGGCAACGTCCAGCATCTCGGTCGAGGATGAGCCGACGCTGGGTGAGTCTGATGCATCTGTGACGATCGTTGAGTTCAGCGATTATCAGTGTCCCTTCTGTCGCCGGTTCCAGCAGGAGACACTGGAGCAGTTGAGGGAGAACTATATCGACGAGGGGAAGGTACGGCTCGTGTATAAGGACTTTCCTCTCACTCAGCTGGGGCACAACCGGGCGCCGTTGATGGCCCAGGCTGCACTGTGTGCCGGTGAGCAGGGCAAGTACTGGGAGATGCACGACAAGATGTTCAATGAGCAGCAGAAGCTGTCACCGCGCGGAACGGCCAAGTTCTCGGCTGACAAGGTCACACAGTGGGCGGAGGATATCGAGATGGATATGGATGCGTTCACCCGGTGTGTGGACAGTGACAGGTACAGGTCCGAGGTCCAGAGCGATCTCAGTGAAGGCAAGTCCCTCGGTGTCTCGGGTACGCCCACGTTTTTCATCTACGCCGAGGGCGACCAACAGGCGCGGAAACTCGTTGGCGCACAGCCATACAGCAGGTTCCGGTCTGTGATCGATTCCAAGCTCAGCGCAGACAGTGGCGACCAGCAGGATCTCAAGACGTGGGACACGTCAAAGGATGACCCGCGTGTTATCGAGGTCGCGGCGGAGCAGTTCAGGTTCAGTCCTTCGACGCTCACTGCCAAGCAGGGCGAATGGATCAGGTTGGAGGCAACGAGCCAGGATGTCACACATGGCCTTGCAATCCAGGAGTACGGCGTCAACATGCAGCTGCAGTCGGGGGAAACTGTCCGTAGCAAACCGTTCCGCGTGACCGACACGGGAACGTTTACCTTCGCGTGCAGTGTCTACTGTGGTTCGGGTCACGGAGGAATGCAGGGCACACTCGAAGTGACTGCGCCATGAGGGATGCGTGATGGGCAACGTCGAATGTGAAAGGTGCGGGCAAACGTTGTGCTATTCACGGAGCTGGTAGCTGGTGCAGTCCTCATCATGTGGGAGTTACCAATCTATGCGCTTGGGTCACGGCGAGTCCGAGCATGGCGATGTCGCGAATAAGGATATCGACCGCCGTTCCGGCGATCATCTTGAGGAGGCAGCGATTGGTGAGACAAGTGCGGTGTATCGGTTGCCAGCATGAGTGGTCCGACAGTGATCTCTGCGGGGGCGTGATGTATAGGAGGATGGAACGTGGGACTGCAGGAAAGAGACCAGCGAACACTGGTGCCATATAACCTGCCCAGAGGTCGAGATGAAACAGCGTGTCCTCACCGGAGAACAGTATAACCGTAAGAGCTGTGATCTGTGAGTCTGTTACGGTATGGTGGGAGCCGGGACACGGGGTGCCCCATGATGTAACAGCAATCCGACATTTCTCAGCGTTTTAAGTTTGGGGGTTTCATGATTCCTGTTACGTGATATCAGATGGTAGACGCTGTCAACACGGGTCTCATCCTTCTGTCATCGGCGGGATTTGTCTCAGCTGTCTATCTGACCTATACTCTCTCTAAGGAAACACGGGGTGGTCGGTACTGGATGTCGTTCCTTGCAGCATCAATCGGCCTTGGTATACATGAATGGCTCAAGGTAGCTGGTATAATATTCAGTATCCGTCCTGATCTCTCGAACACGCTTACTGAGATCGGTGTTGTCTTTGGCTCATTTGCACTTGCCTATGGAGCGTACGGCATCCAGCAGTCTGTCAAAGAAATCAAGGCACGTACCGGTGGCTGATGATGGACGAAACGGTTCTGTTCTACCTTTTGGAAGCAGGAGACAAACGTCTCAAGATGCTCAGACTTGTTACGGAGGCTGAGGAGGAGCAAGAGGGGATGTACCTGACGAAACTCGCTGAGAATCTGGATATCAGCCACGTCGCCGCACGGAAACATCTCCAGCTCCTGCTGGATGAAGGCTACCTCCAATACAAGAACCCTGATGGCAAGCCAAAGTTTCTTGAACTCACCGAGGAGGGCCACGATATACTTGAAGATGAGTGACATGGCAGCACCCTCGACGTTGCTGTTGGTTGTATCTGTAAGGTAGTAGGGAGGAAACGGGGAGACCGGGCTTTGCATGGTGGTCCGGCTGTCGCTTGCTGGTGCTCTGATCTGTTGGAAAAAAAGGCCTCGGAGGGATTTGAACCGCGGAGCTTCTCTGGGAGAAGGGGAGCCATCAAATCCTGGAGGGGCGTGAACGGATGTGAGCGGACCCGGAGGGATTTGAACCCTCGACTACTCGGTCTCTCGCTTAAGCGGAGGCCCTTCCGCTTGAAGGTCATTCAGGTTCCACTCTCGCTTCGCTCGAGTCCGACTGGGACCCGAGCTGTCGCCGAGGGTGGGACTCACCTGCTTCGGTCGAAGCAGGTTCGAACAACGTCCCGTAGGAACGTTGTGACCTTGAGGGCGGAGCGATCCGTCCTAAGTAGAAGCCGAGCGCTCTGTCCGGGCTGAGCTACGGGCCCGTGTCTGTCACACGCCGATGTACAGCTGGAGGATGAGTTCGAGTGTGACGGTGCCTGTGATGATGGCGACGAGGACCTTGGGGTCCATCTGGAATCGCTGCTCGCCTTCGTCGAAGTACTGGACGAGGCCTCCGAACGATGAGGGCATCTGCTGTTCTTGCTGTGCCATGGCTGTGGATGGGTGGTGCTATGTTTTTAAGTCTCCCCTGGAGGAGGGAGATCGTGTGGTGGAGGACGTAAGCCCGCTTCTATTCAACGCCGCGGCGTTGAGTCGCGCCAGGCGGGTCCGCTGTGCGGACCCACCATCACGGCATCGCCTCATTTGACTGAGCGTCTGTGGACTTGCTCCGTGCGGTCTGCCCGTTTCATCGTCGTCCCACACGTTCTCTGCCGTCTCAGCTGTCCTGCGGTCAGGCAGGGACTGCTGTTGTCTGGCGTCATCGCGTGCCGGGAGTGGCTCCCGATGTGCGGGGACGTGTCGTTTCTGCTGCATTGACGCGGCTCTCGCCGTCCGGGCTTTCCCCGGCGCATGTAACTCCTCGGTCGGAGGGGAGGCGGGACTTTCTTCCCTCTGCAGGCGTCTGCCTGCGCGGTGGGATGTTGGGCCACGCGAGGGGACGAGGCTCGCCTCCTCCACACGTAGTATGGGTTGTCGCTGTCCTTTTTTATACGTTCAGTCGGGCAGGTAGTCGATCGGGAGGGTGGCCTGGAGGTCCTCGAGTTCTGTCTGGATCAGGTCGTGTTCGATATCGTCGACTGTCCGTCGGTGGAGTTCGTCGGGGTTGAGGAAATGGTAGGTGATGTCGGTGTCGGTGGTGTGGATCTGGCCGGTGGCCTCGAGTTCGTCGCTGAGGGTGCTGTAGGCTGGTCTGGTGTCGAGGTTGTGGTGGATGAGGTCTTTGATATCGTGTTCCTCGAAGAGGCCGCGTGTCTTGTGCCAGTAGAGGGCTTTTTCGATCGCTCGTTCGTCTGGTGTGTAGGTCTCTCTGATGAGGTTAGTGATGTCGTCCCAGTAGGCGTCCTCGAGGGCCTGGACGTGGTTGTCCATGCCGTATCGCTGTGCTGTGTCGATGTATTCTTTTTTGTGCTGGAAGGCTTCGTCGTCCGGGAGCTCTTTGGTTTCCTGGTAGAGTGATTCGACTGCCTGGCTGGGGGTCTCACCCAGCAGGGGGTGGGGTTGCATCCCGGCGGGGGATGGCGGGTGCTACTTTATAAATTTGTTCCTGCGCGGTGACAACTACTGTCTGGCTGGTGGAATCGAGGTTGGAAGAAGGAATGGGTGAGAAAAAAGGAGTGGTACGGTAGGTCTTGTCTACCCACGTGGAACACCGTAGCTGTCTGAGACACGGATCAACGTGTCCCGGGTTGGTTCTTAGTAGTGGTCGGCTGAAATCCTCGTTGCCTTGGATCGTACACCGCCACTCTATCGGACCCGTCTTATGCAGGCACCTATGGTGGCTATTTTCGAGGCGGGTTTCGGGCTTAGATGCCTTCAGCCCTTTCCCCTTAGAGCGTAGCTATGCAGCACGCCCTTCCGGACGACTGCTGCACCAGAGGCTCCGATTCGGGGTTCCTTTCGTACTGTCCGAAGCTTCCTCTCAGCCACCGAACACTCCCAGTAGATAGCAACCGATCTGGCTCACGCCGATCTAAACCCAGCTCACGATCCGCTTTAATGGGTGAACACCCCCACCCTTGGCCGCGGCTGCACGGCCAGGTTGCGGAGAGCCGACATCGAAGTAACAAGCCTGCGGGTCGATATGGGCTCGCGCCGCAGACAATCCAGTTATCCCCGGAGTACCTTTTCTGTCATACCAGAGCCTCAGTCAAGAGGCTGCTAGGGTTCGCTAAACCACGCTTTCGCGTCAGGATCCCCTGATGACAGGAATCCTGTCAGGCCCTCTTTTGCTTTTGTACTCTATGCCCGAGTTCTGACCGGGCTGAGAGGACCTTTGGACCCCTCTGATCTATTCTCAGAGGGATGCCGCCCCAGCTAAACCGCCCAACTGTCACTGTTCCCTTTGGGGTTAGACGTACGGGTCTTAGAGGGTAGTGTCCCATGATTGGCTCCGTTACGTCTGGCGACGCAACTTCGAAGCCTCCTACCTACGCTTCACACTAAGACCCATACATCAATAACAGCCTGCGGTAAAGGTTCACAGGGTCTTCGCTTCCCACTGGGAGTCACCGGCCTTTGCACCGGTATGGCGCGGTTCACCGAGCCTCGGCTTGGGACAGTGGAAGCCTCGTGACTCCATTCGTGCGGGCCAGCAGTTGACTGGCAAGGGATTACGCTACCTTAAGACGGTCATAGTTACCGCCGCCGTTTACGAGCCCTTCGCCCCCTTGTACGGGGTGATCAGGTACTCGCACTGGGCAGGAGTCTCCGGCTGTACACATCCTTTCGGACTGGCAGCCGGATACGTTTTTATTAAACAGTCGGGCTTCCCTAGTCACTGCGACCCATCGTATCGCTACGATGGGCACCCCATCTTCCGAAGGTACGGGGCGATTTTGCCGAATTCCCTAAGCCGAGTTGCACTCGACACCCCTTGGCTTACTCAGCCAGGACACCTGTGCTGGTTCTGGGTACGGTCGAGGACCTATGACCGATTTTCATGGGCTCCAGGAGTCAGCTGGACCCGGGATGTATTCCCAGGCCGTTCGTGGTTTCGGGGAGATCTCGCCGTTACGGCACTCCCTCCCTGTATGCACTTGGATAGCGCGGAGGCGCTATCCAGCCTATCCCGAAGCGTCGCGGTCTCCTAACGTGTCCTCGTGGTACCGGAATATTAACCGGTTTCCCATTTGCCTGTATAGGTTAGCTACAGGCTTAGGGACCGACTAACCCCCAGCTGACGACCATTGCTGGGGAACCCTTGTCCTTCAGGGGGTGAGGATTCACACCTCACTTTCGTTGCTACTGCCGACAGGATTTTCGTTCCTACACGGTCCACACGATCTCACGACCGTGATTCCCTCCATGCAGGACGCCTCTTTACCGACCGCGACGGCTGTCGCGGTCCCAAGGTCTCGGTGGCTAGCTTGAGCCCCGTGGATTTACGGCGCCCCAAACCTCAACGGGTGAGCTTTTACGCTTTCTTTAAAGGATAGCTGCTTCTAAGCTAACCTCCCCGCTGTCTGAGGTTCGGGACTACCTTCCGTGCACTTAGCTAGCACTTGGGGACCTTAACCCTGGTCTGGGTTGATTCCCTCTAGGAGCGGCAACTTACTCGCCACCCCTCACTCCCGGGGTCTGCGGTGTTATCGAGTTCAGAGTTTGACTGCGGTTCTTCCTCAAAGAGGAAGCGTCCACAATCAGTCGCTTTACCTCGATAACAGTCCTCGCCCGGGGCTGCACTTCGGTGCATTTCAAGAGGAACCAGCGATCACCGGTTTCGATTGGCATTTCACCCCTATTCCTGACTCACACGAGCGCTTGCTCACAGCATCGCTTCGGGCCTCCACGCAGCTTTCGCTACGCTTCACCCTGGTCAGGAATAGATCAACCGGTTTCGGATCGTATCCCCGTGACTTCTCGCACTTTCGTACGACGCCCCTGGCAGTACTGCGGGCTTGTTGCTTTCGCTTTGGCTCCGGAGCTAGACACTCCTTAGCCTTGCCACTGAGATACACTCCCTGCCCCGTTTTTCAAAACGGAAGTCAGAACCCTGCTCCACCTCGTTCATACTGTGAGCTCTCGCTCAGGTCTTTCACGAGGGATCGACGCTTGAAGGCCCTGACCAGCCTGGAACCAAGCAGGTTCGGGCTCTTTTCACCCCCTTTCGAGGGGTACTTTTCAGCTTTCGCTCACGCTACTAGTGCGCTATCGGACTCAAGATGTGTTTAGCGTTGGAAGTTGATGCCTCCCAATCTTCGCGAAGGATTTCCAACCCTCGCTATTCGTGGAACCGTCACGTCCGTCTGGTCTTAACGTACGGGACTTTCACCCTCTCTGGTGCTCCGTTCCAGGAGACTTCTGTTCGACTGTCAGGATTGAACGACGGTCCGAAACCACATATTCCTCGTGTTGCCACGAGGTATTCGGTTTGCGCTGTGCCGCGTCCGCTCGCTGCTACTAACGGCATCTCAGTTGATTTCTTTTCCTGCCGGTACTAAGATGTTTCAGTTCCCGGCGTTCCCGATCCGACGAGGGATCGCACGCTAATGCGTGCGGGAAGTCCTATTAGGAGATCTCGGGTTCGATGGCTACATGCGCCTCGCCCGAGCTTATCGCAGCTTGTCACGTCCTTCGTCGGCATCTTGAGCCGAGCCGTCCTCTACTTGGCTTGAAGTGGGACAACGTTGATCCGTGTGATCTCCAGCTCGGCATTCCTAAGTTGTCACCGGCAAAAATTGATGCAAATTGGTGGTGACTAGTGGGTAGACAAGACCTACTTTGTACCGCCCAGGCTGTGATGCCTGGATGGCTCCTCGATGGGGAGCCTATATGCGATTGCGCCGTGGTGGCGCGGGATATGCCAGGTGGGCACACCCCGTCGATGGCCGCCACACCGTGTCAGGGTGATGGAGGCTGATATCAGCCTGGTATGGACCCGCAGGGATTTGAACCCTGGGCCTCTCCCTTGCAAGGGGAGCGTTCTGCCAGGCTGAACTACGGGCCCGAACTGCAGTCAGTTCGATCAACAGGACCGGTTCGAACCGAACCGGTCGGAGTCCGTTTCTTGCAGTACGCGAGCATGGGCCCGCGTGTGGGTAGGAAGGACGTGTTTTGGTGTCTTATTAGACCCGGCGTTCCGCAGGCACGGATGCCCACGGTCCGAGTGATGTGGAGGTGATCCAGCCGATGGTTCCCCAACGGCTACCTTGTTATGACTTAGCCCCCCTTGCTGGCTCCGGACTTGACCGTGGAGAACCACGGTCTCGTCTGGGGTCAACTCGGGTGACTTGACAGGCGGTGTGTACAAGGAGCAGGGACTTATTCGCCGCTGAATGATGATCAGCGACTACTAGCGATTTCGGCTTCACGAGGACGAGTTGCAGTCCTCGATCCGAACCAGGGCCGGGTTTAGGGGTTTAGCTTCTCCTTTCGGAGTGGCATCCCTTTGTCCCGGTCATTGTAGGCCGCGTGTATCCCGGAGCGTTCGGGCCATACTGACCTAACGTCGCCCGTTCCTTCCCCTGGCTTATCGCCAGCGGTCTCCTATGAGTGCCTGATCTCCGGAGAGATCGATGGCAACATAGGACACGGGTCTCGCTCGTTACCTCACTTAAGAGGACACCTCACGGCACGAGCTGACGTCGGCCATGCAACACCTCTCAGCTCCTCAGGTAAGCCCTTCAGGCTGACCATCATCGTGCTGTCGGCTCCGGTAGGGTTCGCTGCGTTGGATCTAATTAAACCGCAGCCTCCACCGCTTGTGGTGCTCCCCCGTCAATTCCTTTAAGTTTCAACCTTGCGATCGTACTACCCAGGCGGCCCGCTTAACGGTTTTCCTTTGGCACCGACAGTCCTCGGAGGACTGTCGACATCAAGCGGGCATCGTTTACGGCCAGGACTACGGGGGTATCTAATCCCTTTTGCTCCCCTGGCTTTCGTCCCTCACCGTCGGATCCGTCGTCGCCGAGCGCTTTCGCCACTGGTACTCCTCCCGGGATTTTAGGATTTCACCCCTACCCCGGGAATAGTCTCGGCGCCCTCCGGTCCCAAGCCCGGTGGTATCCGCTGCAAAGCTGACAGTTGAGCTGCCAGATTTCACAGCGGACTCACAGGGCCGGCTACGGACACTTTAAGCCCAATAATCGTGGCCACCACTTGCGGTGCTGCTATTACCGCGGCGGCTGGCAGCAGTCTTGCCCACCACTTGTTCCTGGACCTCCTTACAGTCCAGAAAAGCCTCCCGCTTTGTTTACGAGAGGCACTTGGAGTCCCCCTATCGCGCTGTCGCGCATTGTAAAGTTTTCGTGCCTGCTGCGTCCCGTAGGACCCGTGTTCTTGTCTCAGAACACGACTGACGGCTCGCGCTCTCACGCCCGCTACTGATTATCGGCACGCCGAGAAGTTACCTCAGCGTCTACCTAATCAGCCGCAGTCCCATCCTATGGCGCCGGAGCGTTTCGGGAAGGTACCATTCCAGGCCTCCTTCCCTATTGGGTATTAGCCTCAGTTTCCCGAGGTTGTACCCATCCATAGGGCAGGTTGACTACGTGTTACTCAGCTTTCTGCCCCGTGTCTAACACGGACGACTAGCATGGCTAAGTCGGACTCCAATAGCAGTGACCTCCGGCAGGATCAACCGGAATTAGGCGGTCAAAGACCGCCTCGCACGATGCAAGGCATCAGTGAACTGCAGAGCAGTTCACAGAGCCAACGTTCCAGATGGAACGTCGCGTCATGCAACACACCTTCCCTCCACGGAGAGTGACCTCCGTTCCGGTAACGCAAAGCGTTCCTGGAAAGGGAAGAGGAATTGCCGGGTCTAATAAGATCTCACCACTATGCATGTCCTTCCTACATCACACCCGTGATGAGGTGCTCATGGGTCGCGGCCCCGCAGAACGGGGACGCTGATATATGTCCGCGAGAGGGCTCGTCCTCTTGGGACACCTGCTGTCATTACCGCAAGCCTTTTTATACCTTTCCGGGCCTGCGGGCGTGGCCTAGAACGTCATCATCGGCCCTGGACAGCATCCTATACCATATCCGTTAACCTTTATATACCTGTTTCCATCCCCAACCTTATTGTTGTATATACACGAAGGTATTTAAACGAGGGGTGTGTATACGGTGCCATGGGAGATGACCGTGAAGGTCATCGGGTGACGGTGGATCCGATCATCGAGCGGGATGGTGAGATCGCCCTGATCGAGCGGAAGTACGACCCGTACGAGGGCGATCTGGCCCTGCCTGGCGGTCATGTCGACCCGGGCGAGTACCCGCGTGAGGCTGTCGTCCGGGAGGCCTGCGAGGAGACGGGCCTGGATGTGGAGGTCGAGGCGCTGCTGGGGGAGTACTCGGGGGCGATCGAGGACCCGCGTGGCCAGGTGATCGAGCTGGCGTATGTCTGCTCGACGGATGACTATGACCTGGAGCCGGACACTGATGCTGTGGATGCGGGCTGGTACGATATCGAGGAGCTACCGGATGAGCTGGCCTTCGGCCACGAGGCTGTCCTCGAGGCGTACCGAGAGCGTGATGGTAAAGGCTAAATAGGCCGAGTTCATGTATGGACGTATGCCGTTCACGCCGTTCCATCTGGGCCCGGCCCTGCTGGTGGCGGTGCTGTTGTACCGGTGGCTGGATCCTGTCCCGCTGCTGCTTGCGAGCATCGCTGTGGATGCTCGTGCGATCCTGGTATTTTTCGGTGTGCTCGGTGGACCGCTCCATGGGCTGCTGCATACCCTGCCGGGTGCCGTTGCGGTGGGGCTTGTGGTGGCCGCCGGCCTGTCGCTGGTCGCGGACAGGTACGCGGCGTGGTTTGAGGCCGCCGGGGTGGAGGTCCCGGTCTCGCTTGACAGGCTGGCTGTGTCGGGGCTGGTCGGTGCGGTCTTGCTCCATCTGCTTCCTGATGCGCTGATGTACGGCGATGTCGGGTTGCTGCAACCGTTCCATCCGTTCCTGCAGCAGTCAGTCCTCGGCCTCGGTCGGGTGTACGTGGCTGCGGTGGTGATGGGTGTCGCTGGTCTCGGGCTGGCTGCTGTGGTCCTGTACCGGGAGAACGTATCGTGAAGCTGGCTGCTGTGGTACAGGACGGTGTGGGCTTGGGGGGTGACGATCAGAGATCTTCTGCCCCCCGTCGTTCGCTCCGTTCACGAACCTCGGATTCGAACCCTGAGAACCGGCGTGTGAAAATCCCAAGAAGGAGACGACCGAAGCGAGGTGGACTCGCGGGGATTTGGACCGCGGAGCTTCCGGAGGAAGCAGAGTCATCAAATCCGTGGGAACGAGAAAACGGAGCGTAGCGGAGTGGACTCGCGGGGATTTGAACCCCGGGCCTCTTCCATGCCAAGGAAGCGTTCTGCCAGGCTGAACTACGAGCCCAACACGCATATCGGCGTGGACGATTGACCGGTCCGCAAGCGAACCGATCGGTAGGTTTGTGCCGGGTCCGCGGTAGCGGATCCCGGCCCTGCATCCTCAGGGCGTAACCTGAGTCTGCCAGGCTGAACTACGAGCCCTCGCACATCCGCGAGTAGGATGGGCCGGTCCAAACTGGACCGACCATCAGTACGGCGTCTACGGAGACAGTAGCACCGACGTTTATTAATCTTCCACCGGGCTCCAGAGGACCTCCTCGCCCTCCCGGTCACGGACTGCGAGCAGCTTCATATCGCCCTCGAGCTCATGACTCTCTTTCGCAAAGACCACGTCCTCGTGGTCCAGCTCGACGATCTTCGAACCGAGATGGACGTGGCCACCTCCCTCGAGGACGAAGTACGCAACAGCATCATCTGCCTTGACCTTGTGGGTCCCGTCCACATCCAAAAGCTCCAGTGAGAAATCCACGTCCTTGTCCTCGTATCGCTGGAGCAAGGAGGACTCATCTAGCTCGAAGTCCTCCGCATCCGAGTTCCTGAGCCTCACCTGAGCTCGACCTCCTCGAAATCCTCCACACCGTCATCGCCCATCTCGACGGCGAAGCATTTCCCGGACTCGATCACCGCACAGTTGAACACGTCCGTCTCCATCAGGCTGTAATGGCCGAAGGCCTCATGGATATGCCCGCAGAACCAGACGGCCGGTTTCATCGTCATGATCAGCTGGCGGAACCCCGCCATACCGGCCCGATTCCCACTGACCGTCGCATCGCCCAGCCGCTCCGGGGGATAGTGGGACATCATGATCACGCGGCGGTCATCGTGGTCCTCCGTCCACTCCCGGAGATCGTCCTGGAAGTCATCAGGGAACACCGCCCCTATCGTCCCGATCTTGTACTCCTCCCAGTCGATCTTCATGTAGTTGAACAGATGCTCGTACTCGTCATTCTCCGGCGGTGTGAAATCGAAGTCCCAGTTGCCCGTGCAGCCGAACACCGGCGGCTCGATCTCCTCGTACATCCGGTCGTAATGCTCGGGGACGACGAAATCACCAGGGAGAAGAATCAGATCATAGTCCCCGGCGTTCGCCTCCTCGATCACCGCATCCATCAGTTCCTCGTCCTCGTGGAAATCCGCCGCTGCCAGTAGCTTCATGGTGGTTCACTCTCCCGTCCAGACTTAAAAAGGGGAGCCGGACCTACTCCCGCAGGTCCAGTGACTCCCCCGCGATCGTGATCGTCGGGTACGGCATGTCGATCTCGGCCGCATCGAACCGGTCCTTTATCTCGGTCAACATCTTCTCTTTGACCGCGACGAAGCCGCCCCTCGATGGATCACCGATCCAGTACCGGGCCTTCAGGTCGACAGTCGAATCACCAAGCCCGAGCAGCCGGACATCCGGGTTCGGATCATCGGCGATCCGGTCGATGTCGTCCATGATCTCCATGACGATTTCTTTGGCCTCATCGATGTCGTCCTCATAGCCGATACCGATATCAAGGACGATCCGGAGCTTATCGTTCGCCACCGGGTTCTTGATTACCGCATTGGCCAGCTTATCGTTCGGCACCGTCAACAGCTCGTTGTTGAACGTCTCGACCTTCGTCGTCCTGAGCTGGATGTCTTTGACCTTGCCCTCGTTGCCATCCCACTCGATCCAGTCGCCCTTCTCGAAGGGCTTATCGATCAGCAGGAAAAAGCCAGCCACGGCACCGGAGATCGTATCACGCATCGCCAGTCCGACGGCCAGCGTCCCGGCCGCCATGACAGATCCGAAGACAGTAAGGACACGTCCATATCCCGAAGCAGTCAGACCGACTGCTATCCCGATGATGACCGTTATATAGAACATCGTCCTCCCGAACGGGCCGCTGAGATGGTCGCTCTTCCGGCTCATCGCCCGCCTTGTGACAGGTCCGACCAGGTGTTTCCCGATGAGATAGAAGCCTGCGGTCACCGCCAGGAACGTCACCGGCCCCATCGACCACGCCGGCAACGCCTCGATCACGGTCTGAAGTGTCATCATAGTCCTCATGTGGCACCGAGGTTTAAAACAGGCCGGCACCCGCGCCATGTTCTACGTTTATCGTAATAAATTCCATAAATTAGCAATTTTTCGTACATTATATAAACTTTTACGTAAAACAGTGTGCTGTGACCCACGATGTTCCGCGGCTCGTACGATCAGATGACCTCACGCATACCAGATGAAACAGTCCCACTCCAGGTCTTCGAGGAAGGAACAATCAACGAACTCAAGGCCTCCCACAGGCGCAGACGTCACTGGCCCCACACCAACGACATCGACCACCTCTATGCCCTCGAGCTCCCCCACGGTAACGGCTATCACCTCGCAGCGAAGGCAGAACAGCGGGACGAGGCCGTCGAGATCAGCATCTTCCAGTACGACCCAACGCCAGAGTACGACGGCGAGCCGGCACTCTATGCGGAGTTCGAGGGCTCCAGCCTCGATCCCGCGGACGAAGAGACCATCGAACAGCTCCTCCAGCAGACACTCCTGGAGGCGGACTGATGGACCTCGAGGCGATGACCATCCGGCACCGCGGCTACCGGTCAGGCCTGGACGACGAAGAGATGTGGGAGTACCGGATCGGCAGCTTCCGGATGGACGACGGGACAGTCTACGGGTTCAAGGCAGAACAGACAGAAGATGGTACGGTGGCCGAGTACCGCGAGGCAGACGGTGATCCTGTCGCGACCATCAGGCGGGACGAATACGATCTCGAGATGGACGACCGGCTCCCGGGCCTTGAGGACAGACACCTTCGAGGCTACGGCGAGGCCATCGCCCACGAACACACAGCGCAGAACGAGACAGCAGGAAAGATCCTCGAACCGGCGGATGACTGATCAGGTGTCGCGGGTCTTGAGAACGGTGTAGGTCGTCGTATCGACCACGCCTTCGACTGCCCTCACAGCATCGATCACTTCATTGAGCTCGTCCCTGCTGGATCGGGAGAACCGCAGGACCAGATCGTGCTCGCCGGCTATCTCATAGAGCCTGATCCCGTCCGGGAACCGGCCGACGATGCTGTCGATGTCCTCGTCCGTCGAGAGATCGACCAGCACGACCGCACTCGCCCCGTGGTCCGTCTGGACGGTGAAATGATCGATCACGCCCTCTTCCTTGAGCTTTGCGACCCTGTTACGGACCGTGCCCTCGGAGACGCCGATCATGTCCGCTATCTCGGTGAACGGCGCCCGGCCATCCTCCCGCAGTATATCAAGTATCTGCCGGTCTCGTTCGTCCATGTCAGGAACGTCTCCGATGATCCTTAAAATCGTTGCGATGTTCGCAGCCACCAACAACTATTACTATTAAATGAGAGCGGGCGATAACGGACGACCATGGATATCGATTCGATCCCGTCCGGCCGCATCAAGGCCCTCTCGTACCTCGATATCATCGTCGGGGGTATCGGTGTCTTCCTCGACATGATGGGGCTCGGGGTCCTGATGGCCGGCGGGATGAGCATCACGGAGATGGCAGGCCAGCAGGCAGGACCTGTCATCAGCATCCTCGTCATCGGCATCGCGGCACTGATGCTGGTGACAGGCTATCTCCTGATCGAGGCCGACATGGACCGGAACTCACGGCTGACAGGATGGCTCCTGCTTGTCATCGGCGGTATCTTCATCGTCGATATGCTATCAAAAGCGGTCATGTCCGCATCCCAGATACCCGCAGCGATCTTATGGGTCGGTGTCATCCTCTCGATCACCGGAGAGGCCGCATTGATCCTGGGCGGGGCCTACCTGCGATGGCTCCTCTGAGGGCCGCAGATCATCCTTTCGTGAGGACAGCCCGAGCACACTTCATGAGGCGTACGAATGATGGTCCCTCCGAGGCCGGAGGAGATAGTCGGGTGTCTGACCAATCTGCTACCAAGGTATCATCCACGAGGAGACGCTCGAACTGTCTGGTCGATGGTCCCTCCGGGTCTCGAACCCGGGACCGCCGCCTGTCTCAAGGCAGCTCCAGACCACGCTCAGCCGTGTGATCTGTTAGAGCTGTCCGTATAAGGACGGTGCTCTAACCAACTGAGCTAAGGGACCGTACCGTCAGTCACATCAACGATTCCGATTCTTTTAAAGTATACACAGCCCGGCCAGACAGGCCCGAACAGCCGCCTGCGCCCGGTATGACACATAGATCCCCGGCTGTACCACGACCAGTGCGGGGCTCACACGTGTTATGTGGACAAGGGATATCGATTCGACGACCGTTCACCCGCATCCTTCCAGGGGCTATACCAGTGGCGTCCATGATCAGAATACGGATCGGAGACCGCGATATCACCGCAATAGTTATAAAGCCAGACAGGCTGACATCTTTAAGAAAGTTGATGGTCATATACTTCCCCGGATTCTACCCACATCAGTGGTGATTCAACCATGGCACAGCTAGGAGGACAACCGATTCTGGTAATGTCAGAAGATGCACAGCGACAAACGGGCAGGGACGCCCAGGAGAACAATATCAATGCTTGCAAATCCGTCGCCAACGCCGTCCGGACCACCCTCGGTCCGAAAGGCATGGACAAGATGATGGTCGATTCCATCGGGGACCTCGTCGTCACCAACGACGGCGTCACCATCCTCGATGAGATGGATCTCGAACATCCCGCAGCCAAGATGATGGTCGAGATCGCACAGACCCAGGACGAAGAGGTCGGCGACGGTACCACGACCGCAGTGGTCATCGCAGGAGAGCTCCTCAAGAAGGCAGAGGACCTCCTCGACCAGGATATCCACCCGACAGTCATCTCGTCCGGCTACCGGCTCGCCAAGGAGAAGTCCCTCGATGTCCTCAACGATGTCGCAGAGGACGTCTCCTTCGAGGACCGGGACAAGCTCGTCTCCGTGGCCAAGACGGCCATGACCGGCAAGTCGGCCGAGACCGACAAGGACTACCTCGCAGAGCTCGCAGTCGATGCAGTCCGGCAGGTCGCCGATGAGGACCGCGACATCGACCGCGACCTCATCAAGATCGTCAAGAGCCAGGGCGGCTCCGTCAACGACACCGAACTCGTCGAGGGCGTCATCATCGACAAGGAAAAAGTCCACAACGACATGCCGGATGAGGCAGAAGACGCAGACATCGCCCTGATCAACACCGCCATCGAGGTCCAGGAGACCGAGACCTCCGCCGAGATCCAGATCAACGACCCCAACAAGCTCCAGGAGTTTGTCAACCAGGAAGAAGAGAGCCTCAAGGAGATGGTCGATCAGATCAAGGCATCCGGCGCCAACGTCGTCTTCTGCCAGAAAGGCATCGACGACATCGCACAGCACTACATGGCCAAGAACGGCATCCTCGCCGTCCGCCGTGTCAAGAAGTCCGACATGGAGAAGCTGTCCAAGGCAACCGGGGCCAAGATCGTCAACAGCCTCGCTGACCTCAGCGAAGACGATCTCGGTACCGCTGGCCACATCCGGCAGCGGGATGTCTCCGGTGACAGCATGATGTTCATCGAGGACATCGACAACGCCGAATCAGTCAGCCTGCTCATCCGCGGCGGCACCGAACACGTCGTCGACGAGATCGAACGGGCCTTCGAGGACTCCCTCGGCGGCATCGCAGCAGCACTCCGTCACGCCAGCATCGTCGGCGGTGGAGGCGCCACCGAGATCGAGGTCGCCAAGGAGCTCAAGGACTACGCAGACTCCGTCGGCGGCAGGGAACAGCTCGCCATCACCGCGTTCGCCGAAGCGCTCGAGGCCATCCCGCGGACCCTCGCTGAGAACGCAGGCCTCGATCCGATCGACGTGCTCGTCGACCTCCGGACCAAGCACGAGGACGGCAACGTCTGGTCCGGCATCGACGTGATGACCGGCAACTCCGAGGACCTGTTCAGCAAGGACGTCGTCGAGCCCCTGCAGACCAAGACGCAGGCGCTCCAGTCCGCCTCCGAGTCAGCGGAACTCATCCTCCGCATCGACGACGTCATCTCCGCCTCCGGCTTCGACGGCGAAGGCGGCGATGAAGCAGGCGGTCCGCCCGCCGGCGGCCCACCCGGCGGCATGGGCGGAATGGGTGGCATGGGAGGGATGATGTGATCATTCCGGCCTTCGAGAAGCGCAAGCTTCGAACATGGCCGGCATGATGCAGGCCGCCCGCCACCAACCGGGGTGCATCGGCATCCCGCCTTTCTTTCCTTTCTTCTCCACATCTCTATCACATCCGCACCGCCACCCCACCGCCGACCGGTAGACGGCATCGAGGAGGCGGAACACCACTGTATGAAAAGTTATTTATAGAGGGCAACCGAAATTGAACTCTATACCATCCTTAGCCGGGTCGATCCACTATGTCTGATGAAGTAGAGCTCCCCCATGACGACGATTCTGAGGAATACGAAATAATCCCCATGGGACCGGTACGGAAGCTAGAAAAGCGAATCGACGAACTTGAACAGCAGAAGACCGGTGGCGGGGCACAGGGAGACTATGTCCGCGACATCCTGGACATCATGAAAGCCAACCAGAAGATCGTCAACGACATGGTCGAATCGACCAGCCAGCTCCAGAACTCCATCGAGGACCTCACCCACAAGATGGACAGCGTCCTCGATAACATGAACAGCTTCATGGAACTGCTCCAGGAGGCATCCGAGGCCTCCCTCGAAGAAGATGTCTCAGCCGACATCAGCCAGAACCTCGTCAACCCGATCACCGAGAGCATGCAGGACATCCGGCAGACCAACGAGAAGATGCTCGAAGGACTCGGGAAGATCGATGAGAGCCTCAACAACCTCGATAAGCGTATGAAGCGCATCTATGCATCCCAGCGTACCAGCGGGAACAGCGGCGGCAACGACCGTCGCCAGCGACAGGGCCGAGGCTGATACCTCCGATGCTCGAACGAACACGCAAAGGTATCACACCAGTTATCGCGATCGTCCTCCTCCTTATGATGACAGTCGCCGCAGCAGGAGGAGCATACGCCTGGCTCACACAACTCCAAGAACAGTTCCAGAACCAGGCAGAATCAAGCATCGAGCGAGGGATCAACATCGTTGACATGCAGTGTTACAACCAGGACGGCTCGGGCTACGTCGAGGTTTTCTTCAAGAACTCCGGTACCAAGGCCCTCGACCTCAATCCCATCGATATGAACATACGGGCCGGATCAACAGGCAACATCAACTACACCCTCACCCAGACCGGGCTCAAGTTCAGCCAGACAGGAGGACTGGGCGACGGGATCACCTTCATCTCCGGCAGCAATGATTTCTCCGAACCCGGGGAGTCGGCGCCGTACCTCATCACCACCGAGCCGTTCAGCGCGGGAGACCGGTACCAGATCGACTTCGTGTTCACCGACGAGGACGGCACCACCAAGACAGCGAACTGCCAGGCAAAGAACAAGTAAGGGTCCAGCATAACATTTTAATGCGGTCACACCCCGTCTACACACAGGTACTCCAACGATGGACAACGTCACAGCAAGGGTACGGAACGGTATCACCCCAGTTATCGCGATCGTCCTCCTCCTTATGATGACAGTCGCCGCAGCAGGAGGAGCATACGCCTGGCTCACACAACTCCAAGAACAGTTCCAGAAACAGGCAGAGCAGGACGTCGAGCGGGGTATCGATATCACCGATCTGCGCTGTTACAACGAAGAGGGCGCCGGCACCGTCGAGGTCTTTTTCAGCAACTCCGGTACCACCGAACTCGACCTTGATCCGATCGACCTTAACGTCCGGTCGGCCTCGACAGGCAACGTCAACTACACCCTCACTCGTACCAGCATCAGCCTCGCGGCAGGCCGGTTGAGCGATCAGGTGTTCTTCGAGACGGACGGGAACGAGGACTTCTCCGACCCGCGTTCATCTGCCGCATACTCGATCGTCCTCGACGGCACGATGGAGAACGGCCAGCGGTACGAGATGGAGTTCATCTTCACCGACGAGAACAGTGAGACCGTCACCAGCACCTGTCAGGCCGAAGCGAGCTCGTGATCCGGACCGCTCCCTGTAACTTTTTATTACACCGCCACCATGGTAGATGATGTGGTCTTCCATGCCTGACCGGAGCAAAGGACAATCGCAGGTCGTCACCGCCGTTCTTCTCGGAGGCATCCTCGTCGTCGGTATCTCATCAGCATATACATGGGGCGTACCCCTCCTCCAGAAGAACCAGGACGTCAGCAACCTCCAGGGAACCGTATCCTCCCTCCAGGACCTCGAAGAGGAGATCGTCGCCGTCTCACAGCGAGGCGGCTCCAGCGAAGTCAGCATAAACGTCCGCGATGGCTTCTTCGAGGTACTGCCCGAGAACGACACCATCGTCTACACCGGCACCACCAACGCAGCGTACGTCGCGACAGGTCGGTGGGTGCCGCTCAACGAGAACGACATGAACGGCGTCCCCGAGGCCGGCTTCGGCGGCGGCTATGGCATCCAGAACCAGGACAGACCAGGTGTCCTGATCGCCAGGGCCGAACAGCAGGGCGATGAATACCAGACCACCTTCAAGATCGTCTTCCGGGAGCTCCAGGACCTCGAATCCGACCAAGGCTACAAGATCGACCTCGTCGGGGACGGCAACCTGGATACATCCGGCGGGACGAACAGCATCGTCATCACACAGGGCGAAGAAACCACAGAACAGGGCGCATCAGCGACAAACGGTCCACTCCAGCGACAGAAGGTCCAGATCCGGATCGAGTAGCAGGATGATCGGGCGTACACGGAAGGGACAGTACGCGGTCGTCGAGCAGGTCGTCCTGTTCGCACTCGGCATCGCCATCGTATCCGGGTTTCTCACCGCCTTCGAGGACTTTGGCCGGGACGTCAAAGCGGACGCCACCGAACAGCAGAGCGAACTCATCTCCGAGGTCGTCAGCTCCCACATAACCCAGCTCATCCGCACGCAGGCAGACGGGACGGTATCCTTTACGATGCCGGAATCCATCGCCGGCGATCCCTACCGGATCAACTTCACCGACAGCGGGGTCGCCGTCGTGGTCCAGGAACGCAGCCATCTCACCCCCGTCTACGGCCTGACCGAGACATACGACCTCGAAGGAAGCGTATCGAGCGAATACCAGACAGCGGTTATAAGTAAAGAGCAGGACACAATAACCATAGGGAATCCCTGATGGCCATCGACTTCGCCAAACTCGCGAAACGCCTCCGCAAGGCAAAGCAGGAGAAAGAACAGGAACAACAGGAGGAGATGAAGCGGCAGTTCCCCGAGACGATCGAGGTCGAGGGCAATGTCCCGACTGACAAGGAGGACGACTCCGAGCCTGACGACGAGGACGGAGACGAGGAGGACGAAAGCGGCATCGAAATGACCGAAGGAGGCGAAGACCGTATCAGCCTCCGACCGACATTCTCAGAGGACAGTTCCAGCTGGCTCGAAGAGGACGAACAGGAACAGGAGGAGGAACCCGACGAAGACATCTCCATGCGGTATCCCCTCATACCGCAGGACCCCGGCCCCAACGAACAGGTCTTCGCGTGGGTCGATATCAACTACCATCCCGAGGATGACAGCCTCATCTACCAGGTCCACGAACCCGACCTCACCCCTGAGATGCGAGAGGTCCTGGACAAGGTCGAGGATCTGCTCAAAGAACAGATCGACGTTGACTTCGGCCAGCTGAAACAGGACGAGGCAAAGGAATACCTTGAAGAGAAGGTCCGTGACATCCTCGAGAGCCACGGCTTCGGGCTCACACAGGAGCAGAAGGATATCATCGAATACTACGCGTACCGAAACTTCGTCGGCCTCGGGAAGGTCGAGCCACTGATGAACGACACCGAGATCGAGGACATCTCCTGTGACGGGGAAGGGATCCCTATCTATGCCTACCACCGCGACCCGGAGATCGGCTCGGTCAAGACCAACGTCGTCTTCGAGGAGGAAGAAGAGCTCGACTCCTTCGTCCGCAAGCTCGCACAGCGGTGCGGACGGTCGATCTCGATGGCCGAGCCCCTGCTCGATGGCTCACTGCCAGACGGTTCACGTGTCCAGGCAACACTCGGGACAGACATCGCCAGGCGAGGGACGAACTTCACGATCAGGCGGTTCACCGACGAACCACTGACCCCCATCCATCTCATGGAGTACGGCACACTGGACTCCCAGATGCTCGCGTACCTCTGGATGGCCGTCGAGCACGGTAAGTCCATCCTCGTCGCAGGAGCCACCGCCGCCGGTAAGACCACCCTGCTCAACTCGATCTCACTGTTCATCAGACCCGAACTCAAGATCGTCTCCATCGAGGACACACCCGAGCTCCGCCTCCCGCACCCCAACTGGGTGCCAGAGACCGCACGGGAGGGGTTCGGGTTCGGCGAACAGCAGACCGGCAGCGTCTCCCTGGACGACCTGCTCAAGGAGTCCCTCCGCCAGCGCCCGGACTACATCATCGTCGGAGAGGTCCGGGGCGAGGAGGCATACATCCTCTTCCAGCAGATCGCCACCGGCCACCCCGGCATGGCGACACTGCACGCCTCCAGCATGGAGAAGATCATGGACCGGCTGACCACCAAGCCGATCGAGCTCCCGCCCTCGCTCATCGAGAACCTCGACCTGATCGTGTTCGCCAAGCGGACACGACGCCAGGGCACCTATCTGCGCCGCGTCGACAGCATCTACGAGTTCGAGGGATACGACCAGGAGGACGGCAAGCCACTTGTCAACCGTCTGTTCAAGTGGCAGGCAGCCGATGATGACTTCGAAAGCGCCAGCGGCTCATCGATCCTCGCAGAGATAGCAGAGGAACAGGGCGTCGAGATCCGCGAGGTCCAGGAAGAGCTGATGCGGCGCAAGAAGATACTCGAATGGATGAAAGAACAGGGCATCAAACATTACAAAGACGTCGGCCGGATCATCTCCACCTACTACCACCACCCCTCCCAGATCATGGAGCGGCTCGAGGCAGAGTACTAGGTGGTTGACCGATGGCGGAGAAGAGCTGGTACGTACAACAGGCCGATCAGTACTTCAGCAGATACGCTCTCCTCATCACCGATTACTTCCAGGACATCAAAGAGGACCTCCAGAAGGCAGATATGTCCTACACGCTGACAGAGTACCTCAGCACCGCTCTCATGTCAGCGACGATCGCCGTCATCATCGCCGCCCCGCTGCTCACCGTCTTCGTCGGCCTCGCCATGGGGACGCTCACAGGAATCATCGCCGGTCTGATCACAGGCCTGTTCGTCGGTATGTTCCTCGGCGTCGGGGTCTTCATGGCCTTCTATGTCTATCCATCGATACAGGTATCCAAGCGCCGGGATGATATCAACCACAACCTCCCGTTCGCAACCATGTACCTCTCGACCGTCGCAGGATCCGGTACACCACCTGCAGCGATGTTCAAACTCCTCGGCCAGTTCGAGGAGTACGGCGAGATATCGAAGGAATCTGCAAAGATAGCTCGGGACGTCTACAGCTTCGGTGCCGATCTTGACGAAGCACTCACCAACGCAGCCCAGCGGACACCATCAGAGAAGTTCAAGGAGCTCCTCTGGGGCCTCAACTCAGTCATCACAACTGGCGGAGACCTCAAGAGCTTCCTCCAGCAGAAGACAGACGCGTACATGGCCGACTACCGGCGGGAACTCGATACATTCACCGACACACTCTCCCTCATGGTCGAGATGTACATCACCGTCGTCATCGTCGGCTCCGTCTTCCTCATGATCATCTCGACCATCATGTCCGCACTCGGATCCGGCCGTACCCTCGTCCTCGGCATCCAGCTGGCCACCGTCACGCTGTTGCTGCCGATGGCAGCGATCGCGTTCATCCTCATCGTCAAGTCCACCTCCCCGCTCGAGTGACAGACCGGACGGGACAACACACTGAAAAGTCGCACCACCCAGTATATAACAGGCAGCGCCAGTACGATGGAATTCATCGATAACCTGAGCGAGAAGGAAAAGATCGAGTACGTCTCCTTCGGCAGCGGCGGCCTCCTCCTGGTGATCGCCCTTGCAGTCTTTTTCATGGGCAGCCAGGGGATCGGGGGGGCGCTGTTTCTCGCAGGGCTCGGGGTCGCCTTTATCCCCTACGGCGTCTACACGTACCTCCAGACCAAAAAATACAAGGCCATGGAACGAGAGTTCCCGGGTTTCCTCCGCAATCTTTCTGAATCGCGCAAATCAGGGATGTCCCTCCCGAATGCCTTCGAGAACGCCGCCAAGACCGACTACGGCCGACTCAACGACGACGTCCGGAAGGCAGCAGACCAGCTCTCCTGGGGCATCCCGTTCCCCGAGGTCATGGAACGGTTCCAGAACCGCATGGAGGGTTCATCGCTCATCAAGCGGTCGATCTCGATCATCATGCAGTCCTACGAGGCCGGCGGGGACATCTCCGAGACCATGGACGCGATCGCACAGGACGCCTCGAAGATCAAAGAGGCCGAACGGGAGCGAAAGGCCGTCCTCCAGCAGCAGGTCCTGATCATCTATGCGATCTACTTCCTGTTCGTCGGTATCCTGCTGGCACTGTATTACATCCTCGTCCCGCTGCTCGATATCAGCGGCGGCGGGTTCATCGGCACACCACCGAACTTCTGTACCGAAGGGGCATCAGCGATCTGTAGCATGTGCCCGATCTTCGGCCTCGACCCGGACCCGAATGCCAAGCTGTGCTACTACAAGGCCATCTTCCTGCTCATGCTGATGGTCGAGGGCGTGTTCAACGGGCTCGTCGCAGGAGAGATCGGCTCCGGTAAGGTCTCCGCCGGTGTCAAACACATCATGCTCATGGCCCCGACAGGGTTCATCATCTACATCGGCGTCATGACCATCATGGGGTGATCCGGTGAAAGGACAGATCTCGATCGAGTACACCGGTGGCGCCCTCCTTTTTTTCTCATCTATCCTGTTCGTCGTCGCCGGCGTCCTCGGCACCCTGCCCCAGTTCACCAGCGCGATCGAGGAAAACAGCATCGAGACCCAGGTATGGGCCTCAACCGCCGTGCTCCTGTCCGACACCGGACAGTGGGCATCCGATACCCGGACCGGCCCGGACTGGCACAACCACCTTGAGAACACCACCCAGCTCGGGCTCGTCGGACAGGACGGCGATCTCAGCAGGGACAAGATACGGAAAATCGTCTCGATGGATTATAAGGACGTCAAATTACTCCTCCAGATCGATAAAGACTTCAACATCGAATTCACCGAGTTCTCGATCATCGATACCGCCAGCAGCTTCGAGAAAAACGATCCCGGCGGGAAGATCGGACAGGTGATCACCGAGCCCACGACAGACAGCTACGACGACGCCAACGACACTGTCCGGTACGGCAGCATCACCGCCAACGGAGCCGAGAAACGCGTCCTCGTTACGGCCCACCAGGGCACCTATGATACCATCTACATCAGCGAGGACTGGGACTTCACCGACGCCATCAGGCTCGGGCCCGCAGGCAACCAGATCCTGTCCTTCGACGGCAGGCGATACCGTCTCTCGGTCCCTGACTCAGGCATCTTCGCCAGCGACGGCAAGACAGTCGTCCTCAGCAGGCCGCTCGGCAACGTCGGCACGAGAACACCTGCCGCCGAATCAACCGTCGTCACCGCCCGCAGGTTCGGCAACATCGGCCCAAACCCAGTACGGATCGACGTGGAGATGTGGTCCTGATGAAGAAAGCATACATGCACGCCATCGAGGGCGTCATCGCCAGCATGCTCGTCCTTCTGTACCTCAGCACCCTTGTCACCGCTCCAGAATCCACCGACTGGCGTGAGACAGCCCTCACCCAGCGGTCCAGCGACGTCCTCGAGACCCTGACCCGGACCGGTATCATGGAACAGGCACTGACCAACGACGATCCCGGCGTCATCGCGGCAGTCACGGACGCCATCGGCGCCGAGATGGACTACTCCCTGTACATCGACGGCCTCCCGCAGCGGACCCTCGATATCGGGATACTGATGAACGACAGCGACATTACCAGATCCCAGACCACCGCCGGCGCCAGCGGTGATGGTCTCCCTGCCACCGAGGACGAGTATCGTTCCGGCACCATCCTAGGGGTTGATTTCGTCCTCTCGGACTCCCGCGAGGACAACATCAGCCAGTACGATACAGTGAACATCGATTTCGACGGCAACGACAGCTACGACGACCAAGGAGGTCTCCTCGATGAAGGTCCCTACGAGCAGGGAGACACCATCACCTGGTGTCCCGGTGGTGACTGCACCGGTCACAGGTACCAGGTCGGCCACATCAACGAGACACTCACCCTGTACAACATGACAGCGTACCGCAGGATCAACCAGAGCCTCGCGCGTATCCAGGTGAGCCAGTTCGATATCCGGGCCGCTCTCGGGGCCGCCGAGATCTTCCCCCGACTGTTCGTCCCCGAGACCGAGTTCACCGAGACAGACGATGGCTTCGAGACGAGTATCGACATGGATGGGGCCACCATCGACCTCCGGGTCACCCCGGACGGTGATGAGCTCTACATCGACGAAGGCGGGGGCTTCCATGGCCCCTACGAGGAAGGTGACGAGGTTCGGATCCTCGGCGAGTTTTACAGCCTCAACCGGCTCCTCCCGTTCGAGGCAGCCCCTGAGAACCTCCTCCAACAGGACATCATCCTCCACCACGGCGACGATCCATCCCTCCTCGATACCTACCGGGAACCACTCCAGGACTACCTCGCCGGGGGCGGTACCATCCTCCAGATGACCAACTTCACGGGCTACGATGAACAGGCCTTCGAGGGGTCCTTCTACGACCGGATAGGCTTCGAGTGGGTGGATTACCCTGTCATCGACGACGGACCCGGATTCAACACGCTCCTCGACGGGGACGCAGGCACGCCAGCAGATACCGTCTCCAGTTACTTCGACGGCCTGACGATGGACGTGCCCGAGGACCGGTTCATCGAACGACCACAGCCAGATCCGGTCCGGGCATGGGCGAATGCCACGATACGCGGTCAGCGGTACACGGTCAACACCTCCCTGCTATCCGGAGAAGCGACGATCTCCCGTCCCGGTTTCGAGACGACGTTCAATCCCGGTGAACAGGCCGTGATCGAAGGCAACCTCTTCACGGTCCAGGACACCTATCCTCTGGTCCTCCAGCCCGAGGACCGGTACAGGTTCACCAACAAACACCCTGGCAACGTCGCCGGGGGGACACCGATCATGGCCGCACCCGAGTGGGAGTGGAACAACACAGCAGCCAGTCTCAACGTCACTGGCCTCGAAAGCAGTGCCAGCTTCAGCGGCTGGCCGCCATCGGACTGTTCCTCCGACAATGACCACAAGGGCCGGATCTTCGACCTCGAGGGCGGCACGTACGGTATCGTGACGACGAACATCAGGCCCTGCGACCGGCAGTACGAATACGTCAACTTCGATTTCACCGGGGACGGTGATGTCGATGACAGCACCACCGAGACCGGCGACGGCTTCGGTCCCGAGGGTATCTACCAGGAGGGCGAACAGATCGATATCGACGGGAAGACCTACCGCCTCGATATCGGATCTGAGGGGACCTGGGTCTACCTCGAGCGGGTCGCACCTGAGCAGGTCGGGACGGCCCTCTGGATCGAGGACGCCTACAGCGGGGACGGCGATGTCTTCCTCACCGGCACCCTCGGCCCCGGCATCGACAATCAGGCCTTCCTCAAGGCCGTCACCATCCGGGCCGCCATGGACCGGTACCGGTTCTCGGAGCCGAAAACCATCGGATCACCGTCGGTCGGGATCGGGTACTCCAGCGACATTGAGGGCGATGTCTATGCCCCGTATCATATCAGCAGCGTGTGGTGGTTCCAGTGAGACGCAAGGCACAGTTTTTCATCATCACGGCCGTCCTCGTAGCAGGATCGCTCTCGATCACGATCAATGTCCTCGATGACTACAGTGGGATCGATTACGACGAGGTTACTACCAGCAGCGGCCCAGCACAGTTCCGAAGCATCCAGAACAACATAGACAGCCTCTGGTACGAGGAGACATGGAGCTACCGCCGTGATGTCGTCGTCTTCGAACGGGCAGGCAGGGACATCGAACAGTATCCCGTCAGCATACAGCTCGATACCGAGACACTCATCGAGCAGGGCAAGATGCAGGACAACTGTGCCGATCTCCGCGTCGTCGAACAGGACCGCGAGATCCCCTACCAGATCGAGGACGGCACCTGTAACACCACACAGACGACCATCTGGTTCCTGACCAGTGTCAGGACCGACAGCCGGAGCGAGGACGTCCATCTGTACTACGGCAACGACAACATCCAGGCCCCCGAATACCCGACCGATATCCAGGTCAACGAGGACGAGGAGGCCTTCAGGAACAGCATCATCACCTTCCAGACCGGCACATCCGAAGACGGCAACACGTACGGTCTCTACGAGGCACGGCGCCTTGATAGCTTCAACCTCGCCCGGTCGCCGTTGATCTTCAGCGGCGACCCGGATGAGGACAACTTCGAGGTCCTCGAGGAAGGACCGGTCTATGTGACCGTCAGGTTCAACGCCACCCACAACTACACACTGTTCAGCGACAACAACTTCCTCCGCCGCAACGGCAACATTTCCGTCGACAGCGACACATCGTTCTGGTACGGTGAGGACAGCACCGTCCTCAGCCACTGGGAGGCAGGCAGCACCTCCAACCAGCACACCATCGGGAGCACCGACTCCTGGAGCGGTACGTTCAGCGACGACCAGCTCCCCTACGTCGGTGCCGTCAACACCACGACAGAGGAAGGAATTATGCTTATGACCGATACCACCTCCCTTCCATCTAATATCACATCTTATACCGCCGATGGAGGGACGGCAGACGGGATCGAGGATCGCATCGGGTTCGGTCCGGACAGCAGCACGATGAACATACCGTATCTCGATATCAGCTTCGAGGAAAACGGTCTCCCCGCCTTCAGGGCGGATATCCACTCGAACCCTCCACTGGCCACCGTCACGAACGACGAACAGACAGGGAACTTCGTCCCGTCAGCCGGGTGGACCAGCAAGGCCCGGGTCACCCTCGAAGAGCGCAACGGCAGTTCTCTCCGGTCCCATCCCGTCAACATAAGCCTCAACCTCGGGAGACTCGGTGTCAGGGACGACTGCCAGGACCTCATCGTCATTGAGGACGGACAGCGACGACCCAATCTCCTCAGGGACGACTGTGACAGCCGCAGCTACGATGAGCCTGATGGCTTCACAGCCCGTTGGGCCCTCGATAAGGGCTACGGGGACCAGGTCAACGACACCACCGGCACGTTCAGTGCCGTGTTCCGCGGGACAGACGATCCTGTCTGGGAGCCCGGCAGGTTCGGGTTCGCCCTGTCTTTCGACGGCCAGAACCGTCTCTACGTCGATGAAGACCCGCCCCTCGAGCTCAGGAACACGGACTTCACCATCTCCCTGTGGTTCCGGGCTCCGATGGTCGAACAGGACTTCGGCCGGTCCGTCGAGCTCCTCCAGTATCCTGACGATACACCAGGATTCCGGATCATCAACCAGACCGGCGATTACGTCCTCCAGGGACTGTACAGGAACGAGACCGACGACCTGATGACCGTCAAGGGATCGAGCGACATCCAGGACCAGCCCGGGACCTGGCACCACGCCGCGCTCAGGTACGATGAGAGCCAGAGGAACCTAACCGTCTTCCTTGACGGCAACCAGGACGGATCAACGATAGTACAGGGTGATCTCGAATTTGAAGCCAACAATTTCACGATCGGAGACGGATTCAACGGGACGATCGATGAACTGAAGATCTACACGATCGACATCAGCCCAGACGCGATCCGTGATCAGGCTGTCACAGAGACAGAACTGACCTTCCTCACCGACTTGAACGCCTTCGCCACCGAGAGCGACGTGGAGATATTCACAGGCAACACAGCCGGCATCAACGTCAGCTACGGACCGGAAGACATCCCTGATGAGACCATCTCAGATCCAGACGATCGACCACGCGTCATCTCGATAACAGAACCACAGGAATATGCAGAGGCGATCGATCGGTTCGAGGCACGGATCGATGATGCTGGACTGGGTGCTGCTGTCGATCTCTCTGTTTCGAACCAGTGCACAGATATCGATTTCGAATCAGGCGGTTTCAGTATCCAGGACAGAGCCTGTTAGAACTCTTCGATGAACTCGATCTCGTCCTCCGTCAGTTCGAGCTCTTCGACGATATTCTCGCGCCATTCATCGTTCTCGAACAGCATCTGGAGGACGGATAACATGTCTGTCGCATCCGAGATCGAGACGTGGAGCTTCTCCCCGACCTTCGTCCCGATATCGTCCCGCCGCTTCCGGGCGGCCTTGCTCTGTCCCATCTTTTTGATCCGTGACGGGTACTGGTACCGGGTGAACCCACCATACTTCTCCTCCTTGCCCAGGGCCACGCCCACGCTCATGATCGCGTAGACGTACTTGAGCAGGGACCAGTTCTGGGCCCCGATCCGGCCGCGGAACACATCCGCCGTCGAGAGCTCGCCCATCGCCCGGGCAACATCACCTGACCTCTCGTACTCTCTGGGCACGTTCTCGCGTATCCACTCGAATATCGTATCGTAGTCCTCATCGACGTCATCCAGTGCATCAGAAGCGGTCTCGGCGGTCTCGGTCTTGAATATGATCTTCAGGGCCTCGAATATATCCGTCTCGCGGTCCCGGTAGCCGAGATCTTTCGCCGCCTCGGTATCGATCGTCTCATGTTTCCTGGCCAGGCTCTGGAGATCGTTGACCGCCGAGCGGAGATCCCCGTCAGCACGCCTGGCGATCGCCTTGATACCTTTCTTCTCGTATTCGAGCCCTTCGCGCTCCGCGATCTCCCGGAGACGGGCGTTGACGGAGTTCGTATGGACCTTGTTGACCTCCACCACCTTGCTCCTCCGCCTGAGGGTCTGCATGCCGTTGGCGTAGGCGTCGTTGGCCGTCAGGATGACCGGGAAGCGGGATTCTTTCACGATCCGGTTGATCTCGGACGTCCCACCACGGTCCGTCGAGCTCATCCCGTCGACCTCATCGATAAGGATGAGTTTGGTCTTGCCGGTGAACGAGCGCTGCTTGACGGCCTGCTCGACCTTGTCCTTCAGGGCCTGCTTGGTCCTGACATCAGACGCATTCGTCTCGAAGATCTCCATGTCCAGCTCGTTCGCGATCGCATGGACCAGGGCCGTCTTCCCGACCCCCGGCGGCCCATGGAGTAGCAATGACTTCGACTTCTGGTTGTCCCAGTTCTTTACCCAGCCTTTGACCTCCTCGACGGTCTTGGACTTCCCGCGGTACTCATCAAGACTCTCAGGCCGGTACTTCTCCGTCCAGGTGACCGTCTCCGCCATGGTACCGCATAGGGCGGTGATGTTTTTAACATCTCTCCCGCATGTAGCACTGACAGATGGCCGCCCGCCAGCAGTCCCGAGAAGGTCTGACACCGATCATCGCGACCGTCATCCTGACCGCGATGGTCCTCACCCTCGCCATCAGCGCGATGACGTTCCTCCAGGGCCAGCAGGGAGCGATCAACGAGCGGTTGGAAGAGGCTCTCGAGGATGACGTCGTCATCCAGGAGACCCGATGCAACGGGCACCAGGTAACCTTCCAGATTGCGAACAACGGCGACAGCCGGATCGAAACCAGCACAGCAGAGCTGATTGTCTTCGAGGGACAGAACATCAACTACAGCTTTGCGACCGATACCATCGTCCTCAACGGCTCCTTCCAGCAGCCCGGCACCACCGGCACCCTCAACATCTCAACCGACGCGGTCTTCCGGTCAGGCAACAGGTACACGATCCAGCTCGACTTCGAGGAATTCTCCATCGACCGCCAGTGCGTGGCCGGTCAGCGATGGTGGGACATCGACTGGGCGCACCGCAGACAGATCGTGGTCGAGAACACCGAAGGGGTCTCGAAAGACGATTCAATAGCCGCCATCGACCTTAACACCACCGCACTGATCGGGACCGGGCGGATGAACCCGGACTGCTCCGACATCCGTATCGTCGAGGACGGACAGGTCCGGCCCCATGATCTCAGTACCTGCGATGCGACCGATGACCTCGCCGAGATACGGTTCCGGACCGATGTCAACCGCTCGGACACGGAGTACGACACCTACCTCTACTACAGCAACCTCCGGGCAGAGACAGCAGAGACGGAACTTGATGCGTCTGATGACGTCATCGAGACACGGCTCCGTCCCGAGGAACAACAGTGACCGTTTTCAGGTATCCAGGTTCGCGATCTGGGCGAGCAGTGACTCGATCTGGACATCCGGCGAGCCGCCCTCGACGATGCGGAACTCGAACTCGCCCATCTGCTTGATGATCTCCAGTTTCGCACGCTCGGGGATATCGAGATCGTAGACCTCCCGATGGATCGCCTTGATCACATCGAGGCCATCGAGACCCCGGCCGATCATCAGGTCGGACAGATCATCCCGTGCCTGCTGGAAGCTCCCATCGAGGGCCTCCTCGAGGATCTCGCGGACCTCGCCGGGACGGAGGGATGCGGAGACCTCGAAGACTGTCTCTTCCGTTATCGTGCCGTCCCTGATGGACGCAGCCTGGAGGACGTTGGTCGCCTTCCGCAGATCGCCCTGGGCAACCTGTGCGACGGCATCGATGCCCGAGTCATCGATCGCCAGGCCCTGGCCGTCGACGACCCGTTCGATGTACTCCCGGACGCCGTCCTCCTCCAGCCGGTTGAACCGGAAGATCGCACACCGGGACTGGATCGGAGATATTATCTTCGAGGAGTAGTTGCACGACAGGATGAACCTGCAGGAGCTCGAGAACTTCTCCATCGTCCTGCGGAGGGCCTGCTGTGCGTCGGAGGTCAGGGCGTCCGACTCATCGAGGAAGATGATCTTGAAATCGGCATTGATAGGTCGGGTCCGTGCGAAGTCCTTGATCTGGTTCCGGACCACATCGATACCACGGTCATCGGAGGCGTTGGTCTCCATGAAGTTCTGCTTCCAGTCATCGCCGTAGAGATCCTTTGCAAGTGCGATAGCGGAGGTGGTCTTCCCCGTCCCCGCAGGGCCCGCAAACATCATGTGCGGGACGCTCTCGTTGTCCACGAAAGCTGTTAACCGGTCGACGATGTTGTCGTGCCCGATGACGTCTTCAAGGGTATCAGGCCGGTACTTCTCTGTCCATACATCGATCATATCATTGGTCACCTGCTGATGAGATCGTCCGATGGCTGGTCGAGTGGGAACGCCTTCCGCGCGTCCATACATCGATCATCGTATCAACACCTGAGGGTGCCCCGGGCAGTCTTTTATGGTTTTGCCACCCCATCCATCTCTATGATCATCGCCATCACCGGGACCCCCGGGACCGGCAAGACCACGGTGGCCCGGCGACTCGGGGACGTTCTCGGGTACAAGGTCATCGCGGTCAACGACATCGCCAAGCGGGACACCGTCGAGACCGCCACCGACGAGACGCGCAATGTCAAAGAGATCGATGTCCCCTCCCTCGTCGAGGAGATAGAACGCGAGATCGGGGACGATGCCATCATCGACGGCCACATGAGCCACCACGTCCCCGCCGACCTGGCCGTCGTCCTCCGCTGTGACCCAGCGGAGTTAGAGGAACGGCTGGAGGCCAAAGGCTGGTCCGAACAGAAACAGGACGAGAACATCGAGGCAGAGGTCCTCGATATCATCCTCCAGGAGACCATCGCGGAGCAGAAAAACGTCATCGAGATCGATACCACCGGCAGGACAGCAGAAGAGACAGCAGAGCAGATACAGGAGATCATCGAGGACGGAACCTATGAGGACCACCGGCCCGGCCAGGTGGACTGGAGCTCCGACCAGATCATGTGACTACTTTCTGATGACAAAACACTTATCAACGTGGAGACCACAGGAAGGACCATGCGTCCCGAGGCCCCCGATACCGCAGTACTGCACCTCTCGGATATGCATTTCAACGAGCCGGAGGTCTTCGAGCCGGTGTACGGCTCCGAGGAGGTCTACCGCGAGCACGCATCCAGGATGCTGGACGAGCTCGCGGAGGGTATAGATGTGGCCTGGTTCTCCGGTGACTGCGGTGACGAACAGGACTGGGCGGACCTCGAGGAGTACATGGACAGGTTCGAGGACAGCGTGACGATCCCGGGGAACTCGGACGACCACGACGAGATGGACTACCACGAACACGACGATGAGGACGTCAGCGGGCAGGAGGAGCTCCTCGCAAACACCGCGACCGATGAGCTCGATATCGAGGACGGACCGACCTACCGGATCCTGCACAGCCACGACCCACGCCATGTCGGTGTGCCGTCGGGGGACATGGATGGCCGCGAGCTGTACCTCGACAGCGACGACCAGCGACTCGGGAACAGCAGGCGCGGGGGCTGAAACCTATATAAAAGTAAGCGAGGAGGTACGGACAGAGGTCATCCACATGGCAGAGAAGTTCGATGTCGCGGAGGAACGCATCTTCAAGGATGTCTATGTCTGCCGGAAGTGCAACGCGCGCAACCGGATGAAAGATCCTGAAGGCGCCAACTGCCGCAAGTGCGGATACTCCGGTCTCCGGAAGAAACACAGCGAAGTCACGGAGTGACGGAGGACCGTGACCTGTGGCCCTGGACGGACAGCTGTATCTCACAGTCCAGCAGCTCACAGGCACACCTGGACTCGATTCTATCATGGCACTTTCCGCGGAACTGCTTGTCTTTCTGATCCCTCTCTCACTCCTCGGCATCTGGTTCCTCCAGCCAGGTGATCGTAAAGATGCCCTGTATACCTTCACGGTGGCGGTGACCGGGACGGCGGTCGCGTACGGTCTCGGTCTGGTCTACAGCCATCCCTCCCCGCTGGTGGCCCAGGACATCATCGCACCGACCGGAGAGAACGTGTTCCCCAGCCAGCACACGGCGGTGATCTTCGGGACTGCGTTTGGGTACCTGTGGCGGAAGAAACCGATCTTCAGCGGTTTTCTGCTCGGTGCGGCCGCTGTCACAGGATTTGCGCGGGTCTATACCGGGCAGCACTGGCCACTCGACATCCTCGGCGGGATCGTCGCGGCAGGTCTGGGGCTCGGGCTTGTCTACCTCCTCGAGGACCGCCTGGACGAGCTGATGGACCATCTCATCGGGTTCTGGGAGACACTGGAGGAACGCACCATAACGATCAAGCTCCCGACAGGCCCGGACGAGGACTGATGCAACACATAAAAAACTACAGTGACCACCACCTCCAGCATCCAAGCCCCCTTAGCTCAGCTGGTAGAGCACTACCTTGGTAAGGTAGAGGCCCCGGGTTCGAATCTCGGAGGGGGCTCTTTTCTGGCCGTTCAACGACGTTCTCCGAGATTCTGCGCCCGAGGAAACCGGTCCGGTTTCCGGGGTTCGAATCTCGGAGGGGACTTCGAACGTTTCTCCTACTCGATGATGTTCACGTGATGGCACAGCCGGACGATTACGCATCGATCCGGCATACATCGGAACCTTTCGTTGTCACCACAACATAACAATTATAAGCCTCGGTCCGGCACGGTTACATATGGACGTCGACCTCCTCGATACCATCGACCGGACAGTCACGGACGGCATAGACGCACTGATGGAGACCGACACGATCAAGCTCGAGGACGGAGGCATGGCTCTTGGTCTCGGGATGGGCGGGGCCTCGGTCACGGCAGCCACGACAGGCGATATCGTGACGGCCGCAGCCGCAGGTATCCAGAGCGTCGCCTACATCGGTGCTTCTGTCGGTATCGGGAACTACCCGCAGCGAGCAGCGAGGCCGGCCTACAGGCTCCGCGATGAGGGTCGTGGATTGCTCTATGATGCGGTTATAGCTGACAGAATCGAAGAGGATATCGATCTCGCAGCCATCGATGAGGCCTACCCGGACACGGACATCGAGGCAGCCGTCATGGAACAGTACGATACAGATACACAAGAGGCGGCCACGGAGCGGTTGAGAGACGATCTCATCGATGCCGGGAGGAAACGATACATCGAGGACCCGTCAACCTTCGAGGAAGCAGACGCAGAACTGCTCGCAGGCATGACCCTCGATGCCATCCCTGATTTCCGGTTCAACGATGATGTCTCGCTCACCTACACCGACGAGGACCTCGATCCATATGATATCAAGGAGGAACTCCTGATGCGGTTCGGTGACTTCCTCACGGAAAACGTCGACAGGGAACGCGAGCGCCGGGTCGAGGAGGGGCTCGGCCTCCTCGAGGGCACGTACCCGCTCGAGGACAAGTACCTCGATACCATCCACGACGACGCCTGGGACGGCGATGTTGACAGCCAGGAGGACCTCTACGATGCCATCCTCCACGACATGGCCTTCCAGGGACGGAGCATCGCCCACACCCGGGACGAGGCGTTCCAGGACGAGCTTGAAGGACGTTTCAACGCCGTCAACAGGTTCGAGGAGACCGCTGCCCTCGGGCATCTCGACGACCACGACTACGAGGTCTACGAGGTCGAGGACCCTGGAACAATCGCCACGATGAATACCCAGCTCGGCACGTGCAAGCGGAACTACGGGAAGACGAACCAGACGTTCCAGAAATGGGCATGGGATGACGATACCACCATCCTCGGGTTCCGCCGGGACGATAGCGACGAATGGGTCGGGTTCACCCGGAACTACAGCCTCGAGACAGCCGAGGACCACGACGTCCTCGCGGTCGATACCTGGGAGATACCCTACAAGGACGGCAGGGAGGGCGGGAACCCGGACGGCGCCTGTGACTTCGAGAATTATGGCGACATCCTCCCGGTCCAGGCGCTTGCCTCCGTCCAGTACGGCCTCGAGAACGACTACGACTTCGTCATCGGCGGTCACAGCGACGGCAGGGTTAAAGACGCCCGCGAGGTCAACCCCGGCCGGGACACCAGCATGTTCCTCAAGAACCTCGGCGGACTCCCCACACGGTACGGGCTCGGGCTCACCAATGAACAGACCGTCCACGTCCTGATGGAGGATGACTTCTCGGAGTACCGGTCCTGATCCGGAACGTGTTTCAACCAGCAGCCCACATTCTACAGCACCATGATACTGATCTACCCCAGCCACCATTTCGCCCCTGACCTCCACGAACACATCAGGACCGAGGACGAGGTGATCCACGCCGAAGACCGGGAGGACTTCGAGGACCACCTCCCCGGGGCCGACATCATCCTCACGAACACATGGAACCGTGACTGGGACGGTCACCTCGAGGACATCGCGTTCATCCAGATCACCAGTGCCGGTTACGACCATCTACCGGTCAGGACCTTCCTCGAGAACGATGTCGCTGTCGCGAACGCCTCAGGGGTCCACGCCGAACCTATCGCCGAGCACGTCTTTTCCTACCTCCTCGGCCTGGAGCGACGGGTCCTCACCTCCTATGAGGCACAGAAGGAGCGAGAATGGCTGGACTGGGACGATTCCTTTCCCGGCGAGCTCGCAGGATCGAGCCTCGCGGTCGTCGGTGTCGGGGCGATCGGGTCCGCAATCGCCAGGAAGGCCCAGGCCTTCGAGATGGAGGTCATCGGGATCGACCCTGACCCGGACGAGACCACCTACCTCGATGAGAGCAGGGGCCCGGGCGATCTCGGCGGCGCCCTCGAGAAGGCAGATGCTGTCGTCCTCGCCTGCCCACTGACAGAGGAGACCCGCGGTATGATAGGGGCGGAGGAACTTGAACAGATGCCCGATGATGCTGCACTCATCAACATCGCCCGCGGTGCGGTCATCGAGGAGCAGGCCTTACTCGAGACCCTCCAAGAGGACGGGATCGGGGTCGCTGTCCTCGATGTCACCCGGGAAGAACCACTGCCCGAGGACAGCCCGTTCTGGGGGCTACCCAACTGCCTCATAACACCCCACATCGCCGGCCTGTCCCCGCGGTACGGCGAACGGATGGCTGCGGTCTTCCAGCGGAACCTCCATGCACTCCAGACCGGCGAGGCGATGCCGACAGGGATCGGGCGGTGACAGCTTCTTAAATCTCTGGCGCCCATCTAGGTCCATGACAGAAGTCAGAGCATCCCATATCCTCGTCGACAACGAGACACACGCACAGCAGATCAAGGCCGAACTTGAGAAAAACGATACGTCATTCGCGGAACTCGCCAAGGAGAAAAGCGAAGGACCGTCAAGCGAGAACGGTGGCGATCTCGGCTTTTTCGGTCGCGGCAAGATGGCCAAGCCCTTCGAGACGAAAGCCTTCGAGCTCGACGTCGGTGAGGTCTCCGAGCCGGTCAAGACCCAGTTCGGCTGGCACATCATCAAAAAGACTGACGAGCGATAGCGCTCCGTCTTTTTTGCATGAGGAAGAAACGCATGAATTGATGATCTCGGATCCGGACAGCACCACCCCGAAAGCACCGTTTTCAGGCTCCATCTCGCCGGTCAAGCTGTCACAATGAGACCTGCCGCTGCCACCATGGGGACTGGTAGCAGACCGACAGCCTTATAAGCCCCAGACCACAAAATCATATGTCCTTCCCGTACGGCCTCTTACGGAGCAGTTCTACCTGCCTTCTGGCCGTACTGAGATCCATCCGGACGGTGATAGCCATGGACTGGCACGACTACACAGGCACAGGTATGCTCTCAGCACCAGAAGACTTCGAGAGCTGCAGCCATGGCGCCATCAAGCCCACGTACATGATAGACGACGGCACGGACAAGCACATCCTCCACACAGTGAGCCCAGGGGAGGAAAGCCGGCTCCACACCACAAGGGAGCTCTATGAATGGCTCGAGGACACCGACGTGCCTTCTCCTGCAGTCATCCACGACGGCACCGATGAGGCCGTCCCGTACCTCGTCGTCGAGGCAGCCGACGGGGACAACCCCGAACGGACCTACGCGGAGATGCCCGCCGCAGAGATGGCCTCCTTCGCCCGGCAGGCAGGACAGGCCCTCGGACAGGCACACAGGGAACTCACGACAGATGTCTCCGGAACCATCACCGGGACGGAAGACGGCATCGAGATCGAGGACGAATCCTGGGACCAGCTGCTCGGCGATCACATGCACAGCAAGATCGAGTACCTCCGCGATACCGATCTGGACGAGGCTATCCTCGATGAGGCCGAAAGCATCCTCACGGAGATCGAGGACGATCTCACGGAGCCGGACTGTCAGGGCATCGTCCACCTCGATTACCGCCCCGGCAACCTGATGTGGGACGGGGACGAGGTGACCGCGGTCCTGGACTGGGACAACGCCCGGGCAGGGGATCAGCTGTACGACTACGTCACCTCGGAGACATCGTTCATCGAGAACGCACCAGAACAACGGCAGGAAGACATCAAGCAGGCATTCAGGGAAGGATACGAGCAGGAGAACACCGCGATCGAGGAGGACGACCAGTAACAGGCCTACCGGTACCTCTCGATCCTATCGAAGACGAAGGGACTGCTGTATGTCAACGAGGAATACGATGCCGGTCAGCACGAGCGCGAGAAGCGGTACCTCGAGACGTTCCACCAGGAGCACGAACAGATGACGGAACGTTACGGTCAGTGAGGAAAGAAGAATAAAGGATCGAGGATCACTCCTCGCTGTCCTCGACCTCCTGGTCTTCCCGCTTCTGGATCTGGGCCCGCTGGACGAGCTGGTTTTTGACCTTCTCCAGGATGACGATCGTCGTCGCCAGGTTGAAGCTGGAGTTTGTGTTCATCTTGCCCTCATCATCGACCTCGATCTCGATGGACTGTGCCATTGTGATCACGGGCGAGGGTTGCGCTCCCACGATTAAAAATCAACCGGTCAGCGCCAGGCAGGCATCTCGTCCAGCTTCCGGCGAACGTGTTCCTGTGCTTTCTCCCGGTCATCGAGGTCGTGTTCCTCCATCAGCCTGTCGATGAGCCTGTCCTCGACCGCCGGCCGGGCCAGCAGTTCGCCCTCGTGATCCGCACACGTATCGCAGTACGGTATATCCGTGTCGTTCCCAGCATGATCGTCCGCAGATGGCATCTCGACACCACAGCTCTCGCATCGCTCGACCATGATGGGGCATGGGGCAACGACGCTTAAGAAGCTAGGTCGCATAATCCGGGCCGAACTGGCTCAGGTCCGCCTGGCTCTGCTGGAACTGGTCGTAGTCCGCGATCACGTCGTCCATCTCGACATCGACGAACTCCAGGTCACGCTCTGTCAGGTACTCCTGGACGCTTTCGGACGCCTCTGGGGCCACCAGGATGCCCCGTACCGTCCTGCCGGGGAACTCCTTGGTGATCTCCTCGACGTACCTGTTCAGCTGGAGCACGGAGTTGTGGTCCGGGTTCCGCTTGACCTCGATCACGACCAGTTGATCGTCCGTATCCCGGGCGAAGACATCGATGAACCCCGCAGGGGTGTCTTTCTCCCGGTCGATCACCGTCAGACCGTCCTCGATGATGTCAGGTTCCTCCTCGATCGCCTCATGGATGTCGACCTCGTGGCCTTTGACCTTCAGGTCGGACTTGTCAACCATCTTGGTCACATAGACCATCTCGAGGTCCTCGAACCGGATCGTGACGGTCTCTTTCGGGTCGTACCGGCGAGAGTCCAGGACCAGCTCATCGTCTTCGATCGTGATCTCGAACTCATCGGTCTCGGGCTGCCAGTTCTTCGGCTGGTACTTCTCCGGACCGTGGACCAGGACGGCATTGTCCTGCTTGATGATGACCAGCCGCTCGCCCCTGTCCAGCTTGGACTTCGCCCGGCCCTGGTAGTTGACAGAGCACAGCCCACTGACCTGGACGACGTACGGCCGGGAGAGGTACTCCTCGAGGATGTCTTTCGTGTCCTCGAAGGACGGCCCGGTGAGGAGTTCGTTCATGGCAGACGGTTGGCCTGGAAGACATTTAAGCATGAGTCTGGGAGCGAGGAGAAAAATAAAAGAGGAGAGGCAGGGGTGGCAGGTGGAGTGGGTTGTGGGTATCGCCTGCCACCCGGTCTCGAGGCACCTCAGGACACGCGGCCGCGGACCGCTGGCAGTCGGCCCTGCCGCTCGGGTCGAGACCTGCCTCTCCTACTGTTCTAACTGGGCGAGTGCATCGTCGAAGTGCTCAGGGCACAGCGTCTCACCCGAGCGTTTGAACACACCCTTCCGTTCACGGTGTTCAGGCACCCGGAGCACGAGCGGGACCTCAAGCTGTGCGCCGCACCGTTCGCATGTCTCCATGTGTTGTCACCTCCGAAGCGCCGTCCTCCCGACTCGAACGGGAAGCCCCGCCGGAAGCCACCGCGCCCCCGAGGGCCGGGTAACGCGGTGGGTTGTGGCGGTGTGTTGTCCGGGGAGGGCATGGAGGCAGCGAAACACCCTCAGCGACGGTCCAGCGGTGGTATGGCAGCGGGATGTGCTGGACAGTCACTTACACCAGGACGGCGTCCGAAGAAAAATTTCGTCCGCCCCGTGTTCATCACCCGGGTAGGTCCGCGGTGAGAAGGGGAGGCGGGCTACTCTCGATCATCTCCACATAATATTGTGGACAAAGGTGGAGACGGTTGAGACTAGGTGCTTGAACTGATACGTGGGCACTGAACCCGCTTGAGCACCAGTCTCAACTCGCATGTGGTAGCCCTCGTACAGGTCATTAGATGGGAGGCCTGCTTTAAATACCTTTGGCCAGCCACGACCAGCACCAGAGTTAACGATCGTTAGATTTGCGACCCTTCCGTATAACTCTTATAAACTTCGGGGCGGGATACCGTTGTGAAAGCAAAGGGTCCCGCCATGACAGACGATGAGTACCTACGGATGGATTCGGTCACATGGATGAGCGATCAGAACACACTCGTCCTCCGGAACAGCGACCAGAACCGGTACAGGATGATGCCTGTCGGCCAGGATATCGGCGAGGAGCTGCTCGTCGAAGCGTATGACGCGGTGGTCGAGGGCGGCCAGGACGAGTACGCGGACCTGGCAAAGCACAGCCTCGAGTACACCGATACCGATGTCGGCGGGACACGGATCGACTACAAAGAGATCGACATCGGCCTCGATGACACCGAGGTCCTCGACACCCGCCTCGAGATGGACGGCGAGGAGGTCGAGACCCGGGCCGCGACCGGGGTCTTCTATGCCCTGCTCGGTGGCGGGGACATCAAGGTCCATCGGGACCTGACCGCCGAGGAGGATGCCCTCCAGTATGTCGCCGACGTCCGGTGGGACTGGGTCCGGGCACAGGACCGGGACCTCGACAGCGAGTTCACCGACGTCGAGGCGCTGGGGTATGAAGCCGCCGCGACCGAGATCGATGAAGCATACGACGAGCTCGTGTTCGACGGTTTCGAGAGCGAGGAAGTACAGCAGCAGGGCCTCCAGGCCATGATGGGTGGAGGTGGGCCCCAGGAGGTCACCTGGACGAAACTCGCGGACCCGGAGAGCCACAAGGACTACCGCATGCAGACGATCCCAGAAGCGGGCGAGATGGTCTGGAAGGAGTACCAGAAGACCGAGGGTCGCGAGGGAGCCTTCTCCGACCGGGCCCTCGAGAGCATCAACACCTACACGCCGATCTCACTGCCCGTCGAGATGCTGGAGGACAACGACGTCGAGACGAAGCTGTACTCCACTGTCATCAACCAGCAGGGCACCATCCAGCCCCACGGGATGACAATCGAGCTGGAGAAAGACGGCGAGGAGCCGGTGGCCTTCGAGGCACCGGCAGGGCTGCTGCCCCATTACGTCCCGACGATCGAGGACAGCCTCAATGCCCGGGAGATGACCACCCAGGAGATGCAGGAGCTCCAGTCCCAGCAGAACCAGATGGTCATCCAGGGCGGGCAGCGGGACGGTGGACAGCAGGCCCAGACGGCCGATCCCGACCTGGATTACATCCAGTGACCGGGTCGGGAACGCCGCCCTCTTTTAAATTCATCCGGCACCTATAGGCTCCCATGATCATCCAGGACCCCATCCACGGGTACATCCGCCTGACAGACCTGGAGTCAGAGCTGGTCGGGTCGAGACAGTTCCAGCGGCTCAGGCGGCTGAAGCAGCTCGGATGCGGGCATCTTGTCTATCCATCGACCACCCATTCGCGGTTCGAGCACTCCCTCGGGGCCACCTATCTGGCGGGCCGGTTCGCGGGCTATCTCGAGCTGGATGACGATGACAGACAGCATCTCCGCGCGGCAGCGCTGCTCCACGATCTCGGCCACGGGCCGTTCTCCCATGTCAGCGAGCAGGTGATGGAGAAAAAAGGCCGTTCGCATGAGTCCTTCTCGAAGGCAAAGATCGAGGGACCGCTCAGGGAGACACTCGAGGACCACGACATCGACCTCGGTCGTGTCACCAGCATGATCGACGGTGAGACCGAGCTCGGCAGCGTCATCGCCGGGGATATCGATGTCGACCGGATGGATTACCTGATGCGGGATTCCTATTACTCCGGCGTCGCCCATGGGACGATCGACGATGAGACCATCATGCGGGCCGCAACCCTCTATGACGGCCAGCTTGTCTTCCGCTCGAAGTTCAAACAGGCCCTCGAGGGGCTGCTGACGGCGCGGTACCTGATGATCCCGACGGTCTACATGCACCGGTCCGTCGTGCGGGCGGAGAAGATGCTGGAGCGGGCGATCGAGGAGATGGTCGAGATCGGGGCGATCTCGATCGAGGAGCTGCCGGAGATGGACGACATCGACCTCAAGTACCGGCTCCGACACGCCGACAGCGAGCGCGCACAGGAGCTGAACCGGGGGCTGGACAACAGGAACATCTACAAGACCGCCCTCCGCTGGGACGAGGACGAGATCGGCCGGGAGGGACTCCGGGAGATCGCGAAAAACATCGGGGACGAACGAGAGATCGAGACCAAGATCGCCGAGGAGGCAGGTGTGCCTGTCAAGGATGTCCTGCTCAACTCCCCGCATATCCCGACGACGACCGAGATCGATGTCTCTGTGCTGGACCGGGGCGAGGTGACCTCCCTGGACGAGATATCGAAGCTGACCCAGGCGGTCCACAGCACGGCATGGGAGCAGGTCGCCCTTGAGGTCTACTGCCCGCCCGACCGGAAGGAGACAGTGCGGGAGGCAGCCCGGACGGTGCTGAAGGAGTACAAGAGCCTGCTGCGGAAGTTCTTCTAGTCCGCATCGGTTTTATAAAAGTTGACCAGAATGAGGATTCATACGGAGGTGTTAGACAGTGAAAGGAACGGTCGACTTCTTCCACGACATGAAGAAGTACGGCTTCATCACGCCTGATGGCGAAGACGAGGACGATGTCTTCTTCCACATCAGCGACCTCGACGGTGAAGAGATCGCTGAAGGCGATGAAGTCGAGTTCGAGACTGCCGAAGGCGAGAAAGGTCCCAAGGCAGTCGACATCCAGGTGCTTTAATTCAAACTTCTTCCACACTTTCCGGGCTCCACCTTGAGTGGGCCCGGGAGGATCTCTTTATCTTTCTCGTCTCAGATGCACTCGAACGTTTAAAACAGTGGACCAATACGATACTCCTACTGGCGGGGTGGTCCCGGCGACCTCACAGGTCGGCGGCACGAGAAGATCTCCGATCTTCCCACCCCGGAACGGTAATGGCGGGGTGGTGTAGTGGTATCATCGGTGCTTTGGGGGCACTGGACCCCGGTTCAAATCCGGGCCCTGCCATCTCCAAGTTTCTGGAGTAGAAATAGCCGGTTGCCTCCGGCAACCGACTGGAAGGTTTGTGACATCAGCTGTTCAGTTCAAATCCGGGATGTTCTCGACGCCAGGAGAGAACAACCGTTGCAGAAAATCGGAGATTTTCGAACCGGGCCCTGCCATCCGATTGGTTACGCTCGGTCGACACGCAAGAGCGGGTTCGCTCCGCGAACCCACTGGAAGGTATGCATATCATCTTTCTAGCCTTCCTCCACCGGATTCATAGGCCCGTGAGAAAGATCAATCATCGCTTGTCCGGTACTGTGCTATCTCCTGCATGACAGCGTGGAACCGTTCGCCGGTGTCGTTGAGAAGGTAATAGGTCCGATCGCCGCGTTCCTCCGTCCTGACGACCCCCGATTCTTTGAGATCGTTGAGATGCTGGTGGACGCTTGGCTGAGAGATGTCCAGCTCCTGGGCGAGCTGGTACTCGTAGTTCGGCTCCTCGGCCAGCATCGCGATGATCTGGCGTTTCGTGTCCCCGACCAGTCCAGCCATGGTCATCGTTTTTACACAGTATAACTTTATATTTATACATAAGTACGAAGCTATATATAGGAAAAATGCTATACTTTGTTCTGCCAAGTCACTCGGTAGACGGCACGCATTCAACGCACGACATACATCCCCCCTCCTTGATACCGGATGGAGCCACCACCGTACCCAACCAGCCCCCGCATCCTCCTGATCCTGACAGCCATACTCCTGATCACCCCCTCCCTCCACGCCGGCACCCAGTTCGTCATAATGGGTCAAGACGGGTTCCTCAACGGCTCCCTCGACGGGCTCGATCCCGACGGCTCGCCCGGCGACCTGAAACTCGGTACGCGGAATCATTCTGACTCTTCATTGGTCGGCTACTGGCGGCTGAACGATGCTGTTTCCGGCAGCGGTGGGGCCGTGACTGACTACTCAGGGAACGGCAACCACGGCACCACCAGCGGCGGCGTGACCACAGGCGTAGAGGGCGTTCGGGGCGGAAAGGCAATGAGCTTCGATGGGAGCGATGATCACGTTGATTTAGGAGCTATTGATATTGGCTCGGATGAGGTGACAGGTGCAGCATGGATCAAGGTTGATTCTTTCACTGCATCTCGGATGTCGGTTATTGTCTTTGACGAGCATCTCAGTGGAGAGAGTGAACAGTTTATCATGTCTGTCTATGAGGATCGTTATCAGACTTGGATCAGTGATGACGGTAACTGGATTGATTTACGTGGAGGCGATCCTGTTGCCGACAAATGGATCCATTATGCCGTCACATATGACGGAAACACTCGGAAGATATACATAAACGGGGAGGTAATAGCATCAGACCATTTAGACGCCTATATTGGATCGCCTGATCCAAATAAAACAACGATAGGGGCCCGAAGTAGTGAAGACCAGCATTTCTTCAATGGAACGATATCGGATGTTCGGGTCTATCGCAGAGCACTCTCAGAGGAAGAAATCCAGCAACTCTACGACCCCTCACCCGGCACCTTCACCTCTCAACTCATCGACGGCGGCGGGGCGCAATGGCTCAATCTGAGCTGGCAGGAGACACTGGAACAGAACACCAATCTGGAGGCACGGGTTCATACGGTGAATCAGGTGAATGTGACAAGTTCGTTCAACGAATGGACGAAAGGGACAGGATTCTGGAAGTACAGGAAACCGATCACGGTGACGGAGCAATCCGGGAAGGGCCTTACGGACTACCCGGTCGAGGTGACGGTCGATACCGCCACGTTGATTTCGAACGGCAAGCTGCAGGACGACTGCGACGACATACGGTTCTGGAGCCCGACGGGCGGCGAGCTGGATTACTGGATCCAGCGTGGATCGGGACGTGGCTCACCGGACACGTGCAATACCGCCAACACGCGGATGTACGTGGAGCTCGAGAGCATCCCTGCCAGCGGGTCGAAGACAATCTACATGTATTACGGGAACGATGCCGCAGCATCACAGAGCGACGGAGAAGCAACCTTTATCCAGTTTGATAATTTCGATAATGAGGCCCTAGATTCAGAGTGGACATGGACCACGGAACAGGACGGCTACGATGAGGGGCAGAACATCACGGACATGCTGTTCGTCGATCACGACAATTCGAAGGACACCTCAGTGTACCAGGCGGATATGGGTGACACCAACTTTGCTGTCGGTGTCTACAACGAGTTCTACGACAACGGGGACAGCGGGAAACGTCACGGTGGTCCGGGCGTCTACCAGGATACGGATGACTGGATCGGCTGTGCGGTGACAGGTGGCGGGCCGTGGGACCAGACCAAGGTCCACATGGATGCAGGAACGAACGATGAAACCGATGCCGGCCAATCCTTCAGCACGTCCAAGGTCTATCAGGAGATCAGGAAGGTCGGTGACACGTTCGAATGCTGGGTCAAGACGGATACAGACGCCAGCTGGCAGGCCGGAGGGAGCGGTGCGACAGACTCTGTCGCTTTCTCGGCGCATCATCCGTCGCTGTGGGGTGATGACTGGGCACGGGTGTTCGACAACTTCTACGTCCGCAAATACACGGAACCCGAACCGACGTACAGCATCGGGTCGGAGGAACAGCTCGGGTCGTCGCAGAGCATCGGGAACAGCGTCTATCTCTCCCGATGGTTCACCGGCACAAAGAACTGGGCTAATTGGCAGACCACAGGCGGCCAGCCGCTGAAACCTGTCAGCCAGTGGAAGATGGATGCGGGTAGCGGCCAGATCGCCGCCGACTACGTCGGCGGGAATAACGGGACGCTGGGCGGCAGCACAAGCAGTGAGAGCAGTGATCCGGCATGGACCGATGCGTGTCGGTATGATGACTGTCTGGAGTTTGATGGGAATGATGACTGGGTTGACGTTCCAGGGAGTACAGTTCCTCCCACTGAAGAGATCACCGTTACATTCTGGCAGAAAGGAGTTGGGCAACCACGGCAGGATTCTACGTTTGAGGCAGTAGATTCCGCTGGTAATAGGGTGATGAACGCTCATATTCCTTGGGATAATGGAAAAATATACTGGGATTTCGGTGACAACTCATTCGATCGTATTTCCACTAGTTTACCGAGCAAATATTATACCGGATGGCATCACTATGCGCTGGTCGCTGATAACCAGACACAGCGCATGGCAATCTACGTAGACGGGGAGTTGTTATACTCCGAATCACATGCAAAAGCCCTGACATCATCTCCTTCCCAATTCAGCATCGGATCCTACGCAGGCGGGTCAAGCCGAAATTTTTCGGGGTATATAGACGACTTCCGTATCTACAACCGAAGTCTCTCCGCAGAAGAAATTCAGGCCTTCTACCACAGCCCCAGCCAGAGTTGGAAGCCCACCTCGCTGCAGGTCCGCGCCTCCCAGTTCAACCATTCCACGCGGGACTTGGTCGGGAGTTGGAGCTTTGAGGGAACAGGCCAGAGCGTGGCCGATACTAGCGGGAACAGCAACACCGGGACACTGGGACCGGACGCTTCGAAAGGGAGTCAAGATGCACAGCGAGGGAGTGGATATTCAGGTCAAGGGATGATCTTTCCTGGATCAGGGGAGTATGTAGAAGTTCCAGACTTTCAGCAAGAGGTGTCCGAGGCGTCTTGGTCATTCTGGGCGAAGCCAGCTGCATCGACATCAGGCCGCTTTCTGTACAGTTCTGTTAATGCAAGCGACAAAGATGGTATGAGAACGTATGGTGGGACGGATGATCCACTTGCATTCCGTATTAAGGATGAAACATCAAGTAACTATTTCCAGATTACGGCTAACCAAGATATGGCCCCAAATGAGTGGCTGCATATCGTTGAAACGTATAACGGCACGCATGCGAAGATGTATTTCAATGGCAAAGAGGTTGCTGCCACAACGACTGCATTGGTGTCGTCCTTCACCATCGGAACAGAACCCTGGATAGGACACGCTGCTCCTCAGTGGAGTAGTTGGAATGGTTCAATAGATGAAGTTAAAGTGTATACAAGGGCACTCTCGCAAGCAGACGTCCAGGCCCTGTACAACCTCTCCGAGTTCACAGACTCGCTGACCCAAGAGCAGGGCCAGTACTTCGATACGCCGAACACCAACAACAAGGGGCAGACGTTTGAGGAGAACTTCTACCAGTACAAGATCAACCTCCTGACAGGTGATAGTGCTTCGATTCCGCAGGTGGAGAAGGTCGTCATGGCGAACGCGAGTGGGTGGTCGAGTTGGTTGACGGACCCGTCCGGGAATAGCTTGTCGGTGCCGGACAACCGGTATGGGCAGGTGCAGTTCAACGTCACGAGTGATGCCGTTCTCAATACCTCTGTCCTTCATCAGTTGAAGCTGACTGCCAATTTCGTGCCCAAAGTAACAGAGCAGCAGACCATCACGAACAGTAGCGACCAGCACCAGTTCACCACTGAGGCAGTCGCAATGGATGAGGATGGTGACAGCGATATCAGTAGTTGCACGGTCAATTACAACAGTCCAAGCGGATCAGGAAGCTTCTCCGGCAGCTTAAACCGGAGCTACGGCAACAGCACAGAAGCAAAATGCACCGGAACCGTCCACAAAGACCTCTCCAACATCAACGTCAGCGACTCCGTTGATGTCGATATCACATTCACAGACAGCCTGAGTGAAACAGACACGACCACTACCGTTAGTAACCCTCTCCCGAACCGCGACACCACCATCGCCTCAACCACAAGCTTCGCCAACTACACCACAAAACACAGCTTCAACGTCACTGCGGTTGGAAGCGATGTCGACGCGGCCAGCAGTGAAATCAGCTCCTGCACCGTCATCCACAACTCCTCCAGTGAATCCTACACCACAGCAGGGACACTAGACACAAGCTACGGCGGGAAGGATGAGGCAGAGTGCCTAGTGACGATTGACGCAGAGGCGGAAGGCGGTTTCGATGGCTACGAGCCCAGCGAGCAGATCTCCGTCACCGTCCGGTTCACCGACAAACACGGCGCCACCGTCGAGACGGTCCAGACATCTAACATCATCCCCAACCAGCAGCCACGGATCCATCCACCGGTCAGGACCTTCCCGTCCGCCCCGGAGTTCGGGGACACCGTCGAGGTCCAGGCCAACACCTCCGATCAGGACGACGGCATCAGATGGGCGAATTTCACCATCTGGGAGCGAAACGAAGACACAGCTAGCCGCCTCATCCACAACGAAAACGGCACACTCACCCGCAACGGCACATACGCCCTGTACAACTCCTCCAGCTTCGACACCGACCTCGAGGCCGGCACCTACAATCTCAGCCTCACCGTCAGCGACGGCTACACCACGACGACCAGGACCGACACCCTGTTCACCCTCAAGGCCGTTTCACCCAACGTCTCCGATGCCACCCTCGTCCGCCCCGACCCGTGGGGACTCGCAAAGACAGCATACCGCCCCGGCCAGACACTCCAGGCCTGGTTCAGCGTCCAGGACCTCAACGGCCGTAGTGACCTCCAGGACTGGACAGCCGAGATCAGTGGGCCTAGCACCACAGAGACCATCGAGAGTATCGACATCGAGAATGAGGTCCTCAACGGCTACAACCTCTCGGTGTTCTACACCCTCCCGGACAGCGCCGGGGACGGTGACTGGAACCTCGATATCACCGCCACCGACCAGGACGGCCTCTCCAGCACCAACAGGACCGGTTTCGCGGTCGAGCAGTACAGCACCGTCACGGCAGACCTCAACTACACCGCCACGTTCGATGAGGTAACGATCGACGGCACAGAACAGAGCCCAGGGACCTATGACAGCCTCGAGTTCCCCTACATCATCGAGACCGACGGACCGCTGATGACAGGCCTGATCGATTACGGACGGTTCGAGGAGCTCGGCTATCACGAGACCAGCAACCGGACAGTGTTCAACCTCACACAGGACTTCACCGACAACATCGTCCTCGTCCCCGCCTCCGTCGGAGAGACCAGCGACCTCGAACAGCTCGAAGGCGAGTTCACGGACGGGATCTTCTCAGGCCGTGGCTTCCTGGATAACCCCGAGGCAAGCATCGCCTACGGCATCACCGAGGAAAAGACCGTCCGCCTGAAAGCAGAGCCAGAGGACCCCGACATCGATCTCGTCGGGTTCAACGGCAGCCTCGGCACCGGCTACCACGACATCGCCATCCGCAACACAGGTACCGAGAACGGTACCACCACCATCAGGGTGATACGATGACCAGGAAGGCACAATCAGCACTGATATCATACGCCCTCTACGTCGCCATCGGTATATCGGCCGTCACCATGGCGGTCTCAGCAGGGCAACCCTACCTCGACAGCGCAGAAGACACAGCCGCCGTCCAGAACCAGATGCGGACCTTCAACAGCCTCACGGAACAGATCGAGACCGTCGCCACGATGGCACAGGGCACCCAGACCACCGGCACCGTCCAGATCGACCAGGGCCGACTCACCATCCGGAACGGCAGCCTCGTCTACCGGCTCCAGACCGACGCAGGGATCATCACCCCAGGTGCACGACGGCAGATCGGGGACCTGACCCTCTCGGCCAACGCCCGCGCCAGCCTCACACAGACCACCCACAACGGCACCGAATGCTACAGGCTCGCGAACAGACACATCGAAACCTGTATCGCCACCAGAGGGACCGATACAACCTTCGAACAGGGCACAGTCGAGGACCTTCTCCTCTATATCCACAACAGACGCCAGAACGTGACCATGCACCCTGATCTCTCCGTCATCCCGGATCACAACGACACAACGACAGACGGCCGGATCCGCACCACACCACTCACACAGGGCAGAAACATCGGTACAGCCCACCTGGCCGTCCTGGTCGCCCCGGATAACCGCCCCACCTACACCATCAACATCGAACTCAGGAGCGGCTCTGACTTCCTCCAGGTGAGTGTCGAATGAGGAAGGCAGATCGAGTCGACGGTCAGTCGGCGAGCTCCGATTTCCTCGAGGTGTCGGTCGAATGACACAGAACAGTAGAGACCTCTGGAAGCTCCAGCAACGCGACCTCATCCGTGTCGGGAACTCCCTCGCCATCATCATCCACAAGGACGAGCGCAAGAAACTCGGTGTCGGCGAGAACGACCAGCTCACGGTCAAGATCTTCGATGACGGACGGATCATACTCGAGCCACAGGATCTGTAGGGCTCACTCCGCGTCCTGCTCCAGAGTCACAGCATACTCATCGAAGCCGTTGTCCCTGTAGAACCTGATCGCGGCCTCATTCTGGGCCGTCACCTCCACACGGGTCCTGTCGGCCCGCTGGTCCTGTGCCCACTCGTGGAACACCTCCATGAACGCCGTCCCGATGCCCCTGCCACGGTGATCCGGGCGGACGTACATCGACTCGGCCTCGGCCACGTCATCGATCGAGCGGAACACCTCCGCCTCGATGACAGCACCGACGATGTACCCGATCGGCCGGCCATCGAGGACAGCGACCCTGGCGAACCCGTCATCGTCCTCGATGCGATCGTGGAACCACCCACCGGCCTCCTCGCCGATCGGCCAGTCCGGATCGATCGTCGGATCGAACTGCTCGTTCTCGCTCTCGGACATGTTTGCCGCCATCTCCTGGATGGCCTCGACGTCTTCCTCCCGTGGTTCTCGTATGTCAGCATCCATCATATCACACCTCACGCAGCGGAGCAACATCCTGGACTGCATCCAGCGGCAGCTCGCCCCGCTCCCTGTAGGCAGCGACTGCCACCTCGATGTACGGCGCCCGCAGCTCCAGCCCCGTCAGCTCGTCCATCCCGACCCAGCGGACATCCTGGACGGTATCGTCCGCAGGCGTCCCGGCAGTTCCGTCCGCCTCGGCCGCGAACACGATGTTCACCACAGTATCGTCCGAGGAATCACTCTCATCCATATAGACACCGACCAGACCAGTCAGCTCGACATCCAGCCCCGTCTCCTCCTCTGCCTCCCGGAGACAGCCCTCCTGTGGGCTCTCGCCCATCTCCAGCTTCCCTGCAGGGAGGTTCCACAGTCCCTCCACGTGGTCCTTGCCCTCCTGGACCAGCAGGACATTGCCATCCTCCACGATCAGGCACGAGGTAACCACGAGATAATCATAGCCCTCCATCACCTCTCACCCATCCCATCGTCCGTCATCCGGTGGAACGCGGACTCGATGTCCTCGAAGGAGGACTGGACATCCTCCGCCCGGTCTTTTGCATGCTTGATATGGCCGTAGAACGTCTCCCACTCATCGCCGAACGCCTCGAACCGTGACTCAAGCCGGGCCACCCCCTCCTGGATCTCCTCCGCCCGCTCGGAGAGCTCCCTCGCGTGGACATCTGCCTTGATCAGCTCCAGCTTCTGGCCCAGGGTCAGTGGGGACACGACCTGGACCCCATCGGCGGTGTAGGACCGCAGCATATCCGTCTCCTCTGTCACAAGATGGTGATAGACAGCCTCCGACGGTATAAAGGCCAGAGCGAACCGGGCCGTCCCGTCCTCAGGCCGGACATAGTCCGAGGCGATCTTGTCCAGCTGGCGCTGTACGTCCTTCTGGAACCGCTTGCTCGCGGACTCGGCTTTCTCATCCTCGCCTCGGTCCCGTGCATCCAGGTAGGCTTCGTAGTTGTCCAGCGGGAACTTCGCATCGATACAGATCGTCCCCGATGTGCTCTCGATGTGAGCATCCGGGGTCATCCCCGCCCGGACCTGCTCGCGGAGCCCGTACATGCTGTCGGGCAGGTGATCGGACAGGATGACATCGAGCTGCTGCTCGCCGAAGGCACCGCGTTCTTTCGGCAGCCTGAGCATCTGCTCGAGATCGCGGTGCAGATCCTCGAGGTCCTCTGCGTGGCCCTCGATCTGGCCCACCTGCTCGCTCAGACCCATCTCCCGCCAGGTCTCGTTCAGGGCCGAACGGACCGTCCCGGGATCGATCTCAGGACGGGCACCGAGGCGCTGCTGGTAGGCGATATACAGTGTCAGGGCCAGGACCGCACCAAGCAGATACAGTTCCATCGGAATAAGGTTCTCAGTCCGGACATAAATGTGGTCCGGTCACAGCAGGACCCGGTACCAGGCCTCGGCAGGGATCCGCTCTCGGGCGGCCTTAAGCATCTCCTTTGCCTCCGGGTCGATCGTCGAGAGCCTGGTGTCCGGCCCACCGACCAGCGGATCGACCAGCCGGACCTTCCGGGTCAGGTGGTAACCGTCCCCCTCCTCGAAGGAAAGATCCGGGCCGATCGCGTCCAGGCGCTGGCCCATCCCGTTGTCCCGCAGCTTCGCGAGGAGCTCGGTGTCGGTCAGGAACAGGTCATCCTCCTCGAGGACACCGCGGTCCAGGGCCTCGTCGATGACCTGTGCCAGGGCGACCTCCGCGGCCTCGTGCAATGGCCGGTAGAAGACCTCCTCGTTCAGCGTGATGAACGCCTCAGCAAGCTCCCGGGCGGTCTCGGCGTCATCGCAGACCAGCCGGTTGTCGATCACACGGACCCCTGTCAGCAACCCCCTTGCATCGTCCCTGTCCAGCAGGTCCGCTTTCACCAGATCCCGGAGCAGGTAGTCCAGCCTGTCCGCACACAGGTCCGGAAGCTCCCGCTCCAGCACACCATACAGAGTCTCATCCAGTATCACATCCGGATCGTAGCCATGGTCCTCCAGTATGGCATCGATACCGTGGTCCTCGATGACCCTGCGGTGGTGGTCCTCGTGGAAGGCCTCATCCCGCCGGTCGAAGACCGTATCCGCGACATGGGAGAACGCAGTATGGGAGATATCATGCAAGAGGGCAGCGAGCTGCTCGCGCCGGCCGCAGCCGAACTCCCGGGCCAGGATCGTGACACCGAGAGCGTGCTCGAACCGGGTCGTGTCCAGGTCATCGTTGACCAGGACCGCGGCCCCGTTCTGGTGGACCTCCCTCAGCCGCTGCATCCCCGGGTTCCGTATGATCTCCTCGAACACGCCCTCGAAGGTGTACTCACCGTACAGCGGGTCCAGGTGGTTCATACAGACCCCTGGACGGCGAGGCTTTTCAAATCATCCCTCAACAGGCATCAACCCCACCGGCACGGGACCGTCAGGCTTAAACCCCGACCTAGGCCATCACCGCGCATGGACGGGATCGAGGACACAGCCGAACTGATCGAGCAGTACCCCGCCAACAGGGACACCATAGCAGCCTACAGCCCCGCCCTCGAGCGCGACCTCGAGGAGTATCACCACATCGAGGATGAACTCGAGGACATCCGGGAAAACAGCTACCGCAGCCTCGAGGACCTCGAGTGGGCACTGCCCGAGACGATGACCGACGAGATCGGGGACACCTTCTCCCTCTCGCTCACCCGGCACCCCACCAGGGACCGGACTGTGATCTATACCACCCTCGGGCGGTTCATCGAGCGGTTCGACGATGCCTTCCAGGCGGGATCCTACAGCCGCTTCCGGGACCGCCTCGATGCCGACGCCGGCGATAGCTTCGAGACGTACTTCTCCATCTGGGACAGGAAACACGAGGGCTGGGACGAGATCATCTGGACGTGGAGCCAGGTGGCCGACATCGACCAGCTCGTCGAACGACGGCAGGAACTCGAGGCCGAACAGGAGGCACTCGAGGACACAATCGAACGACGGTACGACCAGCTGCTCTCGCACACCTGACCCGGCCACCCCAACCGACCTATACCCCGGGCACCAATGATATCCCATGTTCGAGGACCGGACCGATGCGGGCCGACGGCTGGCAGAGCACCTCAGCGAGGACGGTGTCCAGCCTGATATCGTCCTCGCGATACCGCGTGGCGGCCTGCCGCTGGGACGGACGGTCGCCGACAGGCTCGATGCACCACTTGATATCGTCGTCGCCAGGAAGATCGGTGCACCGCATAACCCCGAGTACGCCATCGGCGCCGTCGGGGCCGACGGCGAGGCCTGGCTGGATGATATCACGATCACCCGGCTCAACATCCAGCAGGAGTACCTCGATGAGCAGATCGAACGCGAGGCGGAAAACGCTGCCGAGAAGGAACGGACATACCGGACGGAACCAGCGGATCTGGACGGCAAAGACGTCCTCATCGTCGATGACGGCATAGCGACCGGAGCCACCATGAAGGCCTGCATCCGGCAGGCACGGGAGGACGGGGCCAGCACCGTCGCGGTCGCTGTACCGGTCGGGCCACCGTCGACGATTGAGGGACTCGGAGAAGATGCTGATGCGGTCCACTGCCTCAAGAAGCCTTCCTCCTTCAGGGCGGTCGGGCAGTTCTACGGACGGTTCGACCAGATCACGGACGAGGAGGCCCAGGGATACCTGAGATGATCACTCCGCGGCCGCCTGTGCGCAGTGCTCACAGCAGTACGTCTCCCCGTCGGCCTCATAACCGTCCTCGTATATCTTACAGTCACAGTGGGCACATTCCTGGACCCCGCCCTCGATCGCGGCCTCCAGGAGCCTGCCGAAGGACCCGATCTGGTCCGCGACGAAATCTTCCCCCTCCTCCGTGAGCGAGTAGACCTTCTTCCCGCGGGAGCCTTCCTCCTCGGCCTCCACGAGACCGTTGTCCTCGAGCTCACCGAGGAACGGGTAGATGTGGGATGCTGTCGGCTCCGTCCCCGTCATCGACTCGATCTCTTTCATCACCGCATAGCCGTGCCGCGGACCCTCTTTCAGGAGCAACAGCGTGTACAGACGGACCACGTGGGAGACGTTGATATCAGTCATGACTTCGACGATTGTCTCCCAACCTATAAAAGCATATTTTCCAACCAGATATATCAGAATATGAAATGTCGTGACATGGCACGGTGGCAATCATGAACCTTACCACACCACGATACGGACTCATCGCCCTCATCGGGCTCGCAGTGACCGCCTCCGTCCTCGGGGGTGTCTGGACAACGACGGATACAGCACCAGAGCAGACAGACAGCATCGAGATGGTGACCTACAAGTCACCGAACTGCGGATGCTGTGGGGCCTGGGCGAGGTACAGCGAACAGCAGGGCTTCGATACACAGGTCAACGACGTGGACGACATACAGTCGGTAAAGGACGAACACGAGGTGCCACGTGATGTCTGGAGTTGCCACACCTCCATCGTGGAAGGCTATGTCATCGAAGGACACGTCCCCGTCGAGGCCATCGAGAAGCTGCTCGAGGAAGAACCGGACATCGAGGGTATCGCACTCCCGGGGATGCCCTCCGGTAGCCCGGGCATGCCAGGTCCGAAACAGGACGAGTGGACGATCTACGCTCTCCACGAGGACGGGACCACCTCGACCTTCATGGAGATGTGACCGATGATCAACGGCGCCCTGGTCTTCGTGTTGCTCCTGCTGTTCACGGGGACAGCGACAGCCCACTGCCCCCTGTGTACGGCAGGAGCCGGGATAGCCGCAACAGCAGCCGCCTACTTCGGCGTCGATCTCCTTGTCATTGGTCTGTTCATCGGAGCCTTTGCCGTCTCGACCGGCTGGTGGGCCGCGAACAGGCTCGAGGAACAGTATATCCCCCACCAGGGATCCGCGATCGTCATCGCCTCGTTCCTCCTCACCGTCCTACCGGTCGCCCCGATCATCGGGGAACAGTACGCCCACCATATCGGCATCATGGGCGGGTACGGCACCCTGCTCAACCGCACGTACACCATCAACCTCTCCCTGCTCACAGCAGGCCTCGGCGGCGGCATCGTCGCCATCGGCCCACGGATGAGCCAGGGCCTGACAGCGATCCGCGAAGGCCAGTTCCCCTTCCAGGGCATCGTCCTCACGTTCAGCACCCTCCTGCTGACAGGCATCATCATCCAGGTGGTCTAGATGGACCCGGCCACGACCGCGATCACAGCCACCCTCACCCTGTTTTTCCTCCTGCTTGGAGTCAAAGAGACCCTAGACAGTCGGTACAGCGAGAAGCTGTGTGCGCTCTGTCTCGCAGTCAGCATGACGTGGGCCGGACTCCTCATCGCGTACTGGATCGGCGTATTCCACGACACCGCCCTGCTCGGGCTTCTGATGGGGAGCACGGTCCTCGGTATCTTTTACACCGTCGAGGACAGACTCGATGGGGCGGTTGAACTGTTCCGGCTCCCCGTGTACCTCACCCTCCTCACGGGAGCATACATCCTGATGACCGCCACGGTGGACGCAGCACTGTTCACCGCCATCGCCCTCCTCTGGACAGGATTCGGCCTCCTGTACCTGTATCGCGAGGACGAACGCGTCCACGAGCACGTCCGACGGATCATCGACTGCTGTAAGGACTGGTGACCGTGTGGCCTGCAGCCCCCAGCCGGGGAAGTATTTATAATCACACACCCATCATAATGTGATATGTCTTCAGCCCGGCATCTCCTTGCCGCCATACTAATCCTCTCCCTGACCGGGGCTGCGACACATACACCGACCGCACAGCCACCGGCGGATGGATGCCGATGATGGGCTCGCAGGGACACACGTGGAACGGGACGGGCCGACTCCCGCTCCTCAATCAGGCCGGCCTGTTCATCCTCATCGTCCTCGGAATCGTCTATCTCGCCCAGCGGATAACGGCAGACCGGGCGACAGACCGACAGACGGACGACCACGCGCAGGACGACCAGTCATAAAAACCACGACAGGGGAACACATACCATGCCATCACAGCGGACGAACCAGACCGGCATCACACTCGGGCTCCTGTTCGCCCTCATGCACACCGCCTGGCTGGTCCTCGTGGCAACCGGGACTGCCGGACCGGTCATGCGTGCCATCGAACAGGTACACTTCGTCACGGTCCAGCACACCATACTCGATATCAGCATCACGACAGCCATCACCGGCATACTCGGAGCATTCATAGCCGGATACATCATCGGGGCCACGACAGCCATCATCTGGGAGAAAACCGGTCAAATGCTCTGAGGCAACCACACCATGGACCACAGCGACCACGATCACGGCGACGACCAGCAGGACCACGACGACATGGGACACCGGCACCACGAGCTGATGTTCCGCAGGAAGTTCCTCATCTCGAGCCTGCTGTCTTTCCCTGTCCTGTACCTCAGCCCGTTCATCCAGGACCTGCTCGGGTACACCGCGGTATCCGTCCCCGGTATCACCTACGTCCTGCCGGTCTTCTCAGTCATCATCTTCCTCTACGGCGGCGTCCCATTCCTCAGGATGGCAAGAGGCGAACTCGAGGACCGCAAGCCCGGCATGATGATGCTGATCTCCCTTGCCATCTCGGTCGCGTTCATCTACAGCCTCACAGCACTGCTGTTGCCGGCCCAGCAGGGTTTCTTCTGGGAGCTGGTCACCCTGATCGATATCATGCTGCTCGGGCACTGGATCGAGATGCGCTCGATCCGGAAGGCCTCAGGGGCCCTCGATGAGCTCGCAAAGCTCGTCCCCGACACCGCAGAGCGGATCACGGACGACGGAGGGACCGAGGAGGTCTCTGTCGATGCGCTCGACGACGGCGACAGGATCCTCGTCAGGCCTGGCGCCTCGATCCCGGCCGACGGCGAGGTCTACGAGGGCGATTCCAGCGTCAACGAGTCCATGATCACCGGCGAATCGAAGCCCGTCGACAAAGACCCCGGCGATGAGGTCATCGGCGGGACGATCAACGAGGGAAGCGGCAGCCTCCGGGTCGAGATCACCGCGACCGGGGACGAGACCACCCTCTCCGGTATCATGCGGCTGGTGGAGGAGGCACAGAGCAGCAAGTCCGAGACCCAGTTGCTCGCGGACAGAGCAGCAGGCTGGCTGTTCTACATCGCCGTCGCGGCCGCGGCGGTCACGTCCGTCGCCTGGACAGTCGCGGTCGGGTTCGGCCTCCCCGTCATCGAGCGGGCGGTCACCGTCCTCGTGATCGCGTGCCCCCACGCACTCGGGCTGGCCATACCGCTGGTCGTCGCTATCAACACCTCCCTGGCCGCACAGAACGGCATGCTGATACGGGACAGGGTCGCAATGGAGCAGGCCCGCGAGCTCGATACCATCATGTTCGATAAGACCGGAACCCTGACCACGGGGACCCAGCAGGTCACCGACGTCGCGACCACAGGGGACATCACACGGGACGAGGTCCTCCGCCTGATGGCCGGGCTCGAGCAGGACTCCGAGCACCACATCGGTCGGGCCGTCATGCGGACCGCTGACGAGGACGACATCGAACCGCCCGAGGCGAACGGGTTTGAGGCTATCAAGGGCAGAGGCGTCACCGCGACCATCGACGGACAGACATATCACCTCGGCGGACCGAACCTCCTCGAGACACTCGGCATCAGCCTGCCGGACAGCGTGCGATCCTTCGCGGATGAGGCCGGTGCGGCAGGACGCGGTGTCATATACCTCGTCCAGGACAAAGAGGTCGTCATCGGTGCCGCCTCGATCGCCGACACGATCCGCCAGGAGAGCCGTGAGGCGGTCACGAATCTCCACGAGATGGGCGTCGACGTGGCGATGATCACCGGTGACAGCGAGGACGTCGCTGCCTCGGTCGCGGACGAACTCGGGATCGATACCTACTTCGCGGAGGTCCTGCCAGCCGACAAGGATAGCAAGGTGCAACAGCTCCAGGAGAAAGGCGAACGCGTCGCGATGGTCGGTGACGGGGTCAACGACGCACCAGCCCTGACCCGGGCCGATGTCGGGATCGCGATCGGGAGCGGGACCGATGTCGCCGTCGAATCGGCAGACATCGTCCTGGTCAAAAACGACCCCCGTGATGTCGTCAAGCTGGTCCGCCTGAGCGAACGGAGCTACAGCAAGATGATCCAGAACCTGTTCTGGGCGACCGGGTACAACGCCGTTGCCCTCCCGCTTGCTGCCGGTGTGCTCGCACCTGTCGGCTTCATCCTCTCACCGGCCATCGGTGCACTTCTGATGTCAGCCAGCACCGTCATCGTCGCCATCAACGCACAGCTCCTGCGCAGGGCGGATCTGTGAGGAAAAAGAAAAATTTGCCCGGACCCGTCTTACCGGGTCTGGGGCTGAGTCTGCTGCTGGCCCTGTGGCTGCTCGAGGTCTGTCGGTTCCTGGAACAGGTACCGTCCATCCTGAGAGATGTACAGCGTCTGTTCCTGGTCGAGGGACTGGAGCCCACCCGTCCGGGAAGGAACTGTGCCACTCATCTGTACCGTGACCTCATAGAGGGAACCGAACTCGGACTGCGAGATGTCGGTCACCTCTGCCTGGAGCGAGAGATCGTCCATCGAGATGTTCTCGCTCTGGTTCGCGATCAGGGCGAACTGCCGCTGCTGTGACTGGACCTGCTGGTCCATCAGACTCTGGACCTGCTCACGGACCTCGTCCGTGGAGCCTCCAGCGGTCATGGCCCCGGTCAGGCCGACATCCATGACGGAGCCGGCACCGAAGCCAACTACAGCGACAGCGACGAACGCAGCCACAAGACCGTACTGCTGCCTGTCGTCGAGATTGTCTAGCATGTGACCTGCTGTCACTCCAACATTTAAGTGGCTGACGGCAGTGACCGCAGCGTCAACGCAGGTCACGAGACATCCTGGATGCATCATACAGAACGTGATCGATAGACTCAGTGCGCCGCACAGCGTTTCTCCGACAGGAGAACGCTGTTCAAGCAGCGGCAGCTCTGCTGCCGATGCGCCGGCCGGGATTTGAACCCGTCGAAAATCGGAGATTTTCTATGAGGATATCAAATCCCGGCACATACCATATAGAAAAATGCGCCGGCCGGGATTTGAACCCGGGTCGCCAGCGTGGGAGGCTGGAGTCGTAAGCCAAGCTGGACCACCGGCGCAGGCCGGTCAGCCTTTTTTATGCTCACGTTGATAAGAGTTTACCCCATGGCCCAGGACTGGGACGAGTGGTTCAGACAGGCCCGGGAGGGAGGAATGACACGGCAGGACGTCCGCGATCACCTCCACCAGCAGGGCTACGATCCTGAACCACTCATGGACCAGTACTGGCCCGCCCGGACCGACGACAGCGACCTCCAGGCACAGGCACGCGATCCCGGCGAGCGGGAGGCGAGTATGGTCGCGACCACCGAGACCCACGCCTCCACCATACTCACTGTCTTCAGCTCACCCTCCGGGTTCTTCCGCCGGATCGAGCCCACTGTCGGCGGGGCAGGACGGTTCCTCACGATCAACCTCGGTCTCTTCCTCATCCTCGCCGCCATGGCCAGCGCGACGACAGGCGTCCTGTTCGGCAGCCAGGGGGTGAGCGAGCTCATCACCGCCGGGCTCACCGACAGCATCGTCCTCGGCGGCCAGCTCCTCCTCGGTGCAGGCATCATCGCGGTGTACCTCTACCTCGTCTTCGGCCTCCTGAAAGGAGAGCTGTCGGTCGGACAGATCACCGCCACGGTCATGTACGCCAGCCCTGTCCTGCTCGTGGCATGGATCCCCGTCATCGGCAGATTCCTCACGCTGTACGCGTTCCGGACGATCAAGGAAGGGCTCGAGGAACAGGTCGAATCCAAGGGTCACTCCTACACCGTCATCCTCGCCCCAGCGGTCCTGCTCGCGTTCATCGGCCTCGCCCGGACGCTGCTGTGAGGGGAAGAATTATAATCACAGAGCCGAATCTAGAACCATGACTTGGCGCGAGAAATCCGTCACCGTGGACGCGGACAGTGAGTTCATCTTCAAGTCCGTCCTCGGGGACGTCCGCATCGACACCTCGGGCATCGAGCGGGTCGAGCGCAAGCTCCCCGATGATTGGGACAAGATCAAATCCACCATGGACCCCCAGGAGGTCCTCAAAGGCTTCCTCCCGTGGAACGACATCGTCGAAATCTCCACCAAAGAGGAACACCTCAGCTTCCCACATATCGACATCTACGTCGAGGACGAGTCAGAGCGTGACGGCAAGCGACGCCTGATGCTTTTCTTCAAAAAATCCAAGGCACAGAGCTACGACCAGGTCGAGAAATGCTTCAAGACCATCAAGAAGATGTGGAACGCCCACCGCCAGAAGAACAAGCTCCACACCCTCAACTACAGCTACCAGGACAACACCCACCGTCTCGTCCCCGGCGGCAAGAAAGACGAGATCAGCGACGAGAGCGAAAACAAGGGCGATACCGTTCATGACGAGGACAAAGACTCCAGTGAGAGCGAGGACGAAGATGACGACGGAAGCGTCAGTGACATCATCGATTCAGCCCTCAATGCCCCCGGCGAGCTGATGGACCGGTTCGGCTCGTGACGGAGCCCACAACGACGCCACGACGGGCCGTCCCGCACATTTATATTCCATTCTTACAGACGTGGTACTGAGGGCTCTCAATGGGAGTGATACAGGACATCGCACAGAAGGTCTTCGGGTCATCAGGAGGCTCACTCGACATCGAGCAGCTGACACTCGAGGAACTCAACGAAGAGAAAGCCAACATCAAAGCCTCCGTGCGCCTCAAGCGTGACAGGCACGAGGACCTCGCCAAGAAACGCGAGAACCTGTTCGAGAAGATCGTCAGCGCCGACGATAACCTTCTGAAGAAAGAACTCGCAGAGGAGATCTCCTCCATCGAGGACGAGATGGCCATCCTGCACAACGAACACGCCCAGCTCATGGATGCCCTCCGGGTCGTCGACGGCCTCATCTCCATCAAGCGCAAGGAACAGATGATGGAACGCGAGGGCCTCATCAACGAGATCCGCAACATGAAGAAAGAAGACATCGTCGAGAAGCTCCGCAGGGCCGATGTCCGGGAGATGATCCGGGACGAACAGTGGGACAGGCTCAATTCCATGCTCAAAGGCCAGCTCTCACCCAAGGAGCGCCAGAACGAGCGGGTCGATGAGATCATCCAGCAGGCAGAGGACATCAAGAACCTGCAGGACGAGCTCGGTACCGACGAAGCGGTCAAGGAAGCCCTCAGGAGTAGGGACGAAAAGCGCAAGGAAGAGAGCAACAGCATGAACGTCTAAGCCCGCTGACCTCAGCGAGCGTTCTCCAGGTGGCAGGCGTTGTACGAGAAAAAACTGCGTGAGATATTCCAGCAGAGCAAGAACAAGGCAGAAGCTGCCATCGACCAAGGGGACGAAGGCGCCGCCGCATCATACTACGAAAAATGCGGCGACATCCTGATGGAACAGGCCAAATCCAAGAATGGCCGGGCACGCGAGGAGAAAGAGAAACTCGCAGACAAGTACTACGAACTCGCAAAGAACCTCTCCGGGGAGAGTGACTCCCTCAAAGGTAATGACGGCAAACGCGACGTCAAGGAAGGCGGCGGTGCCGGCGAGACGGATGACGATGACTTCGCCGAGTACGTCCAGCGGTTCATCGAGGACTCCGATGTCGCCTGGGACGACGTCGCGGGACTCGAGGAGACGAAAAAGAGCCTCAGAGAATCATTCGCCCTCTCCGCCATCGAGAACAAGCCCTCGGCCATCCAGAGCATCCACTCGATCCTCCTGTACGGCCCCCCGGGTACTGGTAAGACCCTGCTCGCATCAGCCGTCGCAGGCTCCCATGACTACCCGTTCTTCAATGTCCAGCTCTCCCACGCCCTCTCGAAGTACTACGGCGAATCAGGCAAGATAATCTCGGAGATATTCTCCGCAGCACGGGAGAAAGCCCCCTCGATCGTGTTCTTCGACGAGCTCGACTCCATCGCCATGTCACGGGGAGGCGACCTCGACGAGGCCACGAGACGGGTCCTCTCGACCCTCCTTACCGAACTGTCCGGGTTCGACAAGGAGAACAGCGATATCATGTTCGTCGGGGCCACCAACACCCCCTGGGACCTCGATCCCGCCGTCCTGTCACGTGTCGAACGGGTGATCTATGTCCCGCTGCCCGACACAAGCACGGCCACGAAGATCATCCAGCTCAACACCATCGAAGAAGGTATCGAGCTCCAGGCAGATCTCAACAGGGTCGCACAGGAATGCGTCCAGCACAACTACTCCGGCAGGGAGATCAAAAACGTCACCAAGGAGGCCATCCGGCACATGGTCGATGAGATGAACCCCGAGCTCGAATCCCTCGCCGACCAGTCCATCGACAGCGTCAAGGACTACCAGCTCAAGCTCCGCGGGCTCACCGCCGAGGACTTCCAGCACGCCTTCTCCAAGATCGACCCCAAAACCGACCCCGAGATGGTCAAGCGGTACAAGGACTGGGGCGAGCAGTTCGGTGGCTGACCCCCACCGTGACCCTACAGCACCACAGAAGAAAAATTTTTCTTTGCTGGCGTTGATAGGTATATAAAGATATACAAGGATTCTCAACGATTAAAAGCGGTATTTCAATCCTCCAAAATGTATGGAAACGGCATTCATTCATCTAAACGATCTAAAAGAACCGTTACAACAGTTTTCTCCAATATCTCACCACTTAAACGTAAAATTACCATCTATCAGGTCCTACAGGAGGCAGATATCGGGTTTGAAACAATCAACACATTTATATACCTACCGGGCATAAAGGGACATCAGTATGGCAGCAAACGAGGACGCCCTCGCACTCTATCGGCGAGGAGCAATCCTGTTCATAAGTTCGCTTGCGGTCCTGATGACCGGGGGCGGGCTTGTGTACTACGCCGGTTTCGCCGACTCCCTCGCATCCAATGCCGCCAGCCTCATGGTCAGCGTGATCGGAGGCTACGTGCTCAAGGATGCACTCGGCCCGGGCCTCAACGTCGCAGTCGAGGCCAGCAAGGCCGTTATCGGAGTGGTGATCACCGTGGGCAGGGTCATCATCAGGCTCCTGTTCCACGTGTAACCCCCTTTTTCTTTCCCTCGTGTTCCCAGCTTTAATTACGCCCAGCACCAATCATCCTGTGGTCGATTACCATGCTCATCGGCGTACCCAGGGAACGGAAGGACAACGAGAACCGCGTCGGGATGACCCCCAGCGGCGTCCAGAAACTCACAGACAACCGCCACACCGTCCGGATCGAAACGGGAGCAGGTGACGGCTCCGGCATCCCGGACGAGGACTATCAGGACGCAGGAGCCGAACTCGTCGGACAGGACGACGCCTGGGACGTCGATATGGTCGTCAAGGTCAAAGAGCCACTCGAGGACGAATACGAGTACCTCGATGACCAGCTCGTGTTCACCTACTTCCACCTCGCGGCGTTCCCCGACCTGACCGACCAGCTCCTCGAGACCGACGTGGTCGCGATCGCCTACGAGACCGTCGAACTCGACGGCGACCTGCCGCTGCTCAAGCCGATGTCCGAAGTCGCCGGCCGGATGGCACCGCTGATGGGCGCATCGTACCAGACCATCCACAGCGGCGGCCGTGGCGTGCTCCCGCCCGGCATGCCCGGGGTCAGCCCCGCACAGGTCACCGTCGTCGGGGGCGGGACCGTCGGCAAGAACGCCGCCAAGGTCGCAGCCGGTATGGGCTGTGATGTCATCGTCCTCGAGCTCAGTCAGGACCGGATGGACCACCTCGAGGACGTCCTTCCCGACAACGTCGACACCGTCCTCTCGAGTAAGACAAGCATCAGAGACCACGTTACGGACAGCGATATCGTCGTCGGGGCCGTCCTCGTACCGGGAGACGCCGCACCGAAAGTCATCACCGAGGAGATGGTCGCGGACATGCCTGAGGGCTCGGTCATCGTCGACGTGGCCGTCGACCAGGGTGGCTGTGTCGAGACAACCCGGCCGACCAGCCACTCCGAACCGGTCTACACCGAACACGGCGTCGTCCATTATGCGGTCACCAACATGCCAGGGGCCTACGCCAGGACAGCGACCTACGGCCTCACCAACGCCACACTCCCTTATGTCCTCGAGCTCGCGGAGAAGGGGTGGGAACAGGCCTGCCGGGACAGCGAACCGCTCCGGAAGGGCCTCAACGTCGCTGAAGGGACTCTCATCGAGGAACCTGTCGCGGACCACCTCGGCAAAGACTACACCCCGCCGGAGGATCTCCTGTAGGACCGGGCTTTAAAATGCTGCCACGTCCCGTTGTACCGGGAACAGGTGAGATCATGATAGAGATACAGACAGACGGCAACCAGAAGCTCGAGGAACTGGAGGCATACGCGAACGACAACGACCATATCCGCCAGTACTGGGACTGCGCGAACACGATCGCCAAAGACCGGCTGAAGCTGAACGACCACGGCGAGAAACACATCGAGATCGTGACCAACAGGGCCCTCGAGATCCTCAGGCTCCTCGAGGGACACAAGACCCCGGGCGCGATGGAGGATTATGACATGACCTGGGAGGACGCAGAGGTCATCGTGATGCTGTCCGGCCTGCTGCACGACGTTGGGCACATCGTCCACCGGTACAAGCACTCCGAGTACAGCCTCCCGATTGCAGCGGACCTGATCGAGGAGATGGTCGATGGCATGTACGACAGGCAGGAACAGGTCATCCTCAAATCAGAGATCCTCCACAGTATCCAGAGCCACCACAAGAAGGCCAACCCGCTGACACTGGAGGCAGGCATCCTGCGGGTCGCTGACAGCCTGGACATGGAGAAAGGCCGTGCCAGCCCCCGTGACCCGGACGACATGTCCATCCACGGGATCTCCGCCCTCGCGATCGAGGACGTCGACATCATGCAGGGCGAGGAGAAACCGGTCCTCATCCAGATCGAGATGAACAACTCCTCCGGTATCTTCCAGCTCGACCAGCTCGCACGGAAGAAGATCGAAGGCTCGGGCCTCGAGGATCTGATCCACCTCCGTGCGGAGATCGACGAGGAGCAGAAAAAGATCGTCGACCGGTACGAGCTCTGACCGAAGGGTTTATGACTGTCAGATGACACCGTCCCGGCATGACCGAGGACCGCCTCGACGGGCTGTACGATGAGGTACGCGAGACCGGTTCCGAGGCCATCGAGGCCGGTAAGCGGTACAGCGGCCTCGTGACCGGGACCGCCCTCGAGGCGACCGGGCACCTGACCGGGTTCTCCGTCTTCGGCGAGTACATCGACCCGTGGAACGGCGACAAGATCTTTCACGCGTGGTTCTGTAAGGACCTCTCGAAGGCCGCCTGGAACGGCACGGACCGTATCGGGGCGTACCTCGAAGAGAGCGACAGCGAGACCGTCTCGTCCGCGGGCGAGGCCCTCCAGGACCCGTACACCAAGACGGCGATCTCGTTCGGCGCGGTCTCTGCGTTCACCGGGCTGAAGGAACTGTGGTACGACGGCGATCCCAGCGGGCTCGATGCCGCGGCCAACTACGCCGGGATGTCGTATCACCTGCTCCAGGCACACCACGACATCGACCCGCTCCGCCCGGCGAAGGACCTCTACGGCGACGTGAAAGATGAGATCGGCCAGCGGTACACGGCAACGGATTAAAACGCCGACGTCCAATCCTTCTCCATGGCCCCGAACGAGGACCGCAAAGAGAAGCGGACGGACGCAGATGACGAGGAGGACCCTGTCGAGGCCATCTTCCGCATCATCGAGCAGTACTACGAGGGAGTGGACAAGCGGGAGGACGAGGGCATGGGCGCGGAGTGACCGGCTTTCCGCGGCGAAACGACACACTTTTTACCACTGCGGAGACCATCGTCTACCAGGTCGATATCTCTCATGACACCACCCGATCTCGGTAACAAGAGCACAGAGACCATCTGTGAGGTCTGTCAGATCGAACTCGACAGGTTCGCAGAGGCAAGCATGCTCACCGACCAGGACATCCATCTCCTCAAGCACCCCAAACGCACCGTCTCGAACAACCTCCGCGTCCGCATGGACGACGGGTCCACACAGATCTTCCCGTCCTTCCGCATCCAGTACAGCGACGCGCGAGGACCCACCAAAGGAGGCATCCGGTTCCATCCCCACGTCTCGCAGGACGAGACCGAGGAACTCGCCTTCCTCATGACGCTCAAATGCGCCGTCGTCAACATACCGTACGGCGGGGCCAAAGGAGGTGTCGTCGTCGACCCCTCGGAACTGTCCGAGGCCGAACTCGAGAGCCTCTCGAGGGCCTATGTCCGGGAGTACTTCGATGTCATCGGCCCCGAAAAAGACATCCCTGCACCGGACATGAACACCGACGCCGAGATCATGGCCTGGATGCTGGACGAGTACGAGAACATCGCAGGAGAGAAAAGCCCCGGCGTCATCACCGGCAAACCGCCCAAGCTCGGCGGCTCCAAGGGACGGACCACAGCGACCTCCCTCGGGGGCAGCCACATCATCGACATGTTCGTCGAGGACCAGGGCTGGGACCGGGACAGCACCGACATCGCCATCCAGGGCTTCGGCAACGTCGGCTCCCACCTCGCCCGCATCCTTGATGAGAAAGGCTACAACGTCGTCGCGGTCTCCGATGTCGAGGGAGCGATCCACAATCCCGACGGCCTCGCCATCCAGTCGATCTTCAATGACTACGACCGCAACGGCGACCTGTTCAAGGCCGATGCGGAGGAGATAGGCAACGATGAGCTCCTCGAGCTCGATGTCGACATCCTGGTCCCGGCAGCGATCGAGGACCAGATCACCGCCGACAACATGGACGACATCAGGGCCTCCTCGGTCGTCGAGATGGCCAACGGTCCGACCACGCCAGAGGCCGATGAGTTCCTCACCGAGAAGGGCGTCCTGATCGTCCCCGACATCCTCGCGAACGCCGGCGGCGTGACCGTCTCGTACTTCGAGTGGCTTCAGAACATCTCCAACGAGTACTGGTCACAGGAGCGGGTCGAGGACAAGCTCGCTGACTATATGGAACAGGCCTACCGGAGCGTCACGAAGTTCAAGGACGACGAGCAATCCACCTACCGCGAGGCAGCCTATGCCCGGGCCATCGACCGGGTCCTCGAGGCAGAGAAGTACCGCGGCAACCGGTCCTGACCCGGATTGAAATACCGCCTCCCGGTAAGTACAGACCATGACCGCACGGACCAGCACCGGTTGGCTGGCAGTGCTCGCAGCAGTCCTCGTGATCGGCTCCCTCGCGACCCTCCTGCTGTTCCAGCTCACCGCCGAGCGTGGCCCGATGGACGCCATCAAGGTCGGTGACACCTGGACGTTCAGCACCGAGATCGACCACGTCCGATACTATCCCAATGAGGACATCGTCACCTACCGGACCGACGAGGGCGGCCTGGCCAACTTCACGGCCACCGGCTACGCCGAGGTCACCTGCAGCGACAGGATCATCAGCTTCATCGGCACCATGGTGATGGACGAGCTCGGCAACGACTCCATCAGCGGCTACACCGAAAGCGAGGACACTATCACCATCGGGATCGGCGACCCTCACGTCACCGGCCGGGAGATGCGGGAGGCAGCACCTGAGCAGGTCACCTGCCGCGGCCACCTCGCGGACATCAGCGTCACCGAGACCTATGACATCGAGGTCAGGGAGCCTGATTTCACCCGGCGCAGACCGCACCTCAACGCCGTGAAGGTCCTGCGGTACACGGACACCCGGCTCTGCAGCGACGGGGACGACACCATCGATGTCGGGTTCTCACCTGACAGGTCCCGCCTGAGCATCAACGGCACCGTCGATGTGCCCTACGGCGTCGAACCGGTCAGGTTCAAGACCTCCAGCCTGCTCGCGGGCGATACCCTCCGGGTCATGATCGATCCCGTCATCCCACGGTTCCGGCACGCCATCGGCTGTACGATCGAGACCGACGACGGCTTCCGCGCCGGGAACCTGATGGGCTCGTACAACCTCACCTACGGCGTCCCAGCCGGGACCAGCATCGAGGACGTCATCGTCATCCACGACGGCAGGCAGGTCCATCCCGTCCGGCTCGATCCCAACGTGACCCGGCGGTGAATCCTTCTTACATTTATAAAGCTTGTACGGGTAGCTTCTGGCATACCCAATCAAGGTGCATTCTCATGGCAGACGAGACTGAAGAGATAATGGAGATCATCGAAAGTCCAGAGCAGATCCGAAACATCGGCATCGTTGCCCACATCGATCACGGCAAGACGACGCTAACAGATAACCTACTCGCACGAGCAGGCATGATATCCGACCAGCTGGCAGGTAACCAGCTTTTCATGGACTACGACGACCAGGAGCAGGAACGAGGCATCACCATCTACTCCGCCAACGTCTCGATGGTTCACGAGCTCGACGGCGATGATTACCTGATCAACCTCATCGACACCCCGGGCCACGTCGACTTCGGGGGCGACGTCACACGGGCCATGCGGGCCGTCGACGGCGCCCTGGTCGTCGTGGACGCGGTCGACGGCGTCATGCCCCAGACAGAGACCGTCCTCCGACAGGCCCTCAAGGAACGGGTCAAGCCGATCCTGTTCATCAACAAGGTCGACCGGCTGATCCAGGAGCTCCAGCTGACAGACGAGGAGATGCAGCAGCGGTTCCAGAAGATCATCGCAGAGGTCAACAAGCTCATCGAGAAAAACATGCCCGATGAGATGGACAAGGACTGGACCGTCGACGTCAAGTCCGGCAAGGTCGCGTTCGGATCCGCCCTGCTCAACTGGGCGATCTCGATGCCGTTCATGGAGAAATCCGGTATCACCTTCCAGGACATCGTCGATCACGTCAACGAGGAGCGGAACGAGGAACTCGCCGAGAAGGCCCCACTCCACGAGGTCACACTCGACATGGTCGTCAACCATCTCGTCAACCCCGATGATGCACAGAGCTACCGCATCCCCGCCATCTGGAACGGCGACATCGACTCCGATCCCGGACAGGCCATGTCCGACTGCGACGCCGACGGGGACATGATCGGGGTCGTCACCAACGTCGAATCCGACAAACACGCCGGCACCATCTGTACGGCCCGCCTGTTCGCAGGCACCGTTACAGAGGGCGAAGAGATCTACGGCATCGGTTCTCGTTCAGCACAGCGCGTCCAGAAGGTCGGTATCTACTCCGGACCGCGCAAGCTGCCTGTCGACAGGGTACCAGCCGGCAACATCGCGGCACTGACCGGTGTCGATTACTCGACCGGGGAGACGGTCGTCGCGAAGGACCTCAAGATCGATCCCTTCGAGCAGATCGAGCACGTCTTTGAGCCGGTCGTCACCAAGTCACTCGAACCGAAAAAGACCTCCGACCTCCCGGACCTCATCGAGGCACTGCGGGAACGGGCCAAGGAGGACAATACCATCAAGGTCTCCATCGACGAGGAAACAGGCGAGACACTTGTCTCCGGGCTCGGCGAGCTCCACATCGAGGCCAAGATCGAGCGGTACCTCCAGGAGCAAGGCATCGAGATCCAGGTCTCCGAGCCGATCGTGGTCTACCGTGAATCCATCCGGAACAAGTCCGAAGAGTTCATGGGCAAGTCCCCGAACCGGCACAACAAGTTCTGGCTGTCCGTCGAGCCGATCTCGGACGAGGTCTACGAGAAGCTCATGTCCGGGGACGTCCCCGAAGGCAAGGTCCGGGACCAGGACGAGCAGGAGGTCAAAGAACAGCTCATGGAGGCCAGCTATGACAAGGAAGACGCCGGCGATGTCCACAACGTCTACAACGGCAACCTGTTCGTCGACAAGACCCGTGGTGTCACCCACCTGAACGAGATCATGGAACTCATCGTCAAGGCCTTCCAGAACATCTGCGACGAGGGTCCGCTGGCGAACGAGCCGGTCGTCAAGATGGCGGTCAAGATCCACGACGCCGACATCCACGAGGACCCGGCACACCGCGGCCCGGCACAGGTCATCCCTGCCGTGCGTGAGGCAGTCACCCGGGGCATGGTCGACGGTGACGCAGTCCTCCTCGAGCCGAAGCAGGTCGTCCAGATCAACAGCCCACAGGACAAGATGGGCTCCGCGATGAAGGAGGTCAACAACCGCCGCGGCGAGATCATGGACATGGAGGACGACGGCGACACCTCCAAGATCAACGCCCGCGTCCCGGTCGCGGAGATGTTCGGCTTCGAGGCCGACCTCAAGTCCGCCACCGCCGGCAAGGGCTTTTACAACCTGATGGACCAGGTCTTCGAGCCGATGCCGGACAACCTCCAGATCGAGACCATCCGGGAGATCCGCGAGCGCAAGGGCATGAAAGACGAGATCCCGGGCGTCGACACAGGCGGGGACTAGGCCCCCGGCGTTCTTTTTCCCTTTTTCACAGACAGTACCTGCTGCCCGGTACGGACGGCAGCAGGATATGCCCTCATCCCCGCAGTACGGGCCTGCTATGACGATTGAGCCATGGCACCTCCACGGCCCAGGTCCTGATTACCTTTATAAAGTTTGTAGGGGGATGGGTAGGTAGCTAACCGATATTAGGTGAACCAAATGGCAGACAGACCGCACATTAACCTTGTATCAATCGGGCACGTGGACCATGGGAAGTCCACCATGATCGGCAGGCTTCTCTGGGACACAGAGAACCTCCCCGAATCCGAAATGAGAAAACTTGAAGAAGAAGCAGAGGAACAGGGCAAGGAGACGTTCGAGTTCGCCTTCGCCATGGACAACCTCAAAGAAGAGCGAGAGCGAGGAGTCACGATCGATCTCCGGCACCAGAAGTTCGACTCGGACAACTACGAGTTCACGATGATCGACGCTCCTGGGCACCGCGACTTTATCAAGAACATGATCACAGGAGCTGCACAGGCCGACGCCGGCATCCTCGTCGTTGCCGCAGACGACGGCGTGCAGCCCCAGACCAAGGAGCACTCCTACCTGGCGAAGACCCTCGGCATCAAGCAGCTGATCGTCGCCATCAACAAGATGGACAAGGAAAACTGGTCCCAGGACACCTTCGAGGAGCGCAAGGAGGAAGTCGTCGAACTCCTCAAAGGCGTCGGCTTCCCGGTCGACGAGATTACCTTCGTCCCCCTCTCCGCATACGAGGGCGACAACGTCGTCGAGGGCAGTGACAACCTCGACTGGTACAATGGCCCAACCCTGCTCGAGACACTGGACAATCTTGATGAGCCGACCAAGCCGATCGATCTGCCCCTGCGCGTCCCGATCCAGGACGCATACAAGATCAAAGGCGTCGGCACTGTCCCTGTCGGACGTGTCGAGACCGGCGAGCTCAAGGTCGGCAACGACGTCAAGTTCGAGCCCGCATCCACGCGGCTGAACAAGAACGTCGGCGGCGAGGTCAAGTCCATCGAGCAGCACCACGAGGAAGTCGAGCAGGCAGATCCTGGCGCCAACATCGGCTTCAACGTCCGTGGTGTCGGCAAGGACGACGTCAAGCGTGGCGACGTGGGAGGTACCCCCGACAACCCGCCGACGGTTGTCGACACCTTCCAGGCACAGATCATCGTGCTCAGCCACCCCAACGTCATCACCGAAGGCTACACACCGGTGTTCCACGTCAACACCGCCCAGGTCGCATGTACCTTCGAGAACCTCGTCAAGACCATGGATCCGAAGTCAGGCGAGGAGAAAGAGAAGAACCCGGACTACATCAAGGAAGGCGAGTCCGCGATCGTCGAGCTCCGACCACAGAGTCCCCTCGTCATCGAGAAGAACGAGGAAATCCCGCAGCTGGCACGGTTCGCCATCCGGGACATGGGCCAGACAGTCGGCGCCGGCATGTGTCTCGACCTGGAAGAGGCATAGAGGCGTAACCGCCTCGGCCCTTCCCCTCTTTTCTTCTTTCTTTCCTCTCTTCTCTCACACGCGTTAACCTCTCAGCCATCATCCCTGCCGTATATAAGAATCACAGCACTAGGGTAGGTCGATACAGATGGGACGCGTCGAGGAATGGACATCGGACCTCATCGAGACAGGTACAGAGTTCAAAAACGGCGTGCTGGCCGGACTCGATACACCCGCCTATCTAGTCGAAGCGGCAACATATGATCCGGAGACAGCAGAACGGGACGAACCGTATTCGATGCGGGGCCGGCTCGATATGGAACAGGAATACACCGGCTCAGAAGATGACTGGGTCTATGAGACAGGACGAAAAATCGGGGCCGCGGGTCCGACAGTCGCTTTTCTAGGTACAGCGAACCCGATGTGGTTCAGTGTGCATGGTGGATCGGTCATCAGTGCCGCGAATGCGGCCTACCACACGTACCTCGAGGACTGATCACTCCAGCACATCCAGGATATAGGTCGGATCGAGCTGGCCCTCGATGCCGTGGCGCTGCCTGAGCCCGTTCTCCCAGTGCTTCGCATAGAAGGCACGCGTCACATTGTCCGGGTCATAGCCCAGCTCCTCATCCGCCGTGGTGCTTTCCTCCACATACGTTTCGATCTTTTCCACAGCTTCCGACGGCTTCAGCGGCTCCCTGTCATCGCGCGAGACATCGATATCCCTGACCTCGTCCAGCTGGGCGGCCGCCCCCTCGATCTCACGGAACTGCCGTCCGTACTCGTCCGGAAGCTCGTCGATGCTTTCCTCCAATCGCTGGATATCGTATTCAACCTGCTCACTGTGGTCAGCGTTGGCACCGACCACATCGTCCTCCAGCATCTTGTCCTGCCGGAGATCTCCAACCGTCTCGAGGAGATACAGGCGTTCGAAGTACTCGGCATTGTCATCCAGTTCCGCGGCATCGACCGCATCGGTCTCGTACGGAGGCATAGCGAGGCCATCCGTGACGAGATTTAAATTCGTTACGGTCAGATGGCGACAGCCGGACATACATTCGCCCGGATCAGACCGGCTCCAGCAGGACCAGCGGCAGCATCACCGCAGCACCGGCCAGAAGACCGAAAGCCAGCTCCCGCTTCCCGCCACCGTCAAGCCCCTCACCGTGCTCCAGGCCCTCAGGGATGAACTCATAGAGGACCAGGAACACCATCGCACCCGCCGCGAAGCCGAACCCGAACGGGAGGAAGGGCTTCGCGATCCTCACGAAGGCAAAGGCAAGCACAGCCCCGATCGGCTGGGGCAGACTCGAGAAGATCGACCACCAGACCATCTTCCACTCACCCACACCCATCGAGCGGAGCGGGATCGAGATCGCGGTCCCCTCAGGGATGTTGTGGATCGAGATAGCCACCGTCATGATGATGCCCAGCACCGGGACCGCAAACCCGAGCATCGAGACGCCTGCGAGGTTCAGCTCCGCAAACGAGACCCCCACCGCGACACCCTCCGGGAAGCTGTGGACCGTCAGAATCCCCAGGATCAGCAGAAGCTTATCGAAATCAGCCCGCTCGAATTCACGCGGGTCAATCTCGGAGTGATCGACCACCGACTCGGCCACAAGGACCAGGGCCACCCCGGCAAGGGCCCCGACACCGACGAGGACAGTACTCCCCTCCGCCAGACCCTCCCGGAACAACCCGAAGACCGATGCCGCGATCATGATACCCGAGGCAAGGCCCCACAGCAGCACCTCCCAGCGCTGACTGAGATCGTCGGTGAAGAAAAACGGTACAGCGCCCAGCCCCGTCGCAAGGGCAGTGATCAGCCCGGCGATGAACACGAAAAGGAGGCTCCCTGCATCGACCATGGACGCTCATGGGTGACAGCAGGATAAGAAAACTGTCGGTCAGGTCTCGATATCGAGATGCACCAGCTCGGGTTCCTCATCGTCCGGCTCCCAGAAGGACGCGATGTACGCATCTAGCTCCCCGGTTACAGCCCACTCCATCCCCAGGCGCTCGTAGACGTCCGCCGTCGCGGGCCCGTCCTCGTACTCCGGGAGCCGGGCCTGGAACTCACCGTCGGCAGCATCCACGGCACGGGCCTCGATACGGTCCTGGACCTCCTCCGGGTCCGCGTAGGCGTACCGCGGGGCGTCCAAGTTGGCCATCGTCTCGACCGCGCTTCGCTCCCGGTACCGCAGGATCGCGTCCGCGAGCTCCTCGGAGGCGGTCCTGTCGGGTGCATAGAATTGGAACCGGAGGTCCTCATCGGCCTCGAGTTCGTCCTCCGCGATGTCGAAGACCTTCATGTGGTGGCCGACGTACCGGTCACGCGTCAGAGCGCCCCGGTCTTCCTGGTCGATGTAGTCCTCGACCCAGTCTTTCGCCTGCTCGCGGGCCCAGTCCCTGTCCAGGCCCATGTTCCTGGCATAGGCTGCCTGGTCCTTGGAGGTGTAGTGGAGAATATCCGTAAACCGTTCCTTTGCCCGTTCCTCGACGTAATCCCTGTCGATGTCGTGTTCCGCTGTGAGTTCGTTCACCTTCCAGGCGCGTCCCTGGTCGATGTGGTCATCGAGCTTGCGCCTGCGGAAGGGACTGAGGACGGTATCGATGAGGTCGCCGGGCAGGTCCATAGAAGATCACGGACTCACTCGATCAGTTCGACCTCGATGTTGACGCCCTCGGGGACGTGCACGCGCATGATCTGCCGGAGGGCACGCTCTGAGTCGGATACATCGACGATCCGCTTGTGGACGCGCTGCTCCCATGACTCGAAGGTCGAGGCGCCTTCCCCGTCCGGTGCCTTCCGGACAGTATGCTCCATCCGGTCGGTCGGCAGCGGGATCGGTCCCGAGACCTTCGCGTTGTACTCTCGTGCCGTATTGACAACATCATCGGCGAGGGCATCGACCCGTTCCGGGTCAGTACTGCTGAGCTTCACTCGTGCCTTTTCCATCGCTGTCCATCGAATGGCAGATGAATCTTTTAAAGGATTGGTCTCTGCCAGACGCTGCAACGTATTAAAAACTTGCAGCCACAGTCAGGACCGAGCCGGGGTCGCATAATCTGGTAGTGCGCCAGCTTGGAGCTGCCCCGTTTCCGAGCGCAGCGAGGGAACGTGGGCTTGAGAAAATCGCTTGCGATTTTCGATGGCACAAAGCCGTGTCTCACCAGATAGCTGGTGGGCCTCGCGGCCTGTGTGGGTTCAAATCCCACCCCCGGCGCTTTCCCCAGTTCTCCGGACCAGGTTGTCTCCGAATGGTAACAAATTTAAGTGTCGGGTCTCGATCCTACCCCATGGAACGCGATACCGGGGAGGTGCTGGACAAGCACAGACAGCGGCTACAGGAACGACAGCGCATGCAGGAGTACAGGGAGAAAGCCGCCGACGCCGTCGAACGCTACAGGCCATGGGACTACGAGGAGACTCTCTCCCGCGTCGAGAACGATCTCGATAATCTCCAGTACATCGTCGTTGAGAACGACGGCGATCGCCTCGGTGCCGCGGTCCATCACATGAGCGACGAGAAAGTGATCGATGTCCTCAACCCCCACGGCGATATCGCAACCTATGAGGACGGTGAGGTCCGGATCGACAGGCAGGATCTAACGGACGTCGCGGTCGACCTCCTCCAGGAGCGGGACGAGAAAGAACAGGAATGGTTCGACCGCGTCGGTGCGATGGTCACACTCACACCGGACAGGGACCGTGACGGCGTCCTGGCGAAGGCCTACGGCAAGCTCAAGGAGGTCCAGGGTTATGGCTCAGTCCAGACCGACGAGATGGACCTCGAGGAGATGACCGAGGCCTACCACCGCGAACAGGACCTCGCCGAGGACAGCCCGTACCACCAGGGCAGGGCCGACAAGCTCCAGCGCGAGCTCGCATCAGAGGTCCCCGATCACCTGATCGAGGAATACGGAGAATGGGATATCGTGGTGGAGTGAGATTTGTCAGTCTGGGAGAATAAAAATTGATACCAACACATGTTTTCTCCCTCAATATCTCTCTTAACTCTTGAAACTCCTCTTCGTTTATGAAGGGGGGGCTTCTAGAAATGATTCGTCGTCCATTTCCTTCGTCATACCGCTTTGACCTAAAATAGGATACATAATAGTCTGGAAAGCGACTCTGACAGTTCCTATCAATATTAAAAGTGCTATTAAGCCAGCTTTCCAATCAACAAGCCCAATACGAAAGAATATCCAGTACAAAGCAATAATATCAGCCAAGGAAAAATACCAACCCTGTACCTAAAACCACCCCAATATAGTCTTCTATGTCCCTATTCCAATTATCCTCTGCATACCGCTTTATTTCGAGTATCGCTGCGCCAATTGCGAATAGAAACACAGCGGCAAATAGAAATTTGGCATCTTTCTCTACGTAATAAAAATAGAAATAGGATATCCCAGGCAGAAAAATCTCATATTCCGATTCCAATAAGGATAAGCCAAAATTCAACCCCTTCACCCTCTCTAGAATGCCTCCAGATACTCCAGGAAGTCAACCCCGTATTCTTCCTTCGCTTCTTCAAGCGCCTCATACCGTCGATCGGCGACATCGGCAGCGTTCTGGACCGATTCCTCGCGGTCGCGGACCATGTAGTTGATGAACGCCATCATCCGGCGGCGGGTCTCGGTCGGGATATCGTACTCCGAGGCCAGCTTTGCCGCGACATCGACCTTCTCGGAACCTTCCCCTTCCTGCCACGCGATCCAGGCCTCGACTTCCTCCTCGGGATAGCCATAGAACTCACCTGTCAATTCGTGGATCCCGCGGTCCCGGTGACAGAAGAACTGGCGGTACTCAGCACAGGAATAACCAGGGTCCCGGGTCGCGAACAGCCGGACAAAGGGTGGATAGTTGTCGAACTCCGTCACCTTCACCCCACAGTGCAGCCCCAGCCCTGTCAGCACATCGATGAACCGCTCGACGGTCTCCATCTCCTCAACACGACCATAGATATCCGTCCCCTCTTTCTCACTCAGGGCCGTCAGCACCAGGTTCAGGACCTCCTTCGGCCGGTCCATCGAGAACAGCTGATCCGAGACCGCCTCCCCCGAGTCCTGGACCACGTCCTTCAGCTCCGCCAGCCCCTCACCGGACAGATCACCGTCCGCATCACGGCACTCGATCCCGTGACAGACGGTGAATGTCGTCTCCGAGATATCCAGCGGCCGCTTGATGAACAGATCCAGCTCCTCCATCACGGTCGCATCCTCCCACCGATCACCGAATGCCCGCAGCTCATCCTCCAGGGCATCGTTTTTCACCTCGATGTGTTTCGTCACCAGGTCGAAGGTCGCCTCGGCGTGAGAATACAGCTCATCCGTGTCCACCCCGTCCGTCTCGACGTCCTCCGGCACCAGGAGATGGGTCGGGAAGATCAGGTCCAGGTTCACACCCGATGAGGCCATATCGAACGGGATCCACATCCGGCAGAACTCCTCCTCGTTCAGCACCCGGTCCAGCCTGCGGGAGACAAGCATCCGCATCTCCCGTGAGGCCTCCACCAGCCCGATGACCTGATAGCCATCCAGCTCCTCCAGGACCGGGACCAGCTCCTCCTCAAAGACCTCGACCTCGTTCGTCATGTATCAGTACCCCCGGGACCAGCCCTCAAGAACCGCTCACCTCAGTACGTCCCATCCCCGAACGACTCCTCGGTCGGATTGTACGCCCAGCTCCTTGGACTCCCGAGTTCCCGGGACCCCGTGATGGTATGTTGCGGATCGATGTCCCCGTTGATATACCGTATCGTCAGCTCATCCTTCCCAGGATGCTCATGATGGGTCTTCTCGTGGCGGATCGTCGATTCCTCATCCACCTCGTACAGCGCATCATTGATCTGGACCGAGTCACTGCCCGGCACCGTGAACCCGAACAGGCCAGAGCCCATCGACATGAAATTGACCGCCAGGTCAGCATAGTAGCCGTCCTCATCGATATCGACATCGTACTCCACCGCGAGACCTTCATCCTCATCGACGGCCACGTAGGACAGCCCCTCGTCCGGGACCTCCGCTGGATCGTCCATGTAGGCCTCGACCTCATCGATCACATCCTCGAAGGAGTCCTCGAACACCTCGACCTCCTCGTCCGGTCGATCGTCCTCCCAGTACTGTCCGAACGTCTCTGCCGCAAGACCAGGTCCTTCCTCGTCGCCGTAGACGAAATTATCTGCTGCATCGAGGTCATACATAACAGAGAACTCAGTATCGGTCGGCTCCGGCTCATCGAACTGCCCGGAGAGTGTCTCCTGCGGTGTATCGTGTCCGTACTGGCCGGTCTGCATGGTACATCATGCGGCCGCTGTGCTTTTAAAGTTGTCACCCCGCGGTGAGCACCACATTGCCCGCGCGAAACGGCAAGTTTTAATGAGGGCAGGGCCGTACTGTGTACCGAGGCGATACCGATGCGACCACAGGTCACCTTCAAGACGAGCCAGCCACTCCAGCAACACATCATCAAAGCCGACCATGACGAGGACAGCATGGAGGAACTCCGCTCCCAGCGGGACCAGGCCATGGATTTCTTCGCCGACCGCGTCACCGTCCTCGATCACCTCGAGGACGTCTCCGGCATCGAGTTCCGCGGGTTCGAGGAGATCGATCTCTATGTCATAAGCGGCCGGGACACCTCGATCCCGTCCCCCATCATGCTGACCGGCGATGACCCCGAGGTCACCTTCGTCGAGGCATCCTATTTCCTCGCCAAGGAGCTCCTGTTCCAGAACCTCCGCCGGATGGATGACCACGAGATGCTCGAACCCGGCTTCGACAGGTTCGACGTCACCGCCGGCATGCTTGCGTACAAGGCCATCGAGCGCGTCGAGGACCAGGCCTTCATTGAGGACATTCTCGACGATGCAGCCTTCGGCGGCGACCGGCTCAAGACCTGGCGGGAGGTCAGGGAACGGGTCACGGACTGGGACCCCGCTGACGAACCACTCGTCGAGCACCTCGGGATCGACGTCACCCTCGAGGAGGAAGGATGACAGGCTTCCAGCTCAAAGATCACACCGCAGACGTCATGGTCGAGGCAGACGGCGAGACACTCGAGGACGCCTTCGAACAGATCGGCAAAGGCACCTTCGCCTGCATGGCCGACCTCGAGGCCATTGCCCCGGAGCGGTCCATCGAGATCACGATCGAGGCACAGGACCGCGAATCCCTCCTGTACGATTTCATCGACGACCTCATCTACCAGCGCGACATCAAGGGGATGCTGTTCAGCGAGTTCGAGGTCACCATCGAGGACGACGGCCACCACCTCACCGCAACACTGTTCGGTACCGACATCGGGGACATCCCCGCCCGTGACGTCAAGGCCCCGACCTACAGCGACATGGCGATCACCGAACAGGACGACGGCACCTACCGCATCCAGGTCGTCCTCGACGTCTGAATCCACACAGCCTTATCAACATCGCACCCGCTTCCTGTCCCATGACCGACATCACCCTCAACCAGATCGACAACCACCAGTACGAGATACCGCAGGAAAACGGGATGAACGTCCCCGGCCGGGTCTTTGCCACAGACGAGCTCCTCGAACACATCAGCGAGGACAAGACACTCCAGCAGACAAAGAACACCGCCCACCTGCCCGGCATACAGAAATACGCGATCTGTCTCCCCGACGGCCACCAGGGCTATGGCTTCCCCGTCGGCGGGGTCGCCGCCCTGTCCACGAAAAACGGCGCCATCAGCCCCGGCGGGGTGGGCTATGACATCAACTGCGGCGTCCGCATGATCCGGACCAACCTCACCGCCGAGGAGGTCTACGAGAAGGCAGAACAGCTCGCCAACATCCTCTTCCAGAAGGTCCCCTCCGGCCTCGGCAAGGGAGCGGTCGCGGGCACGCTCAGCAAGGACGAGATCGAGGACGTCCTCGAGAACGGCCTCCAGTGGGCAAAGGACAACGGCTATGCCACAGAAGCCGACCTCGAGCACTGCGAGGACGAGGGATATCGTCCCGAGGCAGATGCCTCCCTCATCTCCGAGAAGGCCAAAAACCGCGGCCGCAAGCAGCTCGGGAGCCTCGGCTCCGGCAACCACTTCCTCGAGGTCCAGAAGGTCTCCGAGATCTACGATGAGGAAACAGCAGAGGCCTTCGGCCTCGAGAAGGACCAGGCGGTCATCCTCATCCACTGTGGCTCCCGTGGACTCGGCCACCAGGTCTGCTCGGACTACCTACGCAAGATCGAAAACGAGCACCCCGAGGTCATGGAGTCCCTGCCCGACCGCGAGCTCGCCTATGCCCCGGCCGGCTCCCGGCTCGCCGGTGAATACTACAGGGCGATGTGTGCCGCAATCAACTTCGCCTGGACCAACCGCCAGCTCATCACCCACCGCGTCAGGGAGAGCTTCGAGCGGATATTCGGACAGAACGTCCAGGATCTCAGCATGGAGCTGCTGTATGACGTCTCCCACAACATCGCAAAGAAAGAAACCCACGAGGTCGACGGCGAGGATAAAGAACTGTACGTCCACCGCAAGGGATCGACCCGTGCGTTCCCCGCCGGCCACGATGAGGTCCCCGAGGCCTACAGGGACACCGGTCAGCCAGTGCTTATCCCCGGCTCCATGGGGACCTCATCGTACGTGCTCAAGGGAGGAGACAACGCCATGGACCTCACCTTCGGCTCCACCGCCCACGGTGCCGGCCGGCTGATGTCTCGGACACAGGCCAAGAAGGACTACCACGGCCGCACGGTGCAGGATGACCTCAAGCGGCAGAAGATCATCGTCAAGGCCCAGTCCGGATCGACGATCGCAGAGGAAGCCCCAGAAGTGTACAAGGACGTTGACCAGGTCGTAGAAGTATCAGACCGCCTGGGGATCGGCGACAAGGTAGCTCGGACATTCCCGATCGTCAACATCAAGGGATAGCCTTTTAAGCAAGGCTCCCCATGTCAGGACAAGGCGGTAGTAATGCCAGACTACGCGGTCATCGATGACGACACAGGACAGCCCCTTCCCGAGAACGACGACATCGACGTCTACAGCGTCGATGACATCACCGAGGGCGAGGTGACGGCCGAGGACCTCCAAGCCTACACAGCCATCCTGACACCATCAGAGGACCCCGGCCACGATGAACTGGCCGAGACCGATCTCCCGGTTCTCGGGTACGACGACGTATACGAGGCCGCCGCGGACGCTATCTATGAGGAACTCAGACAGACAGAACACAGACAGCGGGCGGACGATCTCCAGGCAGCCATCGATGACACCGGAGACTGGGCCATCCTGCTCCACGACAACCCCGACCCGGACGCCATGTCGGCCTCACTGGCCTTCCTCGAGATCCTCGAGGAGAACAGCGCCGACGGCGATATCTACCACCAGGGCGAGATCAACCACCAGCAGAACAAGGTCATGGTCAACCAGCTCGAGGACCTCGAGCTCACACGGGAGATCCCCGATCTCGATGACTACGACAGCATCGCCCTGCTCGATACCAACCCCTCCAACACATCCATCCTCGGCGACGGCGAGGACCAGTACGCCATCGACGAGACCTTCATCGACATCCTGATCGATCACCACGAGAACTGGAAGGACAAGGACTTCTACGAGGAAAGCAAGAAGGGTTTCACCGACCTCAGGACCGATCGGGGCAGTAGCGCCTCGATGATGAAGGACTACCTTGATACGATGGACATCGAGTACGGGACAGAGCTCGCGACCGCCCTCCTGGTCGGCGTCATGACCGATACCGATGATCTCAACCCGAAGCGGCGATTCTCCCAGGACGACATCGACGCCGTCCCGGAGCTGTACGAAACCATCACCGACCGCGACGAGCTGGCGACCATCTGGAGCCCCCCGATCAGCGAGGACTTCCTCGATCTCTGGGCCGAAGGCATCAAGAACCGGAAGAAAGACGAGAGCGTCGTCTACTCATACCTCGGCGAACTCGATGAGCCCAACGCCGTATCAGGCGCCGCCGAAGTCCTGCTCAACCTCGAGGGCGTCGATACAGCACTCACCTACGGCCTCGAGGAGACCGACGACGGCAAGGAACAGATCCGGATCAGTGGCCGGAACAACAACGCCAAGATCAACCTCGGCGAGGTCATCCAGAACCGGTTCAACAACGGCGGGGGCAGCCTCGACAGCGCAGGCGCCCAGATCCCGATCACCGAGGACCAGTTCGGCCAGATCGCGTCGGACTACTACGACGCCGACACAGAACAGCGGCGCCAGACCCACCTCGACTCCATCCTGCTCAGCATCGAGCAGAACCTCGAGGATCTCGACAGGGAGACCTCATGAGCCCGTGACCCAGCCAGCATAGGATTCAAGCGCATCAACGGACTCGTAGAACACGATACACGGTACCTCGTAGGGGTGGACCTCCTCCAGCCGGTCTCGGACCGCATCCTTTTTCCCCTCAGGGAGCTTACACAGCGCGAGGACCTCATCGTCCTCGACGATCTCGCCCTCCCAGCGGTAGATCGATTCGATGTCGATGAGGTTCGCACACGCGATCAGGTCCTCCTCGAGGAGCTCCCGGGCGATCGTGTCCGCCTCGTCCCGTGAGGCGAACGTGGTGTAGAGAAGCAGCATCAGCCTTCGTAGACGATATCGCGCTGGATCTCCCGCGAGATGTCCCTGTTTATCTCCTCAAAGATCGACTGAAGCGAGTACAGCGAATCCATCTCGACCCTGCCCTCTGCCTGTTCCAAGTATTCATTGTTATCGTACACATCCAGACGCGTGAACAGGTCCCGGACCTCATCCAGGTAGACCTCCGCGATCTCTCGTTTGGACTGTTGCTCCTGGAACGGCAGGATGATCTTCCCGCGGACGATCTTGCCCTGTTTCTGTGCGGTCTTGGCGACAGCAGGCAGTATGACACCGCCAGCGCGGCCGCCCAGGGCACCTATGATGTAGACGACATCGTAGGGCTCGATTACCTCCGCAATCTCCTCCATCGTGTTGAGACTGATCTCCTGGTCGATCCTGAGTCCGCGGGATTTCCCGACGTTTGATCCCGTGTCCCGCACGAGGACCGTGTGCTCGGCCCCGGAGGCATGGAGGGCATACTTATCAAGATCCATCGCAGCAGTCTCCACGCTGCTCAGATCTCGAGAAATGTTGTCTATGATATCGATGCCGGCCTGACCGACGCCTATGACGAGCCGTCTCATGGCAACCTCCTGTAGCGTGTGCGCATGAACGGTTTTGTCGTCAAGGGTTAAATATCTTCCATCAGCCCCCCGAGTGCCGTCCTTCGCGTGATAGCACCGACGAGCTCCCTGTCCGCCATCACCGCGAGGACCGGAGAGACGGACAGCAGGGAGCGCAGGGACCGCTCACCGACGTGGGGGGTTATCTCAGTGACAGGGCCCTCCATGATGCTCTCTGCTGTCCTTCCGTCCAGATCCTCGATCGTGTACGAGAGAAGATGTGGGGGATAGATAACTCCTCTCGGCACACCGTCCCGGACCACGAAGACATAGCCGTCCTCGATGACGGTCCTGACAGCATCCCGGGCAAGGGTATCCGGCGAGCACGTCACCACCGGCTCGATGTGATCCTCGATCGTGGGGGCTTCATCCTCGAGGGCCATATCGAGTCGCTGGATCCGTTCGTAGCCAGGAGAGATATCTCCAGCCTCGAGCTTCGCGATGAACGACTGGGAAATGCCTGCCCGCTGTGCAAGTGCTGTCTGTGTCATGCCTCTGTCTTTCCTCTTCTGTCGCAGTTCCGCGATCTTCGCGTCGAGGTCCGGCAGCATGCGCCGGGACGTAATTATGTAAAGAATATTAAAAGCTTATAATTATTCTTGTAGTGATAAACTACAACCACCCCCTCTCACTCACACCCGGCGCCGTTAATGGAACCTCCACAAACAATATAAAAATTACAAATCCATAAAGTGCGTACCGGGTTCGATTTTTCGTTTGTAAAGAACACGGAGGCAGCGAACAATGCTCGACGAACTGGACAGACAGATCCTGACACACCTGTCAGAAGACGGCAGAAAGCCCTACAGAGAGATAGCGGACTCCATCGATACCACACCAGTCACAGTGACCAACCGCATCAACCGGATGAAAGAACAGGGCGTCATCGAGAACTACACCATCAAACTCGACCACGACAAGATAGGCTACGATCTCTCAGCGAAGATCGAGCTCAAGCTCCAGGGCGACCGCTCGGAGCTACGGGAGCGACTACAGGACCACCCCAACATCGCATCCATGTACCGTGTCACCGGCGAACACGACATACTCATCATCGGCAAGTTCGAGGACCAAAGCGGCATGTCAGGGTTCGTCAAGGAAGAACTTCTCGATGACCACAGCGACATCGTCGAGAACGCAAGCACCCAGATCATCATGGACACGTACAAGGAAGAGACCGCCTCACCCGTCCCCGATCTCGCGAACAACTGATGCCTTCTTCCCCTGCGGCCGACCCGCAGGGGGCGGACACCTATTTAAAAGTTGGCCAAAAACGTAGTGCCACGTCCAGGTTCTGGACGTACACGCCTCACGCGAGGCCTCTGTAGCTGACAAACAGACGGCAGAGACGTCATACGGCGCCGTCAACTCACAAGGTGTACAGCATGGCACGAAAAAGACATCCACGACGAGGTTCCCTGGGGTACAAGCCCCAGAAGCGGGCAGATAGACTATACCCTACACTCGACACTGTCAAGGATCAGAACGAGCCGAAACCGCTCGGATTCGCAGCATACAAGGTCGGCATGACGCGCGTCCTCCGCATCGAGGACCGGAACAACGCCGACTCCAAGGGCCAGGAGGTGGCCGATGCGGTCACCGTCCTCGAATGCCCGCCACTGCAGGTCCACGGCGTCCGACTCTACCGGGACGGGTTCGACGGCAAGGAGGTCTTCAAGGACGTCCTCGCCGAGGACCTCGACGATGACCTCGAACGGGCCATCGACCTCCCGGACGATCACGACCACGATATCGGTGAGATCGAAGACCACCTGGACGAGCTGACCGATATCCAGCTGCTCGTCCACGCCACGCCCACGGCGACAACGACCGACCAGAAGAAACCTCAGATCTTCGAGCTGCCGGTCGGCGGCTCCATCGAAGAGAAATACGAGATCGCCTCCGAGCACGTCGGGGACGAGATCTCGATCAGCGACATCTTCGAGGACGGCGAGTACCTCGATGTCATCGGCATCACAAAAGGGAAAGGCATCGAAGGACCTGTCAAGCGCCACGGCGTCAAGCCCCTCGGGCACAAGTCCCAGAAGATCAAGCGGAAGGCAGGCAACCTCGGCCCGTGGCATCCCGACCACACCTCATGGAGGGTCCCCCAGGCCGGTCAGCGTGGTAACGTCCGCAGGACAGAGCAGAACAAGCGTCTGCTCGAGATCGACGACAATACAAAGCGCGTCAACCCTGAAGGCGGATTCACAAACTACGGAGAGGTCAGGAACGACTACATCCTCGTCAAAGGATCCGTTCCCGGCCCCTCGCAAAGGTTAATAATGTTAAGGTCCGCAGTGCGGAAAGACGGATATCCGTCAGGCCCCGAGATCACCCACGTAGAGAGCTGATCACGATGGCAGCAGTACACAACACCGACGGAAGCGAGAAAGCGGAACTCGACCTCCCTGTTCAGTTCACGGAGCGGGTCAGGCCCGATATCATCAAGCGGGCGGTCGAATCCACACAGTCAAAGCAGCGCCAGCCCTACGGCCCAGATCGTCGGGCAGGTCTCCAGCACGTCACGGACTGGAAGCAGCGCAACCGCGCCTACCGCTCCCGGCGTGGCAAGAGCTATCCGTCATCCCGCACCCCGCGGAAGATCACCTTCCGGCGTGGCATGCAGATGAGCGGTCCTGGTGGTGAGGCACCACAGACGGTCGGTGGACGCCGGGCACACCCGCCGAAGGCATCAAAGGACTACACGAAAGAAATCAATGACAAGGAACGACGCAAGGCCATCCGGTCGGCGATGGCAGCCACGGCAGACCCCGAACAGGTCCGCAATCGCGGTCATGAGTTCGAGGACAACCTCGAGCTCCCTATCGTCGTGGACGATGACTTCGAGTCACTCGAGCGGACCAAAGAGGTCCGACAGACACTCGAACAGCTCGGTCTCGGCCCCGATCTACAGCGGTGCCGGGAGTCCCACGTCCGGGCAGGACGTGGCACCAGCCGTGGACGGAAGTACAAGCGAGCCCGTGGCCCGCTCCTCGTCATCGGCGAGGACGACGGGATCTCCAGGGCAGCGCGGAACCTGCCCGGTGTCGATATCGTCCGTGTCGAGCAGCTCAACGCAGCCATGCTCGCACCGGGCACCGACGTCGGACGGCTGACCGTCTGGACGGAAACCGCCGTCGAACGACTCGACCAAGAGGGTATCTTCAATGAGTGACTGGGACATCATCAAGCACCCGCACCTCACCGAGGATGCGGTCAGCAAGGTCGACGAGGACAACACCCTCGTCTTCATCGTCGACGAACGGGCTAACAAGCCCCAGATCGAGGACGCAGTACAGAACCTGTTCGACGTCGACGTCGAGAACGTAAACACACAGATAACACAGGATGCTGAGAAGAAGGCCTACGTCCGCCTCGCACCAGAGTACGAGGCCCTAGACGTCGCCACACAGCTCGGCATGCTCTAATCAAGGTAGATACACATGGGTAAGCGAATCACAGCACAGAAGCGAGGCAAAGGATCAAGCCGGTACCGCGCCAACACGCACCGCGGACGCGGCGACATCGAACATCCCCGCGGGGAGAAAGAAGGCACAGTCATTGACATCGAACACGACCCCGCACGGACGGCACCGGTCGCGGAGGTCCGGTTCAGCGACTCGACGGAATCTGACGATGCATCGAATGAGGATAAAGAATACATCCTGGCGCCAGAAGGCATCGCAGAGGGCGATACGATCACCGTCTCCCGGGAGGCTCCCCTGGAAAACGGCAACACACTGTCCCTCCGCGAGATCCCTGAAGGCGTCCCGATCTTCAACATCGAACTCACCCCTGGCGATGGCGGGAAGATCTCCCGTTCCGCCGGGACCTACGCGTTCATCGTCACCCACGAGGCAGACAGGGCACTTGTCAAGCTCCCGTCCAACGAGATCAAGGAGTTCGATCCTGACTGTCGTGCGACCATCGGACAGGTCGCAGCAGGCGGCAAGCGGGACAAGGAGTTCCGCAAGGCAGGGGACAAGCATCACCGGGAGAAGGCCCGTGGCAAGCTGTACCCGAAGACATCCGCCGTCGCGATGAACGCGACCGACCACCCGTTCGGTGGATCGGCCAAGCCTGGCAAACCCAAGACTGTCTCGCGGCACGCACCGCCTGGTAAGAAGGTTGGCAGCAACGCCGCATCACGGACAGGCAAGAAGGAGGACTGATATCAGATGGCCAACGACTTCACATACCGCGGCAAGACCCTCGACGAGCTCCAGAAGATGGACATGGACGAGTTCGCCGAGCTGCTGCCATCCCGGCAGCGACGGAGCATCAAGCGCGGCCTCGATGACAGGCAGAAGAAACTGCTCAAGAAGGTACGGAACAACGACCACGTCAAGACACACGCCCGGGACATGATCATCCTCCCGGAGATGGTCGGGACCACGATCGAGGTCTACAACGGGCAGGACTACACACCCGTCGAGGTCGAAGAGCGCATGATCGGCCATTACCTCGGTGAGTTTACCCGAAACCGCAAAGAAGTGGAACACTCCGCCCCCGGCCTCGGTGCCACGCGGAGCTCCAAGTACATCCCTCTCAAGTGATCACAGATGGCAGACGACGTACGACAGGCGAAAGCACGCGGGGTCAACGTCTCCGTGTCACGGAAGCACTGCACCGAGATCGGTCGCTTCATCAAAGGCGACAGCGTGAACGAGGCAAAGGACAAGCTCGAGCGCGTCATCGAGAAGGACCAGCCGGTCCCGTACACCAAGTACGACTCCGACCTCGCCCACAGGCAGGGGGACATGGACCAGGGACGGTACCCCGTCTCATCGGCCAAGGAGGTCCTCCGCATCCTCAAGAGCGCAGAACAGAACGCCATCAACGAAGGACTCGCAGAGGACAGCCTCTACATCCACGAATTCTACGCAAACCAGGGCCAGTCCCGGCCCACACCCAAGCGGAACAGGGGACAGACCCCCAAGTCCGCCCACATCACGATCAAGCTGAGGGAACGATAACATGATCCGAAATCAACGATGTCGTGTTCACGCAGAAAATCACCAGGTGATTTTCGAGTGATCGAAAAGCAGTTCGTCCAGGACAACATCAAGAAGGTCAAGATCGACGAGTGGCTGGAAGAGGAACTCGATAAGGCCAACTACAGCCACATCGATTTCACCAAGACAAGCACCTCCACAAAGATCACCATCTACTCCGAGAAGCCAGGTCTCGTCATCGGACGGGGCGGCCACCGGATCAAAGAGGTCACGCGCAAGCTCAAAGACGACTTCAGCATCGAGAACCCACAGGTTGAGGCCCAGGAGGTCGAAGAACCCGATCTCGACGCAGAGGTCGTCGCCAAGAACATCCAGGGATGGCTTGAGAAAGGAGGCCACCCCAAGCGCGTCGGTAACACATACACCCGCAGGGTCATGGATGCAGGAGCAGTCGGCGTCCAGATCGAGATCGCCGGCAAGCTCTCCGGCAGCCGTGGCCGCAGGGAGAAGTTCACCCAGGGCTATGTCAAGAAATGCGGCAACACCGCAGAGAAATACGTCGACGTCGCCTACCGTGGCGCCGTCACCCAGCCCGGGGCACTGGGTGTCAAGGTCCGCATCATGAAAGAACTGCCAGGCTACATGACCCGGCAGCGGATCAGCAAGGACGTCGTCGAAGAAGAGACCGTCGAGCCAGAGACAGACGAGACGACAGAGGACACCGACGAATCCGACGAGGAACCTGCAGATGAACCTGACGACGTCGAAGAGCAGGAAGAAAAGACCGACACCAGCGATGAATCCGGTGACGACATCGATTACGACGAACTCGTCACCAACACGATCAAGGACATCAAGGCAGAGGTCGAAGACCTCGAGGTCGACTTCGAACAGCTCCTCGAGGCAGAGCAGGACAACAAAGACAGGAAAACCCTCGTAAGCTGGATCGAATCCCAGATGGAGTGATCACGATGGCAATACTGAGAGCAGACGAGATGCGGTCGATGTCACGCGACGAGCTCGAGGAACAGCTCAACGACCTCGAACTCGAACGGTCCAAGGCCAAAGGCAAGGTAGCGATCGGCGGGTTCCCCGAGAACCCGGGCCGGATCAAAGAGATCCGCAAGACCATCGCCCGCATCAAGACAATACTCAACCAGGAGGAACAATGACAGAGACCTGTCCCAAGTGCGGACTTCCCAAGGACATCTGCGTGTGTAAGAGCATCGCACGAGAAGGACAGAAAATCGAAGTCAGTATAACAGAACGGAGCTTCGGCAAGAAAGTCACCGTCGTCGGTGGCCTCGACGACAAGGAGGTCGACATCGATGACCTCGAGACGAAGCTCAAATCCAAGCTCGCCTGCGGCGGGACCTCGAAGGACGGCACGATTGAACTCCAGGGCGATCACCGCCGGCGGATCAAAGACGTACTACAGGACCTCGGCTTCGAGGAAGAAGCCATCGAGGTCGACATGTAAGATAGATGCCACGGACCCACACGAACCTGCCCCGGCATGAACTCATCGGGCTGACGGCAGACGTGGTCTCGTCCACCGACCCCGGCAGAGAAGGCCTGTCCGGGACCGTGGTGGACGAGACCGAGGGCACCGTCGTCCTGGACACGGACGACGGTGAAAAACAGGTGCCCAAGGAGGAAACGGTCTTCCGCTTCCACCTTGGGGATTTAAAGGTTCGGGTCAATGGAAGACTGTTGGTCGGACGACCCGAACAGCGCATAGGCAAGCACCTCCCCGGTACGTGGGGATACGTCGAATGACAAGGTGAACAACATGGCAGAAGCACGAGACATTGGACTTGACGTCACAAAGCCCGAAGGAAGATGCGAGGACGAACGCTGCCCATTCCACGGCACGCTCCCTGTCAGAGGCAGGACCTTCGAGGGCACTGTCGAATCCACCAAGATGGAACGGACAGCTGTCGTCTCCTGGGAGTACGCAGAGAAACTCCCCAAGTACGAACGGTATGAACGACGGAACACGCGGGTCAACGTCCACAACCCCGGCTGTATCAATGCTGAAGAGGGCGACACCGTCACGATCGCAGAGTGCCGCCCCCTCTCCAAAACCAAGAAATTCGTCATCGTCGAGAAAACGGGGGACGAGTAAGGATGAAGGCACTCACCTCGAACATCTCCCGCGGCCTCGAGATCGGGTCCACACTCACGTGTGCCGACAACTCGGGCGCCAAGAAGCTCAAGGTCATCGGCGTCCGCGCCCAGACCAACACATCCAGCAGGCGCAGCTCCTGCGGGGTTTCTGACCGCGTCACGGTCAGGGTCACCAAAGGCGAACAGGAGATGAAAGGAGAGACCTACGACGCCGTCATCATCCGCCAGAAGAAAGAATACCAGCGCGGTAACGGACGGCGCATCAGCTTCGAGGACAACGCAGCGGTCCTCCTCGAACAGGACTCAGGCATGGCAAAGGCAAACCGCGTCAAAGGTGTCGTCGCCAAGGAAGTCGTCGAGCGGTACGCCCCTGTCGGCAAGATCGCATCGATCGTCGTATAAGGTGAACAACAATGAGCGAATGGAGCAAGAACTGGAAGAGCTCGTCCAAGCCGAGCAAGCAGCGTAAGCACAGAGAGAACGCTCCCTACCACCAGCGGAAGAAGTTCCTCAACGCCCGTCTGGCGGACGACGTCAGGGAGAAGATCGGTACCAAGACCCTGCCCGTCCGGAAAGGCGACAAGGCAGAGATCATGCGCGGTGAGTGGGCGGATGCCACAGGACAGATTGACGAGGTCGACTACGACGACAAGAAGCTATTCATAAGCGGCGTCGAAACCGAACGCGTCGACACCTCCGACGCACGCATCCCGATCGATCCCTCAAACGTCCAGATCGTCAAGCTCGATCTCGAGGACGAACAGCGGATCAAGAAATACGATGTCTCCGAGCAGGATCGACAGGAGATCCAGGTCGACGAGGAAGAAGAGGCCGACGACCAGAACGAGGAGACAGCAGAAGACGACGTCGAAGACGAAGGAAACGATAACGACGAGAAAGACGAAGGTGAGAACTAATGGCACATCAGAAGCGACTATCAGCACCCAAGCATTACCCGGTCGAGCGCAAGGACGCAGCATACGTCATCACCGGGAAAGGCCCCCACGACGACGAGACAGGCGTCCCGCTGGCAGTACTGCTGCGGGACGTCCTCGGGTACGCGGACGACCTTTCCGAGGCACGCGAGATCCTCAACTCCCGGAACATCACGGTCAACGAACGGACAGAGACCGATCCCCAGCGGACCATCGGTTTCATGGACGTCATCACGATCGATAAACTCGACACCGACCTCCGCGTCAGCGTCGACAAGGACGGTCTCGTGTTCAACGAGGTCGAGGACGGTGACCGGCGGCTCCGGCGCGTCGAGGACAAGACGACCATCACAGGCGGCCGCACGCAGCTCAACCTCGACGGCGGCGAGAACATGATCGTCGACAAGGACGTCGGTACCATGGGCACGATCATCCTCGAGGAAGGAGACATCATCGCCTCCATCCCCTTCGAGGAAGGCTCCCTGGCCTATATCACCGGCGGCCAGCACGTCGGCGAGCTCGCAGAGATCACCGATATCGACATCATCAAAGGCTCCCAGCCCAACAGGGTCACCCTCAAAGGTGAGGACGGCGAGTTCGAGACCATCGAGGACTACGTCTACGTCATCGGTGACGATGAACCGGAGGTGGAGGTCTGATGAACGAGATGAAAGATATCCAGATCCACAAACTCACCGTCAACATCGGTATCGGTGAGGTCGGTGACGACGTGGAGAAGGCAGTCGACCTGCTCGAAGAGATGACCGACTCAGACGCCATCCGGACGGAATCCGGTATGGACGCAGCAGGGTTCGGTGTCAGGGAAGGCCTGAACATCGGCGCCAAGACCACCCTCCGCGGGGAAGCCGCAGAGGAGTTCCTCCAGCGCATGTTCGATGCGATCGAGGAAAACATCAGCATCTCCAACTTCGACAAGCACGGTAACTTCGCCTTTGGCGTCGAAGAGTACATCAACGTCCCCGGCATGGAGTACAATCCCGACATCGGGATGCGCGGGTTCGAGGTCGCGGTCACACTCGAACGACCTGGTTACCGCATCAAGCGGCGGAAGGAAGACACCCGTGACATCGGCAAGGACCACACGATCGCCCCCGAGGAAGCAGCAAACCACATCCAGGAAACATTCGACGTCGACATCGACGGTGCATAGGTGAGCAAAGATGAGCTACGAAGGCGTACTGGAACAGATAAGCCATAACAGGAACAAAGTCAAGCGATTCAAGAAGCATAACAAACCCAAGGACCGTGAGTTCGGCAAATCCAAGCGAAAATGCCGTCGATGCGGCCGTCGAGGACGGGGCATCATCAGGAAGTACGACCTGTACTACTGCCGGCAGTGCTTCCGCGAGGTAGCGCCCAAGCTTGGATTTAAAAAGATGAGCTAGAAGGTGCAATAGACGATGCAACAGGACGTACTCGCGGACGCTCTCTCGGCGATCAACAACGCACGGGACATCGGTCAGCAGGAGGTCATCATCGAACCGGCCTCCGACCTGATCAAGAACGTCCTCAAGATACTCCAGCAGGAAGAATACATCGGCCTGTTCGAACACATCGAGGACGGACAGGCGGGCAAGTTCAAAGTGGAGCTCAAGCGCACGCTCAACGACTGCAACGCGATCAAACCCCGGTTCTCCGTCTCCAAGGACGGATACCAGAAATACGAGAAACGGTACCTGCCTGCCCGCGGCTTCGGTCACCTCCTGGTCTCCACGCCAGAGGGCGTTATGACACACGACCAGGCCCGTGAGGACGGACACGGCGGCAGGCTGCTCGGGTACGTCTACTGAGGGAAGACCAATGGAAGAACAGGTACAGATCCCCGAGGACATCACAATCGAACGTCAGGATGCCCACATCGTCGTCAGCAACGGCGACCACGAGGTCAGGCAGAAGATGGAACACCCCGACGTCAATGTCCACATCGAGGACGACGTCGTCCGTGTCAGGACCGACTCCACCAAGCGGGACATCACCGCGGTCGTGGGCACCTACCGGTCCAAGCTCCAGAACATGATCGACGGCGTCCAGGACCCGTACGAATACAGTCTGAAGACAGTCTATGCCCACTTCCCGATGTCCGTCAAGGTCGAGGGTGACGAGGTCGTCATCCAGAACTTCATCGGGGAACGGTCCGACAGGCGCGTCCAGATCATGGACGACGTCAGCGTCGACGTATCAGAGGAAGACCTCACCGTCACAGGACCAGACAAAGAGAAGGTCTCCCAGACCGCCGCACGGATCGAACAGGAATGCCACAAAGGAACCCGTGACCCACGCAAGTTCCAGGACGGGATCTATATCACATCCAAGGGAGGTGACCGATGATGACAGATGACAGCGACAAAGAACGACTCATGCGACAGCGGGACAAGCAGAACAAAGACTTCACCCGCCAGAACTCACACAAGCAAAACAGGGTCCCCTCCTCCTGGCGCAAGGCACGTGGCAAGCACAGCCAGGTCCGACTGAACAAGAAACATGCTAAGGACATGCCCAAGCCTGGCTACCAGGCACCTAAGGCAGTCCGTGGCCTCCATCCTTCCGGGTACGAGGACATCCTCGTCCACCGACCAGAGGACCTCGAGGAACTCGACCCCGACGAAGAGGCAGCGCGTATCGCCTCCAAGGTCGGGGGGCGGAAGCGTGAAGCTATCATGGCGAAAGCAGACGACCTCGGTGTCACCGTGCTCAACCACAGTCAGGACGACACAGAGGATGCATAACGATGGTAGGGAACTCGTTTTTCCGGACGGCCGACGATAAATGCCCCAACTGCGGCAGCTTCGGCAACGACATCGAGGAAGAAGACGGCCTCGTGTGCCCGAGCTGCGATGCGGTGTTCAACCGGTACATCATCTTCGACGACGGCAATGATGTCGAGTTCCGCAACAACTGAACAGGTTTAAAAAAGATGCTCAACCAGCGTGAACCACGATGAATCTGCGATCACAGAAACGGATGGCCTCCGATGTCCTCGATGTCGGGAACAACAGGGTATGGATCGATCCCGACAGAGCGAGCGAGGTCGAAGACGCCATCACCAAGCAGGACATCCGGAACCTCATCGAATCCGATGTGATCCAGAAGAAGCCCGAAGAAGGTACAAGCCGCGGACGGGCACGGGAACGAGACGAACAGCGGAAGAAAGGACGACAGAAGGGACACGGCAGCCGCAAAGGTTCAAAGGGCGGCCGCAAATCCGAGAAAGACGAATGGAAGGAAAAGATCCGCGCACTCCGGACAGAACTCAAGCGCATGCGGGACGAGGACGAACTCGACAGCTCCGAATACCGCGACCTCTACAACATGGCAAAGGGCGGGTTCTTCCGGAACAAGAAACACATGCAGATCTACATCCAAAAGAACATCAAGGGAGATAACTGATGGCAGACGGACCAGGATACCACGTACCACACAGGCGACGACGCGAGCAGAAGACAGACTACAAGACCCGGATCGAACTACTCAAATCCGGCCAACCCCGCGCCGTCGTCCGCAGGTCCAACCAGCACCTCCAGGTCCAGCTGGTCGGGTACCGGTCCGAGGGTGATGAAACCCTCGCGAGCGCACACTCCGATCACCTGGCCGAGCACGGCTGGGACCACCACACAGGCAATCTGCCCGCAGCCTACCTGACAGGCTACCTGGCAGGCACCCGTGCACTCGAGAACGGTATCGATGAGGCGGTCGTCGATATCGGCATCCAGAACAGCCAGCACGGGACACGAATCTATGCCGCGATCAAGGGTCTCCTCGAGGCAGGCCTCGACATCAACGTCAACGACGAGGTCTTCCCATCCGAGGACCGGATCCGGGGCGAACACATCGATGCCTACCACGACAACGGCATCGTCGAAACAGTCGAAGACGTCAGGGAAAGCATTGGTGAGTAACATGGCAGACGACGAAGAAGAGACAGTATGGAAGCCCACGACCGAGCTCGGACGACTGGTCAAGCAGGGCAAGATAACCGATATAGCAGACGCGCTCAACCACGAGCGCAAGCTTCGCGAGCCCGAGATCATCGATCATCTTGTCCCCAACCTGGACGATGAGGTCATCCTCATCGGAGGCACACCAGGCAAGGGAGGAGGCAAGCGACGTATCGTCTCCAAGCGCACGGTACGCATGCACAAATCCGGTCGACGGTTCAAGACCAAGGCAATGGTCGTCATCGGCAACGGCAACGGTCTTATCGGCCTCGGTGAGGGATACGCCGACGACACCCGGGAAGCCATCGACAAAGCCCGGAACAACGCCAAGCTCAACGTCATCCAGGTCCGCCGTGGCAACGGCTCATGGGAGGACCGTGGGACCGAGCCGACGACCATCCCGTTCAAGCAGGAAGGCAAATCAGGATCTGTCAACGTCGAGCTCAAGCCAGCACCCAAAGGAACCGGACTGGCAGCCTCCGACGGTGTCAAGAAGATGCTACAGCTCGCAGGTATCAAGGACCTCTGGGTCACGTCCCGGGGCACCACCCGGACACGGGAGAACCTGCTCAAGGCAACGTTCAACGCCTTCGAGAACATGAACGAGATCAAAACCACGGATTCCATCAAGGAAAAGACCGGCCTCGTCGTCGGCAAGGTGTAAGACGATGTACGCAGCCGTACGACTCCGTGGCGATCCAGATACCAGGAAGAAAGCCCGCACCACGATGAAGCGACTCGGGCTCGAGCGGACCAACCACGTCCTGCTTCTCCCCGAGACCGACGCCTACGAAGGCATGCTCAACCGGGCAAAGGACTATCTCACATACGGCACGGTCGATACAGACTACGCCGCAGAGCTCCTCGAAGAACAAGGAGAGACACAGCACGGCCTACTCTCCGAGAGCCTCGAGGAACTTGGCTACGACTCTGTTGAGGACCTCGTCGAAGCACTCGAGGACGGCGAGGCCGACCTTTCAGAGCTCCGGGACAGCGGGTTCCGGAACGTCCTGCGGCTTAATCCCCCCTCGAAGGGATACGAAGACACACGACGGCACTACAACCAGGGAGGATCACTCGGCGACCGCGGTGACAGTATCGTCGAGCTCCTCGAAAGGATGAGGTGATACACGATGGGTAACAAAGATCGCGGAAGCAACACGCACGGACACGGCTCCTCCAAGAAGAACAGGGGAGCAGGCAGCCGTGGCGGTCGAGGTAAGGCCGGCATGGGGAAAAAGGCAAAGCACAAGAAACGGACCGCCCAGTCCGACGGCAAGTACCTCGGCGGCAAAGGATTCCAGCGACCGAAATCCGTCAGCTCCGAACAGGACGGTATCAATCTCAAGTACATCGATCAGCATATCGGTTCCTTCGTTGAGAACGGATCAGCAGAGAAAGACGGTGAAAGCTACGTTTTCAACGCCAAGGACGCAGGCTTCGACAAGGTCCTCGGCGGCGGACGGCTGACACGCGATATCGATATCAAGGCACCGATGTTCTCCTCCTCGGCAGAGGAGAAAATCGCCAACAACGGTAACGACGCGATCGAACTCGACGAGTGACGCCGGACAGACCACACAAGGAGGACCACGATGTCGATCCTACTCACACTGGCAGAGTTTCTCCCCTCCATCAAGAAGCCCTCCCGTAATATCGGGTTCCGGGAGAAGCTGGCATGGACCGGCGTCACCCTCCTCCTGTACTTCGTGATGAGCGAGGTCTACATCGTCGGGGCCTCCCCATCCCAGCTCGAACAGTTCCAGACCTTCTCGACCATCCTCGGTGCCAACATCGGCACCCTCATCACCCTGGGTATCGGACCGATCGTGTCAGCATCGATCGTCCTCCAGCTCCTTGTCGGGGCCGACATCATCCCATGGGATCTCAACTCGAGCGGCGGCAAACAGAAGTTCCAGAGCACACAGAAGCTCCTCGCGTACGCCTTCGCACTGTTCACAGCATTCGCCTTCGTCGCCATGGGCGCCGTCCAGCCCGCCAGCACAGCCATGTTCCCCCTCGTCGTCCTCCAGCTCGCACTCGGTGGCTGGTTCATCATCCTCATGGACGAGGTCGTCTCCAAGTGGGGCTTTCACTCCGGTGTCTCCTTGTTCATCCTGGCCGGCGTCTCGAAGACCATCATGATCCGGCTCCTGTCACCGTTCACCAGGGGCGGGGTCCTGTGGTTCAGCGAGGCCAGTGGCGGTTCACCCGCAGGGGCTCTTCTCCAGTTCATGACCGGCGAGTTCGCACCAGCGACCGTCACCGGCCTGTTTTTCACCGTCGTCGTCTTCCTTGTCGCGGTCTACGCCCAGTCGATGCGGGTCGAAATCCCACTCACCTTCGGTAACGTCCGCGGGTTCGGCCGCAAGTGGCCGCTCAAGTTCCTCTACACCAACGTCATCCCGGTCATCTTCGTCGCGGCCATCACATCGAACATCCAGCTGTGGAACTCCGTCATGTCCCAGCGTGGCATCGAACTCGCACTCAATCTCCCTTGGATGAGCGAACCGTTCTACCTCGTCGGGCAGTATTCAGCACAGAGCGCCCCACCGGCCAATACACTCATCTATTACTTCAGCGCACCGCAGAACCTCCCAACGCTGATGTGGGAATCGATCTCTTCCCTCTCGCTCCAGCTGCCACCGACGATCATCCTCCAGGCACTCACCTACACAGGATTCTACGTCATCGCATCCGCCATCTTCTCGGTCTTCTGGATGCGGACCTCCAACCAGGACCCCTCAGCCGTCGCCGACCAGATCATGGACATCGGCATGAAGGTCCCAGGCTTCCGGAAGGACAAGCGAGTCATCGTCAAGATCCTCAACAGATACATCCCCGCGCTGGCCGTCCTCGGCGGTGCATTCATCGGGCTGCTCGCGGCGGTGGCGAATTTCACCAACTCCTTCGGCACAGGCACCGGTATCCTGCTCGCCGTCATGATCGCCTTCCAGCTGTACGAGGAGGTCATCAAAAAGCACATGGAAGAGATGCACCCCTCGCTCCGGAACTTCATGCAGAACATGGATTGACATAAAAGCATACAGGACACAAGGACTTGACAATGGCATCATACGGATTCCTCTATGACTTCTTCATCCCCCTCCTCGAGCCAGCCTTCCCGCTGTTCGATCTCCTCTTTGGGTGGGTCTTTTCGATCTTCGAGCTCTCCATCGCGCCCCAGATCTCACTGGGTCTGCTCTCTATCGTGCTGGCAGGGCTCATCTCCCTGGTCTACTACGTCCTGATCGATAAGGACAAATACGACGCCATCCGGGAAAAGCAACAGGACTACCAGGACAAGATCAAAGAGGCCCGGGACAACGACAACATGGAGCAGGCCAACAAGTACATCAGCGAGAACATGAAGCTCCAGAAGGACTTCATGAAGGTCTCGCTCAAGCCCATCCTCGGCTCGATGGTCCTGTTCTTCCTCATCATCCCGTGGGTCCTCCATACCTTCGTCCCCGTCGTCGAGCTCACCGAACAGGGTGACAGCTTCCAGGGCGAGTTCAGCTTCTTGGACGGACGGTACAGCCTTGGCGAGGTCCAGGCCGTCAACAACAGCGGGGACGGATATGTCCTCGAGTACGGCAACGAGACATACGAGCAGGGCGAACGGGTCGAGATACAGGGGATGTCCTGGAAGATCAATGAGATCGACACATCCTCAGATCAACCAGGGATCAAGTTCGCACTCAGCTTCGTCAAGCTCCCGTTCGGTCTCCCGCTGATCGGGGACTCCCTCGAATGGCTGGGCTATTACATCCTCTTCCAGCTACCCTTTACCTTCCTGTTCCGCAGGATGCTGGGCCTCCAGTAGCCGCGGTGTGATTTAAAACAGTTGCAGCCTTTCTTCCTACAGCGATGCTGCCCGCCGAACAGAACCAGGATGCGGACTGGATCATACGCGAGGACCCAGAGACCGACTGGGATCATGGTCGTCGGCCTGAGCAACGCAGCATCGAGGAACGGCTCGAGAACGGACTCATCCTCATCGATAAGCCAGCCGGCCCGACCAGCCACCAGGTCTCGATGTGGACCAGCGAGATACTCGAACGAGACAAGACAGGTCATTCCGGCACACTCGACCCCCAGGTCACAGGCGTCCTCCCTATCGGACTCAACGACGGCACCAAGGTCCTCCAGGCCCTCACGGCAGCCGGCAAGGTCTATGTCGGCGGCATGGAGATCGAGGACGAGCGCACGAAGGCAGAGATCGCGGCCGCGGTCCCCGACGTCATCGGCACCCGCACCCAGACCCCGCCAGAGAAATCAGCCGTCAAGCGGGAACCCCGCGAGCGGGAGATCTACGATCTCGCCGTCCTCGAAGTCGACGGGACCCAGATCCTGTTCAGGATCGAATGCGAGAAAGGCTTCTATGTCCGGAACTTCTGTCAGAACTTCGCACAGGACCTCGGGACCACCGGCGAGATGACAGACCTCCGGCGGACACAGGTCGGGGTCTTCGAGGAAGGCCAGCTCCACAGCCTCCAGGACGTCGTCGATGCGTACGAGTTCTGGAAAGACGGCAAGGACAACCGGCTCGAGGAGATGATCCTGCCGGTCGAGGCAGGTGTCCGACACCTGAAGAAGGTCCTGGTCAAGGACTCGGCCGTCGCCTCGATCTGTCACGGCGCAGATCTCGGGGTCCAGGGGATCGCGAAGCTCCAGGACGGCATCGAGGACGGCGAGATGGTCGCCCTGCTGACCCTCAAGGGCGAGCTCATCGCCCTCGCCGACGCCGAGATGACCTCCCAGGAGATGGCGGAGGAAAGCGGCACCGCCACCGACCTCCGCCGGGTCTTCATGGAGAAAGACATCTACCCCAAGGGCTGGTAGTGCCAACGCATTTACGTTCTCACGCCGCATAGGTTCGCGATGGCAGCGAAAGACAGGGACATCGAGGACAGGGCCTTCCACCGGCTGGCCGCTGACCTCATCATACGCAGCGACGAGAAGATCGTCCTGGTCAAGCGGGGTATCGAGCCGTTCGAGGGGCAGTGGTGTATCCCCGGCGGCCACGTCGAGCACGGCGAACAGGTCAAAGACGCGGCCATCAGGGAGGCAAAGGAAGAGACCGGCCTCGACGTGGACCTCACAGCAACCCTCGATGTCTACGATGCACCGGATCGCGATCCACGCGGCCCCGTGGTCTCGATCGTCTTCGAGGCCAGGACCGACCAACGAGAGCTGTCCGCGGCTACCGATGCCAGCGAGGCCCGCTGGTTCGACCTGGACAATCTCCCGGACGAGATGGGTTTCGATCACAGACAGATACTCGAGGACTATCTCGGGCGGCAGTAGCTCACACTGTTATAAAACTGTCTTCCGCTTCCATATCTGCTACCCACGTACACCTTCCATGCCCGGGTGGTGGACACGGTGAAGCGTTCGCGGTTCATCCGTTCGAGAAACCGCCAGGTTTCGACGGAGCCACCCAGCTGGTAGCATCAGACACCCAACATGCCCGGGTGGCGGAGTCTGGTCCATCGCGCCGGTCTTGAGCCAACGTGGCTTCCCGAACGGGAACGACCCGTGGACCACAATCAGCAAGACAACCGGTGGGCGCGAGCCCTCGCAGGTTCAAATCCTGCCCCGGGCGCTCACTTCGTTCACTTCCGCGGATGATTCTCACACTCGCCTTCTCTACGAGAAGCCTCGTATCAAATCCTGCCCTGAACATCCCTTCCGGTCCTTCGGCGCTCCATCTTCCCACTTCGCTTCCCCCTGGAAGCGCAGGGCTTCAAATTCTTCCCCAGCGCCCTTAATTTTTCTTGGTTTCTCTCAGAATCGTCTCGTAGTTGTTGAGACTGCGTATTGGGAAGCTACAACATATTCTAGCGACATAAACCACCAAAGAAACCCAATTCGATTCAATTTAAAATATACTTTAAACGATTAAAATAAAACTAAAAATTCTAAAGTAAACTTTAAACATTTAAAACTTGCTTCAACAAACATACTCTATGGTCGACAAGTTTACTGACTTACTGGGGCGAGAGTACAAAGGAGAAGTATTACGATTCCTAAAAGATAACCAAGACGATTTTTTCAGCATCAATGAGATAGCAGGGAAAACTTCTGGCTCTAACCCTTCTGTTAAAAATTTTTTAGAAGATCTGTCAGATCTTGGTTTGATAAAATTCCGAAAAAAAGCTGGCTCATATCTTGTAGAATACAACCAGGACTCAAGATATGATGAAGCCGTAAAAAGCATTCTCAAAGTCGAAATCAAGGAGCTTCGTCAAGAAGCAAGCAAGTATGCTTTCAGATTGTTCAGCGATGAAGATATCGGCGACAATATAGAATCAGTAGTGCTGTATGGTAGTGTGGCACGCGGGACTGCAGATGCAAACTCAGATATAGATCTCCTGATACTGGTGAAGGACACAGCTGACTCCGAACATGTTAGGGAAAGAGCTCTAGAGATAAGTAGAGAAAAATCAGGCGAGGAAATCGAAATTGTACCAGTGGTTCAAAGTATTCAAGAATTCAGGGAAGGATTCACGCGTGCAAACCGGTTTGAAAACAACGTAGTCAGAGACGGCGAAGTTCTAAGAGGCAAAAATTTCGATGACCTCCTCTAAAAAAGTAAAAACCTCTGTAAAGGAGGCAGAAGAATATATTGAAGCAGCCAAAGCCCATTATAACAATGTCAGTCAGCGTGAAGAGAAAATATGGAACCCTGTCATCGTAAACTGCATAATGGCGATGATAAAATCAGTTGATGCCCTCATGTTGGAGAAACGTGGTCACACGAACAGCGACCACTCAAAAACGTCAAGGTCTCTCCAAGGTCTATACGATGATGGTCTTATCTCAGACAACTTCAAATCAAACGTGAACTCTGTCAGAAAATGGGTCGTGGATGAAAAAACAGCTATTCAGTATAAGAGCAAACAGATATCACGGAAGGATGCCGACAAAGCTCTCAAGGCCTCAAAGAGGCTCTTAAAGAAGACCAAGAAAGAACTTGATTTGTAGTTAAACCACAATTTTAGCTAACCGAGTGCATACTGTGCCGCCACCTGCCCCGGGCGTTTCCCCCTTCTTTTTCCTCCACGCACCACCGACGTCCAAGGATCTCGAGGAACTGAGCGACAGTATCTATGTATCCTAACAGCCTCAAGGAGAGAAAAGGACCGCGACAGTGATAGGAAAAATTTTTCAACACCGACATCTGGCCGTGTGAGGACAAATGCAAAGAGAACGCGGAGGATCTCAAGGACAACGATACGGACGGCATGCTGGCCCTTGAGAGGGACGCTTTGGCAGGCCTGAAAGTATCACCGGATACCGTACATGGCCGAAAGCAACCCCCAGCTTATTTGTACTCTGCAGTGCGCTATAGTACTTATGAGCGCCGAACAGGACCACCAGCGACGGGTTGAAAGGATAGCCCGAAAGGTAACGGAGGCAGGCGAACGCGGAGAGCGACCGATTATATACCACGGCCAGAGCCACTCTGCCCGGCCGGACGATTTCGAGGACGACGCTAAAATCCATATCGAGCAACTCGACCATATCATCGACGTCGACGAGCAGGGTGGATCGATCACCGTCGAACCCGATATAACGATGCGTGAGCTCCTCGAAGCAGCCCTCGAGCACGGCTATGTGCCCCACGTCGTCCCAGAGTTCCCGACCATCACTGTCGGCGGCGGAATCCAAGGCGGGGCCGGGGAGAGCAGCTGCTTCAGGTACGGCCTGTTCGGCAAGCAGGCAACCCGGTTCGAGATCGTGACAGGTGACGGCGAGATCATCGAGGCAACACCTGAGGAAAACAGCGATCTGTTCAACAGCGTCTTTGGATCGTACGGATCGCTCGGTATCCTCACCGAGGTCGAGATGGACCTGCTGCCTGCCACAGCGTACGTCGAACTCACCTACCACCGTGTCGACAGTTACAAGGACGCAGTCGAGACAATGGAGGACCTCACCGATGAGGAAGATATCCACTACATCGACGGGATCATGTTTGCACCAGATCGCGGGGTCATCATGGCCGGACGGCGGACCGACGAGAAAGACCACCCGGTCGAGCGATTCACCCGGCCCTGGGACGAGTGGTTCTATATTCATGCCGATAGGGTGAGCACAGAGAACGAGACCCATACAGTGACCATCCCCATCCGGGACTACTTCTTCCGGTACGATATCGGGGCCTTCTGGACCGTCCGGTACGGATTCAGTGAGCTCCACCTACCGTTCAACCGCCTCACCCGGACCATCCTCCGCCCGTTCACCGACACGGAGACCGCCTACATGGCCGGGGTGCACGAGGGTCATTACACCTCGAAATTCGTCCTCCAGGACATCATCACACCGCACGAGGAAACCGCCGACTTCATGGACTGGATCGAGGAGAACCTCAGCATTTTCCCGCTGTGGCTCCTCCCGATGCAGCCTGATACGCAGTCGGATCTCGCACCGTCGAACCTCGATACCGACTTCGCAATCAACGTCGGCATCTGGGGACTCCCGGAGACCAACCGGGATATCGCGACCGTCAAAAAGGATCTCGAGCAGAAGGCAGCGGAGATAGGTGCCCGGAAGACTCTGTACGCACAGCAGTTCTACACCGAAGACGAGTTCTGGTCAATCTATGATCGCGACTGGTACACCGACATCCGACAGCGATACGACGCGGATGAGGTCTTCACCGACGTGTACGACATCACCTATACCGACGAGCTCCCCAAGCCAAGCACGAAGGCAGGAATCAAGGCCATGATCCAATCAAAGTTCGACTGAACGAGCAGCTGCCCGGTTTCTGTCCTCGTTCCATGATCCCTTTTCCCCCTCATAGAACAGGACCAGCCTGATGGCTGTAACGCCACCGCGACGATGAATGGGATACATCGCGGACCACTAGACCGATACCAGCGAAGCCAGAACGATCTCAGACCAGGGTCACCACGATCCGGAGACCGAGGAACGTGACGAGGAAGCTGCCCAACACGAGGAAGATCAGGCCATTCAATGCCTTCAAGCCGCTGTATTGCTCCGCAAGCATTTCAGTGACCTGCTCCGAGCGCATCTGGAGGCCCGCCCCGATAACTGCGACAGGGACGATGCGGCCGACGACATACACCGAGAGCAGGACAGCACCGTAGACCGGATTGGCGCTGACGACGATCCAGAGCAACAGGAGCTGATAATGCGGCATCGGACATCCGCCGCTCCCACCGCTGTAGACCGCCCCGATGAAGATGTACTTCCATACGCCCTCCCCTTGTTCTGCCTTCTGCTTGAGTGCAGTCGTGAATGGGAACGAGATCCGGGGCAGCGACAGGAGACCGAACTCCCGCAGCCCCACGAGGATGCTGAAGACGCCGATACCACCCAGCACGATCCCCGCGGTGAACAGACCGAACCCGCCATACGCCCTGACATACGGGGTGAGCGTCGACCCGAACAATCCAAGCACGAACCCGAGGAGACCGAGAACAGCGATACCACCGACCATGTAGGCTCCCGTCGTCTTCAGTACCGCCCCACGATCCGGCTTACCAGCTGTCGCCGGGATCAACGTCATCACGATCGGCATATTGCAGGGCAAGACATTCATCGATAGACCGACGATAAAGGCGGCAAGAAGCGAGACCAAGAACCCTGGATGCTGCGGACCGACAGTGGCAAACGTCTCAAGGAACGACACCACCAACTGGACGAAGGACGCAAAGCTAGCACCATTGAGAAACGCGATAAGGCCTACTGCGATACCTGTAACTGCGGATACAGCCGCTACTTTGACGCTGTTATCATGCGATGTCATAGGTCCCTTCCCCTGTGAGGAAACTCAGACGACACCGGCTATCTCAGCAGAACTCACAGGTGTCCTCGTGCTCCTTTGCTGCTGCCTCCGCTTTTTGATGATGCTGTCTCTCGCCACTACCGGTCTCGAGGTCGAGGCCTGCTTCCTTCCAGCGGGCCTTACCCCCCTTGAAATCCACAACTTTGGTGAAACCAAGGTTGTGGAATTTCTCATCAGCCTTGACACTTGCCTGACAGACATAGCTGGCACAGTACAGCACTATATCCTCTCCTTTATCCAGTTCATCTTCAGCACGCTCCTCGATCTCATTGACAGGCAAACTAACAGCACCAGGGATATGACCGCTCTCGTACTGGTCCCGGCCCAGTACCTCGATCAGTGTGAAATCATCATCGTTTTCACGCTTCTCCAGTAGGGTCTCCAGTGTGATGAATTCAGTTCGCATGGTACCACCATAACCATGACGTCCCTCCACCATTTAAATGCTGGGCCAGCCTCATCACGTAGAGTCAAGGCGTACGATTCCCTACCCTCCCGCTGTCTGACACAGTGCTCCCGTCACCAGGACAGTCCGGATCGCTCCCGGAGCCACCGCTTCCGATCCTCGACATCACCCATGCATAGATCGAGCTCACCCACGATCTTCTCGTTCAGTTCCTTCGCCTCCACCTCCGTCCCGGCCGCGGCCTCGATGTCTCCCAGTGATCTTCCGCGATAGCGATGAGCTCAACCAGCCGGTCCCGGAACACCGCATCGTGGACCCCTGCTATGATTCCTTGATCTTGTCCCGCTTTTCCTCTGTCGTCCTGACCATCACACCCCCAGTACTCCCCTATCCACCCCTAGCTTCACCCCTGGACCCAGCCCTCGCCCGGTATCATCCCTCAAGCTCATCCAAAGACCACGACTCGAAACGGGAGACCTCCCGTCCCAGGAACCACCTCGCCGCAGGCGTCCAGCGGACGATCGTGTCCCGCAGCCACGACAGGACCCGTGATTCCGTGAATGTCAGCCACTCCTCCCAGTGGGCCTGTCGCCTGATCGAACCGATACGATCCTTTCGGCGGTCCTCATAACAGGAGAAATCCTCCTCGATCCCTGCGTCCGAAGCGAGCTCCTCCGCCATCACGTAGGCATCTTCCAGGGCAAGCGAGGCCCCCATCCCCGAGATCGGGTGCATCGCGTGGGCAGCATCACCGATCAGGGCAACACGGCTATCGCAGACGTTCTCCGTCCGCACCTCCCTGTTCCTGTCGAAAAACACTTCCTCCGGCTCCAGGCCCTCGATCGCCCCCGGAAGCCAGCCACCACCCTCCTCAGCGAGAGCCCTGAGACGGTCCAGCGCCGGGCCATCCGGGGTCTCGCCCGGCGCCAGCCGGTGTGCCACGTTCACCAGCCCGCGGCCACCGACCTCACCGGCGAAGATCTCCGTCCCCGGGAGCCAGCGACTGACCATTGCCCCATCAAGACCCATATCGAGCTCTTCCGGTGTCCAGAACGACCACGTCACCGTCGAACGGTCTTCGACCCTCCAGTCATCGAAGACTTCCTCCCGGACCGTCGAACCGATTCCGTCCGCCCCGACGACCGCATCGGCGCCGACCTTCGTCCCGTCCGCCAGGGTCACCGTCACCCCGTCACCTGTCTCCTCGACCGCTGTGACTGTCGTCCCCGTCCGCACGCGGTCCGCCGGGACCGCCTCCCGCAGGGCAGCGTGGAGATCGGCCCTGTGGATCGCCAGGAAAATATCATCGGGAAGATCGACCGACGCAAGCTCGTCCCCGCTCCTGTCACGGATCGAGAACGACTCCGGCACCGTTCCTCGTTCACGAGTCCTCTCTCCCGCACCGATGGCATCCAGGGCCGCAAGACCGTTACCCCAGAGCCCGATACCCCAGCCAACACGCTCCCACGCCGTTGCCTGTTCCAGCACCGTTGCCTCGATACCCCTGTCCGCCAGGAACCCACACAGCCCCAGCCCCGCGATGCCACCGCCGACGATCAGGACATCCTCATCCATGGACAAACCACCTCATCGCAGCCTTAAACCAGCTGGCCCGGTCACAGAAGAACGGAGATCGCCAGATCCAAGGCAGTCACAGATACTCCCTGTACTCCTCGTACACGTCAGGACCCATCAGCTTGAGGTGGTTGTAGCCAAAGGGCCGGAAGGCATCCAGGATCCCGCTGTGGAACTCAATATCGATATCATGGACGTTCTCTGCCTCGAACGGCATCCTCGCATTCTCAGCAGGCCTGATCGTCCGATCATCCTCCGACCAGACCACTGTGTACTCCACCTCATCAGAGATATCATCGTTCAGCCCGTCCAGAAACTCGCTTCCCGGCGTCATCGCCCGACCACCGCGGGTGAACCAGCCAAGCGTCGCCAAAAGCGACCCCTGGTGGGGTGTGCCCAGGGTCACCAGCGAATCCACGTACTCCTCCCCGCCCAGTTCCTCAAGGTAGTATCGCGAGGCCAGTCCGCCCATCGAATGGGCCAGGATCGATACCTCTCCTCCATCATACACGTCCTCCTCCACGTACTCCTGGAGCTCCCTGGCATAGTACTCCGGGTGGTCCGTCGTCGTCCCCGGCATCCCCTCGGCCAGCCCCGCATAATCCCGCTCCGAGGAAAACGAGACCCTGTGGATATCCTCCTCAGCATAGCCATCCTCCAGCAGGGCCTCCTCGAGGCGGTCCCACCGGCGACCGTCCGTATCATCCATGAACCCATGGACCAGCACCACATCAGCCGCCTGCATGGATCACACTTGGCATCGCCCCGATTTAAGTCATCGGCCTCCCCGACACCGGCTCCCATCGCAGCACATGGCACCCCCACCGCGGACCCACGGGACCACAGGACCGCCCTCCCGACCACGGAAAGCCCCCGGCCCCGGACAGGACCACCAAAGCCTTTATCAAGGACATCGAGGCCATCAGGCCCCCGGTGATCGACAATCGAACCCGAACGATTCGGGACGGACGACGATGACGGCCAAGGCCTCGAGGACAGTCCAGGCCTCGAGGACGAACTCAGGGACAAGATCGAGCAGGAACGCAACGGTCCCGACGGGGAGTGAGACCCTCCCCCGCATCATTTCTTCCTCCAGACCCCACCAGGACAACCACATTAAACAGTTGCGGTCCAATACCCCGGCACGATGCAGACAATCACCCGGGGAGAGGGCGAGGCAGAACTCATCATCGTTGGCAGCATCCACGGCGACGAGCCAGCAGGCAAACGCGCCATCGAGCGCATCCTCGAGAAAGATCTCGAGTACACAAAACCCGTCAAATTCATCATCGCGAACGAAAAAGCACTCGAGAAAGATATCAGATACATCGACACCGACCTCAACAGGTCTTTCCCCGGCAATCCAGATTCAGACAGCCACGAGGAACGGCTCGCCCACGATATCCTCCAGGAGATCGGTGATGCCACCGTTCTCGATCTTCACACCACCCACTCCTATCCAGACCCGTTCGCGACCGCCAAAGACACCAGCGACACCACGATGGACATGGCCCGGGCCGCAGGTGTCAAGCACATGGTCGTGTTCGAGAACAAGGCAGGAGCACTCACTGAACACGTCGACGGCATCGTCGTCGAGACAGGATATCAGCACAGTGACGAGGCGGTCAACAACGCCGTCGACGTCATCGAACGCGTCCTTGCGTTCCACGGCATCCTCGAGCGACCCGTGCCACCGAACACGCCTGAGGTCTACCGGTACCTCGATACCGTCACCGGTAGCGGCTGGGAGTTCACCGCCGAGAACTTCCACAGGGTCAAAGAAGGCGAGGTCTACGCCCGCAAGGGTGACGAAACACTCACCGCCGACAAGGACTTCTACCCCGTCCTCATGTCAACGCACGGCTACGACGGACAGCTCGGATTCCGCGCAGAGAAGATCACAGACCAGCTCTGATCAGCTACGCCGGACCGTCAGCATCTCCCCGGCATTGTGTGCAGATCCGATGGCCCCGTCTGCAGGGACCAGGCAGGCCTCGAAGAGCTACGACCCCTCGCCAGGCGGATCGACCGACATCGGTGACCCACACTCCGGACACATCGGGCCTTGCTCGTCGGTCATGATCGATTCCCCGCATTCCTCACAGGTGTACCGCCTGCCACACATCAGACATCGCCGTCGGCGGCTCCTTTCTCCTCGCTGTCCCCGTTTTCCTCCAGTTCATCATCGTCGATCGCCAGGCCATCGCCACACGTCCGACAGACAGCATCATCGTCATCCTTTGTCATGATTGCCCTCTTTGGACCACGACGGATAAAAATGGCACAGTAGGGTCCGCGTAACCAGCATCAGGAGAGATACCGTTCCAGCCAGTCAGCGACCGCCTTGACCATCTCCTGCTCGTGAGCATCATCCCTGAACAGGTGGTCGGCCCTCTCAATCCTGACAAGATCCTTCGGATCGTTCGCCCGCTCATGCATTCCCTCCGAGTTCGAGAGCGGTACGATATCGTCATCCGTCCCATGGACAAACCTTATCGGCGCCGTCACGTCCTCGACCGCCTCAAAGGCATCGTACTGACTGAGATCCTCGTAGAACTGCCATCCGATCTTCACCTCACCGCGCTTGTACGTCGGGAAATGGATGTGACCGGCACGCTCCCAGCGCTCGATCTCGTTGCCCTGAAAAAGCTTCTCACAGTCAGCATTCGCCGGGGAAGCGACCGGGACGATGGCCTGCGGCCTTTTATCCCGTGCAGCGACCAGGATCGAGGCAAGACCGCCCAGCGAGTGTCCGGCCAGCCCGACCGCATCCTCGTCCACGTCACCGCGGGACTCGAAGTAATCGATCACAGCCTCGAGATCATCCAGCTGGGCCGTCAGGGTCATCTCCTCGCAGGCCCCCTCGGACTCGCCGACACAGTCCGTGAAATCGAATCGCAGGGCGATCATACCGCGCGATGCCAGTTCCTCCGCCAGGGCCGTCAGGTGCGGTATCTCTTTGAATCCAGTGAACGAATGCGACAGCACCACCCCCGGTCGCGTCTCAGCCTCGTCATCGTGCTCGATATCGTCCGGATGTGTGATGAGGCCAGCTATCTCCATATCGCGACCGTTCTGGAACGAGATACGCTGAGTCGAGGACATCTTTCAAACACCTCCTCTCTCAGGCCCCTGCCTCCTCGCCGCGGGCCCACGCGACCAGATCAGTGTATGGGGCCTCACCGCAGATCCAGTCATCCGTCTCGGTGTTGTAGAAAAACGGCACCCCGCCACAGTAGCCATCATCGAGCTCATCCATCCTCGCGGCATTGTCCTCGTCGTTCCAGACCTCGAGCCTCCGGACCTCGAGGTCTTCATTGTCCTCGAGGCGATCGACCTTGTCCTCCATCGCCTCACAGTGCGGGCAGCCGTCACCGTAGAACTCATACAGCGTCATCGTTTTCACCTCACATGAACGAGGTCGCGACGATGGCAACGACGACAACGCCGGCCCCAATCAGCAGTTTCTCATGGATACAGAACCGTTCGGTTTCCTCTTCCAGTGTCTCAGTATCGGCCGTGCATTTCGGACATATCTGTGCCATCGGTACATCCGACTGCGGCCGCCCGGTATTTAATCCCCGACGTATCATCCGCGTAACCTACTCCCCGCGATAGACCGCCGTGCCCTCGTTGAACTTCTCCGGGGCGAACCAGTAGAACGCATCCATCAAGAACCGTTCCATGCTCATGTCCGCATCCGGAGCCTCGAGGGAGGCTTTCATCCACAGCGAGTCCCGTTCAGGCCCTTGGACCCACCATAATCCATCGAGACGACATCCACAGAGATCGAGGCCAGCAAGAGCAGGCCCGCCAAGACGTACTCCGTCGGTACATCCTCCACGTCCATGTGATACAACTGGACCTGCCGCTTCACGATGGCTGATAGTTCACCAGGGTACCCTCAGGTGAGACACGACTCCATCCGCTCCAGGCATGCAAGCAGCTCCTCGCCGTCCTCGGTCAGGCGGTAGCACGTCTTCGTCGGGGACGTCTCTATCTCATCACGGTCCAGGAAGCCATGGTCCTCGAGTTCCTTCAGCCGCTTGCTCAATGTCTTGTTCGAGACATCACCGAGACAGGACGTGAAATGGTGGAATCGCAGTTCCTCCTCATCCTGGAAGCAGGACAGAAGCTCCAGCATCCACTTCCTTCCAATGAGATCGATCGTCTCGCGGAGTACCGTATCCATGATCTATACCCCTCGAACAGGACTTAAATAGATGGTCCGGGTCACCGGCGGTCCTTGATCTTCCCGTACTCAGGGTTCCGGCCTTCTCGCTCCTGGCGGTAGTAGGATGCATACGTCGAGGATATCGTGATGAACATCGCCCCCGTCACCGCGATCAGCTCCTTCAGGGCCTCGATAGTCCAGAACATCACAAGGAGCAAGAGCCAGACCCCCACGAGGATGTTCAGCCCGCTCAGCAGCTCCAGCCCGTGCTCGCCGTTGACCTCCTTCCGGTAGTTGTACAGCGAACTGATAGCCACGAACAGACCGACCGCAGAACCGCTCAGCGTGACCGCCAGCGGCGCATCCATCAGGGCAAAATCCAGAAACATCACCATCCCCACCGACCCCGCGAGCAGGTCCGCCGCACGTATCCGCTCCATGTCCGCCCCATCGTCTCGCAGCTATAAGAATCATCCGCCTGTGGTACACCACCCACACTAAAACCGTTGATACGGCCACCAGCCCAATCCAGCTGTGGGTCATCCCCGATGGATGCGAACTTCGCGTACCTCCGGGACGAGGACACGAACTTCTTCATCGTCCTCGGCGACAACCACCGCGATACGACCGTCTCAGCGCTCCCCCTGTATGCCCCCGACCCCGGCGGCGACAGGGACTACGACGGCATGCGACTCTCCAAACAGCCCAAAGACGGCAGCGCCGACCTCGCTGGTCAGGACTACGAGGAATCACCTGTCCGGTTCGGCGCCCTCGAGATCGACCGTGGGAGGATCGAGGAGACCGTCCTCCCGCAGGAGGACCACGAGGCTATCCATGCGAACCTCGACGAGCACGCCCGGGATATCTACGACCAGGTCACCGATGTCCTCGATGATGAGGACCTCATGATCATCGGCTCGGACACCTACGACGTCGGCACCGGCAGCTCGGACCTCGATCTCGTGTACACCGGCGACTACCACGAGTTCACCGGGCGGAAGGACGACCTCCTGGAAGAGACCAGCCTCGAAGAGGTCGGTGAGCAGTGGCTCGAGGACCGCATCGAGGACCACAGCGACCGGTACGACGTCCCGGACGAGGTCGCCGACTACCATCACCGGAACCCCCAGCAGCGGTTCATGGCCGACGGGCTCAAGGTCGGGTTCAGCCCATCCCACGAGCCCGGCACCTGGGAGGACTACAGGCGGCCGGAGGGCGACAGCGAGGCCTACAGCACCACCGCCACCGTCACCGACACCATGCACAACGACAGCTGGCCCCGGATGGTCGAGATCGAGGACGGGGACGAGGACCTCGATCTCGTGACCTACTTCTGGGCCTATGGGGGCTCCTTCGAGGAAGGCGATGAGCTCGTCATCGAGGGCGAGCGGTTCGACGATACCGTCTACCTCCGCGAGCCAGGCCAGTACGCCGCCCCCGAGGAGGTACTCAAGGCCTGCCAGTGATCGCCATAGCGAGAGCTAGGATTCCAGCATGCTCCCACCATCGACGGCCCCCGTGGTACCGAGCCGTACCGATTTAAACCAGCAACCGCAACCTGTATCCGTATGGCATACACGTCCGGCCTCCACCGGCTGCTCGAGCTCCTGGGCCTGCGGGACACCGACGAGGACGATGAGCGCCCGGTGCTTTTCACCAAGGTCTTCACCCTCCTGACCCTCTCACTTGCCGCGGCTCTGTATCTCCTCGTCGAGGGTGCACTGGCGGCAGGGGCCGAGCTCAGCGGCGTGTATCTCTACCTCATCATCACGGCCTTCATCATCGAGACCCTGCCGGACCTGTGGCTGTATCATGGCCCGCTGAAGAAAGATCACCCCGCCGCGCGGAAGCTCCTCAGGACCCATTACATCGCCGAGGGCCTCGCCTACCTCGTCCTCGTGGCAGCGTTCATCGATCTGTTCGGGATCGGTGCATTCTACACCTACTCCATCTTCATGGTCCTGTGGCTGATCAGCTTCATGGTCGGGGAGGCCACGACCCTGTTCCTCGAATGAGCGAGGGAACACATTAAAATACCTTACCAGGCAAGCCCTGCCACGCGGCCGAGACAAGGGTACAGATAGCCCCCTGGTGTAGGTCCCACCTACCGGTGGTCGATACACCAGGGAACATCCATCACGGCACAGATAGCCCCCTGGTGTAGTGGTCAATCATACGAGACTCTGGCTCTCGTGACCCAGGTTCGAATCCTGGGGGGGCTATGTGCGTTCTCCCCGCCGACGAGACCCTTATAAGAGTTGGCGTGAAATGCGGGAGATACCGACAACGCCGGTTTATTTTTAAAGATTGTCCGGCCGATTGACAGGTGAGCCCATGGCAGAAGACAACGTACAGCAGATCGTCAGGATTGCCAAGACCGACATCGACGGCACGAAGCAGATAGGCGATGCGCTGACGGCCATCAAAGGCGTCGGCGACCGATACGCACAAGCAGTCGCAAAGGTAACAGATATCGATACAGAACGCAAGATCGGTGCCCTCTCCAAGGAGGAACGAGAGAGCCTCGCCGAGGTCATCTCCACCCCCGAAGAGCACAGCATCCCCGCCTACCTCCGCAACCGGCGGAAGGACCACGAGACAGGCGAAGACATCCATCTCATCGGAGCCGACCTCGAGCTCAAGGAGGAATTCGACGTCAGGCGGCTCAAGGAAACAGGCACCTACCGCGGCTGGCGCCACAAGATCGGACTGCCCGTCCGCGGACAGAAGACACAGTCCTCATTCCGCTCCGGAGCCAAGATCGGCGTCTCCAGAGCACGCGTCCAGGAAGCAGCCGAGGAAGACGCAGGCGAAGGCGAGGAAACGGAAGAAGAAGAGGAAAGCGAGGAATAACGTGATACACGATGGTCAAGAAGCTCAAGAAAGCCTACGAGACACCCACGCGAGGATGGCAGCAGGAGCGCATCGAGCGCGAGACCGACTACATGTATGAGTACGGTCTGAAGAACAAGCGAGAGGTCTGGAAGAGCCAGTCACAGGTTCGAGACCTCCGCCGAGAAGCTCGAAAGCTCAACGCAGCCCAGGACGAACAGCGAGAACAGGAACTGATCGACAAGCTCACCAAGCTCGGTCTCGTCAAGGACGACGCGGACCTCACAGACGTCCTCGACCTCGATCTCACAGACGTCCTCGACAGGCGACTCCAGACCATCGTCTACGAGAAGGGACTGGCAGACACCATGAAACAGGCACGCCAGTTCATCACCCACGGCCACATCATGGTCGGCGACACCCGGGTCGATGTACCCGGCTACCTCGTCACCGAAGACGAAGAGGCAAACATCTCAGTGGCCCCGGGTTCGAAGGACATCGTCCAGGCGTGATACCATGGCAGACAACAAGAAGATGGGACTCGTCCATATCTACTCAAGCTTCAACAACACCATCGTCCACATAACCGATATCACCGGAGCAGAGACCATCTCACGGTTCACCTCCGGTATGACCACAGACAAGGGACGGCTCCAGGGAGGAGCGTTCCCCGCCATGAAGGCAGCCAAGAAGGCGGCCGAGGAGGCCCAAGAGAAAGGTCTCGAAGGCGTCCACATCCGCGTGCGCGCCCCTGGTGGGACCAAGCAGAAGATCCCCGGACAGGGAGCACAGCCAGCCATCCGTGCGATCACACGGTCAGGCCTCGATGTCGGCAAGATCGAGGACGTCACACCCGTGCCCCACGACTCAACGCGGAAGAAGAACGCAGGCAAAGGCTCCCAGGGATAATCGAGTGATACAATGAACATCGACGTGCTTGAGGAATCAGACAGAGAGATGTCCTTCGTCCTGGAGGACGCGACACCAGCATTCGCCAACGCCCTCCGACGGACCATGATCGCAAAGATACCAACGATGGCGGTCCGCGAGGTCGATTTCGTCAACAACACATCCGGCCTCTTCGATGAGATCGTCGCACACCGCATCGGCATGGTCCCGTGGCGGTTCCCTGAGGGCGAGTACAACCTCCCCGAGGACTGTGACTGCGAGGGCGACGGATGCAAGGACTGCCAGGTCACCCTCGTCCTCGAACGCGAAGGCAAAGCACACGTCACCGCGGCAGACCTCAAGCCGACCGACAAGCAGGTCGAGACACCCAACCCCGACACACTGATCGCGCGCCTGATGGACGGGCAGGAGATGGAACTCGAAGCCCACGCCGTCCTCGGACGCGGACAGGACCACGCCAAACACCAGGCAGCGAACGCATCATACAGATACTACCCCGTATTCACGATCAACGGGGACAAAGTCGAGAACAACGTCGAGGCAGCCCGGCTCGCCCCGGATGCCGTCACACAGACGGATGGACCGGTCGATGCGGATGAAGATATCGTTTACGCCCTCGAAGCAGCCGTCGATATCGAGGAAGGTGACGAGGTCGAGCTGACAGAGCACGACGACACCTTCCTCTTTGAGGTCGAGAGCGTCTCCGGGCTCAGCCCGCGCCAAATCCTCGAGCGCACGGCAGACATCCTCGAGGACGAGCTCGACGAATTTGAGGACGAGGCGACAGACGTCCTCGCATAACCATACAGCAAGCCCCCGCCACGATACAACGGCCCTCCGGGCCGCTAACCTACCGGTCGGTTGCTTGCAACCGGCCCGCGTTGCCAACTGGCGCACCAGTTGCGGGGGTACCCAAGCCAGGCCAAAGGGGCGGGACTTAAGACGTCCGGTGGCCACAAATCCGTATCACGGCCACACATGAGACATCCTGTACGCGCAGGCGTTCCGAGGGTTCAAATCCCTCCCCCCGCACTCGCAGATTTCGCGAGTAGAAAGGGACGGTTCGCTCCGCGAACCGACCGGAAAACATGCTCGAACGGTCTCCGCTCCGCGGAAGCCCGTACCCCGCACTCGCGGGAAGAATGGTGGGAGACCCATCCTACGTTTTTAAAGGTACGACACAAGAGATGATCACGATGCAGAAGACCAACCCTGTACTGAAAGAAGCCGTCCAGAAGCTGGAAGAAGCAGGCAGGAAGAACGATGCAGCCGTCTATACACGGGCTGCAGACGAACTCCAGAAGGCCAGCCGCGATCAAGCCACAGTCAACCTCTCGAAGATCCAGCGGCACGCCGAGGATGGCGACACCGTCCTCGTCCCCGGCAAGGTACTCGGCTCCGGGCGACTGGACACCGACGTCACCGTCGCAGCTCTCAATTTCTCCTCTGCAGCACGCAAGGAGATCGCAGATGCAGGCGAGGTCGTCTATATCGAAGATCTCGTCGAGGAAAACCCCGACGGCGAACAGATCACCCTCATGAAGTGATACCATGATAATCGACGCAGAAAACCATGTGATCGGACGACTCGCCACCCAGATCGTCGCAGCGCTCAAGGACGGCAACGACGTTGATATCGTCAATGCCGAGAAAGCGATCGTCAAAGGTAATCCCGACAGTATCATCGAGAAATACCGCACACGATACGAACGCGGCGACCGCGACCACGGCCCGCAGTACCCCAAGGCACCGGAACGCATCGTCCGGCGCACCGTCAGGGGCATGCTCCCGGACAACAGCGAAGGACGGGAGATGCTCGGACAGCTCAAGGTCCACACAGGCAACCCGGACTCCGTCGACGCGGAGACGATCGAGGACGCCCGTGAGGGCGAGCTCCGCGGGGCAAACTACATGACGATGCAGCAGATAGCAGACAACCTAGGTGCATAACGATGACAGTCAACGCCACCGGCAAGCGCAAGACAGCAAAGGCACGCGCCGCCCTCCACGAGGACGGCAGCGGCGAGGTCAGGATAAACAGCAGGCCGCTCCACGTCCAGTCCAAGATGCGGCGTCTCAGGGTCAAAGAGCCGATCCGCATCGCAGGCGACCTTGCGGACGAGGTCGACATCAACGTCAACGTCAACGGCGGCGGCAAGCAGGCCCAGACCGAGGCCATCCGGATGGCAGTCGCCCGCGCACTCGCGGACCATGCAGACGGCGAGGAGCTCCGCAACCAGTTCCTCGAGTACGACAGGTACCTCCTCGTCGAGGACTTCCGTAGGACGGAAACCCACAAGCCGAGCCAGTCCTCCAAGGGCGCCCGGCACAAGCAGCAGAAGTCCTACCGGTGATACCATGATCGTGCCAGTCAGATGCTTCTCCTGTGGCAAGGTCATCGGCGACAAGTGGGAGGACTTTCAGGAACGGACTGAAGAAAATAACGAGGACGCCAAAGCTGTCCTCGATGACCTCGGGCTCGACCGCTACTGCTGCAGGACCGTTTTCCTCACCCACGTCGACGTCGAAAAGGACATCGCCCAGTACCAGAAGACCTGACGAGCAATGAACGCCGTCCTCGGGTACGGGAGCCTCATCAGGCCATCCAGCATCGCAGAGCGCAAAGAACCGACCTGGACACAGGCCGCCTACAGCACAGACACCGACTTTTCCATCCATCCCGACGTCAGCGACCGGTGGGACGACATCAACGACCGCATCACAGCCATCCCGGTCCAGATCGAGGGCTTCGAGCGGTTCTACAGCTACCGGACACGTCGCGGCGGCACCATGCTCGAACTGTACCCCGGCGAGGACACAGTCAACGGCATCATCTACACCGGCCTGACCGACGACGAACATCAGGCCATCGCCGCATACGAGGACGGCTACCGCCAGACAACACTCACACGCGAGAACTTCGAACCGTACCCCGTCCGTGGACTGGACGAACACCAGATACCGCACAGGGTCACCGTCTACCTGCCAGACAGCGACAGACCGCCCGCACCAGGGTCGGTCCCGCGGAAGAACGCCATATATCACAGACGGATCCTCCACGGCATCGAACACGAACTCGCAGAACTGTTCACAGATACGCTCGTCCAGCAATTCCGCGCTGACTTCCTCACCTCCACCCAGGAAGCACAGGACGGCGGATGGCGCTATCTGACCTGAGCCTTGACCTCGATCACATAGCCGAACGGGTCCGCGATGTAGACCGCAGGGGCGCGACCCGTCGCACCGAACGGGTTGCTCTCACGACGGATCTCGATGTCATGCTCCTCCATGAGCTCGCGTATCTCCTCTATACCCGCCTCCAGGACCAGACAGAAATGATCATAGTTGTCCCCTGACGGCGGTACGAAGTCCTCGACCGGCCGCACATGGAGCAGGGCGGTTTCGCCAAGCCTGAACGCGAACGATGTCCGCTCACCGGCGCGGTAGGCATCCAGTTTCTCCGGCTCGAACCCGAAGACATCCCGGTAAAACGCGACCGCGTCCTCGAGACCGTCCTCAGGGACCTTGATGTTCACGTGGTCGATATGACGTGCCTGCATGGGACAGACAGCGGGACACGGGTATAAGAAATCAACTACTCGAACGCATCGAAGGTAACCGGGTCATCCGCGCGGTCGTACTCCGTCTTGGCCTCCTCGTACTCACTCCAGGGCGCACAGACACCCTCCTCGGTAAGATCCTCGAGGATGTGCCTGGCGTCGTCCTCCTCGATGTCATACCGGTAGCTGAGGGCGGACGGATGCGCCTGGCCGCTGTGGACAAGCTCCATCCGGACCAGTTCCCGGTCGGTGTCGGCGACAAGCTCCCGCTCAGCGCCCATGTCGTCGGTCTCACCGAGAAGCAGGTATCGTTCGGTCATCACTGACACCCTCTTCACCAACGAAATTAAGCGTGTAACTCTGAATCATCAACTTTTCCTAGAGATTCGGTCCGATCCCTACTTCTGTTAACATATACCTGATTACTTCCTTTTTTCACGAGATAAGCAATCTGAGCATCTTCATCCACCAATTCCTCATGCTTTGGTTTCAACCGATAATCATATCGATCTCTCAGAGCCACACTAAGGTTGTTGGGGAAATACATCCCTATAGATGTTACCTCCCCGCTCACAGTTAATCCTTCTCTAGCAACGACATAAATTGTATCTGAAACACTGTCTTCTCTATGGTTATTGAAACGATGAACATTTATTGTAGGGGATCTGGACGTTCTGAAGTAATCTGTGATGTTTGCATCAATCTCCCCGCGAAAAATCTGCTCTTTCCCCTCTCTCATTCTCTTTATATCTTCATTATTGAGCAAAGGATAGACACGCAACTTGCCCAGCGTCTTTTCCGTATCTACTATATTCTCATCAGCTAAATTGTGAATATGGTTGACTATATTGTGATAACTAAATCCAGAGCCCCTCCGCATCCATAGACGTGTAAAGAGTTCTTTAATATAGAGCCCCTGGTCTTCTTTGACGACGAGTTCTTCCAAAACTTCACGCGGAGATTTATCGCTGTTTTTATTCAATCTCGAAGTGAAACTTTCTGCATTGGTAGTACTGGGCAGCCCAGAACCTTCAAATGCAGAGAAAAATTCCTTGACCGCGCCCTCACGTTCTTCAACAACCTCGGAGTATGTCTGCTTAATTTTTTCTACTGCACTCTCAGACACTTGTTTTCTTGATTTAACCGCATTCAGATACTCAATAACATCATTTACATCTTCAGAAACAACACCATTTTCTCTTGCTTTTTCAAGATCCTCTATAGCTGCATCAATCTCCTCCTTCATTTCCTCCGATAGTTTAAGATTTGAAAAGTAACCCCGGTTAACTGCATCGATTATCCTCTCTAACCTCCTAAGTCGTATCTTGGCTCTGAACCACTCATTGGTGGTCGGTGTTTCTAGGGTAACCATACTTATCTAACATCCCTGAACCATTCCTTAATTTCTGTTTGAATTTCGTCTAGTTCCGGCCACTCATCATTGTACGTGGCCTCTGCCATAATCTCTATGGGGGAGGTTCCAGCATTTCCGTCTATGACTTTCGACCAGATACTGTTGAAATCTTGAGCACCGTCTTCTTTGACATTCTCTAAATTGTCCTTAGCCCCCCGCCATGGAGGTTCTTCATCTATAATCGGTTCTGCTTCATTAGAATACCACTCCCACCAAATTTCCGTGGTAATTTCTTCGACTTGTGGTTCAGCCTCCTGGTCAATCAAGTTCCTGACGGCTGTAATACGAGAACTGGGTTGCGGATGATCAAGACCTTGTCTCGTATTGATGTCATCGTATTCCTCAAAGGCCACTATCATGCTCTTGAGGAATGACGGACCAAGGATATAAGCCGCTGTTAAATCGGCGAAGAATTCCTCACGATGCGAATTGTGTGCGGTAGGTTCAGCAAGGATATCTTTTGAGTCACTCACAACATGTGCAAACTCATGGCAAAAAAGCGGCCATAACTCCGGATTTTCACGCCATTCCTCTGAGAGGCAAATAACCGGAGCGGAATTATTTTTCTTTACATCATCTTCGTCAATATCATTCTCCACAGATTCAATATTCATTATTGGGATGTTTCTTCCATTCCTACCAGCAATGTCATCTGAGACCAAGGCCAGAGGTTCTGAAACGCCTGGCATATATGCCCTCCGGAAGAATTGCTGGCCTAAGGCTTGTATCGCTTCCTCATACTTACTGAAGTCTGAATCTGCTTTCTGATTTAGAGCATCAAGAAGGTACTCTACAAAACTAAACCAGCGCTCAATTTTTTCTCTAAGGATACCATCTAAATCGTCATATTCGATATCGCGACCTAAATTAATAGCACGTTCAGTTGTTTGTTTTACGAGGTTAAACTGTTCGTTGAAGCGGTAAGGGATATCTCCGCGTTTGTAAGATTCGTCAAGTTCATTGAGTTTTTCTTCAAAAACATCCACAGGATCCTCATTCTGTACATCCATTGTCGTCTCTACGCTCTCGGAGCAAAGACAATTTCAACATCGATACCTCCTTCATAGTTTGCTACGAACCTTATTGCCTCCTTATTCCCCGCCGCCTCAATTCTGACATCCTCTAAATGTTCTTCAATTGATACAAACTTATGCATGGGAGACACTACACTGTAATCAAATGTGACCCTAATTGTCTTATCAAGGTCGCTTTGACAAGGTATATCTGATATTGATCCAGAGACCATAGCTCCTCCCCCACCAAAATTAAAACCTATAGAGTCTGCCGAGAGGACGATCTCTACTTCCTCCTCCTTAGCCTGAATTTTGAGGCTCGTCAACTTCTTATTGAATTCCGATAGCGGTATTTCAGAGAAATTATTTGGCGTCATAACACCCGCCATCTTAAACGATTTCGTTTCAGAGACATCTTCTGTCCTAATTACTGATTCAGCTTCATAATCAACAAAAATTCGACTACCATCTGTAGAGAATTTTAGAGTATTATCTAGTTCATGAATCGTAAGTATTCCATCAATAATTTCCTTGAATTTTTCTCTATCTGTTTGTAAGACAATTTCACCCTCGAAGAAGTCTTTGAATAATTCTGAAGGGAAAAAGGCCTTAAATCCGTGATTTGCGCCTATTCTGCCTCTTATCTCCATCTCATCTTGTCCAAAATGCAAGACAATCTTCTCACCTAGTTTATCCTCCTTTAAGATTTTCTGAAATATATCGAAGAACTGCTTCTGCGACTTTTCTTCCCCCTCTAATTCCATCAAAGTTCGCTTTTCCAAGGAAACCACCTTTTGAACCCTGCATTGAATCTGCTATCGCTTAAATCATGGGGTGAGGCCAATGGACCCATAAAGACGGGCAGACAAGCCGATGATTAAAATCTAAAGAATAAAAACAGCAGGGAGAAGAAATATAGGGTAAATAAATGGCAGGGGGAGGATTTGAACCCCCGTCCGTACCGCCCCGGGGTACGATGATAGTCCACTACACCACCCCGCCATTCGTTGACATCACGGTGGTGATGACCGAACGATGTTCGGCCAGTACACCACCCTGCCAACGTGTGACAGTACCGGACACGTGATCGGGGCGACCCGGTACCAGGCGGCGATTGGACGGCAACTTTTAAACGGGTTCCTGTCTCAGCCCGACAGATCGTCCACCTTCCGCCCGGCGAGCCGGCGGAGATGGTTGCCGACGGCATCGCCGCCCCAGCAGTGTGGCGCCCTGCCCGACGGCTCGATATCCTCAACAGCACGCGCGGCCGCACGGAACGCCGATCCCCACGACAGCGTGATACCCGCACCGCCATGGCCGTAGTTGTGCACCACCGGCATCCCGTCGATGTCCTCACGCTCCAAGCGGACCTCATCCCGCATCGGCCGATAGCCAACACTGCCATGCATCGTGTGCCCGTCCAAGTCCACCCCCAGATCCGCGAGGATCGGCCTGTTGGCCGCGAGGATGTGTTCGGGGACCTCGGTCCCGCCGACATCGACCATATCGCCGTCGACGGTCTCCCCCTCCCAGTCCCCACCAGGCTCCGGCCGGCCCTCCAGGTGGGTGCCACCGAGGAAGACCGCATCCATCCGCGGGAACGAGTACAGACCCGGACCAACCTCTCGCTCGTAGACATACGATGTGATCTCCTCATCCAGCCGGGGCAGGTCCGCATCATCGACCCGGACCAGGTGCCCCTTGACCGCGTACAGCTCCTCGTCATCGAACAGCTGCCTGCTCCAGTAGCCGGTGCAGTTGATCACCACCTCCCCGTCCAGGTCCCCGATCTCGTCCTCGTCCACGCATCGCTCCTCGACCTCCCCGCCACCGGCCTTGAACAGATGGTACAGCCGCGGCAGGTAGGCCTGCATCTCCGCCATGAAAAGCTCCGAGCGCTTCGCTTTCCTGCCCGCAGGCGGGTCCTCGACGGTCGCGGGCTCGATCACGTCCTCGTCCGGCGGCAGGTCACCGGTATCGGACAGCCACAGATGCTGCTGGCGGCGGACACCCATCACCGAGGCCTGCCGGCAGACCTCGAAGGCATCCAGGGAGTCAGCAAAGACCGCATCCAGGTCCTCCATCCCGACGGCATGGGGATGGATGGCACCGGCACCCCAGCAGGAGGCAAGCTCCGGTCCTGGCTCCTCGACCCGGTCCGCGCGTTCCGCGGTGACAAGCTCTGTCTCATAGCCCAGCAGCCGCAGGGTCAGGGCCGTGGTGATGCCGTTGACCCCGCCGCCGAGGACGGTGACGTCTGTCATGGACGTGACTGGGCCCCGGCAGGATAAAAACCTCCCCGGCCGGCTCAACCAATTTAAATGTAGGTGCCACACGTAGGCGTACGGTACTGTGCCCCGATAGTGTAGTCCGGCCAATCATCTCGGCCTTTCGAACACGCATTCGGAAGAACTGAGTCCCTGACCCGTGGCGGGTCAGTGGACGATGATCTGAAATCCACGCGGTAAAGATAGCCGAAGACCCGGGTTCAAATCCCGGTCGGGGCATCTCATCTCTGTTCTCATGACCGTTTACCCGGGACAAAGACAAGCAGGGCTCTGAGCATCGGGCCTCCAAGAACCTCCATCATCGACGTGTTGGGCATCGTGTCTTAATAATCGGCAACCCGTCAGCCGTTATCACCGGCACGTATTAAAAAATCACCGCCGCATCCTCATGCGTGATACCTATGGCAGACGACGGACTCTTCGACCGGCTAACAGACGGACTCGGAAACATCTTTGGAAACGACGATGACCTCGAACTCCAGATGGGCATCGGTGCGGACCTGAACGAGGCATACGAAGACGCACTCGAGCGCTCACCAGACTACGTCGACGAGGATACCGTCGAAGCACAGCACAGCTACGGCACACTCGACCCAAGCGAGGCAGATCTCGACGCCGAGCTCGACGGCGAACATGTCCTCGCCGGCATCGAATACCAGCCCGAAGACCAGACCCGCGACAGGAAGACCTCCGGCAGCGGACCAGCCTACGACGAGCCCAGCAACGACAGCAGTTCACTCACCGACCTCGATCACCTCAGCTAAGGTCCGATGTCCCTCCCGGACAACAGCTACACGGCCGCCGCCGAGCTAGCAGCTGACTGGGACGACGATCCCGGCAGACGCATCTACGAGCACCTCGAAGAGATGGACTACGGCCTCGCCGGTGCACTCGAACGCGGCCTCAACGTCCGGCACCTCCACGAGAGCAAGGAGGAGCGGAACTGCTACGAACACGCCATCCACGCCTACACCCTCGCCGAGGAACTCGGCCTCGATCCACGGTTCTTCGAGATCGAAGAAGGACAGACCTCCCATGCCTTCATCGACCTCAAGATCGACGGGAAGCGGTACCACCTCGACCAGGGCCGGTTCGGCCCCATCAGGGACTACAGCGACCACCAGGTCCGCCTCAAGGACAGCCCCGTCACCGACAGCTTGACCAAGAACTACAAAAGCATCACCGAGAAAAGCGAGGACCAGCTCAGCCAGGACATCGAGGACCTCCGCGAGGACACAGTCGCCATGCTCGCCCGCGGCCAGCGCCTCGAGAAATTCGACCACGGCGAAACCACCGTCTACGACAAGCTCAACTTCGACCGGGAGGACGACGCACTCGAGCGCATGATCAGCGTCTACGAACCACGCGGCCATCTCAACCACCTCATCCGCGTCCGCAGGTACATCGACGAGGACGGCGACATCGAGGCCACAGAGACCATCCTCGCCGACATCGACTCAGCAGGCTGGAACACCGCCTGGGGCGAACGCGAGATCGGTCGGCTCGAGGACGGAAAGCTCAAGCCGGCCGAGGACCTCCCCGACGAGCTCAAGGACAACATCGCCAGGGTCATGGACTACGAACAGCAGGCAGGCGACGACCTCATCTACACCGACCGCGAGCGAGAACAGCTCTGGGATCATTACCGGAACGCCGTCGAAGGACAGCTCGCAGACGGCTACACAGGGTTCCGGGGCAAGGACCTCAAAGACGAACTCGACCGGCTCAAAGATCTCAAAGACGACGACCCCGAGCGGTTCCACACCGAGCTCGACTGGATGCGGTACCTCCACGATACTGCCGACCAGCCGATCCCCGACGAGGAGACCGTCAGAGAGCTACTCCCCAAGTACATCAATCGCCACCGGGAGGTTCTCGAGGCTGCACGACAGCAGGACCACGACAGCGCGATCAGGACCATCCTCGAGGACATCGACTCCCCGACCCGGGACACCGCACCCGAGCTCGATCCCGGGCGGCGGATCGATGAGATACGCAACCATAGCCTCGCCTCGACGTACGAGGACCTCGCCGACGATCTCGACCAGCTGCGGGACGGCGAGACGGTCGACCTCGGCCAGCACCAGGGTCTCCTCGCCGCTGACCCCTCCCTGCAGGAGCAGACCACGGATCTCCTTGAGTACCTCGCCGCCAAGGATGAAGAGACCGGCCTCGAGGACCACCTCCAGACCGTCCAGAACACCCTCCCGAGTGCAGAGCACGACCTCGAGGACCCCTACGACACGATCACCGACAGCTGGAGCATCGATACAGACAGGATGGACCTCACCAGGACCCTGCGTTTTGATGACGGCACCATCTCGACATACAACGCCATCCTCGAGCTCACCTACGACATCGACCCCATCGACCCTGACGACAGCATCGAGGTCAGCATGTACGACACACCGGACGAGAGCGAGGAGCGCCTCCACTACGGCACCTTCACGGTCGAGGAGGAACCGGACATCGACCTCGAGACCATCCAAGAGACCGTCCTTTCGAACCGAGCCGAGATCAGGGACCAGACACCGCTGAACGCCCCGGACCCCCAGAAAGACTCCGACGTCTTCGAGGAAAACACCCGGGCAATCGCGCTGTACTCCATCTACTTCCGCGACGAGGACGACATGCCCCACGTCTGGACGGAGGACGAACTCGATGCCTTCAACCGCCAGGTCCGCGAGGAGGCCGAGTTCGCCCTCGCGTCCCCGTTCGTCCCCATCGATCAGAAAGACGAGGCCCGCGAGGAGATCGCCGTCACCACGGACATGTTCGACGATGACTGGCAGCACTACGCCGTCGCCCAGCACAACAAACTCGAGAGCATCCGCTCAACCGACCCCGATCGCTTCGAGGACCTCATCGAGGAACGGTTCGGCCCCGAGGAGATGGCCGAAGAGTACGTCAAGAAGTTCTACGACATCGCCAACGAACACGTCCTCGGGGACAAGGACCTCGAACAGGCCCACGAGATCCAGGACCGGGTCCAAGACGGCATCCGGGCCTCACTCCCTGGTCCCGCGGACATCGAGGACCTTGCCACCAGGACAGGGCTCACCTCACTCCAGGACGCCACCCGGACCATCGAGAGCACCGGCTACAGCTGGGACCAGAAGGCGGCCCGGTTCGAGGACAGCCTCGACGAACTCCAGAAGGACCTCGATATGATCGAGACCGAACAGCAGAAAGAGGATCTTGACGATGCTCTCGTCTCCCTCCACACCCGGATAGCCGACAGGGAACGGTACCAGGACTGGGACGGATCCGATGACCTCGATGGACGACTCAAGGACGCCCGCGAGACCGTCCAGGATCACATCCCGTTTGAGGACCGGGCCGACGAGCTCGAGGCCGATAAGCTCGAGACCGTCCTCGACCGGCTCGCCTGATGCCCCGCCTTCTTTAAATCCCTCTCACCACCAGCTATACCACAGGTGACACGGTCCGCCAGGACCGCATGCCCTGTGGTCGGTTGCTCCGCAACCGGCCTGCGTGATCAAACTTCGCCTACGTTTGGGGGGCTGAGAAACTCCGCAGGAGTTTCGAGGACCAGCACATCTGCGATGTGCGGGGGTAGCCAAGCGGCCAACGGCGACGGACTCAAGATCCGTTCCCGCAGGGGTTCGTCGGTTCGAATCCGGCCCCCCGCATTTCACTGTTGTTCACTGCTTCCACCCAGATTCGACACATGAGAAAGCGTGCTTTCGACGTTCGGATCTGGCCCCCTGCAATTTCTTTGGTCATCGCTCCTGCCCGTCAGACAGACCTATCCAGCCGCACCGACGTATCACCGATCCTGTGGATCGTGTGCGGGATATGCAGCAGGGAGAACCGCTCCGTGATATCGATCAGGTCAGCTGCCAGGCGCTCGGTCTCGGTGTGGACCTCCGCCCGGATCGGGTCGAAAGCGTCCCGACCAACCGCATGACTCCATGCCTCCTCCCGCCACCGCACGATCGCCCTGCTGAACAGCCTCGAGACCGTCTTCCGCATGATAAGTGCTTCCAGGCCGATCGCATCGTGCTTCCTGAACGCCAAGTACTCCAGCAGCTCCTTGAAGACCGATGAGAGGATCGTGTTGATCTGCTCGTAATCCTCATACTCATCGTAACCCTCCTCGATCAGCACCGGGACCAGGTCCGCGTTGATGTGGGCATTGATCCCAAGGCTCATCTCCAGGGCCGGCCTGCTGTCCCCCCGCTCGCAGTACGAGAGATACGTCCGCCACGGCTCCCGTTTCTCGCCCTCGAAGAGGTACGCACGCAGCGGTTCGAAGTACAGCCTGGCGAACCGCACATCCAGCCGCTCCAGGGCACCAGGATCATCGAAAAAGCCCTCATCCTCGACCCGGTGCCGGACAACCTCCTCGGTCACCCGGTAGTACGCCCGCAGGAACGGTGCCAGGGAGCCGAACCCCTCAGTATCCTCGAAAAACGCCAGCAGGGTATCCATGCTCCCGACAACATCGTAGATCGAGGCCTCACCCGGTGGATCGAGGGCCAGGACCTCCTTCAGCCGTTCCTGTTCATCCCGATCCAGCATCCGCATCCGTACCACAGTGTTTCTCCGCCGGGCTTTTAGGGCTACCGCCCACAGGACAGCGGTCAAGCCACCAGCAGCGACCCGTAATATTTAAAGCCTCGACCCCCCTCCTCCACTCGTGGTGAGGGTAGGTTAGCTGGCTTATACTGCTGGACTGTGGCTCCGGTGACGCGGGTTCGAATCCCGCCCCTCGCCCTTTGGAGGATTTTCGGTTTCAGCGTTTGAAGAGCCGAGTCCAGGCTTATCAGCCTGTCTCGATAGATCACCGTCTGCCTGAGTTGTCTGTGTGTCGCTCATAGGCTATCACAGTCATGCTCACGATCGGCATGGGCTTGGTCACTCACTGCCGATCGGTAGGCGGTGGTCCGAGAATCAGGTGAGAGCCAGGACAGGGTTTATAAATAATGTCTTATAACCCTCTACTGGCCTCCGAGCCCAACCCTCGGGGCCACTCGTGTTCTTCCTCTTACTTCCGTAGTGGTTTACTGTAAGACCCTTCAATATAAAACCTGCTTATTCCGGTAAATTTCCGGTAGCTGGCGTGTGTACTGTTGAGTGGTGACGTTCTCCACAAGAAATTAAGGTGCTCGCGGCAGGCCTCCCGGATGACGAGCTGAAGATCTTAGATCGACGAGGCCTCGAGATCCTGGATCTCGATTCTTTATAAAGAATCGTGACGTCAGCCGCGATCGTCTTGAGTCTCCACGTGAAATGGAGGTTCCGGAATCTGCCCCACGGTGGTGCGGGTTCCGGCAATTCTCGGATCGTTTAATGTAAGTTGGGGTTACAGTAAGCGGCTGGTGACCAAGCCCATGTCGATCTATAACAGTCAGTCGAAGCTCTACCGCACGATGGAGCGTGTGGAGGATTCAAACCATACGGACCACAACATCGGCCTTCTTATCGAGTTCAAGGAGGAGATGGAGGCCGAAGGGCTGTCCATCGAGCGCATCAACCGTTATATGAACAGTTTGCTTGCCCTCCAGGATGAGGTCGGGTGGCCGCTGGATGAGCCGAAGGACCACCTGCGGCAGCTGAAGAAGCTGGTGGCTCGGATCAACAAGTCTCGCATCGTCGGGTACGAGATGAGCCCGTGGACGAGGCGGGAGTATAAGATGTCGTTGCTGAAGTTGTACCAGTTCGTGACCGGAGAGGATAAACCGGAGTTCCTCGAGTGGATGAGCGTCAAGGTGAAGGTGAGCGAGCGTTCAGAGGTCAATCCGTCTCGACTCCCCCACCCTTCGTGGGTGGAGAAGGTCGCCACAAACGCGAATAATGTCAGGGACACCGCGTTGGTCCTGTTCTTGTGGGATAGTGGTGGCAGAATTGGGGAGGTCCTGGATCTGCGGTGGAACCAGCTGGCGTTCTTCGAGGATCGGTGCGAGGCCACCATCCAGGGGAAGACCGGTGAGCGGACGCTACCCCTGAACGAATCCGTGTCAGCTCTCCGGAAGTGGAAATATGAGGACCACCGGCACAAGGGGAGAAAATATGTCTTCCACTTGCTGAATGATCGGGAGAGTCAGCTTGGGTACAAGTCAGCTCGCAAACAGATAGGGAAAGCGGTCGATCAGGCACCAGTCAGCTCCAGAATCAAGCAGAACCCGCAGGCGTTCAGGCAGGGACGTGCCACTTTTCTGGCACAGCAGGGCCTCACTGCCCCGCAGCTCTGTAGCTTCATGGGGTGGCGGTCCCTGGAGACTGCCCGGTACTACATCAACCTGGCACAGTCCGATCTCGAGGAGGCCGTAGGCGAGCTCGAGCTCGATCCGGTAGAAGTGTGAGGGAGGAACAGGTGGGGGTCGGCCGGTGTGCGGGCCCATGGCCAGCCCGGTAGAAAGAGCGTGGCCGACCCCTGTATAGGTTTATGCGGCCGCTTTGCGGCCGGTAAGAGTCCTGATAGCCCGCGTGGCGTAGGGCGTGTACGTCCATTCGTCCAGCTTCTGGTGCTGGTCGAGGCGGGAGAGATTGAAACGTATCTCCGCCACCAGGGCGAGACAGACCAACATCAGGGTCGTGGTCGCTCCCTGACTGCCGTAGATGCTGGCGAGCAGGCCGAGTACCTCACTCATCGGAACCGATCACCTCCTCGATGCCTGTGTTGAGTGTTTTGAGGACGGCCACGATTGCTATAATCGCGCCGATGGGGACCGCGACAGCGATGAGGGCGGTGCGGAGGCTGAACAGGTTGCCGCCGAACTCTCCGATCTTATTCATGGCGGCCTGTGCGGGGTTGGTGACGTTTTCGTAGCCTGATCCGGTGACGGCCTGGTCGTCCGCGATTGCCGTGTCCTGGAAGTCACCGAACTGATCGGCTCGATCGATCGCGTCCTGTCCGTTGGTGGCCCGGAGCCGTTCCTCCACGGAGAACCCGCCGCCGGATGCCTCAGCCTGGTTGACCTCCATCAGCTGTTTCAAGATTTGGTAGTCCTCAGCGTTCTTGGGCGGGTTGAGCCCTTTCTCCTGTGCGTACTGCTCCAGCCGGTTTTTCATCGAGTCCGTGAGTCCGGACACCTGTCCTGGAGACGATGATCTCGTCGAGCTCGTCGGGGAGCTGTCGAGATCGTCCACGGTCGCGGCCCCGCCCGCGTCCCTGATCGCATCCTGGACAAAGTTGGTGCCGCCGGTCATCGAGATCTGATCATCCTGGTTCGTGGTAAGGCCGTCACTGAGCACCATCAAGAATCACCTCCGAGCATGGTATAGACGATGCCGCCGATCACGACGACGGCTGTGACGACGAGACCGACCGCAGTCATGCCCATCTTGCCGATCGAGGTCGGGAGATCGGACGAGACCTGTCTGGACGTGGGTTCCGGGCCGGATGTCCCCGCCGACCCCTGGGTGGTTGCGGGGGCGGATGGGTCTGTCGAGGGGTCGATGGAGACTTGAGGCGATCCAAGGACGGCGAGTGATTCATCGAGGTTGGATACTTTGTCGCCGCCTCCGATGGCGCTTCCTTGCTCTCCTATAGCTTCCTGAAGCTCCGGAGAAATGGTTTCACTTCTTCCTCGTGCTGCGAGGATAGCACGCTCGATCGGGGATTCAATCTGTCCTCCGATGACGTGTATTCGTCCTGGCCCTTGTGCTTCTTGAAGTTTTCCGATGTCGACGCCTTGGATTTCAATTTGGCCGTTGATCTCGGTCTCATTTCGGAGCTTTTTGATGACCCAATCGATTTCGTCTACCGGGATTCCTTTCGAGATCGTGGCCTCTTTCCCCTGCTGGAGCCGCTGTTTGATTTCCCGGTAGCGAGGCGTCATGTTCATACTACGTTCACCTGTTGGCTTGTAGAATCGGCTGAGGGCTTTTGGATGACGTTACCCACGTTTTTCAGCTCCAGCTCGACTCCATCTTGTTTCAATGCCATGAGATCGGCGTGATTGACAGCCTCCCCGCCTTGGCTCCTGACATGATCCATGACGTTCGCTGGATGCTCATCGATCCAGCCGTACGCGTACATATCGACCGTTGAGAGATCGCTAGTGTTGGCCGGGACCTGGAACCATCCAGACGGTACAATCCGCTGGACGATGTTGCCTGGGGCCTGTTCTCCAATGTGAACCTCCAGCGCGTTGTCGGCATCTGCCTGATGGAGCCATATCCCTATCTTCCGGTCGTTGCTCGATGTGCCGATGTCTTTCTCCGCTCCTTCAACGCTGTACTTCGTTCCGTCCACGTCGATGAACGTGCCGCTACTAATTCGGATGACAGTGCCGCCGTTTGGTGCCTTGTCAATGACGAGGTCGGCATCTATCTGCGTCCGGCCTCTCCTCTGTAGTCCTTTCCCTCTCTTGCTTTTCACCGTCATATTATTATTCACCTACTGCCATCCAGTGAAGGATGTGGGTTTGTGTGACCAGTGTTCCGCTTTCTGAAAATATTGTGTAGTTGAAACCCGTTGTCGAAGCGGACTCTTGGTCTATACAGGATGATATCCTGTATATCGTGTTGCTTGAGGGCTGTTCTTGGTTTAGAAAGATCCGAGGCTCGCTGCTGAAAGCGGTATCGAATGAAACTGGTTCTCCTCTGTCAACGCCCCCTCCGTTTTTGTGTCCGTACTCCACGCGCTCGTTCCCGGTTTCGCCACTGATACCTTCGGACGCGGGCGGGCTGCTACCGCCTGATGCCACTGTGTATCACTGCTCCACGGTCGCCTGGAGCTCGTCGCCGCTGCTCCGGGCGGTAAACTGGATTGCGTCGGTGTTTGTGACGTTGTACGCGGGCCCAACCTCGCCGGGTCGGAGCGCGTACGTCCCGAACAGGTCCACAGGCGAGCTATTGCTGTTCGGTGCCTTCACCTGGACCGCTTTGCCCGCAGGAACGGCTGTAGAGGGGAGCGTGGAGCCGGTCGTGTCATCCGTCGCTGAGACTGCTGTAGCACTATCTTCGTTGGTAGAGGTGTCTCTAATGGTCGTCAGCCTGTCACGGATCGTGGTCTGGACTGCCTCTTTTGCGAGGTTCGCCATGTCCACACCGGACTGAGCGACTCCTCCGATCTGTTCCAGGTCACCGATCGAGGTGATGAACTGCCGTGCCTTCGTCTGGAAGACATGGATCAGGCCGGTCTTCTCGACCTCGACCGTGACAGTATCGTTCGGGTCCGGATTGTAGAAATACAGGCCGTCACCTTTCTCTAGCGTGACCGTGAGGCGGTCCTCGCGTTCAAGGAGCTTGCCGGTCTGTGCCTGGGAACGGCTGTGCCCGTCCCGGAGCTGACCGTCCTTGAGGTACAGCTCGTACTTACGTCGTGTCTGACGGGGTTCAACGGCCTCGATAACTTCTTGAGGCGGTACTTTGAGATCTCCCATCGTGTCTCACCCTGGAAAAAAGAGATGGATGGTGGAAGTAGAGCCCTCGGGCTCTACTTCTCGTAGTACCATCCATCGATTTCGAGCGTTGAAAGGTCCAGGTCGACCTCGAAGGCGGAGCCATCCCGGGATCGAAGGCGCAGCCCGAACTTGTACGGGTACGCGTACAGCTGCGTGTCGATGATCGGGTTGGGGAACCGCTTCGTCCTGTCATTGTTGGTCGGGATGTCGTCGGTGTCATAGTCCCGGAGGACTGAGTCCCCGTCGACCTCGCTGTTGCCCTGTGTTAGCAGGACGACCTCGACATCGCAGCGATGGACTGTGCCGCCGGTATCCTGGATTTCTCCCTGAACGCGGCCCACAGCACCGTCCTGGGTCCCATCCAGCCCACGACCGAGAATCCACTGGGACTGTTTCTGGATCGGAGCGGCCGCGACAAGTGTGCCGGGCTCGCTGGGCGAGACGCGGGTCTCAAGAATCTCCGTGAAGTCATCCAGGTCCAGCTTCGTCGGACGACGGCTGTATCCCTGGATCTTAGGAGCTACCTGCGTCATGCCGGCGACCCCATGATCTGGAATCCGCCTGCGGCTGCGTTGTTTGACTGCTGCATCTGGTCGACCTTGTTGGTCACCCTGTTCCAGAGCATACGGGCAACGAACCCGCCTCCGATGAGGAAGAACAGGCCGAGAACGACTCCGAACGCCTTAGCGATGGAGCCGACCTTACCCACGCCTGGAACCTGGGGCATGTAGTCGTCTTTGTCTGCCATCTGGTGGTGTCACCTGATACCGTACAGTGCCCTAGCAGGGGGTATATACCCCGTAACAGCGTAACAGATCAGGCACGGACCCGGAACTGTTCCTCGACGCTGCTGTTCAGAACATCGTACTTGACGAAGATATAGTTTTCTTTGTCCGTGAGAGAGTTAATCTTCTCCCAATCCATCCCCATGGCCTTGATGTACTGCCTGTTGCTGTCTGCGAGGGCTCCGATGTAGTGAGTATGCATCTCGGACAGTGCCTCGTTCACAACCTTCTGCGGCTTCTGGCTGATGCCGTTGAGACGGATGCTGCCGCGTCCTTCTTCCGCCATACGGACGATAATGTTGTCCTCGTCGCCCGCGTCGTACCGCTGATGGGCGAACCGTTGGACCTCGTCCACGTGGATGCGGACCTTGTCGCCTTTCGATCCCCGTACCTCCTGGCACAGCTCCCACAGCCCCCGGAGCTCCTTTTTCGCCACAGATTTCTTACGGTGCGGCTCGTACACCACGTTCTGCCGGTCCATCAGCGCCTTCTTGAGTGCTTTCTTGGGGGTGTCCATGTCCGCCCGGAGGCCGGGGATGCTGTAGTCCCGCCTGAACCTGTCAGGCGGGTTAAAGAAGATGCTCGCGACCTCTGATGCCTTGTGAAGCTGGACGGACAGGAACGTTTTCCCTGTACCGGTCGTGCCGGTCGTGAAGCTGTGAAGGTCCGGCAGGAGAGCCTTGATGTCGTTAGCCATCGGGAGCTCCTGGAAAATCGGGAGGCGGCACCTTGCCTCGGTCGTGCTGTTGGGTCTGTTGGCCGCCCTGGTCCGTGCTGTCGTCGCCGCTGTCTAGCTGTTTCGAGGCCAGATTCCACAGCCCGCGGAACAGGCCGATCGTCATGTCGAGGACCGCGTAATTGAGGCCGTCGAACATGCCCTCGGCGCCTCTGATGAACTGTGCCATCCACTCGGAGTTATTGAAGTTGAGGGCATGGGTCATGTACCGCTCGCTGGTGTAATCTTCCGCGGGGCTCTCTGATTTGAGCATCTCGAGCCATCGCGGTTCATCGCTGCCCTCGGATGCCTGTTGTGCGACGGCATCGACCGTGGAGCTATCGGGATCGGTCTCGAGAGGGTCCACGTCCTCGGCCTGGTCGATCTGCTGGACGTACTCCCGGACTGTCTCTGTCATGCGCCACGCACCTCACCGGGGCCGTAGACCTGCTCTGTGTCCGGATTCCAGTACCGCTTGCCGTCGTTCAGGGCCGCCCGCATCCAGGGCTCCGATCGGTCGAGCTCCTTGAGGTCGTTCACGTGCGGGCGATCATCGTCCTCGTCCGATCCTTGATCGGTGTCCGGGGCCTGGTACTCCGTGACCGATGACCCTGTGCTGGACTGTGAGCCGGTGCTGCGGCCGTTGTTCTTGTTATCAAGATGTTTCTGGTATGCTTCCTCGTGGTCGTCGTCGCCGTGGACGGCTTTCATCTTGAGATGGGATATTTCGTCCTGTCCCACCCAGTCACAGCCGTCAACTCTACAGTCAGCCATTGCTATCATCCTCTGTCAGTGCTGCGGCGGCTCCGGCAAGGAGAACGATCGGAACGATCCGGGCAAGCCACTTCGAGGTGTGCCACGCGACCGGGAACACGATCGCGGCCAGGACGATGTCGTTCATCGGAACAGGCCGCCTCTCGGTTCTTTATGGCTGCGTTCGTCGTGCTCGCCGACCACGTACGCGTACACGTGATCGAACACGTCGAGATAGACCTCCTCGCCATCATCGACGGGCTGGAACCGGTCGATGCCGGTCATCGAATACATCAGGTTCCGGACCTTATTGATGACGCGTCCTGCCAACTGCTCGAAGTAATCCGGGCTGTGAAGGGCCGAGAGACGCTTCCTGAACTCCTCCTCGACCTCCGGATGAACGGAGACCTCGAAGAACTGGACCGGCCGTATCACACCGCCGTGGCCCTGCTCGTCCCGTACATCCTCGATGGCCGCCTCAAGAGCCTTCACAGCCTTTCCCTGGTTCGCGTACGTCCCCACCATAAAGTGGATGTCATCCATGTCCGTAAGATCGCTCTGCTCACCTTGCCGCATAACCGCTACACCTTCGAAGAATACCTTACAGAGCGGCTCTATATGAAACATCTACAGCAAGCGGCTTACAGTATTACCGGTAGGTAACGAACTGGTATCCCGCGGGACACCTGCCAGATTGCGAGATTGTCGTGCGCACGCGTGACGCGCGCGAGACCAACGACGGTTTATACTATATAAAACCATGTTATGAATGTTGTTATTGTAAAGTAGTTGGTTGGTGGTTGGTTCGGGTTCCTAAAAGGGCAGAATTGTCGGGTCTTGGCGTTCACGGGTCGCGCGCACACGCGCGTGGCTTTTCGTGAATCTGGAAGGTGTCCCGCGGGACACTATATATCTCCCGCGGGATACGAAGAAAAAACGGGGCGTCAGCCCACGTACGGGCTGCTCGCCTGTTGAGGTTGGTCGTCCTGGCCGGGGTTGTCGGGGTCGTCGTTGGCTTTTTTGTGGAGGAGCAGGGCGGGCTTGCTGCCGCGCTGGATGCGGGCCTCGAACTGGTCGATCTCGCCGGCGATGTTCCGCATCAGGGACGTGGCGCTTTCAGTCTTTGAGAAGTCGGCGACCTCTTTCACTTGGCCGGTTCGGAGGCCGTGGCTGCTGTTGATGCACTTGTCGATGACTTTCTGTGCTGTGTCGGTGTGTTTCTTGCCGGCTTCTCCCTCCCATACCTGGGTTGTGGGCCGGGAGTTGCCCCGTTGACGGTTGAGGGTCTGGAGCTCGTCGCGGATGTCGCGGAGGATGTCCTTGATCTCATCGTCCTCGACCATCGTCATCGATCCTCCAGGATCGTGAACCCGTCCCCGTCCTGGTCGTCTTCCTCGAGGATCGACAGCTCGGTGAACTCGGTGATCTCCTGCTGGCCTTTGTGCTTTTTGTCGTGTTCGAGCTGCCGGAGGAAGGACCTGCTGAGGGCCATCATGAGGTCACCAGGTCGGTTCGGGCGGTGTTGCGTGTTTCCTGATCGAGCCGTTCTTGGGCGGCATCGGGCCTGTCAGCGATCCAGCGCCGGTACTTGTTACACATGGCGCAGTGCTCTCGTTGACAGTCATTCCAGCCGTCGTGAGGCTCCCGCGTCTCGGGCTGGTCGAAGGCGCTATAGTCCATCGAAGACCACCTCCCGGCCCTTGTCTGTGATCTGGTAGGCGGTACAGGGACGGTCGTGGTTGCTGCGGCGGCAGGGCCGGGACGTGGAGTCGTCTACGAGTCCCTTGTCCGCCAGCTCTGACAGCCGGGGCTGGACCGTCCGATCGGACAGGTCGTCCATCTCCCGGGCGAGCTCCCGGAACGTGACCGGTTGATGCTTCTTAACCGCTTTCAGAACGCGGTACTGGAGCTGGGAGAGTCCGGGAAGCATCTCCAGCCAATTCTGGAGCGACGCATCAGTCGCCATCGTAATCCAACCTCCATTCTCTCGGTAGGTAGGTCTGTAAGATCACACGGCCGACCAGATACCCCCACCACCGCGGCAGAAGCCATTTTAGAAGCCTCATGGGATCACCCGTAGCGGGCGCGTGCCCGTGGGAGGTTGGAGTTGTTGACGATGCGGTGGTTGCCGGGCTGTTCCGGGTCCATGGGGAGCCCGCACTCGTCGTTGGGGCATCTGATGTCCCGTGAGGGGAGCAGCGGGTCAGTCCACTCGTGCTTACAGTGCGGACACCGGAACTCGTAGACACACATCGGAGGCGCGCACTTCATTAGGCATCACCTTTCCAGTCACAAAGCTGGCAGCTGATGATGCCAGGTTCTTTGTCGTTGGGCTTTGTCTTGCCGCCACAAGAAGGGCATTCGCGGCACGTGCTTCCTGCGAGATCCCTAATCTCGCCAACACAGTCCTCGCAGAGAGTGATGGACTCAGCACCGATGTCTTTCATCCCGTTGGGGAGAACCCGTACCTCCCAGTGCTTTTCCCATTCTTCAACGTCTTCTCTGGTGTCCTTAATCTTCTTGCCACACCAGTCGCATCCGCGTATCGTGTGTTCGGACATCACTGATCCCTCCAGAGCTGGCGGGCCTGGTCCTTGTCCAGGATCAGTTTATTCTGCTCGCCCTGACCGCCACCGGTCCGGCGGTACTGGATCGGAGGGTTGCTGTCGGCGACATCCTCGGCGATCTGGTAGAGCCGCTGTCGGGCGTTCACGTCCCTGTAGATGTCCTCGAGGTCGTCGGTGGTTGCCTCACCGTGGGTCCATAGGTGGCCGATGAGCTCGTCGAGGTCGCCCTGGTCCTCGTCGGGGTCGTACTGGTAGTGACGACGTGGGGAGAAACTGTCGAGCCGTTCCTTTATGTCGGCGACCCGTCCTTTCAGGGACTCGAGCTCGCGTTCGAGCCGGTCCCGGTGCGGGTTCGAATCCCGCCCCTCGCCCTTTTTGATTCGAACCGCCTCGTTTCTCTCCGAGAACCTCGGCATCGAATCCCGCCCCACGCCACGGTTACGCTCGTACTCCCAAACTTCATGAGTCCGGTCGAGTCGACTGAAATCCCAGATTTCAGGACTTCACGCAAGGAAGGGGTGTCCGGAGGACATCCCAACAGAGTGTGCCGCTGCACGACTGCAGGCGTTCTGGATCCCGCCTCGCCCTCTACCCGCATTTTCCTTACCATCCAATACTCCTGCTGGAAAGTATTTAATGCAGGCCCAATAATTGTGTCCTATGTCAGACGTCCAGGAGGCATTCTACCGGCTGGCACCGCATATCCTCGACGCCCAGGTCGATGACGATGGACAGATCGAGTTCGCCGACAGACGGTTCGTCTACTTCCACACCACGATGTTCTCCCGGCTGTTCGAGAAGATGGAAGACGTCGCCGGTCCCGTCATCGACAGGAAGATACAGGAGTTCGGACACGAGGCCGGCCACGGTATCGCCGCAAAGATGGACGCAGAGTTCGAATCCGTCAACATCCGCGATGCCCTCTCCATCCTTACAGACTCCGGGTTCGACATCGGCGGGGTCCGGGAGCTCAAGAAGACCGACACACGCGCCCAGATCGAAAAAATCTTCGGATACGGCCGCCACGTCGGCTGGATCGGGCCCGCAGAGATACTCGACTACGACGAAGACAGAACGATACGTATCAGCACAGAGAACGCGTTCGAATCCACGAGCTACGGCACAACAGGAAACAAAGAATGCAAGTTCCTCACAGGCGTCCTCAAAGGCATGATGGCATACTTCTGGGACACCAGCGACCTCCACGCCGAAGAGACATCCTGTGCCTGCGAGGGAGACGACAGATGTATCATGGTGGTACAACGTGACGATCGATCTTGAGACCGTTCGACAGCACAAAGATACCACATTCAACCAGCTCCAGCAAGACGAGACCATGCGGGGCGATGAGAACGGCGAGCTCACACTCAAAGGCGAGCGGTTCAACATCATGGGCGCCGATTACTTCATGGCAGACATCCTCGACCTCCTTGCAGACACCTACGGGAGCGGGGCAGGAGGCATCCTCAGAGAGACCGGCGAAGAATACGGGAACGACCTCCTCGAGCTTCTCGATACCAGCACAGACCTCGACGAGGCACTCGGGGACCTCCTCGGCCTCCTCCGTTTCCTCGGGTACTCCGACCCCACGGTGAACGAGGACAGCATCGTGTTCCCCTCTTCCCCCACCGCCGTCGAGCACCTCAAGAAAGATTACGATCAGCGACGGACCTGTTACTTCCTCAGCGGCATCCTCACCGGCGCAGCCGAACAGACCGACACCCCGGCCAGGTTCGTCGAAGAACAATGTCGGGCCAACGGCGATGAAACCTGCACATTCCGGATACAGGACTGACGATGACTGAACGCCAGCAGGCCTTCCACGACCTCGCACCCCGCGTCGTCGACCTCGATGTCTCCAACAACGGTATCGTCTCCTACGCCGGCCGCCGGCTCGTGTTCTTCCCCACCAAGATGATCGCAGACCTCTTCCAGAACATGGAAGATCTCGCCGGCCCCATCATGCAACGGAAGATCAAAGAATTCGGATCAGAAGCCGGCTACACCATCGCCAGCAAGCTCGATACCGAGTTCAGGAACTCATCGAAGTTCGATGACCTCCAGCTCATCCTCGACCCACCAGAACTCGACAAGCTACGGTCCATCACCGACACCAGCAACCTCGGCCAGATCGAGAAGATCCTCGGCCTCAGCACCTACGACGGCTGGGTCGGCGATGTCGCCATCGAGGACTACGAAGACGGGAACCACGCCGCCTTCATCACCAAAAACGGCTTCGAAGCAGAAAGCCACGGCGAGACAGGCGAGAAGGAATGCCGCTTTTTCACAGGCGTCATCGAAGGCATCCTCACCTACTTCTGGGACACCGAGGTTACCGCAGAAGAGACCCGCTGTGCCTGCGAGGGCAAAGACAGCTGCCGCATCGAGGCCACAGCCGAGAACGCATAAAAACGTTGGACGCCAGATTCAATCCCACCGGTCAACCTCGAAGGCCCGGTACATTACTTCCAGCCGGTTCCCTCGGAACCGGTCCGCGCGATCGAACGTCGCTACATTCGGGCTCGTAGTTCAGCCTGGCAGACTCAGGTTACGCCCTGAGGATGCAAGGCCGGGATCCGCTACCGCGGACCCGGCACAAACCTACCGATCGGTTCGCTTGCGGACCGGTCAATCGTCCACGCCGATATGCGTGTTGGGCTCGTAGTTCAGCCTGGCAGAACGCCTGCTTCGCAACATTTCCTTCCGAGCTCAGTGGGGAAGGGAATTCGAGCATATCTCTGATATGCGACGCGGAACAGCAGGAGGCCCGGGGTTCAAATCCCCGCGAGTCCACTCCGTCGCTCCGTTCCCTCGCTCCCGAGGATTTGATAGCTGCTGAAAGCGCGGTGTGTCTTCAAGGTTCAGATCCCCGCGAGTTATTCCGTTTTCCGGAACATCAGCGATACAAAGTACAACGTTGCGCCATCATACTGATGCTGGCCCCAGGTTCATAATGGCCAAGTGGAGAGGTATTTTTGCCTCTGGGTGTCGCCCAGTAGGATCTCATCGATTCCGGTCGTTTCTACACGCAAAGGACCTCGTCTACTGCACGGACATCCCAGATACCCATCGTACCGAGCCAATGTTGTACCTGGAACAGACGACCTGTTCTCGAGTTCCCGGATGACAAACCTACTGCGCTATCACCGACCAGCGACAAGAAAGATACCAGGATCTCCAGTAACCTTATCATATCGAACACTGGGTTACGCTCTTGGCGTTCCGCAGCGAGGCGTACAGCAACACAACCGTGGCCGCGGTCAGTATCTCAACTTCATAGGTAGCCACGAACCCCTGGACGAAACCGCTCACACCAAACACCGCCGGAAACATCCCTGCAACAGAAGCCGCTACGATCGGAAGAATAGGCGAACAGCACAGCAATGGCGGCAACACACTCCCAAGAAAACCGGTTGTCGTAGCAGCTGCACTCGATGAACCACCTATCTGTACTGTATACACGGTAAACGATAGGATGAGCGATACCAGACCTGCCATGACGGCGGAGAAAACCGCAAGCGTCGGCGTCAACAATCGGAGCGACACCAGCCCTACACGGCCACCCGTATACGTCGCCGGCAGCGTAAACAGGTAAAGGGTGAGAAAGGCCACGAAGGTCAGAAAGCCTATCAGCTGGTATTTTCTTTCGGAAAACACCGTGCTGAACGCTGCCCTGTACGCCTCAACGTATCGCTGAACCATACCGTCTCACCCCGCAAACGGTTCCGGGGAGTTGTTCATGTTTTCCTCGATGAACGTCTCGATGCGCTGTTTGTCGAACTGCTGTAGCTCCATCAATTGTCCCCACGATGCGACGGCGATTGGTGCATCGTTCGCGTTCCGCTTGGTTACGATGACACTCTTCGGATTCTCCTGTGCCACTGACCGTAATTTGTCCGCCGTTGTCTGACTGACGTTGCTGGTGTAGGAGATCCAGATCCCACCATGCTCAAGGTTGTGCACGACGCGTTCGTCCGGCAGTTCTTTGGTGTAGAAGCCCCAGTCTGCTGATTTGGGATAATGCCAGCCAGAGGTTGGCGGGTTCGAATTGTAGTCGGGATGTGACTGGCCCTGTGGAACGTGCTGTCGTCCCTGCGTCTCGTAGGAGGTACCGGGACGGTCACCGCTCGACGATGCTTCCTGTGTCTCGGCAAACTGTGTGATCCTATCGATTGTAGCGGCCGGTGCACCAGTCTTTGCCTGGATTGTTCCATCCTCAGCGATGAGCCAGTAGATGTCCGGACGGTTCTGCGGGTTCCATTTACTCGTGGACGCGGTAGAGAGGTCGCCCCACACCCAGTTGTCCGCATTGACCATCCGCGGTGCGTACTGCTGCGCAAACCCGGAAATCGACGGCCCGCTGTACCCGGCGTTCCCTGCGGTTTTGAGGGCGATGATCTTCACGTCCTGGAGCTCATCGTTGTTCGCCTGAAGTGCCCGCGCCCCTTGTTTACAGCTCGGACACCAGGTGGCGAAGACCCAAAACATCACCTTCTGCCCGCGGTAATCGGACAGCTGCTTTGTCTCACCGTCAGCCGTGGTGAACGTGGCATCGGCCGCCGTCATCCCCGGCCGTGTCCCGGTCTCACCCGCGTCCGTAGCGACTGAAGAGTCCTGTCCAGAGGAACCGGACAAGCCAACGAACACACCCGCCACCAGCAACACCACAACACCGACACCCAGTAGATGCTTCCAGCTTAACGACACCATCACCTCCTGTGCCGCATTTCGATGCGTCTTGCGGTGGTCCTGGTATTCCCCCTCGGAGCTGAAGGTCTCATCACAGTCCGGGCACTCCTGCAGCTTGCTGTGGTCGTAGTCTTGTTCGTGTTGTTCGCGTGCGTCTTCCGATTCAAAGGATTTCTCGCATTTGTCGCATTCGTATCGTGTCATAGTGATACCTCACAGGAGGATGATCGCCGTCCGGTGTATTCGAGAGAGACGAGCAGGAGCAGGACACTCGCCGTCTGGAGTCCTTTCCCACCAAACGGCAGCAACGCAACAGCACCAGCAAAGCCGAGCAAAGCCAATACACCAACACTACAGCTCGCACAGCCCGCGGAAAGAACGCCGATGCCGCCGCCAACGATACCGCCAAGTGATTGTTCGGCCTGCCGCTGCTGGAGGAGGGAAACACCGGTCACAACGGCCGTCACACTGACCAAACCAGCAATCAAAACAGGAAGAACAACACCAAGTATACCGCCAGCACCGTACTGATACCAGACCAGAGCAGAAACGGCTTCAAACGCATAACCGGGCCCGTAGGAGACCATCTGCATAGAATACTGCGGGAAGAAGAGCAGAACAAAAACAACCCACACACTCAACGCTATCGACAAAGCCATGGCTATCCGCCTCCACGATGCCGTGACCGTACGCAGTACCTGTCTCAATCCTTTCACAGTCTCACCTGTACGCCTCCCGTAAATAAACCATGCCTGCCGCACTAACACCTGCAAGCCCCGCGATACCGAGATAGGTCATACCGGTTGATAATCCGACAGCAGCTGCCACACCACCAAGGATAGCGGCACCACCAAGCAGTTCTATGGCGAGGCAGCAGACGGCAATCCCGCCGAGTCCCGCGTATACCGTCAACGATGTATCGTCGTCAGTCACTGTTCTCATCCTCCGCAGGCGTACGCCGATGCGCTGTCAGGTGCCTCCTTCCCCGCTAGCTTCGCTCTCACAGTACGGACGCCATAATTTGACATCTTGTCCAGTGTTCCGGTTAACGTGGCTGGGTCTCTCCCGGTCTGGTTGTAATAGACAGCCCACTTTGTGAGTGGGCCGCGTCCACGGAATATTGTTTTGAACACGAGCGTTGCTTCATCCATTATCCTTTCTCTCGACCATCCCTCCTTTACCAGTGTGTATACGAGGCCTCGTACGGCCTGCTTGTTCCCACATCCTCCGGCTCCCGCTGGAGCATTACAGGCGACACAACCCCCGAGAACGGTGGTTGCGTCCCCCGGTGTCCGGGCCTCCTCCTTCCAGTCTAGGTCGTCGCCGTACAGTATGCTGATGTACTTCTCTTGCTGTTGCTCCGTTAAATCCCCTGGTATGATAGGAGTCCTGTTCTTGTCCATCCCAAGCGCTGTGGTGTCAGCTGAGGGATCCTGCTGTGCAAGTAATCGTAGGCCGTCCTCCGCAAAGATGACCTTCTGGCTATTCACTGTATAAGGCCGCGGCGTGTTCAATACTTCCTCAGATGGGAGGAACCGTTCTCGTATCTGGACAATCTCGTCTCGGGAAATATTAACCTGTTGGGTGTTGTCCGCGTTCGGCGGTGAGCCACTATTTCCTGTCGTCGTTTGCTCCGAAGTATCCGTGACTGAGACACTCCTTGTTAGACTACTCCGGATATCTGAACTGGCATAGCCGATGAGACCGGCGATTACGGCCAGCATGATAATACCCAGCAGTGCGGTTTTCCTGTCATTCACTGCTTCAGGAATCAAATCTGATGTTTTGTTCATCATTCTACACAACACGCCATCTCATCAAGGTTTGCGTCGAAGCTCTGTGCCGCCTTTTTCACCACTTCACTCAGCGTCGGAAACACGTGCACAGTATCCCGTATCTCGTCGATCGTCATCCGGTTCTTCACGGCATAGGTTGCTGTCGTGATGATATCAGCAGCCATAGGACCAACCATGTGGAAGCCAACGACCTCTTCAGTCTCATGGTCGAGCACCATCCGCGCGATACCTCTTGTGTCCTTGATCGCCGCCGCCTTCTCTACCTGATCCATCCGTACGGTCGAGCAGAGACAGGTGCCATGTTCCTCCATGTACTCCTGCTCCGTCACCCCGACCGATGCAACCTGTGGCGACGTGAACACAGCATGCGGAACCTCCTGATAGTTGATCTCTCTTTCCGCACCTTTGAACATATTCCGGACGGCCACGTTTCCTTGTTTAGCAGCAACGGTCTCAAGCGGCAGCTCACCGGTTACATCACCCGCCGCATAGATGTGGTCCTGGGCGGTCTTCATCCTCCCGTTTATCTCCACGAAACCTCTTTCGCCTGTCTGTACCCCTGCTTTTCCTGTGTTCAGGTCGTCCGTGTTGGCAACGATACCGGTCGCAAGGAGAAGTTCGTCCGCCTCGAAAACCCGTTCTGCACCATCCACCTCCACCTCGACGATCTTTTTGCCACCCTCCTCCCTGACGTGTGTGGTTTCTGCCGCGGAATACAGTGCCATCCCTTCATCGCTGAGATGCTTCTCTATCTCCGCTGAGATACGCGGGTCCTCATTTGGCAAAAACCGGTCATTTCTTTCAAGGACTACAACGTCTGTATCGAAGTGATGGAAGATCTGTCCCCATTCTAGACCGAGTGGGCCGCCACCGATGACAACCACCGTATCTGGCTGGTAATCCAGCTCCAGCACCGATTCATTCGTGAGATACTCAACATCGTCCAACTCGGGTATCGGCGGCTGGAACGTCGAAGCACCGGTCGCTATCAAGAAGTTGTCTGCGGACAACGTTTCGCCGTTCACATCGACAGTCTTGTTCCCTGTGAAACGGGCTCTACCATCGATCAGGGAGACATACTCCTGTTTCCCGACCACCTCCTCGTAATTCCCCGATCTGAACTCTTCCACCATCTCATTGGTCTCCTCGATCGCCTCAACTAACTCTGCGCCCCCATCCAGAGTGATAGCCCGGAAGGCTGACTGTTCCGGATAGTAGTACTCCTCGCCCTGATGCAACAGTGTCTTGGACGGCATACAACCAACGTTCACACAGGTACCGCCCAACGGCAGATCCTCCGTATCATTTATCATCAGTGTCTGTTTCTCGAGCTGGTTGGCAGTGTTTGCCGCAGCAAAGGCAGCAGCTCCGCCTCCGATGATGATCAGGTCGTAGTCGGTCATTCTATACCTCTCCTTTCGATCGATTTTGCGGTTATCTCGGAGTTACACATCCCGTGTTCTGTACAATATTCTTCGCATTTTTCCGCAGTTCTCTGGTTCTTGTAGTGCATGCCGCAGTCGTCACATCGGTATGCTGTCTCACCGCCGTATTCTGTTTCAGTTGCCATCATTGTCCTCCTCTTCCAGAACTTCGCAGGTGTAGATGCCTTTGCGATGGTTATCGACATGCGATTCAATCGCCCCTAACAGCTCGTCGAGAACGGCGCTGTTCAAGGAATAGATCCTCTTATTTCCCTCTACCTCTTTGTTAGCAAAGCCACAGGTAGTCAAACAGTTGAGATGATACGAGACCGTATTCTGCTCCAGCCCTGTCGCCTCAACAAGCTCACTCACAGACTGCGCATCATCCCGCAACACAGCAACAAGCTCCATCCGCGTCTCATTCGCCAACGCCTGAAACAGATGACTGTATCCCCTTTCGTCCATACCAAACAAATTTGATATTATCTTTAAAAATACTTTGGCGCGAGAACAAGACCCCGATCATGGTGCCTGGCTGTACACTGCCTCCGCCCGGAACCCACTGGGGCTCGCTGTGGTAAAGGAAAGCCTCCACAGTTGAGATACTCACTTCTGTACTAGCAGAGCGAGATCGTGTTTCATCTCAATTTCTTGTAGACGAACGGAGAAATTTTTTCAGCCCCGACAAGCGTGGTTCGGCCTCTCAGGACCGCCATCGACGATACCCGGCGACAGTACCAGCCCCCAGCACCAGTGCGACAAAGCCGAGAATTGTACCTGGTAGCAACGGACTTTCCCGGGGATAGGTATACTCATCAAATCCATCTGTGATCCCAGGGACATTGGCGATGTTGCCGTCACCACCGTCTACCTTGAGCTGGGCCTTCATCCCCTTCTGTTCGTGCTGTGGGACACCGCAGTGGACTTTCAGTGTCTCTGATGCTGCCGGGAGGATGAACGTGCCTGTATCCTGACCCGGTCCGGTGACCTCAATCGTGAACATCCCGCCATCGTAGATGTTTCGGGGTAGGCCATGTACCATCCACTGATGCCGCACACTGTCGTTGTTCACAAAGGTGACCGTCACCTTCTGGCACTGCTGGAAGGACAGTGAGCGATTGTCATAGGTGAATACCTTGCCGTTGAACTGCTCTGCATAGTCTCGGCCAGCCTGAATTGTGATGTTCTCCCACCCGTTGATCTCCTCACAGCCAGACGGTAGTGTGTCCGTGTTTTCATTCATGACCATGCCCGTCCCCGTCGGGACGAGTATGACGGTGATCAGAACTAACAGGTACCTCCTCATCCACGCATCACCCAGACCGCCACCAGTCCGCCAATGAGCAGCCCACCAAGTGCAAACAACAGCATCATCAGGAGTGACGGCGGCCGGAGACTGACATTGCCGAACAGCCCTGTCGGGTCATAGCTGTTCCAGACCGGGACCGTTCGCTCCCAGTACGCTTCCGTGAAGTAGGTGTCCCAGGAAGCACCCTGGACCTCGGGTTTCCCGTTGGCCTGCAGGTAGGATTTGTACGTGATTGTAGAGAGATCACCGCCAGGAGCGATTCCATCGGTTGTGATAGCGTCCTCCTTGTGGTTGTGCATCAACCAGACCCCGCTCCCGTACGACGACAGACCATTGTTGGACGTGTTAAGTGTCATATCCAGCCGCTGGAACGCCCCAATCTTGAACACATCCCGCTGGATCGGGTGTGCTGTCTTCACCCCGTCTTTCTGTGTCACGACCGGTTTATGACCGTGCGTATGGAGGTCGATATCCTGCTTCCCGGTGTTGATCGTCCGCAGCTTCACCTCCTGATCCGGCTCGACGATGATCTGTGATTCCCGCATTGTGTACGGGAAGGACTTGCCATTGAGGAGGAAGTATTCCGGTGTCCGCTCCGTGATATCGTAGCCGCGGTTGATCATCTTTGACACGACACGAGGATCGTTTGAGATATTCACGATCTCGTGGAGGTCCTCATCCACATCCTGATAGATGTAATCATATTCCTGGCTGTAGTTGGCCTCGACGGATTGAGACGGGTTCCGCACCTTGCCACCACCGATATTGTACGTCTGGAGTGTATTGTTGCTCCGCTGTTCCTCGATGACGAACATGCCGTTGAGTCCCATGAGGACGTGACTCTGGGGCTGGACGTGGCAGTGGTATGCCATCGTTCCGGGCTGTCTGGGCTGGAAGTTATAGGTCCGTGACTCACCAGGCATGACCGGTTTTTCGGATGTCTGGGGCACACCGTCGTTCCCCTCACCCTCAGAATCATTGTATGGATGGTCAACGCCGTGGAAATGGATGGTATGGGGCATATAATGCGTGTTTTCAAGTTCCACGTTGACGCGGTCGCCCTGCTCCACCCTGATCGTCGGTGACGGCACCCTGATAAGGTCCGCGCCCGCAGATCCTTCTGATGCCATTCCCCGCGTCTTCGGGGAAAACACCCAGAACCCAGGGCTGATACCGGGTGCAATCTCTTGACGGACGCTGTTGAACTCCGCCCCAGCCGGTTTCTTCCCGTTGATCTCAGAGACCTCTAGCGTGATGTTGATCACATCAGGATCACCGTCACCGTCCCGGTCACGACCCTTCTCGACCGCGTCCTCCGCAAGCCCGGTCTCCATCAGTGTCTTCATCGGTACGTTGTTCGTCCCTTTCGTGGCGGCCGCAACGACGTTGGGATTGTCTGGTTTGCAGTTCCAGTCAGCCTGCATCCTGACACCAAGAACAGTCTGGGCGGGCCGCCACTCATCCCAGGAGACACCGCTGCCGAAGGTGGAGTTCTTCGGACAGAAATCCTCTGCCAGCGCGGTATCAATGCTTTCCGTAGGAGGTGCTTCCGTGAATGCTGGCGGTGCCTGTTGACCTGTTGAACCACCTGCATGCGCTGTGGCTGTGGCCATCAACCCCAATACTACAGCGATTATGACCGCACCGCGTAATCTCCACCTCAAGGTTTCTCTCCTCGTTTCACTGACAATGCCTTCCTCCCAGTTCTATTTAAAAACAATTGACACAATATTCGAAGTATGGCCTGGTCTGGTTGTCGACCAGACGTATACGAAGAGCCGTTCACGCCAGAGCGGTCCGCCTCTCGGACCCCCTTGACGGGCCTATGTGTCAGTTTCTCAGTCCATGAGACTATCCGTATCCCAGGAGGAAAACTGGGGCGGCCACGACCGCCCCCCTGATTACTGTCCAAGGTTGTCCTCGATCACTGCCTGGAACCGGCTGTACGGTTGTGCACCGACAAGTTTCTGTGCCTGTTCATCGCCGTCGGCGTAGATGAAAAACGTCGGTGTCCCCGAGACACCGAGGGACTTGCCTTCACTGAGATCATTCTGGACCTCGGACCTGTACTTGTCGCTGTCTACGCACTGGGTGAACGCATCCATGTCCAACCCGATCTCTTCAGCCCACTGTGTGACCTTGTCAGCCGAGAACTTGGCTGTGCCCCGTGGTGACATCTGCTGCTGTTCGTTGAACAGCTTATCATGGAGCTCCCAGTACTTGTCCTGCTCACCGGCACACTGTGTCGCACGTGCCATCAACGGTGCCTGGTTGTGACCAAGCTGTGTGAGTGGGAAGTCCTTGTACACAAACCGTACCTTCCCCTTGTCGATGTAATTCTGCTTCAGCTGGTCAAAGGTGTTCAAGGCGAACCTGCGGCAGAACGGACACTGATAGTCACTGAACTCGACGACCGTGACTGTTGCATCCTTGGAGCCCAGCGATGGCTCATCCTCCAGATTGATGTCGCTGACAGCTACCGTGTCCTGCTGCTGTTGTCCCTGCGTATCTTGCTGGGGTGACGGAGCTTCGCCAGCCCCGTCCGCATTATCCGGTGCGTCTGCAGTGATGTATCCTGTCGCACCGGTCTGGAACGCTAGTGATGTGGTGAACCCACCAACAAGTAACCCGATCCCGAACGCTGCCAAAAGCGCGTGTCTCACGGTCAGATCTAACGTGATTGTTCCGCTGTTTGATTCGTGTTCTTCCGTCTCTGTCACGTTGTCAGATCCCATTGTATCACATCACGTTGTATGAGTTACGTGGACAGTATCCACCGCCGTGCCTTCCGTGACTCATGCATCGGGAAGTATCGGAGTTCTTCTGGGCTAATTGGCCATAGAGGTGTGATGGCAGACCAGATTTTTGTCTCCAGACGAGCCCAGGCGCTGTTGCTGACGACAGCGGTCTTGCCGAGGTTGATGGTGTTGCGGTAGCGGAGATCATGGTAGATACCGATGAAGGTTGAGAGGAAACCAGCGAACCCGAAGTCGGTCAGTGCTTCAAACACATCGACCGTTCCATGCTGTGCTGTCTGTCCGGCCAGGATGTTGTACAGCTTGTCGTAGTCTGCCTTCGTGAAGGAGCCTGTCACCCGGACAGCGACGGCTCCATCGTCCTCTTCGATGATGTCAAGCACCTGTCTCCCCCTCGTTCTTGAAGTCATCCGGGTTGATCCGTGAGAGGCGCATGGCGTTGCCTGTCACCCCTACAGTCATGCCTGCATCGCCAAGGAGGACTGCAAGAGCAACGCTGACGAGCTGGAGAGGCACGCCAATAGCGAGGAGCAGCTTGATGCCCAGACTGGAGTAGATGTTCTGCCGTATGACATTGTTCGCCGTGTGAGAGAGCTTGTAGAGGTACGGGACACGGGAGAGATCGTCGCCCATCAGCGCGATGTCTGCGGTTTCGATGGCAGTGTCTGTCCCTGCGGCTCCCATCGCCACGCCGACCGTCGCCGTTGCCAGAGCTGGTGCATCGTTGACCCCGTCACCGACCATCGCGACACCGTCGTATGTGCCCACGAGATCCTTTACTTTCTCGACCTTCGCTTCGGGAAGAAGCTCTGCGTGATGGTCGTCGATACCGACCTGCTCTGCTATGGCTTTAGCTGTGCGTTTGTTGTCGCCCGTCAGCATGACCGTTGTGATGCCCTGGCTGTGGAGCTGTTCGATGGTCCGGCTGGCGTCGTGTCTGACTTCGTCAGCGACAGCAATCAGGCCCTCGACTTCGTCCTCGTTTCCAACGACAATAACAGTCTTCCCCTCAGCCTGAAGCTCCGGGATCCTCTCATTCAGGATATCGATGCAGTCGTTGCGTTCACACATCGAACGGCTCTTGGACGTCAGTTCACCGGACTCCATCGCCGTATGGACATGTGTCAAATCGAAGCCCAATTCTTCGAAGAGACCGGGTTTGCCGGCATAATGTCCTTCGCCGCTCAAGTCTGCTTTGACGCCCTTACCTGTTATGCTCTCGAAAGCACCGACTTCATCATGGTCGACATCGCGTTCCTGTGCCTCCTCAGTAATGGCCTCCCCAACAGGATGCTCACTGCGCGCTTCAAGGCCCTGTGCGCATCTGAGAACATCGTTTTCACTGTAGCCGTTGAGCGGGATGATATCGGTGACAGTGAGCTCGCCTCTGGTGAGGGTGCCTGTCTTATCGAAGGCGACTGCTTCGATCTCGCCTGTGGCTTCGAGATGTGTTCCTCCTTTGATCAGGACACCATTTTTCGCCGCGCTTGTGATACCGGAGACGACCGTGACGGGTGTCGAGATGATGAAGGCACAGGGACAGGCGAGCACGAGCATGGTGATGCCAGCAAGGAACCACGTTGTCCAGGAAAGTCCAAACAGCAGGGGCGGGACAGCAGCTGTCAGGACGGCGAGAACGACCATTGCAGGGGTGTAGTAGGTTGAGAATCGCTCGACGAACTGTTCTCGTTGGGTCTTGCTGGATTCAGCTTTTTCAACCAGGTTAATTATCTTGGAGAGCGTGTTGTTTGAGGCATCCGTCGTTGCCTCGACCTCCAGGTAGCCCTCTTCGTTGACCGTGCCCGCGTAGACATCATCACCAGGTGTTTTGTCAACAGGGATGGATTCGCCGGTGACCGGTGCCTGGTTGACGGCACTCTCACCGTCTGTGACAGTCCCGTCCATCGGGATTTTCTCGCCAGGACGGACGATGACGGTGTCCCCGATCTTGACCTCCTCGACAGGAATCTGGATCTCGTCTCCGTCCCGTCGCACGGTCGCGGTGTCGGGTGAGAGGTCCATCAGTTCACGGAGTGAGTTGCGTGCCCGGTCCATGGAGTGGCGTTCGAGGAGTTCTGCTACGTTGAACAGGACAACGAGTGTCGCCGCTTCGAAGTACAGCTCGGCACCGAACCCGAGACTGGCGATGAGTGCGCTGATGATGGCGGTGCTCATCAAGAAGTCGATGTCCAGGTTCTGGTTTATGCCGGACCGGTAGCCGTTCCGCAGGATGATGGGGGCCCCGGTTGCTATGCCGGCCAAAAACAGGACGGCACTCAGATGGAATGATATACCAAGGAGTGTGAACATCTGTGGATCAAGGTCGAAGAAAGAGGGTATGAGGCCGGCAGCCAGGAAGAAGCCTGCGACGCCAGTCTTGACTGCTCGGTCGCTCCTCCAGACCGGCTCTCGTGCTCCGATGCTTGTTTCATCGCTCGTTGCCTCAGTGTCACCAGGATCCGTAACATCGTAGCCAGTGGACGCTATTGTCTCGATGAGTTCCTCACGCGATACAGTCGTCGGGTTGTAAGCGATCGTGACCTTGCCTGTGGCAGGGAGCATCTCGCGTTCGATGAGGCCATCAACGTTGTCAAGTGCTGCCCCGATCTTGTCCGCACACGAGGCACAGTCCATCCCCTCGACAGAGAACGTTGTTTCCCGTCTGTCACGATCGGACTCCCTCTGTGGCGGGGTTCGGTCGGTGTCCGCCTTGTCTCCATCGTCAGTGTCGGGTGCGGGGTTATTCGGTGGTATGGTCGACACCTGCATCAAGTATATCTCTGATATGCCCATCATCCATACTGTAGTATCTGTGTTTGCCGTCTTTCCGCCGTTCAACGACCCGTGTATCTTTCAGTTCCTTCAGATGGTGCGAGATATTGGAGTGTGTCATGTCAAGTTCTTCAGTCAGCTCATGGACGCATTTCTCGCTGTCTGCGATAGCGAGAAGGATACGCAACCGGTTCACGCTCGAGAGGGCTTGGAACAGGTCGGCCGTCTGGTCGAGCTGGGCACGTTCCATCGTACGTATGAAAATGTGATAAAATATTTAAATAATCGACGGTAGTAGATAATGTATGAATAGAAAGGATGTCCTCCTTGGCATCAGTGAGACGCTGGTGTGGTACGGCTTTTTCTATTACCTGCTCTTTGCCATCAAGCAAGGTACCACATTGTGGAAAGACGCAGCAGTGCTTGTTACTCTGACCTATCTCGGCTTTGCCCTCTGTCCATGGGTCCATCGAACAGAGACCTGGGAGGAAACGATCGGAGACCTGTTCTAAGGCACTGTATCGGCCGACATTACGAAGAGGGATATCGTCGATAGCAGGTGCTACCAGCAGCCAGGCCCGACAAAGGGAGCTGCGTTCAAACCCTCCCCCATTTACTCGACCGCCCTTTTGGGATTAGGAAGGGATTGAAACTGGATCCACGTTCTCCCTTTTTACCGGTCGCCTTTCCTGAGCCTCAAGTGATTGTCTTTTTCCCACCACGCTTGGACCAGAACCTGACCAGCACTCCTGGCCCAGCACTGCCCCGGACCCTGGCCATGACTCTGGCAGAGAACAGAACCAGCGCCCGCAAGGTCCCGTCGTCGTTTTTCACCACGGTCAGTCGCCCCTGAACCTCTCCGCCGTCTCGACCTTTTCGGGAATGTGCATCCGGCAGTACGCGTCGTCCGGATGTTTCTCGAAGTAGTCCTGGTGTTTCTCCTCGGCCGGCCAGAACCGCTCTAACTGCTGGACATCGGTGACGATCGGGTCCGCGTATTCGTTTTCCTTCTCCTCGATGAAGGCCTCGGTCGTTTCGCGCTGGTCCTCGTTCTGGTACAGCACAACGGAGCGGTACTGGGAGCCGACATCAGGCCCCTGCCGGTCCTCCGTCGTCGGGTCATGGATCCGGAAGAACAGCTCCAGGATGTCCCGGAAAGATAGCTCGTCCTCCTCGTAGACGATCTTCACGACCTCGGCGTGACCTGTTGTCCCGGAACAGACCTGCCGGTACGAGGGATCGTCTGTATCGCCGCCGGCATAGCCAGAAGTCACCGATTCGACGCCGTCGAGTTCCTTGTACGCCGCTTCGACGCACCAGAAGCAGCCGCCACCAAGCACAGCCTCTGCCATCTTACCGCCCCACCATAGCCTTCAGGGCAAAGAAGAGGTTCTCCTTCCGTTCCATCACCCGGCGCCAGTAGTAGGCCATCCAGTCGTCCCCGTACGGGATGTATTCGCCGACAGTGTAGCCCTCCTTGAGGAGCTCCTCCTTCAGGTCATCGCGGAGTCCCATCAGGAACTGGAACTCGAAGTCTCCGGGGTCGTGTTGCTCGTGGAGCTCTTTCGCCTCCTCGATCAGGGTCCTGTCGTGGGTCCCGACCGCGAAGCGGGCATCGTTCGCGAACAGGTACTGCATCATCCGGTGGAAGTTGATATCCACGACCTTCTTGTCCTTGAACGCGATGTCTTCGGGCTCATCGTAGGCGCCTTTGACCAGCCGGACCTTGCCGCCTGCCTCCGTGATCCGCTCGATATCGTCCATCGACCGGCGCAGATAACACTGCACACAGACACCGACCTTGTTGGTCTCCTCCAGCAGGTCCAGATAGATATCGATCGTCGCCTCGGTGTGCTTCGATGATTCCATATCGACCCACAGGAACAGGTCCAGCTCCTCGGCCTTCCTAGCCAGCTCTGCGAGGTTATCCTGGCACAGATCTTCGTCGACCTCGAGGCCGAGATGGGTGGGCTTGACCGAGATACAGCCATCGAGGTCGCGCTCGTCGATCTCCTCGAGCATCTCGAGGTAATCGTTGGTCGCCTCGATCGCGTCCTCGCGTTCATCGACGTGCTCACCGAGCTCATCGATCATCCCGGTGGCACCGATCTCGTTCAGTTCACTGAGACGCTGGAAGGCGCCCTCGTCGTTCTCACCTGCCACGAACTTCGTCGCTGGCCAGAGCAGCATACCTGTACAGTGCCGGTCACGGCATAAAAAAATCCACTGCTCCGACAGCTCTAAATATCCCGGCTGGCAAGGTATTTCCATGACACGGCCCCACGTCGGTATCATCGGTGGCGGTATCACAGGACTCAGCCTCGCACGAGACCTCGCCATGCGCGGGCTCGAGGTCACGTTGTTCGAACGATCCAGTCTCGGGGACGAGACCTCCAGTCACACCCATGGTGTCCTCCACAGCGGCGCCAGGTACGCGGTCAAGGACCCCGCGGCGGCGAAACACTGCATCGAGGAGAACCGTATCCTGCGGGAGATCGTACCCCACGCCATTGAGGACACTGGCGGCGTTTTCCTCACGCTCAAAGATGATTCACAGGCCTACAGGCAGGACAAGATCGGTGCCTGCCATGAATGCGGCATCCCTCTCGAGGAGCGGTCGCCGTCAGCGGTCAGGGACGAGTACCCGTACCTCACTGAGGATATACGCGGTGCCTTCGTGGTCCCGGATGCGGTCTTCGACCCGGTCGCGGTGATGCGCTCGACCGCACGGTCTGCCCTCGAGAACGGGGCAGCGATTCACGCCGAGACCACCGTGACCGACATCACCGTCCGCGGCAGCGAGGCCGTCTCCCTGACAGCCCGGCAGGGCGGTGAGGTTCACGACGTCGACCTCGATCACGTCGTCAACGCCGCCGGACCGTGGGCCGGGAAGGTGGCAGGCCTGGCCGGCCTCGATGTCCCGATGCGCCCGACAAAGGGTGTGATGACGGTCACGGATCACGATGTCGATCCGGTCATCAACCGGTGCCGGCAGTCGGACGACGGCGATATCGTCCTGCCGACGGCGGAGGGCTCGGTGATCGGGACGACAAGCATCGGGGTCGAGGACCCTGACGAGTTCCCGAAAGATCCCGATGAGGAGCGACTCATGGTCCAGGAAGGCGCTGCGATGGTGCCTGGGATCGCGGATGCGACAGTCAAGCGCTCGTACTGGGGGCTTCGTCCACTGTACAGCGGTGCCAAAGAGACCAGGGATGTGACGCGGGAGTTTGTCCTGCTCGATCACGCTGATGACGGACTGGAGAACATGTGCACCGTCGTCGGGGGCAAGTTCACCACACACCGCCTGATGGCCGAGCGGACCGCAGACCATCTTTGTGACAGACTCGGTATCACGGAGCCGTGCCGGACCGCGGACAAGTGCCTGCCGGCAGGTGGTCCGGAGGACCTGTTCGAGGACGTCGGCTGGCCGCCCTGAGTAACGGTTTTAATCGTTGGTCCAGCATCCACGTGTAGGGGTCCGTGGTCTAGTTGGTCAGGACCTCGTGTTTCGCCCCGAGTGTGCAGGGCCGGGATTCGCTGACGCGAACCCGGCAGAGATCGCACAATGCTGCCGGGGAGAGTACAGGCATACGGGACGGGTCCGTGGTCTAGTTGGTCAGGACGCCGCCTTCACGACCGAGGTTCTCCCGGCAGGGAGAACGGAGGGCCGGGTACCGGTCCTGCTCGGAGGAACAGGCGGAGGTCAGTGGTTCAAATCCGCTCGGACCCATTCTGTAAAGCGCACCCTTCCTTTGGTAATCACAGCATCCTCGGATGCTGTTCGAACCTGCTTCCTGAGAAGCAGGTGAGGTCCATTAGGTTCCACTCTCGCTCCGCTCGAGTCAGGGCCGGCTATTCTGTACTCCTCCTCAAATGGACGAAAACCATTTTAGGGTCCGGCTCCCATCCGGTTCCGGTCACGGTGCCACGAGACGAGGAAGCAAATCAGCGGTTGAAGGTATTCCGCGAGACGTTCGAAGAGATACAGGAGAAAGTCGACAGCGTCGAGGGCGAACTTGAGGAGCTCGAGGATTCAGGGGAGGCCGACAGGCAGCCGGTGAAACACCAGCAGGCTGTCAGCAAGGTCAATGAAATCAATGAACAGCTCCAAGAGCTCCGTGAAGCCCTCGAGGAGGTCGAGAGCGGTGAAGATCGGTGATTACATCCGCGATGGCACCGACACGTTCATCTCGTACCCTGCACTCACCGTCATCGGTCTCATCGGCGGCCTCGTGAGCAGCCAGATTGCCGCACTGATCGAGGCTCGTGCTGGTTCCGTCTCCGTGCAGGCGATCCTCGAGATCGTGTACCTGAGCTATGCGGATTTCCTCATCTCGATCGCGGTCACGGCCGCTCTCATTGCGTTCATCGATACCGTCCGCAACGACCGTGACAGGAACCCGCTCCGGTACGGGCTGGTCAGGTTCCCTGCACTGGTCGGCGGGATGTCGATCTCGCTGCTGCTGGTCGTCACGGGACTGTTCCTGTTTGTCATCCCCGGGATCTACATCGGGGTGCGGCTTGTCCTGTTCCCGTACCGTGTCATGGTCGCGGATGAATCCGTCCTGACGGCCCTCGGATCGAGCTGGGACATGACCAGAGGAAAGGCCGTCCATGTTTTCTCTGTCATCCTCGCGGTCGCTCTCATCGGTGCAGGTTCGGTCGCGGTCCTCTCGCTTGCACCGGCGACATTCAGCACGGAGATGACACTTCTCCATGTGACGTTTTTCACCCCGTGGAGTGCTGCGGTCTTGTACCATCTCCATGAGGCGATCGACGAGAATGAGGACTAGGAACGGTTATCCCACCGCGAGGGAGCCCGGCGTGCAAGCAGGTATCCGCCGAGACCGGCGACCAGAGCGAGCCCGGTCATCCCTGCCGTCACGACATCCGGTACCGCGCCATAGACCAGGGTCCAGATGAAAAGCGGGACAAAGACGACTCCCATGGCTCCGGTATAGATCAGGAAGTAGGTCCCGTTCATCAGCATCTGGTTCGGGTCGAGCCCGGTGAGATACGCCGTCACGCCGAGGACATACAGCATCAGCGGCACGATTACAACAAGCCCGGTGATGAGTCCGGTGGTGCCATAGACGCGACTTGCACCGAGGAGATACAACACGTTGATCGGGACCGCGAGCAGGAAGAAGGTGATGTACTTCGCGATGAACACGTCCCCGGTATCGACTGGGAGGCTGCTGTACCGACCCGGGGTATCGAACCTGTTGATCCAGTTATACACCGAGATGGACGCGATCGACAGGATCAGGGCAAAGGAAAGGGCCCCTGCCTGCAGGAAGCCCCTGGCGAAGAATAGCTGATCGACCATCACGATGAACACTGCCAGGATGATCCCGACGGAGAACAGAAGCTTCGTGAACCCGCCGCTGGACCGCTGTATGTCGAGGACGAACTTCGTGACCAGGCCGTGCCGGTCGATCCACCGGAGCTTCTCCCGGAGCCATGGGAAGGTGTTGCCGTAGGTCTGCCGGGAGGATTCGATCCCCGGCGTGAACACGAGCAGGCCCAGTCCCATCACGAGGGCGGAGGGCACGAACCCGAACAGGAACGTATCGATCGTCGGCTCCGCGTGGAAGGCGACCGGGGTGAACTCGAGGATACCGAGATTGAAGTACCACAGCAGTCCACCGAACCCTGCGAGCCCGGTCAGGAGGTAGGCCCGGCCGCGGTTGTACAGGCTGGCGAACAGGAAAGACAGCGCGACCCCGGCCATGAACGTCCCGGCGGTCGTGACCCACAGCAGGGCAGGGATGTTGACCGGATGGCCGGCAGAGACCTCTGCAGGGACGACAGCCACGACGATCGGGGTCAGAAAGAGGAAGGAGTAATACAGCAGATCCTTCGCGAGGAACGTCCCGACCAGTCTGATACGGGAGACAGGCAGTGTCCGGGAGGAAAAGATCAGGAGGTTGGCCTCACCGAGGAGGTTCTTGATCGCGTCACGGCTCACGAACCCGATGGCCCCGACGTTGAGCCCGAAGAAAAGCGTCAGGTAATGCAGGCCCGTCCGCAGGGTCGCGGGTGCGAACCCGGACGCCAGCAGGGCCCAGTACGCCGGCACGGTCATCAGCAGGATGACGAGCGGGAACAGCAGGAAGGTACGGCCCCCGAACAGGAGGCTGTGCATCCGCCATTCTTCTTTAATCATCCGTGTCAGCAGACTCAAACTGCTCGACCTCCGTGAGGAAGATATCCGTCAGGCCGCCGTCCTCGAACGCCGATGCCTCGATCTCGGTGACTATCCTACCCCTGTCGATGATCCCGACCCTGGTGCAGAGGTCCTCTGCCAGGCTCAGGACGTGTGTGGACAGGAAGACGGTGTTGCCGTCATCGTGGTAGTCCTGGATGTAGTCGTTGACCTGCTCCTGGATGATCGGATCGAGGTTGATCAGGGGTTCATCGATGAACACGAGGTCGGGCCCGTGGAGGAAGGCCTGGGCTATCATCACCTTCTGTTTTTCCCCTTTCGAGAGGTCCTTGTTGATCGAGTCGAGCTTCGAGCGGAACTCCAGCCTGTCCGCCCACCGCTCGATCCGGGGCTCGACGTCCTCGATGCCGCGGATGTCCGCGACGAACTCGAAGTACTCCCGCGGTGTCATGAACGACGGTGGGTCCTCCCGTTCCGGCAGGATGCCGACGCGTTTCCGGACCCCGACAGGGTCGAGGACCGGGTCGACACCGAGGACCGAGGATGATCCGCTCGTGGGGTTGAGCTGACCTGTGAGTATGTTTATCGTCGTCGTCTTGCCGGCGCCGTTCGGGCCGATGAAGCCGTACAGTTCGCCCTCCTTCACCGCGAGATCGAGGCTCTCCAGGGCGGTCAGATCACCGAAGGTCCTGGTGAGCGAGGATGTCGTGATGGCGGGCACGGTCTGCACCGTCTGGAGATTGGTCCTGCCGGTTGAAATATCTGTGCTATCGGAGGACGATGAGGGCGGCCAAGACGATGCCGGTGATGAACCCGCCGAGGACCTGTGCGCGGGTGTGACAGTCCAGTACGACCCGCCCTACCCCGACGGTGACCGCCAGCGGGATAGCGAGCAACGCCACTGGCCCGACGATCAGGTACAGTGCGGTCACGCAGGCTCCCCATGTCGTGGCGTGGACGCTGATCTTCCAGGACCGGTTGATGAACCACAGCAGCAACACGAGGACGGTCTGGATCATACCGAGCCTGAGGAGGGGAGCTGGGACACCGATGTGCTCCATGATGGCAAGACCCCCGATCGAGGCGATGAGACCGATGAGGAACAGGTCGTGCCGTTCCTCGCGATCCCTGACCTCGATGTCTGAGATCCTGCCTGTGTGGAGGAACAGGAGTGCCGCGGCTGCCGGGAGGAGTGAGAAGATGAGGCCGAACACGACGGCATGGGACAGGCTGGCTTCCGTCGTGGCGGCGATGATGAGGGCGGTGGCGACGATGGTCAGGGGGAAGGAGCCGGCCACCGAGACCAGCTTCCATCCCCCGATGCCGTCCTCAGTCATATGAGGTACTTGTCCTGGTTCTGGTCCATGTCGATGAACTTGTTCGCGACCTCGCGGAGGTCCTTGGAGGTCGACTTGCCGAACGACATGACCTCGACGCGGACACCGCGTGCCTGGAGGTGCTTGACCAGCGAGGCGAAGTCACCGTCCCCGGTCACGAGGACGAGGGAATCGAACTTGGGCGCCATCTTGATGGCGTCGATCGCCATGCCCATGTCCCAGTCGCCTTTCTTCTGTCCGCCGTGGAACTCCTTCAGTTCCTTGATACGGACCTCGTAGCCGATCTTGCGGAGGGCCTCGAAGAAGTTGCTCTCGTCCGGTGTATCTGCCTTGATGACGTATGCAAGTGCCCTGGTGAGCTTGCGGCCGGCCACTGCGCTCTTGAGGAGCCTGTCGAAGTTTACTTTAGTATCATATAGATTCTTCGCGGAATAGTACATGTTCTGGACATCTACTGATACCGCTACGCGTTGGTCTTTGTGTACGTTGCTTGGCATGTGAAACCACGTTGGCAGGGGGTGGGGCTTGTAACGTTTTAAATCGCCGGGCCTCACATTGGGCCGTATGACGAACGCGTCCGGAGAGTGGGATGAGGATGCTGGCTACCGGTTCAACCCGGACAAGGAACGTGTCCCGCTACCAGGGAAGGACGAAGAACCTGAGAAGGGCGGAAAACCCGTCCACAACGATCCAGGCGATGCAGACAGCATGGACCGTTCCGTCGAGGAGGTCCAGATGATCGGCCAGCGGGTCTCGGCGATGAAGACCGACAGGGACGAGGACAGGCACGAGCGTGTCGATATCAGTCGGAGCACAGACAGTTCACAGCGCGGCATCACGAGCGACCAGACCCGGGACAATCCCGAGTTCCGGCGCCGCAGGATCCGGAACAGCGCGGTCAGGAAGGTGAAAGAGCATCTCAGGGAGCGCGGTTATTCTGATGCGTTCATACAGGAGAACGAGGCCATGATCCGCCAGAAGGTACTCGAGTTCCTCTCTCGATCTTAATCACGGGTCACGTAGGCGGTGTGACCGCACTGCTGGCAGACGAGCTTGTGGATGTCTGCGCCCTCGAGGTGCTTGTTGTCCTCTTTCAGGCGCTCGGCCTTGTCCGGTTCGATGTCTTCTTCCTCAAGATCGCCCCCACAGATCGAGCAGTCATGCTCTGTCATGTGTCCAGATGGGCACCGCCGGTTCTTATACTATACGGTGGCTGTCCGGAGATGTTTATGGCGGACCGAACGATAGGAGATTATGGCGTTCCCCGCCGTACCACCCGGTATCGAACCCGCATGGTCATCGTCCTCTGTATCGTCGTTGCCCTGTACCTGTTCTACACCGAGATCGTCCCGATCGACATCACGGCCATCCAATCGGCATGGTCGAGTACCTGTCGTGGGGGTTCACGATGATGACTGTCGTCATCCTCTAGTTCCTCACCGTCGGCTACCGGCTTGTGCCTGACACGGGGAGGGTTCTAGCCCAAACGTTAAAACCGGCAGCTGTCAATCCCTCAACGGCATGAAACGCATCGAGGTCACAGTCCCGACGGAGAACAAAGATGAGGTCCAGGAGGTCATCACCGGGTTCGATGAGCCGGCCGTGTCCGAGATGGAAAAAGACGATCGCAAGTTCGTCAAGTTCGAGGTGGCGCTGGATTCTGAGAATATCGATGCGCTGACGGAACAGGTCAAGGCCCTCACGGAGCTGGAGACGGGCGAGCTCACCATCGATGTCCTAGAAGAGACGGCCTTCATCGAGAAAGGCGTGCGTCGCCGCGGTGGATCGTCGGCACTCTCTGTCCAGGAGATGTACGCGAAGGCCTTTGGTTTCTCGGAGTTCAATAAATCGACATGGGCTCTTATCGCCCTCGCAACCAGCATTGCAGTTTTTGGGGCTGCCACGGAGAATGTCATCGTTGTCATAGGGGCCATGGTTATCGCTCCGATGCTCGGACCGTTCATGTCGGCTTCCTTCGGACTGGTCATCGGAGACAAGAGGATCATCGAACAGAGCGTCTTCTTCGGGACGATGAGCATCCTGTTCGCCGTTGCAGTGAGTTTCCTGATCAGTCTCCTGGTCCCTGTCGAGCCCAACCCGCTCATCCGGCTGATCGCCAATCCGGGGTTCACGACGGTACCTCTTTCAGTTGCTGTCGGTGCCGCTGCTGCTTTGACATTTGCTACAGAGGCTCGAGAGGCTCTGGCAGGTGTTGCAGTAGCAATAGCACTCGTCCCTCCGGCGGCTATAGCAGGTATTGCGATATCGATATCAAACCCTTATCTCCTCTTTGACGTGTCTCTTGTCATAGTGAGTAACGTCATGTCGCTCATCCTTGCTGGTTCCGTGACATTCAAGCTCCTGGGTATCGAACCTTCGACGTACTACAGGAAGAAGGTCTCGGAGTCGAGCCTCAAGCGTGCTCTTATTATCTCGTCCGTTACATTACTTCTCATCGCCGGTTTCGTTGGATATGTGTCGTACCAGGATCTCAGCCGCAGCTATGTCTCGAACGAGATCGAACGGGGCCTCGAGGACCGGTTCGGGCAGCGTATCATCAGTCAGCAGGTCGATGTCCGGCCGGGATCGACCTCTGTGACAATCACCGTCGTCTCTCCTGATGTATCGACGGAGGAACTCGAGGATCAGCTCGGCAGAGTTGCGGGGCAGCCTGTCGATGTGGAGATGGTTGCCGTCGCAGCTGACCGGGGGACCAACTGATAAAAAAGCGGAAACCGGTTGTGGTCGTATGGTTGAGTTCGAGACGGTGCAAAGCGCGGAGGTGACCTTCGGTGATGATGAGTTCATCGAGATCGCTGTCAAGCGTGCTGTCTCTGGCGAAGGAACTGATCAGTTCATCTCCCTGTCACGGGGCTATATCGATGAGGAAGGAGGGAAACGGTACAAGAGCAATTTCTCGATCCCTCGTGAGGCGGAGGTTGTTGCCTCCATCATGGATGCACTGCCCGAGATGATGGGGGACGACGGATAGCGGAGGAAAGGAAAAAGAAAGGTGTGCCGCCCGGCCGGCATCATCGCTGGTACTTGCCTTCCTTCCACCGCTCGCGGATCTGGTCTCGCTTTTTCTCCTTTGCCTTGCGGCACTGCTCGCGGAGGGAGTCGATGACCTTATCGACGGTGTCCAGCAGCTCCCAGCCGTGTTTCTTCGTCATCGTGATACCGAGATCCGAGAACAGCTTGGCGTGGATCGAGTATTTCTTCTGCTCCCCGTCTTCCTCGTACCGCTTGACGTGGAGGCTGAGCTCCCTGGGCTTCTCGACCACACGCCCGAGCTTGCCTTTGATGGCGGTCTCGAGCTTGCTGTGGATCTGTCGTTTCTCACCCTCGTCCTGGACGTTGATGAGGTTGACCAGGACCGCTTCCTGGGCTTCCAGGCTTGCCACGTAGTCAAGGATGTCCTTCAGCGTCAGGATGGCCTGGGGCTTGCCATCGTCGTCCGTGATGATTATCTCCCGGCAGCCACGGCTCCGCATCTTCCTGATGCCGTCGATGATCGAGATCTCAGGGTCGCTGATCGTGAGGGGGTTCGGGTCCATGATCTCCCGGCAGGGGATGTCGTTCATGTCGTCTTTGTCCCCGGCCCTGTCGCCTTTCTGCATCTGTTCCTTCGGGACCATCGTCCGCAGGGCTTCCTGGCTGGAGACGACCCCGGCCAGTTTCCCGGCGGAATCGAGGACGGGGAGACGGGAGATACTCCGTTCCTGCATCGTGTTGATCGCCTTGCCGTGCCTGTCGTCTTCCACGACGGTGATGAGGTCCGATGTCATGAGGTCGCTTATGTTCATCTTGCGGAATTCCTCGACACCGTCACCGAGCGGGTAGACCATCTCTTCCTCGCCGATGACGCCCTTGAGCGTGTCGCCCTCGAGGAGGACGAACTTCTTCGATCCTGATTCCTTCCGAAGCCGGCCGAGCTCGATCATGTTGTCCTCCGGCTCGACGGTAGGGGGCTGTTCCATGACCGATCCTGCATCCATGTTGGTGGGGTCGTTGTGTACGTTGTCGATCAGTGTCCGGTAGCTTATCATCCCTTTGAACTTCGTCCCGTCGACGACAGGCACCTCCCGGATGTTGTTGTCCTCCATGACTGCTTTGATCTTTGAGAGGGGCTGATCGGGGTCGACAGAAACCGAATCGGCCGTCGCGATGCTTTCAGCGGGGATCTCATTGAGAGCCTTCATATAGTATTCACCGTAGGAACATCCTGATAGCGGGTCTGGAATCTTTTAAGCTTACCTCCTCGATAGTAGCGTCTCAGCGCCCGTCTCTGCAGTATGGACCGGAAAGGATTTAGTGGGGGTGCTCATAAATACAAGCCATGCGGTGTGTCGTCCAACCTGACCTCGATCAGGAGTTCATCGACGAACAGGTCAAAGAAGTGCTGGACCGCCTTGAGGGAGAGGAAGGGCTCGATTTCACCTTTGTCTTCGTCGAGGATAAGACGGACATGAACGATATCGTTGATCAGCTGGACCTCGATACGGCCGAGCAAGAGCTTTTCATAGCGAAGGTGCGCAAAGAAGGATCGTCTAACTTCAGTGTCGGGGATCAGGATTTCCTCATCATCGATATCGATGAGAACTTCCTCACGGCGAATGAATCAGCACTCCGCGGTCTTGTTGCCCACGAACTAATGCACACCGTGCATCGCGAAGCGGAGCTTGAAGAGACGATCCAGAAAGCGGCTTTCGATAGGTCAGAGCGCATCATAAAGGAACTCGCGGATCGAGGACACACGAAAGACGAGGCGATGCGGTTCTTCCGCCAGGTCGTCTCGACGTCCGTGTTCTGTCTCAAGGACCTGATCGGTAACGCAGAGCTGATCGAGCAGGGCTTCGCGGAAGAGCTCGAGGAGTACTACTATGAGATGCTCGATATCGATAGTTACTGCCCGCTACCACGTTTCTACAGTGAGGAGGAGAAACTCACCGAGATCGAGGGGGCCCTCAGCTTCGAGCTCGAGCTCATGCCGGCCTGGGTGCCGTTCAAGGGGATGGACCGGGAGAAGGCGGATAAGATCCGGGAGCGGATCGAGGAGTGCTATCAGCAGAACATCCCCGAGACATCACACCAGATGGGCAAGATCGCGGACATCTTCCAGCAGCGCGAGGACACCAAGACGTTCATCGAGACGTTCTTCGATCAGGTCATCGAGTCAGCCCTCGAGGTCATCGATACGAAACTCGAAGGCCAATAAAGCTTCTATCTGCCCGTAGGAGCGGTCGCTCTGACGCTCACGTGGCATCGATTGGGTCCTGCCGGGCCACCCCGTTCAGCCAGGGGGTTAACTATCGTAAAGGTATGTGATCGAAGACCGACACAATTTAAATAAGAGCTCCCTATGTCTGACGCATGTCAAATCCTGTCGATGGCTGGATCGAGGAACTCGAGGAGGTGCTGTTCGATGCCACGGATCTGATTCCCCAGCGCGAGCTGCGTGCAGGTGTCCTCGGTGCTGTCCATGGCGGGGATTTCGGTTGTTATATCGCCGAGCAGCTCTCACAGTATACCTCTGATCTGCCGTACGATGATGAACTCGAAGCCGAGGACGCGGCCTACACCCTCGGCGAGAAGGCGATCGAGCGGTTCGGCGAGGAGTACAGCGAGGGCTGGCGAGGTATGACGGAATCGATCTCGTTCGCCGCCGGCCAGCTCGGCGGGATGATGGTGCCAGGAGCGCTCGCTGCCGCCACGATGAACCCGGTCTTCCTTGGTGGCTATGCCGTCGGACCAGCGGCGGATGCCCTCAACTACATCGAGGACACCTACAGGGAACATCAGGAGTTCGAGGAAACGGTCTAAGAACGTCCGTTGTTTCTTTTTTCAGTTCCAGGAGCTTCTCCTTCAGGCCGGGGTGCTGGTACCTGCTGATGCCGTCCCTGGCTACGACCCGATGACAGGGACGATGACCGGGACAGGGTTCTGTCCGCAGACCTGCCCGACTGCGACCGCTGCGGTGTCGAGCCGGTCGGCCACCTGCCGTAGATCCGCGTCTCCCCGTACGGTATGGATGCCATCACCTCCATGACCTCCCCGCGGAAGCCCTCGACATCCTGACCTCGCGATCGAAGCTCTCCCGCTCACCACCGTATCCATCGATCCGGTCCCGGATGGTGGCTGGATCGGCCACGAGACGATCGTCATCGATCTGGATGGGGGTCTCGAGGCCGGTGATCTCCATGGGATGATCTGTGGAGCAGATCGTTGTACACGATCGGGTCCTGCCGGAAGGCACAAAAGCATCGGTCCCCCGGTCCTGTGCATGCGATCACAGCGGTATGATGGCACGTTCATCGTCATCGAGGGGGCCGATGGGGCGGGCACCACGACCCAGTCAGAGCGGCTGGCGGACGAGATCGGTGCGTTCTGGACGAAGGAGCCGGCGGACAACCTCATCGGGGAGAAAGTCGACGCGATGATCTCCGAGGGAAGGTACTCTCCGGAGGCGATCGCGCTCGGGTTCGCCGCGGATAGGATGGTCCACCTCGAGGAAGAGGTCATCCCGCGGCTCAAGGACGGGGAAACGGTCGTCTGTGACCGGTACTACCATTCCTCCCTGGTCTACCAGCCTGTCCTCGGTGCGGACCGTGACTGGGTCCGGGAGCTCAACCGCGCGGCGATCAGGCCGGACCTCTCTATCATCCTTGATGTCGCGGCCGAGGAGGGGATGGACCGTGTCACATCCCGCGGACCGGATGATAACATCTTCGAGGAGCTCAGCTTCCAGCAGAAAGTCGTGCTGGGCTACCGCGAGCTGGCTGAGGGCCTCGAGGAACGTACTGAGATCATCGATGCCTCGCGGTCGATCGATGCTGTCTATTCGAGCGTGAAGGGGGTATATGATGGATTCAATGAGTAAACGTGGGGCACTCGAACGCCTGGATGAGCTTCTCGCAGGAGAGGACTGGTGTATAACCGGTGGACTCGCGGTCGCTGTCCATGTCGATGGGGAGCGTGAGGTCGGTGATATCGACCTGCTGATGCGGGAACGGACCGCCAGGGATGTGGCTGACCGGCTGGGGGTCGTCCCAGACGGTGCCGGTGACCGAGGCGGGTTCAGCGGTACGGAAGACGTCCATCTCTCCTTCGAGATCGCCGGCGACGAGATCGAGATCATGGCCGGCGATACCGAGCTAACGGTCGATGATGAGGTTGTCGAGGCGACGATGGATGATGCCCTGTTCGAGAACGCACGGCGCCGTGAGGCATTCGGTGTGGAGGTCCCTGTCGTCCCGCCTGCTGAGGTCCTGGTCCAGCGCGTCGTCCTGGGCAGGGAGAAGGATATACGAGACATAGAGATGCTGCTGGCCGCGAATGAGATCGACGAGAGTGTGCTGGCGGAGTCGCTTGCGGCCAGGTCGCTTTCACGGGAGCGCTTCGATGAACTGCTCGCGGAGCGGGGTTTCTCACTCTGAGACGACCTGCTCGAAGGCCTCGATCTCGTTGTCTGTCATCATGTCGTGGAACATGTCTGCTGTCGCCCACCGAGCCCGTTCGTCTCTTCGAGCTCGCGGAGAGCTGGTTCCCTGATATCTTTGTCCTCGTACGGGGAGCCGTTTCGATCTTCCGCCGGGGATCTCTCAGGGGTTGTCGCTGTACCTGTAACGCTTTTGCGGTACCGTTTTGCGTTCATGAGGATGAGGAAGCGTTTGTCGTTTCTGACGATGTCCACGACGACGATGTCGGGCATCGATCAGTCCTCCTGTCCAGGGGTGACATACCAGATGATCATCGCCGCGAGGAAGTAAAACGCGGTGTATCCGGCGAGGAACCCGAGCCCGAGGATGGCGTCGTCCTGGAATTGATCGAGGATCGCTAGGGCAATGATGCCTGCGAGCCAGCCCAGGCTGGCTTCCTGGATGTCCGTCACCGCCTCGTCGTTGAACGATAGCTCCATTGACGGACCCGGTGGGATTCGAACCCACGACCTACAGCTTAGGAGGCTGTCGCTCTGTCCAGCTGAGCTACGGGCCCAATGTATAAGCGTTCCTTTCCTTCTCACGGTCACTCAGGTTCCACTCTCGTTCCGCTTGAGTCCAGAAAAGGCTTCTGGTCGTGTGGATGATGACCGTGTGGCACATGGAGAGTGGGAGATGATGCTTAAAAATTGCCGCCCGGGGCCGTGAAAACCATAAAAGCCTCGGGCCACCTTTAATACTGTATGTCTCGGGGGAACACCGCGAAGTCCGTTGTTCTGGCCGCTGCTGTTATCCTGGTCCTTCCCGCGGTCCTGTCAGGGGTCACGGTCGAGCCCGAGATGCGGCCCGACAGCGCCGGTGATATCGAGTACCGCTTCGAGATCACCAACGAGGGGAACGAGGGCGGCAGCGTAGATCGACTCTATGTCCTGTTCCCCACGGCCGCCAGCACCTCATCGACGGACCCCTTCGAGGTTGATGCCTCCGTTGTCGAGACTCCCTCCGGATGGTCGGTCGAGGAGGTCTTCTCGCGTGGGGGAGGATCCGAACGCGATACCGTTGTCCTTTCTAATGGTTCCCTTGCCGAAGGCGTATCCCTTTCATTCAATATCACGCCCGAGCGGAACGCTGTTGGCAGCTATCCCTTCGATATTAACCTCTCGAACGGGGATGTCTACTCCCAGAACGTCTTCATCGACGGCAAGGCACCGCGGATGCTGTCACGATCCCCGACGGCCGATAATCTCACGGAGAGCAGTGTCGATATCCAAGCGGAGTACACCGATGGTGATGGGATCGGTGTCGATGAGGGTGGCATTGGGCTCGTGGTCAACGATCGTGATATCGCGACGACGCCAGAGGAGAATCTCCTCGAGGCCAGTATCAACGATAGCGTGACAGTGGAAGGACAGAACAACGTCTCCCTCCGTGTCCCTGATGACTATGGCTACGCAGCCTGGCACAACTGGACGTTCGGGCTGGCCGTCGATCCTGTACTCGATCGGCAGTCCCCAACAGGGATCCTGCAGGACGATAGCCCTGGGATCGAAGTCCGGTACAGGGATCCCTCCGATCTCGATACATCCGGGACAACGATCGAGGTCGATGACCGGGACCACGGGAGCAGTGATAGCGGGTTCAGCACGGAGGAAAGCGATGATGGAACGTTGGTCCGATACGATACCCCGTACAGTCTCGAAGACGGTGACCACGACGTGACCGTCACCGCGACGGATGCGAAAGGCAACAGCCAGGAGCTGTCCTGGACGTTCACCGTCGATACGACACCGCCGGAAATCGATTCGGTCTCCGTCTCGGATGGGGATACATACAGGGAGGACATGCCGGTGTTCATCGATGCCTCCGATGCGACGACCGCGGTCGAGCGGGTCGAGCTCGAGGTCGGCGATGAGACCGAGACCGTCTCTGAGGAGGTCCAGGGGGAGTACCGGGGCAAGATCGATACGACAGAGCTAGCTGATGGCGATCACACGCTCACAGTCACTGTCTATGATACGGCGGGCAACAGCCGCCAGGAGAAATACGATATCACCATCGACAACGACCCACCGGAGCTCACATACACGGACCTGTTCCCCGATCCGACCAACGTCGCTCCGCATCTCCAGGTGACCGGTGAGGATACCGCCACACAGGTGATCGCAGCGGAGTACTACATCGGATCGGACCCGGGGCAGGGTGAGGGAGTGCCGCTGAGCATCGAACAGCAGGAAGGACGCGAGACGAGCTTCGAGACGACGATCGACATCTCTGAGCTCGATGATGGTACCTATGAACTCGGTGTCCGTGTCAAGGACAACGTCCAGCACTGGTCTGGTGTCGAAGAGATCGGGTTCCGGCTTGATCGGTCCCTCCGGGCGTCGCTGGCGTTCCAGGATCTATCACCCGTCCGCCTCCGGCAGGGTCAGACAGGTCAGACCCGGATCGATATAAAAAACACGGGCAAGGTTCCGGGGAAGGTCAACCTTTCGGCAGACGCGCCGTTCCAGACCCTCGTGATACAGAATGACAGGGTCATACGGTCAGGGGAGGCCCGTTCGTTCTCTCTCAACATCTCGGTCCCAATCGATGCAGGGCTCAGCAACCGGACGCTGAACCTCACGGCACGGACCGGTGCGACGATGACGAACGCGACGACACGGCTCATCGTCGAGGCGAATGAGGATACCCGTCAGGAGATCGAGACGGACCTCGAGAGCATCAAGGAGGACCTGCGGTCCCTGCGTGACCGCCGGGATCGCTGGCGGAGACAGGTGGATGATGGTGTGATCGGGAACGTGTCCGCACGCATAGGCGAGCTCCAGTCGACCGTCGAGAAGATCGAACAGGCCATCCAGGAGGAGGACTACCGGACGGCACAGGCAGGTGCCGCCGGACTGCCTGTGGAGATCGAGGATGCAGGCCAGCGGCTCCAGGAGGGTGTCCAGGAGTACCGCGAGGCCAAGCAAAGACGGGACATCCTTATCGCGGTCCTCGCTGTCGTGCTCGCAGCTGGTATCGTCACGTGGTATCGTTACAGGCCTCCGCCTGAGGGCTATGATGGCGAGGAAGGCAGGTTCACCGTCCGGGAGGACAGCGACAAGCATCCGCTCCAGGTGCGGGGTGAAGCGATACTCGAAGAAGGCCGCCAGAGGATAACCAACGGTATCGAGCGGATCAGACGGCGGATGATGGATGTCGATATCTCCGCCGATCAGGCCACAGACACAGAAGAAGATGAGGGCTGGAGCGGCTACATGACGGGCAGAGACTGACAATAGAAAAGGAGGAGGCCCTTTAGCCCCGCTCCTCCAGGTATGCGTCCTCGACTTTCTCCAATGCGTTGATGTAGGCCGCTGTGCGGAAGCTATCGAGCCCCTCCCGCTTGTAGACCGCTGTCAGGTCATCGAAGGCATCGACCATCATGTCCTCCAGGCGGTCGTTGACATCGTCCTCCGACCAGGTCTCGTCGGCGAGGTTCTGGATCCACTCGAAGTATGAGACAGTCACGCCGCCGGCGTTCGCCAGGATGTCCGGCACGATATCGATGTCATCGTCGAGCTCGTCCTCGGCCTCGTAGGTGATCGGGCCGTTGGCTCCTTCCGCGATGATGTCGGCCTCGATGTCCGGGGCCAGGCTTTCATCGATCACATCGCCCATTGCGGCCGGGACCAGAAGGTCGACGTCCATAGTCAGGAGCTCGTCGTTCGTCAGCTCATCATCGGCCTCGTACTCCGTGACTGCACCTTCGTTCTCTTTCGTCTCGCGGACCTCCATGACGTCAAGTCCTGCAGGATCGTAGACCGCGCCGCTGGAATCACTGACCGCGATGATGTCCGCGCCCTCGTCCTCGAGGAGCTCCGCGGCGATAGACCCGACGTTACCGAAGCCCTGGACAGCGACCGTCGCGTCCTCAAGGTCCTCTCCGAGGTACTCGAACATCTCCCGTGAGGTGATCGCGACCGACCGTCCTGTGGCCTCGACCCGGCCTTCGCTGCCGCCATCGATAGGGTCTTTGCCCGTCACGACCGCGGGTGCCTCCTGTCCCGTGACGTCCTCGTAGGTCTCGAGCAGCCACCGCATCTCACGCGGTCCTGTGTTGACATCCGGTGCGGGGACGTCTTCCTCCGGGCCGATGAACGGGGCAAGCACCTCTGTGTATGCCTCTGAAATGTTTTCGAGCTCGGATTCGGAGTACTCCGAGGGATCGAAGCTGATACCGCCTTTGCCACCGCCCATCGGGACACCGGCGACGGCTGTCTTGTAGACCATCCAGCCGGACAGTGCCTTGACTTCCTCGGGCCTGACGTCCTCGTGGTAGCGGATCCCACCCTTGTACGGCCCTTGGACGTCGTCATCGAGGTCATCGATGTCTGCCGTCCGTCCGCAAGAATTGTTGAACTGGCTCCGGTATGCGGTGAAGTTCTCATAGCTCCCGTCATCCATCTCGGCCGTTATCGTGAACTCGAGGAACCGCTCGGGCTGTTTGAGTCGTTCCTGTGTCTGTCCATCCATATCGAGATAGGCAGCAGCCTCATCGACCTGGTCCTGCAGACTCTCGAAGGGGTCTGGTTCAGCCATGGGCACCACGGGAGAAACAGTCGTCACGGTGCAGTATTAAAATGAAAGCATCCCTGCCCGCGGGCTTTACGTCCGTTAGATGTCCATGAAGTACTGCTTTTTGCTGTACCCGACGATCTCATCGAAATCGTCCCGGTAGATCAGGGCGGTCACGAAGTCCTTGTACGCGTCCTGGACCTTCTGGCGGTCGCTCTGGCCGACGTAGGAGGCAATGGTCTCGGCCTTCATCCGCAGCTCCTCATCCTCGCGAATCGTCTCGATCGCCTGGGTGCCACGTTCCTCGTTCAGGTACTGGGAGACCGCAGGCTGGGTGACCTCGAGCAGGGTCGCGATCTCGTTCTGGGAGTACCCCTTTGCCTGTAGCTCCTGGGCGACGATGCTGCGCAGGGCCGGCAGGATCTCGTTCACGATCGGTTCTGAGACAGGATTGATCATAGTGTACTGTGGCCGAGAACGGCATAAAAATATTACGCTGTTATCCACAGCGCACGTTTTAAGAGTCTGGCAGCCAATCCATCTCCCATGCAGGCAGTCATCCTCGCGGCCGGTGCCTCCAGCAGGTTCTGGCCGCTCTCCGCGAGCAGGCACAAGTCCCTGTTCAAGGTCCGTGGACAGACGCTGCTGGAACACACCCTCGATGGCCTGGCTGACTCGGCGGTGGATTCTGTTGTGGTCGTCCAGTCTCCAGACAGGACGATCGAGGAGGACGTGGACGAGGACCAGCCTGTGGATGTCTCTTTCGTCGTTCAGGACGAGCCACGCGGGATGGCCCACGCGCTCCGGCAGGCAGAGGACCTGCTGGATGAGCCGTTCGTCGTGATGACGCCGTACCGCGCGAACGGGGCCAGGTTCCTCGAGCGGATGATCGAAGTCCATGAGGACGGCGCCGATGCTGTTTTGCTCGGGAAACGGACCGATACCCCGTGGAAGTACGGTGTCCTCGAGACGGACGGAGACAGGGCGGTATCGATCGTCGAGAAGCCCGAGGAGGGCGATGCACCTTCTGACGAGCGGGTCGTCGGTATCTATCTCCTGGAACCGGGGTTCTTCGCGTATCTGGACCGGGTGGAGGAACACGAGTACCAGTATGAGGATGCCTTGGATCGTTACATGGACGAAAACGTTGTGCGGGTCCTGCGGACGGATGCCCGGACGGATTCGATCAAGTATCCCTGGGATCTGTTCGGGGTCGTGGAGACTGTCTTCGACGATATGGAGCGAAGCATCTCCCAGCACGCGGATATCGCTGACTCGGCGACGATCGAGGGTGCTGTCGTGATCGAGGACGATGTGACTGTCTACGAGAATGCCGTGGTCCGGGGTCCGTGCTACATCGGGGAGGGAAGCACTGTCGGGAACAACGCTGTCGTGCGGGAGTACACGGACCTCGAGGCCGGCTGTGTGGTCGGTGCCAACAGCGAGGTCCGTGGGTCGCTGTTCCAGGACGAGACCCATGTCCACGATGCGTTCATCGGTGATTCGATCCTCGGGCGGGATGTCAGGGTCGGTGCAGGGACCGTGGTGGCCAACAGGAACGCCCGCAGGGACGGGAAACGCCCCTCGATCAGCGTCCATCTTGAGATGAAGGATAAAACCGTTGATACGGGGCGGGCCAGGCTCGGGATGCTTGTCGGGGACCGCGCGGACATCGGGACCCAGGCCAATATCATGCCGGGGGTCGCTATCGGACCTTATAGCTTCGTTGGCCCATCGACGATGCTGCGATCGAATGTCGCTGGAGGAGAAACGATCTACACGGAGTTCACGTACCGGAGGCGAGACGGATGAAGATAGCGGGCAAGTGTCCGCCAGAACCCGGGGAGCTCGAGGAGGCAGTGGATCGAGGGTTCGACCGTGTGGAGCTTTACCTTGAGACACCGCACCTGGACCGGTACGAGGAGTCGGTCGCGGCACTCGAGCGGTCGGATCTCGATGTCGTCTCGGTCCACACGCCCCACGTCACCGTCGATGAGCAGGAGTACCTCGAGCGGGCGGCCTATCTGGCTGAGCGGTTCCAGGCCCGCCTTGTGATGCACAGCGCGCGGATCGGGCTCCGGCAGGCGGTCGAGATCGGGACGACGTTGCCGTATGATGGTATAGCGTACGAGGCCAGCCCGGGTGTCTCCCGGCACGCTCTTGAGAACATCGTGCTGGGCCAGGGCAAGGATCTGGTTGTCGATGTCGCGCACCTGTATATCGCCTCGGATAGGTTCTTCGAGGATCTCGCTGCCCTGCTGGAGTATGCCACCCATCTCCATCTCTGTGACTCGACATCGATCGAGGATGGACTGGGATTCGGTGAAGGAGAGATGGACATCGAGCGGACGATCGAGACGGTGCTGGCGTCATCGTTTGACGGGGATACGGTCCTCGAGGTGATGCCGGACCATCAGGACGACGCCAAGGAGGTCTTTGAGGAGGTCATGGAGGGATACGATGGTTAGAGCGATCATATTCGATGCGGACCACACGATATACGTTCCACAGACCGAGAGGGCGTACCGCGAGAAGTTCGAGTACCTCTCAGGCCGTCTTGGTGTCTCGTCCGAGCGTCTGCGAGATATCTGGGAACAGCAGGTCGATGAGGCGATCGATGCGGACGATCCATCGAAGCGCCGACGGGAGGTGACCCTCGAGAAGACACTGATGGAACTGGAGATGCCGATCGACCAGCGCGATGCCATCGTCTCGGGGGCGATGGACCGGTTCTGGAGCCACGTGATCGATGATATCGAGTACGAGGACGGCATCGAGGCGATGTTCGACCGGCTGCGGCAGGGAGGCATCGAGATGGTCGCGGTGGCATCGGATGAGTTCCGCGAGCCCCTCGAGCAGAAACTGGACGAGGTCCTCGGTGCGTGGGAGGATTATTTCGAGATGCTGGTGACCCCGGAGACGGCAGGCAGCATGAAGCCCTCGCAGGCGTTCTACAGGACGATACTCGATGAGGAGGGTCTCGAGCCGGATGAGGTCGTCGTGGTCGGGGACTCCTGGGAGCGGGACCTGGAACCGGCTAAGGAGCTGGGCATGACGACAGTGCTGCTGTCCGATGCGGAGGCAGGCGACCCTGATTTCCGGATTGATAAACTCTCGAAGCTGGAACGGATCGTCGAGAAGCTATGAGCGAGACGGTCTTCAACCGGTACGATATCAGGGGTGACTGGCCGGAGGAGATCGATGAAGGGTTCTCACGGCGGCTCGGGAAGGCGGTCGGAACCTACGCCCAGCGGGAGGGCCGTGGCAGGGTCATCATGGGACACGATACACGCGAGCACTCAAAGGAGGCGGCCGATGCCTTCGCGGACGGTGTCGGTGCGACGGGTGCGGCCCTGATCCGGGTCGGTGAAGGGACGACGGATCGTGTCGCGATGGCTGCCCGTCATTACGGCGGCATCGGGGCGATGGTGACCGCCTCCCACCATGACTGGTCGCGGACAGGGTTCAAGCTGCTGTACGAGAAGGGTCACGGGTTCAACAACGAGGACATGGAGGCCGTCAAGGAGCTGTTCCGCCAGCAGGACTTCGAGTCCGGCCATGCCCACGTCATGGGCGAGCGCTGGGAGTTCACGGAGGAGTACATCGATACGCTGCTGGAGTACGTGGAAGGTTTCGCCGTCCCTGACGGGACGGTGGTCGTTGACTGCTGTAACGGCGGTGCCTCCCGCCTGGCCCCGGAGCTGTTCGGGGAGCTGGGCTTCGATGTCGTGACTGTCAACGACGCCACGACGGGCGGAGGCATCGACCCGGAGCCGGCCGAGGACAACCGCCAGGAGGTCAAGGAACTGATGGAGGACGAGGACGCGGACTTAGCCGTCGGGTTCGATCCTGATGGGGACCGCGTCTATGCCCTCCATCCGGACCTGGGCTGGATCGACGGCAATGAGCTGTTCTACCTCCTTGGGAGAATCGTGGAAGCGGAGACGATCGCGGCTTCCGTCGATACGTCCGGACTGATCGAGGAGCTGGATGTGGACGTCGAGTACTCCCGGGTCGGGGATGTCTTTGTCTCGGGGCTGGGGGTCGAGATCGGTGCGGACCTGCTGGGGGAGCCGAACGGTCATTACGCGGTCACGGAAGTCTGCTGGTACAATTCGGGCATCCTCGCCGGGATGCTGCTGGCGGCCCACCATGATGAGCTGGGGTCGATGCTCGCGGAGGCACCATCGTCCTTCACGGAGCGCTGCGTGCTCCGGCTCGAGGAGGCTGAGAAAGATTCTGCGATGCAGACAGCGATCAAGCGGGCGGCGAAGAACTACGATGTCCTCTCGACGGTCGATGGAGTGAAATTCACCGACGGGGAGGTGACAGCCCTGGTGCGGCCGTCGGGGACCTCGCCGAAGATCAGGCTGATCGTGAACGGGACGGACGAGGCACGGGTCCGTGACCGGGCTGATGGGCTGTACGAGGAGCTCTTTGATTAGCGGTCGATGTCCTCGAACTGCTCGACGAAGTCGATGACTTTTTGGTTCCTGCGTTCGCGTTCTTCTTCACTTGGTGGTTCGTACGAGGGTTCGTCGTCGCTCTCGCGGTCGAGAGGCCTGCCGGTGTAGCCCTGTTCGTCCTCGACTGCGACATAGAGGTCCTCGGTCAGGCCGGCGGTGATGGCGTCTATGCTCCTGGCCGCGATCTTGTCACGGACCGCGAGTTCCCTGCCGCGGCCGTAGGCCCACCGTTCGATGGTGCTGTAGAGGCCGACACCGAGGCCGCCGATCCCGCCTGCGACAGCGAGGCCTGCCGGTCCTGCTGCTGCGCCACCGACCAGTCCGAGGGCTGGGAGGGCCTTGAGAGCGAAGGCACGCTTCATGACGGCGGATCTGTTGTCGTTTTCGATCTCCTGGAGCTTGTCGTTGAGCTCTGCGATGGTCTCACGGCCGATTTCATCGCTGTAGCCATCATCGAACCGTTTTCGCTGTTCGATGGCGCCGGTGAACCTGTCATCAAGTGTATCGTCCGTCAGGGCGTCCTCGATGTCGTTCAGTAGCTCCTGATATTCGTCCATCTCGATGGTGATCTCGTCGATGTACCGGTCGTTGATGGTTTCATCGAGGTCCTCGTCTGTATCGAGAAGGTGATAGAGGATGCTGCTTTCCATGTGGTCGTTGAGTTCCTCGATGGGCTGGCGTCTGTGCTGAAGGGACGTGAGTGTATCGTATGCCTGTTCGAGTGTCTCCTCGTCGTACCGCCGGTCGAGGAACGCTGTCTCTACCATGCGGGGGGTAGAGGCGTCCTGATTTTTAAGTACCTATTCGACGGTCTCGACGGCATCGATCCGCCCGTCCCCGTCCATGTCGCGGCCGCGGACGACCCGGGCCCAGGTGTCCTCGCCTTCGTACTCATCGAGGACTTTCTCGGCGTGCTGGGTGAGCCCGAGGACCGCCGCACGGGTACCGGTGTTCCTGATCCCGGCGATGACGGTGGCTGTTTTCTCTGTGGCCTCGGGGTTGGGTGTTTTCGCGATGAGGCCGATCGTGCCTTCGCTGTACTCCTCGCCGGTCTGTTCGGAGATGAGTCGGCGGTAGGGGAAGTTCTGCTGGTCGAACCGGACAGGGAGGTACTCGTTGAACTCGGCGGTGATGACGTTGGTAAGCGGGCCGCCGACTAGGAAGAGGTTGTCGTCGTAGGCGCTTTCGTTCTTGATGTCGGTATCGAGGCGGCTGAGCTCGTCCTCGAGGCTGCCGTGCCTGCCGAGGAGGGCCGCGATGTCGACGGCGAAGTGCCCGTCCCGGCCGCGGACCTGGTGGGGGCCATGGGGGTCTGGTGAGCCGACGACGATCCGACCGTCAATCCGACCGCTGGTGATGAACTGGTCGAGGAACCGTCTGGCAGGTGTGTCCTCCTGGGCTGGGAGGTCCGCGAGCTGGCGGTCGCTGTTCGGGAGCTGGAGGGTGTAGGCGTGGGCCGTGGGCTTGTAGTACTTCGCGATGGAGCCGCTGCGTTCCTCGCGGGAGGCGATCTCGATGATGCCGTGGTCCCGCATCTCCCTGATGTGGTAGTAGACCTTCTGTTCGTGGAGGTCGAGCCGATCGGCGAGCGCTGCGGGATAGGAGGGTTCCTCTGCGAGCGCGGTCAGGATCGTCCACCGGGTCTCATTGAGCAGGCCCTTGAGTCCTTCGGGGCTGTCCTCGACGTTTGTCTCGGTACTGTACTGTCTGCCGTCTTCCTCTGTGATCAGCCGTGCCATGGTCTATAACCTGTGTTGTAATTGGTCGTTCTCGGGACGGATTTCTTGGGTGTTATGCCGTCCCAGGTCGCTCGACCGCTATTATGTATTTTATAGTATATTATAATATTTTTTAGAAGGGTTTATATGTGTTGGTTGGGTATATGGTTGGGTGTACCAATGTGTGGGATAATGGGTTATATCGGTGATTCTGAGGCCTCACGCCTCATCCATGAAGGATTACAACGGCTGGAGTATCGAGGATACGATTCCGCGGGGATCGCGACGCTGTCGGAGAACCCGGGCTTGCAGGTCCGGAAGGACGAGGGCGAGATCGCGGATATCCATGAGAAGGTCGATTTCCACGCGATGGACGGGACTGTCGGTGTCGGCCACACGCGCTGGGCGACCCACGGTGGTGTGACCAAGGAAAACGCCCACCCGCACACGGACTGTGACGAGCGGCTGGCGATCGTGCACAATGGTATCATCGAGAACCACGAGGAGCTGGCGGCGTCCCTGGACGGCTGTACGTTCGAGTCCGAGACGGATACGGAGGTCATCGCGCATTATTTCGAGCACCTGCTTGAGGACGGGCTCTCCCACAGGGAGGCGATCGAGCGGTTCATGGAGGATGCGGACGGGACCTTCGCTGTCGTGATGGTCGACAGAGAGGATGGCCGCCTGTTCGCGATGAAGCACCGCTCTCCACTGGCCCTCGGGGTCGGCGATGATGGCTATTTCCTTGGTTCTGATCTGTACGCGTTCTCGACGCACACGAACGAGGCCGTCTTCATGGAGGACGGTGAGTACGCTGTCCTGTCCCGCGAGGGCTACCAGATGTATGAGGTCGGCGGTGGAACGGTCGACCGCGAGCCCCGGACCTTCGACTGGGAGGAGACCGAACAGGGCAAAGAGGAGTACGATCACTACATGATAAAGGAGATACACGAACAGCCCCAGGCAATTCGGCGGCTGCTCCAGACCTTCGAGACGTCCCAGGAGGATGACTTGGAGGAGATGGTCGCCCGGATCGAGGATGCGGGGAAGGTCATCTTCACGGCTGCGGGGACGTCGTACCACGCAGCCCTGCTGGGGGTCTATCTGTTCCAGCGGGCGGGTATCGAGGCCCAGGCCCTGATCGCTTCGGAGTTCCAGAACTACGAGCGCGTGAATGATGATACACTGGTCATCGCGGTCTCTCAGTCGGGTGAGACGATGGACGTGCTCGAGGCGATCGATTACTCCCGTCAGAAGGGCGGGGATATCGCCTCGATCGTGAACGTGCCTCATTCCTCGATCCAGCGGGAGTCATCGGTCTCCCTGGAGGTCCATGCCGGCCAGGAGATCTGTGTGGCGGCGACGAAGTCGTTCACCAACCAGGTCGTGACCCTGATGGCGGTCGCGGAGGGGCTGGGACTGGATATCGGGCTTGACCCTGTCGCTGATGAGATCGCCTCGGTGATCGATGAGAACAAGGACCGTGTCCGTGAGCTCTCTGATGAGCTGGAGGATGCGGATGATCTGTACGTGATCGGCCGCGGTCCGACGTACCCGATCTCGCGGGAGCTGGCCCTGAAGCTGAAAGAGATCCCGTACATCCATGCCGAAGGGATGATGGGCGGTGAGCTGAAACACGGCACACTGGCCCTGATCGAGGAGGGCACACCGGTCCTTTCGTTGATCCCTGAGGAGGACGATGCTATCATCTCGAACGTGGAGGAGGTCGAGGCCAGGGATGCGAACTCGATCCGCGTGTCCCCGCATTACGGTGCGTTCGCGATGCCGGAGGAGCCGACGAAGTTCGCGCTGTACGCGACGACGATCGGGTTCTTGCTGGCGTACTACGTGGCCAAGCGCCGCGATCTGCCGATCGATAAGCCGCGGAACCTTGCGAAGTCGGTGACGGTGAAGTAGCCAGAACTGTTTTATCCGCGCGTCTCCCATGTAGGTGGCAGGATGCAGGTTGCATGTCTGTGCCCGACGGATACCTTCGAGTACGGTTCTCTCATCGAGGATATCGTGCGGGTGCGGACCGGTGAGGACGTCGAGTTCGTCTCGTTCCGGACGCACCGCGATGAGATCCCTGGGTCCCTGGACTGGGATGCGGTGGTGGTGACCGGATCCGAGTACCATGTCTATGACAGGCAACGGTGGGTGGAGGCCTCGGAGCTGTTCCTCCGCTTCGCCCTCGAGTCAGAGATTCCTGTGCTCGGGATATGTTACGGCCACCAGCTGCTGGCGGACACGCTCGGCGGCGTGGTCGCGGAAATGGATGAACGAGAGATGGGCTACCGGGAGGTTGCGGTGACAGACCGGGGTCGGGCCTGCGGGCTGTTCGATGGACTGGATGAGCGGTTTGTCTCTTTTTCATCGCACCTCGATCATGTGCGGGAGCTCCCGGAGGGGGCGGATGTGCTGGCGGAGAATGACTATGGTGTGCAGGCGTTCCGGTCGGGACGTTTCCCTGCGTGGGGTATCCAGTTCCACCCGGAGTACAGCAGGGAGATGGCGGAGGAGCTGCTGTCGAACAAGGACATGAGTAAGGATGAGCGTGAGGCTGTCCGGTCGACGTTCACGGACGAGAATGTGGTGGCGGCCGAGCGGTCACGGGCTGTCTTCGATGCTTTCTTCGATCGTGTTTAGGGTTCGGGCTGGAGGACCTGGACGGTGCTTTCTGTCTGGTCCTGGATGAGCCGGTTGAACCGCTGTGAATCTGCCTCGGTCCCGTCGATCATGCTGTAGTGGATGGGGACGATGGTGTGGGGCCGGATGGCGGCCGCTGCCTCGACGGCCTCCTCGACGTCCATGGTGTAGGTCCCTCCGATCGGGAGGAATGCCATGTCGATGCCTTCTGCATCGAGTGCGTCCATCTCGTCGATCCTGTCGGTGTCACCGGCGTGGTAGAACCGTATGCCGTCGATCTCGAGGATGACGCCCATGCCCTGTCCCTGTGGGTGGAATGGCTCACCGGGGTTGCGGAACCGGTGGTCGTTGTATGCTTCGACGGCGTGGACGTCGATACCGTGTGCCTGTTCGCGGTCGCCGGATTCCATCAGCCGTGCCTCACACGTCAGCTGGCCGATGTCACAGCTTGCGTGCGCGAGGACGATGGTGTCCTCGGTGGCGAGCTCGTTGATGAGCTCGGGGTCGAAGTGATCGAAATGGCTGTGGGTGCAGATGATGAGGTCGGCTTCGAGGGTGGTATCGGATATTGCGTCGCTGAAGGGGTCGATGTAGACGGTGATATCGTCGTTGATCCGGATGGAGGCGTGGTCGAACCAGGTGATGATGGTCCCCTGGTAGGTGGTCGAGCCCATGGTCTCACCGCTGTTCGAGGACGACGGCGGTTCCTGTCGCCTTGACGTTCATCATGCCGCCTTGGCCGATGGTCTCGTCTTCCATCTCGATGGCGATGACGGCGTTGGCGCCGCGGTCTTCGGCTTCCTGGACGAGTTCACGGAGTGCCTGTTCCTGTGATTCGCGGAGTGTTTTCTCCCAGGATCGTGATCGGCCGCCGAAGAAGTTCCGGATGCTGGCGAAGAAGTCCTTACCGACATGGCGTCCTTCTGTGACGTCGGAGACAACGATGCCCTTGTATTCTGCGACCTGCATGTTTTCGACGGTGTGTGAGGTGGTTGTGAGGATGTCTCTGTCCGCGAAGTCGAACGCTGTCATGGTATCACGAAACTTTATTAATCGAATCCGGTATAAAGGAGTTGCTATGCGAGATGGTTCTGGGGACGATGTCGACCCGACGATACGGAACTGGGTTATCAGGAAGTACGAGGAAGGAACGTCCCGTTCAGAAATCAAGTCCGAACTGGAGGATGAGGTCGATGATCTGTCCGTGGTCGATCGCATCATCGACAGTGGTCAGGCAAAGCGGAAGAGTACTGCGGATCCGGAGCTGTTCGAGAAAGGGTTCCCGAAGATGTACAAGGGAGCGCTCCGGGGGACGATCGGGATGGAGGAGACGTTCTTCAGGACGATCTCCCAGCAGTCCGTGATGCAGTCGACCGGTGTCATGGCTGTCAATGCGGGAGTCCTTGCTCTCCTGGCGTTTGTCCTGCCGATGCTGCTCGGCGGGCTGCTCGGTATGGGCGGGCTCGGCTTTGCGGCCGCCGACGGGCTGATGGGTGCTGTGATGCTTTTCATCGGTATCTGGGTCTCTGTTGGTATCTTCGCGGTGATCGTCCACATCCTCTCGACGCTGGTCGGGGGCGACGATTTCAAGACGACGTACAACATCTGTGCGGATATGACGTCGCTGTTGCTCCTTGCTGTCGTCCCGATCGTCGGCTATTTCGTCTGGCTGTACGCCCTCGTGGTGCTGGTTCGGGCCCTGGAGGAGGCACATGGGATCGGGTTCTTCCGGTCGGTGTTCGTGACGCTGATGGCCGCTATCCTGTGGAGCGTTGTCACGATCTACGGTCTGTTCCAGATCATCCCGGGGTTCGTGTAGCCGTCGCTCGAATGGTTTAAAAATCTCCCTGTCTGTAGTTGTGATGCCTGACCCGGAGACGGGAGAGGCCTCCAACGTCGTTTTCACGCGAGGGTAGCCTGGTCTGGCTTGCCAACCCTCCGAAAACATATTGGCAAAACGTACTTGCGAGGGTAGCCAAGAGGTCTGCTCTCGCAGATATTTCAGCCATCTCTGGTGAGAAGCCTGGATGGCCAAAGGCGGTTGCTGTGCAACCGTCTCGATCGATCAAATGGATCACCGTTTGCGAGGGTTGAAGACGCTACGCGTCTTCAGCTCCAGCACATCGTCCCGATGTGCGTGGTAGCCAAGTTCAGGCGACCACGTATTGTAACATTGCGAGGGTAGCCAAGTGGCCAAAGGCGCAGCGTTGAGGGCGCTGTCCCGTAGGGGTTCCGGGGTTCGAATCCTCGCCCTCGCATTTTTCCTCCGGAAAAATGCTCGGAACCGCCATCTGCCTCCGGCAGGAAGGCGGTGCCTCGCACTTCGCGACGATTTTATTGCTAGGAAAATGATGAATGCCTTTCTCTCACTGTATTTGAGAAACCTGTGCCTTGTATCGTTTTCCCTGTCAAACCTGATCGTGGATGTATTTCTCGAGTGACCGCTCTGTCTCGTGCTGCTCCCAGTCACCGGTTATCTCGATGCTTGCGGTCTCGTGGTCGCGGTCGTACTCGCGGTCGATGCCGGCGGCGTCCTCGAAGATGTCGGCGACGTCGTTGAAGCTGTACTGTCCTTCCGCAACCTCGATCCTGTCTCCCGGCCCTGCCTCGACCATCGCGTCCACGACGTCATCGACGTGGACGAAGGGTCGCTCCTGTGTCCCATCACCGTAGATAGATAGGTCTTCCCCGTCTTCAGCACAGCTGAGGAAGTACGCGATCGCTCCCTTGCCGTCCCCGTAGACCGATCCCGGCCTGACGATGCCGGCATCATCCAGCCGGTTCGCTGTCGCTTCCCCGATGGTCTTTGCCTCGCTGTAGCTGACACCATCCTCCGCCGGGTCTGGATCGATCGCTGCCGCCGAGGAGACATAGACGAGATCAGGACGCTGTTCGTCCTCGATGTCTTCCAGTGCCGCGATGAGGTTCCGTGTCCCGGCGACATCCGGAGACGCATCGGGGTCGGCGGGATGGCCGTAGGAGTTGAGCGTCGCGAGGTGATAGATCGTGTCATACGGCTCGAGATCCGGTACCACGTCTGTGATATCCGCTGTCACGGTCTCCATGTCAACATCCGGGTCTTCCGACCGTGAGACACCGACAGGGTCCTCGAGCCGCACAGTCCACGTGCCTACGATGCACTCACCGTCGAGAATGCTGGCATCACCGAGCTCCGGTACGAGGACAGGGACTGGGCGATCCAGCGGCTCAACGACACGGCCCACCTTGAGGTGGACTGATGGATTCTTCAATGCGGACCACGCACCTGGAGGTATGACCTACACCGCCGCGTTCATCGACATGGACGGGACACTGTACCGCGAGGGTACCCCGATCGATGGAGCGGCCGAGGCGGTGCGGTGGCTCCGCGAGAACGGTATCACGCCGCTTTTCTTCACCAACAACGCCACCCGGCACCGTGAGGACTATGTCGACAGGCTGGCTGCCTGTGGTATCGAGGCGGACCGGACCGAGATCATCACGTCCGGCTACCTGACTGCCACGCATCTTGCGGCGACCGCCCCGGACAACCGTGTCCATGTCGTCGGAGAGGACGGGCTCAGGGACGAGCTCCGGGAGCACGATATCGCCCTGATGGACGAGCCTGCCGATGCGGACACTGTCGTCCTGTCGTTCACCCGCGATATCGATTACAATCTCCTGACACGTGTGCTGCGTGGGTTCGACGATCAGCGGTTGATCGCGACCAACCCTGACCAGACCCTGCCGGCCGATGATGGACTCTTACCGGGGACCGGGACGATCGTTGCCGCCTTTGAGACGATGCTCGGCGAGGAGGCCGAGGTCATCGGGAAGCCGTCCCTGACAGCCGCCCGGACCGCGGCAGAGATCGTTGGTGCTGATCTGGAGGACTGCATGATGATCGGTGACCGTCTCACTACCGACATCGTGATGGGCGTGGAGGCCGGTATGACGACGGTGCTGGTCATGTCGGGTGTCACCGACAGGATGGTCCTCGATGGAAGCGGTATCGACCCGGACCATGTCCTCGAGACCATCGGCGGTCTTTCAGAGGCGTTCGGTCAGAACCTGTAGGATTTCTGGTGGCCGTCCTTGTCGAGGATTTCGACGCTGGTATCGTCCCCGAGCTCGGCGATGGCATAGGTGCCGGTGACGGTCTTCTCGCGTGTCTCCTTGCTGAAAGCATTGAGTGTTATATGTGGGACACCGCGGTACCGGGTCATATCGGGGTCGTGGAGGTGGCCGTTGATGACTGAGCGGATGTTGTCGTACTCGTCCATGATGCGGTTGATCTCTTTCTTGTTGCCGCAGAAAACCCGTTCGGGGTACTCGGACCACCAGTACGTGTCCTCGACGTTGTGGTAATGGATCGGGTGGTGGACGAAGATGGTCGCCCGCTCGACTGTTTCGAGGGTATCATCGAGGAACGCGAGCTGGTCCTCTGTCACTTCTCCGCGCGATCCTGACAGCCACGGGGCAGAGGTATCGAGGAACAGCAGGGTCTCTCCATCGATGGTGGTCCGTCCCCACAGCTCGTTGTCGACGATGGTCTCGAGCCTGTCCCGGCTGATGTTCATCACGTCGTGGTTGCCGGCCATGTACCGGACGGGACATTCGAGCTGTCCGAGGATCTCCTGGACGTGTTCGATGTTTTCGATGTCTTCGTCTGCTGTATCGCCGTGCTCGATGACATCGCCCGGTGCCACGAGGAGGTCGATATCCGCATCAGCGAGGTAATCGACCGCTTCCTCGAGCTGGGCGGTCACCGCCTCCCGTTCGGAGGTCCGCATGTGGATGTCCGGGAGGACGCCGACGCGGAGGGTCATGCTTGAAGAGTGGCAAGTGTGAGATAAAAGAGCTGTGGAGGAGGAATGGTCGGGTACCTGCCGGCCACTGTGTACGCTGTACCTGGGTGGAGGTGACAGGTGGTGCCCGCACCAGGGTATTACGATGTATTACATCTACAAGGCTGGTGCGCCCGGACGGTCGATGCATTCAACGCATATAAGGCGGGGTCCACCAAAGGAGGATATGGACGTTGTGGGGTGGCTCATCGACCAACGTCAGGATATCGCTGCTTACGGCCTTGCGATCATGTTGTTCCTTGCAGGGGCCTCGAAGTTCATCATCCTCAATCAGTGGATCGGCTACACGCCGGGCTGGCTGGTGGCGATGGCTCCTGTCGGTGCAGAGGCATTGATGCATGTGGCCAGCGTCCTCGAGATCGGGATCGCTGTCGGGCTTGTCGTGGGCTGGAAGCGACACGTGTGGGCCACGATAGGAGCTCTCTGGCTTGCACAGATAACGGTGATGACGGCGATGGCAGGCATCTATGATGTCGCGATCCGGGATATCGGTCTGACTGTATACGCGGTCGTGGTGGCGATCATGGCATACGAGATCAGGGAGGTGGATAACCGTGGTTGATCCGTTCCCGCGGATCGCTGTCTCACTTGCCAGGTTCATCCTCGGGGGGCTGTTCCTCTGGAGTGGAGGCGTGAAACTCCCGGACCTGCGTGGGTTCACCCTGATTGCCTCGACGTACAGTATCGTGCCTGACTGGGCGGGGGGGATCGTCCAGAAGCTGGCCTATACTGTGCCCTTCGTCGAGCTGCTGGTGGCAGGACTGATCATCATATGGGAGTTCCCCGTCGTTGCCCTGGTGGCTGCTGTTGCCCAGCTCGTGGTCTATGCGGGGCTTATCGCCTCGGAGGTCATCCGGCAGACCGATATGGACAACTGTGGCTGCTACGGAACTGCCTTCGAGGTCGCACCCTCGTGGAGCCATGTCATCGAGAACATCGGACTCGCCCTGCTGGGGGTCTACCTGCTGGCAGGGATCGTGGTGAAAGGTGTCTGATATGGGAGACTACATCGAGCAGTACAGAGAATGGCTGTCCGGGAACGCCACCCACAGGTCCACGGTGATGCGGTGGGCCCTCGGCGTCGTGATGTTCCTGGCAGGGATGCATAAGTTCTTCGAGCCTGTCCTCTGGCAGGAGTACATGGCGCCGTGGCTCCTGGACCTGGTGATCCTACCGGCAACGTCGGCGGTGATGGTCCTGGGAGCGGGTGAGATCGTGCTCGGGATCGCAATCCTCGCTGACTACCGGACAGCATGGACGGCATCGCTTTCCGCACTGGCGTTTGTCATCATCCTGTTCAACCTGCTGACGACTGGACAGCATCTCGATGTGCTGTTCATGAACGTCGGCCTGTTCGGTCTGGCCCTGTCGGTGGCGTTCGATGCTGCCGATTAATCGAGAAGCGTTGCCTGGAGCTCGATCGGGACGGCGAGGGCCTTTGAGACGGGACAGTCCTTCTTGGCGTGTTCTGCCAGTGTCTTGAACTCTCCTTCGGTTATATCGGGGATACGTGCCTTGACGGTCAGGGTCACGCCGCTGATCTGGACGCCGTGGTCGTCCTGTGTGACACCGACCTCTGCGTCCGTATGGATCTCCTCTGCCTCGTAGCCTTCCTTTCCGAGGATCATCGAGAGGGCCATGGAGTAACAGCCGGCGTGGGCGCCACCTATCAGTTCTTCGGGATTGGTGCCGTCACCGTCTTCGAACCGTGACCTGTAGGAGTACGGTCCCTCGTAGGCGCCGCTCCCGAGGCTAATATTTCCGTTTCCGTCCTTCAGGCTGCCGTTCCAGATGGCTTCCGCTCGTCGCTTGGGCATGGATACCATTCTGTTCATGCTGCCATTTCAAGGTGGGTAGGATGAGAAAACGAGGCGAAAGGGGCGGCGGTTGCCGCCAGTCTATCACCGGAAGATGCCGCGGATGGCATCGACGATGCCGCTGGAAGGCGGTGAGGCGTTGCCTGGCTGTGACGACGGACCTCCTGGGCCGCGAGGACCGGCCTCAGGGCCGGCTTCATCTGATGTGTTCTGGTCCGGTGTCATACCTGGCACAGAGTAGTTGAGCGGTGTCGAGGGAGTGTCCTCGAGCCGGTCGGCCTGCTCTGGTGCGGCCTCCTGGAGAATCTCGGTCATGACGGTCACCTGTCGCTCAAGCATGGCGATGCGCTGTTCGAGCATCTTGACACGATGTGCCAGTCTTGTCGCCGGTGGCCCGGCAGATGGTCGCGGTGGACGCTCGTCGATGTGGTCACTTTCCTGCGTCTCTGAGCGGCTGTACAGCTGCTCGCCGTCGATGTAGACGATTGCCTCGGCGCTGTTGTAGGCGCCACTGTCCTCAGTCACGTCGATCTGTTCGGTGGTGAGGGCCTGGATCACCGTCTCGTTCGGACCGGGTGCTGAGACGTTGATGGTGAACATCGCGGTCCCGTCTTCGGTCCAGGAGTCGGTCTGGACCTGATAACCGCCGGTCCGGAACGCTATCTTACCGGAGAGGGTGACACTCGGTGCCTCATCGTCCTCGCCCGCATTGAGCGGAGCCCGCTGCCAGCCCTGTCCCTGCAGGCTGGAGATCACACAGCCGTTCGGTGCCATGACGATTGTCTCGTTGTCATGGGGGCACCGCATGGTCGCGGCCTGGTCTGTGCAGACGCGGTCCTGGCCGGATGCCCGGGCTTTTCGGATGTCTTCCTGGCAGGCGACCGGGATGCCGGGGTCATCACCTGCGAAGCTGAAATCAAGCGAGATATCGGTGATGTGCTCGTCCATCCGTGAGCTCTGTGAGGCACCGGCACTGCCGGAGGTGGAGGTGCTGCTGTGACCGGTGACCGCCATCTCTCCCTCGCCGGGGTCGGGCCCGCCGACGACGGCGGTCGCTGTTGTGGCAAGTGTTATCAGGAGTGCTATGAGGAGTCCGGATCTGACCGTGGTCGATGCCATCGGTATCCGGACAGTTAGCGGTCCGCCGTTGAAAAAGGGAGTGGCTTCTGTTCGAGACGGGTCGAACGATCAGAGCAGGTCAGGGACCTTGGAGGGGAGCTCTGCGACCTGGACGCCTGCTGCCTCCAGTGCCTCGATCTTTGATGATGCTGTCCCGGTGTCGCCGTGGGCGATGGCCCCGGCATGTCCCATCTGCTTGCCGGTGGGTGCAGTCCGGCCGGCGATGTACGCGACCACCGGCTTTGTGATCTTCTCGTCGATCAGGTCCGCGGCCCGTTCCTCGAGGTCGCCGCCGATCTCCCCGATCAGGACGATGCGGTCGGTTTCGGTATCGCGTTCGAACATCCCCAGCAGGTCGATGAAGTCCAGTCCGACGACCGGGTCCCCGCCCATACCGATGGCCAGTGACTGGCCGTGGCCGGCTCGTGTGAGCTGGTCGACGATCTCGTAGGTCAGGGTGCCCGAGCGGGAGACGAGCCCGACGCTTCCTGCCGAGAAGATGTCGCCGGGCATGATGCCGATCTTGGCGGCGCCCGGCCGGATGAGTCCGGGGCAGTTCGGTCCGATGATGTGGAGGTCGCGCTGGCGGGCGTGGTTGACGATCTCGATGGAATCATGGACCGGGACGTTTTCAGTGATCACGCAGGTATGCAGTCCCTTATCGAGGGCCTCGATGGCTGCGTCTTTTGCGTATGGTGGCGGGACGAACCCGATGCTCCAGTCAAGATCGTGCTCGGCGGCTGCAGCCCCGACGCTGTCATAGACAGGGATGCCACCGACCTCCTGACCGCCTTTACCCGGTGTCACACCGGCGACGACGTCGGTGCCGTATTCGTTCATCCGCTGTGCGTGGAAGCTGCCCTGCTGGCCTGTTATGCCCTGGACTAAGACCGTCGTCTCCTCATCGATCAGCACCGGTCCCACCTCCGGTCATCTCGACAATCGACCGTGCGCACTCGTCCATGGAATCGAGGGCCTCGATGCCGTGGTCCTCGAGCATCTGTTTGCCTTCCTCCTGGTTCGTGCCGACCATCCGGACGACCAGTGGGAGGTCGATGTCTTCCTCCTCGACGAAGTCGATGATCCCCTGGGCGACGTGGTCACAGCGGGTGATGCCGCCGAAGATGTTGACGAACAGGCCCTTGACGTCGTCCTGTGCGAGGACGGTCGTCATGGCGGCTGTCATGGTCTCGATGTCCGCCCCGCCGCCGATGTCGAGGAAGTTTGCGGGGCTCCCACCGAAGTGGTTGATGCTGTCCAGGGTCGCCATGACGAGGCCTGCCCCGTTCCCGATCACGCCAATGGAGCCCTCGAGGTCGACGAACTCGAGGCCACGCTTGCTGGCCTTCTCCTCGAGGGTCTCTGCGCTCTCGCTTTCCTCCTGGAGGTCCTCGTGCCTGAACAGGGCGCTGTCGTCAATCCTGACCTTCGAGTCGACGGCCATCAGATCGCCATCGTGCGTGAGGACGAGCGGGTTGATCTCGACGAGAAGGGCATCCTCCTGCCGCATCAGGTCCGCCATCCGCGAGGCGACGGTCGCTATCTGCTCTGCCACCTCGATACCTGCGTTTGTGAGCCGCTGCTGGAGGAGGTCTTCGTCGAATGCGGTGAAATCCAGCGTGATGGCATCATCGGCGCGTTCCTCGATGCCTGAACCTCCCTGCTCGGAGAACACAAGACGGTAGCCCTTGCCGGCCCGGTCGATCGAGAGTGAGATGTAGTATTCGTTCTGGATATCGACGGCGGCTTCAAGGAGGACCGAATCGACGGTCTCGCCCTCGATGGTTGTCCCGTGCATATCTTGTGCGGCCTGGAGGGCATCGTCCCTGTCGACGATCTTGATGCCGCCGTGTTCCTCTCGCTTGCCGGCGGGGATCTGGGCCTTGACGACGATCTTTTCGCTGTCGGGCGGTGCGATGTCGTCCCCGGTGTACAGTGTACTCGCCGGTGTCGGGATACCGTGGTGCCTGAACAGCTCGGTTCCCTGGTGCTCAAGTAGGTCCATGGTTGTTCGATGGTGCTGGTCGGTGGCTGGTTTCTAGTCGTCGTCTGGTTCGAACTCGAGGGCGATGGAGTTGATGCAGTACCGTTTCCCGGTCGGATCCGGTCCGTCCTCGAAGACATGACCCAGATGGCCGCCACAGCGAGAACAGACGACCTCTGTCCGGTCTATGCCGTGGCTGGTATCGTCTTTGAACTCGATGCAGTCCTCGTCGATGGTGTCCCAGAAGCTCGGCCAGCCGTGGCCGGCCTCGAACTTGGTGTCGGAGGGGAAAAGCGCCTGGCCGCAGCCGGCGCAGTGGTAGGTCCCATTGTCGTCCTTCTCGAGGTACTGTCCGCTTCCTGGTGGTTCGGTCCCGCGCTCGCGGAGGACGTGGTACTTCTCTTTGCTCAGTCGTTCCTTCCAGCCATCATCATTGTCAGGGATATCGTCTCCGCCCATGTCCTGCGATGGGGGAGGGGGGCCTAAATGTCTGTGCGTTGTCACCGGACGGTTCTCGTATCGCCTTTGAAATAGATCGCGCCCCAACCAGGTGACACTATGTCAGATGATACTGCACCTGAAGAACGGATGGTCGAGCTCCTCGGGAAGGCCCGGGGGGCGGAGCTGGAAACCGCTGATGTCTACCAGGCGCTCGGTTATGAGCTGAAGACGACCTTTGATGGTCGCGATGTGGCCGAGGAGCTTTCGCTCGATGCCCAGCAGGAGTTCGGCCATGCTGATCAGTTTGCGAAAAAGATTCATGATCTCGGCTACCGTGTCTCCGAGGTGACGGAGGAGGCCGATTACGGCCACGTGATCCCGGACGACCAGACGGATGTCGAACACGTCGTCAAGGGCGTCTATGCGATGGAGCGGGATGCTGTCGAGATGTATGGCGAGCTCGCCGAGGTCGCTGCTGAGGGAGGATACGGCGATGTCAGACAGCTCGCAGAGACTCAACAGGCTGATGAGCGAGAGCACCTGGCTGAGTTCCGTGATCTCGCGACTGACGAATTCGGGATCGATGAGGACGAGCTGGAGGAGTTCTACGACGATTTCTGAGGCTCCTCCGGCCTCCCTTCGTTTTCTTCGTCCTGGTTGATGCTTTTGATGAGGCTGCCGACGACGTTCCAGTCGTGCTCGCCTATCTCGTCTTCCTCGTCAGCTTGCTGCTGTGCCTGGTATGCTTTCTGGAGGTCGTCGTCTGAAAACTGCTGCCTTTTTTCGGGTACCGATGTATCGCCGGCGGCAAGCGCTCCGACTTCGAAACCGCCGAGACTGGATGCAAGCTGGAGGCCTGCCCCGGTCTGCCTCCGTGTCCTCGTACTCATCGCCTACCGGCCGTCACCACACCATCATTGGCATGGTGGAGAAAAAGCGACGGGGTCAGTCCTCGAACTCGGTGTATTTCTTCCGCGAGCCTTTTGCCTTCTCGACGGGGTATTTCTCTGCTGTCTTCGCGAGCTTCCGGTGGAACGCATCCGAGAGATCGATGTCGTAGTACTGGGCGATCCTGAGGACGTGGTAGAAAACGTCTGCGAGTTCATCTTCGATCTCCTCGCGTTTCTTGCTGTCATGCATTGTCTCATCGACCTCCTCGGAGCTCATGTACCGGAAGTGCTCGAGGAGCTCGGAAGCCTCGGTCGAGAGGGCGACCGCGAGTTCTTTGGCATCGTGGAACCGGTCCCAGTCCCGCTCCGCACAGAATTTACCGATCTTGGTCTTCAGCTCCTCGACAGGGATCTCCTCGTCTGCCATAGGAGTGGGTGTGGTGGGGATGTTGAAGAACCTTCCGCCGGTCTCATTCCTGTCCGGTGACATACTTTTGGCCGAGCAGGGGATCGAGCAGGCGGTCGACCGGTGCCTTCCCGTCCCGGAGCAGCGGTACACCGTCGGTCCGGACGGTCTCGATGCGGTATCCGATCTGGCGGGAGAGGTTGATGCCGATATCGCGCTCCCTGTTGCGTTCCTGCCATTCCGTAGTGCTCAGCTCGTCGCCTGTCTTCCAGGCGATAACTTCGATGTTCTGGGCGAACCCGCTGTCTGCGGTCTTGAAGGCCTGGATGTTCCGGAAGACCGTGTCCATGGTCTTGACCTCGGCGCGGAAGAACGCCGATCCAGGCCCGGTCGGGGTGGCTATGAGGTTCGAGAGCACGATCCCGTCCCCATCGAGCCGGTCGTGGACGAGCTGGAAGAACTCCTGGGTGGTGAGGTGGAACGGGACCTTGTCTTTCTTGTAGGCATCGAGGATGATGAAATCGTATGTCCGGTTCGTCGTATCAAGGTACTCCCGCCCGTCCATCACGTAGGTCTCCATGCGTGGATCATCGGTGACGTTGAAGTACTGCCGGGCGGCATCGACGACCTGGGGGTCGATCTCGACGACATCGACAGCGATGTCATCGTACTCTGCCAGGAACCGTTTCGGCCCACTGAACCCTCCTCCCCCGATGAACAGGACGTCATCGATATCGTTCTCAAGGAGGAACGGGAGGTGGAAGTACGGGGTGTACCTGAACGCGTATCCCTGGCGATCATTGAGGTACATCGCGGAGTTGGGCTGACTGTCGAGGTACAGCGTCCTCACGCCTGCATCGTCGACGACCTCGAGTTCCTGGTAGGCGGTCTGGGTGTGATAGACCCGGTCTCCGTCTATCCGTGGGAGGGATGTGTTGAGCCCGAAGCTGCCGATGAGCAGCCCGGCGATGAGGAGGATGAAAAGCTTCCGCTCGATGGGCCGGGGTCTGCTGACGAGGACGGAGCCGGTAACCAGGACGGCGCCCCAGAGGAAAAGGATCTGCTGGATGGAGAGGTACGGGATGAGTGCGAAGGTCGTGAGAAAGGTCCCCGCGATGCTGCCGATGGTCCCGATGGCGAAAATGCGGCCGGAGGCCTCACCCTTGCTTGCCTCGTTCGAGAGCTGTGTGGCATACGGGGTGAGAAGGCCGAGGATATAGACCGGTGGCCCGAAAAGGAGGGTGACAGGGAGGATGGAGGCGTACCGCGCCGGGATCGGCAGCGTGCCTGCAGCAGCGAGGATGAGATCGTGGGCGAACATCAGGAAGGCGACATAGCCGGCGGTCTTGAGGAGGATGGTCGATACCCTGCGCTCATCGGCGTGACCGGATCGCCTGCCACCAACGTAGTAGCCAAGGCTGAGGGCGGCCATGAAGACCCCGATGATCGATCCCCAGGTGTAGATGCTGTTGCCGAACTCCGGGGCGATGAGACGTCCTGCGACGATCTCAAGGCCCATGCTTGTCGTACCAGATATCAGTACGGCGAGTTCTGCAGGAGTGAGTGCGAGCTGGTCTGTGATGCGGTCGTTCATTTACGGTGCCTTGTGTCGTTGATGCTGAACGGTTTTTGCTCATCGACGTTTATGATGTTTACCGCGCAGTTGTCCTGGGGTATCTCGTAGGCGCTGTAGACGTTCTCGGGTCGGTAGCGGACAAGGTAGGTCCGGATGATGCCGGCATGGCCGATGATGAAGATATCATCCTCGTGCCGTCGGGTGATGCGGTCGATCACACGTGTTATCCGCTCATGGAACGCCGCAGGGTCCTCTCCTCCCCGCGGTGTCCAGTACTGGTCGTTCTGTTCCGCCTGTCGGACCTCGTCTCCGATCGCGTCCTGGCTCCGTCCGGCATCGAGGCCCAGGTCGATGCCGCACAGTCCTTTGCGGCCGCGGACATCGAGGTCGTGGTGCTGTGCGATGATGCGTGCGGTCTCGAGTGACCGATCCATGATGCTGGCATAGATTGCCTCGCAATGGTTCTCGGCGAGGCGCTGTCCGACAGCACGGGCCTGCGCTCTGCCGCGGTCGGCGAGCCTCGAGTTGAGATGACCCTGGGCCCGGCCGGCCGCGTTGAACGTCGATTCCCCGTGCCGGATGAGGTACAGGTCCATGGGGGTTGTTGCCGTGTGGAAGCTATTTCAATCGCCCGCCCGCTGACCTATCCATGCTGTCGGCCGTGCTCTTCGACATGGGGGAGACCCTGTTCTACGCGGAGGTGGAGGACGAACGCGAGGCCGCACGAGCCCAGTGGCGGGCGATCCAGGACAGGGGCTATGCTATGTCCTGGGACCGGTACCGCGAGATCGCAGAGCGGGTCCAGGACCGCTTCGTCGAGGAGGATACAGACGGACCGTTCAAGTACCAGGACGGCAGCTGGATGCGGGTCTTCTGCGATGAATGGGGCGCGGAACTGCCCGAGGACGACCTGGAGTCGATCGATGCTGTCTTCTGGGAGATCAAGATGCAGCGCCAGGAGCTGGTCCAGGGAGCCCGTAAGCTGCTGGAGTACTGCGATGGGGCGGGCCTTGCTCTTGGGATCGTGACCAACGGCAACCGCCGGATGACCTACAGCCGGCTGGAGCGCACCGGCATCAGGGAGCTGTTCGATGCAATCGTGTACTCCACAGGGGTCGGGGCAGAAAAGCACGCCCTCGAGCCGTTCCAGGTGGTGACGGACCGGCTCGGTGTCCGGCCGGACGAGTGCGTGATGGTCGGAGACCAGCGCGATGAGGACATGGCGGCCACCTGCCTGGGTATGCGGACGGTCTGGGTCCGCCAGCATGCACGGGAGCAGGAAAAGGACCCGATCGAGCCGGACCACGCCGTCGAGGATCTCGACGGTGTGAGGGAGGTTATAAACTCATACCTCGATGAGAATAACGAACGTTAATCAAAGCCGGACGAATGTTTGTCTCTGCTAATATCTCCCGGAATATTTTTAAGCATGCCACCGAAACCACCTCTCGGTGACAACGATGTCCGACCAGCTGTATCGCGGCCTCCGGGATTTCATGGAGGACCAGCCACAGGACCGCGATGATATCGAGGTCCGCTTCGAGGGGGAGGAGTACGATTCCTTCGCCGAGCTCGAGGCAACAGTCACGGAGTACGCCGACGGTGGTGATGTGGTCTATGCGGAGCGGCTGGACCTGACCGATCAGGAAAACAGGGAACGCATCCGCGGGCTCCCGTCACTGGCCGACGGCGAGGCCGTCCTGGCCCGTGCGGTCGATGACCGGACGATGGAGTTCTACGGCAGTCCCGGGGACGGGGTCGATCAGCTGCTGGAGGAGGCTGACAAGCTGGAGAACTACGTCTTCCAGAAGAACGACGCGATCAGTGAGTTCTTCACGAACTACGATCTCCTGCTGACGGTGCGGGACGGTGATGACGATATGACATACGCCGCGACGCTGGTCTCGGAGGAGGTCGAGTACAAGGGCTGTGCCGGGGCGGATTATGTCTTCCCTGGCGAGGTGACGGTCCTGGAGGGGCGTGTCGCTGATGATGTCGAGCCCGATGCGATCCCGTCGTACCTCGAGGATGCTGATCCGGTCGAGGACAATTCCCAGACCCTCGCTGAGCAGGTCGATGTCGATCCGGAGATCGATGAGGGCGAGGACCTGTTCCTCCAGCAGGGTCCGGGCTCGGAGCGGATCGAACGCGTGATGCACGTGGACGAGGCCTCCTATGATGAGTTCGAGGAGACGATGCTGGAGGTCCATGACGACCTGGAGAGTCTCGGGGCGTTCATCGATAGCTATGAGAACTTCCTCGAGGCCTTCTCGGAGGTCAACGACTGGGATGAGTCCTTCGAGGGTGGTGAGCAGCTTGGTGAGACGAACGTGAAGCGTGGTTATGATGAGTCCGACCTGGACTTCCACCGCCAGACGATGCGGGAGTCCCTGATGGATCTTGCACTGGAGGACGAGGCTTCGATCACGAACATACGGGATGCGCTGATATTCACGCACCTCGGTGCCCAGAATGCACTGTACGAGGACCCGGAGAAGCGACAGCGGTTCCGCAAAGAGCATCCTGAGGTCTATGAGGGTCTCGCGAACAGCGGGAAGCAGCTCTCGGTGACCGGCATCTCCGATCTGACCGCGACGGAGGTCAGGCCGGAGGGAGGTTTCCATGATCCGACTGATGTGGCTCGTGTGATGCGGACGATGGCCCACGCAGAGGGGAACGCGGTTGATGAGTACCTCAAGGCCTACGAGCAGGAGGCTCTCCGCGAGAAGCAGCGACGGGAGAGCATGGGCAACGATGAGACCGCTGAGCGGATGTTCCAGTAGTGCTGGAAGGGTTTAAAAGAATCGTTCGGGCACGGAGAGACAGCGATGGCCAAGGAGTTCGACTACGAACACCACCATCACGGACATTGGCCGGGTCGTAGTCTGAAACACAAGATACGGCGTCTTGTTCGCCTTCTGGATCCGCAATGGCCCTGATGTTCTCTCATGAACGTTCGTGATGTCGTGTGTCTGTTCTCGAGGATGCAGGAGGCTTGCTCCAAGCTATATAAAAAAGGGGCGGGAATGTGGGGGTGTGATATTCCATGGCTGAACAGGAACAGGTAGGCTACCACAAAGGCGCTCTCGAGGCGCTTGTCAATGAGAAACAGGAACTCTCCCGACTCCTCAAGATCGTCAATTCTTTGGTCGAGAAACATGCTCAGGCGCTGCAGGATGCAGGCGTCGATGTGGAGGCGTACCTGAACCAGCTGGCGGATGAACAGCAGCAGAAGGCCAAGCAGTCCCAGCAGTCCCGTCAGCAACAGGGCGGTGCTGGTGGCGGTTCGGGTGGCCGGAAGGACCGACAGGACAGGGCTGGACGGCGTGACCGGCAGAACCGTGCCGACCGTGGTGCCTCTGGCGGCCAGTCGGGCGACCAGCAGGGCGGTCTCGGCGGTGGCTCCGGTGGCACACCTGACAGGGGGCAGTCGGGCGGTGCTCCTGGTGGTGGGTCGGACCGTGCCGGGCTCACACCGGACGAGGGCGGTGGCGGGCCTGGATCCGATGACAGCGGGTTCGGCTCGGACAGCGATGACTCACCGTTCGGTTCCAGCGATGACGATGAGCCCTGGAACTAATCCTGCATGTACCGCCGTTCCCACTCCCGGATGGTCTGTTCGTCGATCTCGATAGGTCCTTCCGTGGTGTCGTCGCTGTGCTGACGTGTGGACCGGTCCTCGAGCTGGCGCAGGTACAGGCCGGCGATCCCCCCGAAGCCGAGGCCGTACAGGTGGGCCTCGAAGGCGATACCACCTCCTGTGGCGGCAGTGCCGATGATGTTGGTGCCGATCCAGCCCAGCAGTGCTGCCCACATGGGGACGGGGACGCCCCAGAGCAGGCCGGGTTTCCTCGGTCGGAAGACCGCAAGCGACCCGATGACAGCTGAGATGGCTCCTGAAGCACCGAGGACGGCGGAGTTGGGATAGAAGGTGAACGCCGACAGGTTCGCGAGTAATCCGCCGAGGAGGAAGATTCCGAGGAACCGTTCCGAGCCGACGAGGAGCTCGAGCATGGTCCCGAAAACGACGAGGAAAAAGAGGTTGTTGAGCAGGTGCATGTAATCGTCAGGCGCGTGGATGAACATGCTCGTAACGTAAGTCCACGGTTCCTCCGCGACGGTGGCCGGCCGGAAGATAAGCTGGTCGGTCAGGCCGGGGATGATGTGCTGGCCGATGTAGATGAGGATGAGGCTGGCACTGATCCACAGGGCGAGGTACCTAGACTGTCTCAAGGATGTCCGCCACCCGTTCCTGGCCCAGGCCCATGATGAAGTTTGACAGCCGGGGTCCGTCGTCTTGGTCGAGGAGGCAGCGGTAGGCGGTCTCGAAGAACTCGGCTGTCTCGAACCCGAGGTCGTCCTTGATACCGAACAGCCGGTCATCGAGCTCGTCGCTGGTGAAGTCCTTCTCCCTGAGATCCTTGGCGATCGTCAGCATCGCCTCGCGCTGGTCCTCTGCCAGATCCTTCCTGACCTCGTCGGGTACCTTGTCCTGGATCCGGTAGACGTAGCTGTCGGGTGCGTACTCGCGGGCCCAGGTCCGTGCCTTCTCCAGCATCCGCTCGAGCCGGTCGATGTTGTCCTCGGTCAGCTCGCCGTCGATGTGGCCGGTGTCCGTGAGGGACTCGATCACGCCGTCCTGCCATTCGTCCTCCGGTCGGGTCTGGGCGAGGAGGGCGAGATGGTCGAACGGTGGCCTGACGGGCTGTGTATCGGGTATATCGACCATCGCCAGTTCATAGACCCGTTTCCAGTGCTTGCGCTTCCTGTCGTTGTCCAGCTGGTCGGGGTTGAAGTATGCGTCCTCGATCCGGCTGAATTTCTCGTACCGTCCGATCACACCTTCATCGAAGACGATGTCGAACTCCTTGTTGGGCTTTGTCTCCGAGAAGAGGAACCGGATCATTTCGGGGGTGTAGACGTCCTTGAGGTCGGACAGGGTCGCGACATCGCCGCTGGAGGAACTCATCTTGCCCTCCATTCCCTTGAGAGAGATGAAGTCATACATCTGGTAGACTGGTGCTGGATGATCGTAGATCTCCTCGACGATCTCCTTGCCTGTGTCCCTCGAGGAGCCGGCCGCGGAGTGGTCCTTGCCGCCGGGTTCGAAGGCGACGTTCTCGTGGACCCAGCGCATCGGCCAGTCGATCCGCCAGGGTGGCTTGACGCTGTCGTCGACGGCGAAATCGATCGTGTATTCGTGGTCGCATTCCTCGCAGTAGTACATGATGGTCGTGTCGCCGTCGTAGTCGATTATCTGTGTGAAATCTTTCCCGCAGTCGGCACAGTAGACCCGGAGCGGCCACCAGTCTCCGTCCAGCGGTTCGGTTCTGTATTCGTTGAGTATCTCCCTGAGGTCATCCCGGTGCTGTACTGCGTTCCGGATGAGGCCGGTATACTTGCAGTCCTGGAACATCGCTGACTGGCGGATGAACTCGATGTCCATGTGCATGTCCTTGAGCTCGTCCTCGAGCTTTGCTTCGAAGTGCCTGGCGTAGCTGTCGTGACAGTCCCACGGGTCAGGGACCTCTGCGAGCGGGAGCCCGATGTACTGTTCCCATTCGTCGGGGACACCTTCGGGGACCTTGCGGAACCGGTCGTAGTCGTCCCAGGAGTAGATGAACCGTGTCTCGTTGTCCATGTGCTGGAGGGATTTGACGACGAAGTCGGTGGTGATGATCTCCCGGAAGTTGCCGGCATGGACAGGGCCGGAGGGCGAGATGCCGGAGGCACAGATGTAGACGTTCCTGTCTTCGAACTTCTTGCTGATGCCGAAGGCGAGCTGGTCGCTCCAAAAGAGGGGCTGTTCCATGGTCACAAGGAGGTCGTCAGGGGTTAAAAATCTGTCCGTGACGGTCCGGGACAGATTTATATAGCTGGTCGTGGAAGGCCGATCCATGCTGGAAGGTTTCTTGACCCCGAATACCATCGCGATGGTCCTCGTGGTCGGGTTCGTCGTCTGGCTGCTGTGGCGCGATCGGGACAACATCGAGCGGCACTCGATCGTTATCATCCGCCGGACGGAGCGGGGTATCACGTTCCTGGATGATGTCGCGTCCCGGGCGCCGGGTCTCTGGCGTGTCTGGTCGGACGTGAACATCGTCGTTGGCTTCCTTGTCATGGGTCTTATCGTGTTCTTCCTGCTGTACAACGGGCTGAAGATCCTGATGGTCCCGGAGGCGGTTCCGGCGGTCGGACTGGTCCTGCCGACGACAGGGCAGGCGACAATGGGTCCTGGATACTTCCTGGTCCCGTTCTGGCACTGGATCGTGGGTATATCAACTGTTGCTGTCTTTCACGAGATGATGCATGGCGTCATCGCGCGGAACGAGGGATTCCCGATCAAATCCGTCGGCTGGTTCGTCCTTGGCATCCTTCCCGGTGCTTTCGTCGAGCCTGAGGGTGAGGAGATGTTCCCTGAAGAGACCGAGGAGGATGAAGGGTCTGAGGACGACGAAAGCAAGGATGGCGGCATCACGGTCGAGGGACCCTGGGGTGACGGTGACTGGCGGGGGAAGCTCCGCGTGCTGGCTGCAGGGAGCGGGGCGAACCTGACGATTGCGTTGGTGCTCGTTGGCCTGATGGCGGCCATGACGACGGGAGCTCACGGTCAGCGGGATATCCGCGGTGTCTATGAGTACAACGGTGCAGAGGTCAACAAGGTCTTCAACCAGTCTGGGGCCTACCATGCTGGTCTGGAGCCGGGGACGGTCATCCAGCGGGTGGATGGCCAGAAGGTACGCAACGTTGAGGAGTTCCTCGCTCATGGGGACACCTTCACGGTGAACGAGACGGTCCGCCTGAGCGGGGTGTACAACGGTTCCACCTTCAACATGTCTGTCGAGATCGGCACCAAGCCACAGACGTATGCGTACAGGCCCGCACCGATCGATCCGTTGCTTGTACGCGTGGAGAAGCGGTTCCCTGGGACGATCGATATGTATGAGAAGTACAATGATGCCTTCGTCGATGGCGGTGTCCGGACGGAGCTCGAGCGATGGCGCTGGATCCAGGAGAACTATGATGGGCTCGATGACCGTGCAGATGCGAAAATCGATGCGCTCTCGGATCGGTTGGAGGACGATGTGGACGGGTTCCTCGGTGTTGGTGTCCGGTCCGCGAAGGATGTGAAAGAGGGCATGGAGCCGATCGCTGCAGGCGCTGAGTTCCTGCTGACGCTGCTTTTCTTCATGGTGATGATCCATGCTGGTGTCGGGGCGGCGAACATGATGCCGATCAAGCCCCTGGATGGTGGCTGGATGCTGGACACGGTGGTGAACGAGTACCTGCCGGCTCGACGGAAGCTGCTGGTCCGATCGGTGATGGCGGGGACGCTGGGTCTGTTCGCGGTCAACATGATCGTGCCGTTCCTGTTCTAGGGTCAAGCTGTTTGATCGTTGATGAGAGATGATAGGGTATGGAGGAAAGCGCCCGTCGTCTGCTGGTCGTTGCGGCCATCGATCTGGCCGAATTCATCGCAGCGGTCCTTTGCGGTGCCGTGTTCGGTCGCTGGCCCTGGTAAGTGATGGGCTCCACAATCTGCTGGATGGGCTGGCGGATCGGTGCCGGTGATCGTGGGGACGATGGCGATGCCTTTCTCCGGGATGACGTTTTTCGATCCGGTGGTAGCGGTGCTGTTCGCTCTGGTTGTCCTGTACTCGGCTGGCAGGGTTGTCTGGAAGAGCCTGTATCTTCCTGCAGAAGAGCCCGATACCAGCCTCAGAGATCCGGGAGGCGATCGGGGAGGTGCTGTGTGAACGGTTCTTCATCCACCACGTGACGGTCCAGGCCGAGGACGAGCCCTCAGGGCACGTGACCGAGCACGGGATGGACGAGCACGGTTACTGATTTTCGGGGGGTTTGTCTTTTTTCGTGCGCTTGAGCGGTATCAACCCGATCAGGCTCTCTGTCCGTCTGGTGCTGGGGAGGTACGAGAGCAGACCTGTGACGAGGAAGATGGCACCCATAAGGATGAATGCTATGGCGATGTACTCGTACAGTCCGCCATCGAAGAGCCCGAGGAGGGCTGTTCCGAACAGGAAGGACGCGAAACCGGTCCGTTCGCGTGCGAGCTTTGCCCGCTCCTGGGCGAGCCGGGTCCGTTCCTCATCGGTCATAGGAAGGGTTGGCAGGGGTGGTATTAAATTCCCGGCGGTCCGCGGGAACGTTTTAAAGTGTTCGAGCCCCAGCCGGGAACGCCAGCTTCCGTCGTAGCGGGGTGATGTACCGGCGACCCTCTGGTTCGACCATCACCACCGACGGTGTAGGTAATGATGGCGGGGTGGTGTAGTGGACTATCATCGCAGCCTCGGGCGCTGTGGACCCCGGTTCAAATCCGGGCCCTGCCATTCCACCAACGGTTCAATGGTACCCCATTCGAATCATGGTGTGATAGGCAACCGAAACCGTGTGTCTCCCCGGTCTCCTTCTCTATCACACGGTGCAACCACAGCATGTCGACCACACAGTACGTTGATGTCAACCGAACCCTTCAAAACCTCGAAGAAACCAACATCTCCCCTACCAACATCACGGCGATCCAAGAATTCGTAGACCACTGCGCCGCGGAAGGAATCAGCGAAGTGCAGCAGGAACGGCTTGTCTGGTCCTGGAAAACACTGCTCCAAAAGTACGCCCCTGACGGCTTCCAGATGAAGGGCGCAACAAAGAATGAGTTGAAGCAGCTGATGGCCGGAGTGAACCGGAGTGATTACGCCGATTCGACCAAGGTCAAGTTCAAGACGGCGGTCAAGAAGTTCTACCGGATCCAGAACGGCGGTCACGAACAGCCCGACGAGACCGATCCGTACTGGGATGGTGAACGAGAAACAGTCAGAGAGCTCCGGAAAGCCTACGCTGACTAACTGTTGCCGTGGAGGAGACGACAAGTGCTGCTACGTCCCGGACCACCAGATAGAGAACGCGGTTGGTCTGGGACGTACTGCAGCCACATCATTTACGCATTATTCTTGACGATAGGGGTAGTGATGTGGCCGTGGGACGATATTGGTGGTTGACGGAATGGAGCCACCATTTCAAACTTCGGTAAGGACCACTCAGGATGAATTGAACCGTTGGCTGATCTCATAGGCAACCTCACGGTAGGAGCCGAGGACTTCGAAGAAATCATCCGTCTCACACTCTGTCATCCCTGCAGGGAATGATGCCTCTCTGATAGCGCTCTCAAAGACACCGCAGTACTCGCTGGCATATCCAGGCTCGACACAGTGTGGTTCGTCAATGGAGCGACCGAGCCGTTGCTCATTGATACTGAAACATTGCATCTCGTCAGGACAAGTATCGTTCCACTGCTGACCGCATGAGATGTTCGTCACGTATCGTCCAACATCACCTCTTGTTAGGTGATTCGCAGCTGCTACGAATCCGTGGTAGAGCCCTATTGATAGAAAGATCATCACAACGGAAACTAATAGTGCTCTCTTATCCATATGCCACTCCACACGTCAGAAAAGTCATTTCTTTATTAGAATGACCCTCCAGTTCGCTCTTCTATGGTTTCAGCAGCAGTCGAGAGTTTTCCATCGTCTTTAGTGGTATCACCGTCTTCACCGTCGTTATATGAGCCCTTGATTACGCCGGCTATATACGCGTCATTCCCATCAATATGGAAGAGAGGTCCTCCAGAATCACCGTCCCTCACTGCCTCGTTAGTTAGAACTGCGTGAACATCATCGTAGAAGTGCTTCTCAAAGCCAAGAATATAGCAATCATGACGACATGTTTTGTAACCTTGGGTCCATAGAATATAATTCTGGTTGCCTTTATTGTTCCGCAGTTCTGTTTCTGTGACTATTCCGGCCTGATTTCGGTCGTTGTTGTCGTCATAGGTTGCCGATGCGATGCTGAATATAGGTTCGCTCTCGCTGCTGGCGGTGTTCTGAACGAATGCATAATCCACCGCATTATGGTCTCTATCAAGGTTTACATCCCGTGTGATACCCATTGACTGTACCCCATTGCTACCGCCCATTTGGTCCACATCATTAGCAGCATCCTCAGCTACATGGCCCGAAATAATCCAGCCGATACCGTAGTCTGGGTGGTCAAATGCTCCTGCCGCTGTGCCATACGACTTACTTGATTCTGGCACTTTTACTGGAGCGCCTCCGGGCACATCATCATATAATTCACCTACATATGTGGAACACTCTGGAAGATAGTCAGCAGCCAGGTCGGTCTCGACCTCAGTTACTTCGACAGGAATGTTCTCTATACTGTATTCTCCTTTTCCTGCAGTTCCGGACAAAGTAGACGGAAGAAGTTCCTTTATCTCCTTGATATCATACTTCGCTTGAGGAGGGACGCGAACCTCAACACCGAAGTCAGTTGGACTCTCCTCCTCTTCCAGACAGGCCACACTGACGGCTGCCTCAGGTTCTAATTCATCCTGTAATTGAGACCGAACCTGTTCCATCGCATCCTCTGATGTTCGATGTCTTACCCACTCGTCTATATCCAGTGTGTCATACTGTGGCTCTCGGTCTACAACATGCCCTTCATCATCTCGGACGCTCTTGTATCTGGCAATATACGGTACTTCTTCCTCTGGATCGAATGTGATATCGCCGACCTGTGCCTCGTCTTCGTCAAGGAGATCAATTGCGCTGAGGGAGACACCGGCCCCGACTGCTTTGAGGAAGTTTCGTCGATTCAAGTCCACACCATCAGCATCAAAATCGGCGTCCGTCATCGGGACAACCACCGCAAAAATATATGATTTGAAACAAATAAAATTTAACTAAGTCGGCCGGCGTCACAGCATAGGCCAATACCTTAAAAATCTAGCACTCCCAGTTTCGCTTGAAACACCAAGAGAAGGAAGGGGACCGACAATCCTTGGCATAGAGAAGGGCTAGACCTCCAATATTTCCGCCGCCCTCCCCATTCGAAATAAGGCGTCTCCCTAGCGCCGTTTTCCTCTTTTTATGCCCGTAGAGCGCTTCTACGCAGGGAGGGGGTTGGTACTAGTCCAGGGTGTAGGGGTCGAACCTCAGGAGCGGGTATCATTTGAGGATGTCACGGTGTGAGATATCACCCTGCTACAGGCACGGCCACCATTGATTGGTCCCTACCACCCGATCAATTGGGGCCCTTGATTTTAGAATGTCCCGGGCTGCAAGCAGAGGTCGTACCGGAGCTTACTCGTATGCCGATCGGTTGATGTCCTCCGCGTCTGGGTCCTCGATGGCGAGTTTGAGGCCGTGGCTGCGTATCAGTTCGGCACCGTTCTGGTCGGGGTTGGTGATGCGTCCGTAGAGGTTGTCTTCGTTCAGCAGTGCTGTGATGTACCCGATCGGGGAGAGCGAACGGTCGATACATGGACCGATGTGGGAGGGATAGACATCTGACTCAGGAGCACCCTCCCAGATCCCGCAGTAATGCTCGACATATACTGGGGTCACACAGCGTGGTCCGTTGATCGTGACACCGACGCGTTGGCTGTCGAAACTTGGTCCATTAGGATCGATCGGTCCCTGATAGCATTTCAGCGTACCAGGACATTCTGCATGCCGCTGCCCGCTCTCGGATACCGTCGGGCCGCACGGCAGGTTCGAAACCTGCTTCGACAGATTGGCTCGGGTAGCATCGTTCACAGCTGTGGTTATCTGGCCTGAGAGGGCATAGCCCCCGCCCAGGAGGGCCAGCAGTGCACCGAGTATGATCCAGCGGGTGCGGATGTCCATGATGCCTTTCTGCGTACCGTTCCTTTTCCTTGTTTGGCCGGGTCAGCCGGGCGTCAGGGTGAACGTAGTGGTGTGCCGGAAGGTGCCGGTCGGGGACTTCTCGGCGTGCAGCGATGTCTCTGCGGTCCCGAGGGGCTGTTCGAGTGCCGCGACGTCGATGGTCTCGTTGACGGTGTAGGTGCCGGGACGGACGCCATCGAGCTGTGGTGCGATCATGTAGGTGGCTGACTCGCTTTCGCCCTGTCCGAGGCCACAGGCCACACCGACCTCGGAGAAGATCCCGTCACCGTTGTAGGTCGCCAATGTGGTGTTGAGCAGTTCCTGGTACAGCGGCGACCACAGGAGGAAGGAATGCCCGTCCCTGTGCTGTGCGCTATATGGTCCGAAGGGACAGCCCTCCCCGGTGGAGATGTACAGTGGCCGTGAGCCGGTGTTGGTGATGGTGAACCGCATCCGGGCGGGCTCGTCCTCGGTCGCGACGGTATCGAGCAGGGTCCCGTTCCACGCGATCGTGATGTCCGACCCGTCGAACCGCTGCCGTGTCAGGTTGTAGTAGGTCCCGTTGAACACCACCACGGCATCGCCGGCCGTCGCGGCCCGCTGGTCGGCGGTCAGTCCCTCCAGTTCCACGTCGGGGCCTGTCCCGTCGCCCAGCGAGTCCAGGAGATCGGTCCCTGCAGGTGGTTCAGGCCACTGTGCAGTGACCCGCACCTCGTACTGGACCGGGTACACAACGTCCCCGTCCGAGGTGAACTCCGAGACCGTCAGCCGGTCGTGGCCGCCGAAGTCGGTACTATGGTAAGTGACAATTAGTCCGAACGTAATGACTATGATGCCGAATAAGATTTCTCTTGCTGCTATTTTCCCCTATGCACTTGTATATCCGCCCCTCTAAGAATCTGCAGTGTTTTTCACCGGCTTGAGGCCGTGAGACTTGATTATCTCAGGGCCGTTTTGATTCGTGTCAAAGATCCTCCCGTATAAATCCGGTTCGTTCATCAACCGTTGTATCACTGTGATCGGGGAATACTCTGGTTGACAATTACCCATCTCCGGTGGCAGGGACTGTAGCCTCAGATTTGACTCAAATAATCCACAATAGTGGTCAACAAAAGTTGACGTCACACACCGTGCTCCATCAATTTCTTCACGGACTCGGTCTCTGTCGAACCCTCCTGCAAAACACGCCATTCCGCCGGGACAGAGATCATCTATCGAAGAAGAGGAATTCACCATTAGCGCTCCGCATGTCTTGTTCGAGATCTGCTTCGACAAATCAGCCCGCGTTACATTATTCGTCACTGATATAAATCCAACATACACCGCTATAAGGGCGATAGCGCCGACGAATGCTTTCATAACTGGGCTAAATTTGGCCTGTGTTGTGTCCATCACTACAGTAGATACGACTGGATTTAGACGCTACTGGGTCAACCAAGCGCCATTAAATTCATCCTCGGCTGTTTCAGCGGTGTTACCATACGTTTTATCGTTATTTGTTAACGCAGCAACCACGCCGCAGATATGGGCGTCTTCACCATCGTAATGATAGAGAACACCGCCAGAATCTCCGTCGTCTGTGTAGTCGTCATCCATCATCACGCCAATAATATTGCCAAAGAGATCGTGTTCAAGGTCCCATACATATCCTACTCCTCGGCAAGTGGCATGTCCCTGTGATACGAGATTCCAACTGGAATCACCCTCGTTTTCCTCAAGTTCATCGTCACTAACTACACCGACAATAGCGTGCTCCTCGTTGTCTGTGTAATCTATCCGAGGGATCCACTCGTGAGGTTCTTTATAGGCGACAGTACGTCGAATGTGAGCGAGATCCAACTGATCTCCATTTCGCACATAATCAGAGACCTCTCCTATCGTCTCCTCGGAGATAGCATGATCATTTTCGAGCAGATTTACAACATCGCCGATTGGACTACCATCGTCAACGACATGATGGTTTGTTATCCAGCCAATCCCCTCGTCACCGTGCCAAAATGGTCCGGCTTCAGTTGCAGGTTTAGCGGCTTCTTTAGAAGCGATGGGTGCAGCCGCTGGAACATCATCATAGAGTTCATAACCCCCGCCACTTTCGTCATAACAGCCATGGCTCTGCGGCCTACGGTTTAGCCGTCTCACCCCTACTGGGAGTTCAAATTCGGAGTCTGATGTAGTCCCGTGCCCTGAAACATGGTACGGTACTGATTCCTCAACTTCGTCGATTGAGTAGGGGGCTTCGTCAGACACACCGATTTCTATCCCTCTTCCTGTTGGACTTCCCTCATCTGTCGTCTGTATGATAGAGAAATACTCGTCTGCGGAGTCATAAGTGCTTTTCAAGAACTCCCCAACGTTCTGGATTGCACTACGTGTTGCCTGTTTTTTCTCCCATCTGTCAATTGAGACTGTCTTGTAAAACTGTTCCTTAACAATTTCTCCATCCTGAATTTCGTTACTCCATCCGGCAACGTATGGTACTTCTTCCTGCGGGTTGTATGTGATATCGCCTATCTGTGCTTCGTCCTCACTGAGAAGATTGATGGTGCTTAGGGAGACGCCGGCTCCGACTGCTTTGAGGAAGTTTCGTCGATTGAGTTCAGCGACTTCTTCATCAGAAATATCTTCAGACATCGGATACCACTACCTATATTTGTACTGTCATATTTTTATTTAAAAAAAATTTGGTGGGGCTACTTCGGTCACTGGTTGTGACCATGATTTCCCCATCCGAACGACGGCCTCCCCGAGACTGTATTTCACTGTCGTCCCCTTCTGCCTGCAAGGGTGATACCCGATCGAGGACTACACCGACGAGCCACAGACGCTGGCAGCAACGTACGAGGAACGGAAACAGTACGTTCAAGATGAAAAGCCGTACTGGCTGAATCTCCGGAACCCCTATGACGGGGAGATGCAGTGGGACCTCAACACCTACTTCCCGGACGCCCACTACCGGCAAGCACTCGAGGAGGCTGGCTACCAGCTCGAGGACATTGACGGGGACGTCGAGCTCAGGACCGACGGCGGGTACGGTGACCTGCACAGCGGGAAACGAACCTCGACGGTGTACTACTGGGTCGACCCTGACACCGGGGCGTCCCTGGAACGGCTTGGTCGCCTCGAGGGGCAGAAGGAGTCATTCGATGCTGATGACTATGTCACGATGATGGGAGAGATACGCGCGATCGCGGGAGAGACCGGTTTCTCGACCGCAGATGTCGGGTATGCCCTGTTCGCCTATGATGTCGATACCCGCGAGGGCACGTTGCACTGACTGCTGACCGGGGCTGTGTGGTGACTGCGGCATCTGACTGCTGGCCGATACCCATCTTTATTAATCTCCTCTGGCAATATTCTGGACGTATGGACGTTGGCACCCGGAAGTTCGGTCTGGTGGTTCTTGCCGTTGCATTGCTGGCCGTACCTGCTACCGCACAGGATGGGTTCGAGGTCGATATAACCGAGGAGAACACTGTTGTGAATCCATCGATCGGCGAGACGGCAATGTTCAAGGTCGATGTGACCAACACGGGAGATACAGATCGGAGGTTCCGTGTCTCGTTCGAGACGGGGACTGCCACGGATCCGGGATGGTATTCCGGACCGCATCCGCCGTTCCTGGGCCTGGAACCGGGCGAGACGAGGACATCGACCCTCTATGTAACCCCGGACCTGACCGCGGTCGCCGGCAGGATGGGCCCGGAGATCGTCGTCTATACGCTGGATGACCCGGACAATCAGTACAGTGAACTTGTCAGCTTCTCCGTGACCAGGGATCGTGACATCCAGATCACGCAGTTTGAGGGTCCGGAGGCAGCCTACGATCCGGGAGAGAACCTTTCTGTCTCGATGACGATCAAGAACGTCATTCAGCGGGATATCGCGTCCAACCAGTACCGTCTCATCCTCGAGATGAACGGGAGGAGGGTGACTAAAGGGGTCCCTGCGATGGAGGCAGGTGAGACGGAACAGATCGATGCCGCTATCGACCTGACGGGATACAGTGCCGGTGTCTACAATCTCGATGTCCGTGTCAAGGAGATCGATGGCGATGTCCACAGCACACAGGAGGCCCGCGTCGAGGTCCGCGCCAAGGAGAGCTTTGAGACAAACAGGAGCCAGAAAAACAGGTTCCTGACATCGCGCCGGAAGGTGACGATGATGAACGACGGTAACACTGTTATCGAGGATGCGAACGTCTCTGGATCTGTTGTGTGGTACCTCTCACCGTTCCTCTCGTACTCTACTGAGCCGGATACCGTTGCGAGCGAGGGTGGCCAGGAGGTTTTCACCTGGTCGGTCGAGCGGCTGGAGCCGGGTGAGTCCGTGACATACACGTACACCTTGAACTACTGGTCGCTCGCCCTGGTGGTCGTTATCCTGCTCGGGGCGGCTGTGCTGGTGCTCCGCCAGTACAGGACGGTGACGATCGTGAAGTCCGGCAGGGAGGCGGGTGACCAGCACTCGATCCATCTCCGTGTGAAGAACAAGACCGGCAGTGAGATCAAGGAAGTGACTGTCGAGGACTTCGTCCCCGGTATCGCGTCCCTCATCGAGAAGTTCGATTCCAGGAGCCCGGAGAAGATCCAGGGCACGGATGAGGGCACGAAGATGGTCTGGAAGCTCGGCCGGATGGATCCGGGCGAGGAGCGGATCATCACCTACAGGGTCAGGCCCCGTGTCCAGGTCGAGGGCTATGTGTCCCTGCCCGAGGCAACGGTGACCTACGAGAAAGGCGGCAAGGAGTCCGAGCAGCAGTCTCACCCGGTCTCGGCGGATTTCAGCTGATCCCGGGCAAGGTATTTAAGTCTCCGCTGTACCCGGGTATGTGCTCTTCAAGTATCCCTCCCTAGCTCAGGCTGGCAGAGCGGTCGCCTGTAGAGCGACTTGTCCCCCGTTCAAATCGGGGGGGAGGGATTCTGCTGCCTTTTGTTCTTACCCTGGCCTTGAACCTCGGCCCTATTGCTACCAGGGTTGAGGGCCGTGTTGCCCACAGGTTTAAGTCGGTTGGCGGCAAACTGGTCGGTACAGATGACGATCGACATCGGCGCTCATGTCTCGATCTCCGGCGGTTTCGATAAGGCACTGGAACGTGAGGACGATCTCGGCGGGACCTGTGGCCAGGTCTTCGTCCACTCGCCACGGGTCTGGGGCTTCGGTGATCTCGAGGACGAGGCCATCGAGGCGTTCCAGGACGCATACAGGGGAGCGGCTATCGGGCCCATCGTTGTGCACTCGAACTACCTGATCAACCTCGCGACACCGAAGGACGATCTCCACGCGAAGTCCGTCACGACCCTCCGCGAGGAGCTGCGCAGGACGGGATTGCTCGGGATGGAGTATGTCAACTTCCACCCTGGCAGTCACACCGGTGCCGGGGTCGAGGGCGGGATTGAGAACGTCTCGCGAGGCCTGGACGAGCTGGCTGGCGACATCCCGGAGGGCGTCGTGCTCCTGCTGGAGAACACCGCCGGCAGCGGTACCTCGCTTGGCCGTGATGCGGAGGAGCTCCGTGCGATGATCGATGGCTCGGAGCTGGACTTCGATGATGTCGGTGTCTGTATCGATACGTGTCACGCCTTCGCGGCGGGCTATGATCTCCGCGATGCTGACGGGGTCCGGGAGATGGTCGAGGACTTCGAGGAACACATTGGCTGGGACAACGTCCACGCCATCCACCTGAACGATTCAAAGCATCCCTATGATTCGGAGAAAGACGAACACGGACACATCGGCGAGGGTGAGATCGGGGAGGAAGGGATACGAGCCATCCTGACCAACGAGAAGATACGACAGAAGCCCCTGGTCCTCGAGACGCCGGTCGATGATGACAGGGATTATGCTGACAACATCGAGGTTGCCAGGCGGCTGGCAGGTGAGTGAGATGAAGAGACCGACACCGGGTGACTGGATCGAGGAAGACGGATACAGCAGACAGGTCCTTGCGCCGTCTGCGATTCTGGAGGACGATACGACAGCGATGGAGGTCCTTGAAGTGCCTGCGGACAGTGAAATCGATCCCCGCCGCCATGACAGGACCGAGGAGCTATTCTTCATCCTCCAGGAGGGCGGAACCCTGGTCGTCAACGAGGCAGCGTTCACACCGGAGAAAGGCGAGGTCATCGTCTGTGAGCCTGGTGACACGCATGCTGTCATCAACGATAGCGACCAGGCCTTCCGGATCCTCGTGGTCAAACTGAACAGAGAGGAGGACGATACCATCATGGAGGAGGACTGATATGGCGATAACAGACCAGACAGAGGCCGACATCGTCGCGGGGATCATGGGCGGGATCATGGGCTTTTTCATCGGTCCGTGGAGCCTGAGCCAGGCGGAGTCGTTCCTCGCGGGCATGGCGATGACCGCGCTGCTGTCGGCACTGTCCGGCAGGCTGAGCGGTGAGACCTTCGAACCGGATACCTCGGCGATCATGGGGGTCATCATCACGGGGACGGTCATGCTGGCGACGGTCGTGTGATTGGGATGGAGCGGTACCGCGCGATCATCCCTGACTACGAGGCGTTCCTCGAGGCGATCGAGCGTCCACAGCCCCGTGACATCCGTGTCAACACGCTGAAGTCCTCCATCCGGGAGGTCACCGCGGCACTGGACGAGGAGGGGGTTCCGTACGAGCGGATGGGCTGGAACGACAGGTTTCTCCGCATGCCCTATGATGTCAGGCCGGGGAAGACGTTCTCCCACTGGCTGGGCCGGTACTATGTCCAGGAGGCAGTCTCAGGGGTGCCTCCGGTCGCGCTGGACCCACAGCCGGGGGAGGCGGTCCTGGACATGTGTGCGGCACCGGGCTCGAAGACGACCCAGATGGCGGCGCTGATGGACAACCAGGGCGAGATATACGCGAACGATGTCCGGCAGAACAGGATGCGTGCGCTGCTGGCGAACATATACCAGCAGGGTGTGGTCAACACCCAGGCGGTCGAGAACGATGGGCGCCATCTGCCGGAGGATCGCCGATTCGAGAAGGTCCTGGTCGATGTCCCGTGCTCGGCGGAGGGCAACGTCCGGATGGAGGACGGGCTCAAGGACGGTGCACCCGTGGACGAGATCGAAGGCCTGGTCCCGCTCCAGACCCAGCTCTTGGAGAAGGCGGTCCGGCTGTGCGAACCAGGCGGGACGATCGTGTACTCGACCTGCACCTTCGCTCCTGAGGAAAACGAGCAGGTCGTCTCGACGGCCCTTGACAGGGTCGAGGTCGAGGCCTTCGACCTCGATGCGCCACACAGTCCGGGTGTGACGTCGTGGCGGGGCGAGGAGCTGGATGAAACGCTGAACAACTGCGTGCGGGTCTATCCGCACCAGCTCGATTCAGGAGGGATTTTCGTTGCCAAGCTCAGGAAAGCGGGCTAGGACTTATTTTGCGGAGACGTTCGGTGTCGATCGGTCGTTCTGGGAGCCGTATGCTTTCCACGAGCGGGGCGGCGATATCTGGCTGGTCTCGGATGGGATGGACCTCGAGGACGAGTTCATGGCGGCTGGGATCAGGTTACTCCGGGATACAGGCATCGGCATGAAGCCGACGACGTACGGGCTCAAGCTCGTCGGTGATGCCATCACGGAGCGTCGCGTGGAGCTGTCCAGGGAGGACCTCGAGGCGCTTGTCTTCGACCGCGAGCGGCTGGACTGTCCGTTCTCGAACGGCTACGTGGTCCTCGTGTTCCGTGACACGGTCATCGGCTGCGGGCTTGTGACCGGGCGTGGGCTCGAGACACAGATCCCGAAGGGCCGGGCCCAGGATCTGGCGTCGATGCTGTGAGAGCCCGTTCCCATGCCTGCTCTGGACGGTGCTGCGATACATTGAAAACGAGCAGGACCGCATCGATACGTATCTATGACTGATCTTTCTGATAGTGAAGAGCGGTTCCTCAAGGAACTCTTCGAGCAGTTGATCGTCCAGATGGATGATGTCGAGCGTTCCCAGGTCGTGACGATCTTGCGCGATGCCCTTCCAGACGGTGTCCGCCTGTACGAGGATGATATCGAGGAGGCGGCCTCTGAGGCCGGTTTCGATGATCCTGAGGGTATCCTAGAGGGGCTGGAGGACATGGGTATCATCGAGCGATGGACTGAGGTGGCAACGGTGACACCGAGGAACATCGAGGGAGGACTCGATGAGGAGAAACAGATCGAAAAGCAGATGCTGTCGGTCGATGAGGATGTCCTCGATCGGCTCTTCGAGGAGCTGTGAGCGTGCCTGGGCTGGATGAAGACGAGCGACGGTTCCTCTCGACCCTCGTTGAGATGGTACGGGAGGATCTGTCTCGTTCGGAGGATCTCCGCGATGACCACGATGCAGATGCCTACACGCGCTCGATGCTACTGGAGGGGTTCCCGATCCAGGATGGAGGGCTGGAACGGGTGAAAGAAGCTACAGGTATCAAGAAGGAGCTTGATGGGCTGCTAGAGTCTCTGGAGGAGAAAGGGGCTGTCGAGATTGGAGAGATGCAGGGGAGGCGGTTCATCCGGCTTGATGAGGACATCATCAGCCGTATCATGCAGTGACGGTCAGAGGTCGGAGAGGCTCTCGATGAGGGCATCCAGCGGTCCGATATCGGGGAGCCGGCCGCTGTCGTCCTCGCCGTAGACCTTTTCGCTGTACGGCGTGTTCGCGAGGACGTTGAGCATCTCTTCTGCCTGCTTGTATCCCTGCTCCTCGAGTTCCTCGAGGGTCTCATCGTGCCAGAGCTGGTATTCGGGGCCGCGGTGCTGGAGGAATGTCTCGAGTCCCTGATTGGCTATCGCATTGTAGTCACCGTCGACGAGGGTGTCTTTGATGTCCTCGATCGGGTCATGCCGGGCCTTTACTTCTTCCTCTGATGGGAGGTCCTCGTAGTCGATGTCCTCGGTCAGGCGGTCGTACATCTCCTTGCTGTCGACGCCTGCGAGGATGTCGTCTGCGGTCTCGCGGGTGATGACGTGTTTGCCGCCGTCGCCGTACTGCTCCCGGACACGGTCGTGTGTAATCGTCGAGCCCATCTGGTAGCCATTGCCGATATAGAGGTTGCCTTTGAGGCTGCGGAAGATGTCTGCCATCTTCCGGCGGTACTCCAGTTCCGTCCCGCCGACGAGCTGTGACATATGGCCGTCTCTGTCCGTGAATATCAAATACGTGTCGATGACGCGGGAGGTGAAGGGTATATAAGAGTTGATGGTCAGTGTGTTGACGCTGGCGGCCACAGCGAGGGGGCAACACCCGTACCCATCCCGAACACGGAAGTAAAGTCTCTCAGCGATCCGGGAAGTACTGCCGTGAGGCGGAAACCCCGGGACGCTGCCAGCGTCCTGTTCTTGTTTCCTTCTTCTTTATCTCGTGGCTCTGTGTTCTTCCCTGCTATCGCTGCAACGTAGATGTACCTTTCTGTGGAAAGAGAGTGGGGAAAAAGGAGTCAAGGGGGTGTAAGCCCCCTTTTGTGATCAGAAAAGCTTCCTGACCGTTCTCCGGAGGCGGGTACCGGTGCTTGGCCGGTAATCGCGGAGCTCGTCTTCGAGGTTGGTCCTGAGATGGTCCTGGAGTTCGTCTGCCATCTCTGTGAGGTCGTCGTCGGTCTCCTGCCGGTCCTCGAGGAGGCCCTGGACGCTGTACTGCTCACCGTCGTGCTCTTCGAGGTCATCGGTCACGAGGTCCCACAGCTGGTCATGCCAGTCCTCGATGTCGTCTGCGTCCCGGGCATCGAGTGCCTCATAGACGGCACCCATACCGGTCTCGTCTGCGGCATCATAGAGGTTCTCGCGGAGCTCCTCTGCGGAGTCGGCCTCTACGATGGGGTTTTGGTTGGCCAGGGCCCATTGGCCGATCTTGACGACGTCCTCGTCCGCGAAGCTCGTGTGGTGGTCCTTCGCTGAGAGCATGACGTACTCGATGTTGGTGGGGGTGTGCCATTCCTTGGCCAGGTACTCCTGTGCGTTCTCCTGTGGCAGGCGCTTTGCGGTCTCGCTGATGAGGTTGTACTGCTCGATTAGATCCTTGTACTCATCGAGTTCTTCGGCAAGCGAGGGATCGTTGACCTGCACCTTGTGGGCATCGGTTCCGTCGATGCTTTCCCGGCCTCGCCAGTCGGTGTAGAGTCGCCCGTCGCTCTCGTCGATGTCGTCGGCATAGTTTGCGGTGTCCTTTTGGAGTGTATCGTATATCTCGGGTAGGTCCATGTATATCGACCGCCTTCGATGTAGCACAGCCATTTTTATATATGTGTTCCCTTTTGGTAGTACTATCTTGTTGTTTGTTAACGGAAGTTACGATTTTCGAAGGTGGTCGTGTCGTGGGGGGTCTCCGGTTCCGTTGCTTTCTTTGGTTGGTCGGACCTACGTGGGTCATGGGGCTGATGAACGCGAGCGGGATGTGGTCGGTGCCTTCTTCGACCATGCCCGGGAGGAGGTGACCGGTGGCATGGAGGCCGCTGATGATCTTATCGATGTGGATGCGGATGCCCGGTCGCTGTTGACAGATGGTATCGCGTTCCGGAATGAGGACGAGGTCATCAACCTTCTCCGTGGAGCTGGTATCGAGGATGCTGATGCTGTCCTTGAGGAGCTGGAAGATAAAGGGGCCATCACGATCCAGGAGGCCGTCTACGATCGCGACCAGGGTGGGATGGGCCGGAAGCGGGCGATCGTGACGGTGGATGACGGTGTCCTTGATGCTGTCATGAAAGCGTAGATGGACCGTCCTCGAACCGTACCCGGGGATCGTACCTGTAGAAGCCGTCATCATCGATCGCCAGGCTGGCGCTTTCCTCGCTCTCAAGGACGATCTGGACGAGGTCGTGGTCGTACTGATCTAGGGTCTCGATGCTCGTCCGGAGGTCGTCTTTGTCCGTCTCCGGACCTGCGACGTGGACTGCCAGGCCTTCTGTCCCGTCTTTGAGGCTCTCCGCGATCCCCGCGACGTAGGGGTCCTGGTCGTCGATGGTGGAGGGTCGAGTGTGGGCGAGGTACCGTCCGTCCTCGGTCAGGACGCCGGTTGCGACACAGCAGTAGACGCCGTCGGTCGCAAGGACGCTGTCTTTGGTGTATCTGCTATCATCGACCTGGACCTCCTGGATGGTCTCGAAGTCCTCATCGTACAGGGGGAACGGTGCTGCCATACCGGTGCCGGAGGGCCACGCGATCCTTTTAAACCCGTCGTCCCGCGCTTGTGGGCCTGGAGGCCGCCAAACCTTACTTAAAACTGACCCCCTAACTGTGTCCCACTAGCCGAGCTGGTGTAGCCCGGACCATCATACCACCCTGTCACGGTGGTGACGCGGGTTCAAATCCCGCGCTCGGCGCTTTCCCCTGTTCGTTCTCTGTTCGGGTCCGCAGGGTTCTTATACTGGCGTGAGGATGGGTCTGGTATGGACACTGTCGACCGGCTTGACCTCGCCGCTGCAGGCTTCAAGGAGCAGGCGTCCTGGCTCGCGGAGCTGGCCGAACGGTTGGAGGAGTTGGAGGGACCGCTGCGCGAGGAGATCGACGACAGCCTGGACAGGCTCCACGACCTCTACCCGGATGCACAGGAGGCCTACCTGGTCTCACAGGCGTGGGGGATGGAGGTCAACATGTACGAGGACGAGGGCACGATAGGTCCGGCTGTCGCGCGGCGTGAGCGGGAGGAGGCACATGATGTTGCCCGGATGTACCGCGAGGGCAGACAGTATCTCGACGACGCGGCGGAACGCCTGGATGAGGCCGGCATCGATGTCTGGGAGCGGGTCGATCCCGATACGCGGCTGTACGACCCTGATGAGTACGTGGCGGACATGGAGTTCGACCTCGAGCTCGGTGTGCCGTTCCGACTTCTGGACGTTGCTGACACCATATACGGCCGTGTTGAGGACATCTATGGCCGTCTCACCTGAGGGCTATCCTGCCAGGAAGACCCCTGGTCTGGAAATCATCGTCACGCCGGCCATGATCCCCAGGGCGGCGAGGAACTTGACAGTGAACGGGACATCGCCTAGGTGTGTCATGTTCGCTTTCCTGAAACGGACGAGGATCCAGATGAAAACCACTGTCAGGGCGGTCTGGGTCGCAAGGATCGAGGAGGCTATCGAGACCGGGGTACTGGCCAGGGCGAGATAGAACAGTATCAGCCCGGCGACGAACATGACCGATCGGACGGCGATGGCACCCAGTCCCGCGATGGTTGTGTTCTCACGGAGTACCTCCGGCCGTCGCTGGTGCAGGTACGTGAGCCCGATGACCGCCCCGATCCCCTGCCCGATGCCGGCCAGCCCGAAAAATGCCAGTGGTTCGACACTCCCGATCCCGTATTTCGATATCAGATCGATCGCCGCTACCACAATGGCGAACGCTGCGCCGTATCGTGCCGTCTGCCGCAGCTTGATATCGCCATCGATCCTGGAGACGCTGAGAAGCAGTGTGGCCCCGACGACGACCGCGATACCGACGTACTGGACGGCCTGGAGCAGTTCACCGAGGAAGATGGCTGCAGCGATGACGACAAGGGCGGGCTTGGAGTTGAGGAACACGATCATCGTCGATGGATCTCCTTTCTTGACGCCGGTGAAATAGATCAGCGAGGAGAGGATGTAGATGAACCCGGTCATGATGCTTACAAGTGCCATGCGTGGCCCGGGGAGCGAGATAGAGGGCAGGAAGAGGAACGGAACGACAAGGATGAAGATCATCCCACGCGAGACGAACGAAAGGAAGAATTCATCGGTCACATGCTCGAACACGACCAGCTTGTCATAGACTGCATAGCCTGCCAGCAGGATGGCCGCTACGATGAGCATAAGGGTCGCTTCCATGTGCCATCATGCAGCATCGGGCTTGAAATATCCTCGTCCTGTCCGTCAGCCATCATTCCACCGCTCCTCTGTGAACGATGAACGACCGCTTGCTGTCTCGTAAGCCTGATACTGGGCGGTGTTGCGCCGAGAGTAGTTCTGATGATAGTCCTCTGCCCTGAAGAAAGTGGTGTGGTTTGTCACGGTGATGATGGGTTCCGTGAACCGGTCGCTGTTGTTCAGCTCCTGCTTCGATCGGACGGCCAGCCGGTACTGCTCCGCTGTGTGGGCATAGATCGCTGTCGTGTACTGCGGGCCGCGGTCGGTGAACTGGCCGCCGGGACCTGTCGGATCGATACTGCGCCAGAAGATATCGAGCAGCTCCTCGTAGCTGATGACGGATGCATAGTACCTGACCCTGACTGCCTCACGGTGGTCTGTGGTGCCGGTCAGGACCTGGTCGTACGTCGCCGTGGATGTATATCCGCCTGTGTACCCGCTGATCGCTGCTGTGACACCTTCCCGTCTCTCGTAGGCCGCCTCGATACACCAGAAACAGCCACCGGCGAATGTGGCGTTGTGTGGCTGTTTGCCCTGGACCTCGTCCACTAGGTGGTGTCCATCTTGGGTTCATCGAGGACGAGGTCCGCGACCGGATCGAGAGCACCGCTGTACAGCAGGGTGGGACAGAAAGGATGACGGCCCGGCTGATGAGCGGGTTGGCCCCCATACCGGGTCATGCTCCCTGAGGTCATAAAATATGGCGCTAGACGGTCTCGAAGCCGTTGTCCTCGATTTTCTCGATGATATCGTCCGGGACGTCCTCTCCCTCGAACCCGTATCCGTCCTCTGTCGGTCCGTAGGTCATCCGGAAGGTATCGGAACCGTCCTTGCCGTACATGACTATCTCGGGTGTCTGTATCGCATCGTAAAGATCGTCGTCACCATCCGGCTCGATCGCGACACGGTAACCTGTCGTCTCGCCACCGGCCCTCCGGATGGCGCGTTCGGCGACACCGAGGGCCCAGCCGTGGTAGGATGGCCGCTCGATGCTGAACTGGACGTCCCCGGTCTCGTAGGCGACAGGTGACCCTGTATCCTCCGTCCTCCATCCAGCCTCGAGCCGCTCGAGGTGCTGGTCGAGCTCTTCTCTCCAGAGTATCCCGTCACGTCCGGTGTCGATACGTTCGAGCCCGTCCTCGAGGGCGTCGACCTCTGCTGGGTGGAGGCAGGCACCTTCGTTGTACCCGCGAACCGTTATCGTGGCCGTACCGTCCTCGAGGGCTTCCTTGACGGTCTCCCGGTCCCGTGGTCGTCGCCCGTCCGCGAAGATATTGACGGTGATGCCGGGCCGTTCTGTCCCGGATGGATCGGTCGTGCCGTAGCCATCGGGCAGGCCTGCCTCGATCTCTTCGTATGTGGTCTTGACCTCTGGCGGGTCCGGGTCCTCGAGGGTGATCGGGTCCATGCTTTCCCGTTGTATGGAGAGGTTTTTAATCGTTCGGTGGTAACACCGGTGGCCTTCATAGCCGTCCAAGCACGCTGAGGACGAGATCGGCGAGGCGGTCCTGGACCTGCTCGGTGACCTCGAGGACCTCCTCGTGGCTGAGTGGCTCACTGCTTTTGCCTGCGGCGTGGTTGGTGATGCTGGAGATCCCGAGGACGTCCATGCCTTCCTGGTTGGCGACGATGGTCTCGGGGACCGTCGACATGCCGGCCGCGTCCGCGCCGAGGGTCTCGAGCATCCGCACCTCCGCCGGTGTCTCGTAGGCCGGACCTGTCATGCCGGCATAGACGCCCTCTTTGAGTTCTTCCTCGGTGATGTCCTGTGCCGTCTCCCTGAGCTCCGTGCTGTAGGGCTCGGTCATGTTGGGGAACCGCGGTCCGAAGCTGTCATCGTGGGTGCCGATCAGCGGGCTCGGCATCATGTTGAGATGGTCACTGAGCAGCATCAGGTCCCCGGGATCGAGCCTGTCCGCGATACCGCCTGCGGCGTTGGTGACGATGAGCCGTTCCGCACCGAGCCGGTGCATGATCCTGACAGGCAGTCCCACGGGGTCCATCTCGCCTGTCTCGTAGTAATGGAGCCGCCCCTGCATCGCGATGACATCGTTGCCTTCCAGCCGCCCGGTGACGAACCGGCCCTCGTGGCCCTCGATTGAGGAGGCCGGGAGGCCTGGAACCTCGTTGTAGGGGATGTGTGCGGGGTCCTCGATCCGGTCGGCGAGGTGGCCAAGGCCCGATCCCAGGATGAGGGCGGTCTCGGGTGCTGTGTCCGTCCGTTCGGCAACGTGCTCGCAGGCGGCGGTCACGGTGTCGGGGTCCATGGATCAGTCTTATTGATCCCGGTACAAAAACGGACCGACCCGTTTTTCAGTCTCAGTCCCACAGATGTGTTCATGGCCGAGATATGGTTCCTCCTCCCCCACCAGCTCTTCGAGGAGGCCGGGGAAAGAGACGAGGTCATCCTCTGGGAGCACCCGCATTTCTTCGAGGCCTATGACTACCACGTCCAGAAGCTCGTCCTCCACCGCTCCTCGATGCAGGCCTTCCAGGAACGGTTCGGGACCGGCTACATCGGGCTGGACGGGGAGCCGGACTGGGAGGAGCATGACACGGTCCATGTCTACGATCCTGTCAACAACGGGATACTGGCGGACCTGGAGGCGGCTGCCGAGGACCACGACGTTGACCTGATTGTCCACGAGACACCGATGTTCCTCGCGACCCGCCGGTTCAACCGCTCGTACTTCAAGGACAACGAATACCATCAGCTATCCTACTACCGGGCGATGCGGGAGCGCCACGATGTGCTGGTGGACCAGGACGGGTCTCCGGTCGGTGGCAAATGGAGCTTCGACCCTGAGAATCGCGAGAAGCTGCCGGAGGGCCACGAACTCCCGAGAGTACCATCGTTCTCGTCGGCGTACGTCGAGGAGGCAAGATCGTGGGTCCGCGACCGGTTCCCTGACAGTCCCGGGTCGATGGAGGGGTTCCGCTGGCCGACTACCAAAGAGGAGGCACGAGAGCAGCTTGCAAGGTTCCTGGAGGAGCGCCTCGCGGACTTCGGCCGGTACCAGGATGCCTTCGAGCCGGATCTGGACTACGGCTACCACTCGCTGCTGTCGTCCTCGCTCAACATTGGGCTCCTGACCCCGGACGAGATCATTGAGGCGACCCTCGAGGCCCACGAGGAGCATGAGTATCCGCTCAACTCCCTTGAGGGGTTCCTCAGGCAGATCATGGGCTGGCGGGAGTACGTCCGGGCGCTGTACCAGCTGGAGCCGGGGATGACTGAGGCGAACGAGCTCGGCCACGATCGGCCGGTCCCGCCGCAGTTCTACACCGCCGAGACCGGATTCGAGCCTGTGGACCGTGCGATCGAGCGTACCCTGGACAACGCCTACACCCACCACATCGAGCGGCTGATGGTGCTGGGCAATATCCTCCTGCTGCTCGGGACGGACCCGGACGAGGTCCATGACTGGTTCATGGAGCTTTTCATCGATGCCTATGAGTGGGTGATGGTGCCGAACATCTACGGGATGAGCCAGTACGCCTGGCCGGCGATGATGACGAAGCCGTACGTCTCCTCGTCCAACTATGTCGGCAAGATGAGCCATTATGGGGGGGACTGGGAGGACGAGTGGGACAGCCTGTACTGGGCGTTCATCGACCGGCACAGTGACCTGATCGAGGAGATCCCGCGGATGAAGGTGATGCTGTCCCACCTCGACAGGATGAGCGGGGAGACCCTCCAGGAGCACCGGGACAGGGCAGAGGCGGTCCGGGAGCGGCTGTCCTGACTCAGAGCTGCTCGACGTGGAGGTCGGTCTCGATCTCTGTCCTGACGCTGCGGTGGATGAAGCAGTTCTGCAGGGTCCGCTCGTGGAGGTCCTCGAGGTCGTCTTCCGGCTCGGGATCGGTGACGGTCACATCGAGGTGCATCTCGCTCATCCATGGCTTGCCGTCATCGTCCCGGTCGAGGACGACATCGCCGTCGATATCGACCTGCTGGTACGTGAACGAGCCCTGTCCTGCCAGGGTCTTGAACGTGGCGAGATAGCAGTTGAGCAGTGAGAGGCCGTACAGCTCTTCGGGCGAGAGGGTCTCTGATTCCCCGCCGAACTGTGGCGGGATGCCGACCTCAAGGGAGCCGTTCTCGGAGGCCGTGAACCATTCGATCCGGTCCTGTTCGAGGGATGCTGTCATCTCGAGGGTGATCGGGTACTCGAGCATGGATGGATGTGCGGGACCTGTGTTTAAATCTCGTCGTCCAGCAGGCTGTGTCATGACGATACCGATCGAACACACCCGGAAGCTCCGGGAGGCACTTGGGGAGCTGTTCGAGACGGTCGGGTCGGAGGACGGCCGGATCGTCTGCCGGTCCGGTTCCGGTACTCTCGAGATCGATGGTCACCGTGTCAGGGAAGGGATGCCGCTGCACAGCACGGAGCTGAACGATGTGACATCGATCCAGGTCGATGCGGAGGCCGGTGAGGTCCGGGTCGAGAACACCTCGACGTCGTACACCTTCCGGGTCCTTGGCGCGTGAGTATCTGGCTGGACCGCATTTTAACAGGGTGCGGGACTCAGTTGTTGCCGTGATATCGATGGAGCAGAATCTCTCGGACCGCGAGCGGAAGCGCAGGCTGGCAATCGGGCTGGTCCTCGGTGCGGTCGGGACGATCGGCTATCTGGAGACATCGAACATGTATCTGCTTGCAGGGATGGGCCTTGCGAGTCTCGGGTTCATGGCGAACTATGTGACCTGTTTCTGCGGGACGAAAAAAGCCGTGCGTAAGATCAAGGAAAGGCTCTCGGATCGTTGATCAGGACGGCTTATCCCCACGTGAATGGTATCAACTCCATTCTACTGGCTTCAGTGGCCTGATAGCTGAGATGAGCGGTTCTTTGTTCCCGTCTCTGTCGATGGCGATCACAACCGGTCGGGCCCTCCCGTTCGTGGTGGACAGGGTTCCCGCTTGCGCTGGTGCACGGTGGCTACCATCCGCTGGTGCTGCTCATCGAGGGTGAACGAATTTCCCAGGGTCATGATGTCCCATCGGTCGACCGCGTCCGGGAGGCCCTCAAACGGCATGCTGATGAGGACTAGACCCAGTCATAGGCCTGATCGCTGTCCTGGACCCAGTCCGTGGTCTCATCGGCGAGGCTGTACTCTTCAGTCTCCTCCCCGACAGGTGGCAGCCCCTTCAGCGCTGCGTAGGATTTGACGGTCATCGAGGGCTCGCCCCAGCCTTCTGCGAGGCGGTCCTCGATCAGGTTGTAGTTGTCCTGGAAAGAGCCTTCCTCGGTGATGACCTCGCCGCTGTCACGGTCGACGTACGAGACCTGTCCCTCGCCCTCGTACGGGTCGAGCTCCCAGATCATCCGCGCGAGCGGGAACCCGTCCGGTGTGACCTCTAGATCGATGGGATCGGCGCTGTCCGGGACGGTGTCATCACCGATCTCGATGAGGGAGAGCAGCTCCTCGCTCCGTTCTTCGAGCTCGCCGTCGTCATCGTAGGATCGTTCCTCCACGATACCGGCGACGAAGCTGTTCTCCGGGTCCTCGCGGGGGTCGCCCCAGCGGAAGTACTCCTCCGTCCGGGGCAGGGTGGTGCTTTCCGGTTCGACGTATTCGATACTGTGATCGTCCATGTCGAAAAGGCCTTCGGCGACGTCTTTGACGTCCGCTTCGACGTCCTCCTGGAGCTCGTCCTTGTAGCTGACGGTATCGAGCAGATAGAACGTGTTGTCGTCCTGATCGACCCAGGCGGTCTCGAGTGCCTCACGCGCCACGAGGTCCATGGCGCTTTCCTGCCGGTTCTGGACGCCCATGTTGCCGTCCACGGATCCCGGGAAGGCAGGGGTGAACTCCTCTGATCCCCAGTCCCGGATCACGAACCTGATCGTGTCGCTGTCGCTGTTGTAGATGAACGCGCCGCCTCCGAACCGGCGCTGTGTGGTATCGTCCATGTACTCCGCGAGGTCATCTGTGTCCAGTGAGAGCACCATAAGTTGTCACCCTAGAATGGTAAATTATCGCCATGATTTTTAAGCATTGCGATTGCCGGCATCGACAGCAACAGAACCGTGCTATCTCCGGGTCTAGAGGTCGAGGAGGTCGTCGTAGCCGTCAGCGAGCCTGTACCGGACGGTCTTCTGGATGTCGGTCTCGACCTCTTCGACGTATCCTTCCTCCGCCAGCTCGTCGATGTACTTGTGGGCGTCATGCGGTGTCTCGATCGCGTCCGAGGACGAAAGGTACCGGGCGACGTGTGCTGCGGTGAAGTAGTCTTTCTCCTCCTGGACGTCCTCGAGTGCCTCGATGACGCCGTCATCGTGGAGCTGCTGGAAGGTCTCTTCGAGATCTGTCATCGTATCGTCCTGTCCAGTTCGGGGCGCCCAGTCTTAAGTGCGTTGTGCCGACGCTGGTGAGACCGGAAGGTTTTTATACTGTTACTTACAAGTAGTAACTATGCCTGGAAATCACGCCATGGTCGATGCGATGGACCTCACAGGGACCTACGATGAACTCGTCGAGGACATGCAGGAGTACGTCGAACGGGTCGAATCCTTCGAGGACAGGGTCCAGGAGTACAGAGAGACCGTCCAGGCCCACCAGGAGGGGGAGGCCTTGGATGGGAACGTCGTCGCCGCGATGACGGACATGGCAGAGGCAATGGAGGATCTCGATGAGTACAGGCAGGAGGCCCGTTCCAGGGTCGAGGACGTACACGTATACATGAGCATGGCAGACGATCCTGGCGATTACGGTGCGATCGTCACGGAGGCCACACTCGCCTACGAGCGGCTCTGCGAGGAGCTCGGTGAGGAAGAGCCGGACGGAATTGACGGGCTCGAGTCCCTCACGGCACTGTACAACACTGCCGAGGAGCGCCACGATACACTCGAGGATGCGGCATACGACATGGAGGGCTACCTCGAGGAGGCCCTTGGGACGACGCTTGTCGATGAGCGCTGGGAGGACGACGATCCATTCGAGGACGCCTCTCTCCAGCAGCTCGCCGAACAGGCGATCGCGGAGGAGCGCCAGCAGAATCCGAACGATCTCCGGATGCCCGAAATCGTGGGGAACGACTACGATGATATCGAGGAGGCCCGGGAGTCCGTCCGGGAGCAAGACCCTGCCGGGTTCTACAACGGCGGGTCCGACGGCTACGCCGGCCCGAGTGAGGATGAGTTCGCTGCGATCGGTGAACGCGTCGCCCAGGCCCGTGAAGCGGTCAAGCAGGAGGACGACATCAAGGGGATCTGGTGATGACGGTGCGACAGATCCGCCTGGGATCGGAGGACTGGCTGGACCGTGAGGTCGATGACCGGCGCCTGGAGGAGCTGCTGGACGATCCCGACAGCTCGCCGCTGGAGGCCGACCTGGCCCGAGAACACGAGATACGATGAGGGCTGGCAGCGTGCCGGTGGAGAGTCATTCTACCGGGTTGGCAGGGACGAGGATGGGGAAGCGGCGTTCATCCAGAAATCGGGCAATCCCCGACAGACACTGAAGTACGGTAAGATCCTCGATGAGGCAGGCGGTGTCGTGATACCGACGGTCATCGAGGTCGAGGAGGATGCCTATGATGGCGACTGGAAGATAAGCGGTGGGGACTACACGATAATCCAGGAGTACGTCCCGGAGACGTTCATGGACAGGTACGAGGACGACAGGATCAAGGATGTGGCAATCGAGGATCTCGGCCGGAACGCCGCAGCGATGGACAAGGAATGGTTCAACCCGACACAGCCGGGACGGCAGCTGGCGAGATGCTGAGCGACGGGAACAACACATACCTGGTCGATTTCGGGGCAGATATCGGGACCGATGGCAACGGTACCCGCGATGATATGTACCAGGCCTGTCTCGAGGAACTCGAAGAAGACGACCATGAGGCCTTCGAGGCCGGCTATGCCGAGGTCCGTGATGATGTGCCGGACGGGAAGCCTGACGATCTGACGTACTGATGGCTGGAGAAGAGTCTATGCGTCGTCCCAGAGCTCCGCCATACGATCATCGAAGTCATACCTTTCGAGCACGTCGGCGGCCTCGTCGCTGACGTACTCTCTCCATTCACCGCCTGTCGCTGCCTGCTCGCGGACGTGACCGCCGCGGTACGGCTCCTCCCGGAACTTGTTGTCCGGTGGTGCCTCGATCTCGTAGGTGTCCTCGAGTGCCCCGGTTGTCTCGGGGTTCTCGGTCAGACAGACGACGTCTGCAGGGTCCTCGTGATAGGATGCTAGCTCATCGGTGACGGTCTCGATACCGTTGTGGATACCCTCGTTGTCATCGTACAGTTCGCCGCGGTTGAGGTCGCTGGCGTCATCGTAGACGACTTTGAGGATCGTGTCCCGCTCCTCGAGAGTCAGGGGGTTCCTGTCGGAGGGCTGGTCCTGTCCCTCTGCGGTGAGCAGGGTGACCTCCTCGTAGCTGTCCCGGGCGTACTCGATCAGGTCCTCGTGGCCGAGATGGAGTGGCTGGAACCTGCCGATGATGACTGCCTCGTCTGTCATGGGAACCGCAGTATTGCGGTCCGGTCTTTTTAAACGTGGTCCTGGTCTGGAACGGGGAGGGATTTATATCACTGGGACCTCGATCTGATCGTGGGCGTGTCCCGTCATGGACCAGAAGCCGACGAAGGATGTCCTGCGGTCGCTGATCGAGAAGGGATCCCATGAGATCGAGCGGGAGCGGAACGGGTTACTGTTGTCGAGCTTCTCAGCGGGCCTTGATATCGGCTTCGGTCCGCTGGTGATGGCTGCGATCCTGACGCTGACCGCCGGGGGCTTCGGTGATCTGGTGACCGAGCTCCTGCTGGCGTCGGCGTATGCGATCGGGTTCATGTTCGTGATACTCGGCCGCTCGGAGCTTTTCACCGAGCACACGACGCTGGCCATCATGCCGGTGCTGGCCGGGAAAGCGACCGCCCGGCAGCTGGGGCGGCTGTGGGGGCTGGTGTATGTCGGCAACATCGCAGGCGGGATCTGTTTCACCCTGCTGGCGGTGGTGCTGATGCCGGGCCTGGGCGTGGTCGATCCAGCCGCTTTCGGGACGATCGCGGACAAGCTGGTCTCACATGAGCCCCTGTGGCTTCTGGTCGCTGGCATGTTCGCTGGCTGGCTGATGGGGCTGCTCGCGTGGCTCTTAACGGCGGCCCAGGAGACGATGAGCCGGATGTTCGTCATCTGGCTGATCACGGCGACGATCGGGATCTTGCATCTCCCACACTCGATCGCGGGCAATGTGGAGGTGCTTTTCGGGCTCCTGACGACGTCAGTGATCACGATGACGGATTATCTGGTGTTCCTCGCGCTGGCGACGGTGGGGAACGCCATCGGTGGGACGATCTTCGTCGGGCTGCTCAAGTACGGCCATGTCGTCCGCGGTGCGAAGTGACGGATCAGGGAACGTTTTCTATTCCTGTACCTGTGCGAGGACCCAGAGATGGTACTCGCCCGCCTCGGGACGCTTTTCCTCCAATTCCTTCGTGATCTGGAAGCTTGCCTCGCGGAGCAGCTCCCGTGTCTTGTCCGGTCCCCATGCAGACCAGACCATCTCGGAGCCGAGGAACTCGGCTGTGTGCTCGTCCAGTGGCTCGGGTGAGAGGGTGAGCAGGGCCGAGCCATTAGGGCGGAGCCACTCGTGCATCCGCTCGAAGAGGTCGCCGTGTTCCTCGCGGGGGATATGGAAGATGGCATAGAAGCTGACGATGGCATCGAAGGCGTCCTCGTACTTGAGCTGGGAGAAATCCTGGCAGATGAACGTCTGGTCGGGGAGGTTGTCCCGGGCATGCTCGATGGTCTCCTCGACCACGTCGACACCGGTGATCGAGGCACCGTGCTCGACGAGCCACCGGTCGAACGGCCGTCCGGTGCCACAGCCAAGATCGAGGATCGATGGCTCGTCTGGCAGGCTCTCGAGCAGGTCGGAAAGCAGCTCGTCCTCATAGTCCCGCAGCTCTCGGTCACCGCTGATATCGCCGGGCCAGTCTCCTTCCTCGTAGCCTTTCTTCACGTCCTCGCGCATGGACCCATCTTGCGGACAGTGGCATAAATAGGCCGTCCATCACTCGAGATCGATCCGGGCGGCCAGCATCGGGGCGAGGTCGCCGTATTCATCGGAGAGCCTGTCCTCGAGGTCCTCCTCGTCCATCGCTGCTGGTCGCTGGTCCGCCAGCAGGCCGGCCAGGCTCTCTTCGACCCCGTCGTACTGCTGCCACTCGTCCTGCCTGAGGGCGTCCATGACCTTGTCCACCCGGTCGGCGGTGTTGTAGGAGGCATCGATGTGGTCTGGCTGGCGCAGCGGTGTGACGCCCTCGAGGATGACGTGTTTGTTATCGAGGGTCGTCCCGTCGTATGCGACGCTTTTGGCGTCGTCCATCGAGACGACGATGGCATCGTACCAGTCCATCACAGGGTTGTCCAGGGCATCGAGATCGTCGACGGTCGTCCGTGTGGTCCAGTAGGAGTCCTCCGCGATCCGGTCATAGACAGCATCGACGGCCTCACTGCCGTTTTCCAGCTCGGTCACGAGCACGCGGTAGTCGTCGGTCATGCACGGTCCCCGTGACCCGATGGTTATGTACCTGTCGCCGGTGGCAGGACATGGTATACGCGTGTAGAGGGTCGCCGGATTTTTATCGACGGCGCCCGCTTCTGTCCCCATGGAGGAACCGCGGGCTGTTCTGGAAGCGATCGTTGAGGACCACGATATCCCGATCAGCCCGTCGCTGTCCATCGGCTCGATGAAGCGCCAGGCGGGGAAGTTCTTCCCCGCGAGGAACGAGATACGGCTGTCCCGGTACCTGCTGGAGGCCCACCCGAAGAAGGTCGAGGATGTCCTGCGGCACGAGCTCGGCCATGCCCTCGCCCATCACCGCCACGGCAGCGACATCGATCCCCACGGGAAGGAGTGGCACGCCGCGATGGCGGACCTCGGGGTCGATGACCCCGAGCGGCTCCACGGGCTGACACTGGTGGAACCGGAGTATGTCCTCCGGTGTGCAGACGAGGACTGCGATGCCGAGATCAAGCGGTACAGGAAATCGAAGGTCGTCAAGGATCCTGGGAACTACCGGTGCGGTCGGTGCGGTTCAAAACTAAGGCTTCAGTAAATTATTTTTATGACACGGTTGAAATCCGTGAGATTCTTCCAATCTCCAAGTTCTGAGGATTCTTTGAATGGTCGGCTATAACGAATCTTTCCAAACTCTCTAAGACCTGATCGATTTTCTTTCTATGAGTATAATCAATATAACCGGAATCGAGTGTGATTAATACATCAGCTCCTACATTTTCGGCGTAAGCTAAGTGTAAAACGTCACGTTGGTCGATATTATGTTCCTTCATTTTCTCTCCTAATTCACTGAAGTATACGCCGTGGATTGCATGATGTGTGTTTGTAATGTCTTTGCTGGAAACATCTACGGGTTTCCAAAAAGATTCAACCGTCGAATACTGCCTCCATATGTCAAGTTCATCTATATTCTGAGGGTTTTTGACCCATTTTTTCCATAGATTCTGTTTAAACATCTTATGAAAGAATTCACATTTAACTTGGGGAGAAATATAGCCTTCTTTGACGTTAGCGGGATGTAAGTCGCTATCTAAATCCGTGGGTGAAAAATAGAAGTATGCGAAGGCTTCTGTATCATAATAAACCACTTTATCTTGGAAATGCATTAACTATCTTCTGTCTAGAATTCTAATTTGACATCAGTCGTTTTGAGTGAAATTTTGGAGGAGTCCATAACGTCTAGGTATAATTCTGGAGCATTTGTTGCGATTCTGTTCGCGTATTTCTCAATCAACTCACGATATTTTTCTATAAATTCTCGATCTCCTTTTTGATCAGCCAAAATCAAGGCTGCTGTTAAGGGGGGTTGATAAGAGACTAGGAGGCCTAAACCGAGGTTTTCTTTCCTTTTTTCAGCTCTTTCTTCAATTTCCTCATCGCTAAGATTTTCAAGTTCTTCTGCCAGTTCTTCAGTACTTTCAAGAGTTCTCTTCAAGAAGATACAAGATATACCAAAGAACTTCTCTGCCAAAAGAAATGTTTCTCTAGAGTTTAAATCTTCTATCAAACTTTCTTCAACATCTGCAAATAAATTGCCGATTTCTGCAAAAGACTTCTCTATTTTTTCCTCTTGTTTTTCTACTTCGTCAAGACTTTCTTTGATAGTTTCTTTATCTATGGTATTTGCAAATTCCTCAATTACCTCTTCGAAGTTGATAATTATGTCTCTGTAGTATTGGTAAAATTCATCAATCTGCTCAGAAGGAGGTTCTCTAAATGCATCGTAGTTTAAGTCTACTAAGTCACTGTAAGATGAGATATTCCCGGTAGCTTCTATCTCGTCAAAATCTTCAGCAAATGCTACAGCCCCCATTCCGCTTTCGATAGTCGAGGACATTATGGATGACCCTGTATTAAACAACATTGAGTGGTTTATATAATCTTTTGGAGAATCAAGTTAAGAAGAGGATTCTTGATTGTTTAGCTCCTCGATCCTGTCCCGGTACATCGCCGCCTTCTCGAACTCCAGGTCCTCCGCTGCCGCTTCCATCTTCTCGCGGAGCTGTTCGATCTCCTCCTCGGCCCCTTCTGCCTCTGGAACGGTGACCTCGTCGTCTTCGAACGAGAGATCCGAGTCGGTGATGTCTTTCTCGATGGTGGTCGGCTCGGTGCCGTGTTCCTCGTTGTACCGCTGCTGGATCTCTCGTCGCCGGCGGGTCTCGGAGATAGCTGCCTCCATCGCATCGGTCGTCCTGTCCGCGTACAGGATGACGTGACCGTCCCGGTTCCGTGCAGCCCGGCCCATCGTCTGGACGAGGGCGGTCTCCGAGCGGAGGAATCCTTTCTGGTCGGCCTCCAGGATCGCGACCAGTGCGACCTCGGGGATGTCGAGACCTTCCCGGAGCAGGTTGATCCCGACGATCACATCGATCTCGCCTTTCCTGAGCCGCTGGACGATCTCGTGGCGCTCCAGTGTGTCGGTCTCATGGTGCATATAGGCCGCATCGATCCCTGCCTCCTCGAGGAACTCCGTCAGATTCTCCGCCATCTCGGTCGACAGCGTGGTGACCAGCGTCCGCTGGTCGGCCTCTGCCCGCTCCCGGATCGCCCCGATCAAATCCTCGACCTGGCCCTCTGTCTCTCTGATTTCGATGGTCGGATCCAGAAGATGTGTGGGCCGGACGATCTGCTCGATGACCTGGCCGGAGTCCTCCCGCTCGTACTCGCCCGGTGTTGCGGAGACGTACAGCCGCTTATCGACCTTCTGTTCGAACTCTTTGAAGGTCAGCGGCCGGTTGTCGAAGGCAGTCGGCAGCCTGAACCCGTTCTCGACCAGTGACTCCTTCCGCGACCGGTCACCGGCGTACTGGCCCTTGATCTGGGGTATCGTCTGGTGAGACTCATCGATCACCGTCAGGAACTCGTCCGGGAAGTAATCCAACAGGGTGTAGGGCGGGTCGCCGTGCTCGCGGTCCGAGAGGTAGACGGCGTAGTTCTCGATCCCGGAGCAGTAGCCTGCCTCTTTCATCATCTCGATGTCGAACTGCGTCCGTTCCCTGATCCGCTGGGCGGCGATGGCATCGCCCTGCTCCTCGAAGTGCTTGATGCGTTCCGCCAGGTCTGTCTCGATCTCCTCGATAGCTGCCTCGAGCTCGTCCTGCGGTGTGGAGTAATGCGATGCAGGATGGATCAGGACCGTCTCCCGTTCGTCGATGATCTCGTTCTCCAGGGGCTTGAATGTCCGGATGGATTCGATCTCCTCGCCCCAGAACGAGACACGGATCGCCTCCCGGCCGTACATCGGGTAGATATCGACCGTGTCACCGCGGACCCGGAAGGTGCCGGGCTGGAAGTCCTCATCGTTGCGCTCGTACTGGACCTCGACAAGCCGCCCAATCAGATCCTCCCGGCTTATCGCCTCATCGGCCTCGATCTTGAGGGCCAGGTCCTGATAATGGTCCGGGTCACCGAGCCCGTAGATAGCGGAGACCGACGCGACCACGATGACGTCGTCACGGGTCAACAAGGCGTTGGTCGCTGAGTGGCGGAGCTTCTGGATCTGCTCGTTGATGGAGGCGTCTTTGCCGATGTAGGTGTCCGAGGACTCGACGTAGGCCTCGGGCTGGTAGTAATCATAGTAGGAGACGAAGTATTCCACGGCCGCATCCGGGAACAGCGACCGGAACTCATCGTACAGCTGGGCTGCGAGTGTCTTGTTGTGCGCGATGACCAGCGTCGGGGTCTCGAGCTCCTCGAGGACCCACGAGACGGTGTTGGTCTTCCCGGAGCCCGTCACGCCGAGCAAGGTCTGGCTTTCCATGCCTGAGCGGAAGCCCTCGACCAGCTTCTCGATCGCATCGGGCTGGTCTCCTGCCGGCTCGAACGGTGCTTCGACGCTGAACCCCATGGAGAAGGGGTGCCACGTCATCCATTTAATGCTTTGGCGTCCCTTCCTGTACGGGCCTGACCGGTCCAGTCCAGCCATGAGCGAACGCAACGATACCATAACGGTCGAAGGAGCCAGCGAGCACAACCTGAAAGATATCGACCTCGACATACCGCGAGGCAGTTTCAACGTCGTCACAGGGGTCTCAGGGTCCGGTAAATCGACCCTGGCATTCGATACGATCTTTGCGGAGGGCCAGCGCCGGTACATGGAGTCTCTGTCATCGTACGCCCGGAAATTCCTCGATCAGATGGACAAGCCCGACGTGGACCGGATCGAGGGGCTCTCTCCTGCGATCTCGATCGAGCAGCGGGATTCGGGGACCACGCCGCGGTCGACAGTCGGGACGGTCACCGAGATCCACGACCATCTCCGCCTGCTTTTCGCCCGCGTGGGTGTCCAGCGGTCCCCGGAGACCGGGGACGTCATCGAGCGACGGCCACCGCAGGAGGCAGCCGACGCGATCGAGGACCTGCCCGAGGGGACGAAGATCCAGGTCCTCACCCTGATCGAGTCCGACAGCTTCCCCGAGGACCTTGAACAGCTCCGCGAGCGCGGGTTCACGAAGATCATAACCGATACCCTGTACGATATCACGATGGACGACCCGGAGCCCGCAGAGCAGTTCTTGCTGGTCCTGGACCGCCTGGCGGTTGGTGGTGACCGCTCCCGACTGATCGAGGCGATCGAGGCATCCTATGAGGAGGGCGACGGCGTGGTCTGGATCGAGGCACCGGACCTCGAGGTGTCGGACCACGAGGACCTCGAGGACGTCGACGGCCGGACGGTGCTGCGGATGACAGAGGGCTTCTCCGAGCCCGGCACGGACCGGGAGTACACGGATCTCGAACAGCGTACATTCTCCTTCAACTCCCCGATGGGCGCCTGCCCGGAGTGCGATGGGCTGGGCAAGTCCGAGCGGGCGACACGGGACATGGTCGTCCCCGATGAATCACGGCCCCTGAAGCATGCGATTGCGCCGTGGGATGTCTCGAATGAGTTCTACGAGGCGACCCTGGAGGCCTTCGCCGATCATTTCGATGTCGGCCTCGAGACACCGTTCGAGGAGCTGCCGGACCACGTCCAGGAGGCGGCCCTGCACGGACCTGGGGAACCGATCCGGTACCAGGTCCCGACGATGCGCGGTGACGGGATGACGGACAAGACATTCGAGGGCGCCATCGAGCAGGTCAACCGCCGGTACCTCTCGACGTCCAGCGAGAAGATCAGGGACAGGATGCGGGAGTACATGCGGGAAGAGACCTGCCCGCGGTGTGGTGGCTCCCGTCTCAACGCCCAGGCCCGTCACGTCGAGGTCGCGGGCCACACGATCCCTGGGATCAACAGGATGCGTATCAAGGATGCACATGAGCTGTTCGAGGGGCTGAATGATGACCTCTCCGAGCGCGACCAGGAGATCGGCGGCCAGGTCATCGGTGAGATCGCGGACAGGCTCCGGTTCCTGACCACGGTCGGGCTGACGTACCTGACCCTGGACCGGGAGGCCTCGACACTGTCCGGCGGGGAGACCCAACGAATCAGGCTGGCGACCCAGATCGGCTCGGGGCTGACAGGGGTGCTGTATGTCCTGGACGAGCCATCAATCGGGCTCCACCGTCACGACAACGACAGGCTCATCGATACGCTGGAGGAGCTCCGCGATCTCGGGAACACCCTGCTGGTTGTCGAGCACGACGAATCCACGATCAGGCGGGCGGACAACATCATCGACCTCGGTCCCGGGCCTGGCAAGAACGGCGGCGAGGTCATCGCCCAGGCCCCGCCGGAAGAGCTGGCGGACGTCGAGGCGTCCCTGACAGGACGGTTCCTGGCTGGTGAGGAGCGGATCGAGGTGCCGGATAAGCGCCGTGAGGGTGGAGACACGCTGACGGTCAGGGGTGCCCGCGAGCACAACCTGAAGGACATCGACGTGGAGATCCCGCTGGGGACCCTTACCGCTATCACGGGGCTGTCTGGATCCGGGAAATCGACCCTGATCCACGATATCCTGTACCGAGGCCTCCAGCGGTCGATCAACGACAACAGATCCGTCAGACCGGGTGATAACGACGGCATCGAGGGCGTGGACAGCGTCGAGTCCGTCAGGATGATCGATCAGTCCCCGATCGGGAAGACCCCACGTTCGAACCCTGCGACCTACACGGGACTGTTCGATTACATCCGGGAGCTGTTCGCCGAGACGAAAGAAGCCCAGCGCCGCGGCTATGCGAAAGGCCGGTTCTCCTTCAACACGAAGGCCGGCCGTTGTGAGAACTGCAAGGGCCAGGGGACGGTCACGATCGATATGAACTTCCTCTCGGACGTCTACGTCGAGTGCGATGTCTGCAACGGCCGTCGGTACGATGAGGAGACCCTCCAGGTCGAGTACCGCGGGAAAACGATCGCCAATGTCCTCGAGATGGACGTGGATGAGGCATACGGGTTCTTCGAGCACGACAGACGGATCAGGAAGCGGCTCCAGCTGCTCCGCGATGTCGGTCTGGGCTACATGGACTTGGGACAGCCGTCTCCGACCCTTTCCGGCGGAGAGGCCCAGCGGGTCAAGCTTGCGGAAGAGCTTGGGAAGGTCCGCAGGGAGGATGTGCTGTACCTCCTCGATGAGCCCACGACCGGGCTGCACTGGTCTGACGAGCGTAAGCTGATCGATGTGTTGCATCGTCTGGTGGAGGACGGGAACTCGGTGGTCGTGATCGAGCATGAGCTCGAACTTATCAAGTGTGCGGACCATATCGTCGACCTTGGTCCTGAGGGCGGTGAGAACGGCGGCTCCATCGTCGCGGAGGGGACGCCCGAGGTGGTGGCAAACGAGGATTCCTACACCGGCAGGTATCTCCAGGACAAGCTCGGGGACGATGGACAGGACTGATCTGGACACAGCGATCGATGAGGCTCCCGACGAGCCTGGTGTCTACATCTTCAGGGAAGGAGAGCGTGTGCTGTACGTCGGGAAGGCGATCGACATCCAGGACAGGCTTGCCTCGTACCGCGATCCACGCAGTCCGCGGATAGCCAGGATGGTCGAGCGGGCGGACCGCATCGAGACCAGGACGACCGAGGACGGCCGGCGGGCGCTGCTGCTGGAGGCCAACCTGATCAAGCGGTACCAGCCCCGGTACAATACCCGGCTGAAGGACGGGAAGTCCTATCCCGTCATCGAGCTGACAGACCACGATTTCCCTCAGATCAGGGCCTCGCGGGACCCGAACGCCCGTTCGATGGTTTTCGGACCGTTCACATCGATGAAGACCGTCGAGACAGCGATAAGAGCCTTCCGCGATCTTTTCGGGGTCCGTACATGCTCTGATCACACCTTCGAGACCCGCGACCGGCCGTGTGTGGCCTACCAGATGGGGCTGTGCTCGGCACCGTGTGCCGGCCTGATCAGCGGGGAAGAGTATGCCGACCGGGTCGAGACGGTCGCCTCGTTCTTCCGCGATGATCCTGGACCGGTCCTCGCTGAGCTCGAAAAGCGCATGACGGAGGCCGCGGAGGAGCAGCGGTTCGAGCGGGCGGCGACGCTGCGGGACTACTGCCGCGCCCTGACCGACCTGCTGGAGGGTCGTGACGGCCGGGACACCGGTGAGGTCCACGCGGTCGCGGCAGGTCCTGAAAGATCACGGATCGGGCTTGTCACCGTTGAGGATGACAGGATCGAGGACAAAGAGGTCCACCGGCTCCGTGGTGATCCCGGGGACAATCAGGAGGCGGTGGCATCGTTCCTCGAGCAGTTCTACGCTCGCAACCCGCTGCCGGACCGTATCGTGGTCGGACGGATGCCGGAGGATGGGATGATCGAGGACTGGCTGGCCGCTGAGGATACCGTCCTGGAGGAGTCGGACAGCGGCCGGGACCGCGTCCTCGTGGACACCGCACGGTCCGCCACCGGCAGGGACCGGGATGCGATCGAGTTCGGTGATGCCGTCGAGGGCGAGATCGAGCGGATCGAGTGCTTTGATATCTCCCATACAGGAGGAAAGGAGGTCGTTGGCTCGGATGTTGTCGTCGAGGACGGTGAGCCGGTGACGGGGGATTATCGCAGGAAGCTGCTGGAGGCAAAAAACGACGACTACGCGAACATGGCGGCCCTGATAGGCTGGCGGGCGAAACGACACGTCGAGGGCAGGGATGAACGGCCGGAGCCGGACCTGCTGGTTATCGATGGCGGGCTGGAGCAGGTGAAAGCGGCAAGGCGCTCGCTCAGGCATGTCGGCTGGGATGTACCGATCGTCGGTATCGTCAAGCCTGACGACCGCATCATCGCGGCCGATGGCGGGGACGTCGATCTCCCGGACCCCGCCTGGCAGGTCCTCCGCCAGGCCCGTGATGAGGCCCATCGGTTCGCGCGGAAGACCCACACGAAACGGCGGGATGCGATCTCATCCAGCCTTGAGGAGATCGAGGGCATCGGGCCGGCACTCAGGAAGAAGCTCCTGAGACGGTTCTCGCTGGATGAGCTGGCGGATGCGACCGTCGAGGAGATGGCGGCGATCGATGGCATCGGTCGTGAGCGGGCTGAACGGATACGGGATGCGATGGAAGGATGATTTGTGCGATCGTGAACGGTTCATGTCTCGCTGTCGCGGTCGATGACAGGGTCCTGGTTGATTGCTTCTGTCTCCCCTGTCTCGGTATCGATCTCGACGGTGTATGGATCGCCGCTACCTTCGATGGCTCGGACATCACTGGCACCGTGGTCGTAGAGGAAGGAACCGACTTTCTCGAGTGTCTTGCCTGATGCGACGGTGTCGTCAATTATCAGGACGTCGCTGTCATCGATGTCCATACGTCGTTCCATCACGTCGCCGATCTTCACCTCATCGTCACTGCACCGCATATGAGAGTACCGCAGGATCACGTCCTCGGCATTGAAGTAGGTGTCTGCCACTGTCAGGAACGGAAGACCGCTCGAGTGGACACCGACGATCGTATCGAACTCGTCGGGATCGTACGTATCGGCGATCTCGTCGTAGAACGAGGCCACGTCGCTGTCGTCCACCTCCTTGTGGAATCCTGGACCGGCGGCCGTGTACTCGCCGTGGTCGTCCTGTGCCTTCTCGGCCCACGTGGCAAGTTCTATCTGTTCCGTGTCGTCGGCGAGGCCGTGGTACTTCCTGAGGGCCGGCTCTGCAAGCCCTCTGAGGTAGTGGAGCCCGACTTCCTCGCTGATGTCCTCGTTCCTGTATGCGTCATCGAGCTGCTGCTTGGTGAGGGCGTATCCTGCCCTGGCGATCTCGCCCCAGTATTCGTCTGCGTCTCTGTCTTCGTGGATGTTGAAGTACTGCTCTGCGTCCGTCTGATCCTCGCTGTAGTTATCCTCGTCGCTCTCCGGGTTGAGCTGTGCATTGTGCTCTGTCAGCCCTTCGTCGCTGAACCACTGCCGGACCCGCTCGAAAACCATGTTCACCCACGAGTGACAAAAATTTAAAAAGAAGAGGGGCCGAACTCCCTGTGCTAGGATCCAGGAGTTTTTTGTGTACGGCATCAAAAAACGTTTATAAACGTTCGAGGACAACCCGATCCTTGATGTCCCACGAGGACCATTCTCGGGAGGAACTGGAGGAGGCCATCGAAGCACTCGAGCAGCGGGTCGATGAGATCGAAGACGAGCGCGATACATGGGAGGAGCGTGCGAAGACGTTCAAGGCCGACCTCGAGAACTACCGCGACAAGCAGGATGAACGACGGGAGCGGTGGAAGCACGAGGCACGCAGGGACCTGGCCAGCGATCTCATCGGGGTCCTGGACAACCTCGAGCGAGCGATCATGTCGGCTGATGAGGATTCAGGGCTGCTCCAGGGCGTCAGGCTTGTCGCGGACCAGCTGTACGAGGCACTACAGCGGCGCGGGCTGGAACGCATCGAGGCCGAAGGCGAGGAGTTCGACCCTCGGCTCCACAGTGCGGTCGACACGCGACACCATCCCAAGCACAACCGCGTCATCGAGCAGAAGCGGACCGGCTACATGTACAACGATCAGGTCCTCCGCGAGGCAGAGGTCATCGTGGGCCAGAACGAGGACGACGGTTAATCGATACATGAGGCGATCATCATGACAATCATCGGCATCGATCTTGGTACGACACGAAGCGCAGTCGCGCAGTACGCAAACGACGAACCCCAGATCATCGAGAACGCAGAGGGCGAGCGGGTGTCCCCGTCGATCGTGGCCTTCGATGACGGCGAGCGCCTGGTCGGGAAGCCGGCGAAAAATCAGGTGCTGACCAACCAGGCAAACACCGTCACAAGCATCAAGCGCCACATGGGCGAGGATCACACCGTCGAGCTGGACGGTGATGACTACACACCCCAGGAGATCTCCTCGATGATCCTCCAGAAGCTCAAGCAGGACGCGGAGGCGAAGATCGGTGAGGAGGTGGACAAGGCCGTCATCACGGTCCCGGCACACTTCGACGATACACAGCGCCAGGCGACGAAGGACGCCGGCGAGATCGCGGGCCTTGAGGTCGAGCGGATCCTGAACGAGCCGACCGCTGCCGCCCTCGCGTACGGGATGGACGATGAGGAGGACAAGACGGTGCTGGTCTATGACTTCGGCGGTGGGACCTTCGATGTGACGGTCCTCGAGACCGGCGATGGCATCTATGAGGTCCGCTCGACCGAGGGGATCAATGACCTCGGTGGCGATGATTTCGACCAAGAGATTGTGGACCGGGTCCTGGAGACCTTCGAGGAGGATCACGGCATCGACCTGAGCGATAACGAGGAGGCGATGCAGCGTATCCGGGAGAACGCCGAGGAGGCGAAAAAGGAACTGTCATCGCGGAAGAAGACGACGATCAACATCCCGTTCATCCACCAGGAGGACGGTGAGACCTACAACGTCGACCAGGAACTGACACGCTCTGCCTTCGAGGACCTCGTTGAGGACCTGATCGAGCGGACGACGGACCCGACCGAGAAGGCCCTCGATGATGCCGGCCTCGAGCCGACAGAGTTAGACGATGTCATCCTCGTCGGTGGCACCACCCGCGTCCCGGCGGTCCAGGACCATGTCGAGGATGTGACCGGGATGAGCCCGGACCAGTCAGTCAGCCCGGATGAGGCCGTCGCGAAGGGTGCCTCGATCCAGGCCGGCTCGATCAGCGGTGATGCGGACGATCTCATCCTGCTGGATGTCGCACCGCTTTCTCTCGGTGTCGAGACGAAAGGCGGGATCATGACGACCCTGATCGAGGAAAACACCAAGATCCCTGCGAAAGAGACAAAGACGTTCACGACCGCACAGGACAACCAGTCCGTCGTCACGGTCCATGTCCTCCAGGGTGAACGCGAGATGGCCAAGGACAACAAGAGCCTCGGCCAGTTCAACCTCGGCGGTATCCCGCCGGCCCCTGCAGGCCAGCCTCGAATCGAGGTGACCTTCGAGATCGATACCGACGGCATCCTCCAGGTCGAGGCCGTCGAGCAGAACTCGGGCGAGGAGGCCGCGATCACGATCGAGGACCAGGCCCGGCTCGATGACGAGGAGATCGAGCGCATGAAGGAAGAGGCCGAAGAACACGCCCAGGAGGACAGGAAAAAGCGAGAGCGCATCGAGGCCCAGAACAAAGCCGACCAGGTCCTCGCTCAGGCTGAGGAACAGATCGAGGAGCACGGTGACAAGGTCGATGATGAGGTCACCGACTCGATCGAGGACGCTCTCGAGGAGCTCCGGGAGGTCCGCGAGGAGTCCAACGACCCGGACGAGATCGAGAAGGCGATCGAGACGGTCCAGGAAGAGCTCCAGGAGATCGGCAAGGAGATCTACGGCGGCGAGGGCCAGCCAGGACCTGGCGGGGCCGGCTTCGATCCGTCGAACATGTCAGAGGAGGATATCCGGAAGGCCGCCCAGAACATGAACATGGGCGGTCAGGCAGGCCAGGCGAACGATGAGGTCGTCGATGCCGACTACGAGGAGGTCGAGGACGAGCAGTGACCTCCTCGTTTCCTCATGGTTTCTTGCATGGATGGCGGCACTCGAATGTCGGTCAGAGTGGAACCTGCGTGATCTTCACTCGAAACTCTGGAGGAGTTTCTGAGTTCACAGGAAATCCGGAAGGATTTCCGATCAGATGGAGGGGTGCCATCTAAGTGCCGAAGGAGTACTATGAAGTCCTGGGGGTCCCGGAGAACGCATCCAAGGACGAGATCAAGAGGGCTTACCGCAAGAAGGCCAAGAAGTACCATCCCGACTCGAACTCCGAGGAGGCCGATGAGGAGAAGTTCCAGAAGGTCAACAAGGCCTACGAGGTCCTCAGCGATGAGGAAAAGCGGAAGAAGTACGACCGCTTCGGCAAGGAAGGCATCGATGCCAATGCCGCATCAGGAGGATTCTCCGATGTCCAGGATCTGTTCAACACGATCTTCGGTGGTGGGGGTGGTGGAGGCTCGCGCCGCCAGCAGTCTCCGCACCTGAAGATACCGGTCCAGATCAGTCTCGAGGAGGCCTATACCGGGGTGGACAAGACCTTCGAGGTCGAGCGCCGGGCATCGTGTGATGCCTGTGACGGGACCGGTGCCGCCGATGGGACGACAGAGACCTGCCTGGACTGTAGCGGTCGAGGCAAGGTCAGGAAGACCCAGCGGACACCGTTCGGCCGGGCACAGGTCGTCCAGGAGTGCGAGAGCTGTGAGGGTCGCGGTGAGGTCCCAGAGGAGCCGTGTGGTTCGTGTGGCGGCGATGGCGTGACGGAGACGACAGAGACCGTCGAGGTCGAAATTCCTGCGGGTGTCCAGGACGGCCAGCGTGTCCGGGTCCGTGGTAAGGGCAACCAGCTCCGTGATGGCAGGACTGGTGACCTGTTCCTGTTCGTCGGTGTGGATGACCACGATGAGCTCGAGCGGAAGCAGGATGACCTGTTCACGACGGTCATCGTCGGTGTCGGTGATGCGGTCCTGGGGGCGTCCGTGGAGGTACCGACCCCGACGAGCACTGTCGCGATCGATGTGCCGGCAGGGACCCAGCCGGGCCAGGTGCTGCGTGTCCAGGGCAAGGGGATGCCGGGCCGCCGCGGTCACGGTGACCTGTACGTCAAGGTCGATGTCAGTGTCCCGGAGGACCTCGATCCGGAACAGGAGGACGTCTTCGAGCAGCTCCGCCAGGAGCCCGAGCGGGACCGGAACTTCTTCGAGTCCGTGAAGGATCTGATCGAGTGACTGCCGGCAGCGTATTTAACCGTTGACGGCCAAGTCTGGACCATGTCAGAGGAGACACTGCTCGATAACACGATCGTCGTCGGGACGGTCCAGGAGGCCGAACACTTTGAGGAATGCCGGAAGGAGGAGATGGTCAAGCTCTGGATCGATCTCGGTGACCGCGAGGTCCGGTCCGCGGCACAGCTCGCGGCCCACCACAACCCTGAGGAACTGGAGGGCCGGCAGGTCCTGTGTGCGACCGATCTCGGTACGGTCAACATCGCCGGGTTCGAGTCCCAGGCCCTGACTCTCGGTGTGCCGGGAGACGATGGCTACCCGGTCCTGGTTGCCCCGGCGAAGGATGTCCCGGACGGCGGCCGGCTGCACTAGTCCCGGTCAGAGCATATACGCGAGCCGGTCCTTCGGCGCCGGTTCTATCTCGTCCAGATCGCCATCGCTCGTCCAGAGGACGGAGGCGGTGACATCTTTCTCGGGGAAGGATGCCTCCACGGCGTGGAGGTAGGCCGATAGCTGTCTGCGGTACTCTGCCCGGTTGGCCCGTTCCCTGTCGGTCTTGAGGTCGATGATCTCGATCCTGTCATCGGTGACATGGAGGATATCGATCGTCCCAGAGAGTGTGTACCGGCGTGTGGCGGTCTCGAGCGGTAACAGCATCGGGACCTCGGACCGAAGATCGCCGTCAAGGTCTGTGAGGAAGTCTCTGACCCGTTCCTCGTCCTCGCTCTTTGGTTCTGCACCGCGGCCCTTGATCAGGTCCTCGGCGAACCGATGGATCTGCCGGCCGAACTCCGGACCTTTTCCTGCCGTCTCCTCGAGCTCGTCCATCAGTGCGTGGACGGAAAGCTTCAGCGGCGCCTGCTCGTCGGGCTCCTCGAGGCTGAACCGCTCGGCGGTGGCTGGCTCCGTTTCCTCCTGCTCGGGTGTCTCCTCGACGTCGAGCTCCGGGAGATCGATCTCGAAGAACGGGCTGGCCCGACCCTCCTCGGCGGTCACGTAGAGGTACTTCTCCGCGCGGGTCATTGCGACGTACAGCAGCCGGCGCTCTTCATCATAGCCCTTGTGGTCCCGGCAGGGATCGAGGATGGTCCGCCGCCAGTCATCGAACTCATACGGTGGCTTCTCGCGGTACACTTTGGTCTGGCGGAGCCCGATAGGGTCGTTGAACTGTATACGGCCGCCGCTCTTGTTTCTTCCGGGGAAGCGGTGATCGTTGACATCGGCAATGACCACGACGGGGTACTCGAGGCCCTTGGATGCGTGGATCGTCTGGACGGTCGCCATCTCCTCTTCGGTACTGGTATCGACGTCGTAGGTCTCACCTTCCTCGATGTTTGCCTCGATGAACGAGATGAGCTGGCCGAGGTCCATGTACGATCCCTCAAGGGTTGAATGGAGGACATCGATGATCCTGTCCCCGAAGCCCTCTGTCATCCCGTACCGCTGGAAGACGAGCCTGGCCTGTGCGGGGATTGCGTCCTGGTCCTGGAGTTTCTCGTGGAACGCCAGCATGTCGTGGGGATAGTCTTCCTGTCCGAGGATCTGTTCGATCTCATCGATGGTGTAGCCGGCCTCTTCGAGGATGACTGCCCAGCCCTTCCGGGAGTGCTCCCAGTTGAGCACCCGGAGCCAGGCCAGTAGCATGATACCGGGATCGGTCTGGAACAGCCGCACGCCTCCCTCATATGCCAGCGGGATGTCGTACCGCCCGGCCTCCCGCTGGAGGTCAAGGGCGAAGTCCTGTGTCCGTGTCAGGACGGCGATGTCGGACCACCTGATCCGGCGCCGACCGCCGTCCCCGTCGGGGAGGGGGTGGTCGGGACTGTCGACGATGGACTGGAGCTTCGCCAGGACTGCCGCGGGTTCGTCCTCGGCCAGGATCTTCCCGACCTCGCCCCTGCCGTCCCTGGACGCTTCCAGCGAGATGAGCCTGTCCTCGATCCCGTCTTCATCGAGGGAATAGTCCCGTGCCGGGTCCCTGGTACCGGCGAGGGTGAGTGCTTGTTCGCTTTCATCGAGGATCTGCTGGATGGAGCGGTAGTTCGTCCTGAACCCGATCTCGGTGACGTCCGCGACAGGATACATTATCCGTTCCCTGTCGGCGTTGAGCTCGTCTTTGAACCGCTCCAGGCGGTCCTTGAAGGCGAGGATGTTATCCACATCGGTGTACTGGAAGCTGTAGATGCTCTGTTTCCAGTCTCCGACCGCGGCGATGTTGCCGGTCCCGGAAAGCAGCATCGCGATCTTGAGCTGTATCTCGTTGGTGTCCTGGAACTCATCGATCATGACGTGCTCGAAGGCGAGCTCGTCCCGGAGCTCCTCGTCCTCGCACAGGACGATGAACGCGAACATGAGGATGAACGGGAAGTTGAGGTAGTTCCGCCGGAGCGCATACTCGATGTAGCCGCGGTAGATGTCATGGACGAACTCGAACAGCTCTTCGCGGTCGCCCTCGAAGGCCTCTGCTGCCAGTGCGGGATCGATCTGTTTCCCGTCCCGGAGCTCGGACCGGGCCGGTGCATCATCAGGCAGGACGAGGTGCCGCATACGGCTGTAGGCTTTCGTGCTGAGCCGGGAGTGAGTCGGGCCGCGGGCACCGTCTCCGGGCTCGTTCATCGCATGGAATCGCTCCATGAACACCTCCTGGTCTCCGCGGAGGTGCTGGTACCCGTTCCGGTACCAGCCGTCCTCGTCCGGGAAGATGCCCCGGGAGGCAAGGGCCTTGATGAGGTCGAGAAGCTCCTCAACGCCGGAGACGAGCCTGTAGAACTGCTCGTGATCGGGGTTGTCGTCCTGGAACCGGCTGTAGAACCGCTCGAACTCCTGTCGTTCCTGTATTGTGTTCTCGAGGACCGACGCCCGTGTGGAGAGATCTCCGTCCAGTCCGAGCATACCCGCTGCCTCCGTACCATGGTCCGCGACCAGGCGGCGACAGTACGCGTGGAACGTCGATATCGGTGCATCGTGGAGCCTGCGGTCGCTCTCCGCGTTGATCCGCTCTTTCATGTTCTCGGCGGCGTTCCGGGTGAACGTCAGGAGCAGGATGTTGCGGGGGTCTTTCCCGTCCTCGAGCAGGTGGATGTACCGCTGGGTGATAGCGAAGGTCTTCCCGGTCCCTGCCCCGGCATCGACGAGGATCGGTCCCGCTGTTGTCTCGATGAAGTCCTGCTGGTCCTCGTTCGGTCTGTTATCTGTCATCGGTCCGCCTCCGGCTCCCTGACGAGATCCTTGTGGTTGAAGGTTCGGTCGGTCCGGTCCGCATCACCGACAGGGAACCTGCCCGGGACACAGTCCTGGTTGAACGCTGTCAGTCGCTCCTGGATGTAGATCTCGAACGCATCGAGGTCCTCCTCGAAGTAATTCTGCGTCCGCATCGTGTGGATGTGGCTGAGCAGGCGGTCGGTGCCTTTTTCGAGCTGGCGTGCCGTGATGTCTTTGCCGCGACCAACATTGAGCAGCTGTCGGCACTGCTCCTGTATCTCTTCGCGGTTCTGGTCCGTGAACTGTTCGTTCTCATAGATGTCGTCGTTCTTGATGGTCTCGAGGATCTGCCGGTAGCCGTCGTATCCGAGGGGATCGAGGAGCTTCTCGAGGGCCTTCGTCCTGTGTTTGAGCTCCTCGAAGGTCTCCTCCCGGTCGAGGTGGGCCTCGAACCGCCGTGGGCGGTACCTGATATCTGTCGTGGTGAACGCGTCCATGTCGGTGTCCCCGTTGAGCTTCTCGGCGTCGTCACCGAAGACATGGAGGAAGACGAAGGAAAGCTCCGTGTCGGGTTCGAGGCGTCGCTGGTGGGTGAGATACAGCATCGCCTGGAAGGACGGTTTCTGGTCCGCATCGAGCATCGCGAGGTTCGATCTCCGGACGATCGAGGAAGGGCTCGTCCGTGTCCCGGTCTTGAAATCGATGATGCGGTCCGGTCCAGCCAGCAGGTCGACGATGCCTTTCGCACCAAGGTCACTGTCATGGAACTCGAGCTCGGTCACGGTGGCGGTTATCTCGGCATCGAAGTGCTCGGCGAAGGCGTTGTCCGGGTCCTGTTCGAAGGCATCGGTATCGGAATCCTGGAGCTCGCACTGGTCGAGGAAGGCGGTGATGGTCTCGAGGCCGACCCGGAACCGTGACCTGAGCCCGTGGAGCTCCCGGTCGTCCCGGTACGGTCTGACCTCGTCCATGATGATATCGAGGAAGGTCTCGATTCCTTCCTCCTCGATGATATCCGGTTGGCTGACGTAGAACTCCGCGAAGTCGTGGAAGAGGTTGCCCCGGATCGTGTAGAACGTATCGATGTCAGAGACGAGCTTCTTGAAGAGGTAAAGCCTCGGTGACCAGGCGAAGGTCTCGAGGGAGGACTTGCTCCAGGCGTCTTTGTGCCTGCGGTCGACGTCGATTTTTTTCCGGTGGAAGCCGTCCTCGGCGTCTTTCTTGTGGCTGTACCGTCGGTGGTCGGCGTCCGTGAACGTCTCGAACCTTCCATCGGCGAGCTCGGTGAAATACGAGCACGGGGTCATGGGCCGGTTCTGGTCCCGGTCCTGGACGAGGAACCGCTGCTCTGTGCCGTTCTGAAGGAGGAGCTGGAACCGCCGGATGTTGTCCGCCTGTTCGTTCTCACGGTCGATCCAGGGCCTGTTTTTGATCTCGTCGGTCCAGGAGCTGTCCATGCCGATGTGGAGGACCGTTGGCTTGTCGATGTAGGCGGTGCTGCCTGGCGAGGCGATCAGCACCCCGCGGCTTGCTGTCTCGTCCTTGATCTGGAAGGTATCGAGGTAGTACCGGAGCAGGTCGATCCGCTCCTCGGTCACCGGTGCATCGAGGATGCCGAGATCTTCAAGTACCTCTTGGATGGCACCGGTCTCGCGATCGAGGCGGTCCTCGACGATGGAAAGTGTCTTCGCGAAGCTGTCCTCGATCATCGCATCAAGGAGCTCGAGGAAGGCATCGGTCTCCGCCCGCCCGGCATCTGTCAGGCGCTTGTTGTCGTGGCGGTCGGGGACGTGGATGCCGAGGGTCCGCAGCAGGGGCTGGACATCCCCGACGGTGAGATGGTCCCTGCTGAGCCCGGTCTCGAGCATCTCGAGGACGAGCCGCAGGGTCCTGTCCTCGCTGTAGGTATCGGGTAGGAGGTACGGTATATCGTTAGCATCGAGGACGGACTCGACCAGTGCCTGGTACCGGCTGGAGGGGTCCATGACGATGGCGATGTCATCGGCCCGCTCGCGGGTGACTGTGTCCTCGATCGCGCTGATGAGTCCGGTGGTTGATGCGAAGACGTTGAACGGTGGCAGGTCGATCTCCCTGTCGTGGAAGGCATCGATGGTATCGTAGTCATCCGGAAGGATGGACCGATCCAGTGCTGTGAACCGCTCGAACCCGATGACGGCGATATCGAGGTCCTTGTCTATGCTGTATGCCTGCTGCTGACCGTAGATATTGTCTGTCCCTTCGATGGCCTCGATCGCCTCCCGTATAGCGGGTGTATCGAACCTGTCGTACTCCAGGATCCCGCGGAGACGACCTGTGTGCTGCCAGGCGCTTGTTATCGCATCGAGGACCGTGACCGCCCGCTTCGGACTGAGGGAGGTCTTCTCGAGGAGGTGGAGGAACAGGTCCTGGCGCCGCATCAAGGAAGTGTTCTCGTACTCCTGCAGGACCAGGCGGAGCGGGGTGGTTGCGGCGGTACCGACCACCGGTGTCTCGAGCCGGTTGGTGAGTGCGTCTGCCAGCGGTGCATCGGTTGTCAGGACGAGGTCATACTCTTTCGTCTTCTGGTACAGGTCATCGATGGTCCTGGCTTTGGGTATGTCCATGAGTGTCACGCCCCCAACGGAACGCGGGGTGGAAGCTTATAGAGGTACCGCCGTTCCCGTGCCGGTGAAGAAAGGGAAAAGGGGGAGGGCCAGCCCAGTTCCTCCTCGATGTAATCACGGGCCTGCTCGGCGTCCTCCGCTACATCGTCCATCATCTGCTTGAGCTGGGCGGTGAACAGGCCGAGCTTCTCCCCCTGTCTTGGGCGAGTATGCCTCGATCAGGTCCTCGACCTCGCTTGACGCTGCCGGGGCGTCCTCGGGCCATTCGAGGTCGATGTTGGTTCGGTACCCGCCTGCCTTCTCCGCGAGTTTGTCGACGAAGTTCTCGGGGAGCCGATCCGCGATGGTGGTGACATCATCGTCCGTCATTGCCATCACCGCCATCACGTTGGGCTTCCAGGTTTTTGGCACTTACGGTCTCAGTCCTGCCTGCGCCGCCGGATGAGGAAGCCTGCTCCCGCGAGGACCGCGACGACGAGGCCGCCGAGGCCGGCGGAGATGGGATCGATCGTGCTCCCGGAGGTCCCGGAGCTGCCGCTGACCCTGATGCCTTCTGTCTCCTCGTCGACGAAGACAGTGGTGTCCTGGGTCCCGCGTGCCTCGAAGTCGAGCAGGTACTCCTTCACGGCCGCGTCGCTCTCGACCGTCGTGGTGAACACGGCGGTCCCGTCATCCCCGGGTTCGAGGGTGCCGATGAAGACGTTGGCCGATTCGAAGCTGAACGGCAGGTCGGCATTGTCCAGCACCCGCAGCCGGGTGGATGTGGATTCCGCTGTCCCGGTGTTCTCGACGGTCACGCGGATCTGGCCCTGCTTCCCGGCGGTCAGGTCGGACTCGATATCGGTGATAGAGTACAGTGGGGCGCCCTCGATGTTGACGGAGAAGGGAACATCCTTGCTCAGTTCCTCTGCCGAATCTCCGGGGCTGTAGGTCAGGCTGGCAGGGAACTCCAGCAGCCCAGGTTCGACCGAGGCGTTCACATCGAGCTGGAAGGAGGCGGTCCTGGTCTCACCTGCCGGGACCGTCCCGAGGGCGTGCCTGTAGGACAGCGAGCTGGTCGGCTCGATGCCGTGTGGCAGCTCGAGGTCGAGGACGACGTTCTCGGCGGCCTTCTGGCCGGTGTTGGTCACCGTGACCGAGACGGATGCGTCCTCCGTGTCGGGACGCAGCGTGGTGGGCTGTGTCTGGACGTTCGCGAGGTTGAGCTCGAGGTCCTCGGCCCGGACCTCGAGTGGGACATCGAGTGTCCGCGTCCCGGTGGATGTGCTGACTCTCATCTGGAGGTCGTTGCTGCCGTCGGGGGCATCATCGGCGACGAGGACGGAGGTGGAGATGTAGTACTTCTGACCGGGCGCGATCGAGCCGATGTCGTAGGTCCGCTGCCGATCGGGCTGGATCTGGAACGGATGCCTGTCCAGCAGCGTCACGGTGACGTTCTCGGCTTTCGTGTCGCCTGTGTTGCGTATGGCGACCGTCACGTCACCGCTTCCCCCGGCCTGGAGCTGTGGTGGATCGGAGGTGAGGAGCTGTCCGTCGAGGTTTACGGTCGGGCCCTGTGCCGCCGCTGTGGCGGCGAGGAGGGCGATAAGGAACGTTGTCGTGAGTGTCTTGTTGAGTCGGTTCTGTGTCATTGTATCACCTTCTCGCGCAGTGCGTCAAGCATGGATAGCCGTACCCTGTCCGTGACGTGTCTGTCATACAGTATCATCGTGGGTGGCAGGACGACGAAGGCCGAGATGAACGCCATCAGGGTGGTGAGGGAAAGCAAGATGCCGAGGTCGGAGAGGAACGTTATCTGGCCGGTTGCGAGGGAGGCAAAGCCGAACAGAGCCGCGATCAGGCCCAGGGTCATCGGCCGGGCGACCCCGTCCATCATGATAGTGACCGCATGCTCGATGTCGTGGTCCTCCCGCTCTTCGAGGTACCGGGAGACCGGCTGGATGCCGAAGTCGACGGCGATCCCGATGCCCATCGCGATGGCCCCGCTGGTCGTTGGGCTCATGTTGAACCCGAGGTAGCCGAACAGGCCGAACCCGGTGACGATGCCGACGACGAGGGTGAGGAACGATGTCAGGCCGTAGTACAGCGAGCGGAACAGGATGATGACGACGAGGAAGATGCCGAGCAGGGCGATGTTCGTGGTGACGGACATGGTGCTGTTGGTCTGGTCCTGGAAGGCCTGGTCGATGTAGGTCTGCCCGGTGTAGGTCAGCTCGATCCCTGCTGGCTGGTCGTGTGCCTCGACGGTCTGTCTGATCAGGTTCGCGACCTCTGTCTCTTCCTCGACCGACAGGCCTGCGGCCTCCGCGTCGATCCGGGCGGCTATGAAGTCGGTGCTGATGTACTGGGACCACCGCGGCTCCCCAAGCCGGGTCAGGGTGTCCCGTGTGGCCGCGGTGCTGGCCGGGATGTCGCTGAACAGGTCGAGGGGGCTGCTGACACTGGTTATCTTCTCGAGGCGCTCGATGTCGTTCGTGATGGTCGCGATGTACCGGAGCACCCTGGGGTCGCGTATGTCACGGACCTCGGTGCTGTTCGAGAAGGAGGGATCGGTCTCGATGAGTATGGTGTAGGTTGTCGCCTCTGCGCTGTTGAACTCGGCCCGGATGGTGTCGAAAGCCTGCATGACGAGGAACGAGTCCGGGAGGAAATCATCGGTCCCCTGCTGGACGGTATCGACCTGGCTGCCGCCGGCCCCGAGGACGGCGATTGCAATGATGGCGGTGATGAGGATGGTCCCGGGCCGTGCTGCGACGATCTCGGCATACCGGTCGATGACAGCGTTGCTCATGACGCCCACCTCCGCCTGTACATGACGATGAAGGCTGGTGTGATGATCAGGGCTGAGCCGACGGTGAGGAACTCACCGAGGGCCAGTGTGAGACCGAGATCGCGGACGAACGATATCGATGCCAGCAGCAGGGCGAGGAACCCGATCCCGTCTGTCGTGGCAGAGCCGAGGATGGCCCGGCCGGTGTTGGGAACGGCGGTGGCGATGGCACCGTCGAGGTCCTGTTCGTCGAGTTCCTCGAGGATGCGCTCGGTGATGAACGAGCCGTACTCCACCCCGAGCCCGAGGATCATCGAGCCGAGGGTGATGGTGGCGAAGGAAAGCGGGATGCCGACGTGTCCCATCGTGCCGAGCGTCCAGAAGACGCCGGCGAGCAGTGGGATAAACGTTATCGGTCCGTAGACGATCCCCCGGGCGAGGGCAAGCAGGGAGAGGATGAGGATGGCCGCGATGGCTATCGTCCGTGCTGAATCGGTCACCATGATGTCGGCGAGGGTCGTCCTGATGACGGGCGTGCCCGTGATCCGGATGTCGATGCCGGGGTAGGTCGGGGTCTGGTCGATGTTGTCCTCGAGGATCTGTGTGGCCTCGCGTATCGTTTCCTCTGTGGACTCCTCGCTGATCTCGACGAACATCGTGGTGGCGGTGAAGTCCCGGTTGGTGAACGATGCGGATGAGGCCTCGAGGCGCGGGATGACCTCTTGCTTGCTCGCTGGCTGTGTCGGGAACAGTGAGGCCATGGAGTTGACGGAGCCGACAAGAGGTTCGTCCGCGAGCTCGCTCTCGAGGAACCGCATCGACTCGATGAGCCGGGGGTCCCGGACATCGGTGACGAAGGACTCCTCCAGCTTGCTGTCATCGACCTGGAACAAGACGATGATGGCGTTCTGGCTGCCGAAGTTGCTCTCGACCTTCTCCTGTGCCTGGATCGCCGGTATGTCATCGGGGAGGCTGTCCTGGAAGTCGGTCTGGAGCTCGATCTTGGGGATGCCGGCCATCAGGACGGCGGTCAGGACGAGCCCGGCCACGACGATGGCCTCAGGGTGCTTGATCTGGTACCTGGCGAGCCTGTCGAACGGAGAGGGCATCGGGTCGGGGGATTGACCCCCGACATTTATCAAAATGAATGAATGTTCAGTCAGTGATGGGCGAGGATTCCGTTGATGAACTGATGGAGGCGACCTGCTGTGCCCTGTGCAGGCACGGCTATTCCGACCTGACGATCCAGAACATCGCCGATGAGTTCGAGAAGGGAAAGTCCCTGATATACTACCATTACGATGACAAGAAGGATCTGATGGTCTCGTTCCTGGAGGACATGGCGGCGAAGGTCGAGGACCACCTCGCGGATGGGTCCGATGACCCTGAGCGGGCGCTGGAGGAGTTCCTTGATCTCGGGCTCGGGCTTGCGGACGAGGGGATCTGGGAGCTGCGGAAGGCCCTGCTGGAGGTCCAGTCGGCGGCCCCTTACAACCCTGAGTTCGCGGACCGGTTCCGGGAGATCCATGCGGCACTGCAGGACCGCCTGGCCGAGATACTCGAGCAGAACGGCATCGATGAACCGGCGGAGACCGCCGAGATGATCCTGTACACGATGGAGGGGGCTGTCGGTATGAAGCTGGCGGAGGACGACCGCGATGCCCTCCACGATGTGAAGGACGAGCTGATGGCCCGTGTCCTGGATTAGACGTCCCTGCCTTTGACCTGGTCTGTCTTCTCTCTACGACCACCTGTCACGGTTGTCGTGCCTTCCTCGTGGTGGAGGACGGCGGTGATTCTGAGGGCCTCACCGTCCCCGTCGACTGTCACATCGACCTCCTCGACGGTCTCGAGGATCGCTGGCCTTAGTCCTGTCCGCTCTCCGGCGTCCTTGATGATGAGACCGAGACAGCCATCCTCGGAATCGAGATCGACGGACAGGTCTCCCAGTTCGACGCTCCGGTCGAAATCGGCGTACTCCCCGTCTTCAGCAGTGAGGACATCTGCCTCATCGCTGTAGGTGATCAGCATACAACCGTGATTGATGGCCGGGTTCAAGAATCTATCCCAAGGAGCCGGTCGCGGAGATGCTCGAGGACGATGGTGCCGTCGTCCTTGTCGAGGTGGTTGTTGGCGTTGCCACAGGTCGGGGAGTAGATGCAGGCATCACAGCCTTCCTCGCAGTCACAGGTCGCGACGGTCTTCCTGGCATCCTCGACGACGGTATCAAGGATGTCGAAGGCCTCCGCGACCAGCCCGACGCCGCCCTCGTGTCCCTCGTGGATGAAGATCGTCGGGTCCCCGGTGTAGCCGTGGAGCTCTGTCGAGAGACCGCCGAGATCGTGGTTCCTGTCACAGAGGACGTGGAGCGGCATGATACCAATCATCGCGTGCTCGGCGGCGTGGAGCCCGTCACCTAAGGTCGTGGTGCCGGCAGGGGCCGTCTGGAGGTCGAACCCGATGGCCTTCGTCCTGAAGGAGAACGGCAGCTTCTGGTCCTGGTCGTACTCCGTCCGCTCGATGGTCTCGGCGCTGCTCTTGTTGTTCTTGTAGTAGCCGGTCACGTTGCCGTGGACGGTCACGTCGGCGAAAAGGACCTCCAGGTCCCTGAACTGCTTCCGTTCCAGCTCCTGGTCGACCTCGATCCGTTTCTGTTTCATCGGACGGGTGTAGTAGTCCAGTCGCTTGCGCACCCGCTCGAGCCGGACCTCGTCCGCGTCCCTGTCGAAGGCGGTGACTCTGTACTGCTTGCCGTTGTGGAGGTAGATCGCGTCAGGGTAGACGTCTTTGATCGCGTCGCTGTAGCCGAGCTCGGCGACATGGTAGCCGTTGCAGGTCAGCTCGACGTTCCGGTCATCGATGTTCCGGAGGTTGAACGGCTTCCCGTCCATCTTGTCGGTCGCGGTCCAGCCCCGGCCCCGTTTCTCGATCAGGCCGTCCTCTTTCGCCCGCTTGAGCCCTTCCTCGAAGGCGTCGAAATGCTCGGTATCGTGGGTCGTGAGTCGTCGCTCGTCTGCCGCCTGGCCAAGGTGCTGGGGCAGGATCTCGGTATTCTGTGGGTTGACCTTGGCGTGTTCCGGTTCCTCGAACAGCTCATCGGTGTTGGATGCGATGTACTGGTCGAGGCTGTCGTTGCCGGGGACGAGGAAGACATCGCTCTCGTCTTTGCCACGCCCTGCACGTCCTGCCTGCTGCTGGGCCTGCATCCGGCTGCCGGGGTAGCCATCGAGGATGACCGCGTCCAGGGTGCCGATATCGACCCCGAGCTCGAGGGCTGTGGTCGACCAGACACCGAGGAGGTCCCCGTCCCGTATGTCGTGTTCCATCTCCCGGCGCTCGCTGTCGTTGAGGGCGGCGTGGTAGGCGGTGATCTTTTCCGCCAGCTGTGCCTTTTCGTCTTCCCTGAGCCTGTTCTGGAGCTGGCGGGCGTACCGCTCGGAGGTCTGCCTGGCTGAGGTGAACGCGAGGCTCTGGATGTCACGCTGGACGAGCCGCTCCATGATCGTCCGGCTGACAGGATGAGGGGAGTCGCTGTTGTCGACGATCGTCCAATCGGTCGCCCCGGTCGCTGCGGTATTGTCCTCGATCGAGACCCACTCCTCCCTGCCGGTGACGGCCCTGGCGTGTTCGGTGGGGTTGCCGATGGTCGCAGAGCACGCCACCATGGCAGGATCGCTGTGGTGATACCGGAGCATCCGCTGGAGCCGCCGGAAGACGAGTGAGACATGGCTGCCGAAGACACCGCGGAACTCGTGGAGCTCGTCGATGACGATGAGATCGAGTGAGGAAAAGAGCCAGTCCCACGTCGAGGCGGTGGCATACGGCAGCAGTGAATAATGGACCATATCGATCGTGGTGAGCAGTATCTCCGGTTCGCTCCCTCGGACACGCCGTTTCTCCTGTGTACTGAGAGCACCTGTGTATGCCTGGACCGGCCCTGCCTGGAGCCCGGCAGCTTTCGCGTACCGCCTGATTGTGGCTTCCTGGTCGTTGATCAGGGCCCGCATCGGGGCGATATACAGCGTCCTTCCGCCCTCTAAGGCGCTCTCGAGTGCCGGTACGGTGTAGACCAGGCTCTTGCCGGAGGCGGTCGGGGTCGAGATGACGACGTTGCTGCCGTCCGCTAGTGCATCCAGGCCCTCCTGCTGGTGCTGGTACAGCTGTTCGATGCCTTCTTCCTGGAGTGCCTCCTGGACGGGTTCCGCTATCCCGTCCATCGGTGCGAACTCACCGTCACTGGCGTCCTGCCGGTGCCGTGCGGCAAGCGGTGCAGGGACGATATCCTCCGGGTCCATGTCTGGGACAGGGGTGCGGAGTGTTAAATACGTGGACCGGCAACCCCGGCAGTGAGTGCGATGACGGTGCGGACGATCTGTTCGGAGGATGAGGATACCTTCCTGCAGCGGGACCAGACAGCGGTGGCTCTGGACCTGGAGACGATGGATGATTTCCGGAACGACATCGATGACGCACCGATCATCGGCTATTCGCTGACGTTGTTCGACCTGGAGGTACTGGAGGACGCGATGCCGACAATGGTCAGGCTGATCGATGATCTCCAAGACGAGAAGACACTGCTGGAGCGCCTTGTCGCCGACCTCCGGGCCCTGGGCGAGGTGGCCCTGGTCGGGCACAACCTGGCGTTCCCGGAGGATTTCGAGCACCTGGACGCGGAAGGCTATGACCTGCCGAAGCTGGAGGCCCGCGCGGCGGTCCGGGGACTGGACGTCTCATTCCTTCATGACGTCGAGACGTACGACACGATGGACGTGGCCGGGGGACTGTACCGGCACGAAGAACACGCCAAGTCCCACACCTGGCTGAAGCTGGATGAGCTGAAGGACTGGCTCGGTATCGAGCCGCCTGCGAAGTTCATCGGGCTTGGCCCAGATGTCAGGAGGCTGTGGCGCCGTGATGGCTTCGACAGGATCATGCTGTACAACGCAGCGGACACGATGGTCGAGGCACGACTGGCGACGATCTTTGTCCACCAGCTCGAGGTCTGTACCACCTCCGATGGCCTGATAGGATCGGAGCTGTGCGAGCACGTGGCGGAGCTGACCCCGCTGAAGGATCTGCCGGCGTGGTCCCGGCTCAAGGGCCTAACCTCATTCGCGGGGAGCGATGTCTAGCCGAGCTTAGCCCTGATGGCCTCCTGTTCGTCCTCGTTGATGGTGTGGCCCATGCCCTCGTAGATCCGCTTGTCGATATCGGCACCAAGGTCCTCGAAGACCGCAGCTGTCTCCTCGACCCGCTCGAGGGGTATGTGGGGGTCCCTGTCCGAGCAGCCGAGGAAGACGGGGTTCCCGTCCATGCTACCGTCGTACTGCTCTTGTTCGATCTCCTGGCCGATCAGGCCGCCGCTGAGCCCGAAGACACCGAGGTATCGGTCCGCGTTTGTGGCGGCGTACTCGGTGGCGAGACAGGCGCCCTGGGAGAACCCGATGAGGGCGGTCTCGTCGTGAGCGAAGCCATGATCGCCTGCGATGTTGAGACAGTCCGTAATCCGCTCGAGGGCGGCATCGAGCCAGGGTTGGTTCCGTTCTCGGGGCTCCATGAACCCGTGCGGATACCAGGTGTTGCGGTGGGCCTGGGGTGCGATCAGGACCGCATCGGAGACGACATCCCTGCCGAACCGCTGGATGGAGCCGGCGGTCGCGCCCCTGCCATGGACGAGGATGACGGCTTTCGTTGGCTCGCCGATCTCTGTGGTGAGGATATCCTCTTGTCCGTGGGGATCGACCATCTCAGACACCGACACCGGTCTCTGATTCGGGAAGGTCGTGTTTTCTGACCTCGATACCGAGTTCCTCGAGTGCGGCTTCCATGTGCTCGTCTTCCGCGTACTCGGCGCCGTCCTCTTCCCTGATGCTCTGGACGGTGGCGAGGACCTCGGCCCGCCTGCTGTCCGGGATCTCGTACTTGTCGGCCGCGAGCTCGATGACGAGGCCGTTGTTGTCCTGGGTGTAGATGGAGTGGAAGATCCCGCGGTCGAAGACGTTGACGTGCCTGCCGTCGTCCTTGAGTGCCTCCATGATGTCCTCGAAGTCCTCCGGGTCGATGGAGAAAGCAAGGTGGTGGACGGCACCGGTCTGGCCGTGCTGGCGTGATGCGGACTCGCGGTCCTCGTTGACGAAGACGGTCAGGATCCGGCCGTCCCCGGTGTCGAAGAACAGGTGGGTCTGGTCGGGGTCATCGAGGTTCGGCTGGCGCAGCACGAGGGGCATCCCGAGGAGGTCGCGGTAGAACGCTATCGTGTCCGCGGGGTTCGATCCCCAGATGGTGATATGGTCCGTGCCGGTTGTGTGGAAGGCGCTGTCTGGCTTCTCCGAGGTGACTGGTATCTCTTTCATGGATGAAGCTTTGGCGATGAGGCTTTTATATCGGTCCACGCTGTGTTGCTGTCAGCCGGTGATTTCAAAAACCGTCATCTCCCGTACAGTTTCATGTCCCAGCAGAACCTCGACCGGATGCCCTAGGGTGAGGAGAAGACGCCGTTCTATGACCGGCTGAAGGGGCGGCTAGACGCTGCGGAGGAGACACTTGCGTCCTACGGGCTCTGAGTCTGTTCTACGATACACGTCGTCCGAGGACGAAGATGAAAAGCGCCATCAGCAGAGAGCCGAGCCGTGCCTCCCAGCCGGCGAGCTGCCTGGCAAATGTTCCGACGGGGAACATGTCACCGTAGCCCAGCGTGGTGATCGTGATCGAGGAGAAGTACAGGCTCTGCTGGAAGGTCTCAATGAGGCCGGGGAGACCGCTGCTGAGGCTGTACCTGATGATCTCGTCGCTACCCGAGATCTTGATGCCTCCGATCGCGGGGTACAGCACTGCACAGAGAAGTGTGAGCAGGATCGAGCTCCCGAGGACCCGCCACGGTCGTTCGAAGTGACCTGAGACGATGCCGTTGATCTGGTGTCCCAGGTAGCTGAGTCCTGCCATGGCCCGGTGCCTGAGGGCATGAGTGCTGTCTTTCGCTGTCTCGAGGTGGGACTGTTTCCGGTGCCTGATCTGGTTGCGGAAGAACTCGGAGGCTGAGGTCGCATGTTCGATGGCCTTGGCGCCTTTCTTTGCCTTGAGGTACGTGAGCTCTGCCTGGCCAGGGTCCATGCCGTCGTGTTTGTCGGTTTCTCCCCTGACATTGCCCTCAGGCAACAGCGGTCCGTCGTAGCTGTGGATATCCCAGTCCGGCCGGAGGTAGGGCTCATGACTGGCAAAATCAAACCCTCTGAAATCTGTGCCCGAGATGTGGATGTACCGGAACAGTTGATCGTTCTGGTCGGGCTCGAGGTCGACACGGCCGATATCGGCCTCGGTGAGGTTGTAATAGATCTCCTCATCCGGATAATGAACACTGCCATCGGCGAGGTAGTATGGTTGCTTGAGGACGCCGTTTTCAATGTCTGCACCGACGAAGGAGATGTAGGCCTCGTCGCCATGGGCTCGGGGCGCGGTGACGCCGATGTCCTCGATCTCGGATCCTCCGAACAGGGCGATATCGAAAACAGTGCCGTGGAAACTGCCTGAAGCCATCTCAATCCCGCGGAGATCGGTGCGGCCCTCGAAGGTGGCGCCGTCGAAGACACCGGACTTCTGGAATGTACAGTCCTTGAAACTGGCGACGAACTTCTTGTACTCATCGTGCTCGCCTGTGCCGCTGAATGTGGCTCCGCGTGCGTCGATCTCGGACCTGAAGATAGTCTCGCTCATGTCGACGTGACCGCGGGCGTTCAGTCCATCGATCCAGAGGTAGCTGCCGAACCGTGCATTTGGTGCGTGGATGTTACCATCGATCCGTGCGTCGCTGAGAATCAGTGGCTGGACAAAATCCGCATGTGCAAGATCGATGTCGCCGTGAATCTGGCAGTTACTGAGATCGACTGGATAGTTGTCCTGTGAAGAGAAGATAAAGTGGCTCAGGTCGAGCTGTCTGAACCGGGCGCCTTTGAACATCTTGTGCTCCCTTCCGCGCTGCTGGATCTTGTCCTCGAGTGCCTCCCGGACCTGCTGGACGGGGATGTCCCGTCGTTTTTTCTCCTCGACCGGCAGGTGGAACAGGCAGTACTCGCTGTCGCTGTGAGGTTCGTGTGGGCATCTCCACTCCTCATCGGTTTCATGTATACGCGGATGGTCGTCCGGGAACCGGTACCCGCAGCGTTCAGCCATGTATATGGATTGGGTATAACGGTACTTATTGCTGGGGTGGCAACAGCTTTTTCAGGTTCTCCCGTTCAGAGGCCTATATGAAGACAGCTGTCGCAGGAGCGAACGGGTTCGTCGGCCGGAACCTGGTGCCTGCACTGGTGGAGGCTGGACATGATGTCGTCGTGATCGACCGGGACAGGTACGAGGGCGAAGAGAGCGTCCGTTCTGTCGTTGCCGATATCGAGGATGAGGAAGGGTATATCGATGACCTCCGGGAGGTTGATGTGGCCTACTACCTCATCCATTCGATGGGTGCGACTGAAGATTTCTCGGAGACCGAACGTGCCTGTGCGGAGGCGTTCCGGCAGGCCTGTGAGGATGCCGGTGTCGACCGGATCGTGTTCATCGGCGGTATCGTCCACCACGATGACATCTCCGAGCACCTGATGAGCCGGACGACGGTCGGGGAGATCCTCGGATCGGGTGAGCCTGACCTGACGGCGTTCCGGGCGGCGATCATCCTGGGCTGGCACAGTTCCTCGTTCCAGATCATGTACCAGCTCGTCGACCGGCTGCCGGTGATGATCGGGCCACGGTGGCTGGGCTCGCGGTGCCAGCCGATCCACATCGATGATGTCATCCACTACCTCGTCACCACCCTCGAGAACGACGAGATGCGGGGACGGACGTACGAGATCGGTGGTTCATCGGTCCATACCTACGAGGAGCTGCTGGAGATCCTGGGCGAGGAGCTGGGACGGCGACCGCGGATAGTCAGGGTGCCGTTGTTGACGCCGCGGCTGTCATCGCTGTGGGTCGAGCTGATGACTGAGTACCCGTCCGGCCTGATCCGGGCGCTGGTTGAGAGCCTGCGGGAGGACATGGTCCAGCAGGATACCTCGATCGATGCTGTCATCCCTCATGAGTGCCGCGGGTACCGGGACAGTGTCCGGACGATCCTGGAGGACCGTGACCTTTAAGCTGCGCTGACCCCCATGGTGTACCTATACATCCTGCAGTCAGGCGCCTGACGACGTATGGTCCGGCCGTGTTGGTCCCGGCAGCATGGCTGGTCGTACTGATGACGATGGACGGGGCGATCGGACGCCGACCGCTGTTTGTGGCCCACGTGGTGATGCTTGGGTTCCTCGTGTTTTTCCTGGCGGTAGGATGGACGTGGATGAGCGAGGGCGTGCTCCGTAGCTGGCGGACGATCATAGCGGCCGGTGCGGTCGTGACGGCCGGGGGGATCGCTGGCTTTGCCGGCCATTCGCTGTCGGGTGCGTCCCTCGGTGCCTCGCTCGTCTACTGGATGATCAAGCCCGGGATCGGTCTCATCTATACAGGGATGCTGATGGACCGGGAGCGCATCTATCTCTGGTCGGGTGTCGTGACCCTCATCGGGGCAGAGATCGTCCTCGCTTCGATCGGGGGCCCTTCATCGCGGCCATCGATGTCGGTCCCATCCTTGTCGGGGGCGGCCAGTCGGTCGGGATGGCTCATGCGGTCGCGGCCCCGGATGATGCGGAAGGGTGAAATGCCTGGACAGGGGGAAGGGGGACGTCTCATGGCCACCATTATCTGACCGAGATCGAGATCGACACGGAGGAAGGGGCTGTTGAGGGGACCGGCAGGTACAGTGGGGCGAGGGGCCCGAGGCAGCCGTTGAGGCCCTCGATCTGGAGCACGACGTCCTCGAGGCCTGACTGTATGTCCGTTAGCTACTGTGGGGACGATGAGAAACATTTATTGCCCGGTGGGGTCCGTGCCCTCACAGGGCAATGGTGCTGGACTGGCTGTTCCGGTGGCGTGATCGGCGCCGGCTCGAGCGCGACGGGCTGGAGCACGATATCGAGATCGAGGACGATCTGGAGGACGAGCTGTCCGCCTCCGATATCCATTCGATGGATGAGGTCCTTTCTGCGATGGATGACATACTTGAGGGATACGATCCAGGCATCTATGAGGTCCAGGAGCTCGACGATGATAGCGAGGCGGCGGGTCGGTACAACGGCCGGAGCCGTGGTCGGCCACAGATAGAGCTCGATCCTGCGAAATCGGTCCCGACGCTGTGGGCCCACGAGCTCGGGCATGATGTGACCACGGCCTTTGACTTGCTGCCGGACGAGACCACCCTGGTCAGGAAGACCTTCAATGAGACCGTCGCGTACCTGAGTGCCTACCAGCTGATGGACGAGATGGACCGCAAGGAGCCCTCCTGGCTCGGCCCGTTCCGGTACACCCACAGATCGGAGTGGGATCGGCTCCGGAAGGAATCGGACCCGGATAGATACGATACCCTGGACGAGATAGAGGACGCGATCGAGCGCCGCGACTGGGACGGGATGGCCGAGACCGCAGAGGGATGCGCCCTCCGGTCACCTGACGGGACGAGCAGGACGGACGAGACATCGATGGTGGAAAGCTATGTCGGGGATAGACGGGAGCAGGACCTTGAGATCCTTGCCGGGATGTGGCGTGACATGGAATACGCCTCCGATACCAGGGCCGCCTGGATGCTCGGGGACAAGATCGAGGAACCGGAGGAACCCCTCGAGGCCAGACTCGCCACAGCTGCCAGACGCCATGAGGAAGATGCACTGGGGGACATCTACACGGATGTTATGGAAGAGGCGGTGACTGGTGCGATAGACGATCTCAGGGATCGTGATCTCGATGAACTAGGCGGGGAGGAGGTCATAGAGCTGTTCGCGGACGAGACCTACGGCTATACGGCACCGGGCCATGATGGCTACGATGATTATCTCGATCTCCCCCACAGCGTCGGGACGGCACTGGCAGGAGAGCTGTACAATGCGGGTATCGGGCTGCCCGAGGTCATCGAGGATCCGGAGGTCTATGCGGATCTGGCCCGGGGAACGCTGGAGTACACCGTCGATCACGCCCTCGATGGTGGTTCACGGCAGGAGTACGATCCGGGGCAGCTTATCTAGGCGTTCCGGGCGAGGTACCCTCGCTGGCGTGATTTCTCGAGGAAGTGGGAGAAAAAGAGGTACCCGGCAACGAGATAGACGGCGGTAAGGAGCATTGCTGCTTTCAGTTCCGGCCAGGGCAGGACCTCCTGGCTGATCGACCGTCGCATACCCTCGAAGACGTAGGATGTCGGGACCGCGAGAGAGATCGTGTGGAAGATCCCAGGGAGGGTCTCACGTGGGTAAAAGACCGCCGAGAACGGCTGCAGGATCATGACGGTGCTCCAGGCGAAGACCTGGATCCGCTGGCCGAACCGGTAGATGAGCCCGGAGACGAAGGTCCCGAGGGCGGACCCGAACAGGACGAGGCTGAGCGAGAGCAGGGCGACGCCTACCACACCGATGCTGAGGACGTTGAATGAGTAAAAGACCAGCGCGAGGACGAAGAGGAACCCGAAAGCGAGGAAGGCGCGGCTGACAGCATAGAAGGTTGTAGCGAGGAAGAGATCGAGGTTGGTGATCGGTGAGGTGAAGGTGTTGTAGATGTTCTGGTTCCAGAAATCCTCCAGCAGGGCTGTCGAGAGGTCCTGCTGGGATCGCTGGACGAGGGTCCACAGGATGAACCCGGAGAGGAAAAAGGAGATGAACCGGGAGGATTTGGTGACTTCTTCAAGGTACAGCGTGGTGAACCCCCAGGTGAACAGGCCGACGGCTGGCCAGTAGAAGATATCGAAGATCCGATCGAGGTTCCGCCGCATGTTGAAATAGTACTTCAGCACCAGGGCGTGCATCCGGTTGAGCTTCATCGCTGTCCCTCCGCGACGGTCCTGAAGACCTCGTTGAGGTCCGGGTTCGTCGCCTCGATATCGATGACGGTGATATCCAGGTCGGCTATGTCCTCGAGGATCTCGATGATGTGTTCCTCCTGTTCGATGTCGAAGCTTGCCGTCGTCCCGTCGAGCTCGCCGCCTTCCTCATCGATGAGGTCCTGGAGCCTGTCGGTGACGGTGTCGACGGTGACCTCGAGGACCTTGACGTGGATGTCGCGTTTCAGCTCCTCCGGTGTGCCTGTCCGCAGGACGTCGCCTTTGTGGAGGAACAGCATCCTGTCGGATAGCTGGTCGATGTCGGTCATGTTGTGGGAGGTGACGACGATGGTGGTGTCGTCCTCGTCGTTGATCCGCTGGATGGCCTCCCGCGTGATACCGGCGATGTGGGGGTCGAGCCCGGCGGTGGCCTCATCGAGCAGGAGGAGCTCGGGATCGTTTATCAGGCTCTTGCAGAGGTTGGCCCGGGTCTTCTGGCCGGCCGAGAGGTTCCATACTTTCTTCGACCGGAACTCTGCTATCTCGAAGAGATCGAGGACCTCGTCTATCTTGTCCTCGTAGTCCCGGACATCGTATATCTTCGCGAAGACCTTCAGGTTCTCCTCGACAGTGAGGTTGCCGCTGAGCCGCGAGTAGGCTGTCGCGACGTTCATCCGGTGGGCGAGTTCCTCCCGGTTGGATTTTGTCTCTTTCCCGAATATCTTGACGCTGCCCCGGTCCTTGTACAGGAGGCCGCTGAGGATGTTGACCAGGGTGGTCTTGCCGGCCCCGTTCGGCCCGACGATGCCGAATATCTCACCGTCCTCGACCTCGAAGCTGATACCCCGGAGTGCCTCGGTCTCTTGGTGGTCCTCCCAGAAACGGATGGAGCTTTTGCGATAGGTCTTGGTCAGTCCATCGACCTCGACGACAGGCATTGTCCTACTCGAAGAGGAAATCGAGCAGGTCAGCCTTCGATGGATCGATCGATATCTGCTGGCCGCCGCTGGTCGATTGGCCCCTGATCGTGAGCAGGGGCTGGTAGTATTTGACGTATTCGCGTGCCTGGTCAGCGTCCGTGAGGAACCTGAGGCTGCTGACCAGGTCCTGTTCGTCGGTCGGGCCGTTGCGGACGAGGTAATCGAGGAACGCTCTGTCCTGCTCAGGAAGAAGCTCTGCGAACTGTTTGACATCCTGCCGGCTGGGGGACTGTTGCTGCATCAGGTCTCTGAACTGCTGGTCACTCATCGTCCCGCATACATTGTTATCTGGAAGGTTCATAAATCCCGTTCCTGCCTGTCGAGGCGATGACGCGGGTATCGCCGTGGGATGGATGGGTGCCCTCGAAGACTGCACGTTGTCCGTCCTCGTACTGTACCAGTTCTGCCTCATCGACGTCGATCTCTTCGAGGTAGTCCTGGAGACGGTCCTGCCCGGTGTCCTCGCGGTACAGCGGTGGTCTGTCAGGTTCATCGAAGACCCACTGGCTGACAGCTACCTCGCCTTCGAGTGCATCGTAGGCCTCCTCGAGCGAGCATTCCTCGCTTTCGGCCTCGAGGTACGCCTGTGCCCGCTCTTCGGGCAGGTCGTAGGCGAGTTCTCCGGCGTAGAACAGCCGGTCCTTTTCATGTCCGTCGGTCACCGTCGCCCGTGCCTCGTAGGCGAGGGTGTCTCCGGTGTGGTAGAATGTGATGTCTTCCTCGATGACGTTCCAGTCGGTGGCCTCCTGGTCCTGGACTGCCTTCTTGCCACTGCTCCACTGTCTGTCGATCTGATCGTCGGGCAGAGCACGGTCCCAGAGCCGTGATGGCTCGGCACGGTAGACACGCTTGCTATCGGCCAGGAGGGAATCGAGGTCGTGCTCGTGGCCCGTCTCTATGGGTTCGATGGTCTTCATGCCGGCCAGACCCCTGACAGCACTGGTGAACCGCTCTGGCAGGCTTCCTGGCCCGATGTGATCGAGGAGGCTTATTGCCATGACCAACCGTTTCCACCCGAGATTTAAGTTGTTTACTTTTTGGTGGTAAACGATTGCCGGGTGCGTTGCTGTTTTAAGCCCGTCCTGCCAACGTTACGGTTGCATGCACCTGACCGACTGGATGGAGCGGGTCGATATGCGGGAGGAGATCCAGGAGGTCTACCTCCATTCGTTCCTGTTCAAGCTCGGGATCAACCTGATCGCGATCTTCCTGCCGCTGTACATTCTCGATCTCGGGTTCGGGCCGCTGTCGGTGTTCCTGTTTTTCCTGGCGTATTATTCGGTCTACCTGTTCGTCAGCTGGCCGTTTGCGGCGATCGCTGCGCGTCTGGGATACAAGCGGACGTCGTTGCTGGCGAGCCCGTTCATACTGGCATTTTACCTGATCCTGCGGACGGTCGACCATACCCCGATGACCCTGTACGGCACAGGCATCCTCGGCGGGTTGGCCTTCAACCTGTACTGGATGGGTATGAACCCTGAGGTCGCAGAGAGCAGCCACGATGACACCCGAGACGAGGAGATGGGTGTCTTTTTCTCGATGCCGACCCTTGCCTCGCTGGTCTCGCCGCTGGTCGGCGGACTGATCCTGGCGGTCTATAGCTTCAACGTGCTGTTCCTCGTGGCAGCGGCCCTGATCGGGGCTTCCTTTTTCCCGTTCCTGTTCTCCGATGAGCACCATGAGGGTATGGAGCATTCGATGTCGTTTTTCCTGAGTCGCTCGCACCTGATGGATTATCTCGCCTACACAGGACAGGGCTTCCAGACGATCGGGAAGAAGGTCCTGTGGCCGCTGTACCTGGCGGTCGTGATCGAGGGGTCGGTCAGCATCGGCGGGGCAGGCAGCCTGCAGGCCCTCGGCGGGGCTGCGATGAGCCTCTCGATCGGCGCGATCCTGGACGAAGACAACCGTGGCAGGATCATCGCCGTCGCTGCTTTTCTGACAGCTGTATCCTTCTTCCTGATGTCACAGATCATGACGCCGCTCCATGCATTCGTGCTTGCGCTGTGGAATGGGCTGGCATACACAGCGGTCAGCGTGCCGGTCTACAGCCGTGCGATGGAGAAGGCTGAACAGGAGGACTATGTGGAGTACTTCGCGTTCCGCGAGATCGGGCTGGCGACCGGCAGGGTGCTGATGCTGGTGCTGCTGGTGGGTATCGTGCTCGTCCTCGAGGGGCCGGTGCTGTACCTTGCCGGGTTCTCCGTGATAGCTACCGGGTTCGTGACGATGGCCTACACGGGGTCGCGGTTCTGATCGGGCAGGTCGATGCCGTCGGCGTCGATGTGGAGGGGGTGGACGTCCATGTCGTGTTCGGTCCCGAGCATCTTCTTGACGACGAGGTACCGCTGGTAGGTGTTGTCCTCGTGTTCGTGGAACATATGGATGACACCGTCGACGATGTATTCTTCGACACCGATACCGGGCTGTGATCGACGTGCCGGCATTCGGCGGTGGCAAGGGTGGTGGCATCGAAGCCATCGAGGAGCTCTCTGAGCTCTATGATCTTCTGCCTGACGGTGAAGTCGTCCTCGAAGAAGGATCTGAGGATGGTCAGGGAGTCGACAAAGATTCGCTGGGCTTCGATATCATCCACGGCTTCCTTGATGTCATAGACGAGCTGCTTGTAGTTGTACATCTCCGGGCTGACGATGCGGAGGTCGTCCTCCTCGATGTGTCCCCGGGCGTCTCAGTTGAACGATTCCAGGCTCCTGATGATGCGTTCCCGGTCCTCACCGATGCTGATATAGACGCCTGATGCATCCTCTTTGGCCCCGTCCATCAGGAACTGGGGCTCCGAGTGTCGATTTCCCTGCGCCGGGCGGTCCGGAGATGAGGGTGAGGTTCTCCTCAGGAATCCCTCCGTTGAGGACGGTATCGAGACCGTCGATCCCCGTACATATCCGCGAGAGCTGCTGCTCTGTCATGAGAGGTCCTTGGCTGGCCTGATTGAAATATGTCGTCGTCCGGTGTCCTCCAGAAGATTTTTTAAGTTATGACTAATAAGTAATAAACTAGTATGTCTGATCGTTCCGTCGAGCAGCTCGCGGATACAGTGGAGATCTTTGTGGCACGTGTCGAAACATACGAAACCCTCCTCGAGGACCACAGGAGTGGTCGTGTCTCGACCGAGCAGGTGGAGCGGTACATCGGCGATGGCCTGACCGATGACGCCGAAGGACTGGTCGATACCTGGATCGAGGCCGAAGAGGCGGCCGAACAGCTCCGGGAGTACGACTCGGACCAGGAGTATGGCATGGATGCATCCGAGCGACCGCAGCGCCCGACAGGGCCAAAGCCTCCCACGATCCATGGCAGTCCCGGTCTGGATCTGGAGCGTGAGGAGCAGGCATCTGAGCTGTGGCAGACCTTCTATGATGCAGCTCAGACGATATCTGAGCACGAGTCCTATGCGCTGTCGGAGTTCGACAGGTCGCCGGTGGAGTACCGGATGGGGATCGATGCTGACTACAGGGAGCGCCTTGAGGATATATGAGCCCGGCGGAGGACGAACTTGTTTATAACGCGGGCACCCATCAGTTCCTAACGATGCCGCGGAAAGGGATAACGCCTGTCATAGCGATCGTCCTCCTGTTGATGATGACTGTCGCTGCGGCAGGTGGAGCCTATGCCTGGACCTCCGGGCTGCTCGATCAGTTCATGGGCACGGCGGAGGATGAAACCGAGCGCGGCATCTCGATCCAGAACCTGGTCTGTTACAACCAGGCACCGACGGTCGGTGACGGTGCCTACGTCGAGGTCTTCGTCCAGAACACGGGCACGAAGCAGCTCGATCTCGACCCGGTAGATATGAACGTGCGTGACCGGGCGACCGGTGATATCAACTACACCCTGACCAGGACCGGTATGAGCCTTGAGGAGCGGAACCTCGGGCCTGCGATCGATTTCAAGTTCGGTGACGATTTCACCGAGCCAGGGACCTCGGCGGCCTACATCGTCGGGCTGCCCGACACGCTTGAGCGAGGCACCAACTACGAGGTCGAGTTCGTGTTCACGGATGAAGAAAACACCAAGCATGCGGCCTACTGCCAGGCTCAGGCAGGTGGTCAGGATACCTATGATGTCCAGCAGGTCGATGACGGCGGCGATGATGACGGTGTGGATGCGGTCGGACGATCGATCGGGATCACGCCGGGATCGTTGTCCGGTCCTGGCTCGGTCCGGGACGATGAGACCGTCATCGTGACGGCGGAGCTGATGAACAACGGCAGTGAGCGGACCCGCGAAACGGTGCGGTTTACGATCGAGGGGGAGGAGGTCATAAGCGAGGATACCACGGATGTCACACTCGATCCGGGCGAGTCCCGGGAGCTGAATACGGCTTTCTCGCCTCCTTCGACCGGTTCCTACACGATAGCCTCCTCGTGTGATGGGTGCACGTTCAATACACGCGAGGAGACGTCCCTCGAGGTCACAGAGAGCACCCAGGATGCGGGAGGGCCGCATCTTGTCCTCCGATCCGTGGAAGCGCCCGGCACGGTCTCGACTGGAGCATCGTTCGATACCGATGTCCTCGCGGAGAACACGGGAGGTTCGACCGGGCAGGTCGATGTCACCGTTGCCCTCGAGGACGGGAGCGGCAGGTTGGTATCCCAGAGCGCTGTCTCTTCAGAGCTGGCACCGAATGCGGAGACGACGTTGACGACACCGTTCCAGGCCCCGGACAGGGGTATCGAGGGCCTGATCAGGGCCACCTGTGCCAGCTGTAATGAGTCGACAGAGCTGACACGACAGATCGAAATCGAGCCCCCGGCCAGGCCGGACATCGGCATCGATGCGGTCCGGGCGCCGGAGTCGGTGGAACAGAACGAGACGGTGGATGTCTATGTGACGATGCGGAACAACGGTACCGGCAGCGGCCAGAAGGAGGTCACCTATGAACTGCTTGAGGACGGGGCGGCCGTTGATTCGGGGTCCGCCTCGGTGACGGTGGATGCCGGTGGCCAGGAGACGGTCGCGTTTAGCCTTGGAGTGCCGGATCGGCCCGGGAACCTGACCCTGGAGGTCCGCTGTGTGGACTGTGAGGGCTCGACCCTCCTGGATGCCCCGATCGCGGTGACGGCGCCGGCACCTGAGGACGATGGCGGGCTGCCGGTCCTGGTGCTTGTCTTTGTCCTGCTGGTGCTGATAGCTGTCATCGGGGCGGTGCTGTACTATGTCAACCAGCGCGGCGAGGAGAAAGAACAGGAGCGACAGCAGCGCAGGCAGCAGTACAGGCAGGAGGATGGTCAGCAGCCACCGCGTCGCAAGCAGCGTGGTCCCCGGGGCCAGGATGACGGGGACGAGTACCGGTGACCTGCTGAGGAAATCTTTTATGCTGGTGCGCCTAATACGTACCCATGAGTACGTCAGTGTCAGTGTACCTGGAAGACAACGAGGGGGCCATCGTCATCCTGAAGATTGCCGAAGGACGGTTCGAGGGCAAGTGGCGACCGCCAGGCGGTGTCGTCCAGGAGGACGAACAACCCCGGGAGGCTGCCAAACGGCTCGCGGAGGAGCAACTCGGTATCGACGTGGAGCTTTTCCCGTATGAGGAGACGATCGAGTACAAGAACGCTGAATCGCACGTCTTCAAGGGCCGCATGGTCGGTGCCAACCCCCAGCCCGGTGAGGGATTCACGGAGATGAAAAAGGTCACCTACGATGAGATCCTGAACCAGGACCTGGCAGGATACACTGATGCGGACCTGAAGCGACTCCCTGGTGATTTCTTCGGACCCTACCCGGCCTAGTATCGTTGCAGTCCGTCCTCTGTGCGTTCGAGGATATCGATGGCGAGTAGTTCCTCGAGTACGTCTTCGATCGTGTCCGGGTTCATGTCCATCTCTGCCTCCAGCCGTGCGATGAGGCCCTCTTCTTCGACGGTCTCCCCGGGATCGAGGACATAGAGGTGCTGGAGGACATCGGTCGCGTCGTTGGACAGGTGCTCGATGTCCCGGTCCCGCTCCCAGTCATCGGCGCCGCAGTCACAGCTCTCGGGTCGGCCCTGGGTGATCAGTATCTGTCCGCAGCCGACACATTTCCACGCGTGGGTCTGGTGTTTTTCTGCCTCCCGGAAGATCCGTTCGATGTCCTCGAGGGCATCCCGGAGCTGCCCGATCTCGTCGGCATGGAGGTCCTCGAAGATCTCGCGCGTGCTTTTCCCGCTTTTCGCTATCTCGAGGATGAGCTGGTCCTCGAGGGGTGTGCCCTTTTTGATGTGATCGCCATGCTCTGAGGTGAGCGTTATCTCGATGTCCTGTATGGTGCGCTGGTACGGAGAGAATCCGATGTCATCGTTTTCGCCGCTGTCGTCGGTCATTGTCAGATGAACATTGGTGTGTTGTCTCTGTACTCGTTGTAGGCCTCGGGTTCATCGAGTTCCTCGATAACCTCCTGTTCCTCGTTTTTGGCGAGGTTGTAGTATGTGTAAAGCAGGACGGGCAGCATCAGGCCGGTGAGGATCGTCGGCCAGCCGATGAACCAGCCGACGGCGATCAGCATGATGCCGACATACTGGGGGTGGCGGGAGTACCGGTAGATACCGTCGGTCACAAGAGTATCATGGCCACGATAGATCGTCATCCAGCCGACTGCGACGATGAGCATCCCGAAAACGGTGATGGCTGCACCGGTCAGCATCCAGGCGGTCATCCCGAGCTGCTGGCCAAGGATGGAGAAGCTGACAAGGTAGGCCTGGGGTGCGGCCGCTGGCTGGGAGATGAACGATGAGGTGAGATAGATCGACAGCGGGATGCCGTACATCTCGATGAACAGTGAGACGATGAACGCCGCATAGATCCCCATGGATTTCCAGTCCGCCTTCCTCCGGTACCTGAGCGGGAGGAGAAAGGCGAGGAAGCCGACGATGTTCAACATGACGAGGTCCCACCGGCCCTGGACCACGAGCTGGTTGACCTGGCCTGTGAGGAACCAGGTGAGGTGCTCGAAGAAGGATGGCAGGGCAACGACGGCAAGGGCCGCGAGGAACCCGAACGCGAACGATCGCCGGTCGAACCGTGGCATGGTCCTTGGATGCGGTGTCAGTGATTAAAAAGTATCGCGGTAGCGGTGAAGCATTAATAAATGTGGACGCAGGACTCCTCTGTGTCTTCCGCCCGTCGAACCGGCGGTCGCGGGGACGGAGCTATGGATGCTTTGGGCCCGTAGCTCAGTCTGGCAGAGCATCGGGCTTTTAACCGCCTCTCTGCCCTATATGGCATTCCCGGTTAGAAGCGATGAGCACAACTGCTGCGGCAGTTGGCAGCGCAGCCCACCTCCGGTGGGCGCAGGCCTGGCGGCCTGCGTAAGGACACGCTGTCGCATGGTTGGGCGATGATTACAGTTCACGGGACGGGTGCGCGGTGTCGCCGCGGACCCGGGAAGATACCCGATAGTCGCGGGTTCAAATCCCGTCGGGCCCAATCCATACTAAAAGGGACGCGGGATTTGATAGCCTCGAGAAAATCTTCGATTTTCGACGGGTTCAAATCCCGTCGGGCCCAATCCTTATCGTTTTTGGTACACTCTGGTTCTCTTGATCCTGTTGAGCTGATAATGGCTTTTTTGGCGGTTATAGCGGTAGTAGAATTGGATTGGGTGGATATTTTGGTTGTATTGGGCAGTGTGCGTTGTGAATCAGCGGTTCAATGGGCTCAATTTACATACGTAGCTACAAACGAGTTTGGAGTGGTTCCTGGTGGACACGGACGACATCGACCAGCTGGTCTCAGAAGCGGTCCTGAGATTACTCAAGCAGCAGGCAGTCCACGAGTTCTTTGAGGAACATGACGTGACATGTCCCAACTGCGGTACCAGAAGGGGGTCACCTAACCACTTCATCACAGGGGAGAATGATACCGTACCGCAAGAGGATTCAAACCGTGACAACATCTCCGAGGAGGAACTGGACGAGGCACGGAACCTGCTTGCCGAGCTCAGTTCATGGACCAAAGAGGATATAGAAGATCTCCCGGCAGATGCTAGAAAGCGGACCCACAAATACCAGCACCTTGCCTCCCGGCTATCATAACCACCACAATCACAGAACACACCCTCCTCTAGTCTTACTCACTTAACTCTCTGCCCGCTCATCGACCGATATATTGGTCGTGGATGCTCGAGCCGCAGGACAGTCCGGTGAGATGTCGGTGATCCTGCCTTGCTTCTCCGCTGTTGAGAGTAGAGGTATGGCTGTGAGTAGGGCTACAACAGCCACGATACCGATCCATCGAGTGCGGAGGTCCATCGTCCTGCCCGGTTCCTGTATTGATCGTCCCTATCTTTGAAAGAGCGTGTTGGCCTGTTGGTTCTCCGTCTGACGACCTTCCTGTTCTCAGTCCTCTCTGGCCGTCAATCGGTGACCGAAACGTTCTGTGGTATCGATCGTCGCCACCTGTCGGCCGTTGTGGAGGACGTGGACGGAGAGATCATTCTAGACGGTATCACCGGGTGGTCTCGTTCGTTGATGGTATACTGGTGGTTGATTCGATGGCCTCGGTGCAGTCCTGGGGGATGGCTGTGAGTTGGTCGGGCTGCTGGTCGGCCGGGATGGTGAACAGACGTGTCTCACCGACATCGAGCGGGTGTGTGTCGGAGGATCCGAGTATCATGTCTCCACGGGATGCGTCCACGGTGACGTTGAGTGCCCGCATGGCTGTGTTACCGATAAAAACGGTTGCCGTACCGTTGGAAGGATAGTACGTGACGTTTATGAGCCCAACACCCGCCCATGAACAGCTGTACCGTGGTTCTATGGGATCGTGGGCTGATCCTGGGTGGTCTGCCAGGCTGGAGAGGTTGTACCGTGCCAGAACGTCTTCACCATCCGGTGCCGGGAGGAGCTTCCCGACGGCATCCACCAGCAGGCCGGGACGTTTGATCGGGACGAGAGGATGGAGCAGTGTCCTGCATCGACCAGTGAGCGATCCGAACGACTCCGCTGTGGTGTATGCAGCCCGGAACTGCAGGAGGCCACAGTACCGCTCGATGTACTGCGGAGTTACACATCGGTGCCCTGAGATATTGAGCCCGAATCGATCCGGCTGATGATAGTTCGAACACTCCAGTTCACCAGGACACGGCGGATGAGAAGGACCGCAGGCACGCTCAGAGATATGCTTCTCGGCATCCATACGATCGACCTCACCGAGTCCGATCACGACGATTGTCAGAAGAATAACCGCCAGAAAGCCGATACCGAGATACTGTCGCTGCGAACTCTCCACACTGTCACCCCATCGCCTCCGTCACTCCGCTATCTCCTGCTTTTCATCGATCAGTTATATTGGTCATGGATGCCCGAGCCGCAGGACAGTCAGGTGAGGCAGCGGTGACACGGTCAGGTTCGTGTTCGACGGTGAGGTTGACGGTAGCCGTGGTATTGACCAGAAGCGTGTTCGCAAGTTCTGTTGCACCGAGGGCATCGCCGTTCTGGAAGGCGGCTAGTGTGACGTTGAGCGGCCTGGATCCTGTGTTCGTGATGGCTGCTGCGGTCATGTTGGTCTCACTGGTGTAGGTGGCATCGGTGATGGCGAGGGATGTCTTCGAGCAGTCGATCGTCTCGACGGGTGCCTCGATGGTGGCGTACTGGACGGTGATGTTGACTGTTCGTGTGTAGGTATGACCTTGGAAGTGGATGATGCATCTGACCTGGTCGGGGGCTGCCTGGCGGAATGTGTCCACCGTGCCTCTGTCACTTGGATTGAGTCTGATTGGTTTCTTGTAGCCGATGGTGAGTCCTGTCCGGTTGGCGAGGGAGGCGTTCGGAAGGGTCTGTCGCAGATGGTCGATGAGGAAGACGCGGACGGCATCGGTACAGCCCAGCTCCATGTACCGTTCCGTCGAGACGTTGTACGCTCCAATGTTGCCGATGAACGTGACCTGCTCTGCCTCCGGGTGGTATCGATGGTACGACCGGTCGGCGCGTTCTTCAACGATCCATGTCCCGTTCTCACGGCGCGGGGACGACTCCGGTATCATCGCCTCGGCCAGCAGCAGGCCGGTGATGAGGAACAGGACGGCACTGGCACCGAGGACGTACCACTCCTGCTTGGAGAGCTGCATACTTATGATTCTGTAACATCTATCTTTTTTGTTTGTCCGGGCCGGTCAGGTCCCGGGTATGTCGTCCACTGCTTCTTCCAGTATCGGGCAATCCTGTGGGACGACCTCCAGACGTTCGGGCGTGCTGGTAACTGTGAACCTGCCGGTAGCGGTCTTGTCTGGCTGGAGCGTGCCGAGGCTGGTCATGTTCTGGACCTGTGGCCGGTTCAAGGTGGTGCGGTTCTCGTAGTCGATGAGCGTCTGGGCGGTAACGTTACGGAGCGGGATGGTACCGGTGTTCTCAACAGTAACGGTGACCAGACGTGGCACACGCTGGTAACGCGCCTCCCTGATGACCAGCTTGCCCCGTAGACAGTCCACAAACCCGGTGCCCTCCAAATCCGAGGCATCGGGATCGTTGATGGCCAGCTTCAGGCTGTGGCTCCGGATCAGCTCCGCACCGTCCCTGTCTGTGTTAAAAACGCGGTCGAAGAGGTCTGGCTCATTGAGTAGTGCGTGAACGGGAGCAAGGAACGGTGTATCGCTCACCAGTGATCCACAGTCTATATGGGGTGAAACGATTCCAAGATCTTCCGCCCCTCGAAGATGCCGCAGTACCGCTCGACATAGGTTGGAGTGACACATCGTGCACCGGAGATATCCACCCCGAGGCGCTCGCTGTCAAAGCTGTAATTCCCGCCAGAAGGACCCTGGAAACACTCCAGCTCACCGGGACAGTACTCCCCCGGCGCCTCACCGACTGCGGGATAGCCCGATCCACACGGCATGTTCGAGACATGTTCCGACACGTTGACACGGGTTGAGTCGTTGACTTCGGTGGTGATCTGGCCTGAAATGGCATAGCCCCCGCCTAGGAGTGAAAGCAGTATACCGAGAACGATTCCAGCGGGTGTGGAGGTCCATCTTCCGGGTTTCTGTATTTCCGTCTGATGACCGTCCTGTTTTCAGACCTCTTTTGCCGTCAGGTGGTGGCCGAACCGTTCTGTGGCATCGATCGTTGCTATCTGCTGGCCGTTGTGGAGTACGCGGAGGGATTCGATGTCGCGGGGTGGTTCGAGTTCTGCCGTGTAATTGACCTGGGGGTCGATGTCCTCGATCCTGTAACCGCAGGGGGACTCCTCGACGCTTGCCTGTTCTGTCTCGATGTGTAGTGTGAGGGTGCCGCCCTCGTAGACAGTGTCCTTCCGGACGGCAAGGATGTCGGCGTCACGTGAAAGAGAAACGACACCGGTGACAGTGACAGGATCCGTCGCTGTCACGTTCGCCTGGTTGCCGGCCAGACCGCATGTCTCGGCCTGTTTGAACGATGAGATGTACGTGGATACTGGTGCAAGGAAACCCCAGCTGATCAGGCCGATACCGATGAGGCCGAGAAGGACCAGATACGTCGTTTTGTTGTCCTGTTCCATGGTTCACCGTGTCACGTTCTCAGCATCCGGGTCCTTGATGGCGAGTTTGAGGCCGTGGCTGCGTATCAGTTCGGCACCGTTCTGGTCGGGGTTGGTGATGCGTCCGTAGAGGTTGTCTTCGTCCAGCAGTGCTGTGATGTACCCGATAGGGGAGAGCGAACGGTCGATACAGGGGCCGAGGAAGGGGGGATAACCTGTCGATTTGGGAGCGCCCTCCCAGATACCGCAGTAATGCTCAATGTAGGTAGGGGTAACACAGCGTCCCCCAGATATATTGACGCCTACACGCTCCCTATCAAAGCTGGGTCCATCCGTGTTGATAGGGCCGCGATAGCACTCTAGATCACCTGGACATACTGATTCTCTGGTTCTGTTCGGTGCTCCCGGACCGCAAGGCATGTTTGAGACCTGCTCCGACAGATTGGCCCGGGTCGTGTCATTGACTTGCTCAATGAGAGGATCTGAAAAACTATAGGCGACAGCAGATGCTGCGGTGATAAGGACAAGAAGGATTCCGATTGCTTTCCGCTGACCAGAGAGATTTCTTGGTTCTAGTCGCACGGTTCGTCCTATTACTGTGTGAGCCAGTTTCCATCAAGCACATTTTCTGTCGTTTCCGCAGTTGTGGCATATGCCTTGCCGTTATCAGGGTGAGAGCCTTTGTGGACACCGGCAATGTATGCTTCCCCATTTATTTCATGGAAGTAGGGGCCTCCAGAATCGCCGCCCTCTGAATTCCCCTTATTTAAAAGCACTCCAACTATATTATCTCCATCATCCTTGTAGACATCTTCCACGTAGGAGGTGGTTCGACAGGTGCTTTGCCCTTGACGTTTAAGATTCCAGTCAGTATCTCCTATCCGGGCCTTTAATTCCTGGTCAGAAAGGACGGTCGTTATTGGGAGATCGGCGTTATCGAGGTAGTCCTCCGCTGCTATCCATTCATAGGGTTCCTTGTCAGCTACGGTACGTTGGATATAGGCAACATCAATAGCAGAATCATCGTTGGGGGCAGAGATGTCAAACCCGTCAAAATGCATATCACGCACTTCACCAATATTGCGTCCTGTTCCGAAGTGGGCATCCTCTGCCAGTTCAACTATTTTTCCTTCTTCTTCTACGACATGTTTGGCTGTTATCCAGCCAAGGCCGTATTCATCGTGGACGTAAGGTCCAGCAGTACAACCTGGCCCACCGGGATCTGTGGTATATATTGGTGCTGCTCCCGGAACATCGTCAAATCGTTTGTATGGTTGAGAATAACATTCGTGGCTGTGGTTTTCTATCTTCATCTCTCTGATATTGATGGGAATGTCTACTTCCTCCTCAGAAAGAGCAGATTCGCCTGTTATTGTTGCGGGGATATTATTCCGTATTTCCTTTTTTGTATGGGGTGCCTCAGTTGATACCGCAACCTCCAATCGTCTTCCAGTAGAGCTCTCTTCATCAGAGGTCTCTATAATCCCCAAATAACCATCTTTTAAATCAGAAGATTCGAGTACACTATTAAGCTCTTGGCTTGCGGCCTCTGTAGCCTGTATATTATTCCATTTCTCAACGGGCATGGTGTTGTAGACGGGTTCTTTGGTCACGTTCCAGTCTTCATCAAAATGGTTCTTCCACCCAGCAACGTATGGCACTTCTTCCTCTGGGTTGTATGTGATATCGCCTATCTGTGCTTCGTCCTCACTGAGAAGATTGATGGTGCTTAGGGAGACGCCGGCTCCGACTGCTTTGAGGAAGTTTCGTCGATCGAGATCAGCGACTTCTTCAGAAGTATCTCCAGACATCGAATACCACAACCTATTCTGTTACTGTCAGAATCTGGTTTAAAAATTTGAAGGGGGTCCTTCCTCGGCCGACTCATAGGACCGTCACTTCGCCATCCAAAAGACGGCCTCACAAAGACTGTGTCTCATTGTCGTGCCCTTCTCGTCCCTGCGAGGGAGGTTGTCATCACTGACAGTGACCGGTTGAGATAGAACCGGAGTTACTGATTTAAATCTAGCAGTCTGAATTTCGCTTGCAAACCCAAGAGAAGGAAGGAGACGGGAAAAGGACGTCAAGAACGCACCCTAGATGGCTAATATCCGGGGCGTCGGGCCCAGTTGGTTACTCCGGAAATCCGGGATCTCCGTCGATCAAGGAAACCCTTTGGTTTCCGAGTGCTCAATTGATACGCACGGAAGGGGTGTCCACTGGACACCTCAGCGATGGGGTGTATCTCTCTAGAGGAGGTGATCGATTGATGCGGTTCCCACGACCTGCGGTCGATGAGTACGTGGTGAAGACGGCGGTCGTGGTGCTCACGCTCGCTGTCATCGAGTACACCGGTCTTGTCGGCAGCCAGGCGGGTAGTATCGACTGGCGGTTCCTCGGCATGGTCGGGGTGATGTTACCGGTGTTCCGGTACGCGGTAGCGATGATCGGGGCCAACACCGGCCTGGTCCCGGCCATCGACGGCGATGGGCGTGTACCGGATGCGTGACCACCTGCAGCACCGGACTTTTTTTCAGTAAATCGAAGTTACGAGGTTCGTAGTTCGACTTTCGTTAACTTTAAAAGCATCTCGTTTTATGATTGTTAGCAATATTTGGTGTTATCGTGGACGAACGACCAGGCGTCATCATTGCGGGCGGGAAAGGATCGCGGCAGGGCAAACTGTCCGACAGCAAGCCCAAACACGTCCTCCCCGTCCTGAACAGACCGCTCATCGAGTACCAGGTCGATGCCGTCAGCGAGACCGCTGACGTGGAGGTCTCCTACAGCGAGCACAACAAGGAGTACTTCGATGCATACTTTGCTGACCGCGAGGACGTCGATCTCGATCTCGATGAAGAGCTGAAGGGGCCGCTCCTCCCGCTGTTCGAGCGGGCCGATGGGGCAGAGGAGGATGTTGTCGCGATGACAGGGGACGCGTACAGCTTCGAGCAGATGGCTGACGTTCTCGAGTACCACCGGTCCCACGACCGCCCGCTGACCATCGGACTGACCCGCTCGTACCCAAGCCCGAAGGCGTGTGTCTTCCAGGAGGACGACGGCGTCCTGCAGGGGTTCTACCGGGAGGACGGCACCTCCGACCAGGATGACCTGATCAACCTCGGGATGTACATCGCCAGCCCTGAGGCAGCAGAGAAACTCGACATGGATCGGGACAGCTTCAAGGAGGACGATGTCTTCCCGGAGCTGTTCGAGGACGGCGATGCAGCTGCCTACGTGATGGAGGACACCAACGTCAACATCAACACCCCATACCATTTGCTGGCGGCCAACATCGATGCCCTCGAGAAGGTCACGGCAGGAGAAGCGCCGGCCCGGGTGGAGGACGATGTCCTCGATGGCAACGACCTGTACGAGCAGGCCCGGGTCATGGTCTCGGACGATGCTGAGGTCATGGACGATCCGGCGGCGTACAGCAACGCCGTGATCGGTGACGGTGTCGAGGTCGGGGAGAATGTCTCGATGACCAACACTGTCGTCGACGAGGGTGCCTATATTGAGCCGGGAGCAGAGCTCACCAACGTGGTCGTCGGCCATGATGCCTACGTCGAGGCCGGGGAATACGAGGACACCGTCATCGTCGGGGACGGACAGACACAGCCGATAGATATGCATTATGAGTTCGGTGAGCGATGATGCTACAGGAGCTCGATGATCGTGACTGGAAGCAGATCAACTTCCGCACCGTCAAGACGGTGCTGGGCATGGAGTTCCTCCATGAGCTGTACAACCGCTACCATCCCGAGATCAACTGTATCCGGTTCAAGAACACCGTCATGACCACCGATGGCAGACAGGTGACGAGCTATGCCCCACAGGATGAGTGGGACTTCATGGGACAATGGTTCAGCAAGCGGTTCCTCCGCGGTGACGAGGAGGTCATCGAGAGCTTGCGGACGTACCTCTCGGAACCCAAGGAGCGGTTCCACAGGTTCCTCGAACGGATGGACGAGACCGACATCACCGAGCTGGACCGCGAGGAGCTGGCGATGCACCTGATCGATGTGCAGTACGTCCCCCTGACCGAGCTGTACACCGTCAACCACGTCCAGATCGAGCACGCTCTCGATATCGCGATCGATGACCTGCTCGGGCAGGAGTTCGACGATGATGAGGAGTTCAGCCGTGCCAAGTCGGCACTCATCTACGCTGACCGCTCGACCGTCGGGGTGGAGGAAAAGAGGGAGTTCTACGAGCTCGTCCAGATGGGAATGGAGGCAGGTGTCACGGAGCTCGAGGAGGGTGACGATAATGAGGTATACGAAGCCCTCGAGGACCACGTGGAAGAGTACCGGTACATCCACAGCGCCTACGGGGCCGAGCCGTACCCGTTCGCGTACTACATCGAGCGGTACAACAATGTCGCGGAGAAAGGACAGGATCACGTGGAGAACAAGCTCACCCAGATCCGGGAGGCAGACGAGCGCAGCGAGAAGCGGCGCCAGGAGTACCTGGAGGAGATCGACAGCGACCGGCTGGCGGAGCTGGTCGAGCTGATGGCTGACGTCGGGACCCTCCGCGACCGGAACAAGGCCCGCCTCGGGAAAAGCACCAGGCACCGCGAGCGACTGCTGGATGAGATCAGCGACCGGAGCGGTGTCGACCGCGAGCAGCTGGACTGGTACTTCCTCAGGGAGATCTGTGACCTCCTTGAGAACGATGAGACCGTCGAGGACGAGCGTCTCGAGGACAGGAGAGACGGGATGGTCTTCACCCGCGGCGAGCACGTCGAGAAGGATGCGGACCTCTCCATCGAGGACGAGGAGTCATCCAGCCGTCTGGAGGGAGAGTGTGCCTCCGTCGGGACCTACGAGGGAACGGTCCGGGTCGTTCATGACAGCAGCGACGGCGAGCGGATGAATCTTGGGGACGTGATGGTCGCGCCCGGGACGGACTTCGATCTCATCAACGCGATGCAGCGGGCCGGGGCCATCGTCACGGAGGAAGGCGGCATCCTCAGCCACGCCGCGGTGATCAGCAGGGAGCTCGATATACCATGTATCATCGGGGTGACGGAGGCGACAGAGCGCCTCGAGGAGGGAGAACGTGTCCGTATCGAGGCGGACAGTGGCGAGATAACGGTACTTGGTGATTCGATATGACACGTATCCTGTTCCTGCGGCACTTCGAGACACAGGTGGACGAGGACAAACCGGTATCAGAATGGGATCTCACGGAGGACGGGGAGGAGGCGATGGAGGAGCTGCTGGACAGTGACATCATCGCCGGCCTCGAGAGGGTCTACTCCAGCCCGGAGCACAAGGCCCTCCGGACGGCCAGGGCGGTCGCGGACGACATAGGTGCGCCCCTGGAGGAAGTCGATGCGATCGAGGAAGTCGACCGCAGCGGGGAGGGCTTCATCGAGGACCACGACGAGTACGTCCGGATGGTCGGACAGTACCTCCGGAACCCGACGGTCCCGTTCGACTGGGAGGACCGCGAGCAGGTCGAGGACCGGATCAGGCAGTTTCTGGAGACGGTCGATACCTCGGACGGCCGCGTGATGGCGGTCTCCCATGGTATGTTCCTGTCCACGCTGCTCCCGCGCCTGGAGGACAAGAACCCGTACGAGTTCTGGCAGGACCTCGGGTTCGGTGAACTCATCGAGGTCGAACACGAGGCCCTCCTTGAGGCGATGGCGGAGTGAGGTTCCCCTCGCTGGATGATATCGACCCTGATGCGGTCGAGGACTACGGCGGGAAGGCCACGACCCTCGCCCGCCTCAGACAGGAGGGCTATCCTGTCCCGGAGGGGTTCGCTGTCGATGCCCGGTTCTCGCGGGAGGGCGATCTTGCCTCGATCGCGGACGCGCTCCGTGAGCGGGCTGAGACCCTGGACACGGAAGCCATCGTCGTCAGGAGCAGTGCCAACCGCGAGGACGCGACCGCCAGCAGCTTCGCGGGGCTGTTCGAGAGCTTCATCGTCGAGCCATCGGAGGTCCTCGAGGCCGCCCGACGATGCTATTCCTTCCTGGAGGCCGAAAGGGTCGGTTTGTACTGTCGCTCTGTCGGGATCGATCCGGATGAGCTCCGTCTCGGTCTCGTCGTCCAGGAGATGATCGTCTCCGATGTCTGCGGTGTGGCCTTCACCGAGCACCCTGTGCGGGACAGGCAAGGTGCGGTCGTGGAGGCGGTCCGGGGTGTGGCCTACTCCGAGCAGGACGATATCACACCGGACAGGTGGACGTTCTCTGCCGACCTGGACCTCGAGGACCGCACCATCACCACCCAGCCGCTGGTCCGGGAGGTCGACGGTACGGACCTTACAGAGGTGGACGCGTCCGTGGCCGAACCGGTCCTGACCGATGAGCAGGCCTTTTCTATCGCGGAGATGTCCCGCTCGATCGCGGACGATCTGGGCTATGAGGCCGATGTGGAGTGGGGGATGGTCGATGGCGACATCGTCATCTTTCAGGCCCGTCCGATCACGACCTGATCAGGCGATCCCCTGGGCGAGGGACTGGACGAGGCTCTGTGCGGTCAGGGCTGCTATGGCGAGGAGGACGAGGAAGACTGTCATGCCGGCCGCGTTCATCCGCCAGGATGGTTCTGTCTGCTGGTTGAGGAAGTAGATCGTCAGGCCTGCTGTCAGCGGGAGCCCGATGATGCCGTTGACTGCAGGGAACAGGATCGCCATATCGACAGGGCCAAAGGCGGTGAATGCTAGTGTAGCCGGGATGAGGACGACCCCGAAGGCGAGTGTGCCACCGAGGGCTCTCTGGAAGATCGTGTCACCGAAGCGGACATCCAGTCCGCCGGCCTGGGGCAGGATGAACCCGGCGGCGAACAGCGTGCCGGTGGCCGAGGTGAACGAGGCCATGATAGTGCCCAGCAGGAAGACGGGTGTAGCGAGCCCGCCAAGGCTCTGGAGGGACCTGATCGGGTCGAGGAATGTGATCGAGCTGCTCGAGGGCATCTGGTGGGCCATCACGATCAGGACGAGGATGGACGCGATGACGGCTGTCAGCAGCCCTGTGAGGTTCTCCCTCCGCAGTATCGGGAGGTCCTGGCGGCCCCAGCTTTTCTCCGGGCCCATGGATGTCTGGATCCAGAGGTTCGGGTAGTAGACGGTGGTGCCGAGGAAGGCGATGATCATCGTCAGGTAGCCCCAGCCCCCGAGTGAGGGGACGAACCCGCTCCCGACTGCCCCGGCCGGTGGGAGGTCCCCGAGGAAGACGACGAGGAACGCGAGTATGAACCCGCTCAGGAGGACGGAGATGACGAGCTCGACGTCCTGGTACCGGTGCAGGCAGACGAGGATGAGGCTGAAAGCGGCACCTGCGGTGGCAAAGACGGGTACAGGGATTCCAGTGCCTGTCAATTCCCGGATGGCGACAGAGAAGACAGCGAGGTTCGCGGTCGCCCACAGTGACATGAACGCGGACAGGAGGACGGCGGTCGGGACGGCGACGGTATATCCGAGTTGTTCCCGGAGCAGGACCATCAGGGGCCGTTCACGGACCGCGAGCCGGGAGGTCATCTCGTGCATGACCATGCCGATGAGGAGGGAAAGCGGCAGTGTCCACAGCAGGGTGTAGCCGTGGGTGATACCGCCTTTCGCAAGGATGAAGATGCTGCCGGCCCCGAAGATGTTGGCTGCAAAGATGAGCCCGAGACCGTACCGGCGGCGTCGCCCGTCCATGCGGTCTGGTGTGAAGGTGATTCTTAAGTCCGTGGCTCTGGACCATGTTTTTTAGCCGCTGATGTGTAACGGTAGACCATGAATCTCGGTCTGGGGCGGAGGGATTTCCAGGTCATCGTCGGGCTGGCGACGGTCGATCTGGCACTGACGATCTACGGTATCACCAGCGGGCAGGGAGCAGAGATGTCGCCGCTGTTCCGGCCGTTCACGGAGCGCGGGTTCCTCTGGATGCTCGCAGGTGCGGGACTGTACCTCGGGATCATCGAGGCTGTCAACCTGGTGATGAGCGGGATGGTGCGGTCGGTACTGGCGGCTGTGGCTGCCGGGATGCATCTGATGGGGCTGACGACGTGGATAACGGGACTGTGGATCCCGGTTGCTGGGCTGTCCTGGAGCACGGCGTATGTCTACATGGTGTATGCCTCGGTGGCGACTGCGGCCTTCTTTGCGGTCTTCGAGCGGAAGGGCTGGCGGTACTGATTGGAGGTTTTTTTACCGCAGGGATGCAAACGGTGTATCATGAAGACGAAACGTGAGCCTGCAGCACAGTTCGAGCGCCGGGTCATCCCGGTCAGGGTCCCGAAGGAAAGCATCAAGGACAAGCCTTTCGTGGTGGCCTATGAGAACACGGATGGATACGGTGCAGGGACCAGGATAACAGAGGACCGGTTCTACGAGATCCTCGATGAGTACGATGCGGTGATGGTCCAGGGAGAGGCGCCTGAGCACCATTCACAGCCGGACAGGTTCCTGCTGTACAACGAGGCGAAAGCGATCGATGTTGATGGCGAGGACCTGGAGTCAGTGACTGCCCGGGCCCGTTCGAAGGAATTCGTCGGCGATTTTGGCTGGTTCTACCACGGGAAACACCTGGCGGTGGACATGTCGATCGGGCTCCACTGCCTGGACGATGAGCTGTGGGATGAGCTGCCGTGAGCAGATATATTAACCGGGGTCAGTAATCATCCTGTACGTGGATCATCCATGTCGGAGGAGTACACGAACGCCGTCCAGCGGCTTGTAGAGCGGTATGCGAGCACGATCGGTCAGGTGGCATACGGGATCGCACGGAAGGATGAGCATGTGTCGCTGGACGATGATGAGGTTGAAGGGTTCGATGGAGGCATTGAGGAGCTGGATGCTCTCATCTCGTCGTATGAGGAGGTCATTGGTGAGGTGGCGGTCACGATCGCGCGCCAGGTCCTTGCTGATAGGGATGTGGAGGTCCCAGCGAGGGTGGAAGCATGACTGAACAGTATCTCATACTTGCCGGTATCGCCATACTGGTGTACG
>CAZFEL010000001.1:0-532300 GCA_964517675.1 uncultured archaeon | reverse complement strand
GACATGTACGACAGACAGGAGCTGATCGATGTCATCGCCGACATGTGCTCGGAGGCGACAGTCACCATCATGGACGCCCAGGAAGCCCTCTCGACACTCATCCAGACAGAGTGCCCGGTCTGCGGACGACGGTTCTCCACGCGGACCGCCATGAAATCCCACGTCACACAGAAAGACGACCCAGAACACGAGGCCATCAAAGACAGGGTCGCATAACAGTGTTTGACACCATCATCTTCAGCGGAGAGGACACAACTGCCAGCGAGGCTGTGATTGCGACAGCGCTCGCAGTCATCGCATCCCTCCTGATCGCACAGTTCATCCTCCCGTTCCACGTCGGTGGTATCGATCTCGGCGGACTGGTCGCGGTATTTTTCACCTCACTCGCACTCGTGTACCCCTTCACCAGCTATATCAAAGAACGCGATCTCGAAGAGATAACAGCATCCTGGGAGGAACCCCGCCTCCTGCGCCGTCACGCCGAGGAAGTCAAGATCTACCTGACCTCGTTCCTCGCCGCAACGTTCATCTTCGCAGCGGCTGTCCTCATTCTCCCGGACAGGTTCTTCACCATCCAGTATACCGTCCTCGATGCGATGAACTCCCTCTCCGGGATGACAGGTGCTACCGGGTTCATAACAGCCGACAGCTTCTTCATCAACATCGTCACGAACAACCTCAGCCTCCTCGGAGCCACCTTTGCACTCAGCTTCCTCATCAGCGGCGGCATGGTCTTTGTCCTGGTCTGGAACGCCTCCATCCTCGGGGTGCTCATCGGTGCCACCTCCGATCACCTCCTCGAGGTCCCTGTCCGGACAGCGCCGTATCTCGTCCACGGTAGCATCGAAGTCACGGCCTACATCCTCGCAGGGCTTGCCGGTACACTCCTCGCAATCGACACCGAGACACTGATGACATCAGGCAAAGACGACATACACAACTACATCAGGCCTGCACGAGATGTCACAGTCCTGCTCTCGCTCGCATTCCTCCTCATCATCATCGCAGGCCTGATCGAGGCGTGAGAAACGAGCAATCAGCGGACCTTCGAGAGGATCAGATCGACGATCTCCTGTGGTGACATCTCCTCCGTCTGGATAATCAGATCGGCCTCATCCTCCTGCTCAAGGTAGTTGAACCCGTACATCTCCTTCCAGTTCTCCACCTCATCGTGCTGGCGCTCCTGCATCATCTCTTTGGCCTCCTCGAAGCTCATCTCATCGCGGCTGGCCGCACGCTCGGCCCGGGTCTTCACCGGCGCCTTCACCCAGACCGTCAGGTCGGCCATGTCACCGACCATGTGGATCGACAGCTTCCCGTCGATCACCACATCACCCTGCTTGGCGACCTGCTTCTGGAGGTCATCGATGCTGTTGTGCGTCGACTCGCTGCTCAGCTCCTTGTCCTTCCAGCCCCTGTTCGCTGCCTCGGTCTCAGCACCCTCTATCTTCTCCTTGAAGTGCTTTCCAGGCGAGAAATAATCTACATCGAGTTCATCGGCTATTATCTGTGCAGCCGTCGACGAACCAGCCCCAGGAGGTCCCGAAACGACGATTACAGGCATATTCAACACTGCCCCTTCCAGATTTATATAGGTTCACCCTTCCACGCAGCCGAGTGTCTCCTGCAGATCTTCCCCATCAGCACCATTGACCGTCAGGACACCATCGCTCGTGGAGAAGTACGGCAGATTGTAGATAGGGATGCCAAGCTCCTCTGCAAGTTCGCGTTCCTCCCGCATACCGCTGCTCTCCTCATCAAGCGGTGTCAGCATCACGACAGCATCCAGATCCGCCGTCTCGATCAGGTTCAGGCACGACCGCAGCGCGTACGTCTCCGGGCGCGATCCTTTTCCCTCGTTCTCAGGCACATCCGAGAGCCACTTGTACATCAGATGTGGCGAGTACACGTTGATATCGTTCTCTTCCAGCACCTCCCAGTGTTCCTCCAGGAAGGCCTTTTTCTCCTCCGTCGCCTTCTCCGGGTTGATCGATACCGGTCCGGCAAAGTAGATATTCTTCATCATGCATCACCTAACGTCTCAACTATCGCAACGCCACTCGAGGCACCGATCCGGAACCGTGACGGGTCAGGATCCCTCCCGGACGCCTCCAGCATCCGTACGGCATCGTCAGCATCCCCGATGCCGCCGGAGGCCTTGATACCCATGTCCGACCCCATCTCCTCGAGGGTCTTGGCCATCAGTTCGACATCCTCCACCCGGGCACCGTGGCTGCCGAAGCCAGTCGAGGTCTTGATGAAATCAGCATCGGCCTTCTCCGCAGCCCGGTAGGCCTGGACCTTCTCATCGCGGTCGAGGTTACAGTTCTCACAGATGATCTTCAGGACCGCATCAGGAACCGCCTCGCGGACAGCACGGAGATCCTCCACCGCCTCGAGCATCCTGCCGTCCTTCAGGTGACCCTGGTTGATAACCACGTCGATCTCATCAGCCCCAGCCTCGACAGCCGTCCGGGCCTCCTCTGCCTTCACCGACGTGGCACTGCGGCCGTGGTGGAACCCTGCCACCGCAGCGACATCAACAGCATCGCCGAGCTGGGAGCGGACGCGCCCGACCTCCGCACTGTAGACACAGACAGCGGCGAAACCGTACTCCTCCGCCTCAGCACACAGCTCCGCGAGATCCTCCATGTGCGCATCTGGATACAGGTTCGTGTGATCGATCAGCGCCGCGAGAGTCGTTTCATCCATCGATATCACCGTACTTCTCCTGCAGCGCCTCAAAACAGGCCTCCTCGGAGTTGAACTCCCGCTCACAGTTGAAGTCCGTGAACGGTCCCGCATTGCCCTCCGGCTTGATGATCCAGACAGGCTTGCCCGTCCGGGAGGCATAGTTGACCTCATACTCCACCCCGGAGGAATAGACCATCTCCGGGAAGTTCACGATGACCATGTCCGCCTGATCGATGAACTGCTGGTCCCGCTTGACCGTGTGGTTGTTGATCAGCTCCTCGACCCGGTCATCATCGATCTCCCGCACATCGATCTCGATCGGGTCAAAGACGACCGCATGCTCCCGCAGCCGGTCCACGTACTCCCCGATCTCATTCAGGGACTCCCTGTCCAGGTTCGTGATCGGGAAGCTCGTATAGATCTTCGGCCTCTCATCGAACGCGATATCGTACAGCGACGCAGCAGGGTGCTGCCGCGCCAGCACGTAGAACGGACGGCGGTGGAAGTCCGACAGGATGCGGTTCGTGTACCGCTCGACCTCCTGCCACCTGATGACCTCCTCCAGCGATGGCTTGCGCTCGTCCGGCAGCTCCGGGTTGTCCTGGAGCCTGTCCCGAATGTCCGGCTCATAATCCACGATCTGAACGTAGACATCAGGATCGACCTCCTGCAGATAGCTCGTGTTGATCGCCGGCTCGGGACCGTTTTTGACCCAGAACGACGCATGGGCATCCAGCACGTGGACGTCCGCATCATCATCCATCTCCGAGGAGATCGACTCGAACGCAGCCGCACGCCAGGCATTGACCGTCGACTCCGGGAACCCCATCAGATCGTACTTCCCCAGCTCAGGATAGTCCTTCCGCCCGATCTCTAAGATCTTCTCCCCGAGATCGTGGACCCGGACATCCTTGCCCTTTTCCTCACAGAGCGCCCGGAACTTCTCCAGGTACTCCTTCTCTCCACAGCCGGCGATACCGTTGCAAAAGATCAGCATTGTATTACGTGATGTTACCTTTTAAACACTGGTTTAAATCAGTTTGCCCGTTCACAGTCACCGCAGAGCCACCTCACTGGATGTAATCCGTCCGGGTCGTCCCGTGGAGCGGGTCCTCATCATCGACCCGGAAGACCTCGTCCATTGTTTCCTCGAACCGCGACCACCCGATCTCGTCTCTGACCTCCTCACCGCGGGACGGGACCTCATCCTCCGGGCCGAGCTCCTCGAGTGCATACTCCATCACGGTCTCTTTCACGACCGCCTCGATGCGGGCGCCGCTGTTGACGCTCTCATAGTCCTCATCCTCGAAGATACGATCGACCATCCGCTCCGCGTACTCCTCTGGGGCGCCGTTTTCCATCGCGAGGTCCTTCGAGGCCTCACGATCCGGTCGGGGTACCTCGAGTGGATCGAGCCGGCCAGGACGGAGCAAGGCATCGTCGACAAGATCCGGCTGGTTTGTCGTACCGACGAAGTCCACATCGGCCTCCTCCTTCAGCCCATCGAGCTCCGCGAGCAGCTGGCCAACGAGCCGGCGTCCGGCACCGGTCTCATCGCTCATCTGGTCACGGTCCCCTGCGAGGGCATCCAGCTCATCCACCATCACGAGGGATGGCGCGGACTCCCTGGCCTTATCGAAGATCTCCCGGACCTGCTCCGGTGCATCACCGACGTACCGGCTGACCAGCTCCGGACCCTCAACCTTGATCAGCGAGCGGTCCTCCTCGTTCGCCATCGCCTGGACCGTCATCGTCTTCCCCGTCCCCGGCGGGCCGTACAGCAACGCACCCATCCCCTGGTCGATGTCCCATTCCTCGAACAGCTCGGGATGGGTCTCCTGGAGGACCGTCTTGCGCCTGAGCGTATCGACCTGCTCATCGAGCCCGATAATATCATCATAGCCGATAGCCGGCATCTCATCCTCCATCACCTCGTAGCCGGTCTCGGTCTCATCAGGCATCGCATAGACGCCACGGATCGCGCCACCGTTGGCATCGATCTCGACCTCCGCCCCCTCGGCCAGGCCCGTGTACATATCCTCACCGATCGGGACCTTGTAGGCCTCTTTCGCCTGGGAATCGGGATCGATCCAGGCAGCATAGCCTGTCTCAGCCTCATCGTCCTCGACGAGCTCATCCACCGTCGCCCGGTTGACCTCGTCCGAGCGGTACTGCTCCAGCTGGTTCTCCAACAGCCCCACCTTATCCTCCAGCCGGTCGCGTTCCTGTTCAAGCTCATCGACGGACAGCTCATCGTCAGTATCATCGTAGATATCGTCGTCCTCAGGTGCCAGCCGTGCCGCCGGCTCATCTTTCATCTCCTCATAGTCCGACAGAACACCTTTCACCTGGGTGACCGAATCCATCTCATAGCCGCGTTCATCGAACTCGACAGCGATCTCGAACTCATCAGAGGCATCCTCCAGCCCCTTGACATACTCATCATCTTGCCTGAATTTCTCAGCGCTTTGATAGAGCTGTTCATCGCCGTCTGCCATCACACGTATCTCATCAAGGTCCATTGCGGTCACCAGTTGAACAGGAACCCGTTACTCCTAGACCATACTAACCGACAGAGAAGCTTATAAATGTTGCGTAAGTCCCGGGGGCGTCTTACACGCGTAAACATCACAGGACCTTATCTCCGTCAAACCAAAACCCTCCGTCCAGCAATGACATCTTTAAAATCGGCGCACCCACGTGTACACCTGCCGCCATGATGATCACAACACACGCCCTGATAGGTCTGCTCGCAGCCACAGGGCTGTCCGTCCTCGCCCCAGGCAACCTCGAGCTGATCGGCCTAGCCGGCATCATCGGTGGCATCCTGCCTGACCTCGACATGCCGCTCAGCCATCGCAAGACATTCCATTACCCGTTCATCTCGAGCGTCCTCGCGCTCACAGCCCTCGGTATCGCGATCGCATGGACCGGGTTCTTTACGGTCGCGGTCGCAGCCCTCCTTCTCGGTATAGCGCTCCATGCCACCATGGACACCATCGGCGGCGACCTCAGCAAGCGGCCGTGGAAGCAAGAAAGTGATAAGGCAGTCTATGACCACGTCCGGCACCAGTGGCTCCCCGCCCAGCGATACATCCGGTACGACGGCTCACCCGAGGACCTGGTGCTGTATGTCACCCTCGCCGTCCCGGTCGCGTACATCCACACAGGCATGATCGATGACCTCATCATCGCAGGCCTCATCGTATCGATCACCTACACCGCCTTCCGGAAGGAGTTCCTCAAGCTCACCCCAGGCTCCGTCCAGGAACCCATCGGCCTGGAACCGTTCTTCCTCCGGATGAAGGCCTGGTTCAGGCGTCGCTCCAAGGACTTTTAACGACAGGTGAGTAACTGTACCCGATGCGCAAGACGAAAATCGTCGCCACCATCGGGCCCGCCTCCGACAGCACCGAGCGGCTCCAGCAGCTCGCCAACGCCGGCATGAACGTCGCCCGGCAGAACTTCTCCCACGGCGACCATGACGACCACGCCGAGATCAAAGAACGAATCGATGCCCTCGACCAGAACGTCGCCACCATGGTCGACACACAGGGCCCCGAGATCCGGCTCGGCCAGGTCGAGGACGGCACAGAGCTCGAGACCGGTGCGACGGTCGAGATCGTCCCGGCAGACGGATCCCCCGGCGACGAGGACCGACTCCCCGTCCAGCACGAGGAAATCCTTTCCTACGTCGAAACGGGCGATACCGTCCTCATCGATGACGGACAGATCGAACTCGAGGTCCTCTCGGTCGAGGAAACCGCCCACTGCGAGGTCATCTACGGCGGACTCGTCTCCACGAAGAAATCGGTCAACGTCCCCGGCAAAGACCTCGGGCTCCGCGCCCCGACCGAGAAAGACGTCGATGATATCGTCTTCGGGGCAAAGAACGATTTCGATTTCCTGTCGGCCTCCTTCGTCAAGCACGCAGAAGACATCGAGCGGATGCGGGAGATCATCGAGGACCACGACGGCGAGATGGACATCATCGCCAAGATCGAGCACAAGAAAGCCGTCGACAACTTCGAAGAGATACTCGAGGCATCCGATGGCGTCATGGTCGCACGTGGCGACCTCGGTGTCGAGACACCTGCATCCGAAGTACCGATACTCCAGAAAACGATCATCAAGCAGTGCAACAAAGCGGGCAAGCCCGTCATCACCGCGACCCAGATGCTCAAATCCATGACGAAAAGCCCCACCGCCAGCCGGGCCGAGGTCTCCGATGTCGCCAATGCCGTCATCGACGGGACAGACGCCGTGATGCTGTCCGAGGAGACCGCAGTCGGTGACTTCCCTGTCAAATCCCTCCAGTTCATGGCAGAAGTCGTCGAGAAGATCGAGGAATCGCTCCAGGACGAGGTCCACCACACCGTCAAGAGCCGCAGCACCAACATCGAGGACATCATCTGTAAGAACATCTGGCAGGCCTCACGGGAGACCGACGCCCGCTATATCATCGCACACACCTCCTCCGGGTACACCGCCAGGAACATCGCGAAGTTCAGGCCCGGGACCGACATCATCGCCCTCACCGACTCGAAGAAGGTCCGTCGACAGCTCAGCCTCGTCTGGGGCGTCACAGCGTTCTACACCGACTTCCCCGACAGCGTCGACGACATGATCGCCAGCTCGGCCGGCTACCTCCAGGACCGCGATCTCGTCGATCCCGATGACCTGCTCATCCTCAGCGCCGGTGTTCCCACATCCGTCTCAGGGACGACCAACATGATGGAGATCAGGACCGTCGCGAGCCTCCTCCAGGAGAAAGAAGACATCGAACAACGGAAGAAGTAGCTCAGTCCGGCGAGAACTCGTGCTGGATCTCGTCTTTCTCCGCTTTCTGGACGACTATCATCCCCTCGCGGACACGGACGAAGACATCATCCCCGATATCGAGGCCCGCTGCCTCGAGCTCATCCTTGTGCAGGTTCAGGTGGGCGTTGTTGTAGTTTCCCTCACTGTCCTTCGCTCCCGACGGGCTCAGCTTCTTCTTGCGGACCACTCTTTCGACCCTGTACACCACACCATGGCATCGAGGAAACTTAAAAACCCTCGTCTCACAGCAGGCCCGCCAGCGCCGCACCGCGGAACACAGCGAACGCCAGCACCCCAGCCACCAGCGGCGTCGCCATCCACGCCGAGAACACACGACGGGTCATCCCGGCATCGTACAGATCGAGCTCGTCCTCCTCACGACGCTTCATGTCCTCCTCGGTTGGCTCCTCGATCCCGACCTCACGGCGGAGCGGGATCCGCCTCGAGGCACGACCCCAGCCCAGCCCGATCACCGCCATCGTCGCGACGATCCCCAGGCTCGCAGGGATACCAGCCACGCTCAGCAGCGTGATGATCGTCGCAGCGATCACCTCGACCACGAAAGCCGCCTCCAGCGTCAGGCTCGTCAGGTCCTCACCGACCGTCTCCATCGTCCGGGCACCGAGCAACAGCGCGCCCCCACCAATGGCCAGCCCCGCCAGCACCACCCCAGGCAGCATCTCCACCGACCCCGAACCGACGAGCGGTCCGACAGCATTGGCCGCATTCGATGCCCCCGCAGAGAACGCCATGTAGCAGCCGACACCGACCACGACGACCTTCGCGCCCCTGTTGCGCCGCTGGCTCTCGAAAGCCAGGACTTCAACCATCCGGTCGTATAGGTACCGGCCCACGACAGCAGCGATCCAGAACGCCAGGATCGCCGTCACGATCCACCACGCCGTCACACGGCCGAGCAAAGACCAGTCAAGCACACCGATGGCTGCGCCCATCCCGACGATCGCACCGACAGCCGTCTGGCTCGTGCTGACCGAGACCTTCAGGATGTTGCCCAGCATGATCGCCAGGCCCGTGAACAGCAGCACAGCGATCGAGGCCGCAGGGGTGAAATACGACGGCGGGACGAACCCTTCCCCCATCGTCTCGACCACATTCGGTCCGACCGTAACTCCTCCAATCAGGGCAAAGACAGCCATCAGGACCGCGGCCGTCCGCTTCGAGACGATCTGGCTTCCCGTTGCCGGGCCGAAGGCCACACCGGCGGATGATCCACCGATGTTTATGCCGACGAACACGGCAACGACTAGCCCAATGAGGAACAGAAGTTCCATCAACGATCACCAAAAAAATTGAACGGGGTCAGCCCGGCATCGCGCCGGAGCCTTCCTGCAGCAGGTCACCCTGCACAGGGGCGTTCGCGAACAGTCCCTGGTGCATCACAGCGGCCGCGATAAGCGAGCCGCCCATCATCGTTTGGCTCAGGGGCAGAGAAGTCACAAACCCTGCTACAGCCCCTGCCATCAGACATGCCGGGATACCGAGAAGGATCTTGTCGTAGTAATCCATTTTCATCACGTCTAATTAGAAATTGTTACTAACCATTAAAAACCTTGCGGCATTATCCGGAAAATATACTCATAACTTATTCAGATAATTCCAACGTGCTGTTCCACATTTATATCCCGCCAGACCGCACAGTGGGACCGAGGGATTGCCCCATGCCAGAACAACAGGCCTTCAGCGGAACGGTCACGCATCTCCAGATACTCGATAAAGACGGCAACGTCGACGAGGATCTCGAACCAGACCTCAGCGAGAACGAACTCAAGGACATGTACTGGCACATGGTCCTCGCCAGGACATACGACGAGAAGGCCATCAAGATGCAGCGCCAGGGACGTTTCGGGACCTACGCACCGTGCAAGGGACAGGAAGCAGCCCAGGTCGGATCCGCGTACGCGATGGACGAGACCGACTGGATGTTCCCGGCCTTCCGGGAGACAGCCGCCTACTTCGTCCGAGACTTCCCGATGGAGAAGCTCACACAGTACTGGCAGGGCGATGAACGCGGTTCAGCCGACCCCGACCATCCGCGCAACTTCATGGTCTCGGTCCCAGTCGGCAGCCAGGTCCCACACGCGGTCGGGGCCGCCATGGCCGCAAAGAAGCAAGGTGATCCCATCGCCACGCTCGTCTACTTCGGTGACGGTGCCACCAGCGAGGGCGATTTCCACGAAGGCATGAACTTCGCCGGCACCTTCGAGACACCGACCGTCTTCGTCTGCCAGAACAACCAGTACGCGATCTCAGTCCCGCGGGACGAACAGACAGGGAGCGAGACCCTCGCCCAGAAAGCCCTCGCCTACGGGTTCGACGGGATCCAAGTCGACGGCAACGATGTCCTCGCCATGTGGAAAGCCACCAAGGAGGCCCTCCAGACAGCACGGCAGGACGGGGAACCGACCATGATCGAGGCCGTCACCTACCGCAGGGGCGATCACACCACGGCCGACGACGCGGACAGGTACCGCGACAAGGAAGAGGTCGAATACTGGAGGGAGCGTGATCCGATCGAGCGCTTCGAGACATACCTCAAGGACAAGGGTATCGCCGACGATGACTGGTTCCAGGAGCAACATGAGAAGGCCGAAGACAAGGTGGACGATGCCATGGACGCGGCCGAAGACGTCGACCCACCCGACCTCAAGGACATCTTCCAGTACCACTACGAGGAGATGCCACCGGAACTCCAGCGACAGTACGAACGACTCACCGACGTGGAGGGCGATAACTGATGACAGAGATGAACATGGTCCAGGCGCTCAACCGCGCCATGCAGGAAGAGATGGAAACCGACGAGGACGTCATCGTCATGGGCGAAGACGTCGGCGAGGACGGCGGTGTCTTCCGTGTCACCGATGGCCTCCACGAGGAATTCGGCCCCGACCGCGTCATCGACACCCCGCTGGCCGAGTCCGGGATCGTCGGAACCGCACTCGGCATGGCGGTCTATGGCATGAAACCGATTGCAGAGATCCAGTTCATGGGCTTTTCCTATCCAGCCTTCGACCAGATCATCTCACACGTCTCACGGATACGGAACCGGTCCCGGGGCACCTACAACGCCGGCATGGTCATCAGGGCACCGTGCGGCGGCGGCATCCATGCGCCCGAGCACCACTCCGAGTCCACAGAGGCCCTGTACGCCCACACACCGGGGGTCAAGGTCGTCATCCCCTCCGGGCCTGATGACGCCTACGGCCTGCTCAAGGCAGCCGTCCAGGATCCCGACCCTGTCTGTTTCTGGGAGCCGAAAAAGATCTACCGCGCCTTCAAGGAAGCGGTCCCCGATGAGGAACATACCGTCCCGATCGGTGAGGCAGCCAGCAAGCGCGAAGGCAATGATGTCACCGTCGTCTCCTGGGGTGCGATGCTGCACGAGACGATGGAGGCGGCCGAGAACCTCGAGGGTGACATCGACGTCGAGGTCATCGACCTCCGCACCATAAGCCCGATGGACATGGAGACCATCGAGGACTCCGTCGAGAAGACCGGCCGTTGTGTTATCGTCCACGAGGCACCCCAGACATGCGGCGTCGGCGCCGAGATCTCCGCACGGCTGACAGAGGAGGACATCCTTCACCTCGAGGCCCCTGTCAAACGGGTCACCGGGTTCGATACCATCTTCCCGATGTACAAGCTCGAGAACGAATACCTCCCCGACAGCACCAGAATCGAGAAGGCAATCAGGGAGACCTACTCGTTTTGATACCGCGGGCGCACCCGTATACCGGACGGATCCGTCAACTCCTCCGTCTTCCCCCGCCGGTCAGCTTCAGCCTCATCAAAGACGAGCTCGAACCATGCCAAGCCACGGCTCTCGTCCGTCTGCGGCTCGGTCCTGTGGTTCCACGTGTTGAGCCCGACATAGTGGTGGTACCGTCCGTCCGCGAGAAAGACCGCACCATGACGTCTGGCCGTGACCTCCATCCCCAGTTCGCGGTAGAACCGCACAGCATCCTCGAGATCCGTGACCTCCAGGTGGACGTGGCCGACCGTCATCGCATCCACCGCCGTTCCGTCCGCCTCCGAGCGTAGATCATCCAGATCGAGCCGCTCGGTCGCCATCTCTACCTCACCGTCACTATACGTCCATTCCTCCCGTGGCCTGTCACGGTACAGCTCGATGCCGTTGCCCTCCGGGTCCTCGAGGTACAGTGCCTCGCTCACGCCGTGGTCCGAGGCACCCGAAAGCCCTACACCGTTGTCGTCCAGCCGCCGGAGCAGCCGGGCCAGGGCCGCCCGGTCCGGGACGCGGAACGCCGTGTGGAACAGTCCCGCCTCCTCCGTGGAACGATCCACGCCACCGGCCTCCAGCACAAGGACCGGCTCCTCGACGCCCAGGACCGTCCTGTCCGGCCCTTCCTCGATCACCGGCAGCCCCAGGATGCCCGAGTAGAACCGTTCCATCTCGACCAGATCAGCGACCTTGAGAGAGACGGTACCGATGTGCATACACGCCGATACGGGAGAGAAGAATAAAAAAGAGCGGCAGGGCCTACCGTTCCTCCTCAGGGACCCCTGCCTCATCCATGAACTCCTCATCTGTCCCCCGATACAGCTCGTCCTCAACAGCATCGAGGTCGCCCTCGATCATGTAGGTCATCTCCCGGCCAGGACCGAAGTACACGACACCACCGGCCGGCTCCGTCGGTGCCGGCTCGTGCTCTTCCTCGTACTCCGATCCGAGCACCTCGGCAAGGTCATAGATCTCCTCGAACTCATCCAGCCACTCCTTGCCGTACTCATCCAGCAGCTCCTCGCGAGACCAGTACGACTGGTCGAACTCGGCCTCCTCCGGACCACGGTGTGCAACAGCCATCTCAATCACCTCCGTGAACCTATTCGGAACCAATACTTAAAAATTTAACTCAAAAACGAAGAAAAATTAACAATAGTTTACATAATTTCATCATAATTCAACAAGCGTCATCAACATCCGCCTCTTCGTGGAACACATCACGGCCGCCGTCATAGACAGACTCTATCAGTGCATCCTCATCCCCGACCTCGTAGACAAGGTGGTTGTCCATCTCCATCTGGCCGATGATCGGCTCCGTCTCACTACCCCATACGACAGCCGTCCGGCTATGACTCTCCGTCATCTCGCCCTCCGAGAGACAGTCCATCAGCTCCTCGTACATCCGACGGCCCTCGTCCTCGCCATAGACCTCCTCGCAGTACTCCTGCAGCTCCTCCGATGACCACCAGACAGGATCCTCGTACAGGTCCTCGGCAGACATGCTACCAGCTTCCACCTACACGCACCTGTTTTTTATATACCTTTCGGCACTTTGATTTTACATTTTCAAAGAAAAATCCATTTCGGGTTAAATTATGTTCATCAAAACTCCGCCAGGTTTCGCTGCCCCGTATCCTGCTCGAGGTTCTTCACCCGGAGCCCGATCCGCCTGACCTTGATATCTCCCTCCTCCAGGAACTCCCCGAGTAGATCCTCCGCAGCCTCCATCAGCAGGTCACGGTCCTGAACCGGCGTCTCGAAGGTCTCCGAGCGCGTATGCATCCCAATATCGGTATCGATCGCCAAAAGGACAACCGTCCGGAACCACAGCCGTCCAGCGTCAAGCTCCGACATCAGTTCATCCACCAGCGGCTCCATCGCCCCCAGGATGAACTCCTCTACGTCCGTGTCCTCCTCCAGGGTCGTCAGGCGGGAAAATTGCTGCTGTTCTCGTTCCTCAACCGGCTCCTCATCCCTTCCCTGTGCCATGCGCACGATTTTCGGCCCGCGAGTCTCCCCAAAGACCTCCGCCAGCCGCTGTCTGTCCGCTTCGGCGAGCTCCTCGACAGACTCGATACCCAGCTCTCGCAGCCGCTCGTCCGTCTCAGGACCGATGCCGTGTATCTCCTCGAGATCGAGCGAGCGCATGAACGCCTCGACCCTCTCCGGACGCACCGCTGTCAGCCCGTCAGGCTTGTCCTGGTCCGAGGCGATCTTCGCCACCAGCTTGTTCGGCCCCACCCCGACCGAGCACGTCAGATCGAAGCCATCCCGCACTCGCTCGCGGATCTCCTCTGCCACGGTAACGGCACCATCGAGGTCCTCCTTCCGCTCGGTCACGTCCAAGTAGGCCTCATCGATCGAGGCATGCTCGATCCGGTCCGTGTACTCCTCCAAGACCTCTTCCGTTATCCGGTCCGCGACATGGCCGTAGTACTCCCTGTCCATCGGGACGAAATGGACCTCCTCGTCCGCGTCCGAGGCGATCGTCTTCGCCCGCGTGATCGGTATCCCGGCCCGTATACCCAGCTCACGGGCCTCATACGAGCACGTCGAGACCACGCCCGAGTCCTCCGAGCGGCCGGAGTAGACACAGACAACAAGCGGTTCGTCCTCCATATCCCTCCGGTCAGCCTCCACAGAGGCGAAAAACGCGTCCATATCCACGTGCAGGATGCGCCGTCCCATACCACAGAGTGTGGCAGGCACGCTTAAACAACCAGCGCCAGCAGAAGACATTTAACCCACGACCACAGACACCAGTACGATGGCCCACACGTTCCACGATCTCAACATCCAGTCGAGCCTCTCCAGTGGCGATGATACTGTCAGCGATATCGTCGACCAGGCAGAGGCACTTGAGATCGACAGGATCGCCATCACCGACTACCACACCGACCGCGATGACATCCGGGAGCTCGAGGACAGGATCGAGGACCTCGAGACCGATATCGACGTCCATCCAGGTGTCAAGATAAGGGCAGACGACCGGAAGGAGCTCAATGACAAGATATCCGCCTTCCGCGACCACGTCGATGTCCTCGTCGTCCACGGTGGCGAGGTCGAGATCAACCGGGCGGCCTGTGAGGATCCGCGGGTCGACATCCTCGCCCACCCCGAGTTCAAGCGGAAGGACTCAGGCATCGACCACGTCATCGCAAAAGAGGCCGCAAAGAACCGCGTCAGTATCGATATCAGTTTCAAGTCCGTCCTCAAGACCTACGGCAGGGTCCGGTCCCAGATCATGAACCACATGCAGCGGAACATCCGCCTGGCGCAGAAATACAACGCACCGCTCATCCTCACCTCCGGGGCACGGCGGGTCGAGGAGATGCGCAGGCCACGGGACATGGTCGGGTTCGGGACCTGTCTCGGCATCAAGCTCGCCGATGCCTTCGACCTCGTCGAGAAACATCCCGGAGACATCCTCCAGCGGGCCGAGGACATCAGAGAGGGCAGTCAGGAACAACCCGGCGTCGAGGTCGAGGACGACACCAAACAGACCAGCCTCGATGAGACAGGTGAACGCAATGGGTGACGATCTCACAACACTGCCCTCAAGCCTGAGGCGCAAGCAGCGGTACATCCTGTTCCGCATCGAAGGAGACAACGACTTCAGCCTCGGCCAGGTCGTCGATGCAATGTGGAAGGAACTGATCAGCTTCCTCGGAGAACAGCAGGTCGCAAAGATCGACCCCTGGATCATGGGCGACCTGTTCAGCCAGGACAAGCAGGTCGGCGGCATCAGGGTCTCGAAGGACTACGTCGAGGAGGCCCGGACAGCCATCGCCCTCATCGACCGGATCGAGAACACGCCAGCCTGCATCCATGTCCTCGGTGTCTCCGGCACCATCGAATCAGCTCGGGACAAGTACCTCAGCGCACTCCAGTGACCCGGCTCACATGTGGGCCTCGAGATCCTCGAGCAGATCCTCACGCTTGATGCGGAGCTCGGTCATCAGATCAGCGAGCTTCGTGTTCGTGATATCCTCATCCGCATCGACGATATCATTGAGCCGCTCCATCTGCTTGAGCAGACTGTAGAACTCCACAATCATCTCGACCTCCTCATCAGACAGATCACCGACCTTGTCCGCGTTCGCCTCATACAGCGCATTGAACCCCATCTCATGCGACAGATCCAGCGGTCCGCTCGTCTCCTCGATATGCTTTTCTATATCCTCGACCGCACGCATCTGCTCGATCTCCTCGTACAGCGTCTTCCGCAGCTCGGTCCGACGGTTCCGTTTCTCCCACCAGTCACTGACCACCGTCCCGATGATCGTCCCCACCACACTCCCGATCCCGAGAGCAGCCAGGATATCGGCCCAGGCCATCGATCGTCCCATCACGCGGTCGCCAGGGTCATAAAGCTGGTGCCGACCGCCCCACATCATCGCATCACAGCGTACCAAACAGCGCATAGACGAACAGCAGATACATCAGAAGCAGTGTCGCCCCCTCCCATCTCGTTATCTCCCGGTTCCGGGTCGTGAAGAGATACATCAGGGTCGCTATAACCATCACAGGCAGCCGAACGACAGGATACTCGCCGGAATCATCAGGGTGCCAATGAACGACGGCACACATCACCGCGAACGAGTTGAAGATGTTCAACCCTAAAATATTCCCCACCGCGATCTCAGGCTGGCCCTTCCGCGCCGCCGTGATCGAGACCACGAGCTCAGGGAGCGAGGGTCCCTATCGCGACAGCCGTCACAGCCACGAATTCCGCACCGATACCGAGCAGGGCAGCGATCTCCACGATCGAGGTCACCGTGTACCGGACACCGATGAAGATGAACACGATACTGCCCACCAGCACCCCGTACGTCCGCCAGCCGACATCTCCATCCTCGTATTTGCGTTCCTCGGCATCGTCCAGGATCCCCTCTGTGAACTCACTTCCCTCCTCATCTTTCTCCGCCATCGTGTAATGGAGATAGACAGCAAACGCCAGGAGCGATATCGCACCCTCCACCGCCGTGAACACACCGTCCCAGGCAGCGATCACGAGGAAAAACGCCGATCCGATGAGAAGCGGGAGATCGACCCTGACAAATCACGATCGACAGTTATCCCCTTGCTGAAGTACGCGGCAGCCCCCAGTATCAGCAGGATGTTCGCGATGTTCGAGCCCACCACGTTCCCGACCACGATCTCAGGAGAACCCTGGATCACGGCCAGGATCGAGGACATCAGCTCCGGCAGAGATGTACCGAGGGCGACAACAGTGATACCGACGACGAATGGCGAAACACCCCTACTCAGGCCTATACGCTCGGCCGCCCCCGTGAACGCATCGGAGGACTTGACCAGGACTGCAAGACTGACCACAAAGACACCGGCCCAGACCGTGACTCCGATCATACCATGTACTCGTCCTCTCGTATGTTTAAAACGGGTGCCTCCCCAACCCATTTAACCCAAAGGAGCCAAGATAGAGCCGGTATGGTCTTTGGGCTCGGTCTCGGGGCGTCCATAGCACTCGGCCTCCTGTCGGTCATCGCAGTCGTCTACGGAGCAGAGATCGCAGTCGACAAGCTCACCTCCCTTGCCGCCTACTTCGGGATCCCTGACATCCTCATCGCGATGTCCGTCGTTTCGATCAGTACATCACTCCCTGAGATCATCTCACACATCGTAGCATCCGCTGGCATCCTCAATGGCTCCCTAAGCTACGAGATTGCCTCCGCGACCGTCCTCGGTGCCAACACCGGATCCGACATCATCCAGCAGACCCTCATCGTCGGCATCGTCATCTTCGCCTTCGCCTTCATCGGTGAGAAGAGCTACTTCCGGTTCACCGACGAATTCCTCAAGAAAGACTTCCTCCCCATCATCGGCACCAGCCTCATGGCCTCGTACCTCGCCTGGGACGGTGTCGTCTCCCGCACAGATGGCCTCGTGCTCATCGGATCGTTCATCGCATACATGTATTACCTCTTCCGGACGCGGCACGACCGGCTCAACGAGAAAAGCGATCCCAGCGACAACGTCAGGAAGGATGCCCTCGTCGCCGTCATCGCCCTATCAACCGTCCTGGCGGCCGCCCACATCGTCCTCAAGGTCACCGAGATCCTCGTCCAGGCCACCGGCCTCGGTGGCTCGATCATCGGCGTCGTCACCCTCGGCATCATCTCTGCACTCCCCGAACTGTTCACCGCGATCGAGGGAATCAGACAGCGGGCTTCAGGCATTTCACTTGGCACACTGATCGGATCCAACGTCACCAACCCCCTACTCGGGTACGGTATCGGCGGCCTGATATCGACATACTGGGTCCCGCGCCCGCTCGTCCTGTGGGACCTCCCGACCGAGACAGTCACAGCCCTCATCATGCTGCTGTGGGTGCTTTTCGTCTCCGACAGGAAACTCGGCTGGAAAGGCGGCATCCTGCTCATCTTCACCTACATCGCCTACATCATCGTCCGCTTTTCTTTCTTCGCAGCGGACTGACCCCAGCGGTTTAAGGCCCCGCCCCCAACGTAGTCACCATGGTCCTCGGTCTCGGGTTCACCAGCCAGCTCGTCGTCGGGTTCATCAGCATGTTCGTCCTCGTGTTCGGCGCCGAGAAGGTCGTCGACAAGATGACCTCGATCGCCGCCTACTACGGCATCCCCGACGTCGTCATCGCCGTGTCCGTCATCTCGATCGGCACATCGCTTCCCGAGATCGCCGCCCATACCACCGCATCGGCCGGCATCCTCACCGGTAGCCTTGATTACCAGATTGCCTCAGCAACCGTCCTCGGGGCCAATATCGGATCAGACGTCGTCCAGCAGACCCTCGTCGTCGGTCTCGTCATCCTCGGGACGATCCTGATCACAATGATGCGGGAAGGAGAGGGAAGAATACTGAACAACCTCGGCGACAAGATTCACACTATCGACGAAGCACGGTTCGAGTTCTCCACCGATTTCCTCAAGAAACAATACTTCCCCATGATGGGAACGACCCTCATGTGTATCGTCCTCGGCTGGGACGGCATCTACTCCCGTCTCGACGGTCTCGTCCTGATCGGGAGCTTCTTCGGGTATATGTACTACGTCTACCACACCCGCCGAGATCGGCTCAATCACGACACAGAACCCAGTACGAACATCCATCAGGACATAATCATCGGCATCGGCGGCATGGTCGCGGTCCTTGCGTCAGCCCATATCATCCTCTCGGTCGCCGAGACAGTAGTTGCAAAGACCGGTCTCGGAGGATCACTCATCGGTGTTGCAACCGTCGGCATCGTCTCAGCCCTCCCCGAGATGATGACAGCACTCGGCGGCATGGCACACAAAGCCGAAGGCATCTCATTAGGCACACTGATCGGTTCAAACATCACGAACCCGCTACTCGCCATCGGGGGCGGAAGCATCATCTCGACATACTGGGTCCCACGCCCGCTCGTCCTGTGGGACCTCCCGATGGAGACCATCACCGCAGCCATGCTGCTGGTGTACCTCCTCTTTGTCTCGGACAAGAGGCTCGGCTGGAAGGGCGGCCTGTACCTCGTCGGCCTGTACGTCTTCTACATCGTCATCAGGTTCACCTACTTCGCAGCCGACTGAGAATAATCCTATGACTCCTCGGAATGCTTGTCCTTCCGTAGACCCCTGAGTATCACCGCAGCGACAGCCACCGCCGTCACACCAGCAGCGACAGGATTGTCCGTCCGTGGCTCGGTCGGCCCGATCCCCTTCAGGATATCCGGCCCGGAGACATTCGCCAGGTTAGCGCCCGTGGTCGCGGCCGTCACCGCCGACAGGCAGACAAGGACCACCAGCACGATCAGCGTCTTCCGGGACATGACCGGTCGGACCTTATCCATCCACCCATTTCAAGCTTTGCCAGAACAGCCACCGTACCGCCACGTGATTTATAAATATTGGAGAGCAATCGGTGTCCAGGTTCTCGAATCACGGTGACCATTCAATGCAGCTAGGCGGAAATGAGAATATGCAGTATGACAGGGCCAAAACGATCTTCAGCCCAGACGGGCGCCTCTTCCAGGTCGAATACGCACGAGAGGCAGTCAAGAAGGGTTCAACATCCCTTGGCCTGATCTATGACAGCGGCGTCCTCCTCGCCGCCACGAGGAAAACACCACAGCTCGAGGCACGTAACCCCGAGAAGGTCTTCAAGGTCGATGACCACGCAGCCGTCGCGACCTCAGGACTCGTCGCCGACGGGCGCGTCCTCGTCGACGAGGCACGGGAACAGGCACAGCAGAACGAGATGACCTACGGCGAACCCATCCCGACCAACGTCCTCGCGAAATTCCTCGCAGACAGGAAGCAGATGTTCACACAGTACGGCGGTGTCCGACCGTTCGGTCTCGCCATGCTGACAGGAGGCATCAACAACGGCCACCCGGAACTGTACCAGTCCGATCCATCCGGCATCCTCAAGGAATGGCACGCCGTCGCCATCGGCCGGGGCGGAGAGAAGGCGACCAAGATCTTCCAGGACGAGTACGACGAAAGCATCAGCGAAGACGACGCAGTCAAGCTTGCAGCAGAGACGCTCCAGAAGGTCGAAGACGACGACATCGACGTCGAGAACATCGAGCTCTGCATCGTCGACGAAGAGCACAAGTACAGGCGACTCATGCCTGACGACCTCGGGGAACGCGTCGACCTCTGATCCGACATGCTGGAGGACTTCAAGCTCTCCCATCTCCAGTTCGCCTTCCTGGGACTCGTCGCAGCAGTGATCGTTGGAGCCGTGTTCTTCTACGGCAACATGATCACCCAGGCATCCGAACTGGCCCAGGACAGCTACGAGTGTGACAGCGTCGGTCCACTCGCCGAGATCGACCAAGAGATCACCACCCAGGACGAGGCCGAACAGTACGTCGCCACCTACCTGGGAGAGCACAACATCAGCCTCCAGGCCGAGGACCTCACATCCTTCGAGCAGGACGACCGCATCCGGGTCTCGGTCCCCGAGGCAGTCTACTCCGGTCGGACCTGCACGTGGCGGAACAACGGCACCGCCCCACCACAGTGTCTCGGCAAATGGTTCGACATCAAGGACGGAAACCTCCTCATGCAGTACGAAGTCCCCTGCCCATGACGTTTCTCCATCTCATCGCGGACTACGGGACCGGTGACCCCGCCTTCGGAGAGGTCATCCACAGGTTCAACGCACTCGATGACGACATCGACGTCCACCCGACATCCGTCCCCTCGTTCTCATCCATCGCCACAGGCTTCTGGATCGCCCAGTACGGTCTCTATAATCCCTGCTTCGAGGAGCTCACGATCTATGCCAACACCGCACCGCGGAAAGACGACACAGATCCCCAGCACGACAACAGGGGCGAGGAACTCATCCACGCGGAACTCGATAACGGCACACCAGTCATCGCCGTCGACGCCGGGCACACCTTCTCCTTCGTCCGCGAGCACATCAGCGCCCTGCACGAGGTCGAGACGCCTGATAGGGGCTCCCAGTTCCGGTCCAGGGACTTCTTCCCCGAGGCAGTCCTCGACATCATCAAGGGCAACGACCGGCTCGGGGACGGACGCGATCCCGGGAACATTCCCCCACCGCCAGAAGAGGTCATCGCCCACATCGACGGCTATGGCAACATCAAGACCACCATCAGGGCCTCTGACATCGACCTCGACCCCAGCACGAGCCTCGAGGTCACGATCAACGGGCGGAGCCACGAGGCGATCTACACAACCGCCGCCTTCGAGGTCCCGGAAGGCAGGATGGCCTTTGCACCCGGATCAGCAGGCGGCGATGATCCGTTCATGGAGCTTTTCCTCCGCGGGGACAGCGCAGCACGACGCTTCGAGGAGCCAGCTGTCGGACAGCGGTTCCGGTACAGCTCCAACGCATAAAAAGCTCCACACCAAGGTCAGACCATGGACTCAGACGACGCCATCACCGTACGATACAACGGCGACAGCGACTTCGAGATCCTCGTCAAACCCGACGAGGCACTCGCGTACCGGAACGGCGAGATCGATGACTTCGAGAAGGTCCTGTTCGTCCGCGAGATATTCACCGACGCAGGAGCAGCCGAGAAGGCATCAGCAAGCGATATAGACGACGTTTTCGACACCAAGAACATCATCGAAGCTGCAGAGGAGCTGTTCAACAACGGCGACATGCAGCTCACCACCGAGCAGAAAAACGACCTCCGCGAACAGAAATGGAACCAGGTCGTCTCCATCATCGCACGGCGGGCCATGAACCCCCAGAACAACACGCCCCATCCACCACAGCGGATCGAGAACGCGATGGAGGAGGCAGGTGTCCAGGTCGACCCCATGGAGACCGCCGAGAGCCAGATCGGGGACATCGTCGACAAGCTCCGCCCCAAGATCCCCATCACGATGGAGGAAAAAGAACTGGCGATCAAGATACCCAACGAGTACGCTGGTAAATGCTACGGCAAGCTCAAGGATATAACACAGGTCCTCGAAGAGGAATGGGGCGACGACGGCCTCATGGCACGTGTCAAGCTTCCTGCAGGCGCAAAGTCAGAACTTGAAGGCGCACTGAACGACGTCTGTCATGGAGACCTCGAGATCAGGGACCTCTGAGCCGGTAGCAGGCAAGGTGATAGCCGGTAACGGTTTAAGCCTTCCTCTCCAACACACGCACAGAACAGCGATGGCCGAGATACGCGAATGTGACGTCTGCGGCAAGCGGACTGATTTCTGGACCGACATAGTCGCCAGGACCGAACAGGGACAGCGCATGCAGAAGGACTGGCGGATGACACTGTGTCTGACCTGTGCAGAGACCGAGACCATCGCCTCCGCCATGACCGCCGCCAGCGAGCACGTCACCCAGCAGTGCCACGACGAGGGCAAAGCCTAAAAACAGTCCGGCACCCTTTCTCCCACGATGGGCGAAACACACAAACACATCCATCTCGCCCGCGACCTCAAGAAGAGCCCGGTCGAGGAAGCTGTAGAGAAGATACAGGCAGTCGACCGCGAGACAGCAGTCAAGAGCCTCACAGAGATCAACACACGCCGCGTCGCCGACATATTCGAAGAAATCGGACCCGAGATTGGGGCACAGCTCCTCCTCGCACTCCCACCTGACGACGCTGCAGACATCATCGGGAATCTGAGCCACAGGTTCCGGATACGGATACTCAACCGTATCGACAAAGAGGAAGCCGCCGACATCATCAAGCTCCTCCAGTACCCACCCGACACCGCAGGCGGGCTCATGACCACCGACTTCATCTCCTTCAGTCCAGATACAACCGTAAAAGACGCCATAGATCGTCTCAGGGAGAACTACGAGAAAGCAGAGACAGTCTACTATGCATACATCCTAGAAGGGGGCAGACTCATCGGAACCGTCTCGCTCAAAGAACTCACCCTCTCGAACCCTTCCAAAGAGCTCCGGGAAATCATGACGACCAATCTCGAGACGGTAGAGACCGATGTCGACAGCGAAGAGGTCATCCGCATCTTCGACAGCCATCAGTACCAGGCCATGCCCGTCATCGAGGACGGCCAGATGAAAGGCATCATCACCTTCGATGACGTCATCGATGTCATGCGGGAAGAGGCCACAGAGGACGTCCAGAAGCTCGCAGGAGGGTCAGGACACGAACAGGTCTTCTCACCATGGTCGTACAAAGTCAAGAAACGCGTCCCATGGCTTTACATCAACCTCATCGCCGCCTTCCTTGCCGCAGGCGTCGTCGCTGCCTTCGAAGGCACCATCGCACAGGTCGCCATCCTCGCAGCATTCCTCCCCATACTCAACAACCAGGCCGGTAACACCGGCATGCAGGCACTCAGTGTAACGATACGCGGACAAGCCACCGGCGAGATGGACTACAGCCGGATACTCACCGCCATCGGCAAAGAGACGTCCACCGGCATCATCAACGGCGTGCTCGTCGGGGCCGCCATCGGAATCATCACCTACATATGGCAGGGGAGCATCCAGCTGGGTCTCGTGGTGACCGGAGCGATGTTCCTCACAATCGTCGTCGCCACATTAGCCGGGCTCCTCGTCCCCGTCGTCCTCGAGAAGACCGGAAACGATCCCGCCATGGCATCGAGCATCTTCGTCACGGCCATCGCGGACATCGCAGGGATCTTTTTCCTCCTGATCCTTGCCCAAGTCTACCTGCTGTAAGGGTCAGGAGCCATCGGCAAAGACCGCCTCGATATCCTCCAGGGCCGCACGGATCCGTTCATCCTCATCTATCGTGTCACGAAGCTCATCGATGCTCTCCCGGATACTCGCCAGATCGACATCCTCGGTCCTGTGTGAGAGCTCGTCCAGGGCATCGATATGATCATCGAGGACATCCTCGAGACGCGAGACTGCCTGTCGCATGCGGCTCGCACGCTGGAGATGCTCCTCGATCAGATCATGGGCTTTGTCCTTTTCCCCCTCCTCCAGCTCCTCGAGGGCCTCCGCAAGATCATCGCGCAGTACGTCCATCGGTACCGTCCACTGCGGACCGCAGGGATATAAACGTCCGTCCGTTTCCATCCCCTATGGACATCAGCGTCGATCTCAAGGGCCGGGAGCTCACCGTCGGCACCACCAGCGTCCAGCTGTCCAACGAACATATCCGCCAGCTCCGAGAGATCGCGGACACCAGCTTCGATGACGCGACCGCCACAGCCATCGTCGAGGATCTCATCATGGACCAGATCCGTCCGTTCCTCCAGGCCGCAGACAGATCCATCGAGGACAGCACCATCGAACAGGAGATCGAGGAGGTCCTCCAGACCCACCTGTTCCTCTATCATGACCGCCAGACCGGCTAGCGGAACAGCCGGAACCATCGCCCGCTTATTTATATGGTCTCCAGGGGCAACACTCCACCGTGACACTGCGGACACACATCAGGTGGCTCGATCGGGACATCGCGGACCTCGATACCGCCTACCTCCACGTCCCCCTCCCACAGCTCCGGCACCGGCTTCTGTCGGCAGCCACCGCTGCCATCGCACGCGAGGGCCGGGTCACCCTGCTGACCTGTCCGGGACCTGAGAGCAGATACAGCTTCGACCCTGACACGGTGTTCCCCACGCTCGCGGACCGGCTCCCGCCCACAATCCGGGAGGAACGCGTGGATATCAGGGCACTCGACAGCGCCACGGCAGTCACGGACCGTTCGTGGGATGAAATCGGCGCCCACGATACAATCATCACCGACAAACTCACCAATCTTGGAGCCGGCAGGCTGGGTGAGCAGGCACTCGAGCGTGTACAACACGAGATCCAAGACAGATCCTTGCTCGTCCTCGACAGTGACCAGCCGTACCGCGGCCTTGCAGCATCAATGGAGGCCATCCTCGGGCTCACGTGGGACGGCGGTCCGATCAAAGACATCCGCAAGCACCCTCACAGGGCCTCCCGCACCATCCCCGTCTCGCTTGGAGACCACCAGAAGACACTCGATGAGTTCGCAGAGGCCACGACCGTCTAGTACTTCTCATCCATCGCCAACAGATAGGCCGCCTGGGACCAGCCCAGCGGCGAGGCAAACCGATACTCCCCGTCAGGGTTGACCTCCTCGACCAGATCGCCCGCCTCGTTCATATGCGGGAGGACATCCTCGACAAAGGTATCAGCTATCTCCTCCTCACCCTCAGCGTACAGCATCGCCGCCTTCGTCAGGTGACCCGGCACCCATCCGTTCTTGTACTCCTCGGTCTCCTCCATGAACTCCCCGATCAGCTCATCGCGGACCCCGTAATCACCGGCCCACCCTGTCGGCCAGATCGCCGGGGAATCGATGCTGGACAGATCGTCTTTCGTCCCGCCCGAGATCGTGTACACCGTGTAGAACTCATCCGCCCCCTCAAAGAACTCCCTGTAGGTCGCATCACCGATCTCCCGGGCCGCCGCACGGAACCGGTCACCGTCCTCCCCCACGACCTCCGCCATCGCCGCACCATCCTGCAGCGCCCGGTAGGCGAAGGTGTTCGCGAACAGGCTCTGGCGTATGTTTGTCGGCATCTCCGCATAATCAGGGGTCGCCGCCAGCAGCCCGTTGTCCACGACCGCATCCATCGTGTACTCCAGGGCATCCTCCACAGCCGGCCATGCCTGCTCCAGGAACCGCTCATCACCGGTCTGCTCGTAGACCTCATTGACCGCCCACACGTAGATCGGCTGCTGGTCGTTTTCCACCTCGAAGATACCAGCCGACCCGCCGCTGCTGTCATAGCACTGCTTGAACGAGCCATCGTTTTCCTGGACCTCCGACAGGAACCCGCCCAGGTACTCCTTCGCGATATCCTCTTTCCCTGCCTGGGCCATCGCCACGCTGACGAAGGACGCATCCCGGATCCATGACGGATAATACATCGGCTGGAGGTTCGGTGCGGCCGGGATCGAGCCGGACTCCCGATCGAACATCATCCCCAACGTCCGGACCGCCCGCTCGTACCGGCGGGCCTCCGTATCGGTCGCACCCTCAGGCACATCGATATCCTCCGTGAACGAATCCCAGTACCCTTCTGTCTCGTCCTGACCGCCAGCACCCGGTGCCGGCAGCGAGGGTTCCTCTCCCCCGGCCAGGTAGACAGAGACAGTCTCGGATTCCCCCGGCTCCAGGTCCAGGTCCGTCTCCAGGGTGCCACCGAGATAGATGCCCTCCATCACGTCCGCATCGACCTCCACGACAGCATCATCCAGCCCGGCGAGGTCTGCCGCCGTATCGGTCACGAGCTCGGCACCATCGTCCAGCGGACCATCGACCAGCTCATCCAGCACCACCGTGAACGGCGCCGAGATCCACGAATCCGTGACCTCGGCGTCCATCCCCACGTGGAGATCGTACGGCCCCTCCAGATCCTCCCACCGCAGCTCATCATCGGCCGTGATCCGGTTCCGGTTCGAGGACCACAGGATGAAGTTCTGCTGGGAATCCGTCACGTTGGCCTGGGTGTAGTACAGGAACGAGCCATCGACCGGCTCCTCGCCCACATTCTCGATATCGTACTCCCGCACCAGGGCCTCCTCCCCCGGCAGGACGTAGGTCGTCTCATCGATTGAGAGATCATCGTATGCATAGCCCACATCCAGCATGCCAGCATCCTCACGATAGGAGAACGGCTCGCCCGAGATGACCTCGTCCTCCCAGAGCCAGGAGACCTCATCGTCCAGCCTGATCCCGGCGAAACTCCCCTCCTGTGGCTTCGATCCATCCAGCTCCCCCGAACCATGTGCGAAATACGGGAGATGGGTCGTGAACCCGGTGTGCGGGAAGAAAAGCGATGAGAGACGACCATTATCAGTCACACCGGCCCCGATACCGTCCTCGGGGCTCGATACGTACCCCTCGGCCGCGCTGTACTTCTGGAAATCGTTCATACCCTCCCCCTCAACCAGACCGGATATCAGCGTACCTATCTTCTGTCTGAAATGCTGTTCGTTGTACTCCAGATCGTCCCAGGTCGCATCGGCCACATAATCAAGACCATTCTCCAGCATCGCAAGGTTCCGCCATTCAACCCGCGACAGGAACCGCAGCGGGTAGGTCAGCTCCTCGAGATCGAGACCGCCGTCATCAAGACCTATCCCGCGCCCGACACTGCCCGCCAGCGTCGAGGCCCCAGCCACAGCCCCCGCACCCTTCAGAAAATCACGGCGCGACAGCGTACCAGAGGAGTCATCATCCATGACAGCCGTCACTTACCACGGCCCTGTCTTAAATCTTGGGCCCCGGCCACGGTCACTCCCGCATCCGGTCGTGTACCTCATCATAGAACCTGCTCATGTAGGCCTCCTTGGTCGGAACGGCGACATCGACATTCTCATACGACGTCTCCACGGAGCGGGCGTCCTCATGCCGCTCATCGAACTTCAGCCGCAGCGTCACATCCTCATCCTGGAGCTCATAGGCATCGTGATCGTCAGGCAGCCGGGAAAAGACCGATCCCGGTAGCCCGCGCTTCAGCTCCTCCAGGTCCTCGTCAACATAGAACGTCATCCGGTGGTACGACTCAAGATCCCCGGCCACATCCGCATACGTGTCCTCCGCGACCTCCAGTGAGACATCCTCATCGTACCGATCGAATATCCCATCAAGCGTCTCAAGGACCTCACCGATTCCGTCTTCCTCGAGGACGGCCGGATCAAGATCCCCGGCCAGGGACGAGCTGTTACTGTTCATGAAAAGTAAACGAACGTCAACGGTTAAAAAAGAATCGGTGACCGGTCGGATCAGCCGTACAGCTCATCGTGGTCCGCCACACGGATCACCCGCACGGTCTTGTCCGCATCATCGACAGCCGCGATTGCCCGGAGATCGGAGTTGACCTCCGTGTAGACCTTCCGACCGCCATCGAGATAGCGGCGTGCGGCCTTGTCAGGGTCCTCAGCGAGCTTGGCAAGCGTCGTATCGAACTGGTCCTGCTGGCGACCCTCCATCTTGTCACGCTGCTTCTCGACATTATCAGCGAGCTCGACAGTGTACTCTTCATCCCGGAGCTCGGCGAGGAACGTGTCCTCCTCGGTCTGGAGGCCCTCCCAGAACCTGCCGACCATCCGGTAGACATCCTGAGCAAAGCCCCTGTCCATACCGTTCGAGACAGCCTCACCGTCCTCGTACACCACCGCAGAGGCCCCGTGCTCATCGACAGTCATGACGCCCTGGCGGACCTCATCGTAGGCATCGTCCTCTGCCTCGAAGCCAAGCGCCATCAGCTGGCGGTCATCCCGGTACTGATCGTCCCAGACCTCGAGCATACCCTTCTCCGTATCGATATCGACCGTGCCGTACCGGTCATCCTCAACCTCAAAGTCCGCATCGTAGGACGGATCTTCGCTGCCATAGTCCATCTCCCCCAGCAGAGAAGCAACTGCATCGACCTCGCGACCCTCGATCGCATCGACCTGCACACCAGGGTTCAGGACGTCGGTGATGTAGTCAGACATTGTTGTTACAATGCAATTACGTTCTTTATAAATTTTGTGGTTTTGACAGGGTTGTGACCGCCACTTGGACAGGTAGATTAAAAAACCTGTTGTGGGGTGGCGACTATATTTACAATCGTTAACCAGGTGCGGGAGAACCGTTCCGTTACTACCTTGAGGTAACATTTATAAGGCTGGTCTGCCAACATCTACCTATGAGCTCTGCCGACTACGAGATAACACAACAGGGATCGGACAAGGTTGCCGCGCGGTTCGCCATAGACGGCACCGACGGCTATCTCAGGGCCGAGATGAGCGATGACTACCCGCCCTCATCCAGCGGTCAGGCAGGGATACACCTCTCGTACGGCGACATTGATATCGAAGCGTATGCACGGGACGGGGAGATCCCACACATCCGCATCAGGAACGACGACTGGGCCGACACGGTCGATGGCTACTGCGGCGAACCTATCACGGACGAGGCCATCGAGGACTGGAACGAAGCAGCAGCCATCCTCGAAGACGTCACCGGGCAGGTGATCGCCTATACCGGAACAGAGATCTTCTACCAGGGCCAGGCAGACTGGAAAGATCCACGACCCTCGAAAGAACGCATCGAAGAGGGCCTCGATCACCCAGTCAGACACAGCAACACCTCGCGGGTCGAGACCGTGACAGATGATCCGTCAGACCTCGGAGCGATCATCAGCCGGTACGAGCCCGAGCTCGAACCCCTCGCCAGCAGCGGCGCCCTCACCACTGCATGGGAACGGTTCATCGAGTGCTACGAAGAAAACGATTTCTCCGCGTTCTGAGACCGCACGGATAAAACCTTCCGGGACACAGAAGACACCATGATCCGGCAGAAAGACGGGATCCACCTCCAGCTCGAGAAGACCTACGTCGCCGACAGCTACAGCGCCAGCGGAGACACCACCATCGTCACCCACGGCCACAGCGACCACAGTCCCCGGACCGATGCCGCGGTCATCTGCTCGGACCAGACCGCAACGATAATCGAGGAGCGGAACGGGATCGACCTCGACAGCTCCGAACGGTCGGACAACGTCGAGCTCCTCGAGGCCGGGCACATCATCGGCTCCCGGGCCGCACTCATCGAGGACGGCGGGAGGCGGTACCTCTACACCGGTGATGTCGCGACTAGGGACCGTGCCTATCTCGACGGCTTCAAGCCGGTCGATGCAGACGTCCTCATCATCGAGACCACCTACGGCATCCCCTCCTATACATTCCCCGACCAGGACGAGATCGAGCGCCAGATCAAGGACTGGATCGCAGGGACCAGAGGGACACTTTTCCTGTTCGGGTACTCCCTCGGGAAGGCACAGAAGATCCAGCACATCGTCCAGCAGGCCACCGACAGACAGATCATCGTCCACGGGGCCGTCCACCGCATGAACGAGGTCATCGAGGACCTGACCGACCTGGCGTTCCGGGCGGTGCCGTACAGCGAGCACAAGGACAACCTCAAGGACAGCATCGTCGTGTTCCCCTCCCGGCTCTCCCGGAAGGACTGGGTCACCAAGCTGGCCGCGGACTACGATGCACCGAAGGCAGGATTCTCCGGCTGGGCGGTCCAGGACTCGTTCACGTACCGTGGGGACTACGATGAGACGTTCATCCTGTCAGATCACTGCGATTTCGACGATCTCATCGACCTGGTCCAGGCGGTCGACCCGGAGACGGTCTACACTCAGCACGGCTTCGATGAAGCCTTCGCCAGCCACCTCCGCTCCGAGCTCGGGATCGACGCACGGCCGCTGAAGAAAAATCAGACCTCCCTGACCGACTTCTGAACAAACCTTTTACCCCGCCAGCACCCAACCATCAGTATGCCACGGCCCCGATTCGCCGTCGATGACATCCTCCAGCAGATGGTCGGGGGGTTCCTGCTCGCAGGCCCGTTCGTCGTCACCGAAGAGGTCTGGACGCTGGCGGGGAACATGACACCGTTCCACGTCGCCGGCACCGTTTTGCTTGCCCTCGGAATCGGATACGGTGCGCTTTTCTATGCGGACAGGGAACGCGAGATGGACGAGGAAGACGAGATCGCAGGGATCCCCGTGCGGTTCCTCTCGCTCATCGGGGTCGCGTACGGCTCCGTCATCCTCCTCATCCTGCTACTGGCGGCACCGAGTACATTCCAAGGCAGCCTGACCGTGGACCTGTACAACGTCGGCCGGGTGACCGCGATCGCTGCCATCTTCAGCGTTGTCGGGGCAGCCACCGCGGATTCTGTCTTCTAGACCGGACCGGGTAAAAAAGTTGCCGCCCCGTCCTCGTCCATGAGCGATGACATCGACGAGAGCCGGGACCACACCCTGCCCGGCTCCGCGGGCGACCTCGGGACGGCTGCAGTCGAGGGCTATGACTTCAAAGGGGACCTCGACCTGCAGGAACTGCTCGACTCCTACGAAACCACGGGCTTCCAGGCCACTCATCTGCACGAAGCGATCGAGATCGTACGAGAAATGCGTGAAGAGGACGCAAAAATATTCCTCACCTTCACGTCCAACATCATCTCGTCCGGACTCAGGGAGGCCGTTGCCTACCTTGCCCGGGAGGACCTCGTCGATGTCATGATCACGACCTCAGGCTCCATCACCGAGGACATCATCAAGACGATGAAACCATTCAGGATGGGTGACTGGGATGCCGACGAGGCCAAGCTCCGCGAGCGCGGTATCAATCGGCTCGGCAACATCTACGTCGAATCCGACTGCTACGTCAAGCTCGAGGAGTTCCTCAGCGAGGAGTTCTTCCCCGATTTCTTCGATGAGGAGAAGCTCCGCTCACCCACCGAGTTCGCCGAGGCCCTCGGGCGGAAGATGGACGATGATGACTCCTTCCTCAACCACGCGACAGACAACGACATCCCGGTCTACTGCCCTGCCCTGACGGACGCCGAGATCGGGAACTTCCTGTTCTACTACCGCCAGGAACAAGACCCCGAGGTCGGCGTCGAGATCCTCGATGACTGGGACGAGCTCATCCACGAGGCCATGGACGCCGAAACGACAGGGATCATCACCTTCGGGGCCGGTGTCCCGAAGCACCATGCCATCATGTCCAACCAGTTCCGCGGCGGGGCAGACTACGCGGTCTATGTCTCGACCGGCATGGAGGGTGATGGCAGCCTCTCAGGCGCACCGCCTGAAGAGGCAGTCTCGTGGGGCAAGATCAAGGAACAAGACCGGAATTACACCCAGGTCGAGGCAGAGGCAACCCTCGTCGTCCCGCTGCTGATCGCGGGAGCGTTCAAGGACTAACAGGCAGGTCCGTCGTATCGACCTGACAGGCCATCATACAGGACGAGATCCTCGGGCATATCGTAGCCATCCAGCCCATCGTAGGTGAGAACGTCCACGCCGTCGTCATACAGGCCAGGCCCGGCATAGATCGTCGGCTCCGCCTCGTACGCATCCGATGTAACAGGCTCATCGAGTGTGTATTCCGCCAGCAGCCCTTCGTCCACATCGAGATCATCAGCAAGGTCGATATCGTTCTCCTCGAGGATAGCCTCGAAGATATCCGTCTCGTACGGATAAAAGACCTTCCCGCTGCGCTGGTCGCCCGGGACCAATGCGTTCGTCAGGGCCTGGGTCATCCCCTCCCGCAGCCGGTCCTCCCTGCGCTGATAGTCCGAGACAAGCTCCGCGAGCTCATCGGATGCATCGAACTCCTCCTGCATGACATCGCCGAGATCGTACCGTGCCTGGGCCCCCTCAAGGATCTCGTGGGCCGCTGTCACGACCTGCTGGTCCTCAGGCAGCTCGAAGAACGTATCGTTGGCGACAAACTCCGTGTGGACCGGGTAGCCGAGCCCGCTGGTGTAGACCCGTGTCGCGGCCGGGACGTTGTCCGGCAGGGACGTATCGACGGTTACATCATCGAAGACATCAGCATCCAGGCCTGTCGCGTCCTCTGTCTCATCGAGGAGCGATTCGACCTCGTCGGTGTCTTGGTACCCGCCGTAGCTGAAGCCCATATCCGTGATACTTGTGAGCGCGGTTCAAAAAACAGGCGGTCACTCATCCCGCATGTGGCTGTCCCGCTGCTCAGACGTCCTCCATGGAGGGATCTGATCGAGCATCCTCCCCGTAGTGGATGGTGCGCTGTGGGAACGGGATCTCGATGTCTTCCTCATCCAGCCGGTTGTAGATCGTCCGGTTCAGCTCGTGGCGGACCCTGACATCCTGCAGGGGCTCATCGACCCAGCACAGCAACGAGTAGTTCAGGGCAGAGTCACCAAACTCCCGGAATCGCACCTTCGGGGATGGATCCGCCCGGACGCTGTCATCGGCCTCGGCGATCTCGAGGAGGATCTCCTCCAGCTGGTCGATATCGGTACCATACGCCACACCGATTCGGACGTCGATCCGTTTGGGTTCGTCCGGTGCCGACTCGTTGATGATCTTCGAGCTGTTCAGCACCGAGTTCGGCACCGTCAGCATGACATCGTTCCTCGTCTTCAGCGTCGTCGAGCGGACACCGACATCGATCACCGTCCCCGCATCGCCCGAGTCCAGGACCACGTAATCACCGATCTTGTAGGTATCATCGAAATACAGGGCGATCCCGCCGAAGAAATTGGCGACCGTATCCTTCGCCGCGAACCCGATCGCCACGCCTGCGATGCCGGCCGATGCGAGGAGCGGTGTTATATCGACGTTCCAGACGCTGAGGAATGCGAAAAGACCACCGATGATGACGAAGAACGTCCACAGGTTCTCGAACACAGGGATGAGCTCGTGATCGAACCGGTCACTGCCCTCCACCGCCTCGAAGAACCGGCCACCCGCACGCACGAGAGCGATCAGCCAGTAGACCAGGACACCCGATATCACCGTCATCCGGGCGAACGCATGCCACTGCTGGGGGATATCGAGCGCCCGGACCGACAGCAGGATACCGGCCAAGGCGACGGTGATATAGACCGGGCGATAGAGCGATTCGACCACCACATCATCGAGCGTCGTCGAGGTCCGCCCGGCGAGACGGTGGATGACACGTACGAACACCATCTCGACGATCTTCGCCCCCACCACAGAGACCCCGACACCGACCAGGAACAGCTGAAGGGGTGGGAGCGACAGCAGTGCCTCGATCATGTACCCTCATCCTCCGCACAGCAATAAAAAACCTGTCACACCCTGCAGCAGATATTTATTAAGGTGTCCTCCCAATCGCTGTCCACCGATGACGGAGCACCGGTCCGGCGGGACCTGGACATACACGGACGGCTGGCAGACGTATGACGATACAGGCACCACCTTCCAGGACGCCCTGTGGCTCCTGGTCGGCAGCCTCCTCATCGCCGCCGGGTCGACCGCCGCACTCATCCGGTCCTTCGAGGGCGCGACACTCCCCGTCTATGCCGGGTTCCTGCTGTTTTTCCTCGGTTACCGGCTCAGCCAGTACGGCCTTCACGAGCACGACCCCAGCGCCTCGATCACCAGCCAGGTCCAGAAACAGCTCAATCGGGTGAACGCAAAGGACACATTCATGGTCGTCATCGGTGGTTTATCGCTTTCCTACGGATTCAGCACGTTCATCAAAGGAATAAACGCAGGTAGCACAGAGACAGCGGTCCTTGCAGGCATCCTGATGCTGGGCGGGTACATGGTCGCCCACCTCGCTGTCAACAACACACTGATCTGACATGAAGATCGACTCGAAGACACAGGAGAGCCACGCACGTGCTGCAGTGTTCGTCCTCGCCGTCATCGGGATGAGCATCGCCATCGCGTGGGGTCTGCTCAGCGCCAAGCAGGGCCGGCCCATCACGACGTTTTTCTCACTGCTCATCGGCTGGGGCGGATACCTCCTGGCCCATTACACAGAGACAGGTCGGGCCATCGACCCCCGCCAGAACGAGCCAGCACTGCCCCTCGAACGCGACGAGGTCATTCTCGCCGGTATCGGCGTCATCACCCTCCTCGCCGGCATCGGGACCGCAGCGCTGGGCATAAGCAGCACCAATCTCCCCATCACCAGCACCGGCATCGTCGCTCTGATGGCCGGGTACCTCCTGGCCCATTACGCCATGACGGACCTCCTGCTCTAGGCGTAGGTTATGTTGACGCTGTCGGGCTCGGATGTCTCGTCCTCGAGTTCCTCGAGGGCCTCCTCGAAGTCATCCATCTGGACCCCGCGGAGACCATCCCCATCATCTCGTTCGAACGCGTACTCGGTCGCCTCGGCGACAAGGTACTCGATGTCAGCCCCCGACGTACCGTCCGTCTCTGAGGCGAGCTCATCGAGGTCGACATCCTCGGCAAGCGGTTTGCCCTCAGTGTGGACCTCGAGGATCTCCTTCCTGTCATCGTAATCAGGCAGCCCGACCTCAAACTGCTTTTCGATCCGTCCGGGCCGGAGCAAGGCCTCATCGATGTCATCGAGCCGGTTCGTCGCAGCCATGACGGTGACATCGTCCATCTCCTCGAGGCCGTCGAGGTTATCGAGCAGGGTCGAGACGACCCGCGCCGTCACATCGTTCTGGCTGGCATCACGCTGCATGCCGAGGGCATCGAACTCATCGAAGAACACGACCGCGTGGTCGTCTTCCTCTTTCGCGTCCTCGAAGACCTTGTTGACGTACTCCTCGCTCTGGCCGTACCACTTCGATGTCAGATCGTTGATACTGGCAGAGTAAAACGGCATATCCGCCTCCGAGGCCAGGGCCTTCGCTGTCAGCGTCTTACCTGTCCCCGGCGGCCCGTACAGCATCACACCGCTGGGAACATCGAGGCCGTACTCCTCTGCCATCTCAGGGTTCTCGAGCCTGTCGAGGAGCTGGGTCTGGAGGGTGTGTTTGACATCATCCAGTCCACCGATGTCATCCCAGGAGTACCCGGATACATCGGTGCGGAACGTCGAGCGGTCAGAACTGCCCGATGTCGCACCGACATGGTCATCGAACTCTTCGTACAGCGCCTCTATCTCGCCCCTGTCAGGCGAGTGCATCGTGAACGCTATCTTGTTCGGTTTTCCGTCGACGTGGAGCTTGAGGGGGCCGTTCTCGGTATCGATCTCGAAATGACCCTCGCGGACGTACGTCTCTCCATCAGAGGTCATCCCACGCGGGGCCTCTCCTTTCTGCCGGACATTTTCCCCGCCGTACAGCTCCTCCAGGCCATCCTGGAGATCGCTGAACGCCGTCGGCTCGCCATAGGACGTCGCGAACGTTATCAGATCATCCCCCACATCGAGGAACCGCTGTTCTTCCTCGTCATCGACGACCATGTCATAGATCTCCGTCACCGGGTCGACATCGTCCGACTCGATCCGGAGCTGGAGCTTGTCCGAGCCACTGGCAGCGTCCTCCGAAACGTGGAGACGGACAGGATCGTCGTCCTCGTAGATCGTGACAGTGGCCTCCTTCAGGTACTCGCGTCCGTCCGGCAGCACGCCGTCCTCGCGTCCGCCGCCGCGGCGACCGTTGTCGTAGGCCGTGATCTCGATGCTGTCCTCCCCATAGGTCCGGGTCAGTGCATCCTCCAGGCCGACGAAGTTCTCGCGGCCCTCGACCTTCTCAGTGAGTACCTTTGTTGCTATCTCCTCGGAGTCCAGCGCCTCCAGTGGATCGGCACCGTATCCGTCTTCTGTCTCCTGTTCGTCCTCGGTTCTTTGGGAAATTGTAATCAACCCCCTGTTCGTGGTTAACGATTGTTTTCTCCTGTAGCCTTAAAAGTTTATGACCACTAACCCGGCCTACAGGTTTAAATAATTGCGACAAGATTTATAATAAATAAACATTAATTAACTTATGTGGGTACAATGATTGATGGATTTAAATCACGGTCCGGCACAGAGCAGGACTACCTCCTCAGAGATGTCACGCTGGAGAACCTCGGGACCCACTACGACGCCAGTGGGCGCGACAGGGAGATGGACGCCGTCCTGAACCAGGCACTCGATGTCGCACTCGAAACCATGGAGGGACACGGCCTCGCATTCAGCGATGAGCCGGACACGCGGTACGATCCGGAGATGAACGGCGCCGGCTTCGAGGACCGCAACGGTGAAAACACCGTCGAGATCGGCCGACCGGGACGGATCGAGAAGGACTACGGCCTCCTCGAGGAGATGACCCACGAGCTCATCCACGGCCACCTCCGGACCGAACAGGGCGTCGAGACCTACACCCCTCGCGAGGAGGCACTCACACAGGTCTGGAACCTCTACTGGGAGGGCGCGATCGAGGACGAGGACGAACGATCCGACCAGCTCCAGGAGGTCCAGCAGGCCTACAACGAGGAAGAGACGATGCCGGAGGGCTTCGGCGATGATATCCGGAAACACGCCGACAGGTTCCTCGCGATGTACGACGAGGACATGGTCGGCTCACCGACCCGGAAGATGACCGAGCTCCTCGGGACCTACCAGGACCGGTACATCGATGACGACCGGGGCCTGTCCTTCGACTAGAACGCCCCGGCCACTTTCTCGTACCGCTCTGCCACATCCGCCCAGTCGATGACATCGAAGACGTTCTCGATGAAATCACCGCGGTCGGGACCGTAGTCATGGTAGTAGCTGTGCTCCCAGACGTCGACAGCCAGCACCGGATGGGCGCCCCAGACGGCACCGCGGTCGTGCTTATCGACCGCCACATTGTGCAGCTCATCGGTCCGAGGCATGTAGACCAGCAGCGCCCAGCCGCCGGCCGATTTCGCAGCGGCAACGAACTCCTTCCGCCAGTTATCGTAGCTGCCGAAATCCTCCTCGATCTTCTCACGCAGCCCTCCAGCGGGCTCACCGCCCCCGTCGGGGGACATGTTCTGCCAGAAGATCCGGTGCAGCAGATCGCCACAGAAGTTGTGCGTGAACGAGCCCAGCAGGGACCCGGTATCGGAGAAATCACCGTCCGCACGCTGCTCGGCCAGGGCTTTCTCGGCCGCGTTCCAGCCGTTCACATAGCCCTGGTGATGGACATCGTGGTGCCACCGCATCACCTGTTCTGAAATATGGGGTTCAAGTGCATCGTAGTCGTACGGCAGATCGATCAGGTCATGGTCGGTCATGTCTCACTCTTACTCGGGCGGGTTTATACCATCACCGCATCCGGCTCAGAGGTACTCCAGGAACGCCTCTGTGCGGTCCGATGGCACGTACGCACCGTTCTCATCAAGGAGGAGGCCCTTCTTCCGGAGCGATCCCACGGCACCGGCATATGAAAGGGTAGAGAGCCGTTCAGGATCGATTTCACCATACGAAGCGATATCATCAAGCACGTCACGTTCGTTCGATGTCGTCGCGTCGTAGACCCGCATACCGTCCATCTCGTCCGGCATCTTACCGATCTCGGTCTCCTCATCGATGACGACATCATAGGCCTCATCGACATCGAGTTCCTCGACGGTCGCACCTGAGAGATCGATCGTCCCGAGGTCCGCATCCTCGGCATGGAGTAGACCGACATCCGCACCTGAGAGATCGACGGTCGAGAACGATGACCGCGAGAGCTCGAGCCTGTCGCGTATCTCGGCCTCCCGGGCATCGACATCCTTGCCCTCGGCCGAGCGGAGGTAGAGGTTGTCAGAACCGGAGTGAGAGACATCGAGGTCCGCATCGAAGGTCCCAGCCCAGGCATAGATGTTCTGTTCGGCCTCCAGGCCCATCATATCGATCGTGCGGGCGCTGACATCAGCGGACCGCATGTCGACCTTCCTGACCTTCTCGCGGGGCACCCCAAGGTACTCGAGATCCAGCGTTTCGTGGCGGAGGTCGATGCGGCCCTCCTCATCAGTATCTGGTTGCAGGTATGCAGTCTCCTCTCCCATCGTCCCGACACCGGGACGGTGGGCGATCCTTTTCAACGTATCTGCTCACCGCCAGGGAGGATCACGCGCGTGAACCCTAGTCAGGTCGAGCACCACTCAGCGTACGGGGAGTCCTTCTGCTCGAGCAGGCGGGTGACATAGCCCGTCTCCATGAACTGGCCGGACTCGATGCCCGCGGTCTTGAGGACCTCCCGGACACGCTTTTCGGTCGTCTCGTCGGGGTCCATCTTGACCTCGATGAAATGACCCAGTCCATCGATCGAGTCGACGTTGAAATGCATCCCGTCGAGCCTGTACGAGCGCCGGGTCTTGGTGATCTCGAGGACCTTCTCCAGGCCCATGTGCTCGAACATCTTCAGTGCCTGATCGGGACTGTTGATAATCGTCTCGAACTCCTCCCACATATCGTCCTCGACCTCGGACTTGTAGTTGATCATGACCTTGCTGTCTTCCTCCCGGACACGGACCAAAAAGAACCTGCCCAGCTTCTTGTACAGGTCGATCAGCCCAAAGTAGGTATCATGCTGTTCTACAATATCGATCTCGCGTGCACCGGCCTCCTCGATGAGGGCCTCGGCCACCGCGTTCGGATCATCGATCGTCGCTCGGATCTCTTTCTGTGCCACAGTGTTCACCAGGTGAGGGCCTGCGACAGCGAGACTTAAAAAGTATCGGCGTCCTGTTCCGCGGGCTCAACGTCCTTTCATCACAGGTGCTCCCGGAACCATGCCAGCCCGCTCCGGACCGCCCGGTCATCGGAGGCATCGGAGAACCGGTGGCCCTCTCCCTCGAAGGCGACATACTCCCTCTCACAGGAAAGCGCATCGTAGAACCTCCGCGAGCTCGCCATCGGCACCACCTCGTCGTCTTCTCCGTGCATGATGAGCGTCGGGATATCCAGCTCCGGGACGACGGCCTCCGTCGAATAGTCATCGAGATCCGCCAGGAACCGCTCATCAACCCGCTTGCCCGGCAGCTGTTCGTAGGAGCCCTCGTGCTCGATCGTCGACCGGATGTCCTCCAGCACCGACATGTATGTCACCGGTGCCCGCAGTGCCAGCCCGTCGATCCGGTCATCCCGGACCGCCGCCTGGATCGCGACCAGTCCGCCGAAGCTCGACCCGTAGACACCGACGCTCAGGTATTCCACCTCATCGAGGACCCGCTGGAGATCCGCGATCCGTGAGGACAGGTCCGCCTCAACGAACTCGCGGGAGGATTCATTGTTCCCCCGGAAATCGAACCGGACCGCCCGGAAGCCCTCCGCAGCCGCCAGCTCCGCCCGGTGGACATAGCTTCCTGCCTTGTCCGACCCGAAGCCATGCGCGAACACGACCGCATGCGTGGGATCGCCCTCGGGTTCGTGGACAACAGCCGCTATCGTCTCGTCATTGATCTCGAAGGTTTCCTCGTGTGCGGGCATGAAATGACCGTGACAGCCGGAATTTAAAAATCTCCGCGGGGAAAGGAAAGATATGCAGATTGAACGCATCGATGAGGAGACCTTCTTCGACGGACTGAACGAGCGCATCGCGGACCTGGCCTTCGAGATCGAACAGACCGCAGACAAGATCAAGCAGAACCCCGACTCATCGACGTACCACATCGATAACTTCTTCTACCCTCTCAAGGTCATGCGCCAGCTCCAGCGCCTACGGGACAAGGCCCGTGCCTTCAAGGAGAACGAGGACGAAGAGGTCGTCTACATCCAGAAAGAGGCCGATGGCGAGGACAACAAGTACTACTACCTCCCGAAAAGCGAGTACGACAAGAGCCGGCTCTCCGAGATCGTCACGAAGATGGAGAAACGCGAGGAAACCGAGACAGATCTCGGCTACATCAGCTGATCAGTCAAGCTCCTCATCGAGGCGGTTCTCCCACCGCTCGACCATCGCATCGATCGCGTCCTCCTCGAACCCGACCAGGCCAAGCCGGTCCTCGTGCTGGAGGACGATATCCCGCTCCTCCGGCAGCTGGATGATGATATCATAGATATCGAAGGCCCCTGTCGTCCTGACCTTCCTCAACAGCCCCGGCAGATCCTTCCGCTGGAGGTAGAACCGGACCGCCGAGGAGTAGTCCCTGTCCGGCTCGAACACCGATCCATTCATCTCCGTGTAGGAGAAATCCACATCCGCCTCCCGGAGGATCGACTCGAAGAAGTACGGCACGATACACGCCATCGACATCTGGAACGCCTCCGGCAGGACACCCGACTCGATGACCAGCCACGGCAGCACGGAGACATCTCCCTCGGTCTCGGCCGTGACCTCGACCATCGCATCGTTTTCCTCGATCGAGATAGCTGGCCTGGCCTCGAGGAGGTCCAGGTCCCCGTCCTCGATCACCAGATCCGTCATCCCTGTCCCTCCGGCCTGTGCGGTCGTACCTCGTAGGCATCACCGTCCTCGGCCGCCTCCACGTTCTCGAAGACCTCCATGGCCTCCTGGAGCAGTTTGTCCGTCTCGTGGTCGTACCGACGGGAGAAATGGGTCATGACAAGACGCTCCACGCCGGCCTTGTTCGCGACCATCGCGGCCTGCCTGGCGGAGGTGTGCCCGTACCGACCCTCATCGAGGAGGTGCTGGGCGAACGTCGCCTCATGGACCAGCAGGTCGGCCCCCTCGGCGGCCTCGATGACCCGCTCGGAGTACTCCGTATCCCCGGTGTAGACGATCTTCCGGCCCGGGACCTCCCGGATGACATCATCCGGCTCGATGGTCCGCCCGTCGATCTCGACGGTCTCCCCATCTTTGAGCCTCCCGATCTTTGGGGACGGCTCCAGCCCCAGTTCATCCATCCGCTCGCGGGAGGCCTTCCGCTTGCTGTCTTCCTCGAAGACGAACCCGACGGACGGGACACCGTGGTCCGTCCGGAAGGCCTTGACCTCATAATCATCGCCCTGGACCGCATCACCGGGCTGCATATCATCCACGTACAGCTCGTAGTGTCGCTCGAAGTATCCGAGCTCCAGCAGATCCTTCGTGAACGCTTCCGTCCCCGGCGGCCCGTAGATATACAGCGGCCTGTCCCGTCCCTCCATGCCCAGCGTCTGGACCAGTCCCAGCAGTCCCGAGAAGTGATCGGCGTGCCAGTGCGTTATGAAGATCTTATCGATATCCATAAGCCCGAGCTGGTGATGCATCAGCGACCGCTGGGTGCCCTCCCCGCAGTCGAACAGCATCTTCTCGCCCTGGAACGATAGCAGGTTCGAAGCGAGGTTCCGCCGGGAGGTCGGGACCGCCGAGGAGGTACCGAGCGTGTAGAACTCGATCATGGGCCTGTCCCCGTTGTCGCGTCCAACGGTTTTAACGGTTCCGCCCCCTGCTCGACGACGTACAGGTGCCGGGAGAGGCTCTTGTGCACATAGATCGAGAAGTCAGGCTCCCTGCCCTCGATCTCCACCCGGTCGGTCATCACCACGATAGGTCCGTCACAGACCTGCCTGGCCTGCTCGAGGAAGGTCCGGACGAGACCATCGCCTTCCTTCGGCGATGCCCGGCCGTACGGAAGATCCGAGACGACCGCATCGACGTCAGCATCGAAGGAGCCGTCGAGATCACCTATCGCGCCCTGCCGGATATCACCATCTACGTCGAAGGCACTGAGGTTCTTTCTGCAGCCCTCGATCATCTCGGTCTCGATATCGCGTCCATGGACCTCCATCCCGATCAGTCCGGCCTCGATCAGGATGCCACCGGTCCCACACATCGGGTCCAGCACCGCATCACCACGCTCGAGACCGGCGAGGTTGACCATCGCCCGCGCCAGCTTCGGGTGGAGGGACACCGGCGAGGAGAACGGGCGGAGATGGCTGCGGCGGCCCTCGAAGGCACCGGTATCGATGTCCTCCAGCAGCCGGTACAGGACAGCCTCATCCTCGTGGACGTGGACGCGGAACCAGACATCGGGTTCCTCGAGGTCCACCTCTTCGCCCGAGACATCCTGGATCATGGAACCGATCTCCCGCTCCAGGTTGCGGTCACCCGCGTTGCGGACCCTGACGGCGAAGGCCCCCTCGAAGGCCGGGACAGCCTCACGGAGCCTATCGAGATCTTCAAGACCCGTCCTTACCAGGACCTCTCCTGTCTCGTGGGTCATCGCCAGCCTGGACCCCTCAAGCCCGTCGGCCTCGACGATAAGGAGCCGTCCGAGTGCTGCCTCCAACTCCCAGCCCTCATCACCAACCCCGATGACCGAGAGCAGCTCCGCACGGGGAAGGGACTCGTGCTCGCCTGACAGTAACGCACAGTACCGCATAGACAGGGTATGCCCGAGCAGCTTTTTAACACGGCCGGATGTTGTTTAAACCTCCAGCCATGAAGGCACGTATATGCTCGAGAAGACGAACCTCGAGGTTCTTGGCCTGTTCGGGCTCAGCCATATCTACGGTATCACCGCCGGCATCATACTCCAGGACAGCGTCGTGGCCCAGGGCACGGCAGCGGTCAATTCCAGCCCCGGCTCGGGCATCAACCTGTTCCTGATGATCGGTGTCGCCACCGCGCTGATGATCGGCCTGTACAAGCTCAAGATGGACCGCATCATCAAGGGATGGTACTTCTCGGCGCTTTTCCTGACAACCCTCATCTTTTTCATGGTCTTTTTCCCGACAGGGATCGCCGTCGGCCTGGCAGCGGCCGTGTTCACGATCAAATACTTCACGAAGGACTACTGGACCCGCAACGTCCTCGATACCTTCTCGTACGCGGGTGCCGGGGCACTGTTCGGGACGATGCTCGGTGTCCGCCCGGCCCTAATATTCATCGGTGTCCTCGCACTCTATGACATCGTTGCGGTTTTTTTCACCAAGCATATGCTGTCGCTGGTCGAGGGCGGGCTCTCGACAGGCACCTTCATGGGAATCGTCTACCCGAAAAACGGTGACTTCGAGGATCTCTCGGAGGACATCACCGACGAGAGCAGCTCCGACGGCACGCAGATCGGGGTTGTCGGGGGCGGCGACATCATCGTCCCGATGATGTTCTCGATCAGCCTGCTGAAACTGTACGGAGTCACCTCAGCACTGGCAGCATCCCTCGGGGCCGCCGTGGGGCTGGCAGTCCTGATGGACCGCGCCGAGAAGGACACATTCTACCCCGCCATCCCGATCGTCGGGGGCGGGGCCGTCATCGCGTGGCTGCTCTCACTCTTCATCATCTGAATACGGGAACCGCATTCTGGAGCCACACTCCTCGCAGGTGATGATCTTGGTCTCTGTCTCCGCGTCCAGACGGACGCGGGCGTTGCTGCCGGGGACCAGGTAGGTGCCACAGTCCGAGCAGAACCGCATCCGGTACTCCCGCGGCAGCGAGAGGGTGTATTTCATCGCGATCGTCCGGGCCAGATCGACGTACCTGTCAGCCCGCTCCGGGTGCTCGTCGTACTGTTTCTCGGCCTGCTCGAACAGGATATCGATCCGCTCGCGGGCTATCTCGTCCTCATCCATCGGTCTCACAGCCGGAACTTGTCCCACAGGATGAACCCTGCGACCACCAGCAGCGCGGATCCGAGCACGAGGACCACTGCCGTAGCCGGCTTCAGCACGCCGACATCGAGGACAGCATCGCCCGCCCTGAGGGCTGACGATATCGATACACCCGCCATCCCCGCGAGAAGCAGGTTCCACTCCAGCGGGAACGATTCGGAGGCAAAGAAATCGCGGTAGAACAGGAAGGCAAACACGGCAGCTGCCCCGAGCATGATCGCGGACAGTCCATAGAGAGCGGCGAGGACGACGGTCATCAGATACCACCCGCTGATCGCCTGTATGCCTGCCCGAACCCGGCAGCCGTCCCTGTCGCACCGACAAGCACCCCTCCAGCCACGATATCCGTCATGATCCCGGAGACGAACGGGGAGGCCGCGACCGAGCCAGCGAACACCACCATCCCTGACGCGATCACAGCCCATTCGTAGTACGGTTGCTGCATGAAGAACTCAGAGGCGAACAGGAACACGAATACCGCTGCAGCTGTTATCATCGCTGCCGATCCCAGTGCAAGCGCCAGTGTGAACCAGTCCATCCTCGAGTCACCTCAGTTCTGCTGTGCCGCATACGTCCTGGAGAACTCCTTCATCTCCTGTGTCAGCTGGTCGATGACCTCGTAGGTGACCTCCTTGATGAACTGCTCGGACTTCGGGGAGAGATGGTGTTCGACCTGGACCTTAATGACCTTTTCCTCCGTCATGGACCGGTCTTGTCCGTGGAGACACTTAAGCTTGACGGGGCCTCAGACCGCATCGAACCGGGCCAGTACCAGATCCTTCAGCGTGATGATGAACACCGGTCCGAGCACGATCCCCTTCAGCCCGAAGACCATCGGCCCCGCGATCAGCCCGAGCATCATCGTGAAAAACGACTCCTGCAGCCGCGATGATCCGATGTAGGGAAGCATCACAGCCGGCAGGATACCGAGGAACGTCGCCTGGAACATCAACAGCCAGAACGTCATCCAGACCTCCCCGACAGCGAAGTAATAGATCATCAGCGGACCTGTGAACACAAAGGACCCGACCCCCTCGAGGAACGCCGCGATACCGATCAGGATACCCCACGCCCAGAAAAACGGCACAGGTTCACCCATCACGAACAGACCGATAACGTAATACCCGACAGCACCGACGGTCGCCATGATCGATCCGAACGAACCATAGACAACGAAGACATTCCGTACCAGGGATGTGATAGACTCCCGGACCTTCCTGAGGCTCTCAGCCTCCTCATCCGGGAGCCGCCCTATCATATCATCCAGGGACGCGGCGAGCTCGTCCCCCCGCCGGTACAGGTAATACACCACCAGGAAGAACGTCAGAAGCTCCAGGACGACAGACGGCAGGGAAGCCGCTATCTCGAACAGCACCGACCTGATGAACCCGCTGATCGCCGAGAGAGACTGGGAGAGATATTCCGAGACCATCGGGATGTTGTACGGCTCCAGGAACGCCTGGATACTCGATATCATCGACTGTGTCAGCCGGATAAGCTCCACCGTCACCGCAGAGACGTTCGTGACCAGCAGATACATCCCGGTCGTCGTGACAAGGACCAGCCCCCCTAACAGCGCGTACTCCACGATCTGGCGGTCGATCACGGTCGAGAGACGCTCGACCAGGACACGGAGCCCGTAGGCCGTGATCGCCCCCATCACGATAGCATCCGACAGCGGCATGAGTAGATAGATAGACGCTGCCAGCAGGACGAACCCGAGTGCGTCCAGGCGACGGACCATCACCCGGATGTTGGTCGCGGCCGTTTATCAAGATGAGCAAAGACTCTTAACCCGCGGACACCAACAACACAGCGGTGACACGATGATCGACGAGATGCACCTCGGCATGGTCTCGATGCACATCCTCCATCACGGCCAGGACGAGAAGATCGACCCCGACTGGATGGCGGACGAACTCGGCGAACACGGCTACAGCTATGACAACGAGGAGGTCGAACGGGCCATGCGGAACCTCGTCGCGAAGGGCCTGATGGAGACCGACGAGGATGTCTACTGGACAACCGACAGGGGCACGGAATTCCTCTCCGGGATGAAAGCGAAAGGACAGGAGCTCAGCAAGGAAGTGCTCCAGTCTTAAAAGCATCCGGACGGAAACCAGACCATGCTCGGGACACTCTTTGTCCTTTTCATCCTCGTGCCAGCACTCGATCTGTTCGTTCTCCTGCAGCTCGGCCAGTGGCTCGGGATCTACCAGACACTCATCATCATCATCGCGACAGGGTTCGCCGGGGCAGTGCTGTACCGCACCCAGAGCTGGCTCAACCTGCGCCGGATACAGCAGGCAGTCTCGGAGGGCAGGATGCCCGATACAGAGATCATCGACAGCCTCCTGATCATCGGCGGGGCCCTCCTTCTGGTCACCCCCGGTGTCCTGACCGATGCGATCGGGTTCCTCGTCCTGCTGCCGTTCACCCGGCCGCTGGTCAGGAAGGCCGTCATCTGGTGGTTCAAGCGCAACGTCGCCGGCTCATTCAGCGTCCAGATCGGCTAGCATTCCTCGAAGAAGGCACGGCACGCCCGGAACGTGTGATAGACATCCACCTTCGATGAGACCTCGTACGGCGAATGCATACTGAGCAGCGAGAAGCCCAGATCAAGGACATCAGCTCCGCGGCGGGCCAGGAACTTCGCGACCGTCCCGCCACCGCCCTGATCGACCTTACCAAGCTCGACAGGATACCACGGCACGTCGTTGTCATTCAGCAGCCGCCGGACCTTGCCGACGAACTCCGCGTGGGCATCGTTGGCCATGTACTTCCCGCCCCTGCCGGTGAACTTGACAACGGCGACACCCTGGCCGAGGTTGATGGCGTTTTTCTGGTCGTGGACGTCCTTGTACGTCGGGTTGACCGCCGCCGCGACATCCGTCGACAGCGCCTCGACCGTATCGAAGACACGGTGCAGCCCCGAGTGGGGGCTCTTGATGCTTTCGAGATCAAGCAGCTCCCCGATGAACTTCTCCAAGAACGCACTCTGGGCCGACGTGTTGCCCTCGCTCCCGATCTCCTCCTTATCGAAGAAACAGGCCACCGCCGTCTTCCCGGGATCAGCATCGAAGATGGCCTCCATCGTCGTGAACGACAGCCCCCTATCGTCCTGGCCGTAGGCAGCGATCATCGATCGGTCCAGCCCCATCTCCCGTGGCTCAAGGGCCGGGACGGCCTCGATCTCGGCCGAGACCAGGTCCTCCTCCGTCAGATCGTACTCCTCGTCCAGGTACCGGAGGACAGACAGCTTGACGGCCTCCTCGATCTCATCGTCATCGACCGGGATGTTCCCGACCACGATGTTGAGATCTTCGCCCTCGATCGCGTCCTTCAGCTCCTTCTCCAGCTGGTCCTTGCCCAGGTGCGGGAGGAGGTCAGGCACGAGCAGGACAGGATCGTCCTCATCCTCCCCGATCGTGATCTCGGTCTCCTCCCCGTCACTGTCGATGACGACACCGTGGAGGGCGAGGGGAACATTGACCCACTGGTACTTCTTGATACCTCCATAGTAATGCGTATCCATAAGCGCAAGATCGGCATCCTCGTACAGGGGCTTCTGTTTGACATCGAGACGCGGGGAATCAATATGCGAGACCGTCATCCGGATCCCATCCAGCAGGCTCTCACCTAAGCGCGCGAGGATGACCTGCTTGTCGCGGTTGACGGCATAGACCTTCGTACCCTCCTCGAAATCATCGACATCTTCCAGCGGGACGAACCCTTCCTCCTCGGCCCGCTCGATGATCGCCGCCGCGGCCTCCCGCTCGGTCTTTGCATCGGCGAGGAACCGACGGTATCGTCCCGTGAGGTCCTCGAGAACTCCTTCATCGATATCCTCCTTCCAGCCAGAATCAGCGTTGAACGAGAGCTTCTCTTCCAGATCCTTCATAGCATCGCCTGTCATCGCAGAACACAGACACGGATGGGCGCCGGAGGTTAAAACGCTTTACTCCGGGATGTCGCTGACACCGATCTCGATGCCTTTCTCCTTCATCAGCCGCATCTGGCGCTTGACGAAGTCCTCCTCGTTGCTCCCTTTCGTCGCGACGAAGTGGACGTTCGCATCGCCTTCCGGCCGCATCACCCGTCCTGCCCGCTGGGTCGCCTGCCTCCGGGAGCCGCCCTGGCCGCTCATCACGATCGTCGTATCCGCATCAGGGATGTCGAGGCCCTCATCACCGATCCGGGAGATGATCAGGCGCTGGATCTCACCTCTCCTGAACCGTTCGATCGTCTCCTGGCGCTCATCGTGGGGCGTCTCCCCGGTGATGAACTCGATGTCGAATTCCTCGGAGAGGTTCTCCGCCTGGTCGAGCCAGTCCGCAAAGATGATCGTCTTATCACCCTCATGGGCATCCAGCAGCTCACGGAGCTTGCCGTGTTTCTCGGGATTCTTCGAGGCGATGATCTGTTTCTTGATGCCCTCTGCCTGCTCGTACTTCCGCCTGTAGCCAGGGTCCCAGGGCACGAAGTGGATCGTCACCTCAGGACGGAGGACATGACCCTCCTGGAAGAAATAGCCCCAGTCACCGCCGATCTCCGGACCGATCAGGGCGAAGATATCCTTCTCCTTCGAGTCCTCCCGGACAGGCGAGGCGGACAGCCCCAGACGGCGCTTGGACTGGAGATCGGCCGTCTTCCGGAAGACCTTCGAGGGGATGTGGTGGACCTCATCGAAGATGATCAGCCCCCAGTCCTGCCGGAACAGCGGGGTCTTCGATGAGGCGATGTGGTATGTCGCGAGCGTGATATCGTTCATCTCTTTCGTATCGCCGTGGTACTCCCCGAGCTGGTCCTCGGTGATCGATGTCTTGTCCAGGATCTCCTCTTTCCACTGGGGGATCAGAGACCGCTGGGGGACCAGGATCAGGGTCGGGGCATCGGCCTTCGCGATCATCGCGATCGCGGTGACAGTCTTGCCCGAGCCTGATGGGTTCGCGAGCACACAGGCCTTCCGCTCCCAGGCCTGTTCGAGCATCTGGGTCTGGTAGTCACGGAGCTCACAGGTCAGGTCGGCCCCGATCGATGTATCGACTTCATCGAACTCGTACTCGTCCTGGACCGGGTAGCCCTTCCGGATCAGGGCCTTCTTGATCGCCGCGCGGGACTTCGAGCCGAAATCGATCCGTGCCTTGGTATCGGACAGGTCCATGACAAGGTTCTCCTCCACGTCATCGATCTGTTTTGCGTACTCCATCCGCTCGGCCGATGAGGCCTCCAGCACGAAGGCATTGCCCTCGCGCTTGATCGTGTAGACGTTCTGCCGCTCGTAGGTCCGCTCCAGCCACTCGAAAAACGACGGCTGGTCGCCGAGGATCTCCTGGAATGCTTCCTTCATCTCGTCAAGATCCTTACTGGAGTTCCAGACGTCCATGTCATCGACGGTGAACTTGTACAGTGTCTCCGTCGAGCTCTCGAGGTGCGCGATGCTTGAAAGCGTCCGGAGCGTTTCGGAGCCGGGATCCACGAGGATGATCTCCCGGTTCGCCTCGAAGAAAAACGTATCCTCCTGTCGTCGTGTCCGCTGTTCGAAGGCCTCGATGAACGTATCAGGGAGGTCATGATCGGTCTTGAGCTCCTCCCAGGTGTCGCTGTCGATCGTGAGACGCTCGGGCATGGCTCCCTGCAATTGGATGCAACTCTTATAATGCTGTCGCTGAGGGGGTGAGCCCCCGGAACTGCCGCCGGAGACGGCCCGGATTTACACGTATGAACTCGCTGTGACGGGTCCTCTGCCCCTTTTTATACACGGACAAACCGAGTACATCACAGAGGGATCGACATGGGCCTACAAGCGGAGATAACCGAGATGGAACAGGCGAATGGCGACCGCGAATCGTTCTTTACGGACCTGAAACAAGATCTGGCAAGTCACAACGCCTCGAGTGCCCGTCACTACATACCCTCGAGCGATAAGACCGATATCGACCTCGATGACATCGACATGGACCTCGAGCGACTGGAGGGGAAAGTCGACCAGCGCCTGGACCGGGAGGATACATCCCTGATGCGGCTCAGGGTCGAGCCATCGGATGACATCTCCTTCGAGGAGGGGCAGTTCATCAGCTTCCAGTACCAGAAAGACGGCGATGACAGACCGCTCGTCCGGCAGTACTCGATCGCGAACTCTTTCGAAGACTACAACGAGACCGGCGAACTCGAGCTGTTCGTCCGCCTGGTCGAGGACGGTGCCTTCACACCAGAGCTGTTCGATATGGAGGAAGGCGACACCCTGGACATGATGCCCCCGGCAGGTCACTTCACACGGGATAAAAGCGACAACGACACCGTGATGATCTCGACAGGGACCGGTGTGGCGCCGTTCGTCGGGATGATCGATGACGAGTACATCCTCGGGTCATCGGATGCAGCCCAGGACCGGATGCTCCAGCGCGGACGCGACCAGCCCTCCGAGGGCGAGGACTGGCTGCTGTACGGGACCCGGTGGGAGGACGATCTCGGCTACCAGGACGAACTCGAGGAGCTCGATGACCTGTACGAGGACTTCCACTTCGTCCCCACGCTGTCAGCGGAGCCGGACTGGGACGAAAAACGGGCCTACGTCCAGGAGCTCGCCCGCGAGTACGTCGAGGACGGCAGGGTCGACGAAGATGCGGAGGTCTACATCTGCGGGCTCAGCAACATGGTCGGGTACACCGCCCAGATGCTGACAGGCAACCAAATCGATGGGGCAGACGAGATACCGGATGAGGAGACCCTCGACGATCCACTGGACCCCGACCAGGTCAACTTCGAACTGTACGACTGACGGCGGGCGACCGCCGTCACGGCTTTCCCTCTTTCTCCCCGGTATGCTCATCGAGGAAGGTCTCGACCTTCCGCTCTATCCGGTCCCGGATGTCCTCCACGTCCGAGAGGGACATCTCCTCGATCGAGGGGATCTCCCAGACCGTCTCCTCGGCGTCGAAGCCCTCGACGGTGACATCCTCCAGCTCCAGGCCCAGTGTGATGACGTGATCGGTCTCCCGGAGGTCTTTCTCGGTGACCTCCGTCGGGACAGCTCCCATCAGGTCGATCGAGACCGCCTGCATCGCCTTCCTCGCGTCCGGCTCGAGACGGTCCGCGGGATCGGTGCCGGCCGCTGTGACCTCGATATCCGCGCGCTTGCGTTTCGTGAGCTCGCGGAGGAAAAAGCCATAGGTCATCTGGCTCCTGCCAGCGTTTCTCCGTGAGAGGATCAGGACGTTCATGGCACCGGATTGGGTCAGGACGGCTATAAACCCGGTGGCCGGTGGCTGCGGTCATGGTGCCGGGACAGCTCAGTCTCGATAGCCGAGCGTTCGGAGGCCTCCACCAGGTGAGCACCACAGCCACAGTCAGACGCACCAACCCCATCGACCATCTCCCCGGGCAGGGCCGAGCTGAGCTCGCACTCGAGGTCCTCGTGTTCAGTGACATAGACCGCGAGCAGCTCCGAGGACGGGTGATCGGCGAGGTAGTCGATGTGCCAGTGAAGGGTCTCCGTGCCGTCCGCGAAGACCTCCGCGTGCCTGTTGACCCTCTTGAGGCCGCCGGGCCCGAAGGCAGAGCCGTTGTAGACGTAGGAGCCGGCATCGAAGTGGCGCTGTCCGAGCGCACCGATCGCGATTGTGGTCTCCTCGAGGCGGATGAGGAGGCTGTAGCTGCCAGGCTCCATGGCTCACCCTCGGGGCCGGAGGGTTTTCAGTGGCCGGGCTAGCTGGCCCGGGACTCGCTGATCTCCTGGAAGCCCTCGACGAACCCGCGTCCCGTCCTGCCGACGGAACGACCTGTCTCATAGCCGATATCTCCCGCCCGCTCGGCTGCGGTGACACCGACATCGCCTGTGGAATCAGTCGCCTCGACGGCGACGTCACCGGCGCTGTCGGTCGCCGTGACCGCCACATCGCCCGCACTGTCAGTTGCCTCGACCGCCGCATCACCAACATAGCCCGTGGCATCGACGGCAGCGTTGCCGGCGTGGTCGGTCCCGACCCTCAGGGCCTGGCCGGTGTAATCGAGTGCCGAGATGGCTCCTGAGCCGAGGAGTCCGCCCGCCGTCTCTGCCCCGTCCTCGAGCATGTCGGCGAGGCTCCGGGCACCATCCTCGAGGTAGCCGGCCCGGTCCTCCCAGCGATCGCGTCGCTGCTGTCTGGCGAGGTCCTCCTTTGTCTGTTCGAACCCCTGGACCTGCTCGTATCTGTCATGGATGGCCAGGATATCCTCGTGATCGAGCCCGTACTCTGTCCGCAGCTCCATGTACTGCTCCATAGACGGATCGTCGACGTAGTTTCCGACCGCTTCCGCGACCGTCTGTTCGCCGGTATCATCTGCCCCGAACATTGTGGTTGTTACTTTGTAGTGACTACTATAAAAAAGTAGTGGTGGCTCGGCTACCGCCGCTCCAGGCGGCCGATGGCGAACTCGATAGCATCACCGAGTGCCGCGATGTAGTCCTCGGGCATGTCGTAGCCGTTCTCGATCAGCCACGCGGCAGCTGCCCCGTGGTCGAGGCGGGCGCCGGCGCTGTAGACGTCATGGAGATCATCGTCGAGGTCCTCGCGGGCGTCCTCGTAGGCCTCCCGGAACCGCTGCCGGACCATCCCTTCGGGGGCGCTGTCGGCAAAGGTGCCACCGAAGGACTGCTGCGATCGTGCGACATCGTAGCGGGGATCGCCGGCGAAGGCGTTGTCCCAGTCCAGGACGGCGGCGATCTCTGGTCCGTCCGCGAGCAGGTTGCCGGGCCGGTGGTCGCGGCCGTGACCTCGCGGGCGCGCTCGATGCGATCGTCCTGGTCGAGCGGTCCGCCCTCGATCCGGTCGATGTGGCCCTCGATGAAGGCCGCATAGAAGTCCCTCCAGGTGCCGCCGTCCTCGATCGTGAGCCCGTCTTCCGAGCCCCCGAGCCGGCCGTACCCGTCCATCGACAGGGCCTCGTGGGCCTGGCCGAGATGTCTGCCAGCCGCCGCGGTCAGCTCGAGGATCTCGTCCATGTCCATCTCGTAGTGGGCCTCGTGTGGATCGTCGCCGTCGACGAACTCGAGGACCTGGTACGGGACATCCTCGTCGGTGCCGTCGTGGACGACCTCCGGGACAGGGACATCTGTCGTCGCGAGGTCCTCGTACAGCTCCCGCTGCTTGTAGAGCCTGTACGTCTCCGTGGGATCTGCGGTCTGTATGATGTAGCTGTCGCTGTCGGTATCGATGCGGAAGGTCGGCTTGATCGCGCCTGCATCGATGTAGGTATGGTCCGGCCCTGCGGCCAGGACCCCGGTAGCGGCATACGCTGTCCAGTCCATGAGATGGGACTGATGGACGGGCGTCGTTTTTATATTTTTGTTATCAGAAAGTGACAATTATTCGTCCGCTCTCTTCGATGCGGCAGGACAGCCCATGACGAGAAAGCATTAAGGGCCTGATGGAGGCACACCCATCGTGCTGGAGCCGCGTCAGTTCAGAGACGGTCCAGGAGACGACCTCGATGTCGTCCATGAGCTGCTTTTCGCCCATCCGCTGGGCCTCGAGGGAGTTCGAGCATCCCTTGATGTCGGCACTATGATCGAGGATGTGGAAGCCAACTACGATCTCGAAGGAGACCGCGTCCTGGAGTGTACCTACTCGAGGAGTGTCTTCGATGACAACGCCTTTGTCTGGGGCGATGATGACCTGCGGACCGAGGTCGAGGACGAGACCGGTCACCTGCTGTATGGCACCGGCTGGAAACGGCTGGGTGATCTCGGCAGGTCGCTGTGGCGGGACCTGGACTGTCCTGCTTTTCCTTGATGAATGGACTGATCCTCCCTGCACGTGGTTTTCACCTGGCGGGGCCAAGGCATTTTACCCGGCCGCTCCAATACATGGCCATGGTCGAGGACGAACTCAGCCCTGACGAGACTGGCACGGTCAAAACCGAAGGAACCCCCGACAACGAGCTTGGGAAACGACTCCGGACGATGCAGGAGGACATCGAGCGCCACGGCGAGGTCCATGCCGTCTTCGAGCACGAGGACGACGATGTCGAGGTCCGGCTCGGGACGGCGGTGCTCGATTACGACGCAGGCCTTATCAGGGTCTTTGACGGGGACCAGTACCGGTCGTTCAACGCCAGGCGGCTGGTCGACTGGGAGGTCCCGATGGACCTGTTCCACTGAGTGCGCGACGATACGTTCGGAGGACGACGTCTACAGGCAGGCTCGCGAGGCGGTCGGGAGCTCGTCATACAGACAGCGGCTGTACGGGATCGTCGCCGGTATGGGACGTGCGACGGCGCTTTTCTACCTTCTCCACGGCGGCCGCGAGTCCACGAGCGATGCACGACGGCTCGGCGGGGTCCTCGGTGCCAACACCAGGATCGTGGACCACCTGCTCGACGGGGACGGAGTTCGATGAGGACCACTATGCGGACCCGACGTGGTACGAAAGCACGCCCTACGAGGAAGCACTGGCTATCTATGACCTGGATGAGGCCAAAAAACCCGTCGATGTCCCGCAGGGGGGGGACAGCGTGACGATCAGGGACCTGCGGTACGACAGGATCTGATACTGAGAAGCTTCCTGCTGATAGCTACCACTGCCACCACAGGGCTGCCGCCGCGATGAGTAAGATGGCTCCTTGGATCTGGAGTGCGATGTGGAACAGGCCTGCATCGGCAAGGGCCCCGACCACGATGGAGCCGGTCGCTCCGACGAGCATATAGACGGTCCTGACGGCACCGAATGCCATGCCCTCGACCTCATCAGGCAGGCAGGAGGTGATCCGTGATGCCTCCATCGGCCAGATCACCGCCATGACGTTGATCAGGAAGGTGATCACCAGCAGCGGGACGATCCCGGTGACAGCCGGCAGGATGAACAGCGAGCAGGCACTGACCGTCATCAACCCGATCGCGACCCGCAGTGACCCGAACCGGTCCTGGAGCGGGCCGACCAGGACCTCGACGACGATCGCTGCCAAGAAAAACATCGCGTACACGACCGGGACCATCACCCCATCCAGACCCTTGATTGTCGACAGGTACGTGGGATACATCCCGGTCACGGCATTGTAGACAAAGATCGAGAGGCTGAATACCACCGTCGCCAGGACGAGCTCCTGTCGATCGGTCCGTGCGATGATCTCGTCGACCTCATCGGTGAGGGAGCCATCGATCGGGTCCGAGGTCGAGGCCGGCAGCCACCGGACCAGCAGGATCAGTGCGAGGACGAACAGCGGGACGAGCCAGATGAAGCCGTACCGCCAGCCGAGGACGGCGATGAAGCCGGCCACGAGCGGCAGGAGCAGGGAGCCGAGGTTGCCGGCCGCTGCCAGGATGCCCTGGGCCTCGGTATCGTCCTCGAAGACATCCGAGATCACCGTCATCCGTGTCGTCCCCAGCATCGCGGCACCGGTCCCGATCAGGACGACACCACCGGCGACACCGACAAGACCCTGGGAGAGGAACAGGGCGATGCTGCCGACCATCGTGAGCCCGATGCCGCCTGTGAGGATCTGGCGCTCTCCGATCCAGTCCGTCACCGCCCCTGCAGGGAACTGGCCGATCGCATAGACCAGCCACATCCCTGTGACCAGAGCACCAGAGGTCGTCAGATCGAGGACGAGGTCCTCACGGATCTTCGGCAGCAAGGCCGGCACGATCAGCCGGATACCGAGTGTCAGGAAATGACCCAGAGCGACCGCTGTCAGGATCCTGTATCGGCGATCATCGAGGATGGACCCCATGTAAGAAATCGCTCACGGCAGGTATTTAGACATGGTGGCCGATCGTCCCCTGGGCACGACGATAGCCGTCGAGAATCACGTGGCCCTGTCCTTTTCCCACGGCGATCACTGATGCGCGAGTGCCTCCTCGACGTCCTCCTTGTGGTCCTCGAGTGTGAACCGCTTCGTGAACGCGGTCCCGTTCCCGAGGTCGTCCTCGACAGCATCGGCCGCTCGCTCCAGTGACCCATCCTTCGCAGCCCCGAACAGGCGGTCGTCGAACCTGTCCGCATCTGCCGTCTCGATGCTGCGGGGCAGTTTCAGGACGCAGTACCGGAGCTCGTCCCAGGCGATGTCGTCCATCTCCTCCTCGCGTTCAGCATGTTCCCGTGTGCCGGCCTGCATGTCGGCTTTCGTGCCTGTGGCCGAATCCGGGATGAAATACTCCCCGATGGAAGAGACTCGGACTACCCGCCCGCCAGGCGATCGACCCATCAGCTCCTCGCAGCGCTGTTTTATCTCGTCCGCATCCATCGGCGGTCCAGTTCCTCCCGTCCAGATTGAAAAGAGTCGGGCCCCGAGACCGGCCTCATGCAGGAGGACGATGTATTCGATGCACTGACGGACCAGCCCGCTGGACTGGACCGACCTCGAGGGCGCCTTCGACGATCAGGCGTTCCGGGCGCTGTACCACGGGCAGCCGGACCAGGGCGATGTCGATGACGCGGTCGGGTTCAAGCTCGAGAACGGCGAACGCAACGGTGTCCGGGTCGCTGTCGACTGGAAGTACGACGATGGTGCGCGGGTCCACCTCGCGGCACACGATCACCAGCCGGAGTATCTCGATGCCCTGCACGAGGCGACGGACGGACCCGCCCTCGATGCGGATCCCTCGGAGCTGCTGATCGAGGACTGAACCATCACAGCAGGCTGCCGGATCCCGCGGCGATCAGGACGACGCCGGCGATCGCGAGATGATACGGTGTCACCATCGGGAAGGGTTAAAGTCTTCGATCCAACATCCAGACAGACCGGAAGGTCGAGCAGCAATGACTCCGGATGAGTTACGCGAGCAACTCCAGCAGTGCGATCCCGACCGCATCGAGTTCCACCAGCATGCACATGAGCGGGCGCGACGCCGGAACATCGATATCGATGGCGTCAGGGAGAAGGTAGAAGCGTTCGACTTCGTGGCAGTCAGGGACAACGACAGGAGCGACTCACGGTTCGAGCACAGCTATAAAGCGACCGTTTCAGTGGATGGCGACCAGTACGAGATGCCCCTATATTTTAATGTTCCTAGTACCAAAGTCCTTATCAAGAGCATCTGGCCCCGGTGACCCCGCATGATCCAGGCACACTACAACGACGATATTGATGTCCTCGTGATCGAGGAAGAGGAGTATGAGGATTTCGATCAGTCGCTGGAACTCGGCGGCTTCGTCCTGGACCTCGACACAGACGGGGACTTCCTCGGGCTGGAGATCATCGATGCCACACAGAAGCTCCCTCTGACGGCTGAGGACCTCGACTCGATCGATGAGGTCAATGTAACCGTCGACCAGGACGAGAACCTGCTCCGGATCCAGATCGAGCTCGTCATCGACGGCCAGCGCAGCACCATCACCAGCCAGTACCCACAGCCCGCGACGGCATAGCGGGCCGGACTGGTGCAACCGGTACCTTTATCGATGATCTCAGGTGTCACAGCAGGCTGCCGGATCCCGCGGCGATCAGGATGACCCCCGTGACCATGACGGCGGCGGCACCGAGGCGCTGCCGGATCGATCCCTCCTCGAAGACGAGGACACCGCCCAGGACCGCGAGCAGCATCGAGAGGCGCTTGATCGCGATGACGTTGGCGACCAGTGTCAGCCTGATGGCGGTCAGCTGGAGGATGATGTAGCAGCCGCCCAGCAGGCCGAGGACGAGCAGGGGTCGCCAGGAGGTCTGTAGTTTCTCCCGCCAGTCCGGGGTCTTCCGTACCATGATCGGGAACATGATGACAGCGGACAGTGTGTAGGTGGAAAGCGCCCAGAAGACCGGCGAGGAGGCAGTGAGCCCGATCTTGTCGATCGTCGCGGTGATGCTGTAGATGATGACGACGAGGACGATCAGCTGGACGCCACGGTCCGATGCCAGGCGCCGGAGCGGTGCGAGCCGGTCAGCCGTGCCGTCTGCCTTGAGCAGGTAAGCCCCGACCGAGATCAGGACCACGCCGGCGATCGCGGGCAGGGAAGGCTGCTCGCCGAGGATGAGGAAGGCGGTGATGACCGTCAGCATCGGCCCGGTCGCGAACATCGGAGAGACCACCGAGACGTCGGACAGCCTGTAGGCCCGGGCGATCATGATCGAGGTGGCGGCTATCGCGATCCCCATAGGGACAATGGCATAGAGGTAGGCGGGCTCGATCCGGGGGATGCCGTAGTAGAGGTTGACCGGGACCAGCACGAGGAGGCCGAAAAAGCGGGCGCTCCAGCCTGTGACGTACTCGTCGGTCGCGACCGCGCTGTGCTTCTGGACCAGGTCCTGGATGCCCTTCAGGGCGGCGGTCAGGACCGCGAGGACGAGGCCGAGCTCGGTCGGGGACAGCATCGGGTACCGGTACGGACAGGCACGGGAATGGTTTTATGTCACCGGGTCATCGATCGTCCTCGACGTCCTCATCGAGAGCATCCGGATCGTTGAGGTACGAGATCTCCTGCTGTACCTCCTCATGTCGCTTTTGTTCCTCCTCGCTGGGGCCGAGGAGCTCGTTCTTGTACATCCGGGCCATGATCAGCGGTGTCTTGAGCGGGAGCGTGAGCATCGAGAACAGCGCCTTCCGGCGCTCCCATTTCGCCTCGTCCTCCATCTCCGACCAGATCCGGGAGTACTCATGTTCGGCCCAGTCGTGGTCGTCGATCTCGTGGGTGTAGTCATCGTCGAGGTCGTAGTCACTCGGGAGGTTCTGTTCCATGTAGCCCTCCGTCCCGTCCTCGACGTAGTCCTGGATCTCGTCGTGGATGTAGGCTTTCATCTCGTCCCCGGGCCGGAACATCGGGTTGAGGTTGTGGGTGTGGCTGACAGGATGGACATAGACCGTCCTGCCGTCGTCCAGCTCCACGCCCTCGCCCGGGACGTCCTCGTAGGTCTCGGCCATGGGGTACTGTTGGCCTGGAGTGTATATGAGGATTGGGTAGTCGCGCGGTGATCAGAGTTGACCCTGTCAGACCCACATCATTCCGCCAGAGCACGCCTATCCCAGTCAGTGCCCTCGGCCACAGCAGTAACAACGCCGACAATTTATAAAGAGATAGCAAATAAAAATTACTTTCAATACTTGGCTGCATATTTGGGAAACAAAAACTTTATTGTACAGGCGATAAATAGGTCTATTAATCGATTTTGAGCGGTTTTTTGTCGACCACAGGCTGACCCATGCCAAAAATGCAGCCAAGTTATTTAATTTTTTGTTCGCAAAAACGGCAAATTAGCCCCTATAAAGCATCAATACTTCTTCAATTAATATATTCAATACTTGGCTCCAACATCGTCGCACTTCTACCAGGCCATAATAATGATAGCTCTAAAACTTGTCTATAGGCCACATAAGACAAGTTTTTTTCCTGCCTGATAAGTTTGTTGATCGACGATGTCGAAACAATTTATCCACTATCGCTTTTATTTATAAATAAAACTGCTTTAGATATCTTATGAATTGCTCCATCATGGCGGAGGTGTTCACTTTTCCGGCAGCCGATAATTATTATTATAAAACTCCGGGGCGCAGGACAAAGCATGAACCTAGAAGATAAGATTCAAGACGAGATGACCACCGACAAAGAGGACGTACTAGAGAAGTATTTCGACCGGGTGATCGAGGCGGTCGAACTCAGTGAGAACGGTCGCGTCTTCCTGAAACCCGATCAAGATTTTTCCACCAAAGAGGAGATTCTCCTTTATGGTGTGGGCAAGCATTATGCCTCGAAGGCAGGATACACAGACGACGCCACATTCAAAAACAAGGAACTTGTTGAGCAGCTGGAACGGCCGAAGGGAACCATAGAATGGGGTATCAATGAACTGAAAGATGCCGGTAAGATCAAACGGAAGAAAGACGGCGAGCACAAGATCTCTACCAACAGAGTGGGAAAAACACTCGACGAACTGGGGGTCTAAAAGAATGGGAGAGATAGAAGAAATCAAAGAACGTTTGTCGGACGTGGAAGATCGCCTTACCGCCTTAGAAAGGAGTTTAGATGGCGGAGACACCGAGCCCCGTGAGAAAAAACTATCCATAAACGAGTTCGCACTCGAGTTCGACCCCTCAAACCACCGAGAGCGGGCGCTGGTTATCGGACATTACCTGGAGAACCACGATGGAGTGGACTCCTTTACCACCAAGGACATCCGGGAAGGGTACAGACGTATTAAATGGAACCCTCCCGCCAATCCCAGCGATACGGTCTCGAAGGCCGTCTCCCAAGGGCAGATGATGGAGGTTGGTAAGACCGAGAAAGGTGCCAAGGAATATGTGCTCACGCAAACAGGCGAACAGATGGTAGACGAGATGAGGGACAATGAGTGATCAAGAATCACTGGAGGAGATGTATGAAGAGAACATGCGCGTATCGAAGGAAGAGAAGATACGTGAAGAATTTGATCGAATCCAGACTGTGTTCAAAGACGAGGATGGGCGCATCATCCCTCAAGACTCCAATCAAGCAGTAGTACGGCAAGTTCTGTCTGTGGTGATTGGTACTGCAGTTGCTTACAACGCTAATTCTCGTGATTCCGATAGTGTACCAAACGAAGAACTCTATTCCGTAATATCAGCAGAAAAGAATACTATACGATCGGGTATCAGTGATCTGCTGAAGAAGGGGTTCATTGAGAAAGTTGATTCCGCCGAACATCGCCTCGTGTACTCAAAACTCTCAGATGCCTTAGATTACATTAATAATGATTAATAAAGACGAGCTCGTGGCTTCAGTAGCAGGCTCAGAACTTAATTCAACACTTTTTCAAGAGCTCATTGAACAGCATATCTCTCTGACAAAATCTTTCCACAGGAAAGACTATGAGAAGACGCTGAACAAGACCGGTAAGTTCACCGAGACCGTCTTCCAATTACTCGAAGAACTCCTCTCAGATGGACATTCGACCCAGCCGCGTTTTTCTGATGTACAAGACAAGTTAGAGAACCAGTCAAAAGGAAGCATTCCAGAATCGATACGGAAGATACTCCCTCGGATTGCACGGTACTCGCTCTATACAATTCGCTCCGAGCGAGGAGCGGTGCATAAGGACGAAATCAATCCGCAGATGATTGATGCTTACTTCGCACATCAGACCACAAAATGGGTCATATCTGAGTTCATCCGGGTGTACGGTACAGAAGACATCGACGTTGAAGAACTACGCCGGCGGATGGAGCAAGTTAGCACACGTAGTCTTCCGTTCGTAGAGGAATTCGAAGGAGGGGACATCATGATCCTGATAGACAACATCAAAACAAAGGATAAGATTTTGCTCGTCCTCTATCACTTCTACCCAGAGAGGGTGACCCGGAAGGATCTCTACGCGTACATCGACGATGAAGATAACAGTACCATCCGGCCGAATCTACATAATGCAAACGATCAGAAGCACGTTCACGAGAACGATGATGGGGCTAAATTGACACGCCAGGGTCGGTTGTATGTCGAGGAGAACTACGGCACAGAGCTTACGCTTCAGGATTGACTAGGCGGTCCAGTCCGTAGTCAGTAATCTTGTGCTTGAATGGCCGGTCTCCATCCTTCACCAAAACATCTTCTTCCCGCAATATCTGGTGCGCCTTCTTCACGCTATCGTGGCTCACATCCAGCCGCTCAGCCAACTCCTTTTGGTTCTCTATGTTGATCTGCGACTCGTCAAGCTTCCTTTCTGCGTATCGTAGCGCAGCATAGAACCGATGTAGCTTCTCTCTACTGCTAAGATCATCGCAGGCATCGGTTGGTATGGGGCCAGCCTCACGGCTGATTTTGAAATACTCACTGAGTTTGTCCTCCAGCTCCTCCAGGAGTTCATCTGGCTCATCAATCAGCATCGTTGTCACCACTGAAGAGCTCACGGCACTTCCGCAGGCCGTCTGCAGTAAGTTTGAGGTGCTCTTCGTCCTTGACGTCTATTTTCTTGACCCCATCAGCACCATGAATCTGTTTTCGCATTGCACGATCTGTATCTAAATCCTCATAAATCTCCTTGATTTCATCACGTGGCGCACTACCCTCCTCTGCCGCATTGCAGGCAAAGTAAACTGCCGCCCAGAACTTATCCATGTCCGACCAACTCTCAGGAGGAAATAACGTACCGTGAAACTCCTCAGCTTCTTCCCTGAATCGCTCTCGTTCCCCTTCCCGAGGAAGGTACGCCTCCAATCTATCCAGGTCCATGTGTCTACTATAAGACCACAAAATTTTTAACAGTAAATCGGGGTGGACTCCTCTATTCTCTAAACGGAATCTGGCTCTACACGACCCGCTCGATGACCTCCCGTAGTGGGCCTTCCTCATCCTGGAGCTGTCCGGCCTGCAGGATGGAGATCGACTGGTCCTCCTGGTCATCAACCTCCTTCGGTTCCTCATCCAGATCCTGGACAACGAGCACGCCGTTGTACCCGGAGCCGAAGATCTCGGAACGGTCATCCCCCTCGAAGGCCGGCTCGTCATCCACGGTCAGGAACGCCAGGTACTCCAGGGTCTCCTTGATACCCTGACGAATCGTGTCCTTGTTGGTGGAGTTCTTGACCTCGGTGATGAGGTACTCGTACTCGTTCGCCTCCTCATCGATCACCTCGAGGACGATGACATCGGGTCTACCTGTCTGTTCATCAGGCTCTTTCCCGAAGTACTGCTTGATGACCTGTTTCGTCTCCTGGTGGACCTTCGCAGGCCGGGTCTCATCGTCGCTCCGATCGTACAGGAACGACATATCCTCCTCCCCAGAACTGTCATGGTACAGCCGAATCTCTCGGGAGCCGGTGGTCAGTGAGGCAATCTCCTGCTTGTGGTGCTTGATCGTCTTCAGCGTGAAGCCACCGTCGTCCTCCATGGACTCGATCGTGGCGATGAACCGGAACAGGACGTAGAGCTCGAACAGGGTCTCGTCATCGTCCGGGGTGATGGCGGTTTCATTCAGGACGCGTTTGATCTGGTCCTTTTCACCGGCAAAGAGGTCCTTCCTCCGTCCGATGAGGTCGGCGGCCTCCTGGTAGATCTCCTGCCTAGAACCATCCGCCGCATCGAGCATCCTGTCGGTCGGCTCGTACTGATCAGGATCCTTGATCCGGGTCACATGGACGTTACGCTCCATGATCCGCATCATGTCCTCGATCAGGTCCTCGTCCCACCGCTCGTTGACCCAGTCATGGTCCTCCTCCAGGTAGTCCTGACAGTCCTTCAGTGTGGAGTGGATGATCGAGAGGAGGCGCTTGAGGACGATGTTCTCGGGTATATCGTAGTGCTCGGAGCGGTTGTCACAGACGAACAGGGACGAGTCCTTTGGGTTCCGGGCGTACCGCTGCTGGATGGTCGCGGACCAGTTGATCCGACCATCGACGGTGCCGCGTCGCTTCCGTGAGACGTTCCGCGTCTGGGTCTTGATCCCGCGGAGCCGGTGCGGGAGCTCCTCCACGAACTCGATGACATCGTCCTGGAGGATGAAGTGGAGGTCCATCAGACGCTCGTAGTCCTCGAACCGGCTGTCGAGGTCGTCGTACTTGATCTCCTCGGCTATCCTGTCCTCGGGGAAGGCCCCGTGCATGACGTAGGTCAGGATGTCCTCAGTCAGCTCCTCGATGAGATCAGTCCTGTTCATCAATCGTGACCTGGAGCATGTCGCCTGCCACGCGTTTGAGCCGATCATCATCCACCACATCGGTATCGATGATGCTCCGGACGATGTCGTCGTTCTTCCTGACCCCCTCGAGCTGGGGCAGGATGTAGGAGACCACTGCCTCTGTCCGCAGTCGTTCTCTATCAGCATCCTCATCTGCCTTGAGACGCTGTCCGATGGTCTGGAGCATGTCCTGGACGATCGCCGGGCCTATCTTCCTGCGTTCACTGCCAGTGTTCATCGCCTGCCAGATCTTGCCCACGGCCTCGAACTCATCCTCATCGATGTCAATACCCCAGACCTCGTTGTACTCCTCCAGGAGCTCGACCAGTCCATCGTCCTCAAGCTGGTCAAGATCAGGTGCGTCCACACGGATGAACGCGAACCGTCGCATGAAGGCGTAGCTCATCTCGTACAGGGAGGTCTTATCGTAGGTGTTCATCGTGGCCAGGATCCGCCAGGACTCGGGGACGACGTACTCGTGTTCCTCGATCGATCCATCGTGTTCGTCCGCAGGGGTGATCGTGATTTCCTGTTCGTCACCGTCCTCACCTGCCTCGAACGGCAGGCTGACCTCCTGGCCCGAGAGGACGGTGAACAGCTGGCCGAAGGCCTTATCGATGTCGGCCCGGTTGATCTCATCGATCACCAGCAGCTGGTTGCGGTTAGGATGGTCCCCGCCCGGGAGTCGTTCCAGGACGAATCCGGGGTTGAACTCCAAGTCACCGCCGGACTCCTTCTCCGGCATGTAGCCACCGACGGTATCGAACGTCGACCAGTCCGAGGTCGCCGTGGTGACCTGGTAGCCGGTGACCTTCTCATCTTCTTCCTTCGTTACCTTCTTGCCGACGATCTCAGACAGCTCCGTCTTCCCGGTCCCCGGCGGCCCGGTGAAGATGATGTGCTTACCGGCATTCAGCGCCGAGGAGATCTGGGCTGCAAGTTCCTCGTCCTGGTCGTTGGGGAAGTAGAGTTCGTCTTCAAAATCAGAAGCAGTAATACCTATATCTAAGTCAGTTTCTATATCTAGGGAGGGCTCTTTGACCAAATTCGAGTCTTTCTCATATGGTGCCTCCCCCATCTCAACTCTACTACCCTCTCCTTCAATATAGAGCTTATACGCTTTTACAAGCCTTCTAAGATCTTCTTCCATTTGATCAGGAGTTTCATTCAGAGAATACTCTTTGTAAAAAATAGTGCCAGGACCATAGAGTTCTGCAATGTTGTTTGTATCAAATTCTAGCTCTTCTGCTTCGAATCCAGGTAACTCTATCTCCGCCCTTACTTCTTCAGCAGTTTCACGAAGATGCTCCCTGGCAGCAGGTTTTCCTTTCTCTTGCTTGATTTCCGTAACTCCTTGATTGAGGGTTAGGAATACAACATCCCGACTTGGGTCAATAAGGTAAACTACATAGATTCCCTCCCGGCTGGTTGATGTCTCTTCGTTGTGGAAGACCGCCACCCATGGCACCTCCGTCCAGTAACCCGTGCCAGCCGAGGCATCAAAACTAAAATCACTCCTATCAAACTCATCCTGTTTTAGAACCAGATGTTTGACTAAATTCTTTGCTTTCTTTCCTACAACCTCTGCTAAACGTTCATCAGAAGAGTGTTTTTCACTTCGATTTACAGTATCATCGTATATATCAAGTGCCTCCTGGAAAGCACCTTTCAAGAGTTCAGCGGCTTTCCCTCTTTTATCATAGACCGCAAAACCATCAATATTCCGTGCTAAACGACATGGGTAGCCGGGCCCGAATCTAACATCGTCACCTAATTCAGCCAAAACCTCTTTGACAACGTCAAGATTCCGAAATACGTCCTTTGCAGGCTTTCTTTCTCCCTCATGCTCCAAATGTACCCATGGAGAATATCCAAGTTCATTGAATCCACTACTTGTCGCATCAAACGCATCCTCTAGTTCCTGCTGGGTAACAGTAATCTCATGCCCCTTAAATTGGAGCGTATGTTGTTCCGCCATCATCTAGCCTCTAATATGTTTTTCAAAAACGCGTCAATCAGTTTCGGCGCCTGTTCCCTAGAGACGCCCATATCGTTGATCCTTTTTGAATTCAGGGAAATTAAAACCCTGCCTCTAATTTAACCATATAATTCTGAAGTTCAACCAAGACGGGAAAGTTTTCTAGGAAAAATTTCACACCCGTACCGCAGCTTGTAAAAATAACAACCACACTGCAAGAACTATGGTAAATATCGAAGACTTGCTCTCATCGTTCAAGGATAGCTTGACGATGGACGGCCGTGCCCGAGTCTTCGAGCAAGGAAAAGCACTCAGTGCAGACGACCTACAAGCCGAGGCGAAGCCAGAGGATGTAACGGTCGCAGAGCTCATTCGTCCTATTCTTCAAGAGCACGGCGTCGAGATGATACCAGAGAAGAAGTTCACAGGTATCCAGGGAGAGCGTCGCTATGCTGATTACGAACTCCATATCGACGACCGAAAGATGCTACTGGAAGCCAAGGCCCTCAACACGCCCTTGGACGACCGCACCCAGACTGATGCAGTAGACCAAATACAGGGACTGTTCAAGCTTGCCGAGGTCCGTGATAAGTATGAATTCGGTATTGCCACGGACGGTGTGAACTGGATAATCATCGACAGTGAAGCACGGATCGTCTACAAATTCGATATTCGAGAAGACTATGACCGATTCAAGGAAGTAATTCTTGGTGAGGCTACAGTTTCAGCGGAGAAGATAGAAGAGGAGATAAGCCAGAAGTTCTACGACTGGTACGATGCTCTCCTCCACGGTGGCAAGTACACCGACCACGAGGACGAGACCCGCCACATCGCAGAAGAGGACTGTCTCGTCGAAAGCATCCCGATGGTCGAGGACCGGGACGAACGAGAACAGATAGCACAGACAGTGATGGACAGACTCATCTTCCTCCGGTTCCTCCAAGCCAAAGGCATCATCGACTTCGATCTCCTCGATTACCTCTCAGACCAGCCTGATGACATGCTGAATGCCAAACTCCGCCAGTTGTTCTTCAAGGCCATGAACCTCCGCAAGAAGCGACGACCTGACCATCTGGACGAGGAGTTCAAGAACATTCCGTATCTAAACGGCAGCTTGTTTGTCCGGACAGACCTTGAAAAGCAGTATCGTGACTACTCGTTCAGCCCCAACATCCTTCGCAAGGTCATCGACTTCTTGGACTCGTTCAAGTTCACACACTCCGAGGAACGCTCGGAGAAGCAGGTTCTTGACCCAGAAATCCTCGGCTACATCTTCGAACGGGCTATGACAGCGGCCGAACAGAAAGATACCGGCGCATACTACACCCCCAAGAACGTCACACGCTACATCGCCGAACATACCATCAATCCCGCCTTTGTTGACCGTGTCAATGACATGCTCCGGGAGAAGGGTTACAAGCAGAACGAACTTATCGACGACATCGAGGAATTGTACATCCTTCGCGAGAAGCGACTCATCGAGGTCTTCAACGACATCCTTCCATCCTTCACCGTCTGTGACAATGCATGCGGATCAGGTGCCTTCCTCCTCGCGGCAGCAGACGTCCTGCTGGATGTGTACAGCCGGATCTCTGAGGAAATCGGACTGGGCCACTCTGAGGTAGCACTCCGAAAGCTCATCCTAAAGCACAACCTCTACGGGGTCGACATCAATCCGAACGCCATCGAGATTGCCCGGCTCCGCCTCTGGCTCTGGTTGGTCGACTCGTATGAACCGGACAACCCACAGCCCCTCCCCAACATCGATGTCAACCTCAAGACGGGTAACAGCCTCATCGGCTTCGCTGAACTGCCCACGCCCTCAGAGGATGACCCGACCCAGATAGCGACGTTCAAGTCACAGGAGAAGATAGAAGAGCTACTGGAAGAGCGGAAGGACATCGTGCCGAAATACAAGGACGCAGAAGGCAACGAGGCGAAGGAACTGTACAGCCAGTTGCAGGACATCGAGGACGACCTTGAGAACTGGCTCGATGTCCACTTCACCAGCGAGATATTCCGGAAGACAGACCTCGACAAAGATGAGATACAGAAACTCGATACATTCCACTGGGCCATGGAGTTCATGGAAGTCTTCGAGGAAGGGGGATTCGACGTCATCATCGGCAACCCTCCATACGTCCGACAAGAAGAAATACGGGAAACGAAGGACTACCTTAAAGCCATCTATGATGTTTACCACGGCAGAGCCGACCTATATCAATACTTCTTCCAGCGCAGCATGGAAACTCTCAAAGACAATGGATACTTCAGCTACATTGTCTCCAATAAGTGGCTCAGAACCGGCTACGGCGAGCCACTTCGAGAATACCTGAACCAGTACCGCATAGAAGAGTTCATCGACTTCGGCGATACAGAAGTGTTCAAAGGCGTGGCCGCATATCCCAGCATCATCGTGATGAAAGGCGTCAATGAAGCCAATAAGGATATACACACTGGGATGGTCGAAGACCAAGATTATGCCCCATTGGAGGCATTTACGGAGAAGAATGGTTATCTGTCGAGTCAGGAGAGCTTAGGTACCGAAGCATGGAGCTTCCCTCGCAAGGAGGTTATGAACCTGATGGATAAAATCGAGGAGGAGCATAAACCGCTTCATAAGGTGGTTGAGGATAGTTATCGTGGTGTGCTTACGGGATTAAATGACGCCTTCGTAATAGGTGAGGAGAGAAAAGAGGAACTGATAGAGCAAGATGAATCCTCAAAGGATATTATCAAACCCTTCCTGACAGGACGTTACATACGCAGATATACTCTCCGAGAATCAGGAAAGTTCCTTATAATAATACCGGATGGATGGACATCGAGACATAGTGGTGAGAACAATGAAGAGGAGAACTGGCAATGGTTGAAACAGAATTATCCGGCTGTCGCCGAACATCTTGCACCATTTGAGGATGATGCCCGAGAGCGTGACGACCAAGGAGAGTTCTGGTGGGAGTTGAGACCGTGTTCCTATTACGATACCTTTGAAGAGCCGAAAATAATCTATGGCAAGATAGCCACAAATCCGAGATTCGCTTATGACAAGAACGGAGGCACATACTTCAACGATGCGAGTTTCATGCTTCGCCCTGCCGATAAAGGCATATTAGGCATCCTCAATTCTACCTTTGGTTGGTTCATGATAAAGCAGACTTGTACAAAGATACAAAGAGGCTATCAACTCATATGGCGGTACTTCAAGCAGGTCCCTATAGCAGAAGGGGGTACAGAGGAGTTGGAAGAACTCGTGGACGAGATGCTGGACCTACAGGAACGTAAACAGGATGGCGAGGATGTAGAAGATGAAATCAAGGAAGTTGATGAGAAGATAGATGAAGCAGTCTTCGACCTGTATGGATTGGATGAAGATGAACGTGAGTTAGTGCGACAAGAGACAGACCTCTAGGTTTGATACAACAAAATCTAAAAATGCGGCCTCCGGGAGTTGAACCCGGGTCGCCGGCTATCTACCTCGTTCTTGTCGAATTTCCCGTCGATGGCCACCGACGGGTAGACTTTACGCCCCTCGGAGCGAAAACGTCGTCATACCGGGTGCCTGCACCCGGTACTTGCGTCCAGTCCTGAAATCGGAGATTTCAGTCGACTCGACTGAACCTCCGGTTCAGGAGTCAGGGGCGGAACCTGAGTGAGTTGGAAGGCCGGAGTCTTAGCCACTGGACCAAGGCCGCATACACATAGGAGCCAGGTGGCTACTGTACTGTATGGACGTTATGCTTTTTAATCGCTCCCCGCTCCGATACCGTGAAAAACCTGCCACATCCATCCTGGCATGCACATGACAGCGGTCATCTTCGACATGGACGGGGTCATCGTCGACTCCGAGGTCTACTGGGAACGGTACACCGACGACATCTACGCGGACCTGCTGCCCGACGGGATCGATCCCGGCCAGGTCACCGAACAGCTCACCGGGATGAACTACCTCGAGATCTATGACTTCCTCCGCAGGGAGTACGGCGCCGACATCACCAGAGACGAGTTCAAGGAACGGTACGACCAGGCCGCCGAGACCATCTACCACGAGGAGGTCGCCATCATGGACGGGTTCACGGACCTCTTGGCGGACCTCCAGGACCGGGGCATCACCGTCGCCCTGGCCTCCTCATCGCCACGGCACTGGATCGAGAAGGTCCTTTCCCGGTTCGACCTCAAAGAGTCATTCGCGATCACCCTGTCCGCCGAGGAGATCGAGGCCGACTCCAAGCCCCAGCCCGACATCTACCTCCGGGCAGCGGAGAGGCTCGGGGAACAACCGGCGGACTGTATCGCAATCGAGGACTCACCCAACGGGATCATGGCCGCCACCAGGGCAGGCCTGACCTGTATCGCGTACCGGTCCGAGAGTAATGAGAAAGAGGACCTCTCCCATGCCGACGCCATCGTCGACGATCCAGCGGAACTGCAGGAGAAACTACAGGAGCTGACAGCATGAACCTCGAGCAAGACACCGTCCTCGACTCGCTTTTCCTCCTCGGGATCGTGCTGGTCTCCTTTGGCACCGGCATGCGGGTCGAGCGGTACCTGGACGCCGGCACCTATCTGCCCCTGGCCCTGTACGGTGCCTTTGTCGGACTCGGGTTCAAGCAGCTCGTCCTCGAGTAGCACCAAACTACTAAAACCCGTCTCACCAAGTTAGTATAGACGATGATCGAGACAGACGAGCTCGGCGACCAGCCCGCTATCAAGCAGCTCCGTGTCTTCAAGCCGGGCGGCCAGACCCACACATCAGGCAAACGCGCCGTCAGAAAGATCAGACGCGAGGACGACAACGTCGACGTCCTCGGTGCAGATCCCGGCGAATGTGCATGGTATGCCGTCGGCGGGGAGGGCGAGCCCTACGTCAAGGTCGTCCCGTGGGAACGCGTCATCGACGTCCTGATCAAGACCGATTAATCCTGGGTCGGGCTCCGTTCGATCTCACGCAGCTTCCGGCGGGCCTGGTCCAGTGCATCGACCAAGGAATCGATCTCTTTCTCCGAGAAATCCACGTACCCGGACGCATCACGGATGAAGATCGCACCATCTTTCACACCGACCTCGTACTCGTTCCAGTCATTCTTGCCAGCAGCTATCTCAGCGACGACTTCCTCCATGGTATCACACCCCGAGATTGCCCGTCACCGTTCTTATAGCTTGCCGTCCGGACCACACACCTAAAAGCCAGGCATCCCCATCAGGACCGTATGGACATCGAGGACGTCCTCACCCGGCTCGACCTGACCGACTCCGGCGCCCAGCTGTACAGCACCCTGCTCAGGGAGGGCGAAGGCACCGCCTCAGCGATCGCGAACGAGGCAGGCATCAACCGCCGGCTGGCCTACGACCGCTTCGAGACCCTCGTCGAGAAAGGACTTGTCAGCTACATCGACAAGGAGAACAAACGGATCTACAAGCCCACCGACCCCCACCGCCTCGAAGAGCTGATCGAGGACCGCCGCCAGGAGATCGAGGACCTCCAGGCACAGGTCTCCGACATCCTCCCACAGCTCCTCCGGCAGTACGAAAGCGGCGACCAGGACCGGGAGGTCAAGATCTTAGAGGGCAAAGAGGGCATCAAGCAGCTGTTCAACGACGAGCTCAGACAGGGCGAGACCATCTACCTCATCGGCTCACCGATCGAGGCCGAGGACCTCCTCGAGCACTTCCTGCCATCCTGGAGCAAGCGCCGCGCCGAGGCCGGCATCGAGATGAAAGGCGTCTTCGAGCACCAGATGCGGGGCATGGTCGGGGAACGGGCCCCTGTCGAGGACCGGTACCTCCCCGAGGACCAGGAATCCAGCGTCTCGATCGCCATCTACGGGGACACCGTCGGGATCACCTTCTGGATCGATGACCCGCTCGTCATCATGATCGAGGACCCTGCAGCGGCTGACTCGTTCATGGGCTACTTCCAGCTCGTCTGGGAGGCAGCAGAACCCTGACGGCACCACTTACATAAGTCACTGCGTCCAATCTGTACCCGATCGATCATGCCAACACGATGTCCACGCTGTGGGAACTGGATCAAAGAGGGCTCCAAGGAATGCGACCAGTGCGGGTTCACCGTCGGCAGCAAGCGCCAGAGCGGCAAGTCCAACATCACCTCCAACCCGCTGTAGCCCCCCACGGAAACACCTTTTTAAATAACGGACGTCTCTAGCGTAAGCAATGGTCTTCGACAACCTCAAAGACTCCATCAAGGACTTCGCAGGCCTCACAGTAGCGGACAAAGAGGACGTCGAAGCCCTGATCAAGGACATCCAGCGGGACCTCATCCAGGCCGACGTCGACATCCAGCTGGTCAAGGACCTCACCGACAGCATCAAAGAGGAAGCCCTCCAGGACGAGGCACCATCCGGTATCAGCCGCAAGGAACACGTCCTCAATATCGTATACGAACATCTCACAGACCTCCTCGGCAAGGACAAAGCCGAGGTCGAGGTCAAACCGAAGCGCGTCCTCCTCCTCGGCCTGTTCGGGGCCGGCAAGACCACGACAGCCGGCAAGCTCGCGGACTACTACCGCAAGCGGGGCATGAAGGTCGGGCTGATCGCGGCCGACGTCCACCGGCCAGCAGCCTACCAGCAGCTCAGGCAGAACGCAGACGAGGCCGAGGTCGAGTTCTACGGCGAAGAGGACGCAGACGATGCAGAGGCCGTCGTCCGCCAGGGCATGGAGGAACTTTCCGACTGCCAGATCGTGATCGTCGATTCGGCCGGCCGTGACTCGATGAACACCGAGCTCCGCGAGGAGCTCACAGGCATCGAACGTGCCTTCGAGCCGGACGAGAAGTATCTCGTCGTCCCCGCGGACATCGGCCAGTCCGCCAGAGAGCAGGCCGAGACCTTCGATGATGCGATCGGGATCAACGGCGTCATCGTCACCAAGATGGACTCCTCCGCCAAGGGTGGAGGCGCCCTCTCGAGCTGTGCCCGGACCAGGGCCACGATCACGTTCATCGGGACCGGCGAGGATCTCACCGACCTCGAGGTCTACGATCCGGAGGAGTTCGTCTCCGAGCTCCTCGGTGTACCGGATCTGTCCTCGCTGATCGAGAAGGCCCAGCAGGCCATCGACGAGGAGGACGCCAAGAAGTTCATGGAGGGCGATTTCACCCTCCACGATTTCTACAATCAGATGGACCAGATGACAGAGATGGGCGGGTTCGAGAAGATCATGGACATGCTGCCGGTCTCCCAGTCCAAGCTCCCCGACAACGCCATGGAGATGCAGGAGGAACAGATCACCCGGTACCGCCACATCATGGACTCGATGACCGACAAGGAGATGGCAGACCCGAAGATCATCGACGGCAGCCGGGCCGAGCGGATCGCAGAAGGCAGCGGCACCACCAAAAAGGAGGTCCGCCAGATGATCAAGCAGTACCGCCAGGCCAAAAACATGATGGACAAGTTCGGCGGCGGTGGCGGCAAGGGCATGCAGCAGGGCAAGATGAAACGCATGATGCAGCAGATGGGTCTCCGGTAGGGGATGCCGATGGAGCGGCCGAACGTCGTCCTGATCACCCTCGATACCACGCGGACGGACCGGCTGTCCTGCTATGGCTACGACCGCCCGACCAGCCCCAGCATCGACGCCTTCACAGAGGAGGCGACCCTGTACGAGGACGCCGTCGCTCCCTCGATCTGGTCCCTGCCCTCCCATGCATCGCTTTTCACCGGCATGTACCCCCACGAGCACGGGGCGACTTTCATCTCACCGTTCCTCGATGATGGTCCGACACTCGCCGAGCAGCTGAGCGAGGCCGGCTACCGGACGACCGGGATCGCGCCCAGCTTCGTCGTGCGTCCCTCCGCCGGCCTGGACAGGGGCTTCGAGAGCTTCCAGACCCCCCAGGTCATCCAGCTGCCCGAGCCACTGATCGGGGTCTACCAGCAGTACACCGACATCGTCGGGTCCGCACGGACCCTGCGGAAGACCTCCGAGTCGATCTGGCGGCTCTACCGGGACATCTTCCAGTCCAAGGAACGGCCCGAGCAGGAGTGGAAACGCTCCATCCGGACCGTCGAGCAGGCCGAGGCCGAGATCAGGGATCGTGAGGAACCGTTTTTCCTGTTCCTCAATCTCATGGACCCCCACCTCCCCCATCATCCCGAGGCACGGTTCCAGGAGGGCTTCGTCGATGAGGACCTCGATGCAGAGGCCCCCAAGCACCCGGACCGGTACAACGTCGGCGACCGCGAGCTCACCGAGGACCAGCAAAAGCTGCTCAGCCAGCTGTACGATGCCGACATCCGGGCCCTGGACCATCGCGTCGGCCGGGTCCTCGATACCCTCCGGGACGAGGGGATCTATGACGAGACCATGGTCGTCCTCGTCGGTGACCACGGCGAGCACCTCGGGGAGGACGGGCTTATCGGGCACGAGTACTCCGTCAGGGAGGAGATCGTCTCCGTTCCGCTCGTGATCAAGTCCCCCGGCCAGACAAGCCAGCGCCGGATCAGCGAGCCCGTCGAGACCCGGAAGGTCTATCACACCATCCTCGATGCCACCGTCGGGGACATCGACGCGAGCCTCGAAGACCCCGGCGACGGACCTGTGTTCGGGGAGTACTTCGCACCGATGGTCGATGTCGAGGTCGCACGGCGCGAGGGCAGACTCGAGTACGTCAAAGACGCCGTCGAGAACCCTGTACAGTTCCTCCGGGACAGCGACCACAAGATCGTCAGCTACCGGGACGAAGACATCGCATTCAGCCTCCCTGACGAAGAGGAACTCGATACAACGGAGACAGAACGCATCAAACGACAGATGCTCCAGAAAGCAGGAAAAAGCCGCCCAGAGGCATCGCTTCCTGGCGAGGACCTGCCCGTTTAAAAACCTCGGTTCCACATCAATGTGTCACGGTCGATCACCATGAGGGTCTGTCATTACGCCGGTCTCAAGTCCTACATCGAGGGCGGTATCGATATCTCGATCGAGCAACAGCGGACGGCCTTACAGAAGGCCGGTGTCGAGTACACGACAGACCCCGACGACGACTACGACGTCCTCCATCTCAACCTCATCACCCCCACCTCCATCTGGCAGGCCAAACGCGCCAGGAACAAGGGCAAGCCCGTCCTCGTGCACACCCACACCACCGCCGAGGACTTCCGGGACTCATTCCGCCTGTCCAACCTCACCGCCCCGTTGCTGAAGCGGTACGTCAGCTACGTCTACAACCACGCCGACGGCCTCATCTGTCCCACGGAATACAACGAGGATATCATCAACTCCTATGGCTTCGATAACACGACCGTCATCAGCAACGGTATCGATACATCGCGTTTCGACGGATACGAGGACCTCAGAGACCAGGCACGAGAGAAATACGATCTGAGCGGGGACGTGGTCTTCTGTGTCGGCTCGGTCCTGATGCGGAAGGCACCTGATGATTTCATCGAGACCGCACGCAGGATGCCTGAAACCGATTTCATCTGGTTCGGCACCATCATGAGCGGGCTCGTGCTCCAGGGCGGCACCAGGGACATCATCGAGGAGGCACCGGACAATGTGACCTTCACAGGCTACATCGATGATATCCGGGAGGCCTTCGCCGCCGGGGACATCTACTTCTACCCCACGACGGTCGAGAACCAGGGGATCCCCTCCCTGGAGGCATCGTACTGCCACCGGCCAGCCGTCCTGCGGAACATCCCGGTCTTCGAGGAGTACTTCACCCACGAGCACAACTGCCTCAAAGCGGATGACATCGAGGGTTTTGTCACCCAGATCGAACGCCTCAAGGACGATGAAACACTTCGGGAGAACCTGACAGAACAGGCACGACAGACAGCACAGGACCACACCCTCGAAGCTGTCGGCAACAGGCTCAGGGAAGTCTACAAGAGCGCCCTGGAGGGACAGGGATGAAGATAGCGTACTTCAGCGACACGTACCTTCCAACAGTCAACGGCATCAGCTACGCGATCCACAGCTGGAAGGAAGAGCTCAAGCGGCGCGGACACGAGGCGACCATCGTCTGTCCCGCGCCCGGCCAGGATGAGGACGATGTCACCTTCCGCTCGATCAGCTTCCCGTTCTACCAGGGCTTCCGGGCCTCCGTGTTCCCGCCGATCAAGCACGATTTCTCGGACTACGATATCGTCCACATCAACTCCTTCTTCGGGGCAGGCCTGTACGGCATGTGGGCGGCGAAGAAACACGATCTCCCGCTGATCTCGACGGTCCATACCCCGATCGAAGAATACCTGGACTATGTCTCTTCCTCGAAGATCTTCCAGAAGTTCGCCTACTCAATCTATCACGAATGGGAGACCTACATGATCAACAAATCCCAGCTCTGTCTCACCCCGACCGACGCGGTCAAAGCAGAGATCGAGGACACCGTCCTCAAGGACGTCGAGGTGATCTCGAACGGCGTCGACACGGCGTTCTTCCAGCCGGTCGATGACAGCAGGTTCCGCGAGGACTTCGATATCACCGCGGATCGCGTCATCGGGTACACCGGGCGCCTGGGCAAGGAAAAGCGCCTCGAGGAGCTTATCGCGGTCGCATCGGAGTTCGACGGCCAGATCATCATCGGCGGCGACGGCCCGATGCGGGAGCGGTACGAGACCATGGCACGAGATCACGACAACGTCAGGTTCCTCGGGTTCCTCGACCGCGAGCGGCTGCCCGAGCTGTACTCCTGCCTGGACCTGTTCGTGTTCCCATCGCGTGTCGAGACCGAGGGACTGGTCGCACTCGAGTCTAACGCCTGCGGCACACCGGTCATCGGTGCCGACATGGGCGGCCTCCAGAACACCGTCCAGGACGGCCACAACGGCTACCGGTACACCCCCGGGAACATAGAGGAGCTCCACGAGACGATCGAGAAGGCCTACGACGAGCTCGATGAACTCGAGAACGGTGCGATGGAGGCAGCGTCACAGAAATCCCTGGGACAGACCGTCGACAGGCTGCTCGATCACTACGAGAGCGTCGAGGAACACTTCATCGACGATGACGATACCCAGATGCCAATGTCGGCCCGTTTAGCATCCCTCCGGCCGTCGTACTCCTCGATCAGTGACCGCATCCCCTCGCGGCTGAAACGCGACCGGTCCTGATCAGACCAGCTCCTCGCCACGTTTCTCCATCCCCTCCTGGACCTCCTCCCAGCCCGATGACAGATACCACAGGAACGCGGCCCCGATCACGGTCGGGATCAGATAGACCGTCCCCCGTTGCAGGATGACCGCCGCAGAGGCGACATGTGGCTGGACACCGGCGATGACGACAAGCAGCGTTACTAGGACGACCTCCACACCACCCAGCCCTCCAGGAAGAGGCATGTAGAACGCGATGACGGTCATCGGGACGATCAGCATCAGCAGGAAGAACTCGACCTTCCACCCGACCGCCAGCAGGAACGCATACAGCGCCATGATGTTGAGCAGGCCGGCGGCGTGGGTCACGATCAACGACTCCACAAGCAGGGACCGGCGGGAGAACACCGATCCGATCGTCTCCCGGAACTCCACAAGCCGCTCGCGGAGCTCATCCTCTTCCATGTACTCGAGCGGGCCCATGTCCTCCCAGCCGACCCGGGCAGCGACCGACCGCAGCCGGGACCCGATCGTCATGATGATATCCAGCGCCGTGCCGGCACGGAACCAGAACAGTCCCAGCAGGGCGATCATCGCCGCCGCGATGACCAGCACCGTCGCCGCCAGCATGCGCACGATCAGGTCCGTCGGGTAGAACAGTGTGAAATACGTTATCCCGATGAACGAGTACGTGAAAAACGGGAGTGCGTTGATCGCGTCCGCCGAAAAGATCCCTGCCAGCGAGCGCTCGTACGATATCTCTGAATTGTTCGAAAGGATGTAGGCCATGATTGGCTCCCCGCCCATCTGGCCGAGCGGCGTGACGTTGTTGGCGAAGGTACCGGCATAGAAGACCTGGATCAGCTTCCAGATCCCGACCCGGTAGCCGATCTCATCGAGGACGATGTACCAGTTGAACGCGAAAAGCATGATATGGGCCGAGGCCGCGATGAACCCGAGACCGACGAAATACGGCGTGGTGTCATGGAGGATGGCGACGATCCGGTCGATCCCGACGAACGATGTCATCACCGCAATCAGGCCGAGACCGACGAAGAAATACAGCAGGGTCTTGTTCCACCGTGGCCGCATGCATCAGGACTACTGAGGAAACTATTTCAAAGACATGGCCACCAGGTACTTCCATGAAGCGAGCCCATGTCTTCGTCGACGGCCACGTCCAGGGGGTCACCTTCAGGGCCACCACCAAACGGACAGCAGCGCAACACGACGTCACCGGCTGGGTGAAGAACCTGGACGACGGCCGGGTCGAGGCCGTCTTCGAGGGCGATGCGGACGCGATCGAGTCCATGATCCAGTACTGCCACAGAGGACCCGCCCCCGCGGAGGTCGAGGACGTCGAGATCACCTACGAGGACCCGGAGGGGTTCGACGGGTTCACGATCCGTCGGTGATCGCATCGACCACACAGACATCGCCCTGTGGGACAGCTCGGACACAACACCAGGGATAGGGCGCGGCAGCGACGGCGGGCACGGACCGGACACGTTTTAATTCTTGCCCGTCCATCCATACCAGCGATGGACATACGAGAGAAAGCCGAGTGGCTGCAGGAACGGACCCTGTGCGATCACTGCTTCGGACGACAGTTCGCCAGGCTGGGATACGGGCTGGAGAACTACGAGCGGGCACTGATCATACAGGAGCTCCTCGAGAACGACGACGAGATACGCGAAGACGATATTGTCCGGGACAACCTCCCGGATACGGAACCCTCCCGGACGGAGGACTGTGATATATGCAGGGGCCTGTTCCAGGACCTCGATGACTTCACTGAGCGGGTCTATGAGGCCCTGGAGCGGTACGACTTCGATACCTACCTGATGGGTACCCGACCGCCCGAAGACGTCGTCGAGGCCGAAGAAGCCCTCTGGGAGGACGTCGGCCTCCAGTGGGTCGAACCGATCAAATCCGAGCTCAACCGGTTGCTCGGCAAGCGCCTCGAGGCCAGGCTCGAGGATGAACGGGGCATGGATACCACCGTCGACTTCGAGCGGGCCGATGTCAACCCTGTCCTCGACATCGAGCGCGATCACGTCGAAGTCCAGGTCAACTCCTTCCTCGTCCACGGCTTCTACAACAAGCTCTCACGGGCCATCCCACAGACTAAATGGCCGTGCAACAACTGCCAGGGCAAGGGGTGCGATGAATGCGACTGGACAGGCAAGCAGTACACCGAATCCGTCGAGGAGCTGATCGCGGAGCCGTTCATCGAGGCCACGAAAGGGCTCGAGAGCAAGTTCCACGGCGCCGGCCGGGAGGACGTCGATGCACGGTGTCTCGGCAAGCGCGAGTTCGTCCTCGAGATCACGGAACCACAGCAGCGGGATGTCGACATCGATGCACTGCAGGAACGGATCAACGAGGACAACAGCGAGAAGATCCAGGTCTTCGGCCTCGAACGCTGCGGGAAGGACCTCGTCGCGACCGTCAAGGACCGGGACGCCCACAAGACCTACCGGGCCACGGTCGACCTCGAGGACCTGATCGAGGAACAAGATCTTCAGCGGCTGGAGGAGCTGGTCGGGCCCGTCGAGCAGCGGACACCGACCCGGGTCGAACACCGCCGCGCCGATAAGACGCGGGAGCGTGAGGTCCACGAGATCGACTGGGAATACGTCGACGAGCACCACATCGTCCTCGAGGTCAACGGTGAAGCCGGCCTGTACATCAAGGAGCTGATCTCCGGGGACCAGGACAAGACAGAACCCAGCGTCTCCCATCTCCTTGATACGGCGGCCGAATGCACGGAGCTCGATGTCATCGCCATCGAGAAACCACCCGGGTACGAGGACGTCTGACCGGCGGCAGGAAGGACACTGTTTTTAAAGTTCGTGGTGATAGTATAGCCTGATAGCCGTCAGTATACACTGCCGGGCACGGCATCACAGGTGATTACACATGGCACAGAAATCAGGAGGATCACGGAACAAGACGAGGCAGAAGCTTTCAAAGCATACACGGGAGAAAGAGACCGTCTCCGACCACCTCAAGGACTTCGAGGAAGGAGACAGGGTCCGGATAGACATTGATGCATCCATCCACGAGGGACTGCCACACCCCCGCTTTCACAGCCGCACAGGGACGGTGCAAGGCACGCGTGGTCGCTCCTACGTCATCGAGCTGCAGGACGGCGGCAAGACGAAGGAACTCCAGATCCACCCCTCCCACCTGGAGGCCGATAACTGATGAAGATAACGGAACGGGCAGAATCAGACCCGATCGAGGCCCTCGAGGTCCTCTCGGAGAAAGAGGAACGTGACAGCGAGTTCAGACACGCCCAGCAGATCGGCCTCGAGTACCTCCGGAAGAACGCCAAGATCCGGGACCGGGACAGCTTCGAGGAGCTGAAGGAGGAGCTCGGCGAGATCGAGAGCCTCAAGCCGAAACACATCATCAAGATCCTCGAGATCCTTCCGGAGCGGGAGGAAGAGGTCCAAGCGATGTTCAGCAAGGAGCGGATCAAGCTGGATGACAGCGAGATCAGCAGGATCATCGAGATCTGTACGTCCTACATGGAGTAGAGGTGACAAGAATGAAGGATGAGAACGCTATCGTGCTCGATTTCCTCGAGCATGGAACACCATCTGGCAACGACGAGCCAACAGGACAGGTCATCGGCACGGAGAACTTCAACCTCCTCGAGGTCGTCGCACGCGATGACGTCCGCCTCAAAACCGGGAAAGAGGCCTACATCGGCGAGGGCGACCGCGATGAGATCAAATACATCAAGGGCAAGATCACGATGGCCGAGCTCACAAACAATGCAAAGTCAGAGCTCGACTACGTCCTCGAGGACCTGATCGAGGACAACGAGGACCGGTTCATCAAGTTCTTCAACAACGCAGGTCCGATCACGACCCGTCAGCACTCCCTCGAGCTCCTGCCCAGCGTCGGGAAAAAACACATGTGGCAGATCATCGAGGCGAGGGATGCCGGGGACTTCGAGGACTTTGAGGACATGAAAGAACGCGTCGAACTGCTGCCTGATCCCCGCACGATCATCATCAAGCGCCTGAAGAAGGAACTCGAGGGCAGTCAGAAACGGTACCTCTTCGTCACACCGCCGAAAAGCGAGGACCGCGACAAGTTCATCGGCGCGCTGAACCTGTGATGATCGAGGACCTCCTGCGGCGGTACGATATCCGTCTCGACACCGACCAGGGCCAGCACTTCCTGGACGATGAAACAGTTCTCCGACGAGAGGTCGATGAAGCGGACCTCAGCGGTGATGAGACCGTCCTCGAGATCGGGGCCGGCCTCGGGACCCTGACCACGGAGATCGCCCGCCAGGCAGGGACCGTCCGTGCCGTCGAACGTGACAAGCGATTGATCGATGCCCTCGAACAGGAGACCGGAAGGTTTGACAACATCGAGATCATCGAGGGCGATGTCCTCGAGCTCGAGTGGCCGGCCTTCGACGTCTGTATCTCGAACCCGCCGTACGAGATCTCCGCCGAACTGATCGAGCGCCTTGGGAAGGAAGGGAAGCTGTCCGTCCTGACACTGCAACGGGCCTTCGCACAGAAGCTGATCGTGGAGCCAGGCAGCTCGGCGTACTCCCGGATGACGGTGATGGCGAATTATTACTTCATCCCGGTCTACCTCCAGGACGTTCCTGCAGCGAGCTTCTATCCCGAGCCCGACGTCGAGTCCGCCCTCGTCAAGCTCTTTCCACGGGAGAAAAAACCCGATACTGCAGACGAGGACACTTTCTTCACGATCGTCAGGGCGCTTTTCACCCACAAGCGCAAGAAGGTCCGGAACGCCTTCGTCGATGCCAGGCACATACTCGATATCTCGAAGGACCGCGGCAAGGAGCTGCGGGATGATGTTCCCTACAGCGAGGAAAGGGTCATAAACCTGCAGCTCAAACAGTTGGCCGAGATCAGCTCCTGGCTGGAGGGACGACTGTGACAAAGCACTGCGATCTCTGCGGAGACCTACTGGAGACCAAGGAAGAACAGGAACGAGAAGTCTGTGATGACTGCCTCCATCAAGGCTTCGAAGAACTCGGGAGCGCCCTCGGACGACTCCGGAAAAAACACCGCGGCTAGGGACTACAGCGCGTCCTGCAGCGGCACAATATCGACATGCTCATCCAGGAGTTCTTCCCGGCTCTCGTATGTATCCTCAAGACGGTCCATGTAGAACCGCGATTCAGGCGCTGGGAGCACACTCTCGTGCGGTGCGACGGCCGCCTGATACGCTTCCTCATCCATTTCCTCCCGGAGCTGATCGTAGCCGTCCTGATCTAACAGACGCAGCGGATCCTGCTGCATCGGGGCCGATGCCTTTCCGTCCTCATTCAGCTCCTCCGGCAGGTCTTTCCACTCGTAGGTATACGCTTCGACGCCATCGATCCAGTCGCCGTACGCCTCACGCTGCTCCCGGTGGTCCATCTCCGCAAGGTTGACTCCCTCGGCAAAGCGGTCCGTGACCGATCGAGTGATATCCGGGTTTGCTACCACGCGTTCCATGTACTCCACGACCGACATCTCCAATGTCATGTTAGTATTTTATAGTGACAAATTTTTAAACCTGGTGGTTGCCCCGGAGGAGGAACGCGCCCCCGACACACCCAACTACAAAAGCCATCCAACCGAATGTACTGGCATGCCACGCTGGATCTTCGTCACGGGCGGCGTCCTCTCCGGACTCGGCAAGGGACTTGTCTCCGCTTCCATCGCCAAGCTTCTGGAATCGCGCGGCTACAGGGTCGTCCCGATCAAGTGCGACGGCTATCTCAACGTCGATCCCGGCACGATGAACCCTGTCGAGCACGGCGAGGTCTACGTGCTCGCCGACGGCGGTGAGGTCGACATGGACTTCGGCCACTACGAGCGCTTCCTCGACGTAGACGGCAGATCCGCCTGGAACCTCACCTCCGGCAAGGTCTTCAAAGCAGTCATCGACCGGGAACGCGAAGGAGAGTACCTTGGAGAGACCGTCCAGATGGTTCCACATGTCACAGACGAGATACAGGAGCGGTTCCGCAGTATCGCCAAAGAAGAAGATGCCGATATCGCCATCGTCGAGGTCGGTGGGACCGTCGGCGACATGGAGAACATGATGTACCTCGAGGCGATCAGGCAGATGCGGGAGCAGGACGACCCCGCCGTCCTCATCCACCTCACCCTCGTCCCCTACCTCGAAGCGGTCGGTGAACAGAAGACCAAACCCACCCAGCACTCCATCAAGGAACTCCAGCACGCCGGACTCAGTCCCGATCTGATCGTCGGCAGGAGCGATGAACGTCTGACAGACGAGACGAAAGAAAAAATATCGCTGTTCTGCGACGTGGAAACCGAAGCAGTCCTCTCCGATCCGGATATCGACAACATCTACCGGCTACCACTCATCATGGCCGATGAAGGAGCAGACCGGCAGGTCGCCGACAGGCTCGGGATCGACGGTCAGCAGGACATCGACGACTGGCGCACACTCGTCCAGAACATGGAGGACCCAGCGGAGACGGTGCGGATAGCGATCTGCGGGAAATACACCGACATCGATGACTCCTACGTCAGCGTCGAGGAGGCACTCAGACACGCCGGGGCCCACGAGTCCGCCCGTATCGAGACCGAGCTCATCGACACGGAGGCGATCGAGGACACGGACGATGCAACAGCGGCCCTGTCCGGCTTTGACGGTGCCGTCATCCCCGGCGGGTTCGGCTCCCGGGGGATCGAGGGCAAGATCGAGGTCGCGCGGTACTGCCGCCAAACGAGCATGCCCCTGCTCGGGATCTGTCTCGGCATGCAGATGATGACCGTCGAGTACGCGCGGAACGTCTGCGGGCTCGAGGACGCCAACTCAACCGAGGCCGACGAGGAGACACCGCACCCCGTCATCGACATCCTCCCCGACCAGCAGGGACTCGAGGAGAAAGGTGGGACGATGCGGCTGGGTGCCTCGGAGGCAGACCTAAAGCAGGGGAGCCGGGTGCAGGAGCTTTACGGCACCACCACGGCGACCGAGCGCCACAGGCATCGGTACGAGGTCAACCCGGACTACCACGATGACCTGACCGGGGGAGGACTGGTGATAAGCGGATCCTCTGACAGGGGGCGGCTGGCCGAGTACATCGAGCTGCCGGACCATTCGTTCTATGTCGGCACCCAGGCCCACCCGGAGTTTTGCTCCCGGCTGGAGGCGCCCAACCCGCTGTACCACGGCCTCGTGAAGGCAGCGCTGCGGTGATTGGATGACAAAGACCTTCTATGACGATCTCGTCGTCGAGGTCCCGACAGGAGTCTATGAGCCCCGGGAGGATTCCTACCTCGCCGCCGACGTCCTCGCGGGGATGGACCTTGATGGGAAACAGGTCGTAGACATCGGGACCGGTTCCGGCTTCCTCGCGGTCGTCGCCGCAGCAGGGGGAGCCGAGGTGACCGCCACGGACATCAACGACGGTGCGCTCCGGGCAGCACGTGAGAACGCAGGGAAAAACGACTGCAGTATCGAGACCATCAGGAGCGATATGTTCGAGGCCATCGATGACAGATACGACCTGATCGTGTTCAATGCCCCCTACATCCCCGGCTCCCGAGAGGGCCGGAGCACCGAGGAGCTGGCCTGGTACGGTGGCGAGGGCGGTCGGGACCTGGTGGATACGTTCATCGAGGACGTCGGCCGGTACCTGGACGCGGACGGGCAGATCCTTCTGGTCCAGAGCTCGGTGACCGGGGAAGACAAGACCCTGGACCGGTTCACGGACCGGGGCTTCGAAGCGGAGGTCACCGCAGAGGAGAAAGTCGCCTGGGAGCGGCTCATCGCCGTCCGTGCTTGGAAAATTTAAATACCAACGTCGGTCACATGTATTCCATGCGGCGAGCCGTTCTTGCGCTGTCTCTCCTGCTTGTCTTCATCGGGACAGCCTCGGCCGTCCCGTGGACGATCACGGATTCGTTCTCCGCACCGACGTCGATCTCGAACAACTCCGAGCTCATCGCCGTGATGCAGGTGACGGAGGACGGGGAACCCGTCGATCCCGATGACTGCAGTACCGTCAGTGTCAGGTACAACTACAACACGACCGACAACCAGAACATGTCCTACGTCCCGGAGAGCAGGGGATACTTCTACGGCAACCTCACCGTCAACACGTTCGATACAACAATCGACCTGTTCGCCGAGGGCACATGTGACGGTGTCTCGGCTGATGATACCGCGACGGACAGCCTGACCTTCGACCCCGACCGTAACCTTTCCGTCCGGGTGCTCAACGATACCCACGGGAGGACGTTCCTTGAAGGATCTACCTACAGCCTCCGGGCGAACGTGACGAACCAGACCGGCTTCGAGACCGACGACAGGATCGACGTCAGGTGGAACCTGATCAACCAGACCGAACACTCCGTGGACGGCGGGACGATGACCGAACAGAACGGCTACTACAGCACCGATATCACGATCCCCGATCCCAGCGGGCGGTTCTACTATCTCAACGTCACCGCACAGAACACGACAGATGTCGGCTACACCAACGCGACCGGGGGAACGGCACGTGTCATTTCTGTCGAACGACGCCTGGATGGGTCGGTATCCCTCAACAACACGGCGGGCGAATGCAACGATGATACGACCAGATGTGAGAAAGGAGCAACGCTGAACACGACCTTCAACGCCACCAGGGCACCGGCGGACAACGTGACAGCGTGGGTCCACGGCAACGGCAACAACCTGACCACGTTCAACTACAGCCAGGACGATACCACGGACCTCTGGAAGGCGAATTTCACCGTTCCGGCCGACCTGAACACGACGACCTACGGCGATGCACTGGCAGTGACCGCCCATGCGCGGAACAGCCTCTCGGCAACGACGGACACGCGAGATCTCAACGTGAGCTCGTTCAGGCTGATCGAGGAGACAGCATCGTATGTCTTCGAGGGTAACAAGATCGACCTCGTGTTCGGCCCGGTGGCGGAGTTCACCGGGATCCCGATCGAGCGGGCACTCATCGACAAGTTCAACGTCTCGGTCATGTATCCCAACGGTACCGAGCTGATGAACGACTCCGTCGGGATGGACGGGCCCATCCCGGATGAGAACTACCTGGAGGAACAGCGCCTCCTCGTGTATGCCGCCAGTATCCCCTCCGGTGCACCGACAGGCACCTACAGCTTCCGCGCGGACGTCACCGACGTCTTCGGCGACTCCAGAAACAACACGTTCGCCTTTGAGGTGTATGACTCCGGGGACGAGAAATCGGATGTCAAGGTCGTCGATATCAGCAATGGGATCACGGATATCGACTCCCTGGAAGAGATCGAGAAGCAGTTCGATGCGGCGGGCACGAAAACCGGGAGCATCGTGTTGCGGAACGACGGCACCGAAACCGGGACCGTGCGGATCCATCTGTCCGAGAACCTGAGCGGGCTGACGACCTACGATGTCAGCTATCTCAGCGGGCCGCCGGTCGATCTCGAGCCGGACAGTGCGGCCGAACTCGAGTTCAACTTCTCTCTGGCCGAGCGCAAGCGGTATCTCGGTGCGATCACGTTCATGGTCGAGGGCTCGGTCATCCAGTACAACAGGAGCCTGCCGGTCAATTTCACCGTCGGCGAACAGCTCGAGTGTGCCCATACGAATGGATCTCTCTGTGTCGCGGATGCGGAGATCGATCAGCGTATAACGAGCGGGAACGACATCATACGGCTTACGATACGCAACGGCGGGGCCGCGACGAACATGAGCTACGGGACCGAGGGCAACCTATCGGACATCATCGCGGATGGACAGCAGGCCCTCGGAGAGGGTGATGTAGGTAACCTCACCGTCCCTGTAGGTGTCACCGCGGCAGAGAACGGATACTACGCAGGCAATATCACGCTCACGAACGATCGGGACGAAGCGGTCCGGATCCCGGCGACTGTCAACGTGAGCATCCCGGCAGGGGAGCTCGAGATCGTCGCCCCATCACCCGATCTCGGCACCCACACAGCCGGGGATACCGTCACGTTCGATCTCACACTCACCAACGTCGGCGAGACCGATATAGCTAACATCACCGTGACGAGCTCGGATCTTGGCCTGACACACGAGGTGCGGACCGAAAGTGGCGGCTGGGTCGCGCTCAGTCCTGACGAGGAAACGACGACGACCGTCAGCCTCGATACCAGTGAGCTCGGGGGGACAGAGCGCGGTCAGGACAACCCGGTACCTCTCACCGCGACCAGCGGCACGGGCGTCGAGGCCACGACAGAGGTCCAGCTGGTGGTGCGGGCGAACCTGGAGGATGACATCACCTCCTACCAGGAGCAGATATCGTCGTTCAGGGACCAGGTCGAATCCATACGGCAGGAACAGGGTCCGGAATCGGTCAGCGATATCCAGGACCAGATAACCGACATGGAGGCAGCTGTGACCAATGCACAGGAGGCCCTCGCTGCAGGGAACTACGAGGAGGCCGAATCGGAGCTCACAACCGCCAGTGATCTTGACTCCCAGATCCAGGCCAGCATCCAGGACGCCCAGGCCTCGACCGGCGGCCAGGACGGGGGACAGCAAAACGGCGGCCAGAACGATACTGGTGACGAACCCGACACCGGTGGCGACGGCGGTGGCAGCCTGCCGATCCTGTTCATCGTCATCGCCGTCATCCTCCTCACCGTCGTCGGCGTCATCCTGTATCTCAGTCTCGTCCCCGAGGAAAGCGAGAAAGGCGGGCAGTTCGGTTCGCCCCCACCACGGTGACCGGCAGCGTTTTTAACCACCCAGACCACATCTATCCTGTATGGTCGCCGACATCGCCGCGACGCTCCTCGAGGTGAACAACCTCGTCCTGATCGGCATCCTTCTGGTCCTGTTCATCGTCGGCTACAAACTGATGCAGGCCATCATGGACCTTGTCCTCATGGCGATATTCTCCGGGCTGTTCTTTGTCGCCCTCGCGTACGTGGGGATCGGTCCAGGGTTCACCGTGACCCGGTTCATCCTGTTCATGGCGATCGGGGTGGGTTTGTACATGGTCTATACCACCCTCTCGACAGCCAAGCAGGCAGTCAATATCCTGTGGCGGATACTCACGCTCCTCTGGGGCATCATCACGGATATAGTCGGCACGGTCCGCAATGTCGTTAGTTCGCTCATCGACAGGACAGGCAGCGACACCGCCTCCGTCTCGACCACTGACGATTCCTCTGACCCCGACTCCGGTTCGGGATCGAAAGAGAAGATGGCCATCCTCCAGGAGGTCGATGACGATGAGTGATATGTTCAAGCTCAAAGGCGGTGAAAAAGAGTACAGCAACTACATCAACGCCATCACTGTCGCAGAGGCGAAGGCAGAAGACGAGGACGAACCTGTCACAGTCTGTAAGAAAGAGACACGATCGTACACGCCCCTCGTCCAGGTCAACCCTGACGGGAGCCAGGACAACATCGAGGAGTAATCACTCGCTGCCACCGATCTCTGTCCTCGAGTTCCCCTCCTCGAGCACCGCCCTGTATACCTTGCCATCGAGGGAGTAGTTCCCATCGTACCGCTTCTGGAAGGAACCGGTGAACGATCGCAGCACCGCGGTCCCATCACCCAGTTCAAAGCTACCGTCGGACGCGAACCTTCCGCTGACGCTGCTGAACGCCATGTCGGTCCCGGGCACCGGGTCGATCTTCAGGGATGTCGGGTCACCGACGTACAGTTCGATGCTCTCCGCGGAATCCGAATCGAAGGACAGATCATCTAAGGATACGACTTCAGCCGTCCCTGACATCGTGATGTTGCCATCGAAGGCCAGATCGCCGGTGTAGTTCCTGAGCCTGATGGAGGCAGAATCAGGACTGGCATCGAGGCCCGAGACACTGATATTGATATCGCTGCCGTTCACCGCCACCACATCGACCTTTTCCCGCATCTGTATCGAACGCCGTTCATCGGAGGCAGTGAACGAGGCCGACAGGGTCGTGTTCGCAGGTTCTCCGGAGCCTCCACCACCCCCAATGTCATCGAGGATCCCGCTGCCGGAGTCACCGACCTTCTGGAGGTTGTCCTGGAACCTGGACATGATCTCGCCCATGTCCGTCAGATCATCGGCGGTCAGTTCCCCCTGCCCCATGGCCACGGCCATGCCGAACAGCGTCAGGAACACCGCCGCAAGGACCTTCACTTCCATAGTACCAGATGCGTGGCCACCTTATAAAAAATCTGCGAGGATTCGGCCAGCGATCCACCGATTGGTCCCGGGACGGCGAGAACGTATAAAAACGTGGACGGACCACACCGGCACCGATGTACTCCTGCATCGTCGTCGAACCCGAGATCGAGGCCAACCTGGGCTTTCTCGCCAGGACGATGGCCAACTTCGACATCGAGGAGCTCATCCTCGTCAACCCGCAGTTCAGCATCGGAGAAGAGGCACGGAACACAGCCGTCAAGGCCCAGGACATCCTCGATGACGCCAGGATCGTCGAAACGATGGAGGAAGCCCTCCAGAAGGTCGATTTCGCCGTCGGGACGACGGCACACGAATCAGAATCATCCAACGTCCTCCGGAACGCCGTCAGCCCCGAAGAGATGGCCGAACGATCAAGCGAGGTCGATGGCACCATCGGCATCGTCCTTGGACGGGAATCGAAAGGGCTCTCGAACGAGGAACTGCAGCTGTGCGATCTTGTCGTCACCATCCCCACGGACGATGATTATGAGGTCATGAACATAACACATGCAGCCTCTGTCCTGTTTTACAAATGCTTCAAGCACCGTAAAGGCGGAGAGAAGCCAGAAGCGAGCAGTAGAGGAGAACGAGAGGCGCTCACAAACATATTTAAAGACATGCTGTCCACACTTGACTACACTGATGCAGAGAAGGAACGGATTCTGCGATGTATCACGAACTTCCTCGGTCGATCGTTCCTGCACAAGAAGGAAGCCCACACGTTGATAGGGTTCTTCAAGCAGGTCAGAGACAACACAGGTGACTGATCAATGGTACTCGGTATGCTCGGTGGCGATGCAAGCATCCTCCAAACAGCCATATCCATAGGGGCCTTTTTCCTGTTCTTCCTCCTGCTCCCTCGGATCATGCTCTTCCAGATCGTCTATAAGATAAAATCAGCACTCACCGACCTGGAGAGCAATGCTCAGGATGCCGAGGACCTCTTCCTCAATGCGGCCGCAGGGCAGCCCACCCCACAGGTCCGGGAGAGCCTCGAGCCGATGAAAAACATGGTCGTCTCGCCGCCGTCCGATCTTGACCCGGCAGGTATGTTCGATAAGCTCGAGCACGTCCTCGATTCCTCCGACGACAAGATGGAGGATTACGTCACGACCGTCGCACCTGACGCTGACGAAGAAGAACAGGCCAACCTCGCGATGGCCTTCAAAGGGGTCTATGGCACCCATCAGATGTTCGTCCTGATCAGGCATTTCAAGAACCTGGTCGAGGAGACGAAAAACTACCAGCTCGGTGGCATGATCCAGATGATGCTGCCCCTGTACACGGAACTCTCCAAGTCCCAGAAAGACGCCACCGAAGCATTCGTCAACGAGGTACCGATCGGCGACACGGTCGGGCCGCTGATCGCCGCCAAACTGATCGACGGCGAGACCGAGCCCGAGGAGATCGCGGACGATGTCATCTACACGGACCAGGAGCTGGGCGACAACGAGTACGCCGTCATCAAGAGCAAAGGTCCCGGCGCCAGGCTCGGCAAGTACGGCAACGCTATCGAGCAGGCGGTCGAAGATGATGACTTCGCCAAGATCATCTCCGTCGATGCCGGCCTCCGGTTCGAAGGGGAAGAGACCGGCACCATCGTCGACGGGACAGGCGTCCTGATGGGCGGACCAGGTGTCGAGAAGGGCAAGATCGAGGAGGTCGCGACCGAGTACGGCCTCCCCCTCGAGGGGTTCGTCGTCAAGCAAAGCGGTCCCCAGGCATCTAAGCCGATGCACAAAAAGATCTGGGACGCACACGAGGACGCCGTCAATATCATCCGGGACGAGATCAGGAACACTGACGGCAAGGTCCTCGTCGTCGGTGTCGGCAACACGTGCGGCGCCGGCAACAACCGGGAGGATGTCCGGGGTATCGAGAGCAAGCTCCGTCCGTACTGGGCCGAACAGGACGAAGAGACCACCAGCTACTTCGGGCTGGCGAAGGCCTTCCCGATGGGCGGTGGCGATGCCCACGAGATGATGCGTGGCAGAAACACGTTCGAACTGTTCCAGAGCCTCGTCCGGCGATGACTGCGCCGGGCAGGGTTTAAAAGAATTGACCACAATCCAGTCATCGAGGTACGACACGATGGGCCTACGACCAGGAAGCATCTACAGGGACGTTCCAGGACAGCCGTACACGCGGATGTCCGAGAAGAAGGACAAGGACAACTACATCAAGGGAGCTCCTGCACCGAAGATCACGATCTTCGAGATGGGAGCCAAAAACGAGGACTTCGACAAGCGTGTCGTCCTCAAGGTCGATGAGGAATGCTCCGTCCGTTCCAATGCCCTGGAGGCCTCCCGTGTCGCCGCCAACTCATATCTCAGGCGCAACCTGACACCCGAGACGTACCACCTCAAGATAAAGCCATACCCCCACCACGTCCTGCGGCACCACCCGCTGGCCGGTGTGGCACAGGCTGACCGGTACTACGAGGGCATGCGGAAGCCGTTCGGCCGACCGATCGGTCGCGCGGCTATCATGGACGACCAGCAGCACGTCCTCGTCGCACGCGTCGACGAAGGCGATGTCCGGGTCGCACGCAAGGCCGCAGAGCGGGCAGGTATGAAGATCCCTGTCCAGTTCAGGGTCCACCTCGAGGACGCATAAGAACCGTCCTCCCCTGTCGTTCTCTTCCGTTCATATGTACTCCAGTAGTTATTTATTCCCTCCAGCACAACAGTCTGGCATGATTCACTGGCTCGAGGAGGTCGATGAAAGCGACACCCGCACCGTCGGACGGAAAGCAGCGACCCTCGGCGAACTGATGGACGGCGAAAACAGCGTCCCGCGAGGATTTCTCGTCGAGGCCGACTTCTTCGAGAACCTGCTTGCCGAGAACAACCTGAAGGACCGGATAGACTCAGTACTTGACCAGCTGGATCCCGAGGACCACGAAGAGATCGAGCGGACGAGCGAGCGGATACAGGCATGGATCGATGGTCTCACCATCCCAGACCACCGCATCGAGGAGATCGAAGAGGCATACGAGCAGATCAACCTCGATCACAAGGTCAGGAACGCAGGCGAGAAGGCAGTCGAGCTCGTCGGCGGACAGCGTGAGACACCATTCGTCGCCGTCCGCGGACACGACAGAGGCGGTACCGACGACATCTATGACACCTACCTCGGTATCAACGGCAAAGACGCCGTCGTGAGCAAGATACAGGAGGCATGGAAATCATACTACAGTCCGCTCGCCATCACGCGGCGATCACAAGCCAGTACGAGTGACCCGTTCACCGTTTTGGTCCAGAGTATGGTCGAACCGGAGGTCTCCGGGACCGTCTTCACCCGAAACCCGTTCAACGGGACAGACGAGATCCTGCTCGAGTCCGTCTACGGGATCGGTAGCTCACTCACCGACGGTACCACCGTCCCGGACAGGTTCCGTGTCGACCGCGAGACCGGTCGGCTCAGCGAGAGGGATATCGCCACCAAGGAATGGAAGATCGAGCGCGATCCAGCCACCGGGAGCACCGTCAAGCACCGCGTCCCAGACAGCAAGCAGGAGGAACGAAGCCTCTCCGCAGATCAGCTCTCCAGCACCGTCAACACGGCCCTGGAAATCGATAGAAAGCACGAGCAAGCGGTCCGGGTCGATTTCTCCATCGGACGGAACAAGACATACATCCTCGATGTCACAGGGATCGAACGCGCACAGGACCACGATCGTGAGACCGATGACGACGGGCTCCTCGAGGGCATCCGGGCCGCACCAGGCACAGGGAGCGGCAGGGTCTCGATCGTCTACGAGGAAAGCGATATCGAGGATGTCGACGGGGCTGTCGTCGCCAGCATCAACGCCTCCGCCACCCTCGGTATCCTGGCCGGCTCCGTAGCAGGTATCGTGACCGAGAAAGGTGGGATCTCCTCCAGCCTCGCGACACTGGCCAGGAAAGACGGTATCCCGCTGCTGGTCGGCGGGACGGACGCGACCGATATCCTGGACCCCGGTGCAGACGTGACCGTCGACTGTACAACAGGTACCGTCCGGGAGGGTGGTCCAGGACGATCGGCAGAGGATCGACGAACACCCACCACAGAGAACACCGACAGGGCAGCGACCGATACGCCTCCCGCCATCACCGCGACCGGCATCCTGACGGTGAACGAGACGCTTGAGGAGGCAGACGGAACAGTGGCCTTGCGATACAGCGATGTCAGGGATCCTGACTGGGTCCTTGAGGCCGGCAGTCCTGACAGGCGGATCCACCAGCAGATGAAAGACAGCTTCCAGGGCGGCGGGTTCCTCGTCGAGGACTACGCGGACGTCCTCCGGCTCGTCGAGGCCAGGGAACGCGATGCGACCCATGTCTTCCTCGATATCACCTCCCTCCAGCAGCAGGGATCAGCAGCCGCGGTCCAGCGTGCGATCGAGGAGGCCGTCGAGGCCACCGACGGGACGGCGTGCTCGCTCATCCTTGATGACCCGGATGAAGATCTCATCACGACCGCCGTCGAGGCAGGCATCGACAACATCGTCGTTCCCCCGGACCGGTTCGAGGACTTCCAGCAGCATCTCGAGCGGGCCGAGCGCGGGTTCATCCTCGACCGGCTGAGGGACATGTAGATGAAGACCAGCCAGCTGAAGATACTGCTCTCGAAGCTCGAGACCTTCTCTGACCCCGATCCGGCGCTGGAACAGTACACGACACCACCGGAGGTGGCCGCGGACGTCCTCCAGCTCATCAGCATGCACGTCGACGGGACAGACATCATCGACCTGGGCGCCGGCACCGGGATCCTGACGATCGGGACAGGGCTCCTCGGGTTCACCGCGAGGGGCTATGAGACCGACCAAGAGGCCATCGAGACCGCCCGGCAGAACCTGGCGGCCATCGAGGATGAGTACGACATCGATGTCACCTTCTATCAGGCAGCCATCAAGGAGGTCGAGGACACCGCAGACGCCGTCATCATGAACCCGCCATTCGGGATCCAGGACGAGGACGCGAACCTCCGGTTCCTGAAGGCCGGGTTCAGGATGGCTGATACGGTGTTTGCACTGCTGCACAGGACCGAAGATGACCCGGACAGGACCAGACAATTTATAAAAGAGTTCGCCTCGAAGCGAGACTATGACGCGGCTGTGCTGAAGGAGTACAGCTTCCGCCTGCCCCGGACGATGGCATTCCACGACCGGGACCAGGACCGGATCGGCGTCGACCTCTACACGTTCACGACCAGGTGAGACACGATGAAGCTACAGGCAGATACTGACGATGGACGCGTCGTCCTCAGCTCCGAGGACAAACAGCACACGGTCATGACCCTCCTCCGCAGCAAGCTCTGGGAGACAGGGTCCCCGGCCGGCTACGACAAAGGTCACCCCTACATCGGGTCATCCAAGCTCGTCTTCGACTCCGAGAGCCCCGCTGATGATGTCGCGGAGGCAGCAACGAAGGCACAGCAGGACATCGAGGACTTCCGAGAGGCCCTCTCCGAGTGATGTCCCCCAAGCCCGAGATACGTATCCTCGGCCTCGACGACGCCCCGTTCGCCTTCGATGATGAGACCACGGAGGTCATCGGCTGCATTCTCAGGGGGTCCAGGACACTTGAAGCAGTCCTTTCGACCACGGTCACCGTCGACGGGATGGATGCAACAGACACGATTGCAGAAATGCTCCTGGGATCGCGCCAGCACGACCAGACACGGGCGATCATGCTGGACGGAATCACCTACGCAGGGCTCAACGTCGTCGACCTCCAGGACCTGGCCGAGAGGACACACCGACCCGTCATCGCCGTCAACCGCGATGAACCAGATTTCGATGCCGTTGCTGATGCGATAGCAAACACAGCGGATGCGGACGATCGTCACGAGGCGATCGAACGGGCCGGTACCGTCCACCGGTACGATGACGGCCGGCTCTCGTTCCAGTGCGCCGGAATCGAGCCCGCGGAGGCAAAAGACTACATCGATGTCGCGATGGCACAGGGGAACCTGCCGGAACCGGTCCGGGTCGCCCATCTCATCGCCGCAGGCATAAAAACGGGCGAGTCCAAAGGTGGTCCATGATGGACCTGGTCGATGAGATAGAGGAGTGGATCTTTTTCCTGCTGACCGCGCTGCTCGTGGCGTTCACATTCTACCAGACGATCGGGGCGGGGCTTGGCACGGAGACACCGATCGTCTCCGTCGTCTCGAACTCGATGGAGCCGGCATTCGAACGGGGCGATATCATCGTCGTCCGTGGCGCCTCGATGGAGGACATCGACGAGGGTGATGTCATCGTCTTCGAGAGCACATACGAGATCATCAACCAGAACAGGCCGCCGCTGATCCATCGGGTCATCGAGAAGGAAAACGGCACCGTCGCGACCAAGGGCGATGCGAACGACGGCCAGATAACCTACTGTATCTGGGACAACGGCTTCAAGGCCGGACCTGACTGTCCTGAAGGGACAGAACTGGTCCAGGCAGAACAGAACATCACGGCGGACCAGATCGAGGGCAAGCTCCTTTTCACCATCCCCGAGCTGGCCCATCTCAAGTTCATCCCGACCTGCCTGTTCTACAGGCTGCAGTTGCCCGCCGACCATCCAGCGGTCCAGTACACCTGCTGAACGCAGGACTTTTAAGATTGAAGGTAAACGTGGAATAGAGTACATCACGTCTCCAGAGCAGGGATACCATGAACTTCTGTGACGAATGCGACGGTATGATCGTCCCCGAGAAAGAAGCCGGGGAAACGCAGTTCAAATGCAGGAACTGCGGTGAACAGTACAGGAAAGAAGACGGCGGCATGGTAATCACCGAGACGAAGGATGAGGAAGACAAAAATCTCATCGGTGAAGGCAGCGACGACGAGAGCATGCCTGTCACCGAGGAGGACTGCGACGAGTGCGGGAACGACAAGGCACACTGGTGGATGGAACAGACCCGTGCGGCCGATGAGCCGGAAACACGTTTCTTCAAATGCACCGAGTGTGGCAACACCTGGCGTGAGTACGACTGATGCTTTCACATGACGAGCTCGGTCAGGCACTGTACCAGGAGCTCAACGAACCCAGCCATATCGAGGCCTACCTCGTCGGGGTGAGCGAGTACCGCAACGAGAACGACGCCGAGTTCGATCACCTTCTGGAGGCCCTCGAAGCGGAGACCGACATCACTCCGCACAGGATTGCGGCCGAAGACTACGACCGCGACGACATCGAGCAGGCCGACCTGTTCGACCACGAGTACCCGGACGACTCCGTCCTGGTGGTCCCGGATACCTACACCTTCGGACGCGGGGACCCGACCGCGGCGGACCGATACAGGGCGTTCATCGACCTGATGCCGGATTCCGGTCTGGAAGGCATCCTCCATCTCAACGTCGAGGACGACCTCGAGAACGCACCGCGACCGGACGGCCATGACCCTGTCCAGACCCTGGCCGAGGAGCTGGGCCGGTCGTACATGAAACGAGAGGGTCGTGTCTACGACGGGAAGATCCTCGAGGCCGAGGGAATCGAGAAAGCGCTCCTCTCAAAGCTATACTAACCCGGCCAGCCTGGCAAGGACACCAGCACCGATGAATGTCGAGACAGCGCTGCCCAGGTTGACGAAAAAGAACACCAGCAGCAGCTTCGTCGCCCTGTTGGACCACATCGCACGGTATGTCGCTATCTCCCCCAGCCCCTCCATGTCCTCGACCCGTGGCGGATCGGCTCGGTTCTGGGCGTAGGCAGCCACCAGTCCGGCAGGCATCGCCGGGTTGATCGATGTGAACGGGGCACCTATCGCAGCGACAAGAACCGTCAGGAGGCTTGCCCGGGCAGCAACCGCCCCCAGGGCCGCCGTCGTGGCGTTGAGGCCGAACCAGTAGATCAGCATATCCGTCGCGACCGCTGAACCAAGGTTGAAGGCGCCATAGGCGAACATCCCGACGATAGCCGCCGGGATGATGTATTTCGCCGTCCGGAACCAGCCGAAGCCGGGGTCGGTCGCCTCCAGATCCCGTGTATCCTGTTCTGCCTCCTCCTGCAGCCGCGCCTTGATGCCTTCGAGATGTCCCGCACCGACGACCGCCAGGACAGTGTCCGCATCGATCTCCCGGATCCGCTGGGCCATGTAGACGTCCCGTTCATCGATCAAGACCTCTTTCAGGTGCGGGAACCTGCCGGCGAACGCGGTGACGACCTGGTGGAGCATGTCCTCGTCTTTCAGCTCCTCTACCTCGATATCCTCCTCGATGAAAAAGCCCTCGATGGCCGTGTTCATCAGCCGGAGCTTCTCGAGGATCGAGAGCCCGTTCATCGCTCGTTTCAGCGTCACGTTGATATCGCGGTCGATCAGATCGCTCTCTTTCCCGGCGGCCTCGGCCGCGTCCACCGCGGCGAGCATCTCGGCCCCCGGTCTGATATCGAGGTCGGCCCCGATCTGTCGCTGGTAGATCGACAGCAGGACGTTGAAAAGCAACATGTACCCGTCCCCGTCCGCGATGACGCTGGCGACGTCCCTGTCCTGCCAGGTATCCTCCTCGCGGAGGGCTGCCAGTCGTCCTTCATCGAGCTCGACACAGACCCTGTCCGGATCGATCTCGGTGATCGTGTCCTCGACCTCGGTGACCGAGTGCTCGGAGACGTGGGCCGTCCCGAGCAGGACGACCGTCGTACCGTCGACCTTGATCTCGTTCCGCATCAGCACCGTCTACCCGCCGAGTCGTTAAAAGCTTTTGTAGCAGCGGCCTGAATGGGCCATGGAGGTGAAACAGTGACATCACTCGCAGACGCTCTCGGTGACGTCGTCGGCAACATCATCGCATCAATCGTGATGCTCGTCGTGGCGATCCTGTCGTTTTTCCTGACCGTCTTTGTGGTCGGGACAGGTGCAGAGATAGCGGGCTACTCCCCGTCAGGGGACTTCGCCGTGCTATCCGCCACGATCATCGTTGCATCGGCGATCCTCTCCGGGATGTGGAAGGAACCGTAGGCCCTCCACTCCCACGGCTCCCTTTTTTCTCACGACGGAGGATGCGACGCCTCCAGCAAGCTTTAAATCTCTTGTCGGGAAACCGGTACCATGCCCGACAACAGGCGAGCACCCGCCCGCCCACGCCAGATCGAAGATATCGACCCACGCGAGGACATCCGGGTGCGCATCGCGGGGACGGTTCTGGAGACCGATGAGGACTCCATCATGATCGATGACGGTACCGGGACCACAGAGGTCTTCCTCGATGCGGACGATATCGAGGTCCTCGAGGAAAACGACAGGGTCAGGGTGCTTGGACGTGTCCTGCCCACCCCCGAGAGCTTCGAGATACAGGGCGAGATCGTCCAGTCGATGGACGATGTCGATACCGACCTCTACGAGGAAGTCAGGGACACGGTGACACATCTGTAGGTGCGTACAATGTTCAAAGCAGAACTCAACGATACAAAGCTACTCAAAGACAGCCTCCAGGCAATCTCAAACCTTATCTCCGAGGGCAGGTTCAAGATCCGCGACGACGGGCTGAACCTCGTGGCCGCAGACCCGGCCATGGTCGCACTCGTCGATTTCACCCTCGAGAAGGACGCATTCGAGACCTACGAGGTCGATGAGGAAGACGAGATTGGTGTCAACCTGGAGAAACTTTATTCCATACTCAGACGCGCCAACAGCTCCGACACCGTCACACTGGAGCTCAGCGACGATTCCAAGCTTGTCCTGACGATGGAGAACAACTCCACCCGGACGTTCTCCATCCCGCTTCTCAACATCGACGAGGAAGATGTCCCCTCGACCGACAATCTCGAGTTCTCCGTCGAGGCGGACTTCAAATCCTCCGTGTTCGCGGACGGGGTTGGCGACGCCCAGGTCGTCGGGGATGCAGTCACCATCGAAGCAGACGGCGATGCGGTCACCATCCGGGCGGAAGGCGACAACTCCAACGCCGAGTTCCGGATCGAGAAAGGTAGCGACGGGCTTATGGACCTCTCCGGCGACGGCATGGTCCATTCGATGTTCTCACTGGACTACCTGAACAAGATGATGAAGGCCGAGAAGCTCTCGGACACGATGACCGTCCGGCTGGGCGATGACTTCCCCATGCGGATGGACTTCGAGGTCCCTGATAAGCTCAAGCTCGGGTTCATCCTCGCTCCCCGCATCGAGGAAGAATGATCGGTGAATCAGCTCTCACAGCCGCCATAGCAGCACCAGAGGCACCGCTTCTCTCCGGTGCAGCCCTCAGCCTGACGACACTAGGCTCCGTCACCCTCACAGCCGTGTTCGTCCTCGTGCTGTATGGCGGGGGCGAACGGAACACCTCTCTGCGGCTGGTGATGGCCTCGATCATCGGGGGCGGGACAACACTTCTCCTCAAATATCTGATCATGCGACCGCGGCCCGGAATCGGTTCGCTCACCCCGCTGACACCTTCGTTCCCCTCCGGCCATGCAACGCTTGCTTTCGGGACCGCCGTCGTTCTCTCTGACCGTTTCGAGAACCTGAAGACGCTTTTCCTCAGCCTTGCTTCCATTGTTGGGCTGACACGGGTTATCCTCGGCGTCCATTACCCATCAGACGTCATCGTCGGGATGATGATCGGGACAGCCGCCGGCCTGGTTGCTATCAGGCACGGAGACAGAATCATCCAATGAGGAAAAAGAAAGGGAAATGGACGGCGCTCAGTTGTTGAACGCCTGTCCGATGTCAACATCCTGTTTGGCCTCTTCGGAGGCCTCAAACAGGTCCTTCTCCGTGTACCCCATCAGGTTCGCCATGATGTTGTACGGGATCTGATCGATACGGATGTTGTAGGTGTTCACCGAGTCGTTGTAGAACTCACGACGGTCAGCGATCTGTTCCTCGATCGATGAGATCCTGTCCTGGAGCTGCTGGAAGTTCGTGTTCGCCTTCAGCTCCGGGTAATCCTCAGCGACCGCGAAGAACTCACCGAGTGCTCCACGGAGTGCCTCGTTGGCATCCGCCGCCTCACCAGGACTGTTGGCCTGCTGGACCTCCGTCCGGGCCTCGGTGACGTCCTGGAGTACATCGCGCTCGTAGTCCATGTACTCCTGTGCCGTATCGATCAGCTTCGGCAGCTCATCGCTGCGCTGTTTCAGGAGAACCTCGATGTTGCTCCATGCCTCATCGATGTTCTTGCGCAGCCTGATGAGCCCGTTGTACATCATCACGGCGTAGATGAGGATGGCGCCGACGATGATACCGCCAGCGACCAGTCCGAAAAGGGTCTGACCTGATACCATCCTATCACATCCCCTGATTGGTAGCAGCGACTAAAAAAGTGTTACTACAGGAGCCCGACCAGGCCAAGGAGGAACCCGAAGCACGCGATCGAGACGATCGTCCCGCCGATCAGCCCCCCGTAGGTCCGCCACTTCAGCGAGGAGACGAGTTCTTTCTCGGAGGAATCAGAGATCATGAACATCGGGGTGTGATCGTCCTGGTTGATCACGATGTTTTCCTCGTTCCGCGATGAGCCCTCGAAGGACGGTCGTTCCATCGCCTTGCCGAAGACGTACACGTCCTCTCCTGGCGTGACATAGTACTCCGTGTACCGGCGATCATTGCCGGTATCGACCTCAGCGATCCCAAGATCGACGGAGTTGTCCTCAGAATCGACCTCCTCGGCGTTCTCGATGAAATCGGTGACCTCGTACGGTGGCACCTCGCCTCCCTCGACCTCGATCGTGTTGTCCGCAGGGACCTCGAGTTCGGCGCCGCGGGGATCGACCAGGACCTGCCCGGTGCCATCATCGATGTAGAACGAGGCGCCGTTCCGGCCCGAGTCAATCGTCACCCAGCGGCTGTGCTTGCCCTGGCGCCGGTACTCCTCGACCTCGTATTTATAGAAGACACAGTCCTCACCGCTGAACGGTGACTCGAGGGATTCATCCGCGACCTTTGTGGTTCCTTTGACCTCGACCAGGCCCATCGCCATCGACCGGACCTTCGAGGTCGGTGTGTTGCGGATCAGGCTCGTCCTCCTGTACTCATCGAAGCCCCACATGATGCCCATCACCCCACCGAGGAAGCCGACCACGACGAACGCCAGCGTCTCGAAGGCATCCTCGCCCTGGGGCAGGTCCCCGAGAGCGATAACCCCGGCAACGATGACCACGAAGACGGCAAGGACCACCACGTACTTCATCGAAGAACCCGTACTCTGCCGGGCCGTGTCCGCGGACATGGTCTGTACTGGGAGACAGCCCACTAAAAATATTGGCATCAGAACGAGCGGACCCAGCTGTACCCTTCCCGCTCGGCAACGTGCCGGGTCGGGAACGCACGGACCAGATCGTTGTACGCCTCTGCCGCCTCCTCGTACTCCTGGATGCGCCGTTCCCTCCGTGAACGGGCATCCTCGAGTTTCCCGAGGACCCGCTGGAACTCCTGGTCGTCCGTGAGCTCCGGGTAGTCCTGGACCGAGCTCAGGAAATCGATCTTCAACTCAAGCATCCGCTCGCGACTGTCTTTGAGCGCCTTGACCGTCGAACCGACATCCGGGGACAGCTCCCCGAGCCGGTCCAGTTCCTTGCGTTGGTGTTTCATGTAGCTCGCTGCGACATCGGTCAGGTCATCGAACAGCCGGTACTCCAGTGCCAGGCCCTCCCGGACCTCCGTCAGGGCATCCTGGACCTCTTCCAGGCGCTCGTCCAGCCGGCGGGCGGTGTACCAGTAGAACCCGACCACCGCGATCGCGGCAAGGAGGAAAAAGACCACCGGGACAGCAAGGAGCCACAGCATGGGGCAGTGTTTGTCCGGCTCCAATAAAAACGTTCCACGGGACCGGCACCATACTTTATTACGGTTTAAAAGGGAATCATCAGGCATGGTCGACCTCGGCGACGGACAGAAAGATCGCATCAAGCGGTACTACCTCCAGGACGATATCGTCGACGAGATGGTCCGTCTGGCGGAGTACCGCGAGTTCGCCCCGACATACCCCAAAGGCTACGGCTCGCGGCCGGATGCGATCAATTTCCCCGGTGACTTCCGTGCCTTCGCCGAGAAGGGCGCGATCGCGTTCCACGGCTCCGTCGAGCGATGGAAGAACCCTCTCCTCATCGATACCACCGACCAGGACAAGCTCCGGACCGGCTGGGACCTCGTCATCGACATCGATGCCGACGACGGGATGGCATTTGCGAAAGAGGCTGCCAAAGGCGTCATCGATGAGCTCACCCTCCACGGGATCAGCGAGGAGACCATCTCGGTCAAGTTCTCCGGCAACCGCGGGTTCCACATCGGTGTCCGGGCGGAATCGTTCCCAGACCGGATCGGCGGGACCGATATCGAGAAACTGTACCCGAAGCTGCCCCAGGCGATCGTCGGCTACCTTCGCGAGCGGCTCCACGACCGGCTGGCGGAGGCGTTCCGCGAGATCGATCCCCGCAAGGAGGACATACTGAGCGAAGAAGGCCCCTACGAGATCGCAGACATCGAGAACGACTGGGGTAAGCGGCACCTGTTCCGGATGCCGTACTCGGTCAACGAGAAGACCATCGACGGCCCCTACGGGACGCTAGTGTCTCTTCCGATCGGACTGGACGAGATCGAAGACTTCGAGAAGGACGACGCCAGGATGCTGGAGGCCGAGGTACAGCACCGGTTCCTGGACGAGTACACCGAAGGCGAGGCCACCGATCTCGCCGTCGAGGCCCTGGACTGGCTCTCACGTCAGCGGGCGGAGGAAGAGGAGTCCAAAAAGCGGAAGGACACAGACTATGACATCCCGGACGAGGCCCTCGCCCAGGAGCATTTCCCCGCCCCGATCAAGCGCATCCTGGGCGGACTGGACGACGGGCGGAAGCGTGCTCTTTTCATCCTCGCGACCTTCCTCAGGCAGGTCGGCTATGACTGGGATGCGGTCGAAAAAGAGATCTGGGAGTGGAACGACCGGAACAAAGAATCTCTCGGTGATAACTACATCAAGACCCAGCTCCAGTGGCACCGCAAGCAGGACGAGCCCCTGATGCCGCCGAACTTCGGTGCTAAGGGCTGGTACCAGGACATCGGCGTCCTCGACGAAGAGGAGGACCGCCAGATGCTGGAGAACTTCGAGAACCCTGTCCCGTACGCCGGTGTGCTCCGCGACAAGGCACAGAACCTGGAGGACGATGAAAGAGATGAGGGGGACGAAGAGGAAAAAGGCAGCGACACCGACGATGACCAGTAGAGATGTGACGCCCAAAAACCTTTTTTAACGAAACTCTACCTACACGTCATCGGGTTCTAGTCATGGCAGACGAGTCCGACGACACGCTCGAGATGAACAGGCGAAACATCCTCAAAGCACTCGGAGCCGGCGTCTCACTCAGTGCCGTCGACCTCCTCAGCGAGGACGAAGCACAGATCGGCGATATCACATACAACCCAGAGGAAGAAGTACCATACGTCGCAGGATATGATTACATTACCAATGAAAATGGAGAGTTCGTTGGAACAGAGCCACATTACGAAGCAGTTCCCAAAGAGAAATGGAACAAACAACGAGCTACCGATGAAGTCATGGAGAAGACACGCTCATACATTCAAGATTTAGTCGATGATCCGGAAGAGCCAATCTGGGTGGCAATACGCGGTGATGAAGAAAGCACAACGGGTGAAAGAGTTGATGTTCTTGTTGAAGACCGTTCCTCATATACGGCCGATCAGTTAGACGACGAACTTCCAGACACACTTACTGGCTCCTCAGACCTCGGAGAAGAAACATTCGATATCGATATTTCAGCCGAAGAGTTTGAGGGCACTGCCAATTCCTGCACAGGATCCTGTGATTACAGCTTCAGCACTCAACATACTGATGTTCCAGCCGGGGCTGCAATAGCAGCTGACACCGATGATTGGCATGGCGGCACTGTTGGAGCAGCATACTATCATCCAACACATGGTGACGGATGGTTGACCGCCGGACATGTACTCAAAGACGAAGGCAACTTCGCTTACGAGATGGAAGATAGCAATCCTGAAAACAGTATAGACGCGTTAGGTGAAGCAGAAGACGTAGTTCTGAAGCAATGGAACAGTGACCTTTCAATTTTCGAAATCGATGTCGGGTATATTAGACCCACCAGCAATGAAACGCCACATCCTTGGATATCAACCCCCGATTATACCGACAACGAGGATGTACCTGTAGCAGGGAGAAAGAACAATAACGCCCTTCGCACACACCTTGACGATGAAGATTGGACCGTAAATACCCAAGGATTCAACTCCTGCCGTGATTCCAGCTATATTACGGCATTCACAAAGCATCAAACCGACGAGGTACAGGGGGTGGCTGTAGATCACTCCACGGGCAACGGAGATTCAGGAGGTCCTATGCTCCACATCGACAACAATAGCACATGTGGGGACGCAAACGATGATGCCTATATCTGCGGCATTATTGCGCACAACTGGGACATTGATGATGACTTCTTTGACGAAACACATGGCCCAACTGCAGAAACCATAGATAACGAACTTGGAGGCTACTTTATGGCCCCCTGAATGTGACTCGAATCGCATATCATGAAAAAATATTACGTGCTTATCTCCCTCAACTTGATAGTCGGCCTCATCATAGGCCTTGCCATCTCGCATCCTACAGAAAATCGTTCACCGCTCCCAGCGACAGCATCGATACAGCAGACATCATCTGAAATGGGCTGCGGGCAGAATCATCTCAATCAGGTCACCCTCTCCATCGCCAGAGAGACGATTACCATCGAAGGCATCATTGATCTCCCCGAAGGCATCACTGCTGGACCTGATTTAGCGACCGACATCCAGTACCGTGATGATACCGTTGTCTTCCACGTCAGCACCCCAGACCGAGGGGGGAACATGACAGCGTGTGGTACGCCTTCCGAGGACTGGCTAGGACGCTACAACGCATCGCTGACCGTCCCGGAAGAAGCCGGCTACAGGCGTCTCACTGTCATGCATGACAGCAAACCTGTAAAGACAGTACCACTTAACCGCCTGCGGTGATATCAATACATCGATCAATGCCTGCCCTCCTCAGCCTCCTGATTGGGCTCGGTATCGGAATGCTGGTGCCTACATTAGCTGTCGGGTCACCCAGCACCCAGACCAGTCTTGAGGAAGAGACTGCCTGTCTTGATGAGGCAGTCAATCAAGCTACAATCTCGATTACCTCGAAAAGAGATCCCTGGACCATCAAAATCGAGGGAACAACCATCCCGATGAACGTCACAGGAACCCCAGAGTTCGTCACAACCATTACCCAGAACAACGATACACAATACCTCCACCTCAGCACCCCTCCTCGAGAGCCAGTCCGATGCGGGAACGGCGATTCCGTCTTGATGGGCATATACACGGGCGAGATCACGATTCCAGCATCATCCAGCCCACAGAACCTCACCATTGTGCACAACGGAGATATTGTGGCAAGTACACTGCTCCGCTGAACCTTCTCAGCCGATGTAGTTGCCGTCGAACCGCTGACCGGGCATCCCGCCCATCGCCTGTGTCTGCTGATCGGGTCCGGCCTCGAAGGACTGCTCGTAGGTCTCCCAGACGATCTCGCCATCTTCCTCGTCCAGGACATGCGAGACCTCCTGTTTGGGGTTCGGCAGGTCCAGACCCTTGCGGGGATAGTAATCGATCAACACGACATCGCCCTCCTCGATGTCCTCCGCGTCTATCCTGTCAGCGGCGGCCAGCGAGAACAGGTTGCCGTCCCAGGTTTCGACCATCAGCACGGGTCCATCATCGTCGACGACGTGTTCGACCTTCGCGGGGTGGTACATGGACCCATCTTTCCTGCCAATACTTAAGTCAGTCCCGCCGATCAGGAAGACCTCGGCCCATTTTAAATCTTCGACACGCACGTAGGACCGATGGTCGACGAGGACATCCTCACCTTCGAACAGCTCAAGGACATCCAGAACACCGAGCAGGACGAAGACACCCTCGGTGACCTGGACGATCAGTTCTTCGAGAGGGTCAGGGACTACCTCAACCGCAAGCAACGGATCGGCGGCCATCTCAACGACAAGGAGTACCGCAACGCCAAACACATCGTCCGGGACATCCTCGATTCCCGCCAGAAAAAGATCATCCGCTTGGCCTTCCTCTCGACAAAGTCAGACATCAGCGTCGAGAATCTCCTGCCCGAGGAAGAGGTCCTGTTCGATAAGGTCCGCGAGAGCATCACCGAGCATCGCAGGGACATCGAGGACCAGCTGTTCAGCGACGACAAAGAGCCAGATCCGGCCGAGGCAGCCACGACGGACAGCGGAACAGGCGAGGACACGACAGCAGACAGATCCCTCGAGGAAGCGGACACAGATACCGGGGACCAGGAGACGGAGGAAAACGAGCGTGAACCAGGTCCCACGCCTGACAGCGATGACGATGAAGAGATGACAGCAAACGACGAGGAAGAACAGACAGAAGACGACGAGCTCCTCGAGCCAGGCGACGATACCGATGACGAAACGGAGGACGACAACGAGACCACGTCTCCATCTCCGGGAGACGAGGAGGACACGGAATCAGCGGAGGGCGATGATGACGGTGAGCTGCTGTTCGGCGGTGGCGATGACACGGACGAGGACGATAACGAGCCCGACGAGCGGACGACCGGTGACCTCGAGGCGGACGATGGTGACGAGCAGGAGGAGAAAGCAGATAACGACGATGATGACACCGAGGACGATGGCGAGGAGATGGTCGAGGTCCGGATGACCGCCGATGTCAGCGAGTTCATGGGCGTGGACCTCCAGTCCTACGGACCGTTCGAGGAAGGCGAGACAGCGACCATCCCGGATGAGAACGCCGAGGTCCTCCAGGACCAGGACAAGGCAGAGCCGCTCGAGTGAGGGTACGGGTTACTTTAAAAATGTTGAGGCCGATTTCTTGCCACCGAGGGATGCATGTATGGTAACGATACCCAAAGAGATGAAGCGGTACTGTCCTCACTGTGACTCCCACCAGGAACACATCGTGAAGGAAGACACCAAAGGCAGGACATCCGCCATGTCGAAGAAGCACAGGAAGCGACAGCGCAAGATCGACAAGGGCTACGGAAGCTTCCCGTTCGAGGACCCCTCCCATCGCTCCCGGGGACGCAAGAACCCGACCAGCGAGAAGAAGGACCTCAAGCTCCAGTGTAAGGACTGCGGCAAGGCGCACAAACCGTCCAACCCGATCAGGGCAGCCAAGTTCGACATCGAGTGATACCAATGGTACGACGAGACAGCCCCGACAGCAAGTTCATCGAAGTCAAGTGCCCCGAATGCGGCAACGAGCAGACCGTCTTCGATAAACCAGCAGAGGACGTCGAATGCCTGGTCTGTGACGAACCGCTCGTCGAAGCGACAGGCGGCCGCGGCACAGTGACCGGCGAACTCCTCCAGGAGATCGCGTGAGCATCTCATGCGGAGCTACAAAGAACGTCCCGAGGAAGGTAGCCTGGTCGTCATCGAGATAGAAGAGATCAACCCTCATTCTGTCTATGCCACACTCGACGAGCACCCCGACGTCGAGGGCCTCATCCACATCTCAGAGGTCTCCCGCTCGTGGGTCCGCGATATCCGCAAGCACCTCGATGAAGGCGAGAAGACAGTCGCCATGGTCCTCGAAGAAGACGATGACGATGCAAGCACCCTCAACCTCTCGCTCAAGCGCGTCAACGACAAGCAGAAGCGGGAGAAGATGCAGGAATGGAACAAGGAAAAGAAAGCAGACAAGTTCATCGAGAAGGTAGCACAGAAGGTCGGTACGGACTTCGAGGAGGTCTACGAGGACGTCGCGTTCCCGCTTCAGAAGGAGTTCGGCAACACCTTCGACGGGTTCGAGGAGGCGGTCGTCGATCAGGACGCGATCGCCGATGTCATCGACGATGACTATTTCGATGCCGTCATCGAGGTCGCGAAGGACAACATCTCCCTCAAGCAGGTCAAACTCGAGGGCGAGCTCTCGATCGAGGTCCCGACAGGCGATGGGCTCCAGACGATCAAGGACGCACTTGTGACAGACGACGGGGTTGATATCAACTACATCTCGGCCCCCCAGTACAAGATCGAGGTCTGGGGACGCAACCAGGAGCAGGCCAAAGAGCGGATGGACGAGACGACAGACGCCATCCGCGACCGTATCGAAGAGGCAAGCGGCACGTTCAGCTTCGAACGAGCCTAGACCGGCAGAAACGGAAGCAGCGGTGATACCGATGGGGAAGATTAAAAAGTGCGACACGTGCAACCTGTATACGCTCGAACCCCGCTGTGACGACTGCGGCGACGAGACGACAGATCCCGGCCCGCCATCGTTTTCCTTCCCCGACGAATACGGCGAATACCGCCGGGAGACCAAAAGCACAGACCACGAGGACTGATACATCATGGATACCGATCCCCAACATCACGACAGCACCAACGTCCTCCTCGAGGACCAACCCGAACTCGAAGATCCCGTCTTCATCGAGGGACTGACAGGTATCGGCCACATCGGGCGGACGGCCGTCGATTACCTGATCGATCACCTCGATGCCGAGAAGTTCGGCGAGGTGCTCTCACATCATTTCCCGCACTGGACAATCGTCGACGAGGACAGTACGCTCGATATACTCAAGAACGAACTCTACTACCTCAAAAGAGATGACGGTCGTGATATCATCTTCCTGATCGGTGATGCCCAGAGTCTCGACCCGCAGGGACACTACGAAGTCGCCCACGCCATCGTCGATCTCCTCGATGACCTCGGCGTCGAGGAGCTCGTCACCATCGGCGGCTACGGGACCGGCGAGACCGTCGAGGACCCCGATGTCTTCGGTGTCGTCACGGAGGAAGATCTCAAGGACAGCTATGACGACTACGAGATCGATTTCGACCACAACGTCGGACAGATCATCGGTGCCTCCGGCCTCCTGCTCGGTATCGGCGAGCGGTACGGCATGGACGGCATCTGCCTACTCGGTGAGACACCGGGCTTCCTCCTGTCCGACCCCAAGGCCACCGAGGTCGTCCTGAAGGTCATCGAAGACATGCTCGAGCTCGACCTGGACTACGCCAACCTCGAAGAGAAGATCGAAGAGGCCGAGGAGGTCATCAAGAAGATCCAGCAGCTCCAGCAGCAGGTCCAGGAACAGCAGGAAAAGAGCGAACAGGGCGGCAAGGACCTGGGCTACATCGGCTAACGATAGTACGAGGTACCACCCATGACAACCGACACACAGCGGTACACGCGGTTCGAGCGGGCTCGTCTCATCGGCGCGCGGGCACTCCAGATTTCAGAGGGTGCACCACCCCTGCTCGAGGTCAATGAGACAGACCCCATCGCGGTAGCCCGCAAGGAGTTCCGCGAAGGCGTCCTCCCCATCGCCATCAGGCGCACTGAAGCCGGGGAGTGACCCTTTCCCCTTCCTTTTTTCTCCACCCGGTCACACTTTTTATGCTCTCAGCGTCCATGATACCGTATGCAGATCGATGACCTCGGACTGTACACCGTCATGGACAGCAGGACAAACCCGACCGTCATGGCCGAGATCAACAGAACCACCGGGACAGCGCCATCCGGGGCCTCAACCGGCAGCCACGAGGCACGCGGGTTCGTCCCCGATGACCTGGACGAGATCGAAGCGGATCTCCAGGATACACTCCTCGGCCAGGACATGAGCCAGTCCAGGGTCGATACTGCACTCGAGGACTACGACGGCACCAAGCTGTTCGAGGAGATCGGCAGCGTCGCGATCGCGACCTCGCTCGCCGCCAAGCAGGCAGACGGGTTCGACCGCAGCCGGACCTTCCCGTACCCGATGGGCAATGTCATCGGCGGTGGGGAACACGGCGGCAACACCTCCATCCAGGAGTTCCTCATCATCCCTGTCGAGGCCGAGACGTTCCCCGAGGCCGCACGGACCAACGCAGCCATCTACCAGGAGATGAAGGAACGGTACGCCAGCAAGGTCCGAGGTATCAACGACGAGGGTGCACTCATCACCACCATGGACGACGAGAAGACCCTCAAGGCCCTGAAGAAGGTCGCCGACGATCACGGCGCACGGCTCGGTCTCGATGTCGCTGCCAACGAGCTCTGGAACGGGGAGGTCTATGAGTATCCCAGTCTCGGGATGGAGCTGCCTCCCGACCGCCAGCTGACGTATATGCAGAAGCTCATCGAGGAGTACGATCTCCTCTCGGTCGAGGACCCGTTCCACGAAGATGACTTCCGGAACCACCAGCTGCTCAGGCGGGAGACGGACGCGATGGTCATCGGGGACGATCTCTTTGTCACCACCAGGGACCGGCTCCAGCGCGGGATCGATGACGGGGCAGGCAATGCCATCCTCATCAAGCCCAACCAGGCCGGCACCGTCACCCGGACAGAGGAGACCGTCGAGACCGCACAGGACAACGATTACACCTGTGTGATCTCCCATCGGAGCGGGGAGACCTCTGACACAAGCATCGCAGACCTCGCCCTCGAATGGAGTATCCCGTTCATCAAAGCGGGGATCGCAGACATCCGGGTCGCGAAGCTGAATCGCTTAACCTACCTCTGGGACCGGATGGAACGGGACGGCAAAGAGCCGCGGATGGCCGATGTGTCCTGAGCCGGACCAAGCACAGGGCTGTACTTATAAATCTTGTACTTCAACAGGGTCTTGTCTACAGGATTACGGTGACCACATGATGCTGATCGATAAAGACGATTATCTGGAGGCCGGTGTCAACATCGGGATGCGGCGGAAGGTCGAGGACATGAAGCCGTTTATCTACCGCGTGAAGAAGAACAAACTAGCCATCATCGATCTCGAACAGACGGACGAACGTATCGAGACCGCCGGCCGGTTCCTCGCACAGTATGACCCGGAGGACATCCTCATCATCTCCCGCAAGGAAGCAGGGCACGAGCCCATCGTCACCTTCGCGGAGGCGACCGGGGCAGAGCGCATCTACGGACGGTTCATGCCCGGGACCCTCACCAACCCGACCAACGAGGACTTCCGCGAACCAGAGCTCGTGGTCGTCACCGACCCGGTCGAGGACAAGCAGGCGGTCAGGGAGGCCGTCCAGGCACACATCCCTGTCGTCGCCATCTGTGACACCGTCAACAAGCTCGAGTACATCGACTACTGCATCCCCGCCAACAACAAGGGGACACGCAGCCTCGCAATCATCTACTACCTCCTGGCCCGTGAATACCTGAAGAACCAGGACATGCTGGAAGACGACGATGCCTTCGAATACACGATCGATGACTTCGAGGCAGAGGACGTCGAGGTCGACCAGGAGTAAGGGTTTTTCCCTGATCGTCCCCAAAGAGTCCTCCATGCGTCGCCCCACCGCCGGCTACTATCCCCATAGCGAACCCCGACTCAGGCGCCGGCTCAGCCAGCTTCTGGCAGAGGCGCCCGACCGCGATCTCAGCCCCGATCTTGTCGTAGCACCCCATGGAAGCCTGCAAAACTCCGGAAGCGTCGCCGCAGCTGTCTATGACGCGATTGACTTCTCCCAGTACCGCAACGCCGTCATCCTCGGGGCCAAGCACCGTGACATCGGACCAAGGCGGGCTGTCTCGACGGACACCTGGAAGACACCGCTGGGCACGGTCGAGGTCGACCGGACCTTCATCGACCAGCTCACCACCAGGGGCGTCTTCGAGCGATCCGAGCAGGCCCACAGCCACGAGACATCTATCGAGATGCAGGTCCTCTTTCTCCAGGCATGCTGGGAGGACGTCACCATCGCCCCGCTCCTGATCGACAACGATCTCGACGCTGAACGGCACCGGGAGACAGTCGACGCCGTCCGGTCCGCACTCAATCCCTCCGACCTCCTCATCGTCGGGACGGACCTCGTCCACTACGGTGCCGGCCGATACTACCCCGATACCACAGACCCACGTCGCGAGGTGAAAAAGCGGGACAGCGAGCTCATCAACAGTCTCAAGGACTACGATCTTGAAGCGATCGATGAGCAGGCAGAACAGTATCACGTCTGTGGTCGCGGCACCCTGCTCGTCGGCATGGAGGTCACCGGCACCAGGGACGTCTGCCACGTCCTCGGGCACACTACAAGCTTTAAATCCGGCAGCGACAATAGAACAGTGACCGGATACGGAGGCATCTGTTATACATGAGAAAGACCCTTGTCCTCGTTCTCATCCTCGGCGTCCTCATGGCAGGCTGTATGAGCGATGACGGGACTCCTGAGACCGGTGAGGATGGGGACAACCTGACCGTCGCCGAGGTCATCGACATGGCCGAGGACCAGCGTGACATCTATGAGTACATCCAGGCCCAGGACGAGCCCCGGGCCACGTTCAACTACTGGCGATGGAGCGCGATCGAAGAGATAGGACAGGGCTTCCAGTGCTACGATCAGCTGGAGTCCGGCACCGACTACTACAGGGTCTCGATCTTCGGCGATCAGACCGTCATGGACGTCTGGATGACCACCGAGGAATACAGCATCCACTGCTCCACCGAGCTCGGTCAGCAACAGGCCGAGGATGAGAACATCGACGACGCGGGCAGCGAGCCGATCGATACAAGCAACGGCGACGAGGAGAACAGGAGCACGGATGGGGGCGGTGACCTCGGGCTCAGCATCACCGGTAACGCCCCGACAGGTTCGGGCACCTTGGTCTATCTCTCCGTCGCTTCGACCTTCGAGGAGTCCGTCCAGGCGACGATCGAGTACCCTGATGGCTCCAAGACCGTCGATATCGCACCGGGTGATAACGCATACTCCATCGAAACGACAGCCACCGGCAATGTCACCTTCTCGATCCTCCAGACACAGGACAGCGACCCCGCCAACAACGAAGACCTAGTCACCATCCCATCTGACGATGGCTCCGGTGACGGGACGAACAATACCACGACAGACGACGGGACAGGCGGCACGAACGGAACCGAGGACAGCAACGATACCACAACAGGCGATGGTCCCTCCTTTAACCTCTGGGTCAACGTCTTCGATGTGACCCCGACCGATCCAGAGATGGGTGAGGAGATCAACTTCGGGCTCGAGGTCGAATCCGACGATGCAGTCCCGGACGTCGAGGTCGCCGTCCTCGACAAACAGGGCAACACCGTCCGTTCAGATAGGATCAACATCAACGGAACCCGTATCCTCTCGTTCAACTACCCGTACGACGGCGAGGACGGGTTCGTCGGCTCCATCGACCCGTCAGACGAGTACAACGAGACCGATGAGACCGACAACGACGAGACCGTCGATGTCACACAGAGCGGGAGCGGGGACGTCGCGGTCACAGGCGTCTCGACCGATCCATCCGATCCGCACGACCAGGAGAACACGACCCTCGTGGCCGACCTGAGCAGCGACGGGTACAGCGGTGACGTGACCGTCACCTTCACGTGGGACGGCAGCAGTGTCGGATCGGAGACCGTCTCGATCTCCTCCGGTGTCTCGACATCGGCCGAGACGTACCACGTCGTCAGCTCCGGCTCCCACGATCTCAAGGCCAGCATCAGCCTTGACGACAACGATACCACGAACAACGACGCCGCAACGACCGTCGATGTCGCGGACTACCAGACCTTCGAACTCAACTGGGAGCAGAGCCTCGGCGGTGACCCGCTCAACCTGCCCCACAGCAGCGGGACGCTGTACACGATGGCGGCCGGGACCGTGACTGCACTCGATGCCGGCAGCGGAGACCTCCTCTGGGAGACCAGTACCGGTCACAACGTCGAGGACACCATGTCCCCGATCCTTGCAAACGGTCGACTGTTCTACGGGGAGAACGAGGGCAACCAGGCTGTCGGGTTCAGCATCAGCGACCAGTCGGTCGACTGGACCTACAAGACCGGGTACTCCGTCAGGTCAGGAGCCGCCTACAAGGACGGGACCGTCTTCATGGGGTCGGACGACGGTTCGATGTATGCATACGGAGCCACAGACGGCAGCGTCCAGTGGAACACGGGAGGAGGCGAGCTCCGGGCCGCACCGACTGTCGCCGGTAGCACCGTCTACATCCCAGAGTGGAGCGGAACGGTCTATGCCCGCTCGACCGGGGACGGCTCCCAGCAGTGGTCCCAGGGCCTCGGTGACTCCATCGAGCAGTCCAAGCCCTACGTCGACAGTTCGCGGGTCTACATCGGGGCACTCGACGGCAACCTGTACGCACTCGACCGGAGCACCGGCTCGATCGACTGGACGTTCGACACCGGTGGCGGTGTCAAGTCCTCCCCCACCAAGAGCAACGGCATGATCGTGGTCGGTGGCGGTGGCGGGACAATCTACTCTGTCTGGGCGACCAACGGGACGAAGGCATGGGAGTACCAGACATCCAGCACGGGCTCGATCAACGCCCACCCGGCAATCGCGAACGCGACCGTCTATATAGGCAGTCCCTCCGGGATGTTCTACGGCCTCGATCTCGCGACAGGCGAGAAGACCTGTGAATACAACACAGGGACAGGAAGCATCCGCACGAAACCCACGGTCGTCGGTGATGCTGTCTACATCGGGACGACCAGCAACCAGGTCTTCAGCTTCGAAGCCTGCCCATCCTGACCGAGGACACCAAGGGTGGACCGGTAAACCTTTAAACCGGTCTTCCCAATCTGAGGTCAGATGTATCCAAAGAAGGTCATCTACCTGACACTGGCGCTTGTGCTCCTGGCCGCAACGGGCTCTGCCCTTCGCATCCACACGCTGGAGACGGGCCAGAACGAGTACCAGCCGGAACAGAAGGTAGATATCTCCGGGTTCGTCATCAACGATGACGGCGAGCCGATCGCCGATCACCAGGTCGAGCTCGCGGTCGCCTACAGCCCTATCTACAACCCGGAACAGGCCACACGCGAAACGATCAGGCACCGGGTGTTCCTCCCGCTCGAGATGAACACAGACGAGAACCGGTACGTCAACTATTCCTGGACCGTCCCCGAGAACGCACCGCCTGGCAGCTACAAGATCTACTTCAGGATTCTGAACGCGAACGAGGATCTCAGGGTGTTCAACACCGAACGCTTCAACGTGACAGACACAGGACAGGAGGTCAGGGCTGCAACGATCGATGAACTCTACTTCCATCAGGGTGATGGGATCGGAGTCTCTCTCGAAGGATTTCGTGTCTCATCGAACAAGTCCGCCGACGCGACGATGAACGTATCCAACCTCGGGAACGTCGATCTCACACTCAACATGACGATGGACATGCAGTACACGTTCGACAGAACCCGCAGCGCGTTCAAGCAGTATGAGCAGCTCACGGTCCCTGCAGGCGAGACGGAAACGGTCGTGTTCGAGTTCATGCCCCCCGATCAACCCACAACATACACCCCGGTCTTCCAGGCCTACGACAGCGAAGGTACCTTACTCGGGGAGAAGAAAGGTCGGCTCGTGGTCCGCGGCAACAGTGGACGAATCCTGCGTGCCGGCATCGATAACAACACATACAGGAGAGGCGAAACGATAAACATCAGAGCAGACCTGGTCGGTCCGGCGGATTACAGCGGGACCATCCCGGGCACCACGTTCAACTACACCATCGAGGATAAGAATGGCATCCTAGTCCAGGGCCGTAAGACAGTCGATATCGGCGGTCAGATAACAGAACTCCGGTTCCAGGAGGAAGCATCGCGGTCGTTCGCCAACCCGAACGTAACGATGGTCCTGAGCAAAGATGGTAACGTGTATGATAGGTACACCGCAAGCTACAGCGGCGGAGAGGTCCCCGACAGCGGCTTCCCGGTGCGAACAGTCCTCGGCGTCGTCATCATCCTGATCGCAGCAGGACTGCTGGTCTGGAGGTGGAAGCAATGAACATCACAAAGCTACTCGTACTCACAATCACCATAACGGCAACCCTCGGTCTGGGGGCAGCATATCCCGTCGATTCCGGCAGCCTCACCTGCCCAACCTTCACGTATAACGAAATCGATGTCAGCGGTATCACCTACTCGGACGACTCCAGCAACAACGGCAACACAGAGCGGTACATGAGTCCGCGGGAAGACGTGACACTGAAGTTCGACTACAACCTCCCCGCCTGTGACGACGCCACCGACCACTCTCGTCACGTGATCAAGTTCTACGACAGCCAGGGCGAGTTCCTCGGTCAGAAGACCGACGTCCAGATGAAACAGGGTAACTGGGACAGCTACACATCATACGAGGTCCCGATTGTCATCCCCGAGTTCAACACCTCCGAGGTCAGAGTGGTCCTCGGTATCTACACGAGCTCGGTCCACGGATCCGACGTCTGGTATGAGAACTTCGCGGAGGACGATTACGACAAGGTCATCAACGATACGATAAACGAGGCAGAAGACAGACTGGGACTGGACGAACTGCCGATCGACGAAGCGGACGAACAGATGCTCCGTGATACCCGCCAGACCAGCGATTTCTGGGGGAACTGTGTCAGCGTCGACTATACAGTCAACAACGACTCCTACGTCACCAACGCCAACATGCCTGGCTTCCGGCTCTCGGCGGACGACTGGAACATGGATTCCGGCGGAGGCCATCCATGCTACATCTTCTCAGCCTACGCCCAGGCACAGAGCCTGTACAACTTCTACAAGGTCGTCGACAATCAGGGCGGAGGAGATGGCAGTATCGGTAAGGCAAGCACGTGTGGCACTAACCCTAACAACCAGCACAACGGCGGCAGTGTAAAAACAGGCTTCGACCGGACGTTCAAGCGTGCCTGTCCGGACTATGACGGCGAATGGATCTCCGAGGCGGACAATATCGCCTGTGATGGCGGCGAGCGGAAGAGCGCGGCCGACTACGAAGGCCAGATCATCGAACTGGACGTAGACAGCGAGACCATCCAGTACGTCTCCGATGGCAGTGATTGGCTGTCCGTCAAGGACACCGACACCCAGCGGAACGTCTGTGAGGCCTTCGCCAGTGCACAGGGCCAGGGTGGCTGGGTCCAGGACGACATCGTCGCCGAAGAAGACGGACTCGCCGGCGGACAGTGTAACCTCCCGCTGACGGAGGACACATTCCTCGCCGGAAAGTCACTGTACGAGAACGGCGAAGAGGTCGATTGTACCAGTCCGACAGGTGTCGAGCGATCAGTCACCATCAACGGCACCAAGTACTACTGCAAGGGCATCCAGTGAGGTCGAGACCATGAGAAAAAGCATCATCCTGCTTGCGGTAATCTTTGTGCTCTTTCTCCCGCTTGGTGCCGGTGCTACCCCCAATGAATACACCTGGAGCACCGATCCTGCCTCAGGATCGGTCCAGGACGGGTTTTGCTACGAAGGCGTGGACCCGGACGCGGACATTGACTGTGCCGGCGAAAAGAACTGGTGCGATGAACGGACCGAAGACAGGGCATGCGATGACGCAGATGATGAATGGCTCTGTAACGACGGTCAATGGGCATGCGATAACGGCGAGCGGGTCGAACCCAACGAGACACAGCAATGTGAACCCGTCGACCTGCAGGCAGAGGGCTGCTACTCGGCCTTCAGCGGCGAATACACATGCTACAGCGATGGTGACCGGTTCACCTCCCTCAAGCCAGGCGGCTGCAGTTGTGAGAATAACTACGAGTGCACCAGCGGCCTGTGCCGTTCCGGGGCCTGTATCACCTATGTCGCACCCGGTATCGAGTTCGATCCAGCACTCGAGAGCCTCCAGCTCGGGGTGGATGAACAGCGGTCCGTCAACATCATCGTCCAGAACGAGATGGAACGCAACGACACCGTCAACCTCACCCTCTCCGGGCGAGCGGTGACGGAGAACCTCCTCGAGTGGGATATAACTGAGAGTAGCGGTGTCACGTGCAACCAGGACCAGACAAGCTGTGAAATCGAGATCGACAGTGTCAGTTCGAAGACGATCTCGACCACCTTCACCGGAGCGGCCTGTACAACCAGCGACTGCAGCGGGGACCTGATCGTCTCCGCAGTCTCGAGCTCGTCCCAGCTTTCCTCCTCCCGGGAGATCCCGGTACGCATCCAGGCCATCCGTGACGGCGAGACGGTCGAGGCTCCTGGCCTGACCCCGCTGTACCTCATCGTCCTCGCCCTGATCGCGGGACTGTACACAGCACGTCGGCAGTGACAGGCTACGGTCTCTTTCTCAATGGTGTGCCTTGGCGCTTATCTCGTTCCCCTCCCGACGACGGAGCCCGACACATGTCCTGGTGCCGGCCCTGTGCCCTGCTGTCGGTGTCAGGAACGATATGTCTCCCGCGGGAACGTCTGTGGTGGCCCCAACAGAGAGCAGATGGTGGTTCAGGGCCCCCTGAGTATGGCCGGAACGATGCCAGCGACCTTGTTCACGGGCAAGGACAGTCTTGAGAGGTCCAGGACCCACATGATGCTGTCTCTCGCCCCTGCTAGTGTGGCAGGACGAGATCATGGCAGTTCCCTCGATCACGAGGGAGCGACCCTTTATAAAAGTGGAGGGTCAATGCGGTTACAGACACAGTAGGATTCAGATTCTACAGGTGATTGATAGCATGAAAGTCCATACAGTTGGAGGATATAACGAAGTAGGAAAGAACATGACCGGTATCGAGTACAACGATGCAATCGTTCTCATAGATATGGGTTATGACATGGAAACAGTCGTAGAAGGAGATCATGAGGTCGAGGAGATGACCACGACGGCCACGATCGAGGCCGGAGCCATCCCTGATGACTCTCAGATCCACGACCAGAAGGAAAACGTCGAGGCGATCGTGATCAGTCACGGCCACCTCGACCACGTCGGGGCCGTCCCGAAGATCGCGGACGCGTACGACTGCCCGATCATCGCGACACCGTACACCCTGAGTGTCATCCGTCGGATGGTCGAGTCGGACAGGAAAGACCTCGATAACGAGCTCATCGAGATAGAACCCGGTGAGACCCACGAGGTCAACGACGAGCTCACGATCGAGTTCGTCGATATCACCCACTCCATCCCCGGTACGGTCCTGACCGTGCTCCACACGCCGGATGGCTCTGTCGTCTACAGCCTGGACTACAGGCTCGATGACGACCCCGTCATCGGCGACCCGCCGGACTACGACCGGCTGCGAGAGCTCGGTGATGACGGTGTCGAGCTGTTCATCGGTGACTCGACCCGTGTCGAGGAGGAAGAACGCGGACGCTCGGAGGAGACCGTAGCGACCGAGCTCGAGCACACCATTGATATGGCCTACGACGAGGGCGGGTGTGTCTTTGTCTCCACGTTCTCATCACAGATCGAGCGGCTGACAAGCGTCCTCGAGGCCAACAACGGGCGACGGAAGGTCGCGTTCCTCGGTCGGTCTCTCAAGGAGTACACACAGTCCGCCGCAGAGCTGGGCCTGATCGATCTCGATGACGTCGAGGTCGTCAGCTACCGTGACGAGACCGAAGAGCTCCTCCGCCGCATCAAAGACGAGCGCGAAGAATGGCTCATCGTCGCGACCGGCAACCAGGGCGAACCGCGTGCCGCACTGACCAGGATCGCGAAGGGCGATTACCCCCTCGAGATCCAGGACGGTGATCACGTGATCTATTCGTGCTCTGTCATCCCCGCACCGATCAACCAGGCGAACCGGTACAAGGCCGAGAAGATGATCCGGAAGGGCGGTGCACGGATCTACAAGGACATCCACACCTCCGGTCACGCCAAGCGGGAGGACAACCGGGACATGCTCAGGATGCTCCAGCCGAACAAGATCCTGCCCGCCCACGGGACCACCGAGATGCTGGCATCCTATGTCACCCTGGCACGGGAGGAAGGCTACACCCTCAACGAGGACATCTTCCTCTCGGAGAACCAGAGCACCCTGGAGCTGTAAAAGGCTCCCTTCCTTTCTCTTTTTCCACCCACTGAGGCCGGGCATCAGGAGCTTCGTGCAGCGATCAGTAGTGTCGCATCTCAACACTGCCGTCCTCATCGACCGTCCTGACCTCATCAAACTCCTCCCGGAGCAGTGCAAGCTTCTTGTCGCTCAGGCTCTCCTCCTCGATCGTCAGAAGCAGGGTCACATCGGGCTTGTCCGAGATATGATCGATCAGGTCCTCGATGAAGTTGATGAACTTCTCGAACGGATTCTTGAACAGCAGGTACTCCACCCCGTCCATCAGGATGATCGCGCCGTCGCCTTCCTCGCGGTTCTTCGCGATGAAGCTCTGGATCGTCTCTTCGAGGAAGTTGAGGCGGAACGGCTCGACCGTCCGCTGGTCCTCGACATCATCACGCTCCGTGAACCAGAACACAGGGGTCTCCTCCAGCTCGTGACGGCGCCTGATCTTGTCCGGGTACTTCCGGGAGAAACACAGCCCCGGCGTCTCGGTGACAGCATTCCTGAACAGCTTGAAGCCGTATTCAGTCCCCTCCTCCAGCACGAGATAGGCATACCCCGATTCGATGTCCTCATACTCTGACTCGATCTCATCCTCCACCTCGACGTTTTCAGGTTCATCCTCCGTGCCAGCATGGAGATCGAGCCGCTGCAGGATCGACCTGACATCTTTCTCATGCCAGTACCGGAGGAACAGGTGTGCGGAAAAGGCCATGACCGCCAGATCCAGTATCAGGGAGAACGCATCCACGTAGGACGGAACCGCTCCCTCGAAGATCCTGTTCGCCAGGTTCCGTAACGACCAGAACACGAAAAGCGACATGAACAGGATATACGTCGTCGCAACCTCCTTCTTCTCGAAGTCCGGGAACCTGCCAAGCAGGTAGGCAAGCACCAGGACGGTCACCACCATCACCCAGTAATCCAAGAACAGGATGAACGACGAGGTGATGGAATGGAGGAAAGAGACCGACACCATAGCTGAAACTGGGCGCCGATAGTTTAAAAATCTGGAACCCGCCTCACGTCATCATGGACGATCTCATCAGGAAATACGCAGTCAAGAACGCTCTCGAGTTCGGGGAAGCCCAGAAAGAAGCCGTCATCGGGAAGGTCTTCGCCGACAACCCCGACCTCAAACAGCAGGCAGACGATGTCGTACAGACCGCAGAGACGGTCATCGATGAGATCAACGCGATGGACGAGGATGAACTCGAGGAAGTCAAAGCAGAGTACGAATACGCAGATGAGAAAGCAGATGACGGCGAACTGCCCGACCTCCCGGCTGTCGATGAGGACGCCGGCGTCGTCATGCGGATGGCGCCGTTCCCCTCCGGGATGCTCCATGTCGGCAACGCGCGGATGGCTGTCCTGAACGACGAATACGTCAAGCGGTACGGCGGCAAGCTGTACCTTGTCATCGACGATACTGCAGGCAGCGAGGAGAAAAAACCCCTCGAAGAGGCCTACGAACAGATACCTGAGGACCTCGAGTGGCTCGGGGTGGAGTTCGACGAGATCGTCTACAAGTCCGATCGGCTCGAGATGTTCTACGAGTACGGGGAACGGTTCCTCGCGGAGGGCTGGGCCTACGTCTGTACCTGCGATGCAGAGACCCTCCGGGACAACCGCAAAAAGGGTATCGCCTGCGAGCATCGCGATCGGAGCCCTGATGAGAACCTCAAGGAATGGGATAAGATGATAGACGGCGAGTACAGCGAAGGCGATGCAGTCGTCAGGCTCAAGACCGACATGAACCACGATGATCCCGCCTTCCGCGACCGCGTATTGCTGCGCCTCTCGGAGCTCGATCATCCGCGAGTCGATGAGCAGTACCACGTCTGGCCGATGCTTGAGTTCTCCTGGGCGATCGATGACCACGAGCTCGGTATGACCCACATCATCCGGGGCCAGGATCTGGTCATGGAGGACAAGATGGAACAGTACATGTGGGATCTCCTCGGCTGGGACCATCCCGAGATCGTCCACCACGGCCTGCTCAACATCCAGGGCATCAAGATCTCGACCTCCACCAGCAAGGCCAAGATCGACAGCGGCGAGTACATGGGCTGGCACGATCCACGCACCTGGTCGCTGATGTCGTTGCGGAAGCGGGGCTTCGAGCCCGAGGCAATCAGGAACTTCGTCCTGTCCTTCGGGATGTCCTCGTCCACCGTCCAGGTCCCTGTCGATACCCTGTACACCGAGAACCGCAAGATCATCGACGACGAGGCCGACCGGTACTTCTTCATCGAGGAGCCGACGGAACTCGAGATCACCGGGCTTGACGGGGACAGCTACACCGCCCACGCCGACCTCCACCCAGAGCACGACCGCGGCCACCGGGAGATCAACGTCACCGCAGACGGAAGCAGTGCACGGATCGTCCTCGAGGAGGACGACTACGAGCCCGGCACCGAGCTGCGGCTCAAGGACCTGTTCAACGTCCGCCTGACCGAGGACGGGGCAGAATTCCTCAACGACTCGCTGGATTATGCCCTGGACAACGACCTCGGGATCGTCCAGTGGCTGCCTGCCGACTCGACGAAGGACTGTGACATCATCATGCCGGACGGCGAGGAGCTGTCCGGACTCGCAGAGACGAACCTCGATGCGAAAGATCAGGTCGTCCAGTTCATCCGGTTCGGGTTCTGTCGCGTGGATGAGGCCTACGATGACAGGCTGCTGTGTTACTTCACGCACTCCTGAGGACCTGACCTAATTATAAAAGGCGGGAGCGACAAATCGTACAACGATACTCATGCTCGACATCTTCGGTTCTGACAGCGAGAAGAAAAAGAAGGGCCTCCGCGAAAACATGGACAAGATCCGTGACATGGTCGAGGATGACGGCGAGGGCCCCCAGCAGATCCGCTCGGATCAGCAGCGGGCACAGCAACCACAGCCAGCCGGAGACGGACAGCAGCGATCCCCCGGTCAGCAGACGCGGTCGGGACCGGGACGCCAGCACGGACCGCCGGGCCCGGTCCAGGCACAGGGACGACAGCCCCAGTCCGAAAGCAGTCAGGCGACCGGCCAGGGAGGCCGGCAGCGACAGCCGGAAGGACAGGAGCACAACGTCGAGATGACCCGCCGGGACGAGAGCGGCACACAGACCCGGAGCCGTAACGTCCAGCAGCCACAGCAACAGGCACGCCGGTCCTCCGGTCAGGGCGGACAGGGAGACCAGACCCCTGCCGAGCAGGAACGCGGCGAGGTCGGGCTCTCGCATGATGACATCCCCGAACCACCGGAGACCAGAGAGATCGAGGTCCCGGACATCCAGAAGGGTCCGCTGTTCATCCGCGTGCGGAAGTTCAAGGAGGCCAAACAGATGGTCTCGCGGATGCGGGAGCTGAACGAGGACATGGAGACCCAGATGGGCGGACTGCGGAACACCCTCCAGGAGGACGAGGAAACGACCCGTCGCCTCAACGACGCGATGAAACGGCTCCAGGACTCGATGAACACCATCAGGGACATCGTCAGCCCAGGATAATATAGCATGCGCTACAGCACTGTCCAGCGGAGCCGGATCGACGATGCTCGGTCATTTCGCCGTCCTCGGCGGCATCATCGCGATCTATACGGCCAGGCGGTTCGATGAGAAAGAATGGTTCTACGTCTCCGCAGGCATCCTCCCGATCGCAGCAGCCGGCCTGGCGACGACAGGCGCCCTCAGTGAGTGTACGGCCAACATCCTCAACGCAGGATCGGCCGCAGCCCTGATACTCGCCGTCCTCGGCATCGCCCGGGAAGAACACCATTTATAAATCTTTACCGTCAATCGTGGTCCACCGATGAAGTGCCCGCTTCTGGGCGCCAAGAGGTGAACACGATGAGCTACCAAGAATTCGACGTTCCGGAAGGACTCGCAGAGAAGACCTACACAGCAGTAGAGAAAGCCAGGGATACTGGTGAGATCAGGATAGGTACAAACGAGGCAACGAAGGCGATCGAGCGCGGTGACGCAGATCTCATCGTCATCGCAGGCGATGTCGATCCCGCAGAGATCGTCATGCATCTTCCAGCACTCTGTAAGGACAAGGACATCAATTATTCATACGTACCGAGCAAGGAAGAACTCGGCATGGCAGCCGGCATCGGCGTCAAGTCCGCCGCCGTCGCTATCGCGGACGCAGGAAGCTCCGACGACGACATCGAGGAGATCGTCGAGAAGACAGAGGAACTCCGGGGTGAGTGATCATGGCCGTACCGGCAAAGGTCATCCAGCTGCTGGGACGGAGCGGACACCGGGGCGTCCAGAAGGTCCGGTGTAAGGTCACCGAAGGCAGCGAGGAGGGCAAAATCCTCGTCCGGAACGTCATGGGTCCTGTCCGCGAGGAGGACATCCTCATGCTCGAAGAGACGGAGATGGAGGGATCATAGATGCCAGAATGCACGTACTGCGGCGAGGAGCTCGAGAAGACCTCGGGCAAGATGCTGGTCCGTAACGCCGGGAACAAGCTGTTCTTCTGTTCCGGGAAATGCGAGACCAACTGGGCGAACGACCGGAACCTGGACTACAGGGACTGAGTCGTCCCCTCCCTTTCTTTCCTTTCTCCTCATCCATCACGACCATAGTTCTGCCCACGACGTTGTACAGCAGCGACCACTAGCTGATAGAGGAGTAGAAAAAGAAAAGACAAGCGGCCGTCTTATCGGCCGCTTCGGGTATCCTGACCGTCCTGGCTCATGCCTGAGGTGTTGTCCCGAGTGCCATCGCTTGTCCCGGAGGAGGTCATGTTCTGTCCTCCATCACGTTCCTGCTGGCGAGCCTCAGCACGGTCACGCATCGCACCGACGTCAATGCCGGCCTGCTGCCGGACATCGGACGGGATCCGGTCCGTGATGTTCATGCCCTGGACATCCTCGCCCCGGGCCTGCATCGCTGCCACCGCCTCCTGGTGGCCCTTCACGGACTGATTGAGCGCACGAGAGATCCCTGCCTTCGCCTGCTCAGGGACCCGCTCGTAGACCGTTGAAAGGACCTCGGCATGGATCATCGTCGCGTTCGCGACCAGCTGGTCGACTTTCTGCTTCTGGGCCAGATCGCTGATCTGTGCGCCGAAATCGCTCAGTTCCTCCATCTCTTCGCCGTACTTTTCTGCTGTCCTGGCAGCAAGATCCGTCCTGTTCTTTTCAACGAGCCTCTGGGACTCATTCACCCTGTGACCGGCGATTTTCGCCTGCTTCCGGGTCTTCTCGACGGCATCGTTTTCCGTCTCGACCGTCGTCTTTTCTGCCTTCACCTTGGCCTGATAGCCAGGCTCTGCCGGGTCGACGTCCTCGTTCTCCAGGACCGTCATGTGGACAGAGGTCGCCTGGCTGATGACCGACTCGATGTCCTGTCGCTGGGCGGCCTCAGCGATCTGGTCACCGAATCGCCGTGCCTCATCCACGTTGTCATTGTACTCTCGTGCGGTCTCGTTGGCGAGATCTGACCTGTTGCGCTGTGCGAGATCTCGTGATTCACTGAGTCGTTCCTCAGCGATCTCGAGCCTCTTTTCGGCCTTCGCTTCAGGCGACCGCGCCATGGCAAGACTCACCGACTCCATAGCCCTGTCAAGACCGTATAGTATAGAATCCGGGGTTGTCCCTGGATCATCGAGCTCCATACGCGTTTGATGCTGGGAGGCAGCTGCGACCGACACCATCACGGCCACAGCCATTACAACAACTGATATCTTGGTTGACTGCATAGCTATCACACTACCGTGTACGTTGATACGGAGAGTCATATAAACTTTTTCCAAGAAAGCTTCTCAATATTGCAACAATGTTTCATTTTATCCCCGGGTTTGAAAACAATAGTAATACAATTGGAGACCAACGATGAAAGAGGTCGATGACCTCTCGGCGAACGAGAAGAAGTTTCTCATCAGCCTGATCGAAGACGGCAGCAAGACCGATACACAGATCGCAGACGAGGCCGGGATGAGCAAATCGACCGCTAACCGGATCAGGCGACGGTTCGAGGACAGCGGCATCATCAAGGAGTATCTCCCCATCATCCTGCTGGAGAGCCTCGGTATCGACCTGTTCGCGACCATCACGATGGAATGCGAGGACGAGATCGACCTCGACGAGATAGCCGCCATGCCGAATGTCATCTTCCTCGGGGAGACCGATGACTTCCAGCAGACCGTGGTCGTGTTCGCCGGATTCTCAGAGTTCGATGAGTACAACGACTTCATCGAAGAATTCAAGGACCGGTACCGCGAGAAGGCAACAGACTTCTCCAATGACCTGATCGCAGAGGGCAACGTCATCAAGGAGGACTTCACGCACCTCCTGAAGTACAAGCTCAGATCCTCACTCGGTGAAACCGATGGATAGACCCGCGATCGCGCTCCTGTACCTGATCCTGGCACCTCCCGTCACGGCAGCACCGGCGGCCGCACCGGTCGATACCCCGGCAGAAGCCCAGCCCACCTCCATGGCTCCTGATGGAGTGGTCCCCGACCAGGCACGGCAGGCCCTCAACAGGACACGACAGGATCTCGATCGGCTCAGGGAACAGCACCAGGAGATCGACGACCTCACCACAGGACTGGCCAGGATGAACGTGAGCGCACCAGCACCGCCCCATGGCCCGGACAATATCAGCCAGCGGCTGGAGGCCGCAGAGAACGCCCTTAACCAGGGCTATAACAGCTCGGCAGCAGCCAACATCACAGAAGCACGAGAACAGATCAACCAGACGCGCCAGCGGCTGGAGGCACAGTTCATGATGATGCGGGCGAACGCCTCCCGCCAGATGACAGAACGCACCTCCAGACTGAGCGAACGGCTCGATGCGGTACGATCCCGCATAGCAGCCACAGAGCGGGCCGGCCTCCTCTCCAGGGAGGAAGCATCGATGGCACGGGAGAAAGTGACTCAGGCAACGAGGAAGATACAGCAGGCACGTTCGAACGCCTCAGCGATCGAGAACGCCTCCACGACAGAGGAGATACTCTCGTCCGCGAACCAGACATCCCGGCTCCTCGAGGAGACCGACGACGACCTGACACGTGCACGGTCGATCATTGCCACGGAACAGCGGCAGGACCGGCTCCCAACAACCCCCCTCCTGCAGGCGATCGCCGTCCTGGCCGGAGGCGGGTTCCTGTACTGGCGGCTCGGCCGCCACGGGACGACAGACGGCAGCGACACCACGGGCGAGAGCCAGGAGGAGTCCAGGGATTCAGGGAAGCAAAGCGGAGAAGATGAATGACAAACATTTGTTAATTACTACTTATTTTCACCAAATATTTATAAAGAAAGAGAGATATTACGTTGGTAGGCGATAAGCCATGAGAGCCACACCAGCGAGTCGGAGGTCACAGAAAACCGTTACCTGGTCAGATGCTGGTATGGCCAATATCCTATACACCATACTGACCGAGTAGCCCGCCCGAGACCGCGACCCGGATCTCACCGGACGCGGGCGGAGGGCGGTCGAAACCTCGTTCTCGCTGCCACGGTGGACGGGCTGGCCATGGGTCCGCGGCACCGCTGCCCTGGAATACATAACAGGGAGAAGCTGGTTCGACCCCAGCAGGCAGCGATGAGGTGACACCAATGTGAAACCCAATTGCGGCCATACTGTGCCCGGCGCGGGGATGCTGTACTCGGGGGAGGCCACAGACCCAGCCGGGCGCCTCACTCCTTTCTCCTTCCACGGCCCCAGCGTACAAAAGTGTCCAGGACCGACCCAGGCCCATGGTCGTGTACACCGTCGACCTCGATGACACCCTCCGGTACACCCAGAAGGAAGAATACGACGCCACGCGGTACGCTTTCGCGGCCTGGCTCGAGGACAGCAACAACGTCCCCAGGGAGGACGGTATCGACGCCCAGGCATCGAAAAGCTCCGATCTCTTCTCGGAATACGGCCTCTCGCGGCACAGATTTCCCGAGGCCTGCCAGCAGACCTACCTGGAGACGGTCGAGGACCCTGAGCGGTTCGAGGAAGGGATCGCCTACGAGATCGGGCGCAGCGTCTTCGGTGACACCGAGTACTACAGCCACCAGGGCCTGGTCGATGGTGCCAAAGCGGTCCTTGAGAAACTCAGCGAGGAAGCAGACGGCCTCATCCTCCTGACCGCAGGCGACCCGGCAATCCAGCAGCGCAAGATCGACGGTCTCGATCTGGATATCTGGTTCGATGACTGCCGGATCGTCGATGAGAAGGCAGACGAACTGCGATCGATCGTGGAAGAAACAGGACACCGACCGGAGGAGATCTACCACATCGGCAACTCCGAGCGCAGTGATGTGAAGGCCGCACAGGAGGCCGGTGTCAACGCCGTCCACGTCGCCGGCGGGAGCTGGGAGCTGGACGAGACCAGCATCGATGGCGACGTCTGGCGTATCGAGGATCTGACCGACCTCCTGGACGGATGATCACTCCATCCGGTCCTTAAGCCAGGACTTCATCGTCTTGCGGTCCTTGTTATCCTCCTCAGCCTTCAGCAGCTTCTCGTAGTTCACATCGTCCATGTCCTTGACCCTGGCCTTGATCTCCTTGATCGTGTGGGTCGCGAGTTCCTCGTAATCGACCTTGGTTTTCGTGGTCTTCGAGGAGGACGTCGTGTCCTTTGTATCCTTCTTTGTGCCCTTCTCCTCGTTCTTGTGCTTGTGCTTGTGGATCTTCAGCTCCGCCTCCGTCTCGAAGTCCCCACCACACGTACCGCACGAGAACGAATCCTTCTCCTGTTTGTCATCCTTGCCGCCAAGACCAAGCAGTCGCTTGAGGAATTTCATGCCTGATTATTGCCTGCCGCACTTATTAAATATCCCGGAAGAAATCGGCAGAACCGGGGTCAGGTCGGCATCTCCGGTCCTTCGGACCGACGGCCCGACCAGGTCTCGCGCTGGAACGTCACACCGCATTCCAGGCACCGGTATTCGCCAGTAGCATACTCGGTGACGTCCCAGCCACCGCAGTCAGGACATGCTACCATGTCCGCGGATTCAAGCTCCGGAAGACGGTATCGTAGGAGGTTTGGAGCGCCTCGGATCCACAAGACCGTATATCAGCGTCGTGTGATCCCATCAAGCCTTTCAACTCGTGGTGTGTGGTTATCGGGTGTTCTCCGTCCCGTACTTGACATCAGGATTTTTATCGGTTACGGACAGGTCCTCACCGCTGCTCGAGGAACGACCGGATGCCCGCTTTCGCCCCCTCCACGTCCGTGTACCGCACCACCGGCATGGCAGGGTTGCCCGAAATCATCGCGGACAGCATCACATCCGCATCCTCCCGGAACAGGCACAGGACATCGGTCCCGGCGGCCTCCGCCCGGCCGAGCTCATAGCCCACACCGAGACTGGGCGTGGTGACCTCCGCGATGATGACATCGGCCTGCTGGAGCCAGTCGACATCTTTCTCGTAGATCGCACGATCGCTCGCCTCCTCCTGGCCCTTATCAGAGAGATCCTCATCGCCGACGTGTTCGGTCAGGACGGTGCCATACTCCTGAAGTTCCTCCACCAGCTCAGCGTACAGCTCAGCATCATCTCGGCCGCCACGGATCGATCCTGCGAAATAGATATGCATGGATCGGTCATCCCGACCAACCTTTAAAAAGTTCTGTCGATGTCATGTGACCAGCCGGTCTCGGACCGGTTCTCCCGGTGAGAAACAATGGCAGCGGACAGAAAACTCCGGCAGCCCATCGTCTCCGTCCTCGGACACGTCGACTCGGGCAAGACAACGCTTCTCGATCACATACGACAGTCTACAGTCGTCCAGAAGGAAGCAGGCAGCATCACACAGATGATCGGGGCCACCGAGGTGCCGATCGACACCATCGAGGATATCTGTGGCGGGCTGCTCGGCCAGCTCGAGACCGACCTGACGATCCCGGGGCTGCTGTTCATCGACACGCCCGGTCACGCCGCCTTTACCTCCCTGCGGAAGCGCGGCGGCTCGCTGTCCGACATCGCCATCCTCGTCATCGATGTCCAGGACGGCCTCCAGCCCCAGACAGAGGAGGCTATCGAGATACTCAAAGAATCCGGAACCCCGTTCATCATCGCGCTCAACAAGATCGACACCCTCCCCGGCTGGCAGACAGAAGAGGATGGCTGCTGGGCACAGAACATCCAGGAACAGCGGGACAAGCTCCAGAAGGAACTCGACGAGACGATATACGAGATCATGGGTGAGCTCCACGACATGGACATCACCTGCGAGCGGTACGATCGGGTCGATGACTTCCAGAAGAAAGTCGCCGTCGTCCCGATCTCCGCAGAGACCGGCGAGGGTCTCCCCGACCTGATGATGGTCATGGCAGGCCTCTCCCAGCGGTACCTCGATGAGAATCTCGAGGTCAAAGGCGGCACCGGACAGGGCACCGTCCTCGAGGTCAACGAGGTCAAAGGATTCGGCACCACGATCGATGTCATCCTCTATGACGGCATCATGAAGAAAGACGACACACTCGTCGTCGGCGGGAAAAACGGCGTCATCACCCGCGATATCAAGGCCATACTCAAGACCAGACCCCTCACCGAGATGCGCCGGGAGAAGGACTTCGACAAGCTCGAGGAGGTCGCACCCGCCTCCGGCGTCAAGATCGCCGCCCAGGACCTCGACGACGTCATGGCCGGGGCACCGGTCAGGACCGTTCGTTCGGGCGACGAGGAGGCACTCGAGGCCGCGAAAGAGGCCGTCCGGAAGGAGCTGGACGAGTTCGACATCCGGACCTACCCCGAGGGCGTCGTCGTGAAGGCAGACTCGCTGGGCTCCCTGGAGGCGGTCTCGAAGACCTTCGCCGAGGAGGATATCCCGATAGCGAAGGCAGAGGTCGGTCGCATCACCAAACAGGACGTCCTCGAACTGGAGGGCTCGGACCCGGAGCACAAGGTCGTTTTCGGGTTCAACACGGCACCAACCGCCTCGACGGAGGAGATGCTGAAACGCACGGACGATGTCAAGGTCTTCACCTCAGATATCATCTATGAGCTCGTCGACCGGTACAACGGCTGGCGGCAGGAGATCGAGCGGAGACAGCGGGAGAAGGCCCTGTCCTCGATCTCCCGGCCCGGCCGGTTCCGGATCATGCCGGATCACGTCTTCCGGTCCTCCAAGCCCGCCGTCGTCGGTGTCGAGATCCTCGACGGTGCTGTCTCACCCGGCTCCTCGTTCATGACGGAGGACGGAGAGGTCCTCGGGACGATCAAGGCCGTCCAGGAGGACGGGGAATCGATCGACCTTGCGACGAAAGGCGACGAGGTCGCCCTCTCGCTCACCGACGTCCAGGTCGGCCGGCAGGTCGAGGAAGGCGAGACCTTCCTCACCAACCTCTCCTCCCAGGACTACAAGGTCCTCCAGGAACTCGAAGAACACGTCTCCCGGGACGAGCTCAATGTCTTAGAGACCATCGTCGAGATCAAAGACCAGAACGATCCAAGGTGGAAGCTGGGCTAGCATGAGACATAGGACCCTGATCATCACGCATCTCATCGTCCTCATGATCGGATTCATCCTCGCAGGACCATCCACCTGGACAACATCACCCGACAGCGGTACGACATGAGCGTCCACGGTATCAAAGAGATTGAGACGATCGTCCAGAAGACCCTCGGCCAGGGCCGGGAAGGATATTAAAGCATCGCCGGGAGGGTAGGGAGTATGTCAGCGTTCCACGCGATGGCCGGCAGCGTCATCGCCCTGTTCGCCATCGTGTTCGTCAAAGCGACCGAATGGTACAGCATGCCGGAGGTCATCACCATCAGTCCAGAGCAGATCGTCCTCGGCGGTCTGCTCGCGTTGATCGGTGTCATCGGCTCCCAGATCGTCTAGCCAAGAACATTATTGAGCGCCTTCTTTGCGGTCGGGTCGATGATGACGATGATCGAATCACCGTTTTTCAGCCGGAACGTGTCATCTGGATCGTGGACGTCATCGTCCCGCAGGACCGCAGCGAACTCGACCTTCTCCGAGGGGAACTTCTTGAGCTTCCTAGCCTCATCGATCCGCAGGTTCGCGAGCCGCGATCCCTCACCGACGATGATCTCCAGTATCTCCCGTTCCTTCCCGACGTTGGCGATCTTCCGTATAGCAGGGTGCTCGATAACCGACATGAACTCCGCATAGACGATGTCTGTGTACTCGATCGTGTTGACCTCGAGCATGTTGTAGACGTCCATATAATCCGGGTTCTCGACCCGGGCCACGATCTTCGGGACACCGTATTTCTTCCCCAGCATCGAGATGATCATGTTCTCGTTCGCATCCTCCAGTGTCGTCACAAGGACATCCGCCTTCGAGATGCCCGCATCCTCCAGCACGGAGAGCTGGGACGGCTTGCCGGTGATGACCGTCGCACCGGTCGAGGAGTAGACACGCTCGGCCTTGGTCTCGTCCGCGTCCACCACCACAAGATCGTGGTTCTTCGCGAGATCATCGATCATCCGGCGAGAGATCGTGTTGATACCGATGACGATAATGTACATTCCACCCGCCTATTAGCCGGCCTGCCTTAAACGAGTACCGGTCCTAGCCCTTGACCCGCTTGACGACCTCGACATTGAGCAGGACCAGCACCGGCAGCATCTCCAGGCGGCCCGCCAGCATCGCCAGGGACAGCGCCAGCTTCGCGACCCCCGGCAGGGCAGCGATCTCGGCCTGTGTCATGAAAAGCGGCCCCATCGTGCCCGCAGCCGAGACCACCGCCTGGATGCCTTGGATGATCGACAGATCCGTCGTGGCCAGCACGACCATCCCGACGCCCAAGATGACGACCAGCCACGTGAAAAAGATCGCGACGATCCGCATCAGATCATCCTCCTTCAACCGCTTCCCGTGGGCCATGACATGGTTGAGAGCACTCGATGGCATCGAAAAGCCCTTGATCTCCCGGACAACGATCTTGAACATGACACCGATCCTGAACATCTTGATACCGCCTGTCGTCGATCCGAGACAGCCACCAACGAACATCAGAAGCATGAACACCACCTTCGAGATCTCTGGGAATCCATTGACTGACATCGTCTCGAAGCCCGTTGAGGAGGTGACCGAGACCGTCTGGAACACTGTCATCCTGATCGTCTCAACGAGACCCATCCCGGTGTTGAGGACGAGATCACCGGCGATGATGATCGCGGCAAAGGCCATAATCTTGATGTACAGCTTGAACTCGTAGTCCGTGACCAGCGCCTTGATGTTGCCCTGCATCAGCCGGTACAGCAGCAGGAAGTTCGTCCCACCGGCTAGCATGAACACAAACACCACCGCCTCGATCGCGAGCGAGTCAAAGCCGGCTATCCCGCCTGCTGTGTGGGAGAGGCCTCCCGTCGGCATCGTCGCCATCGAGTACATGAACGCATCGAAGAACGACATCTCCAGCAGGTACAGCAGGACCGTTTCCAGCAGCGTGAAGGTGATATAGATGTACCACAGCGTCTTGATCGCCGTGAACACCGACGGCCTGATCGAGCCTGAGTCCGTCTTGTTCCCCTCAGCCGACAGCAGGGACGTCGCGGCACCGCCTGCTTCGACCACGACAGCGACGAAAAACGTCAGGATACCCAGTCCGCCGACCCACTGCATGAACGTCCGCCAGAACAGGAGCGAGGTCTGGACCCCCTCGAACGAGACCATCACCGATATGCCTGTCGTCGAGAACCCGCTCATCGCCTCGAAAAACGCCGACGGGAACCCCCAGCCGAGGATCGACATGAACGGGTACGCCCCCAGCCCGACAGCGATGACCCACCCGATCGTCGCAGCGATCATCCCCTCGATCGCATCAGGCTTCCGCTGCTCACCGACATGCCCGAGCAGGTACCCAAGCACGATTGAGAAAAACGATGCAAAGATGAAACTCTCCAGCTGGACAAAGCTCTCACCAAAGACCTTCCCGACAGCGACCGGCACCAGCAGCAGGACGGAAAAGACCCTCAGGAAGAGGCCGACATAGTAGGAGATGACCCGGTCCATGCTACCTAGGTCTCATGCTCGATGACGTGGTTTAAGAAGTGCGTGTTGGGCACGTAGTTGGCCCCATCCTTGTCCTCGATCTTGACGTACAGCGGAGTGATGTGTTTGATCTCGCCCTCATACCCATCGACCGATATCCACTCACCAGCGGCGAACGTCTTCGACATCTGGAAGTAGATCGAGACCGCGACGTTCTTCATGACTCCCCACGACGCGAGGATGAACAGTGCCACGACCCCGATGCTGAAGACACCCATCATCAACGTTATAGCGAGCCTGTCGACCCCAAGAACCGCCAGGGCAGCCAGAAGACTCGCCAGGTACCCGATCAGTTTGACGAACTGGCCGACGATGCGGTAGGCCGGGTACGCGGCCTCTGCCTCATCCACCATCGAGGACATCGGCCCAGCCCGGAAGAACGTCACCGTGATGTTCTGGAGGTGATCGGAGACGATGAACCCGAGGACCACGACGACCAGGGCCACCACCACGCGTGGCGCGAACCCGACAACGACGTCCGCGTACCCGAGGAGGAACTCCACCCCGAGCAGGTTGAATATCGCAACGACGACGAGGAGATAGATCGAGTACCGGATGATCGCCCCAATCAGGTCCGACAGCGTCCCCGAGTAATCCAGGTGCCGGAGCAGCGACTGAACGTTGGCCTTGACGGCGAGATCATCGAGGGCCGTCTTTTTCAGAATGCGCCGGATGACCTCAGAGGCGATATGGCCGCCGATCAGCCCGACGACCAGGATGACGATGATCGAGACGATCTCAGCCTGGGGCAGCCCTTCGACCTCCAGGAACGCAACCATCGCCGCCCATGCCTGATCGAGATACTCACCGACAAGCGCCATACACCCATCATGAGTGGGCGTCGTACTTTAATCTGTGGCCGCATGCGAGCAACCTTTTAAATATTGGACCCGACAGTCCCCCTGTGCTCCGGGAAAGGCAACGAGTACTGAGCCAGGTGATACACGATGCAAATTGTAGTAGGCGCAACTGACGGCACGACACATTCTTTCGAACTAGACGATGAACAGCAGAACGCCGTAGAAGGCCTCAGCGTCGGCGATACCTTCGACGGGTCCGCAGTCGGTCTTGATGGATACAAGCTCAAGATCACCGGCGGCAGCGACGAGGACGGCTTCCCGATGAAACAGCAGCTCCAGGGGACCGGTCGGAAGAAGATCCTGATCGACGGTGGGCTCGGTGTCAACGGGCTCGAGAAAGGTGAGCGCCAGCGGAAATCCCTCCGCGGCAACACCGTCGCTGAAGACATCGCACAGCTCAACTGTGGCGTCCTCGAGGCAGGCGACAAAGACATCGACACACTTCTCCACGGCAACGACGAACAAGCGGAGGACGACGAGTGAGTTCCACCATGGACGACGCACCAATACCCGAGGTCAACATCGGACTTGTCGGGCACGTCGATCACGGCAAGACCACACTGACACGAGCTCTCTCCGGTAAATGGACCGACGAGCACTCGGAAGAGCTCAAAAGAGGTATAACCATACGACTCGGGTACGCGGACGTCGTCCTCCGACAGTGTCCGGACTGTGATTCCTACACCGTCACGGAGGAATGCGACTGCGGCGGTGAGACGGAGTTCCTCCGTGCGGTCTCGCTGGTCGATGCACCGGGACACGAGACCCTGATGGCGAACGTACTCTCCGGGGCCAGCATCATGGACGGTGCTTTGCTTCTCGTCTCGGCCACCGAGGACTGCCCCCAGCCCCAGACACGGGAGCACCTCGAGGCACTGGACATCGTCGGTATCGATAACATCGTCATCGTCCAGAACAAGATCGACCTCGTCTCCGAGGAGGAGGCAACGGACAACTACGACCAGATCAAAGACTTCATCAAGGGCACCGTCGCAGAGGACGCCCCGATCATCCCGATCTCCGCCCAGCACGAGGTCAACATCGACCGCGTCATCGAGACGATCGAGGACGAGATCCAGACGCCAGAACGCGACCACGAGGCAGACCCCAAGATGCTCGTCGCACGGAGCTTCGACATCAACAAGCCAGGCACAGAGGCAGACGACCTCAAAGGCGGTGTCGTCGGCGGGAGCCTCGTCAAAGGCGAGCTCGAGGAAGGAGCAGAGATCGAGCTCCGCCCAGGGGTCAACACGGACGATGAATGGGAGACGGTCACCACCACCGTCAGGAGCATCATCCAGGGCGACCGACAGGTCGAGACGGGTTCGCCTGGCGGGCTGCTCGGTATCGAGACCAACCTCGACCCCGCCATGACCAAGTCGGACAACCTCGCCGGCAACGTCCTCGGTCGGAAAGGCGACCTCCCGGACGTCCGGGAGACCCTGGCCATGGACGTCACCCTGATGGACAGGGTCGTCGGCAGCGAGGAGGAACGAGAGATCGAGAACATCAAGCAGAAAGAACCTCTGCTCCTCAACGTCGGCACCGCGAAGACATCTGGATCAGTCACACAGGCCGGAGATACCGTCAAGATACAGCTTAAGCGTCCTGTATGCGCAGAGGTCGGCGAACGAGTTTCTATCTCTCGTCGTATCGGCACACGATGGCGCCTCATCGGTTACGGAGTCATCAAAGAAGACTGAGAGCGTCTCTCGGGGAAAGGAGGGAAAGGTATATAAACCCGGACCGGGCTGTAATGCGGTGTGGGGGCAGACATGGCCATCTCTCTCGAACAGCTTTCCTCTCTCAGTGCGACACTCATCCAGCAGCCGACCGGCATCAAGATCATCGTCACGCTGGGCATCCTCCTTGCCGGCACACTGGTCGGGCGACTGGCGGCGAAGGTCGCACGGCGGTTCTACAGCACCGAATCCAAGGAGATGGTCGAGAAGATCAAAGACAGGGAACGCGAGCCCGTCAAGTGGATCGAGTACGGCAGCCTCGTCGTCACCATCACGATCGCACTCGTCTATCTCAACGCCTCCGCGACCAACCAGCTGTTCACACAGATAATCAACTTCCTCCCCTCCCTGCTGACAGCCGTCCTGACGTTCCTCCTCGGGATCGTGATCGTCAAGCTGCTCATGGACTTCCTGACAGGGTTCATCGAGACGGTCGGTGTCAAGCAGTACGCCCAGAGCATAGGGTTCTCCACAAAGCTCGTCGACGGGTTCTTCCAGGGACTGAAGATCTTCCTGTACCTCCTCATCCTCGAGATCACCGTCATCCAGCTGGGCTTTTACTCCTCACAGGTCATCGGCAACACCTTGACGGCCGCCTCGTATGGTATCGTCGGGGTACTCGGGCTGCTCGGGTTCTTCGGGTTCAAGGACCTCGTCCAGAACTACGCCGCAGGGATCTATCTCCGCGGTTCCGATGTCCTCAAGCCCGGCAAGAAGGTCAAGATCGATGATGAATCCGGCGAGATCCGCAACATCACCGCCTTCGGCACCACGATCACGACGGACACCGGCTACTTCATGATGATGCCGAACAAGAAGCTGATGGACAAGAACATCATGTTCAAGCGTGTCAAGGCCGACGTCGAGACCCTCAACGATATCAAGCAGTACTTCGTCGCCCAGGAACCCTCCTACTGCGGCCCGGCCAGTGCGGAGATGATCCTCGCGATGTTCGGCTTTGACATCAGCCAGGAGGAGATCGCGGAACGGTCAGGGACGAGCCAGCCCGGCGGCGTCCTCCCGGACGGTCTCACAGATGCTATCGAAAAACTGAGCAACGGCGAGGTCAAGGCAGCATACATCGAACACGACAAGATAACCGAACTTGATGAAGAGTTCAAGACCTGGTTCAACGACGGCGGGCTCATCATCGCCAACTTCGCGAAGCCGATGCTGTTCCCCAACACCGACACAGGCCATTACTCAGTCTCCGTCGGTGTCGAAGGCAACGAGCTCCTCATCGTCGATCCAAGCGCCCACACCGTCTCCGGCGGGGTCTACTACGTCGATGGCACAGAGATGCTCGATGCCATGGCTGAATGGGAGGGTCGCCAGCGAGGCTATATCGTCCTCGCGCCCAAAGGCACCACCGCCTACTGGCGGATCAAGGAAGATCTCATCTACGCTGACACCTCCGTGTACGACCAGCTCTCCAAGAGCCTTGAACTCCAGCTCAGTCGCATCCTCCGGCGCGGTCGCATCCTGACAAACGCGATGCCCGAGTCCGTCGAGGAGTTCCTCGGCAGGTGGCGCAGGGAGGAACGTGTCCAGCGGCTCTGGAAGCCAGACAACGACGAGAAGGGAGGTGACACCAAGCTCGATGAATTTACTGATACTGACGAATAACGAGGACGAGGCAGCAGGGTTCGAAGACCACTTCGAGGACCCCGATGTCAGGTCCCTCGCCGATGTCGGAATCAAGACGGGCTCACCTGCCACCGTCAGGGTCGATGGCACCCCAGTCACCGAGTACGACGCCATCTACCTCGATCCAGAGCCCAAGGCAAGCATCTACGCCCGGGTCCTCCTCGAGACCATCCAGGAGAACCGGATCCCCTGTAACCTCAACCCGACGGCCTTTTTCATCATGGCGAAAAAGCATTATCTCTTCAAGGTCCTCGAGGAGCGGGAGATCGATATCCCCCCAACAGTGGCGATCTCGACCGAGAAAGGACTGTCCGCGATCGAGGATGATATCACGTTCCCCGCTGTCGCAAAGATGTACGAAGGGTTCAAGCGCGACGACATCGCCCGGGTGCAGGACCACGCCGAGCTGAAGACCTTCGCCGAGCACGCCGAACACGGCAAAAACGTCATCATCGTCCAAGAGCTTATGGAGGGCGATCTCTTCGATGCACTGTATGTCGACGGCGAGGTCATCGCCCTCAAGATGGACAGGGACGACTGGCCATCCAGCAGGGGCGAGAATCCCCGATACCACAACCTCTCCTCCGAGCAGGAAGACACATTAGAGGCCGCAGCCCGGTTCATCGGGACGGATGTCTGTCGGTTCACCATGATGGGCAACAACATCATCGACGTCCGCAGCCAGCCCGACCTCCACCACTTCCAGGAGGAAAGCGGGAAGAACGTCTACGGGCGGGTCGCATCCGTGCTCGAGGGTGATGATGAATGAAATGTGCGGTCATATACGGCGATAAATCAGGCCAGCACCACCACTTCATCGAGGCAGGCAAGGAGTACTTCGATACCGTCCTTGGTGTGCCCCTCGAGAACGTCAGGACCGTCTACAACGACGGCGTCCGGTTGATGCACAAGAACACCGATCTCTGTGAGTTCGACTGCGTCTTCATCCGTTTCCTCGGCGACGACCTTCTGTACGGCGAACATATTCCCGAGATACTGCAAGACCACGGTGTCTACACCCAGCTCGATGTCGACTCCCACGCCATCGCGTCCAACAAGTTCTATTCGATGAAGATCCTCGCTGAGGGCGGGCTGCCGGTCCCGACTTCCACGTACACCCTCTCGACCAGAGAGACCGAACGGTTCGCAGAGGACCTCGGCTACCCCGTCGTCATCAAGCTCATCTCCGGGTACGGCGGCAAGGGCATCATGAAGGCAGACCAAGAATCCGGGCTCAGCCCAATCATCGATACACTCACCCTGTTCGAGCAAGACATCTGCCTGCAGGAGTACGTCGAGAACCCTGGCGAGGACATCCGCATCGTCGTCATCGGTGATGAGACATACAGCTACAAGCGGGTCGGTGGCGAGGAGGAATGGCGCTCCAACATCTCCGCCGGCGGCTCTCGGGAGGAGTACGACGCACCTGAAGACATGCGCGAGATCGCGGTCCAGGCCGCACGGCTCTGTGGCTTCGACTTCTGCGGTGTCGACATCATGGTCAGTGAGGACGGCGAGTACCAGATCGGCGAGATCAACAATTCACCAGGCGTCGCCGGTGTCGAGGACGTCCTCGGTGTCGACCTCGCCGACCGGGTCATGGAGTTCGTCAAGCAGAAGACGGTCGAGAAGCAGTCCGAAGAAGGGCTCTAAGCCCCCTCGAACCGCTCCTCGACGATATCGGCCGCTTCGTCCACATCCTCATCGCGGAACGCGTTCAACGCCGGCACACCGACGCTGTCCTCGACTTTCTCCACGCCCGCTGTCGTGTCCGTGATCGGGCCCGACACGACATCGAGCTCGTAATCTTGCTCCTGTAGGATCTTCTTCAGGCCGTAGGCACCCGAGACATCCAGGGCCGTCGAGACGATTGTGAAAACGGTGTTCCGGACATCCAGATCCTTCAGCACGTCCATCACATGGTAGTTGCTGATCACGCCGGCACCGAACTCCGCGACGATGAAATCCAGGTCCTCCTGCTCCCAGGCCTCATGGATCAGACCCTTCGCGGCATCGATGACCTCGTCCGGGTCCTCGACCGTCGAGGGCAGGCCCGCGTCCACGAAGTCCAGCGAGACCAGGGAACCGGAATCGTACATGCTCACGCGGTCCCGCTCCCGCGCGGAGCCTGTCAGCTTGACGGAGCCGACATCATAGCCCCGGTCACCCAGTTCCTCGATCAGGCGGGAGGCCAGGGTCGTCTTGCCGGCGTCCATCCGCGTCGCGACCACAGGGACCATCATCGGTCCTTCCTCAAGATCGTCGACGTGCTCGATCCCGTATTCTTTCGTGTTGAGGATGCGGTCGTCCCGGGCGACGTAGCCGAGGAACGCTGCCTTGTACGGCTTGCCGAGTTCCTTCGTCGCGCTGATGTACTCCCCGAACAGCCCACCGGAGCCGATGAAGTAGACCTCATCGCCTTGCTCGACCCGCTCGGGCACCCGTCCGATGTATCCTTTGACCCCTGCACGGTTGCCGAAGGCCCCGAGGACGATATCGCCCTCCTCGAGGTCCTCCAGTCGGCCACCAGGCAGGTCGATCTCGCCGTAGTTGCCCCGCTTCTCGGTTATCCTGACGGCGATGACATCGCCGCTCTGGGGTTTATGACCGCTTTTCTCCACCGAGACGGTCGGGCCATCGATATCGAGTCGCTTGAGAACAGATGCCCTGTGATCGTACTCTACGTTCATTGTCGCACCACCGGATTACAGTGTGCTCTATATAAGGTTTGGCCAGTCCTCCGCTACAGGTGGTTTATAAGAGATGGACGCTAATCCGGACATTGCCGGGGTCCGACACCGTCCCGACAGTGATACACCATGAGACCAGACCTGCTCCTCGATGCCAACTTCCTCGTCCACGCCTGCAAGCCCAGGCGGCACGCCCGGACGGTCCCACAGGAACCGACCACAGGGGTGAAACGATGAGACCAGACCTGCTCCTCGATGCCAACTTCCTCGTCCTGCCGTTCCAGTTCAACGTGGAGATCTTCGATGAGTTCGAGCGGCTCGTCGGGGCAGGATACCAGGTCTACACACTCGACAGGACGCTGAACGAGGCCCTCAACCTCGAGGACGGGAAGTACCACCGACTGGTCCACCGCCTGGTCGATCTGAAGGACATCCAGGTCATCAACGCCCGGGCCGACGAATCGGTCGACGACCAGCTCGTCACCTTCGCCGAGCAGGGGTTCACGATCTGTACGAACGACACTGACGTCAAGCGGGAGCTCCACGACCGTGAGCTCCCTCACATCTATCTCAGGCAGAAGAATCACCTGGAAGGACGACACCTGGAGCAGCTCTGAGGCAGCCCCGGTTTTAAATGCGTTCGGTCGAAAGACAGAGCAATACTTAAAAAGGTCGGCGGAACCAGTACCAGTGTTCTGCCCGGAACACGCGAGGTTATACACATGACTGACGATCACTGGAAAGACCTGCCGACGGGACCTGACGTCCCCGAGGTGGTGTATGCGGTAATCGAGATTCCGAAGGGAAGCAGAAACAAGTATGAATACTCGAAGGACCTGGGGACCTACGTCCTCGACCGCGTGCTGTACAGCCCGCAGCATTACCCAGGCGAGTACGGCTTCATCCCCCAGACGATCTATGACGACGGCGATCCGATGGACATCATCGTCCTCATGGACGAGCAGACCTTCCCCGGCTGCATCATCGAGGCACGGCCCATCGGCCTGATGCGGATGAACGACTCAGGGGAGAAAGACGACAAGGTCCTCGCCGTCCCCGCGGAAGACCCCCGGTATGACGATTACACCGGCATCGAGGACGTCCCGACACACGTCAAAAAAGAGATCGCCCAGTTCTTCAGGACCTACAAGGACCTGGAAGAGGGCAAACAAGTGGCCGTCAACGGATGGGACGGTCGCGATGACGCCGTCAAGGCAGTAAACCACTCAGTCGACCTGTACAAGCGCAAGACCGGGAAGTAAGTCATGTACAAGAAACTCACAATCGAAGACAACATCCGCGTCTCACCCGAGCTCCTCGGGCGTGACGTCGAACAGTCGGTCATGAAGAGCCTCTCCAAACAGCTCGAGGGCCGGATCAAGGACAAGCTCGGCGTCGTCCTGGCGGTCACAGGGATCGACGAGATGGGCGACGGCGACATCCAGCCGGAAGACGCCGGGGTCTACTACCCGGTCACCTACCAGGCGCTGGTCTACCAGCCCGAGCTCCACGAGATCATCGAGGGCGAGGTCGTCGACGTGACAGAGTTCGGTGCCTTCGTCCGCATGGGTCCGATCGATGGCCTGTGCCACATCTCTCAGATCATGGACGACTACGTCGACTACGACGAGAACCAGGAGATGCTCGTCGGCGAGGACGGCGACAAGACACTGATGCAGGGCGATACCGTCCGCGCACGGGTCACCGCCGTCAGCCTCGATAAGTCCGCCGACAACAAGGTCAACCTCACCATGCGACAGCCCACACTGGGCAAGCTCGAATGGATCGAGGAGGAGTTCGAAGAGGACGAGGACGACGAGGAGGACGATAGCTGATGGCAGACCGCGCATGCAAGGACTGCAAACGGATCGTCGAAAGCGGGAGCGAATGCCCCGTCTGCAAGAACAACGACCTCACCACGGCCTGGAAGGGTCTCATCATCATCTACGATGAGGACTCCGAGCTGGCAGAGGAGGTCGGCGTCTCGACACCTGGTCGCTACGCGATCCGGGTGAAGGGATAAAAAGCTTTCCAGACAACAGGTGCACACGATGGACATTGCGATACAGGACACCAGAGACAATCCCCTCCTCGAACGGGAGGAGTACGAGCTCCGGATCGACCACGAAGGCGATGCAACGCCGTCCGTGAGTAAGGTGCGGAAGAAATTCGCCGCAGAGAACGATCTCGACCCCGACAAGATCGAGGTCGACCACATCTACACCCGTCACGGCGGCAACGTCTCGACGGCGTTCCTCAAGGCATACGAGGACAAGATCGTCGCCGATGACGAGGCAGAAGAAGACAGCAAGGACGGAGCAGACGAATCCGACGAGCACGACGACGGTGATGAATGAATGCCAAAGCACGCAGAAGTCAAGCGGTGGGAGAAGTACAGCGACGACGGTGAACTGGATGGCAAGCAGTGCCCCAAGTGCCGCGCCCTCCTCGCCCAGCACGATGGCAGGAAGAGCTGCGGGAAATGCGGGTACTCCAAGATCCAGAAATGATCACCCCCAGCTTGAAAACCACCGATCCCCCTTCTGATTCGATATGCGGATCCTCGGGATAGAGTCCACAGCACATACATTCGGCGTCGGGATCGTCGATGATCATGACATCCTCGCCAACGCAAAGGACGCATACGAACCCGATGAAGGCGGCATCCACCCGCGGAAGGCCGCCGAGCACCATTATTCTACAGCCGAAGACGTCGTTCAGCAGGCACTCGAGGACGCCAGCGCCGCGGAGGGCTCGATCGATGCCATCGCGTTCGCCCAAGGACCCGGGATCCCGCAGTGCCTCCAGATGGGCGGTGTCGTCGCACGGAGCCTCGCACAGCGCCTCGATGTCCCGCTGGTCGGTGTCAACCACCCGATCGCCCACATCGAGATCGGCAGGCTGACAACCGATGCACAGGACCCGGTGACGCTGTATGTCTCCGGCGGCAACTCCCAGGTCCTGGCCTATGCAGCCGGTCGGTACCGGGTCTTCGGTGAGACCCTCGATATCGCCGTTGGGAACGCCATCGATAAGTTCGCACGCGGCCTCGGCATCCCGCACCCCGGCGGGCCGCGAGTCGAGGAACTCGCATCCAGATCGGATGACCTCATCGAGCTCCCCTACACCGTCAAGGGGATGGATTTCTCCTTCTCAGGTCTCGTCACCAAGCTCAAGGGCATGATAGGCGACTACGACGAAGAAGACCTGTGTTACTCTTTCCAGGAACACGCCTTCGCGATGCTGGTCGAGGCCACCGAGCGGGCGATGGCCCACCTCGATAAGGACGAGGTCCTTGTCACCGGCGGGGTCGCGGCCAACAAGCGGCTCCAGGGGATGCTCGAGACCATGGCAGCGGAACGCGACGGGACCGCCTACAAGGTGGCACACGAGTACTGCATGGACAACGGCGCCATGATCGCCTACGCAGGTCTGCTCAAGCACCGGACAGGCGACGAGACAGCCCTCGAGGCCTCCGGTGTCCGGCCGGACTGGCGCACGGACGAAGAGGAGGTGACCTGGCGGGATGGATGACAACGATATCGAGGAAGCAGTCAGATCCCTCAAAGACGGTGGTATCGTCATATACCCTACAGAGACATGCTACGGGATCGGCTGCGATGCACTGGACGAGGAAGCGATCGAGCGTATCTACGATATCAAGAGACGGCCACGGGACAAGCCACTGACCGCCATCGTCGCGGACCTCAGGATGGCAAAACGGTACTGCGAACCCAGCGAGCTGGAGGAACGAGTCTGCAATCGGTTCATGCCTGGGCCGCTGACCCTGGTGGCCCACAAACGGGAAAGGGTGCCCGATGCCCTGAACGAGGACTTCGTCTTCCGCGTGCCTGATCATGCGGTCTCACGGAAGCTCTCACACGGGATCGATGGCCCCGTTGTCGCGACCAGCGCGAACCTGTCCGGTGAACCGTCTTCGTACAGGATCGAGGACATCGACCCGGCCGTCAGGGAGGCAGCGGACGTGATCCTCGACGATGGCGAGCTCAATCATGACCCTCCGTCGACCATCATCGATCTCGAGGACGGCCGGATGACGGTCCATCGAGAGGGAGCGATAGGACACGACGTCCTCAAGCAGCGCATCGGCGAACTACTCGAATAAATCCCGCCTGCTCTGCTCGCGCAACCGCTCACGGTACTTCTCATTCTCTAGAGAACCCCGGATATGCTCCGTGAGTTTCTCCGTTGCGAGGAGATCGGAGTTGATGACATACAGACACTCATCGACGAACTCAGTAGCCACGTCAACATCTTCAGACCGGATGATGATATCCGCGTCCGTCTCCAAGTCCACGATATACCGCGAGGTCGAGCTGACAGGGACTGTCGAGATGATGAGACGGGCCTCGGTGTACCCAGCGCGCTCCCATGTCCTTTCATTCCTCACGTTCCCGAAGACATGTGGATAGCCTTCCTCGCGGGCCTCGATGACTCTCTCAGGATCGTTGTCTATCACGACGAACGGTTCATCCCTCTCACGGAGGTACTCCGCTATCATCCTCCCCTGAACATCGTATCCGGCTATCACCGTATGGTCTCTGATGCCGTCCGGCACATTATAGTACTCGGACCTGTTCGGTCTGATGTGGATGTGTTGACGCTCCGCCAGGATATCATAGAGCCGTTCCGCGTATTTGTCCGTGTAGGATGTGAGTAACATCGTCACCGTGGCCGCCAGGACGATCGCATCGAAGACCGGCTGACTGATCGTCCCGGCTATCGAAGCCTGGATCGCCATGATGAGGGCAAACTCACTGATCTGGTCGATATTAATGGCCGTCAAGTAAGCGGTGCGGGAATCATAACCATGGCCTTCCAGGCTCAGGACCGTGACAGCAGGTTTGAGCAGCATCGTCACGAATATCAGCGCTGCAGCGAGAAGGAGTACCTCGGCAGTCGGGAACGTGATGAGCACCCCGAGTGAGACAAACAGGATAGCGGAGAAGAAATCCTTCAGTGACCCGACCGTATCAATCATCTCAAGGTTATAGGGGAACTTCGAGGCCGCAAGACCCGCGGCGAAGGAACCGACAACCAGCGAGAACCCGCTCCATTCCGCGAACACGATGAACCCCGCCAACGTTGAGAGACCGAACAGCATCATGATCTCCCTGGAGCCGTCAGAGTGTTCCACCATCCACGGCAGGGCCTCCCTGACCACCAGAGCCATCCCAAACAGCGCCATCGCCATCCCGAGACTCCATCCGAGGCTGGCCGTGGAGAACGGATAGGCCGCCACCAGAACGAACGCGAGGATGCCCAACAGGTCCTGCACGAGGTTGATCGCCTCCGAGAGCCGATTGTGGATCAGGGTGATATCCTCCTCCCGTTCCATCAGCTCCATCCCTATCAGGCTCGAGCTGAGGGAGGCGGTCACCGCGAGGAGCGCAGAATCGATGACTCCATAGCCCCATATAGTGGCGATGGCGAACGCACCTCCCCCTACAACCCCAACCTGGAGCACCGTGGCTGTGAAATGACCGCTGACAAGGCGGTACACCCGATCGATGTTGAGCTTCATCCCGAAGACGAACACGAGGAACGCTATACCGAGCTGTGCCAAGCCCAGAACGAAGGTCTCTCCGACCACATCACCGACGAGGATACCAGCGGCAAGATAGGCGGGGATAGCAGGATGTTTATACCTGTGGAATATCAGCAGCATCGCCGATGCGGCTATGAAGATTATCGTGAGATTCGTGATCATCTCAGCCATCATGAGCACCCCATATCAGCCGTTCTGACTCCTGTAGGGTCTCACGGATGAACGCGTTCCTGTCGTTCAGGTACGTCCTGAGGTGATCGATGAACTTCTCGACTGCGAGGACGTTTTTCCTGATGATATAATCTGCACCGAGATCGTAGAGGTCCGCTGCCTCGGTCCTGTCCTTCGCACGGACAAACACGGCAGCGTCATCGCTCCTGTCCTCGAGAATCTTCATGTTGACCGCGTCCTCATCCGAGAAACTGATGATGAACGATGCATCCCTGATCGAGGCTGAGGTCCTGATTCCACCGTGTTTGAAATCTCCAAATATATACTCATGATCCATCATACTCAGCTCCTCGACATTGCCTGGATGCCGATCGACGATCACGATATCGTCGAAGTACTCCTCAATAATCGGCAGGACGGACCGTGCCAGGTCCGTGTAGCCAACCATGACAGCATGATCCGAGAGCGCATCGAAGGCCACATCCTTTTTCTCCCCAGAGTTGAACCGCTCGAGGATGTGCTTGACCCGCTGGTAGATCTGTTCGTTGTAGTTGATGAAGTACGCTGAGACCGCCATCGTCATCACCGCCATCAGGCTCAGGTAGCCGAGGATCGGCTCGCCGATGAACCCCTGCGAGACCGCCAGGGCCCCCACGACGAGGGAGAACTCACTGACCTGTGTCATATTGATGCTTCCCTTGAACGATGTCTCCGGAGTGAACTTCTCCCGGTCAATCAGATAGAACATGATCAGGAAGTTCCCTGCCATCAAGAAGATCGAGGCAAACAGGGCCTCACGCCAGTACATGAACAGATTCGTCCGGGTCAGGGACAGCCCGATGCCTGAGAAAAACACGACCATGAAGAAATCCGTCAGCGGCTGGATGCGTTCTTTCATCTCGCTGCTGTACTGCATCTGGCCGAGACTCAGCCCCGCCAGAAACGCACCGATCTCGACGGATATCTGGAGGTACTCCGAGACGAAGATGAACAGGAATGCCCATGCTATCCCGTGGATGAAAAACGCATTCTCGCTCCCAAGGATATTCCGGAAGTGACGACCGAGGATATGCTGGGACGCAAGGTATGATATCCCACCGATAAACGCTATCAGGACAACAATCTTGGCCAGACTCCACGCTACCACCCCAATGCTGGTCAGGCTGGGAGCACTCAGCAGCGCCAGCGTGACGATCAAAATCACATCCTGAACCAGCAACACACCGACATCGATCTTGGCCGGCAGTGTCGAAATCTCGTCCTTGTCCGAGAGCAGCTTGACGACCTCCGGCGTAGACCCGAACACGGTTGCCATCGCAAGGATGAACGTCTCGATGAGGCTGAAACCAAGGAAATAGGAGACAGCAAACGCTAGAGATGTCTGCATCACCGTCTGGAAGAGAGCTATACGTGTAACTGGTTTGAAGATATCTCGAATCTCTTCGAAATCCATCTCGATACCGATGAGGAACAGCAAGAACGCCAGACCGAGCTCAGAGAGCATGGAGATGAGCTCCGTCTCCGAGACGACATTGAGTAGGACAGGACCCAGCACGATGCCCGATATGATGTAGGCGACGATCTTAGGCTGTCCTGTCCGCTGTGCCAGAAAACTCAGCACCGTCACTGTGACGATGAGAATGGCAAAATCAGCGGCCAGCAGAGAAACCTCCGACATTTCGATCACAGATGGTCCGGTAACTGTGATAAATATAGGCACCACGATACTTAACGATGTGTCCTGACCACAGAGGCGCCGAGGCCGAGCTCCGGCGGGACGGTGATCGACTGATCAAAGAACGCGTCCCCAAGGGCTACCGCCACCCTGCACTGGACAAACGGCTCCGTGGGGAACGGACAGAACAGGAGGCACGGCTCCTTGAGCGGAGCCAGCAGGCAGGCGTCCAGACCCCGGATGTCCTCGAGTGCGACGACACCAGTCTCACCATGTCCTTCATCAACGGGGACAAGCTCCGTGACGTCTTTGAGGACCGGGACGATCTCTGGGAGCGGATCGGCCGGGACATCGGACGGCTCCACGACCGCGATATCATACACGGCGACCTGACGACCTCGAACATCATCGTCAGGGACAACGAGCCCGTCTTCATCGACTTCGGGCTGGGTTTTTTCTCCCAGCGGACCGAGGACCGGGCGACCGATCTGCGGCTGCTGTACCAGGTCCTCGAAGCCACTCACTTCACCGTCACCGATGCGGCCTTCGGGGCGATCGTGGACGGCTACCGCGACCAGTACAGCCAGGCAGAGGCAGTCCTCGACCGCCTGGAGGATCTCAACGAGCGGGGGCGGTACAGCGGCTAAACCGTGGAAGCCTATTTAAAACTTCGGCAGGAATGCCTTACAGCACGGAGACCGGTGATATCATGGCACGTATGCACTCTGCACGGCGCGGAAGCTCAGGCTCGACAAAGCCCAGAAACCCCGATACCAGCTGGGTCGTCTACGATGAGGACGAGATCATCCAGCTCATCGAGAAGCTCGCAGATCAGGGACTCCGCGCCTCCGAGATTGGACGCAAGCTCCGCGACCGGTACGGCGTGCCCGATGTCAAAGAGATCACCGGCAACAGCATCACAGAGATCCTCGAGGACAACGACCTCGCACAGGAGATCCCCGAGGACCTGTACAATCTCATGGAGAAGGCAGTCAGGATCAGCCAGCACATCGACGAGCACGGCGAGGACGATGAGGCACGGCGGAACCTCAACCTGACCGAATCCAAGATCCGCAGGCTTGCGGACTACTACCGGGGCGATGAAATCCCCGACGACTGGTCCTATAGCCTCAACGAGGCACAGCTCAGGGTCGAGTGACGGCGGTCTTTCTGTGACCCGGGATAGTGACACATGATGAGGGAGAACCTATCAGAACCAGCGGCAGATGCAGCCTCCTTTCTCAACGGTACCGAGGACCCCATCCTCGTGTTCAGCCATTATGACTGCGATGGAATCGCCTCCGCGATCGTCGCCAACCAGATGCTCGACCGTGCGGGTAAGGAGTTCGAACAGGTCTTTCTCGATGAACTGACCGAAGAGAAGTTGAAGGAGGAACTGTTCGAACGCGACCAGCCCATCGTCCTGTTCACCGACATCGGCAGCGGCCAGCTCAGGACCATCGAGGATGTCATCGGGGACCGGGAGATAGCGATCCTCGACCACCACGAACCCCAGGACAGCGATTTCGAGCCGTCTGTCCACGTCAACCCGCATCTCGTCGGGATCGATGGCGGAGAGATGATCTCCGGGGCCGGTGTGACCTACCTCGTCGCAGAGGCGATGAATGAGAAAAACACCGACCTCCTGCCGTACGCGCTCATCGGGGCGACAGGGGACGTTCAGCGGGAGGACGATGTCTACCTCGGCATCAACGAGGACTTCGTCCACCAGGCAGAGGAGGAGGGCCTGATCACCGTCAAGAAGGGTCTGCGCCTGTACGGGCGCCGGGGCAAGAAGCTCCCGACAGCCCTCGCGAGGACGACCGACCCGTACCTCGATGGCATCACGAACGATGAGGGCGGGGCAGTCCAGTTCCTGTCCAGCATCGGCCTCGATCTCAAGGATGAGAACGGCGACTGGCGGTCACTGGCGGATCTCAGCCTCACGGAGGAAAAAGAGATCGTCCACGGCCTCATCACCAGAGGCCACGGCGATATCGAGGATCTTCTCGGTGATGTCTATGTTCTGGACAACGGCTGGGAGATACGGGAGTTCGCCTCGCTGCTCAACGCCTGCGGCCGCCTAGAGCGCCCTGAGGCCGGTCTAGAGATCTGTCTCAAGGAGGATTTCGAACTGGCCCACAAGATGAAGCGGAAGTACGGCCGCAAGATCGGGACCTACCTATCCTACGTGGAAGACAACAAGGACAACAGCGATGTCGTCCAAGATACCGAACACGGGACGATCATAACCGCCGGTAGCAGGATCCACGCGAATATGATCGGGACGGTCGCCACTATATGTATCAAGTCCGATATCGTGCCAGGTCCTGTCGTGATGGGGCTGGCGGAGAAAGGAGAGGAACACCTGAAGATATCCGCACGGGCCGCCGATGAGCTGGCGGAAGATGGGTTCGCCATCAACGAGGTGATGGAGGATGCATGTGCCGAGGTCGGCGGCGAGGGCGGTGGACACCAGTCAGCAGCCGGCGGGAAGATCCCACGGGAGGAACAAGAAAGGTTTATAAAGGTCGTGGAGGAACGTCTGACAGAGTCTGTTCCCTCCAAGGAACGTATACTCTAACAGGTCAAGCGTGGTCAACAATGGCAAAATCAGTCATCCAGAAGGATTGGTACGAACTCGTCGCGCCCGACATCTTCGACAATGAGGTAGTCGCGGAAACACCGGCAGACAAGGAGCGGAAGGTCGACAACAGGACGGTCAAGGTCAACCTGAAGGATGTCATGCCGGCCTCGGACAAGTACTACATCGATGTCTATCTCCAGGTCAAGACCATCGATGGCAAGAAGGCAAAGACAGAACTCGTTGGCCACGATACCTCGAAGGAATACATCTCCAAGATGGTGCGACGACACACCGATCGCATCGACCACGTCGTCGATGTCGAGACCAAAGACGACCAGCGTGTCAGGGTCAAGCTCGTCGCCACCACGATCAAGAACACACACTCGTCTGCAAAGACCGACATCCGCAAGCGGATGGAGGAGATCGTCGAGGATCACGCGTCCAAGAAGGACGTCGACGATTTCATGCGCGACATCTTCCAGAACGAGATCCAGAACAAGATCAACGAGGAATGCAAGAAGATCTACCCCCTCAGGACGATCGAGTTCCGGAAGACAGAGCGCCTCGATTGATAGGTCCGAGCCATGGACGCCCCGACAGCCTCGCTCGTCTCTCGCTCAACCGTCATCATCGACCATCTCGCAGCGACGGTGATCGGTGCAGTACTGGGCATCCCGCTGATCATCTTGTTCTCGGGTATCGGTATCATAGCAGCGATAGGAGTCATCGCACTTGCCAACATCTTTTATTTCATCTACTTCGAGGGCCGGGACGGCCAGACCCCGATGAAACGTCGCTTCGGTCTCGTCGTCGTCAAGAAAGACGGCAGCGAGATAGGATACCGCGACGCCGCCATCCGCAACGCCGTCCGCCTCCTCGAGATACCGACGGTCTATCTCTTTGGCATCGGGCTCGCGACCGCCACCCGGTACAGTCAGCGTCTCGGGGATGTAACAGCCTCGACCGTCGTGATCGAACCGGATGAATACGAGGACACGTACCGGGTGACCGGTGACGAGATCTCCGACAGGGAACGCGTCGTCGGGTATCTCCTCGTCGGGATCGGTGCATTGCCCCTCGCCGGTATCAGTCTGCACATCCTCCAGGCCCTCTGACACATCTTTTAAACCTCCGTCGCCTACCTCTTCACAAGGACAGGAACACAATAGCCCGGTGGTGCAGGACGCACCTGACGGTGCTTAACACACCACCGGAACATCGACACGACAATCATAGCCCGGTGGTGTAGCGATACACGCACCGGGAGATCACCAGACGAACAATAGCCCGGTGGTGTAGCGGTCAAACATAGGAGGCTTTGGAACTCCGCATTCTCCGCCAGGAGAATGGAAATGAAGACACCTCCTGACCCTGGTTCGAATCCGGGCCGGGCTATCACATGCTCCCGACGGCACACATCCTCGCCCCCATGGTCGGGCTGTTGCTGTACGGCAGGTGGCAGGACAGGACGATATCTGACCGGTTCCTCACCGCTATCGGGGTCTTCGGCATCCTGCCTGACCTTCTCAACCCGCATCTCACCCTCGCAGGCCGTGTCTCCTGGAGCCATTCACTGCTCATCCTCATCCCTATCGGGATCGGCGTCTTGGTGACCAGCGACAGGACCAGACAGTATTTCACCCTCCTTTTCGGCGGCTTCAGCACCCACATCCTGCTCGATGTCATCTCTGCCCCGTACAACTTCCTGTACCCCCTCGAGTTCAGCTACGGTATCGACATCTATCCAGAAGTAGGTGCCTGGTTCGTCAGCTGGTACGCGATCGATCTCCTCCTTCTCACCGCCTTCGTCGTGCTCATGACCATCTACCGCGAGCCCTCATAGCTGTGCCAGCGCTCGATAATTGCGGGGAGATAATACATCACACCGGCACCGGAGCCAGCAGTGATCGCAAAGACATACGCATCACCCGCCGGCACCCCGATGACCGACTCCAGGGGCAGCCGCATCAGGTGACTCGTGTTGATCACCGTCGCGAACAGGTGGACGACGATGTTCGAGACCGCTACCGCATCCCCAAGCAGTCCCGGCAGGTACAGCAACAGCAGGACGTTGAAAAGCGGCACCGCCATGAACAGGACCTCACCGACAAAGCCCTCGTACATCAAGGCACCGAGCGGGTTGAACTCCATCACCGGTAGCCCCGAGAAGTACAGCAGATAGATGGTCGTCACCGTATCCAGCAACACGGCCCCGATCGCCAGCAGCCGGACACGCTGTTCCGGCTCCGTCCCTGCCACGATGTACCGCACGGCATCGATATCCATCACATCCACAGGGGGATGCCGGATTTAAATGGCTTGATGAGTGTTTTTCTTCAACGAACAGTCCACGGCAGGCTTTTTTATCCATCCGCCACAAACGCCAGAGCATGGAACAGATCGACGTCAACCGTCGGGTACGTGGCGACTACACATCCGTCGACCTCTTCCTCGTCCCGAAGGCCACGATCTATGTCGACCTCCTCGCGGACGTCTTCGAGGCCTTCGATGAGGACACAGTCGAACTCATCATCGATGAATCCTCCATGCCACTGCCGTACTACGAGGCACTGGAGATCCCCCTCGATGTCTTCGAGGAAGAACACGGGATCGAGGACGAAGAAGACATCGACCAGGAGACAGCACTCGGCCTCTGCGAGGATCTTCTCGAACTCGGTCTCTTCGACATCGGGTTCCGGGGAGACAGCGTCGCCGTTCACATCTCCCACGACGGCCATCTCAACGTAAAGCCTTTAAACATCGACAGGCACGAATTTCAGGAAACGGTCGAGACCATAGGTGGACGCGATGGACACGAATAGCAAGAAAGAGAAGAAGGAAAAGATCAAAGGATACCTGGGCGACCGGGCTGCCGAACTTCTCGAGGACGAAGACGACGAGGACGACGCCCCGATCACGCACTAGACCAGCGCGTCCCCTCGGATGTGTCCTCGACGTGTATCCCTTTCTCCGCCAGCCGGTCACGGATCCAGTCAGCCAGCTCGTACTCGCCGGCATCACGTGCCCGGTCCCGTGCCTCGACGACGAGATCGATGAACCGGTCAGCCTCACCAGCACCGCCCGATGGCTCCTCAAGGACCCCGAGGATCGAACCGAGCTCGCGGAGCTGATTGCGGAGCCGCTCCAGGACCGGTCGCTTGCATGACCCGGTCTCGTTGACATACGTGTTCGCCACCGAGGCAAGCTCCATCAGGTCCGCAAGTGCCTCGGGCGTGTTGACATCATCATCCATCGCCTCGATGAACGACCGGCGGAGCTCGAAGACCTGCGCCAGAGTCTCGACATCATCGTCATCGAGTCTGGGCGGGACCGTCTCAACGGTGTTCAGCTCCGCCTCCAGGTTCTCCACCGCATTCTGCAGGGTAGCGAGGTTCCGCTCGGCCTCCTCGAGCTTGTCCTCGGAGTAATCCAGCGGCTTCCTGTAATGGGTCATCGCGACCAGCAGCCGCAGGACGCCGGGATCGTACTCCTCGAGCAGTTCATGGGTCGGGACGAAGTTGCCGAGGGACTTCGACATCTTATCCTCTTCCATCCGGACCAGCCCGGCGTGCATCCAGTACTTGACCCAGGGATGCGTTCCTGTCGCACCTTCAGCCTGGGCTATCTCGTCCTCGTGGTGGGGGAAGACCAGGTCCGACCCCCCGCCGTGGATGTCGAAGTGCTCGCCCAGCAGGGACGAGGACATCGCAGAACACTCGATATGCCAGCCAGGGACCCCCTTGCCCCACGGACTGTCCCAGGTCGGGCCGTTCGTCTCCTCAGGGTCCCGGGACCGCCAGAGGACAAAGTCCTCCGGGTTCTTCTTGGCCTCCATGGCCATGATATCGTCCCGGTCACCGGAGATGTCTTCGAGCTGCTGGTTCGACAGCTGGCCGTACCGTTCGAAGGCATGGACGTCGAAAAAGACATTGCCCTCCGACTCGTACGCCAGACCGTTCTCGATCAGCTCCCGGACGTGCTCGATCATCTCGTCCACGTACTCGGAGGCCTTCGGGTACGCGTCCGCCCGGATACCGAGGGCCTCGAAGTCCTCCAGGTTGATGCGGGCGTACTCGTCCGCGACCTCGCGGGGCTCGCGACCTTCCTCCTGTGCGCGGTCGTTGATCTTGTCGTTGACATCGGTGATGTTGATCACCGTCGTGACCGCATACCCCTTGAACTCGAGGTACCGGCGAATCGTGTCGAACGCGATATAGGTCCGGCCGTGACCGATGTGCATGTAATCATAGACAGTCTGGCCACAGACATACATCCGCACCACATCATCGTCCAGCGGCTCGAAGATCTCCTTCTGGTTCGAGAGAGAATTGTAGACCTGTAGGGTCATCGAACACCACCGGCAGAGAACACTCTCAGAAGCGTTTGCATGGCTCTATCGTCGTTCCAGACAAAAACGTCCACCCTTGACTCGTTCGTTCATAGATGTACCTCATCCACTGTGGCGCCTGCGATGTTTTTAAAACTGGGTCCTGCGACAGGATTAGGTATTAAAGCGGTCGACCCCGTTAATGTGTTCATAATGGTACGGCCCCAAGGACAGTCCCCCGCCCAGCGGTTCCTCCAGGACACACTACCCCGGTTCATCGGGATCGTCCTGCTCGCCTCTCTGAGCCTCCTTTTTTTCGTCGGGAACGGCTACTGGCGGCTTTTCGAGCTGGTACCGGTCATCGGTATCCTTGTCCCCATCATCCTGCACATCGCAGCGGTGTACGGCCTCAACAAGGACCGACACCACTACCCCTTCAATGCAGCATCAGCGGTCCTGTACGGCCTCATCGAAGGAGCGAGCATCGGCGCCTTCCTCGCATTCCTCATCGGGGCACATAACGCCACCCTGTTCGGTTACGGACTCCTCCCTGTTGGCATCGGCGGGCTCGTACTGACGGTCTACGCACGCCAGCGCCAGAACCCTCTTACAAAACGACGATGCTTCCTCACAATCACAGTAACTTCCTTCCTTGTGGCCACACCGATCTTGCTGCTTTTCACAGACATTACAGGGATGGTCGGCTATCTCATCGGTGCCCTACTGTTCAGCTGGTTCGTCGTCACCGAGATGGATCATATCGCCCTGCAGGACGGGAGCCCGCTCGAAGGCGCCATCACCATGGCTCTTGACCTCGTCCTACTCATGCCAATCGTCCGCTCGATCGATATCCAGCAGTGAGAGTCAGTAAGAACACAACACGAGCGATACACAATGTTCGATATCACATCCTACCCCGCGGCAGCACGCCGGCAGTTCCTCGAACGGACACTCCCGATCTTCGGGCTGATGCTCGCGATCACCGGCGTCGTCACATACTACATGGCCGAGTCGGGACAGTGGCGACTGTTCGCGGATCTCGGCATCGTCGGGTTCCTGCTGCTTCTCGCCGTCCAGATCGGGATGATCTACGGCGCCAGGGCGTTCCGTGAGAGCTATCCCCTCAATATAGCCTTCGCCATCGCATTCGCCGTCGTCGAGGGTCTTTTCATCTCCCCGCTGATCGCAGCCTACCTCGCTGCAGGCATGGTCACACTGATCGCGGAGGCACTGATTCTCACCAGCTTCATCATGGTCGGGATGGCCTCTGTCGTCTGGTTCACCAACAGGGACTTCCGCGCCCTCGGGACCTTCCTCATCATGGCGGTCTTCGGGCTCATCGGGATCGCGTTCATCGGCTTTTTCATACGGATTCCGACAGGCATCCAGCTCATCATCGACATCGGCACGGTCATCATCTTCTCGCTGTTCGTGCTCTATGACATGTCCAAGATCCTCAAGAACGAGTACGGACCGGTCGGCGGTGCGATCAGCCTCTACATCGACTTCATCGTCATCTTCATCAACCTGCTCAAGATCATGGGCAGCCGGCGCTGATCAATCCTCACGGTACGCGAGGACCTCCTCATAGGGCTCGATCTCCTCGTCCGCCGACTCGGGCGAGTCCGCTGCATGGACCAGGTTCGGCAGTGCGACGTCCTCGATCTCGGCATCATCGAAGCTGTAGGACGAATGATCGCCCCGGATGGTCCCGTACAGGGCAGCGAGCGGTTCCGTGTCTCCGGCCATCGATCGGGCCTTCTCGATGCTGTTCCTGCCCTCGATGACCATGGACATGACCGGTTCGTCGGCAAGATAGTCGACCAGCTGGTCCATCAGCTCCTCGCCGTGTTCCGCTGCGACATCGCTGTAATGCTGTCGGACCGTCTGTTCGTCCGGTTCGGTCGTGTAGGCCATCGAGATCCGTAGGCCGGCCTCCTCGAACCTGTCGATGACCGCCGACACCTTGCCGCGGTAGAACGCGTCAGGCTTGACCATCGCGAATGTGCGCTCATCCCGTTGCATGGTCACCTGCACGTGATAACAGTTTACGCTTATAAACCCAACGGGGCTGTGATAGCTTGAAAAGACTGCCTGCCCACAGACACCTCAGTACGGTAGTACTGCCGGGATGGCAGAGTAGTTATGCGTCCGCCTGCAGAGCGGATAACCTGGGTGCAAATCCCAGTCCCGGCTTCCTCACACTGTTGTTCCCAACCAACCACGTAGCAGGGACTTGACGATTACTATCACTCGATCCGCAGCCCGGTATCTGCCTCAGCGAACGTGATCTCGATCTCGAGTTCGGTCTCATCGTCCTCGCGTTCGACCTCGATCTCCAGGTCCATGTCCCGGTCCGTGTCGATCTCGACCTCGCCACCGGCGGAGCTGAAGGAAAGGGTTGACCCGTGTTCGAGCCTGTCGGCGATCCTGCGGAGATGGGAGGCGACCGCGACCGCCTCCGTCTCGCTCTCATACGAGAAGCTTTCCTCTGTCATAGCACATCATGGGCACCGCGGACCTAAAAACCAGTGGTCCACCGGCAGGATTTTAGTACAGCCAGCACCCCTCCCTGTCCATGGACCTCGACCGGCGGATACAGGCCATCCTCATCGGGATCGGCTGGATCATCGCCTACATGCTTGTCTCCCTGCCGTTCGAATATGAGCTCTTCGAGCAGGTCGTCTATGCGTTCGTCAGCGGGGCCGCCATCGGGTCGATCTTCCTCCACATCCAGCGATGGCGGAATGCCTGATCCGCCAGGTTTTTCCGAGACCTACATACAGTCGAGGAACGAAGACTGAGAACATCTCATAACGGGAACGACCCATCAAGCGGATGAGCAACGTCGGAAAGCTCCTCGTTCGGGTGCCGGACCCCATCCAGCTCGTCCAGGGGGTGGTATCCCTCGCGACCGGATCTTGCTCCCGGATCGACAGCCGGTTCATACCGGTACCGTACCGCCACGACCTTCAGCTCGTATCCCTCATCGGCCTCCCCATCCATATCGACAGCTGCCGAGGATCCGTACCGTTCGCGGGAGCAGAGATCGATGCCTTCATCGTCCAGGACCTCAACGCGGCCTTCATCCGGCAGGGAACCGTACGCATCCTCCGCGGCAGCACGGAAGCTCCTGCCATGGCCGTAGACCGTCTCCGCGTCATCATCGAACAGGTCGTCCAGCATCACTGTAGTGAGGCGAGAGTGACGATTATAAATCTCCGGGCCGCACCAGACCGCCATGCTCAAGGACAGCGATACCTATCGCGTGCTCGTCGGTCAGATGGACGGTACCATCGAGGGCGCCTACAGCCCGGCAGGGGACGGTATCGAGACCGAGGACCACATCATGTACCTCGTCACCGACGGCGAGGATGCTGGTTTGTACGGCAGCCTCGACGGTGCGGGCGATGCGGTCAGGCAGTTCTTCGAGGGATCGGATGCCGAGACACCGCTGCTCGTCACCCCGGAGACCCACGACCTCGCGATGATGGACGGCGATGCCGCCGACACGCTCGAGTACCAGCTCGATGACATCCCGGATGAAGAGTACGAGGAACTGCTCGAACAGGCGAAATAGATCCGCCAAGCAGTTTTCTACTGCTTTCTCAAATTGAATACCTTCGATGAAGGTATAAAAGAGCCACAGCAATGTTGAGAACCCATATAGCCATCCCCAGACACCATAGGGCAGCATTGGGACCCCGGACAGTGTTGGCTCTGACATACTGGATATCATAGAACGCTGCTACCGGAAGACCGATCCAGGCCACCAGCACGAGGGACCCCACGATGGCGCCGGGATCCTGAAGCATCGAGACGGCAGCCAGCACGATGACCCACAGGAGAGTCATGCCGACGACCGCATATCCACGGATCCGACCGGATCGCTCACGACCACCCGTCCGTCCATTGTCCGGTACTGTGTCGGGCATGTTCCCCAGGCTCCAGCCCTCATTGTACCGCGCACCGACTAAAAACTATCGCAGGCTCAACCGGCTCGAAGATATAAATCCCGGCGCCTCCCAGTTCTGTCCATGGGACTCGGGGACATGCCACGGCGGCTGGAAGAGCAACTCGCCACCGTCCTGTCGGCCGGCGAGTACGACACCTTCTGTGACAACTGCGGGCTCCCAGGTGAGGTGGACTTCCAGACCGTCAGCGGCATCCAGGTCCAGCTGTGTGCGGACTGCCACGCGAAGATCACCGACCTGCTCGAGGACTAATCCCGATCCAGGGACCCCATGACATCCGCAAGGCGGTCGATCGAGTCCGTCACCCGAAGCGTCCGGCCACAGCCCGGCGAGCAGACATAGACCGGCTCTTCATTGCCCCTGTAGACGATCGGATCCCCTGACTTCGAGAGGTTCTTGCCACAGACAGCACAGGCATCCTGCATACAGTCTCTGTCGGCGGCCAGCCTCTTAAAGGCCACTGCCAGCCATCGCAGCTTTAAAAAGGATGGGCGGGTACGGATGTAACGGGATAGACCGGGGGACTTGGGGCCCCCTGTCACCGCAAGCCCTCAACAGCGGGGTCAAAGCCGAGGGAGAGGAGGCCACAGGAGACTGCAGCCCGGCGGCCAATCGTCGATCCCCTGTCCCCTGGGGCAGGTTCTGCGGTGAACCGGGTCAGGCCCTGACCGGAGCAGCCCTAAGCCGTAGACCCTGCGTTCAGGGGGTCGCAGGGGGGAGAGCGGCCACCGGATACCTGCACCTCCCGTACCTCCCATCCCCGGCACTCCCACTCCTGTTACAATGATAGAACTCGTCGGCACATCCCATATCTCACCAGAGAGCGTCTCAGACGTCTCCCGGCAGATCGAGGAATCCGATCCCGACATCGTCGCCGTCGAACTCGACCCAAAGCGGTACCAGGCACTTCTCGCAGGACAGCAGACAGACTACAGCCTCCAGAACCCGCTCATGTCCCTCATCCAGTACATCCAGCAGAAACTCAGCGAGCGGACCGGGATCACACCAGGCCAGGAACTGCTGACAGCAGCCAGCGAGGCCGGGAAACGCGACATACCACTCGCCCTCATCGACCAGGACATCGCCATCACCATGGACCGGCTCAGGGACATCCGGACACTTGAGAAGATCAAACTCGCCGGCTTCCTCCTGCTCGGCGGCCTCCTCCCGGCCGGGACAGGCTTCGACCTCGATACCGTCCCCGACCAGGACCTCATCGAGGAGCTGCTGGTCCGCCTGCAGGTCTCGTTCCCCGACCTTCACCAGGCGCTCATCGAAGAGCGCAACGACATCATGGCGGCCAGGCTGGAGGCACTCGAGGACGAGTACGGCGACGTCCTCGCGTTCGTCGGGGCAGGACATGTCAGCGGGATGCAGGACCGCATCAGGGACAACACCTATTAACGCAGCTGTCCAAACTGACCTCATGACAGGCTTCGAGCGGGACCTGGTCAAGGCCTTCAACCGGTACTTCGACCGCGAGGACCTCAGCGGGATCGCCTACCGGCGGAAACAGCACCGCTTCTCGAGCCAGTTCCTCGATATCCTCGTCGATTCCCCGTACGATGACCTGTACCTCGGTATCGAGAACAAATCCCTCACGACCCAGTCCAACAACACGCTGTATTTCTCCCAGCACTTCTCGGAATCCGACGACGGCCACCAGGTCGAGCGGATAACGGAATTTTTAAACCGCTCCGGGAGAAAAGGCTTCCTGGCGGTGGAACTGAAGCGGGGACGCGGCCGGGCGCGGAAAGCCTACCTCGTCCCGTGGGAGATCATCGACCGCAAATACACCACGGACGCGGTCGGGCTCCCACTCGAGGACATCAAACGGTTCCCCGAAATCGAGCGCGATGGCTCGGAGTATGACATCGCAGCTGCACTGGAGCTGGCAACATGAGACTATTCGGCAAAGGAACGAGCACGTACGAGCACAGCCCGGAGGAGCTCCGGGAACTGATCATCTCAACCGTGGCGCTCGGGTTCGCCTTTACCCTCGCCATCTTTGGCGGAGACAACAAGTTCACCTACGTCCTCGAGCCTACCTTCATCCAGCATTTCATCTTCACCACCGTCCTCGTGGGCCTGTCCCTGATCGCGAAAGAGATGGCACAGAAAGGCACCTCCCGCGCACTCGAGAGCCACGCCACCTACCGCATGTGGTCCCCCGGGATCATCGTCTCGGTCCTGAGCTCGTTCCTCGGCATCGTGTTCGCCGCCGTCGGCGGGATGCAGATCTCCTCCGAGAACACAGAACGTGCCGGACGGTGGCAGATCAACCTCTCACCCAAGCAGATGGGTATCATCGCCTCAATCGGTCCGTTGATGAGTCTCGCTATCGGTATGTCGCTTTTGATGCTTTCCCCCCTCATCCCGTCCCTCGGACTCGAGCGGAACCTCTTTGTCATCGGCGCGGAGATCAACGCCGTCCTCGCCCTGTTCTCGATGGTCCCGTTCGGGCCCGTCGACGGCAGCAAGGTCCTCCGATGGAACATCACCATCTGGCTGTTCATCGCCGCGATGAGCCTGGCCGTGTTCGCACTCAGCCGCGGCTGGATCTAATCCAGATACTCCCCCATCCGACCGAGCATATCCAGCCCACGGACCTCCTCGGTGAAAAGCGGTACCTCCGTCATCTCCATGTCTGAGAACCGTTCCTCCGCCTCATCAATGTTTTTCTGCTGCATCGACCGTCGTGCCGTGCAGAACTCACAGCCTCGATTCTCCGGCAGCACCTTGTTCATGTAGAGCCGGCCCACAGCGATCTCCTCGTCCTGGACCGCATCGATCGCCCGCTCGGTCTCGTACAGCGACATCGTCTCAGGGATCAGCACGAAGTTGAACACCGTCTCCGGCCCTGTCAGCAGCTCCCGTGCCTCCTCAATGCGGGCCTTCATCTCTTTCAGCTGGGCGAGGCCAGGATCTTCCTCCTGCTCATCGTCCTCGCCACCGAACATGCCCTTGACCATGTCCATCGCACCAGAGATCCGCATCCGCATCTTCAGCATCGTCCCGACCATCGAATCCATCAGCTCCGGGAGCTGGAGCAGGTTCAGGGTGTGGCCGGTCGGTGCGGTATCGAAGATGATATGGTCGTACTCGTCCGACCGCATGTACTTCATAAACTGGTTGAACGCCGCCATCTCGTCCATGCCCGGTGTCTTGTCCAGCATACCCAACCCCTCCATCATCTCGGGCATGTCCTCCATCGCAATCTCGTCCCGGTACGATTCCATCGCCTCCTCCGGGTCGACCTCGACCGCGTACAGGTTCTCCCGCACCTCGGTCTCACCATCGATCTCCTGATCGAAGGCATCCGAGACCGAGTGTGCAGGGTCCGTGCTGATCAGCAGGACAGTCTCACCGTTTTCCGCCCGTCGGAGGGCCATGGCAGCAGAGACCGATGTCTTCCCGACACCACCCTTGCCACCAAAGAATGTGAACCGGACAGCCGCGTCATCGTTCCACAGCACGTCTATCGCCGGACCCATGTGGAGGATGCAGGTTTATTAAATACGCCGACGCATGTGGGCTTGTATGGCTCGGACGATAGCACCAGGGATCGTCTTTTTCCTCGTCCTCGTCGCCATCATCGGCGTGCCAGCGACTGCGATAGGCTTTTTCAATCTCTCGACCTTCGGGCTGCCCGCAAGCATCATCGTCTCGTTCCTCGCAGGGTTCCTGATCGGCACGGTGAAGCGAGCCTACTTCGAGGACAACGTCACCACGATCGTCGTCGCAGGGCTGATCATCGGGTTCCTGCAGTTCTTCCTGGCACTCACCGCCTGGCAGGTCGCGATCGTGTTCCTGATCGGGTACCTGATCGGCAGGCGTCTCGAGGTCGTCGAGGTCCATGATCCATTCCACATCTAGAGGGAGAAGTGTAACGGTCCGTAATCGAGTACGATATCCTTTCCTGACTCCCAGTCAGCCTCTTCACCGTACCGCCGGGCAGCAAGAAGCAGCCCAATTATCTTGAGAGCCTGGACAGCACTCTCTATGTGTATCGTCACGGCCTCCGCTGTCTCCTCGACCGTGACCGTCCTCCTGTCATCGACGAACAGTCGTGCCCGCATCATCACTGATCGCCCTCGATGACCGTCGTCCCGTTGAGACGCACCGTGTTGTCCCCGACCGAGACATCCTGGTCATCGAACTCGATCTCGAGCCGGAGATCGCGCTTCCCGGCCACCTCGACCAGTTCCTCGATCAGCGCATCACGCGCCTCCCGTTCATCATCGTCATCGCCCATGGCCCTGTCTTGGGCTGGCAGGCTTTAATCATTTCGCCAGCACACAACGTACAAAAAGCTCCTTCCCCTCCCCCCGCTTCGACCGATACAAGCCATCGAACCCACACCGGCCATGGCGATCGGAGCCATCGGCCTCCTCGTGCTCGGCGGCCTCATCGGACTCGGTGGACCAGATGGCCTCAAAGACATCTACATCGAGCTCACCAACGAGACACGAACCACCCTCCTCCGGCAGGGCGTGAGGACCGTCCCCGTCACCATCCACAACGGCACCATCCACGAGGGCGTCCGCGGCATCAGCTTCTTCGAGGACCTGACCGGCTGCAAGTACGGCCTCCCCGGGGAGGCGATCCGCTGACCGCAGGGAATGATTAATAATCCAGCATCCCGATTACACCATCATGCAGCGACTGGTCATCATCATGGCCGTCCTCCTGGTCCTTGCAGGGCAGACAGCAGCCCTTGATTTCTCGATCCGCGATAGCTGCCAGAGCAGTGAGACAGCAATGTTCTCGATGTCCAACAGGACGAATGCCCACGCAGCAGGACCATCATACTACCAGGGGTACACAGGGAGTCTCGGACGAGAAGGGAAACAGGTATGTGCCTCATCCGATGTCGAGGACATCGAGATCGCATCAGAATGTCAGGACTTCATCGCCAACCCCGTCCTATCGTTCTACGATCCCGATGCAGGCACATCGCACCTCGCGACGGAGGATGACGCCTACGAGCAGACGCTGTGCTCCTCGAACCTTGCGACGACCGTCAGACGGACATGTCCCGGACAGTCCCAACCGATCGTCTCGATCTACGGGCCCGTTGAGAACCACATCGCCGAGCCGGGATACTATGACTGGCAGGTCTGCGGTGCCCTCTTCGAGAACGCCACCCTCGCCTACGAATTCACCATGAGCGGGAACACGACCTTCGTCACGAACGGCGAGTTCGGCCTCTACAACACCACGGAGACACGCAACAGCCTCCCCGGCTATGCCACCGTCCAGAACGACCAGGTCATAAGCGGCATCGTCGGCAACAGCCTCCTCAGCCAGGAGGTCACCAGCACCAAGTTCGGCGACCGGGCCCGTGTCAGCATCACGGAACCCGGACGGGGACAGGGACAGTGGTTCCTCCCGTTCACCACCGGCAACACCGTCGATATCGAGGAACGGTTCGATTTCATCATGGAACGGGCGTTCATGTCACAGTTCAACCCCAACTTCGCCTACGAGCTCGCGGACAACACCCTCGTGACGATATCCCTCAGCTTCGATGACATCGACCTCATCAACAGCCTGCGACAGGGACCGGGCCTGTACGAGATCCAGATCACAAACGAAGGAGACAACAACGACGGCGAACCACGGGTGGGACTCAATGTCACAGCACCGTAGCGGAGCATCACCCCTCATCTCAGGTGTCACATACATCGGTATTGGGATGGCGACAGTAGCCCTCATCGTCGGCGGTCTCACGTCGTTCGGACAGCAGGCCGAGGACACGAGCTCCATTAACGAGATGATCGAGACCATGCCGGTCCTCGAAGAGGCCATCCGTTCAGTTGCATCGACAGGCGAAGGGACAAAGCGAACTATAACGTTCAACTTCCAGCGCGGAGAGATACGCACCTATCCCGGCGACGATACCATCGAATACCTCATAGACACGACCTCGGGCCTCGTCTCGCCCCAGACCTCACGACGGATCGGCAATGTCCGAGTATCCGCCGGCGCGGACGTGGACGTCAACACCACGACGATCGACGGGACCGACTGCTGGCAGATCACCAACCGACACATCCAGACCTGTATAGCGCGGATAGACGAAGGGCCTGACAGATCACTGGTGAGCTACTGGCCGATGGACTCCCTCACCGGGCAGATCGTCCAGGATGACAGCAGGTACGGCAACGACGGGGAACGCGGTTCGACCAACACGAGCGACCCCTCCGATCCTGACAGGGTTGATTCATGCCAGCTCGAGGGATGTCTCGACTTCGATGGCACCGATGATTATGTCAACGTCAGCGACCTCGACATCGACGGATCGATCACCGTCATGGCATGGTTCCGCCTCGACGAGCTCCCGGGGAGCGGCCTCGAGGATGCAATCGTCGTGAGCGATGCAGGCGGCTCCACGACCAGGGGCTTCCAGCTCCACTTCAAGGACGGAGCACTCGAGGGGACCATCCGCGACGGATCGACGACATCCGTCGTCACGAGCCCGGCGTTCACGACAGACGATACAGGAACCTGGCACCACGTCGCCCTCACCATGAACGCATCCAGTAACCGGACGCGCCTGTACCTGGATGGACAGGAGGTCAGCAGCGACACCGCGGCCGACCGCCACAGGTCAGCCGACCGCCCCACGATCATCGGTGCCTACCACAGCCCTCCAAACCAGCAGTTCGACGGCCAGATCGATGCGGTGGCCGTATACAACCGATCGATGACTGCGACCGAGATCAATGGCCGGTACACGCTCCTCGAATACAGCCGCGATTTCATCAGGACAGAGGATCTCCTCGTCCAGTACCGCAACACCAATACAGGCCAGGAGGTCACCGCACCACAGATCCAGGCCTCAGTCAACGGCCAGGACGCCTCGAGCCACGGCTTCGGCTACACCTCAGTCAACGCAATCGGGGACGGACTGCCGAACGGGCGCGTCACCGCCCACATCGAACCCCTGACCCCGATCAGCTACCAGCTCCAGATGAACGTGCCCAGCGGTTCTGACTTCATCGAGACCACCGTCAGACCGGACTGAGCAAACCTTTTTACCCCCTGCTGCCGCATCCAAGACCAGCGATGCCCAAGATCACCATCGGACGGAGCGACGAGGACATCGAGAAGTTCGGGGCCGACCCCGGCACCGGGTTCATCGGCAAGCACCTTGTCGGGGAGAAACAGGAGGCCACCACCGCGAACCCCATCAGGATGGATATCGCCCGGCCACACGTCATTGGCGTGTTCGGCAAACGAGGAACAGGTAAATCATACTCACTCGGCGTCATGGCCGAAGAACTCGTCCGGGCCGACGAGGAGGTCGCGAACAACATCTCGACCATCATCGTCGACTCCATGGGCATCTACTGGAGCATGAAGTTCCCCAACGAGGACGATGCCGTCCTGCTGGATAAATGGGACATCACCCCCAACAGCATGGACATCGACCTCTTCATCCCCGAGGGACAGGCAGAGACCTTCCGCGAGCGAGATATCCCGTTCGACGAGACCTTCACCATCAAGCCCTCCGACCTCACCACCGGCGACTGGGCGATGGCCTTCGACATCGAGATGAACGAGCCTCGAGGCATCCTCCTCGAACGGGTCCTCCGGGATATCCGCCATGACCTCGGCAATGACTTCGGCCTCGAGGACATGATCGAGTACACCCGGGACCAGGGCGATTTCAAGGACGACGTCCGCAAGGGCCTTGTCAACCGTCTGTCCGCCGCCCAGGAGTGGGGAATCTTCGATAAGGACGGCACAGACATCGATGCCTTCACCAAGCGAGGCAACCTCTCGATCCTGGACCTGTCCCTGTTCGGGGAGGTCCGTGGAAGCTGGTCCGTGCGCTCGCTCGTCGTCGGGCTCCTCGGGAAGAAGATCCTCCGGGAGCGGATGGCATCCAAGCGCATCGAGGAGATGCAGGAGATGGAAGGCATTCAGACCTCCGAATCGCCGATCGTCTGGATGCTGATCGACGAGGCACACCAGTTCCTCCCCAACGACCACGAGACACCGGCCTCGGACCCGCTGCTCTCATGGGTCAAGATCGGGCGTGAGCCCGGCGTCTCACTTGTCCTCGCCACCCAGCAGCCGTACAAGCTCGATCCCGATGCGTTGAGCCAGTGCGACATCGTCCTCTCGCATCGCCTCACCGCGAAAAGCGATATCGACGCCCTCAAGAGCATCATGCAGAACTACATGCGGTACGACCTCTCCACGTACATCGACAACCTCCCTCGGATCAAGGGAGCCGCTATCTGTCTCGACGACAACTCCGAGCGCGTCTACTCCCTCCGCATCCGCCCCAGGATCTCCTGGCACGCAGGAGGCACACCGACAGCCCTGAAACAGGGTAGAGGATGATGCTGCAACACGACATCGTCCTCGAACGGTTCATCGAGATCGTCACATTCCCGCTTAACAATCCTTCCCTCATCCCCTCGCTCATCCCCGTCCTCGTCGGCCTCCTCGTCCTCGAGCTGTACTTCGGACGGTACACGAAAGAGGAACTTGGCTGGAACACGGCAGTCGGCAACGCCACGATGCTTGTGACCACCTCCCTCACCCTGATCTACGAGGAAAGTCTGCTGTACGATGTGGGGAGCTCAGGCGGCATCGTCGCCTTTACCATCCTCGGTGTCGGCCTCCTCATCCTTACCTTCAACTTCTACCATATCTGGCCGCGCCGTCTGGCCTTCAACATCTCCTCAGCCTTCGTCGTCTACGTGCTCGTGTACCTCACCATGGCACTGACCTACGGCGATATCCTCATCGATTCCAACACCCTCTTCGCCGGCGCCCTCGTGTTCATCGCCCTCTTCTGGACGTTCAAGCTCATCCAGTCAATCGAGACAACCGCTGACTGATGGATTTATCAACGTTGCCAGCAATCCCTCAACAGATGCCAGAGTACATCGAGCACCCGCGTATCGTCGAGAAGAGCCTCGAATCACGCACCTACCAGCAGACCATCGCAGCCTCCGCATCGGAGGCCAACACCCTCTGTGTCCTGCCTACCGGTCTCGGGAAGACCGCGGTCGCGATCCTGCTGGCCGCACAACGCCTTGAAACGGATCCCGGCTCGAAGATCCTCGTCCTCGCACCCACACGGCCGCTGACCGAACAGCACCGCGACAGCTTCGAGGACGCCCTCGAGGTCGAGACAGACATCTTCGAGGTCCTGACAGGGGACACGCGACCGGACAAGCGAGAGGAGGTCTGGAAGGAGATCGGGGCCTTCTTCGCGACCCCGCAGGTCGTCGAGAACGACATCATCGCCGACCGCCTCGACCTCTCGGAGTTCTCTCTGATCGTGTTCGATGAATGCCACCGGGCCACCGGCGACTATCCATACACCTTCATCGCCCAGCAGTACATCGAATCCCGCGATGACCATCGGATCCTCGGGCTGACCGCCTCACCGGGCGGGGACAGGGACACGATCGAGGAGGTCGCGGACAACCTCTTCCTTGAGAACGTCGAGGTCCGCACCGAGGACGACCCCGACGTCGAGCCCTACGTCCAGCGCAAGGAACTCAACTGGATCAAGGTCACACTCAACAGGCACTTCGAACGCGCCAAGGGCCACCTGGATGCGGCGAAGCGGACCTACGTCAAGAAGGTCCAGGACAGCGGCTTCCTCGACGGCAGCGCCAGCAGGACCGACCTGCTCAAGGCACGCGGGAAGATACAGAAGCGCCTCTCCAGCAGCGACGACCCCGAGCTGTACCAGGCCATCTCCCATATCGCAGCCGCCATGAAGGTCGATCACTGCCTCGAGCTCCTCGAGACCCAGGGCGTCGCGACGCTGTATGATTTCCTCCAGAACATGAAAAAAGACCCCGACTCCAAGGCAGCCCAGCGCCTGCTCGAGGACGAGGACTTCAACAACGCCATAGCCGTCCTCGAGTGGATGCACAAAAACGACAAGTCCCACCCCAAGATGGATCGCCTCGAGAAGCTCCTCACGCGCAAGATGACCGGTGATGACACCGCCATCGTGTTCACCCAGTACAGGGACTCCGTCGACATCCTCCATGACCGCCTCGCGGACATCAACCACATCGAGCCAGAGAAGTTCAAAGGCCAGAAGGACGGGTTCACCCAGACAAAACAGATCGAGATCCTCGATGAATTCCGCGACGACGAGTTCAACGTCCTTGTCTCCACCTCTGTCGGCGAGGAGGGCCTCGATATCCCTGCGGTCGATTATGTCGTTTTCTACGAACCGGTCCCGTCCGAGATCCGGACCATCCAGCGCCGCGGCCGGACAGGACGCCAAGAGGAGGGCCACATCTACGTCCTCATGGCCGAAGACACCCGTGACGAGGCATACTACTGGAGCGCCCACAACAAGGAGAAAAAGATGAAACAAATTCTACAGGACCTCAAAGAGGACAGCTTCGAGATGGAGACCGGCCAGCAGAAGACTCTCGACACGTACAGCGATGACGATGACAAACTCGTGATCTATGCCGACGACCGGGAGAACACCATGGCGAAGGCACTCTCGAAGCGCGATGTCACCGTCAGGACCAAGCGCCTCGATGTCGCGGACTTCCTCGTCTCGGACAGGACCGCCGTCGAGCGCAAGACCGCCAGGGACTTCGTCGACTCCATCATCGACCAGCGCCTGTTCCCACAGCTCAAGGATCTCACCGGCCAGTTCGAGAACCCCCTGATCATCATCGAGGGGGACGACCTGTACGGTCACCGGGACGTCCACCCCAACGCCATCCGCGGGGCCCTTTCCTCCGTCGCATTGGACTACCAGGTACCGATCCTGTGGACCGGTGACAGCGAGGAGACTGCCGACACCCTCGTTGCCCTTGCCAAGCGGGAACAGGAGGACCAGGACAGAGGCATCAGCATCCGCGGCGATCGCTCGCCGAAGTCCGAGACGGACCTACAGAAGTACATCGTCGCCGGCCTGCCGAACGTCTCCGATAAGCTTGCAGAGCGGCTCCTCGAGCACTTCGGCACCATCCGGGACGTCTTCACGGCCTCCGAGACCCAGCTCAAGAACGTCGAGGGCATCGGGGAGGGCAAGGCCGAACGCATAAAGGACATCCTCGATAAGGAATACGGCAGGTGACCGACCATACTGACGATCGTCGGTGTCGACCCCGGCACCACAACCGCAGCAGCAGTCCTCGATCTCGACGGCGACCTCCAGGCATGGACCACAAGCAAGGAGCTCGCACGGTCCGACCTGACCCGGTACATCATCTCCCAGGGCAAGCCATTGATCATCGCCACCGACGTCACACCAGCACCGTCCCTGATAGCGAAGCTGGGCTCGACCTTCGGCGCCGACATCACCGTCCCGGACCACGATCTCGGGCACGACGAGAAAGATGATCTCGTAGCAGTATATGAGACCGCAGAGATGGACACGCATGCAAAAGACGCCCTCGCTGCCGCCGTCAACGCCTACAACCGGCACCGCGAGACCATCGAGGAGATTCATCGGAAGACCGCCGATGCCGGCCTCGAGGACGAACAGGACGAGATCATCCAGCAGGCTTTCTCCACGTCCCGGTCCCTCACCCAGATCATCGAGGTGTTCAGGCAAGACGACGAACAGACCGCAGAAGGCACAGAAGACACTCCAGACACATCTGTTGACTGGGAAAAGACAGCAAAAGGATACAGGAAACAGCTCCGAAAGAAGGAAAACGAGATCGAGCGGCTCCGATCGTACAACGAGGAGATCAACGACGAGAAACAGGATCTCCAGGACGAGCTCGACGACCTCAGAACAGAGCGACGACAGGAGGCATTCGAGAACGAGGAGGTGCAGAAATGGAGGCAACGAGCACAGAACCGGAAGAAAGAGACACGGAAACTCAAGAACCGGACAAAAGAACTCGAGAACAAGCTCGACCGGTACCGGCAGGCACTGGCATACATCAACGACGGTGAGACGGTGTACCGCATCTGTGAGGATGCAGAGGACCTCGAGGACGTCGATGGCAGTATCGCCTTTGTCCGGAAGAACCTCCAGGTCGAGCCACCATCCAGCATCAGGGCCGTCATCGTGGAGAACGAGGATGATGCAGCGTTCTACGAGGACCACGGCGTCACCGCGATAGACTACCGCGACCTCCAAGGACTCAAGCTCGAGTACGTCTACATCGTCGACGAGGACGAGGTCCTCGATGAGATACAGGAGACATCCGAAACGTTCATATCGTGGCTCGAGGAATACAGGGACCGGACATGATCGAGAGGATCCAGGAACGGATCGATTCCGCACGTGCAGGCCTCGATGAGCGCAACCGGCGGCTGTTCGATACCCTCCTGTTCCTCATCCGGTTCACCCTCCTCGCCGCACCTGTCTATATCCTTCTGTGGCATGGATGGGACCCTGTCTGGCTGCGGAGCCTGAACGCGACCATCTCCAGCCAGGTCCTCGATCTCGTCGGTCTCGAGACGGCCAGCTCCGGCACGTTCCTGTCCGCTCCATCGATCCTGGTCGATGTTTCGGTCGACTCGACCGGCTGGAAGTCGATGATCGCCGTCACAGCACTCGTCCTTGCCACGCTCCAGGAGGGATGGCGGAAGCGGCTGTACGGGATCGTCGCCGGGATCGGGCTCGTGTTCATCGGCAACATCGGGCGCATCACCTCGATGGTCTATGCCGTCGAGGTCCTGGGTGCCGACTATGAGTTCATCCATACCTTCCTCTGGCGGTGGGGCCTGACCATCCTCGTGTTCGGCTACTGGACCCTGTGGCTCCGCTGGGACGGAGACCTCCCCAGCGGCGGGCAAGGTTGAAATACCCTCGACCACCATCCACTATCATGCGGTACGTCCCGCTTTTGACCCTTGTGATCGTTGTCGGCCTTGCCGGCTGTCTCTCCGGTGGGCAGGAAAGCACTGAGGTCTCGACCGAGGGCGAGAACGTCGTTGTGCACAACACGAGCGGGTTCTTCCCCAGAACGATCACGATCGAACAGGGCGAGACCGTTACCTGGCGAAGCACAGGCTCCAACATGTGGGTCGGCTCCGATGCCCACCCTACGCACACGGAATACGCCGGCACCTCCCTCTCAGAGCACTGCAGCGACAGCTCGATGGCTGGCGAGCGGTTCGATACGTGCGAGGGAACCGACGAGTACAGTTTCACGTTCGAGTCGACCGGCGAATGGGGCTACCACAATCACCTGCTGGCCAGCCAGCGCGGCACCGTCATCGTGGAGTAGGTGCCGACCCGACCGTTCTCAGCACCGGCCTCAAGCGCTGTTAACAAATTTTTATATGTAAGATGGACGAAGATTAACCCATGCCAGATGAGGACGAGGGCGACGACGCTGTTTCTCCAGACGTACTCGAGCAGAGGATAGACGAGATACAGGAGAAGCTATCGACACTGGAGGACCTCGAGGACACGGTCGCCACCATCCAGGACAAGGTGATGATGAGCAACATCGAGGAACTCTCCCTTGAGGAAGACATCAAGCGGATCAAGAAGTTCCTCAACGTCGTCGAGAGCGAAGAGATCGATGAAAAGCTCGACCTCCTCGATAAGCTCGAAGAAGAATACGAGGCCCAGAACCTCAACAAGAAACTCCAGTACCTCTACAAGCAGGTCCAGGACGTACAGGAAAAGCAGGGCGGTCTCGATGATATACGCGGTACACTCCAGGACCTCGAAGATCGTATAGAGAAGCTCGAAAACGAAGGAACCGGGGGCGGAGACACCGGCGGCGAAGACGGCACACACGAGGAACGCATCAAGGACCTCGAGGACAAGCTCTACATCCTCCGCGACCGCGTCAAGAAGGTCAAAGAGAAGGTCAAAGGGCTCGAAGAGGAAGGGACAGGCAACGGAGGAGCCTCTTCCGAGCAGCTCGAAAAGCTCGAAGACCGCATCAAGGAACTGGAAGAGCGAGGCAGCTCTGGGAGCGGTGACGTGAGCGAAGATGACCTGCGGGATGTCGAGCGGACCGTCGAGGACAGACTGCGCGGACGCATCAACAGCCTGCGCGATGATATCGATCGACTCCGCCGCGAAGGCGTCAAGGAAGTAGAAATCGAGGACCTCGATTCGAAGGTCGATAAAAAGATTGAAGAGATGGTCGGGAGCGAGATCGATGTCTCCCCCGATACCGAGGACATAGACGAGATACGCGACCGCCTCGAGGACCTGGACGAGACGATAACCGAGCTCGAATCAGGACAGCTCGAGGAAGACGATATCAGGCGGCTCATCGATGAGGCACAGGATACTATCCTCTCGGAGGTCGAGGATCGACTCGAGACATACAGCGACCTCGACAGCCGTGTCTCTAACCTCGAGAACAGCATGAGCTCCCTGAAATCGGACGTACGGGAGTCCCAGAAAAAGCAGCTCCGGGAGCTCAGCAGCGAACTGGAACAGCTCCACGATCGGATGGAGCAGGACATCGAGAACAGGCTCGATGACATCGAGGATGACCTCCAGGACCGTGTCGAAGAACGTGACGTCCGGAAGATGGTCGAAGATGAGACAGAACACCTTCGCGACCGCCTCGAAAATATCGAGAAAGGACGGATGGATGAGTTCCTCGAAGAACGGGTCAAAGAACGGCTCGATGCCCACATCGAGGAGATCAAGGACAAGAAACGCGGGCTCGATGAGGTACAGAACGAGCTCCAGCAGCTGAACAACCAGATAGCAGAAGATATCAACGAACGTGATTTCTCCAAGGAGACCCTGCGCCGTATCTTCGAGGCGTTCCGCACGGAGATGGAGCTCGTCCGGGAGATCCGCGATGATTTCCAGGACCTCCAGACGGACGTCAACAACACCCTTGGACGCCACGAAGATCATTTCAACGACCGTATAGATGAACTCGAAGACGATCTGCGGAGCACTGTCGACAAAGAGATCCGTTCGGTCCAGGACGAGATCCAGGAGGACCTCGAGGACAGGATCCAGGAGTTCGAGACCAAGAAAAACGAGCTCCAGGAGCTTCTGGCCGATGCAGAGGAGGAAGTGAACACGAACATCGAGGAACTCGAGAAAGCACGCGAGAACCTCGAGAAAGAGAAGAAACGCGCCATCGAACGCATCGAGCGAGAGCACGAGAGCTTCAAAGACGAGATGATCGAGGCCCTCGACTATGAGCTCGGCGACATCGACAGCCAGCTGCAGGTCCACGAGCAGCGGATCGATGACCGCATCGAGAAAGTCGATACCGCCCTCGGGGAACTCGAGGACAGGCGACAGGAGCTCGACGACGACCTGATGGAGCGTGTCACCGCCAAGATCCAGGAACTGGATGACCGGTTCCGTGACAGGCTGGACGAACTCCGGGAGCGAGAAGATACCCTCGAAGACGAGTTCATGGAGGCCATCGATGAGGCCTCCCGGCAGGCCGAGCAGAAGATCGAGGAGCTCAAAAACGAGGAAGAAAAGCGGCAGCGCCAGTTCATGGAGGTCATCGATGAAGTCACACGCGAGATGGACGAGCGCCTCCAGGAGTTCAAAGACGAGAAAGAACACCTCGAGAAGGAGTTCATGGAAGCGGTCGATTATGCCTCCGAGGAAGCAGAGAAAAAGATACAGAAGATCGCCGAGCAGAACAAGCAGGCACGCGAGGAATTCGAAGACCAGATACAGCAACAGCAGCGCCAGTTCGAACAGAGCCTCCAGGACGAACACCAGGACTTCGAGAACACAGTTCAACAGCGCCTCAGCGAGGCACAGGAGAAACGGCAGGACTTCGAGGACAGGATCGAGGACAAGCTATCCAGCAAAAGCCAGGAGCTCGATCAAAAGCACACCGACTTCCAGGACGAGGTCGATCAGGAGGTAACCGAGATACGCCAGCTCCACCGCGAGGTCAAGGACAAAGAACAGGCGCGGATCGAGAAGATCCAGGAGTTCGACGAGCGCCTCGACTCGATGCGGGACGACTTCAAGGAGTTCAAGAACCTCGCGAAGGACCGGCTCGACAACCACAAAGAACGTCTCGAGGACCTGGAGAACAAGACAAGCTCACACGATGAGAAACTCCAGGAGATCATGGACGAACAGCGCGATATCAACCAGAAGTTCGACCAGCAGCGCAAGGACCTTGACAAGAAGGTCGAGCACATGAGCGACGTCCTCCACGAGAAAGAACAGGAACTCAAACAGGAGATGCAACAGACCAAAGAAGAGGTCAAAGAGAGCGAGGTCGAGATCGTCCACGAAGAGATGGAGGAGGTCAAAAAGAAGGTCAGCCGCCTGTCCAACATGATCACCGAGAACCGGGATCAACTCGAGAACCTCGAGCAGAAGATAGACAACCTCGAGAGTTCATCACCGACGGTCGTCGATTGAGCAACGACAGCAGTATCGTTCGCACCGTATCGTTCTCGCCAGGAGCAAGAAAAACCGGAGCGGGAGCCACAAGGGCCCCCCCCTTACTCGTCTCCATCGTCTTCCTCATCCTGTTCCTCTTTGCCCGCGCCTATCGTCTCGACAGCCTCGAGTAGACGGAGCTGGATGATCGCGATCAGGATGTTGACCCCGATCAGGAGGATGATGAGGATATCGAGGAAGATGAACTCCGTATCGATACTCGTCCCTATCCCCGCCAGGATGATGAATGCGACGATGGTCAGAATACCGATAGCGAGTCCAAGATAGCCCTCGAGGACCTTACGTCCTAATTTCATCGTTACGCACTAGAATGGCTCACGACCGTATAAATAAGTGGGCGCCCTTCAGCCCACAAGGATCGACAGGCCCAGATAGACGAGATCGCCGATCGAGACCGATACCAGGATGGCCACCGGGAACGCCGGCACGAACCTCACCCCTGTCCGGACCGTCACCGCCTCCCGGTCCTCTCTGATCTTCTCGATCTCCTTTGCTGTCAGCCCGACGATCTCCGGGTACCCAAGTGACTCCTCCAGCCGTCCAAGGTACGGATCGAGGAACCCGACCGGATTCCTGTCCCTGAGCCATTCCAAGATCGCCCCGATAAGGCTCTGGTGGCGCTGGACCGTGCCCTCGACCTCGACGCTCTCCTCGATGACGTCCCCTTCCTCCAGTTCATCGACATCGACCCTCCTCGTCATCGCCTCTGCCTCCACGATCCTGAGATACCGGTACAGCACCAGCATCCCGACAAGGAGGGCAGCATACGACGTCAGGATCGGGAACACTGTCCGTACCGGACCAGAACCCATCGTCACCATCAGAGCAATCATCACAATCAGGTAGCCGGCCAGTATCAAGACAATGCGGCGCCAGTCCTGCCTGACCTCCCTGAAGAACCGCTCCATCACCCCCTCCTCAGTGAGCCCGCGGTAGAACGCGAACCCCATGACATAGACAGCACCGAGCAGGAACAGGTTCAGGACCAGGGTCGCCTGGAACGCCCACGGGGCCTGTACGAGCGGCTCGAACCCACCAGGAAGGTACGGCAGCGCAAAGCCCATCGCCCCCAGGATGCGAGAATCAGCCCCGCCCCAGATATGGAGATGGTAAAGCACCTGCCCGAAGGCAAAAAGGGCCAGCCCGCTCACGACAGCAACCCACAGCATCGAGGACCCTCCAGCCTGGAACCGCAGCAGAGCCACCACCGCGATGAACAGGGAAAGAGCCACCTCCTCCGACGCGATCAGGGGGGGTTCCCGCTCCTCGTCCGTCGATGAACGACGGAGACGGATGTACGATCGAAGGGTATAGACGATCATCACGGAGAGATACAGCACGAAAACACCCGCCCATGTTCGTGGTATCTCGCCAGCGACATATGCATTCAACGTGTGAAACACCAGGGCTACCTCGACCGTCACGAACGATATCGAATCCGATACCTCCGTCGTCAGGAGATCGCGATAGGCCGCATACCCCGTCCCCAGCACGGCCGCAGCCACGAGCAGATACCCGATCATCACATCGAGATGCCCGACAGACCGTTAAATAAGTTGCCAGCGACCTACAGGATCCGTCAGAAACCGCCGTCTCCCGGACCAACTTGTATAAATTACCGGACCACACATCCAACTGTACCAGCCTGACCAATGGAATGGAAAGAGCACCTGATCTCCACCGACGTCGATCGTCTTCTGGAGTATCTCACTGACAACAAAAAGGCAAGCGTAACACAGGCATCGGAGGACCTCGATGTATCCCAGGAGCGGATCAATGCCTGGGCCAGAGCACTGATAGACGCCGGGCTCATCGAGCGATCGTACTCCACAACCCAGGGAAAGGTCCTCAACATCGCTGACAGGGAGAAAGCAGAGGAACGGATCGAAGAGGTCCAGGAACAGACCAAAGAAGAGGTCCAGGAAGCAAAAGACGAGACCGATCCCCGGGCAGCGGAGATCCAGGAAGCATGGGACACGGTCGAGGACCTCCTGGATGCACTCCAGGAGCGGAAAGATATCACACAGCGGATCGAGAAGGACCTCATGGAACTCAAGTCCGAAGAGGACGACATCACCGATGAAATAGGCGAAAGCGACGACGAGATCGAGGAGAAACTCCTCGACACACTCGAGGAGATCGAAGATAACATGAAAGACGTCGACACCATCGAGGAGGACATAGATAGATTCAAGGAACGGCGCGAGAAGATAGAGTCGAATCTCGAGGCCCTCAAGAAGCTCGAAGAGCACCGGAAGGAGTTCCATGAGAAAGAACTGGAAGGTAACAAGTGTGAGGAATGTGGACGGATCTTCGATACCGAACGCGGCCTCCACGTCCACCAGTCACAGGTCCACGACGACGAGGAAGACACCGGCCTGCTCGGGACGATCGGAGGCTTCCTCAAACCCTGGTGACCCACCAACCTACAAAAGCACACGACCACAACACGTGATCAAGGATGGAGGAGACCTACGAAGTCGAGGCAGACAACGTCCCCGCCCAGATACGCATAACCGACGAGACCGACGACTACGTCCCGCGGTACTTCATCAGCCGCCCGGAGATCGATAAAGCGACAGAGGCCTTCCTTGAACAGGTCCGGACACGGTTGATCGACGAGGTCCAGCTCTCGACAGAGGAGTTCGTCGATACCAGCGAGCTCGAAGGTGTCAAGGAGAAGTTCAGGAGCAAAGCAGACAGCATCATCGACGAACAGCTACCCGATATCGAGGAACAGAGCAAGGAGATCCTCATCGGCAACCTCATCCACGACATGCTCGGGCTCGGGGACATCGAGCTGCTGCTCAACGACGAGCATCTCGAAGAACTCGTCGTCAACAGCGCCGACGAGCCGATCTGGGCCTACCACAAGACCCACGGCTGGCTCAAGACCGACCTGATGATGGAGGACGAGGACCAGATCAAAGATTATGCCTCCCTCATCGCACGGCGGGTCGGTAAGCAGATCTCCCAGCTCCATCCACTGCTCGACGCACATCTCCCCTCCGGTGACAGGACAAACGCCACCATCTCCCCGATCTCCACCCAGGGCAATACCATAACCATACGGAAGTTCGCGCGGAACCCCTGGACCATCACCGACTTCGTCGAGAACGGGACCATCAACAGCGAGGTTGCAGCCCTCCTGTGGCTCTGTATCCAGTACGAGATGAACATCCTCGTCTCAGGAGGTACCGGTGCCGGGAAGACATCGCTGCTCGGCGTCCTGATGCCGTTCATCCCGCCGACAAACCGTATCGTCTCGATCGAAGACACACGCGAGATCCAGCTGCCGGAGTTCCTCCACTGGGTCCCGCTGACCACCCGGGAGCCGAACCCCGAGGGCAAAGGCGGGGTCTCGATGCTCGATCTGCTGGTCAACTCGCTCCGCATGCGCCCGGACAGGATTATCGTCGGCGAGATCCGCCGGGAACGACAGGCCGAGGTCCTGTTCGAGGCGATGCATACAGGACACTCCGTCTACTCGACGCTACACGCCGACACCGCCACCCAGACCATCCGTCGGCTGATCAACCCGCCGATCAACGTGCCAAAGACCCTCGTCGAGGCCGTCGATCTCAACGTCGTCATGTTCCGCGACCGCAAGAAAAACATCCGGCGCGCCATGCAGGTCTCGGAGGTCGTGACGGACTATCTTGGCCAGGAGGCAGAGGTCGAGGCCAACATCCTGTACCAGTGGCACTCCAGGAGCGACGAGATCAAGAAAAAAGAAAAGAGCCAGAAGATCATGGAAAAGCTCAACCTCCACGCCGGCCTCACCGAGGACGAGGTGAAACAGAGCATCCAGGACCGCACCGAGATCCTCGAATGGATGGTCGAGGAAGAGGTCAACTCCGTCGACACGGTCGGGAAGGTCATCGCAGAGTTCTACCAGGACGAAGACAGGATCGCGGACCTGATCGAGGACGATGCAGATGCCGAGGATATCCTCGAGCTCTGATCTCACTCGAACGTCTCATTCGCCTTGAACTGCCAGATAGCACCGTTGATCGTTATGACGGCAAGCAGCATCAACAGAGGCACCCCTGTTACCGCATCCATCCCCAGGAAGGTGTCACGCCCGAAGCCCGCCCACACCGTATACAGCAGCGATGCAAAGAACATCAGCACTGAGAAGGCACCGAGGAAGATGATCGCCGTCGCATAATCCTCCCCCGAACTCTCACGAAGGACGATGTAGGTGAGCGCGACCGAGGTAGCAGATAACAGGACCGTCCCGAATCCTGCAAAGATGACGAGGAACTGTATAGCCGCCATAGACGACCCCTCAGCCTTCGTCCTCGCGTCGCTTCTCGAGATGCTCCCCGATAAAACTCACCGCAGCATCGATATCGTCCCGATCGATCTCCAGCGTATCGATGACGTTGTGGATGTTATCGAGGTTGCGTTGGTGCTTCATATCTTTGCGGATCTTTCTGAGGAGTCGGACCTTCTCCCGCTCCAGTTCGAGTCGTTCCTCCTCATACGCCGACAGCTCTTCGCTCATACCAGAGACTGGGTCCTCCCGGTTTAAGTGGCTTGCTCCAGTACCAGATTTATATGGCATGAGCGGGCATCGTATCCTGTATGGCCCTCGAACGGATCACGGACATCTTCTCCGGCAGCGACGATGAGACCGCACAGGATGAGGAAGACAACAGGGACAGCGAGGGCCCGCCAGCACCCTGGCTCATGAAGAAGGAAAACCAGGTCGAGATGCTGATGCCGGCAGCGGAGCAGCTGATGCCGTTTTTCCCGAACCTGCAGCGGGACCTGATCCAGGCAGAGATGGATGAACAGGACGATATCCGGTACCTAGCGGAGACACTCCAGAAAGCACTCCAGCTCGCCCTGATGGCAGGTGCCGGCATGCTCGCTATCGGTCTCGCGGGATTCAGCGATCTCATCATCTACTCCATCTTCCTCACACCCATCATGCTCGTGTTCGGCGTCTTTACTTTCTCAAAGCGCCCCAACATCAAGGCCAGGAAACGGACACGAGAGCTCGAGAAGGAACTCCCCTACGCACTGCGTCACGTCCTCATCGAGGTCCAGGCCGGGATCTCACTGTACCAGGCTATGGTCTCGGTCACCGATGGATACGGCGAGGCATCGAACGAGTTCCGCAAGATCGTCAACGATATCAACGCCGGCAAATCAGAGGTCGAGGCACTCGAGGACGCCATCCTGCGGAACCCCTCCCAGCAGTTCCGCCGGGCACTCTGGCAGCTCATCAACGCCCTCAAATCAGGAGCAGACGTCTCCTCGACCCTCGAATCCCTGGTCGATAACATCATGGAGAAACAGATCCTCGCCGTCGAGAAATACGGCAAAGAGCTCAACCCCTACACCCTGATGTACATGATGATCGCCATCATCATGCCCTCACTCGGTGTCACCTTCCTCATGATCCTGTCGACCCTGACAGGGATGAGCATCTCGAACACAATGTTCTACGGCATCATCATCGGCCTCGTCATGTTCCAGCTCGTGTTCATAAACATCGTCGATGCGAAACGGCCCCTGGTGAAGACCTGATGGACGTCGAACGCGCCATCAACACGACCTACAACCTCCTGCCGGACTTCTACCAGGAGAAGATCGAACGCGAGGCACATCACGCCCATATACACAACTACCGCAACCTCACCTTCGATATCTACGCCGGGTTCCTCACACTCCTCGCTATCTTCCTGCTCATCTTCCAGGCCTCGATCACCGTCAAGATCGCCACGATAGTCATCGGCCTGCCGATTATCTTCGCGCTCCCGTATCTCATCTTCAGCCTGATGGCCAACAAGCGCCGGAAACAGATCGAAGAGGTCCTGCCCGATGCGCTCCAGCTCATCTCCGCGAACATCCAGTCCGGCATGACGATCGACCGGGCCTTCCTGCTGTCTGCCAGAGACGAGTTCGGCCCGCTCGCGAACGACCTCAAGCAAGCATCCATGGAGATGTTCGGCGGGAAATCCATCGACGAAGCCCTCCAACAGCTCTCGGAGGACACGAACTCCGAGCTGTTCGAAGAGACCCTCAACCTCCTCCAGGACGGTATCGAGTCAGGCGGCCAGGTCTCGAAACTGCTCGAATCATCAGCGGATGACATCCAGAAATCCCTCCACCTCCGCGAGGAGATCGCCTCGAACGTCAAGATGTACTCGCTTTTCATCTCGATGGCAGCCATGTTCGGCGCACCATTGCTGTTCAGTGTCTCCGTCTTCCTCACACGGACCACCGGGGACATGTGGTCCTCCGAGAGCATCAACTTCGAGGATCTGCCCTCAACAGGACCATTCGAGTTCTCCGAGCCGTCCTTCCGGACCGCCTTTTTCGCGGACTTCTCCCTGGTCGCGATCATCATCTCGAACTTCTTCGCCGCCCTGATCATCTCCGAGATCAAAAACGGCAGCGTCAAGGAAGGGTTCAAGTACGCCCCGATCTTCGTCATCATCGCAGTGGTGGTGTTTTTCGCCACCGACACCGTCATCACCGCCGCATTCGGTGGGATGACCTGAGGACTGGCCAAGTTATTTATAACAGATGAGCGCATTCGTTCAACGATACCCATGAAACGTGACTTCTCCCGACGTGATCGGAAGGGACAGTCAGCGATCGAGTACCTCACCACCTACGGGTGGGCACTGCTCGCCATCGTGATCGTCGGCGCGGTCCTGATGCAGATGGGCGTGTTCAGCCAGTGTCAGACAACCACGCCACGCTTCTCAGGACAGTCCGTCGCGATGGAGAACTGGCAGTACACCGGTCAGGATAATGTCACCATGATCTTCACAGCCGTCAACCAAGACGTCAACATCACGTCTGTGACCCTCGATTATGGTGACGGCAACACCGTGAGCAAGAGTGTGGCCGGCGGCGAGTACATCTCCGCAGGGAATACAGGAACAGTCTTCATCGACAGCAACGACGCACTGGACCTTGACTCAGGCGCCTGCGCTTCTGCAGAGGTCTCGCTGACTGCAGATGTCGGAGGCATCTCCGGCTCCGAGATCTCCAGTTCAGGCTCCATGACCGGACCTGTACCCTAAAAAGGACTGAGCAATCAGTCCCTTCTTCTTTCCTTTTTTCTTCCTAGAACCAGCCATCAGTACGTCAGATCGCCCAGCCCCCACTGCTGGACGTGCTCATCATCGAGCCGGAACCACTCGGAATCCTCACTAACCCCCTTTATGCGGTGGACTGTGCCGTAGTCCGTCGAGTCATCGAAATATACGTGATCCACAGCGCTCCTGTTGGCCTCCTGGACCTCCGAAGGAAGGTCTGGTACATCGAGGAACGACCCAAGCCCGTTCCCCGAACCGGTCTTCTCACCCTCCAACCGGTCAAGGAACGACGGCCCGTCAGGGTCCGGGACGAAACACCGCGACTCGATCCGGTCCGGGATCCGGTTGACCCAGACGTCTTCCCGGTTCATGACCAGGCGCTGCCCGTCCTCGACGATTGTATGATCCGATATACCGCCGATGTAGCCGGGTATCTCCTCACCACTCCCGCAGACATCCTGCCCATCCGTCGTGGCCTCCGAGACGACCCCTGCAAAATCATCGAGGATATCAGGATCGTACGTGCACAGATCGTCCGTCACCAGGACCTTCTCCGCCGCACCATCGATCGTGCCTGCATCAGAGCCATTATAGACCGCGGCATCGCCACTGGCCCACGTCCGCTCGGAACCTGCATCCGTATAGTTGTACTCTGACTCCGCACCCGTCATCTCCACCGACGCATGATCAGCCGTCGAGCACCGCCCATAGCTCGTGAACCGTTTCCCGGCCGTCTCAAGCACGATGAGTGGGTCATCGACCCCCTCGATCGTCCCGGCCCCATTGAAACGTTCATCCGTCCTGTTGAACGTCACCCCAATATCAGGATCCGCGATCGCGAGGTCGTATATGAAATCGAACGACATGATAAAAGGCTCCTCCATCCCCACGTCCAGGTCTGCCAGCTCCACGCTCATGTTGATCGAGTACCCCTCCCCGGCAGCCTCTGCCTCCATCTTCCCGATCCAGTCACGGAAACTCGTCTCATCCATCAGATCAGAGTCGTTCCCCTCTATCGTGCCGTTGAGGAACGCCTCCGCGATCTTCCCGTCCGCATCCGTCACCGGCTCACCGCCGTTCACCACGATATTGGTCACCGCAACCATCGCACGCCGCGAAGAGATATCCACCGCTCGACCGATATCATCCCTGACACTCTGGCTGAAATAGAACGTCTCATCGACGTTCACGCGGTCAGTACTGCTCCCACCAGCATCAAGCTCCAGGGGCACCACGACAGCCAGGATCACCAGGTTCAACATGAACACACCCAGCACCGTGTACAGGAACCCCTTTCTCATTCCTCCCACACCTCCACCGACACGATGGCAGGACCCCAGAGCCATTTAAGGCCGCTCAGAGAGTTCTGGTCGATGTTGAGATTATCACTGTCGATCTGGAAATCGACACTCCCGTCATCATCCACGTCAAGCTTGTTCAGCAGCCTCTCGGTAGCGTTGTCCGCCGCGTCACCGTTCGGCTCCCATGGATCGGAGGCGTTCCCGACCTCCAGCTCGAAGCTGCCATAATCGGTCGTCACGTTCCGCGTCCCCCCTTCGGACTTGTTGAAGACATCACCATAGCCGACGAACCCGTCTATCATCAGATCATATACCACGCGGGAGAAATTGCTCCCACCAACCGTCGTCGTGCGGTTGAACGCCGTATCGACCGACACATTGTTCCTGGCGCCGACAGTCGCCTTCTCCGGCGGTAGATGGACGTTGTACGGATCTCCGAGATCATCATAGTCCGCACCGTATTTCCAGAGCCTGTAGACATACTCATGCTGCCCTGTCCCGTTCTCCATCGTCACCCGGTCTGTCCAGTAGTTCGAGGAGTACGACAGCAACCGCGCATCCAGCAGTTCTGTCTCCGCCGGTACATCGAAGGAACCGTTCTTCGGGGACGTCACGTTCCCCCCGAAACGGTTGGACGCCTGGGATATCCGGAACCTGCCAAACTCCAGCCCCCGTGGAGAGGAATAATTCAGGGTCAACGATGAATCAGAGAACAGCGTATCATTGACCACGCCCTGTTTCACCAGAAGCTCCTGGCCTTTCTCCGTCGCCTCGACGATGTTCTGGGCGATCTCATCGAACAGCTCAGCTAGCTTCCCTTCTTCCGCGAAGAAGTACTTACCGTTGCCACAGTCAGCAGTCAGCTGGAGCGTCTGGTTGTCCACGTTGCCACCGAACCCGACTGTGAAGACACGCACCTCATGATCCTGCCACGCCCGACAGGCCGCCTCGATCGTGTGGTCTTTCGCATCCACGTCGCCGTCGCCGTCATGATCCGGGACGTTGCTCATCGAGGTCTCCCTGTTGGCCTCCCCGTCCGACATCACCACCATCGAACGGTTCCTGTACTCCGAGGCATTGAGCTCGAAGTCGAACTCCACTGATGGCCCCTCGAAGCTGATATTGACCCTGTCTACCCTCGGCGTCACCGTCAAATCATCCGTCCGCAGACTCATATTGAACCGGATATATCGCGAATCCGGCACCTGATCGATCGTATCATACCATTGACTGCCGTTCGAATAATCGATACTGTAGTTCGTCCCTGCAGGTGTCGTCGCATCCACCACAGCATCCTTCCACACAACCTCCTGCCCTGCATCGAACATGGAGGACGTGTAGTTGCCCTGCGACGAGCTCAGACCCGTCGATTCCAGAGCGATATCGTCAACATGCCAGTAATCATTGTCTCCGCCACTTCCCTTCCGCTGTCGGAACCGCACCTGGAAGTCAGCGTGGAGCGCATCGCCCGGCAGAGCGACCTCCCGCTCCGTCACCTCGCCATCGTTCAGGTCCTTCACCTCAATGACCTCGAGCTGCTGCCAGGTATCGCTCGAATCCAGGTACTCCACGATGAGATCCTCGTTCCCGTCCGGGTCCTCACTGCAGCTTTCATCTCCCTTCCGGACCGCGTACGACAGGTTTGCTCCATCGTACGACCCAAGATCCGACGCAGGCGATGTTATCTGTCCACTGTCCGCCCCGTGATAGGCCGAATACGTCCCACTGATCGCACAGGACGTACTCACCCCACAGACCCCATCTCCGCTACACGTCCACGGCGCCAGATCACCGTCCTCGAAGCCATCGGTGAAGACCGTCTCCCGGCCAGCCAGCAGCAGATCACCGTCCTGTGCCGTCGTGTTCGTGAACCCGCCTTTCTCCCAGTCGGACGTCGTCTCCGTCACCCAGCTCGTGAACGCAGTCGTTCCATCGTCCTTCAGCCGGACCGCGATCGTATTCCGTCCCTCCTGGAGGATGGAATCGTTCACCTTGATCGAGTTGCCGACGGTGAAATCATCGACCGCCCAGTAATCATAATCAGAACCAGAACCAGACGGATACCGGAAACGGACCTTCAGACCAGAGTGAAGCGCATCATCAGGCAGATTATGGCTGTAGCCCGTCCAGCTGCCACGCGACGGGTCGCTTCCACCGCCCGGATGTTCCTTCAGCTGCTGCCAGTTACCATCAACGTCAAGATACTCAACGATGACATCCTCCCCGGCCTCAGGCTGTTCACATCCACCCCCTCCCCCCTGCTTGAAGTCATACTCGATCCCCGCAGCCGCCTCATCAGACAGATCGAACGCCTTCGACTCCACCGTCGCACCACCCCATCGGAGGATGAGCGCCGTGGATCCCTCCGTCGCTCCACAGTCCGTATCCAGCTTCACCTCATCACCTTCGGCCCCCCCGGTTATCGTCCAGTTCCCTCCGAGCGAGCCTCGTTCATACGAATCCTCGAACATCGGCCGCAGCCCGTTGAACACCCTGTTCCAATACCGGCCATCGTGCTTCCTCGTATCGTTGTCCACCAGCTTGCCGTTGATATAGACATCAGCAGCATCATCCGATCGGAGGAACGCCTGGAATCCGTTGTACTCCGACCAGCTCCACTGGAACGTCTTCCGGAAGTAATAATCCCCGCCGTTGACAGGCAGGGTCGTATCCACGTTACCTCCAAGGCCTGCGATCGTCTCGTTGCGACCCCATCCACTGTCATTGTAGCCGGTCACCGTCCAGTTCTCCCCATCGATATCGGGCGGCGATGAATCCGGATACGAGGCATTCCACCGCCACTGGGCCCCCCGCGATACCACCTGGACGTACGATGGTTCCGAGACCACCTCTGTGGCCTCGAGGATACCACAGCCGATACACGTGTTGCCACCGGACTTCAAGGAATCGATAGAATCCTTGATCGATGCTTCATCCTTCGAGAGAGGATGGACCGCATCCACCGTCGACTCATAGGCGACCATCCCCGCACGGTTGACCTCCACTTCCAGAATCGAGTCCACGAACATCTTCGAAGCATTCTTGGCCTCATCGAGCAGGGAAGTACCGTCATTGTTGTTATCGTTCTGCATGCTTCCGGAGACATCGATAACAGGCACCGAATCAGCTGGATCCCTGTCGGTCTCGGACAGGTTACGGACCCCAAGCCTGTACGGGACCGTCTCGTTACTCAATTCATCAAGGGAGACGTTTTCCTCCTGGAGCGATGATGCAATGGTCTCATTGTCCAGTGTAACGTCTACCGCACCCTCGCTGGTGTTGCTGTAGACAGTCACATTGCCGATCTTGAAGAATACCGTGCTGTTCGTCTCATAATGCAGACGTGCCTCCATGCCGTGGAGGGTTCCCGGGACGTGGAATGAGCCGAACAGGTTGATTATACCCTCGATGCCCGGGAACTCGTCCCTCTCTATCGTGTACGTGTCGCTCCTCGATTCCAGCGATTCGGACCTGTTGTAATCGACACGGACGAACCCGCCGCCGATACTGGTCCCGTTGCCCGTGAACTCGAACCGCACCTCGTTGTCCCCCTGCTCGAGAGCACCACAACGACCTGTCTCGTACGTCAAGTTACAGACGGTGAACGTGTCCGCAGAGAGGTTCGTCGCCGAGGGCTCATAGCTTCCAGCAGGATCGCCGTTGACAGAGAGATTGAACCTCCCGCTGAAATCCCCCTCCAGCTCCGTCGCGACGATATTCCTGTACGCAGGAAGGGTGATGTTCGCCGTGATCGTCCCATCACCAACGTACCCGCCGAAGAAGAAATACTCCGACTTGATAGCTCCCAGATCCGTCAGGGATGCCTTGGCGCTGAACCCGCGGGTCGGCCTGTTCCTGGAGACACCAGAGACCATCCGGGTTGCACGCGCGACAAGCGACGAGCTATCGAAGGTCTCCGAACTGCTGTAGATCACCGTCCCCGCTCCATCACCGATCCGCACACGGTAATCGAAATCAGGCGGCACAAGTCCCCTGAAAAACCCCTTAGAAAGGTTCCGCGCTGCTGACGTCTCATTCGAGGCCCACAGTATCGCTATCGCATCCATGACCGAGGCCTCGAGATCGTCCTCCTCAAGGACCGTATCATTGATCAGTTCCTCCTGCTCCTGGACAGAGACCGCATCCCGGAGCCTCGACTGCATCGCAAGCTGGAGTGCATCTTCCGCCGATGTATCAGCACGCTGGTAGGTCGTCGAGATCGACGACGTCTGATCCGGCGCATCCATCTGCATCACCGTCGCCAGGGCGAAAAAGACCACTGTCGCGGCTATGAGAGCGTCAAATGAGAAGTAAAACGCCTTCCTGCTGTCCTGTGCTATCGCCATACAATCACCTGCAATCGAGCCCGCTGCAGTCCCTCGACAGTATCGACGATCACCGAGCGCCTGCTGACCGCGACCTGGGCCGCATCCTCAGGGACAGGACTGCCGAAGACAAGTCGCATGGACCCGGTGAACGCCGACCCGCCAGTGAACACGCTCGCCCCAGCATCACTCGTGTTCGTATCCGCCACGTAAAAGACCTGCCCGGCACCGATCGACCACCGGCAGACCAGACAGTTCGGGTCCGTCGTCCCGTTGATATAGACCGCATCAGTATCAGCAAACGCCATCGGAGCACTGGCGAATTCAATGGTATCACCGGCCTCCAGGCTCTCGTTCAGCACAGCTCCCTCCCGCTTCACGAACCCCGACGTCTCACCGCTGCTGGTCGGACCCAGCTCGAACACGTCCCTGATGAAAGCAGGATCCTCTCCAGCGTGGACGATGGTCCCTCCCTCCTCGATGAACGCAGAAAGCTCGTCCTCTTCACTGACCTGGTCCGCGGTCACCCCACCATCCTCCGCCAAGATTGTCCGGTAGTCACCACCGGAGAGATTGCGGAATAGATCATCCGCCATCGCTGCACTGTCGGTCGTGTGATCGTACACCGCCCTGGCAGTAAGGGCATCGAGACCGCTTTCGTCCGTCGAGGGCCAGTACAGGTCCCATGTCAGGGCCGATCCGTTGAGCGCATCGATGAACGCGTAATCAGCGAGATCAGCGCTGCCGTTCTCCACGATCACCCCAACAGCACCATCACCCAGACCACCGGCCCCGTTCTGTCCCGGGACCTCGACCGTCGAGCCGTTCCGCGAGACGTTTATCACGATCTCCGATGGCATCACCCCCAGTGCCCGTCGCTGGGCCGTGTAGTCCTGCATCAGGCGTAGCTCAGAGAGCTTGGTATTGTTCAGCACCTGGTCCTCCGAGGCCAGCCCGACGATCCGGACCGTCGACCTGTTCCAGTCCGGAGGATAGCCCGGCGTCCGCACCAGGAGATCGCCGGTCTGGTAGGCCTGCTGTGACATCCGTTTCTGCTCACTGAACTGGGTCTGGCCGGTCACGGACTGCTGGATCGCGAAAAACCCGAGGTTCAGGACCGTCAGGAAGATGACCATGCTGGCAACGAAATCGCTCGTGAACATCTGGCCCGCTCTCATCCTCTCACCTCGATACCGTCACCGGTGTTGTAGATCTCGTTCATCCCTGGCGTTATCGTGCCCTCGATCCCATCGACAGCCGTGGTCCCGAACACGATAGAATCCGCCCACTCGAGGGCCACCGTCCCGTTCTCGACCGTCACATTGTACGAGGAACCGCCTATCGTCTCCCGGAGCTCGAACTCGCGACTGTATCCTTCACCCTGGGTCAGGGCAACATCGAGCTCATAGCCTATCCTGTCGGCGACCGACACAGCCTGGAGGTTGACCTGTCGCTCAACAGCGGCCGTCTGGCGCTCACCGAGGACAGAATACGTCCCTGTGAAAAGCACCATCAGGAAGATGACCATCGTGAGGAACTCCAGGGCCGTCTGTCCGGCTCTACTCGGACGTGATGTTGACATAATCCTGCTCTCCCTCCGGTGAGACCGCCTTCACCTGGACACGGTGCAGCCCGCTGCTTGCTGGGGGGTTTCCTGTCACGTTGAACGAGAAAAAGCGCACGAACGTCTGGTTGCCATTGGGGCCCCGGCGGACATAGACCACATAGTTGTCCTCAGCCCGCGCTTCGACGATCCTGTCGGGAAGCGTGACAGCGAATGTCGTCCGCGCAGGACTACCCTGAGAGTTGACCAGCCTCGCCCCCTGTTCGATCGAATCGAGGGCGCTATCGATCCGTGAGGACTTGCTGAGTGACTCGACATCCTGCATCGAGGTCTGGGCCTGCAGGATGATCGGTGCAGCTATCAGAAGCGCTATCGAGATCATCGCCATGTATTCCATGGCCGCCTGGCCTTTCGATCGTCCATCTCTCATACCGGTATCCGCCCAGCAGAGCACGCCGTCACTCCACGCCACACGATGGGGCCTCCTCGTTTAAATCTTCACAGCAGCACCGACGCGCCCCGGCCGGACAACCGTGGACGGCTTTAAAGATTGGGGCCGATACCACGTTCATGGACATACTCATACCCTCGACCTTCGCTGCGGACGAACGCGACATGAAACTGCGGGTCGCAAAGTACGGCCTGCTCGCACGATCTGCCTCCATCTACGGGGCAGACAGGATCATCATCTACCAAGACGAGGACCCCAAGATCGACGAGCAGCGCAGCGGCGAGCTGCTGGAGAAATACCTCGAATACGCCGAATGCCCGCCGTACCTCCGCAAGCAGCTCATCCCGCACGACGAGGACCTCAAGTACGCCAACATCATGCCTGCCCTCCAGATCATCTCCCACGGCTACTCCGACACCTTCCGTGAGGCCGTCGTGGAGGACAACAACGACGGCGAGCTCACCCTCGAGGCCGGTCTCGAGGACACCATCACCGCCTACGGGGATAACGGAGAGGGCGAACGGCTCACGGTCCTTCTCACAGGAGAGGACGAAGGCAAGATCATAACCAAAGACGAGATCGATGGATTCTGGACATTCGATGTCGAGAACAGGCGCACGAAGCTGGGCGATGTCATCGCGGACATCGACAAGCCCGCCATCGTCACATCCTCCTCCGGTGATCCGGCGAAAGAACACGAAGATGGACTCAGCGGACTGGACGAGTACATGCTCATCTTCGGTTCCGCGTGGCGAGGCATCCCGCTGATGATCGAACGAGGCGACCTCGAGCGATCACAGATCGATCTGTCAGTCGATTTCGTCCCCGACCAACAGACCAAGACAGTCAGGACCGAGGAAGCCCTCCCGATCTGTCTCAGCGTGATGGAGATCTTCCAGGACGACTAGCTGTCGTCCTCGTCTTCCTCCTGTTCCCGACGCCGGCGGGCATCCTCGAATACCATCTCGGAACTGCTGTACTCGTTACCAACCCCACTCTGGAAGACCTGCTTCCCGGCATAGGTGCTGCTTGATACACCGAGGAACTCATCCATCCGCAGGCTCTCCAGCATGTTGTTGAACCAGCCGATGCCGTTACTGTCATCATCGTCACCGCTGTCGGCGAACGGATCCCTCCTGTCATCGTACGTATCATCAGTCTCCTCATCGCCTGGTTCATCCGGCGATCCCGGCTCTGTCGGTCCTGTCGTGTCTTCGGCAGGCTCGTCACCACCCCCAGGACCGAGGTCCTCGAAGGCATCAGCGACAGCATCCACAATATCCTCAGGCGAATAGCCTGCTCCATCACCGCCAGCGCCTCCGGCACCGCCTTCCCCATCAGCGCCACCGAATGCATCGGCAACAGCATCGGCGACATCCTCAGGGTTGTACTCGCCGTCATCACCGACAGCATCAGCGACAGCATCCACAATATCCTCAGGCGAATACTCATCCTCTCCTCGGTCCCCCAGACGCCCAACGACAGCATCCACAATATCCTCAGGCGAGTAGCCCTCGCCACCGTTGTCACTTTCAAAAGCATCGACAAAGGCCTCCACAGCCTCCTCGGACCCGCTGCCCCCGATACTGCCTATGAGATACGTCTGGTTGTTCACAGTATCAGGACCATTGTAGGTCACTTCATTGCCGATCCTGGAATCACTGATCGATTGGAGATCCAGACCACGGCTGTCACCGCCAGACCTATCCTCCTCGCCGGAGCCTGTCGATGGCACACCAGGCATCGGACCATCCTGACTCGCTGATCCGGAGCCCTCTTCATCATCAGACGCCCAGACGCCACCAGGCCCGTGGTCTCCGTCCGAACCACGTTCCCCGGCACCGCTCGAGGACCCGCCCGGCGTACCAGCCTCACCACCGGATGCGACCCCCTCGTCCTCGATGTATTCATCGAAGGTCTGTCCGAAGATCGTCTCATCTGTCTCCGCATCGATGACCTCATAGCCTTCCTCATCGAACTCGACGACCTCGTTCGGGTTTATACTCATCCGGGTCGGGTCCCTGCCCTCGAGATCGTAATGTCCGATATGACCCTCGTGGTCCCTGACATAGACAGTCTGGTCCTCCCGGGAGATGTAGATACCAGCATCACCGCTCTCGCTGACAGCCAGAGCATCCTCCGGGATAGCCTCATCGACATCCGGGGTCGTATCGACTCCTGCCTCGTCCTCGTAGTCATCGCCCGAGCTCTCGTCCTGCGGAGCAAACCCGGAAGCGAGTGTCCCATCGTCCTCGTCCGCGAGCTCCCGGAGACGATCCTGCCTAGCCTCGCGTGTCTCTTTCGCATCCTCGAGGGAATCGAGAGCCTCGCGTGCCTCCCTGTTGCTGCCAACGATACCCTTGTCCTCATCGAGCTCGACCTGATACTCATCCAGCGTGCTCTGGCCTTCTTCGGTCGCACCGAAGTCACCGAACGTCATCTGCTCGGTCTCACCGTAGCCCCTCTCATCATCACCCGTCTGGGCCTCCAGCGAGCCGAACGTCGTCCTCGGTTCCTCATCCGCGATGTCCTCAGAGTATGCCACGACCCGTTCCTCGTCCGTGTTCGGGTTGTAGCCAACGAGGTTGCCCTCGTCATCCCTGTTGAGCTGGACCTGGTCCTTCCTGCCGAGGAACCTCCCCCGAGCATCCCGCATATTGGGGTGGGTGTCCCCCATATCGGCATCTGTACCCGCATCACGCTCACCGGCAGCGGCCTCCAGGACCTCCTCGTCCGCATACAGTCCTGCCTGATTGTTGAAACCGTCACCCGAAGGAGCGTGCTCCTCGATCTCTTCCTCGGAGGCAGGCTCATCCGCGATGTACTCAGAGCTGGCGCTTTCCTCATCAGGAAGGTTGGCCTCGAACCGCTCTCGATCCTCCTGTTCGTAGTCACCCGTATCCGATCCCTCGTCTGCAGTCTCAGGGCCTTCGTATTCGACCTCGTTCCCCGATTCATGCGGCGAGATGGACACATCCTCGCCACCCTCTGAGCTAACACCACTCATAGAGTACGTGATCGAGCCACCGCCCCTGTCCGGGGTCGCAGCCACCATGGCATCCTCACTTGCATACGTCCCCGCAGGATTCCCCCCTCCTTCATCGGACGGCGAGTACTCATCGATATCCGACTGGCTCGCAGGCTCGTCCGCGATCAGGTCATCGCCGCCCGACCCCTCATCAGGGACGTTGTCCTCGAACCGTTCGCGCTCGCTCCTTTCATGCTCGTTATCGTATTCATCGGGGGACATCAGGGATCACCTATACATATGTGGGACGGCATCATTTAAAAATGTGTTATTTCTACCGAGTGACTACATAGGTCCGTGGCAACACACTTAAGCCCACAGACCAAAAGCATCCTAAGGATCGATTTGTCAGCACCAGCAACCTCTGGTCGCGTCCGCGATACATCCAAACCTCATTCTACACCGGGCCGCGGTGACCGGCGATGACCATCGAGGAGGCCATCACATACGACGACGTCCTCCTCAAACCGCAGCGGTCCACTGTCACCGACCTGCGCTCGATCGACACCTCGACTCGGCTGACCGACAGCATCGAGCTCAACGTCCCGGTGACCTCCGCCTGCATGGACACCGTCACCGAATCAGAGCTCGCGGTCGCACTCGCCCGCGAGGGCGGCATCGGGATGATCCACCGGTTCATGCCGATCGAGGACGAGGCAGCAGAGGTCAGGGCCGTCAAACGATCCGAGAGCCACGTCATCGAGGACCCCGTCTCCGTCACGCCCGAGACCGCCGCCTCCCGGGTCAGAGAGATGATGGACAATAGAGGCATCTCCGGCATCCTCGTCACCAAGGGCGACCGCCTCGAGGGCCTCGTCTCGCGTCGGGACATCATCTTCCGCGATGACCTCGAGAAAGAGGTACACAAGCTCATGACACCACAGGAGAACCTCATCACCGGCAGCCCCGAGACAGGACTCGAGGACGCCAAAGAGATCTTCCGCACCGAGAAGGTCGAAAAGCTCCCTCTGACCGACAGAGACGGGCGGCTCCACGGCCTCATCACCGCCAAGGACATCGAAAAGATCGAACAGCACCCCCGCGCCTGCAAGGACGACAAGGGGCGACTCCGGGTCGGTGCGGCCATCGGCGTCCACGAGGCCATCAAGCGGACCGAAGCACTCAACCAGGCAGGGGCGGATGTCATCGTCCTCGATATCGCACACGGCCACCTCAAGGCAGGGCTCGATACTATCAGGGACGTGAAAGACCACTTTGGTGATGATATCGAGCTCGTCGCAGGCAACATCGCCACCAAGGAGGCCACCGAGGACCTCATCGCCGCAGGAGCGGACTGTGTCAAGGTCGGTGTCGGACCAGGATCGATGTGTACCACCCGCGTCGTCGCAGGGGCCGGTGTCCCCCAGCTCACCGCCGTCATGGACTGCATCGAGGCGGCCGATGCCCACGATGTGCCGGTCATCGCGGACGGCGGGATCAAGAACTCAGGCGACCTCGCGAAGGCCATGGCAGCCGGGGCATCCAGCGTCATGATCGGCGGCCTCCTCGCCGGGACCAAGGAGGCTCCAGGACGCGAAGTGACCAAGGACGGCCGGAAGTACAAGATGACACGCGGCATGGCCTCGATGGAGGCAGCGATGTCCCGCAACCAGCGTCGCGGGAGGGAACAGGAGGACCTCGACCAGAAGGTCAGCGAGGGCATCGAGGCGGCCGTCCCGTACCGCGGTACCGTCAGTGAGGTCGTCCAGGAGCTCCGTGGCGGCCTCCAGTCAGGGATAAGCTACTGTGGTGCAGAGAGCGTCCAGGGCATGCAGGACAACGCCGAGTTCGTCCGCATCACAGGGGCCGGGAAGCGGGAGAGCGAGCCCCACGACGTCGAGGAGCGGCTCTGAGCGGTCACACTCCACCCGCCGGACAGGAACACCGGCGGGGTTTTTATGTTTTCTCGCGCAACTGCTACCCGATGCCACCCGAGAACGACACGTACTGGATCGTCGAGAAGATCGGCGAGAAGGCCAACCTCTCCGTCTGCTCGAAGGAAGAGGCAGAGGCCATGAAGGCCATGGACGACTTCGAGGACTGGATGGTCGCCCACACACAGAAGGCCACCAAGGACGACATGGAGGAGCGGATCGAGGACCATGACCTCGAGTTCGATCCCTGGGCCTAGAACACGAGCTCCGTCCCGGTCTCGATACCTTTCTCCTCAAAGAGTCCCGACTCGACCTCCAGGATGGAACGACACGGACGCGGCGGACCGTAGAGCTTCCACGTGGACGGATGGATGGACATCGGCGGCACGTCTTCCTCCGTATGGACCACAACTCCCTCATCATCGAGGAAGGCCACATCGAGGCTGAACCGCATGAACGGCATCCAGATCGAGTGCTTCTCCGTCCGGTCGAACACGAGCAGAGCGCGTCCTTCCTCCCTGAACATCAGACCCTTCATCTTCTCAACGAGCCCCTCCAGCCTGTCGACGTCCTTGATGACGACACCCTCGCTGGTCCGGATCCACATGGACACGGATGGTCGCCGAGGGTACAAGTACGTTCCGGCTACAGCACCAGTGCAACCGTCGTCACGCCGTAGGCTATCACGATCGACCCTGCCAGGGCACCGATCCAGGCGACGATCGTCCAGACGATCTTCGAACGACTGACACCGCCTTTCCCGGCCGCCAGGCCGGATCCGATGACCGCAGAGATGATCGCCTCGTTGAACGAGACCGGTACACCGTACAGTGTCGCCGCCTGGGCCATCAGGCTCGCCGAGAGCAGAGCAGCGATGGCACGACGCGGGCCCATGCTGGAGTACTCCCGCGAGACCGACTCGATGATCCGCGGGCTCCCCATCCAGGCCCCGATCATCATGCCGAACCCGGCGAACACGAGTAGGTAGACAGAATCGAAGGAGAACGCGTTCACCAGCGGACCAACGACCAGTCCAGACTGGTTCGCCCCTGCCGTAAACGCTGTGTAGGAACCGAGAACCACGACTGCGTACTGCATGATCGTCATGTTCCTTTCAGACTTTTCGACGTACCGCCGCAGCAGCTTCGCCCCACCGAATCCGATCGCCACACCGAAGACCGGGATGATCAGCCAGAAGAACCCGATGAACCGGAGCTGGGCAAGATTCGGTGTGCCGCCTGCAGCCATCCCGGCCCCGATGGCACTGCCCAGTAGCGTGAACGCGGTCGGCATCGGGAACTTCAGCATGATGCTGGCGAGGATCAGCGTCGAGGCGATGATCAGGATGATCGCCCCTGTCACGATATCGAATGAGACCCCCGAGACGAGCTTGTTGCCGATCGTGTCCGTCACCGCCCCTCCCTGGAGGGTCGCCCCCAGGAACGCCGATACACCGACGATCAGGGACCCCTTCAGGACACCAACGGCCCCTGCAGACGTCACAGGACCGAACGACGGCGATGCACTGTTGGCACCGATGATCCAGGCAGTGAACAGCCCACCGGCCAGCGCGATGATCGAGAGGAGTACGGACATCAGTCCCTCGCCTTCATCTTCTCTTTGAACTCCTCCTTCACCGCATCATCGTTGATCGCGACGGTCATCTCGAACTCATCCTCGGTATCGCTCCGGCGGAACCGCCCGGTCACCCCGGTCTTTTTCGAGAGAGAGGCAGAGATCAGCTCAGAATCGAAATAATGCGGACTCGTCCGCGATGCGAAATGATGGTAGACGAACGCCTCAAAACGCCGGAGAAGCTTCCGTGCCGCGACATCGATGGAGAGAAGTGCCTCGAAAGCTGCTCTCCGGGTCTTCCGGGAGGCACTGTCGATATCGCCTTCCACTGCCTCGCCGACAGCCTCCTCGACATCCTCGACCGCTTCACCCGCCTGCTCGCTCGCGCTCTTGCCCTCTTTCTCTGCAGGACCCTCCGCGGTCACGGCCTTCTCGACGGTTTTCTCGCGATGCTCATCCTCCAGATCCTCCGATGCACGAGGACGCCAGTCCTCCCATCCATCCAGATGGTCGCTTTTCGTGTCATCGCTTTCCTCGAGGATGCGTGTCACTTCTTCTCCCTTGTTTACGACCTCATCCCATTTTCCACGTACTCTGACACCGGATACGGTCTCTTGCATGTGGCGGGTTCACCGGGCCATCCGGCCCTTGATAGTACTCCCCAGTCTTTCCGAGATTATAAAAGTAACGGTAGCGTTGAGTCCGTAATGATAGTAAAACATAAGGATGGAATCCACATAACGTATGCGGATACACGATCCGGTCAGGACAGCAGGTCAGCATCCACTCCAAGGTACAGCAGGAACGCCAACGGGGCCAGCGTCCGGTCCTCCCAGTACGACCGGTCGTGATCGTGGGCCGTTGTCCTCAGCCAGCTCCGCGATCGCCTCGATGACAGCATAGATACCGCCCTCAGGGTAGTAGACTCCCATGTTGAAGTCCACGTGGATCATCAGATTGTACAGCGCCGGCGTGTTTTTCGGGGTGCCCGATGAAGACATCGAGACCCTCGATGCCGCCGGCGAACAGCTCAAGATTGTCTACCAGCTCAAGGACGATGAGCTCGACCTGTTCGGGGGCCAGGATAAACAGGAGCGTAACGAAGATCTCCTCCGGGCAGGACCTGACAGTGACGATATCGAGGACCTGATCGAGCGGTTCGAGGATCTGGATGTCAGGGAGACGGTCCAGGCCACAATGGGTGAGCTCCACAAGCAGGCAGCCACAGAGATCGCCGGGCTGGGACTGCCGGAACAGGACAGGGAACGGCTGCAGGCACTGGGACGGTTCTGCCTCGAGCGGGACAGGTGACACCAGCATTTAAGGTCGAGGCAGTCCAGTGTTCTACCATGCCAGAGTACGATGGATGCGCGATCTGTGGGTCAGACCTCAACGAGGACGCGACCACCGTCGGCGAGCTCGAGGTCTGTGGCCCGGACTGTGCCAGGTTCGGCTGGATCGCGAAAGAGATCTATGACCTGAAAGAAGAGGTACAGAAGGCACGCGAGCTGTTCGAAGGGACGGAGTGATGAGGACAGTCCTCAAGATCGGGGGCAGCCTGATCACCGACAAGGACGGCCATGAGACGATCGACAGGGACGACCTCATCGACGCTGTAGCCGGTTCCTCCAGCGAGGAAATCGTCCTCGTCCACGGCGCCGGCAGCTTCGGTCACCCACATGCCCTCGAGGCCGGCATCGACACCAGGACGGCGACGACGGATACCGCCAGTATCACAACAATCCAGCGAGCCGTCAGAACGCTCAACGACATCGTCGTCGATACCCTCCAGGACCACGGCCAGAAGGCAGTCGGCCTCCATCCTTCTTCGATGCTCCGGCGGGACGGGAAGCTGCGGGGCACGATCGGACCGGTGCATGAAGCACTGGCCAACGGGATGATCCCTGTCCTCCACGGCGACATCATCCTCGAAGACAGCGGTGCCTCGATCGTCAGCGGCGACGAGATCGTCATGTTCCTCGCCGACGAGATAGACGCCCGCGCCGGGATCTGATCTGGCCTTCCTGGCTTCAAAGGCCCTGAAGGCGACGTCCTGGAGAAGATATTCTTCCTCGACGATGTCACCGACCACACAGACAACGAGGATGCGAGCGGCGGTATCAGGGGCAAGATCGAGACGATACCCAAGTACGGGCGACCGGTCCGTATCTTCGGGCCAGAGGGCTGTGCGGCCTTTCTCGAGGGCGAGGCAGTCGGGACCGTGGTCAGCGATCACCAGAGATAGGCGATACCGACAAACAGGAGGATGATGGTCACGATGATCACCACACCCATCCACTTGTCCTTCTCGAGGTCCTCCTGCTTCGCCACGCGGTCCTCATCGTAGTTGTAGTTCTTGCCCATCGCTCCACAACGAGCACAGATGCTCTCGCCTTAAAAATGGTCCGGCGGCAGCGAAGAGAAGCTTACATCCGTGAAAGCGGTCCGTCCTGCATGAGACTCATACACGGTGAGTCCCTGCCAGCTCATGATGGCTCAAAGAACTGCAGATTCTCAGATACTTGGACAAACCTGCGAGTGCCGGCAAGGAAGACTATATGGACCAGAAGATACAGTAACGGGTGCAGCGCCCACACCTGTGCGGTCATCGGGACCTCCAAAAATCGAAGTGACCCGAGGAGCATCATCGAGCCAAGGGCCAACAGTGCAGCTACAGACATGAGAACAGTGCTTGACCGGTATTCTTCCCCCCCATCCTATAGACCACGACAGCGAATACGCCAGCCTCCATCAGGAGCAGTACGCCCCACGCCACTTGTTCGATCGTCATGCTGTCCCCTCTTCTAATGCCTGCATCTTCCATTGTACAGTATCGCCGATCCCCCGCTCGGTCCAGTATATCAACCCAGGATAAAACGCTCCGGATCCATACCAGGATGGTGACATAACTGAGGACCAGAACAGCAAGCCATATCTCGCCCGAGATCTGGAACAGGCCAGAAACATTTGCAAGCGCCGACGAGACGGTGTATAACATGTGTGGCGGTGAAGTAAAAGATCGCTTTCTTAATCCCCCCTTCCGTGCGGCGGTAAGCCCCGTACATGTACCACCACACCGCACCTGCTACGACCACACCGACGATCCCTGCCACCCAGAATGGTGTGTTCGCAACCATAACTTCACCTTTCTCCTATGGCATAAACAGGTTTTGTAAAGGGGGCCGGTCATCCCAGTGCAAGCCCCTGGCCATCAGAAAGCGTCCCCGCCAGGATTTGAACCCGGGACCTCGACCTGTCTGCATCGAAAACCCCGCACACCGGGATTTTCTCCTTTCCCCGTCCGTCTCGGACGGACTCGGGGATCCGCAGGGTCGCGCTCTGTCCACTGAGCTACGGGGACCTACCCGACACTGGGGCCGGAAGGGTTTTTAGGGTTTCTCCTCAGCGACGACAGACATTAATACCCGGCCACGCCACGTACATCCATGGACCTGCCCACAGAGACCCACCCCTCCCGGCTGTACCCACGGTTCCTCCGCTGGTACATCGCCTCGGGGCTCGGCGTCGTCCTGATAGCAGGCCTTATCACCCTCCTCTCCCCGTACCTCGGGATCCTCCCGTTCCCGTCCTACTATCTCTACGCCCTCGGCCTCCTCCCGCTGTTCAAGGCAGCGGCCGTCGACCGGGAGCGCAAGCACTATGAGTACATCTTCGAGAGCGACCGCGTCATCGTCAAGGAGGGCATCCGCACCATCGAGCAGGAAGACGTCCCCTACGACAAGATCACGGATGTCTCCTCGACCAGCACACCGACCGAGAAATCGCTCAACGTCGGGGACCTGACATGCCACATCGCCGGTCGCGACAAAGACGTGACCATCCTCGGCCTCAAGGACCCACAGCAGTACGAGGACCTGATCCTGACCGGTGGCCAGGACGAGGTGACAGACCCAGGCCAGAAAGACGGGACCAGCGCCGAAGACCTCAGGCAGCGACTGGACCAGCTCGAACAACAGTACAACAACGGCGACATCGGCCGGGCCGAGTACGAGCGGAACTATTACTACTACAAGGGCCAGCTCGACCTGCTCGAGGACCAGCAGTGACAGGTTACCTATAAAAGATTTCCCGCCCAACCTCTCCCCCGGAGGATACAGAGCATGGACGTAGAGGAATGCACGACCTGTGGCGCCAACCTCGACGCCGCGGACGACTTCGTCATCTTTCCCTGTCCCTCGTGTGCTGACCAGAAGATCGCACGATGTGACAGATGCAAGAAGCTAAACAACGCATACACCTGTGACGAATGCGGGTTCGAAGGACCGTAGGTGAGCGAGCATGGGAAAGATCGCAGTCGTCCTCAAGCTGATGCCAGAGAGCCCCGAGACAGACCTCGAAGCCTTCAAGAGCGAAGCCCGTGACCGGGTCGACGTCGAGGACATCGGCGAAGAGGAGGTAGCATTCGGACTGACCGCAGTCAAGGTCTCCACCATCGTCGATGACGCAGAAGGAGGCACCGACGAGGTCGAAGAAGCCCTCGCCGGGATCGAGGGCGTCCAGTCGGTCGAGACGGACGACGTCCAGAAGCTCTGATCACCAGCTTCTTACATCCGTTGATCAGACCATCCGGCCGGAGCAATCCTTATCATCCAGCCACACAAACAGCCTCGCATGGTCGAGAAAGACGACATCGAGGCCATCCGGGAGCGTCTCCAGGAGGAAGGTACTGAACGCCTCGAGGACGGTGAGATCGGCTGGGCAGTCGAGGCCGATTACATGTATCGGCTCGAGGACAGCCAGGCCGACACCCGTGGCGCACGGACCGGCGACGTCTACCGGACCACCGATCCCGACCTCTCGATGGAGTACATCGGCGCCACGTTTTACCTCGCACTCGAGGGCGGATCCACCGACCTGTTCGAGCACGAGTACGGGATCTTTTTCGAGATCATCGACGGCATGCCACGGACCGAGATCGAGACCGACCTCGACTATCTCGACCCCGACCCGCTGTACAGCGACATCGAGGACGTCCTCACAGACTACGACCTGCCGCTCGTGTTCCAAGACCAAGACAGCCAGCCAGAACAGTATCCGACAGAACCGTAAGGACGCACCCTGGAGGATTTGAACCCCCGGCCTCTGCCTCTCTCCTCTGGATGCGAAGCATCCAGCGCCCACCAACGGTGGGCTGCACTGCCGACATCATGAAACCCTACAGTGGGTTTCATTCGATCGAGCAAACTCGGAAGAGTTTGCCGAGTGCTGCGGCAGTTGCTCCGGAGGGCAGCGCTCTGTCCACTGAGCTAAGGGTGCACGCCGTACCACTGGGAGGACAACGTTTTTACCTATTCGATCGTCCGCACACCGCCACACTCCTTACAGCCAGACCGCTGATCGCAGTCCGGGCATATTTGGCTCCCGCACATATCACACGTCCGGAGCGTCTCGGTCACCGTCCCGCAGCTCTCACAGATCCCTGCCATAGGTCAATCTTGTGGGTGATACCTTAACTGTCTTGGCTGACATAACGGCGTTATTTCCCGTCCGGTCCACTTTTCAACCTCCGGCACCAGTACCAGATGCATGGGTACGGACCTCGGTGACGTGATCGAGCCGGAAGAGATCTCCTTCAAGCACATGCTGAACAAGGAGATCGCCGTCGATGCGATGAACACGATGTACCAGTTCCTCTCGATCATCAGGCAGCCGACCGGGGAGCCGCTGAAGGACTCAAGCGGTGCGGTGACCTCGCACCTGTCCGGGCTGTTCTATCGGAACGGCAAGCTGATCAGGAACGGTATCAAGCCCATCTATGTCTTTGATGGCAAGCCACCGGACCTCAAGGCCCGGGAGGCGAAGGAACGACGGAAGAAACGGGAGAAAGCCGAGGAAGAATGGAAGAAGCTGAAGGAAGAAGGCAAGATGAAAAAAGCCTTCCAGAAGGCGACCCAGAGCTCGAAGCTGACCGGGGAGATGGTCAAGGAGGCCAAGAAACTCCTCGATGCACTCGGCATCCCGTGGATCCAGGCCCCCAGCGAGGGCGAGGCCCAGGCCGCCTGGCTGGAACAGGAGAAGGGACTGTGGGCTGTCGGGAGCCAGGACTGGGACGCACTGCTGTTCGGCGCTGACCGGCTGGTGCGGAACCTGACCACAACCGGGAGGCGCAAGATCCAGGGCAAAGACGCCTACCGCGAGGTCGTGCCCGAACAGATCAAGCGGGATCAGGTCCTTGAGGACCTCGATATCAGCCAGGAGAAGCTGATCTGGCTGGCGATCCTGGTCGGGACGGACTTCAACCCCGGCGGTATCCACGGCATCGGACCGAAGCGGGGCATGGACCTCGTGAACAAGCACGAAAGCTACGATGATCTGCTCGCGGACGAGAAGGTCGAGTGGGACGACGAGAACGATCCCCACGAGATCCTGGCGTTCTTCCAGGACCCGCCTGTCGACCGTGCAATCTCGTACAGTCGCGGGGACCCGGACCCGGACACGGTACGGGAGGTCCTGGTGGAGCAGCACGATTTCTCACAGGACAGGGTCGATTCGACTCTGGACAAGATCATGGACTCCCTGGCGGACACCCAGTCGGACCTCGGTTCCTTTGTCTAGCCAAGGTTTAAGATCGTCCGCACCCCATCTACGGGCATGACAGTCGAGGAGACCGCACGGAAGATCACGGAACTCGAGATCCAGGGCGCGACCGCGGTGGCACGGGAGTCCATCCGGGCACTGCAGGAGCTCCACGAAACAGGACCGACCGACAAGGAGCTCCAGGAAGCCGCATCGACCCTGCGGGAGACCAGACCGACCGAGCCAGGCCTCCAGAACGCGCTCGATTATGTCCTCGGGACGCATGACTTCGCGACAGCCCTCGAGCATTTCGACGATGCCCAGGATGCGATACGCAACGAGGGACAACCACTGGTCCCGGAGGGAGGCACGGTCTACACGCACTGTCACTCATCGACGGTCAGGCACGTCATCGAGACTGCTGCGGAGGAAACGGACGTGACCGTGGCGAATACGGAGACCCGGCCGGTCCTCCAGGGGAGAAAGACTGCACGGGAGCTCGTCGATGATGGTATCGAGGTGCATCACTTCGTCGATTCCGCTGCACGGGAGGCCCTGGCGATGGCTGATGTGATGATGATCGGGGCCGACGCCATCACGCCCGAGGGTGCGGTCTACAACAAGATCGGCTCCCGGCTGTTCACCGATGCTGCTGCGGGCTTCGACGTGCCGGTGTACGTCTGCACGGACGCGTGGAAGCTCGCCACCGAGGGCATCGAGGTCGAACAGCGATCGCAGGACGAGGTCTGGGAGGATCCGCCTGATGGCGTGACGGTCCACAACCCGGCCTTCGACCGCGTGCGGCCGGATGCGATCGAGGGCATCGTCACGGAAGTCGGTACCCTCGAGCCAGCGGAGGTGCGGGCGGAGATCCACGATGCGTACCCTGAGCTGTTCTGAGGATCAATATGTGTGGACTCCCGCGGCTGGCGGTCGGAAGTTTGAAAACCATCATCCGTGAACGGCTACAGGTACCAGGTGCTATACTATGAAGCTCGCCGGACAACCGATCGATATGGAGACGAAGACGCCAACAGTGATCATGAACCAGGAAGATGCCGCGGAGCTCGGTGTCTACACGATGGATCGTGTCCGGCTCAACCACGGGAGTGGGCACAAGGTCGCTGTGGTCGAGACGACGAACAAGCTCGTCGATAAGGGCGATATCGGATTGACGAACGGACTCCACACCCTCGAGGGTGGTCTTGATGTCACGATCGCCTCGAAGCCAGAGTCCGTCAAGTACATCAAGGCCAAGATGGACGGCAAGGAGTGGGAGGAGGACGATATCTATGAGATCATCCATGATATCAATAGGAACGCGCTCAACGACATCGAGATGGGTGCGTATGTCTCGACGATCTATACTGAAGGCCTCTCGATGGAGGAGACGGCCAATCTGACCCAGGCGATGGTCGATGCGGGCGATAAGATTAACTGGGATCATGAGATCCTGGCCGATAAGCACTCGATCGGCGGCGTACCGGGCAACCGTGTGACACCGATCATCATCCCGATCATCGCCGCATCCGGCATCGCGATCCCGAAGACGTCGTCCCGGGCCATCACCTCCCCTGCAGGGACCGCGGACACCGTTGAGGTGCTGTGCGATGTCGATTTCGACCTCGATGAGATCAAAGACATCGTCAACGAGACGAACGGCTGCCTGGTCTGGGGAGGATCGGTGAAGCTTTCCCCGGTCGATGATAAGATCATCCGGGCCGAGCACCCTCTCTCGCTGGACCCCGAGGGACAGGTCGTGGCCTCGGTCCTGTCGAAGAAGAAATCTGCCGGCTCGAATCACGTCATCATCGATATCCCGTACGGCGAGGGCTCGAAGGTCGGTGATCTCTCGACAGCGCGGGACCTCGGTGAGAAGTTCAAGCGGATCGGGGACTACCTGGATATGGAGATCGAGTGCACGATCACGCGGGGCGATCAGCCGATCGGCCGCGGTATCGGCCCGGCACTGGAGGCACGTGACTGCCTGAAGGTGCTGAAAGGCGATGGACCGAAGGACCTCGAGGTCAAATCCGTGCGGCTGGCGAACATCCTCCTGGAGATGTGTGGAGAATCGAAAAAGGCCCTCCACATGATCCATTCCGGCCAGGCCCTCGAGAAGTTCCGTGAGATCATCGGGGCCCAGAACGGCGATTCTGATGTCGAGGTCGATGACATCCCGGTCGGCGATGAGACCATGGAGGTCCACGCGGAGAACGACGGCGTGGTCAGCCACATCGACAACAAGCAGATCTCAGATATCGCCTCGCGGGCGGGCGCACCGAAGGACAACGGCGCAGGCGTCTACCTCCACAAGAAGAAAGGCGACCGCGTGAAGAAAGGCGAGACCCTGATGACAGTCTATGCGGAGAAGGCGAACAAGCTCGCGGAGGCGGAGAAGCGGGTCAACCGCGAAAACGGCTACCGCATCCACACGAAAGAAGAGATGCTTATCGAGGAACTCTGATGTCCGGAAAGGCACTGCTCGTGGTGATGGACGGGTTCGGGCTGCGCGATGAGGACCATGGGAACGCTATCGCCCAGGCCGATACACCCCAGCTCGACCGGCTGATGGAGGAGTATCCGATGACCGAGCTGCCGGCCCACGGGGAATGCGTCGGCCTACTGGAGGGCGGCCTCGGTGGCTCTGAGGTCGGCCACATGCAGCTCGGTGCCGGCCGTCTGGTCCCCCAGATGCCGAAGATTATCCACGAGGCGATCGAGGACGGGAGCTTCTTCCGGAAGGACGCACTGAGAGACGCGATCGAGCACGCCCGGGACAACGACGGCATGCTCCATGTCATGGGACTGTGTTCGGACAAGGCGATCCACGCACACATAGCCCACCTGTATGCGGTCCTGGACCTGGCGGGGCGGATGGACTTCGACTCCGTCTGCATCCACTGTTTCCTGGACGGCAGGGATACCGGACCACAGGTAGCCGAAAAATATATCGGCCAGCTCCGGGATAAACTCGAGGATGGTCCCGGGACGATTGCTACCGTCTCCGGGCGGTACTATGCGATGGACAGGGATCGGCGGTGGAAGCGGACCGAGCAGGCCTACGATGCCATCGTCAGGGCCGAGGGCCTGGAGGCAGGGTCAGCGGAGGCAGCGATCGAGGAGGCCTATGCGCGAGATGAGACGGACGAGTTCGTCCAGCCGACTGTGATCGAGCCACATCCAATCGAGGACGGGGATTCGGTGTTCATCTTCAACTTCCGGGCAGACCGGTGCATCCAGATGACACGGGCCCTGACCCAGGACGACTTCGAGGCCTTTGATGCGGAATCCTTCAATGACCTGTATGTCGCCTCGATGACGCGGTACTCGGACGAATTCGGCAACCCGGTGGTCTTCCAGAAGGACACGATCGATGCGACAGTCGGGGAGGCTGTCGGGGACAACGAGATACAGCAGTACAGGATCGCCGAGTCAGAGAAAAAGGCCCACGTGACGTATTTCTTCTCCGGACGGCGAGAAGACCCGTTCGATGGGGAGGAAAGGAAGATCTTCCCGTCCCCGAAGGTTGATGTGTACAACAAGACCCCGGAGATGCGGGCGGAGGCGATCACGGAGAAAGCGATCGAGGTGATGGCTGCCGGAGAGCACGGGTTCGTGCTCGTCAACCTGTCCAACGCCGACATGGTCGGGCACACCGGCGACATCGAGGCAACGATCGAGGCCGTCGAGGTGGTCGATGACTGCATCGGGCGCCTGGCCAAGGCGGCAGAGGAATCAGGCTACACGATGATCGTGACGGCCGACCACGGGAACGCCGACGAGATGCAAGACGAGGACGGGGATCCACTGACGGCCCACAGCATGAACCCGGTCCCGCTTGTCGTGCTGGATGGACGTGCCACCTTCGATGAGGAGAGAAAGGGACTGTATCGTGTCGGACCGGCGATCATCGAAGAGATACTTGAAGGAGACGCCCCGACGGTGATGGATGAGCCGCTTTTCTCACTCGGCGGGACAGGCATCTGACTGGATGTAGTTCTCCTCGATGCAGTTGAACGTCTGGCCCTCGACCTCAACGTTCGGGTCGAAGCCTCCCTGCCGCCAGTTGCAGCTGAGTTCGGTGGCCGTCTTGACGAATACCTCATCGGAGAGACCGCTGGTCGTTGTCTCGTTCTTGTAATCCCATGGGACACTTGATGGAAGGACACGGGATCGGCTCGTCCGGGATGCATCAGCACAGTTGCTCTCGTCCACGACCCAGAACGTGGAGGAGGGACCATAGCTGTCACCGCCTTCATCCCGATAATGATCCCGCTGGCAGAAGTTGAAGTCATCATCCGCCACGCCATCACCGCTGCCATCGCCGCATTGACTACCAAGATCGTACCCAAGATCCTCGCTGTCCTGGGCTGTGAACCTGACAGGCATGTATAGTTCACAGTAGTTGCTATTGATCTCTTCCTTCAGGTCCGAACAGGCCTGCTGGACCTTGTACTCTTCCACGTTCGATTCCTGCTCGTTGTCGACCGTGTTGAAGAAGTCGGAGATACCTGATCCCGAGAAGCTGATGACAACGGCGGCAGTGGCCACGAGGACAAGACCACTGACAACTATTGCCATGGTGAAACTCATGCCTTGGCGATCGTTCCCGAGCATCTTCTCACACCCCCTCAATCGTTAGCAGGACACCGGGCGTCCGAGATGACACCTTCCTGGATGCAGTCATACGTCTGGCCCTGGACATTGACTGTCGGGGTGTAGTCCGTGTGCTCGGTGAATGGACAGCCAACCTCTGATGCGGTCCTATCGTAGGCCGATCCGCCACCACTGCCTCCATCATTTGCCGTGCTGTATCCACGCGGATCCTGCGCTCGCTGGTAATCGCCACAGTCCCGAGAATCAGTCCAAGTGTCGTCAGTCTCGTTCATGTAGTCACTGTACGCTGCAAACCAGTTGGACGTGGATCCTCCTTCCGTGTAGGTGGCAGTCTTCACATAGTAGTTGCAGTAATTCCTATCGACCCTATCCATCTTCTCGCGGCACGCCTCTGCGATGGCGTTCTGCCTGACGGCCTCATCCTGCTCGCCGCTGATCGTCTCGAAGAATGCGTTGATACTGGAGCCTCCCAGCGTGATGACGCTGAGGGCTGTCATGAGGAGGATTACACCGACAACGACGAGAGTCAGGGTAAAGCTGAGTCCTTTCTTCATGGTAGACACAGACCCTTGATTGCCCAGAACCGTATAAATAAGTTGGGCTAGGTGTCCACCCGGATATGGATGGACGAGACGTTTATCTTATCGCCCTCATCGGTGTCGATCTCATCTGTCCCGATCTGGATGTCGCCGACACCGGCTTCCTCGACGAACCTGTTGCGGACAATCTCAGCAACATCGACGGCCCTCGAGATAGCCTTACCACGCGCCTTGATGTGGACCTGATCGTTGCCGTTGTTCAGCTGGGTGACGACGGCCATAGCGTAGCTCATCGCCGGTTTGGAACCAACGTATACTGTGTTATCCTCCGTCTCTGGGGTCTCTTCTGCCATGTCGATCACCGGGTCTCTGTACACCATGACGCGGAGGCAGTATAAAAAAATTGTGTCAGCGGAGCGGGGACGGCTTTTCCCCCTGCTCGTCACCCTCTCCACGTATCCCGACCACATAGACAACAACTGCAAGGACGAAGAGGATGATACCGGCCAGAAGAGAGACGTACGATACGCTGCCGTCGTCACCGGTGTCGGATGGCTGCTCACAGTCAGGATCGTCCTGCCATCTGTCTCCCTGTCGGCAGTACGACGGACAGGAACCATCCGCCCCGCAGAACCGGTCCTCGAGTGAGACCTCGAATATCCTTTCACCGGATTTCGTGATTCTGATCTCAGTCGCCTCAGGCTCGTACGGCAGCCTGAAGATCCGTCTCTCGCGGTCAGTCGTCGTGCGGGCTCCATCAGTCATCCCATCACCGCGCTCGAAGTAGATCGTGGTGAATGTCAGCGCGAAGCTGTCGGAATAGAGATGTTCTCCATCATCGAACAGTGATATGTTGTACGCACCCTCCGGGGCGAAGGTCTTGACGCTCCCGTTTGTTGTCTCGAGCTCATGGACGGTGACAGTATCGTTCTTGAAAATCGTCGCATCCATCGTGAACACCTGGTGGGTCTGTGCGGTACCGACAGGGACGATGGCCGCCAGGACGATGAGCGTGATGATGGCCTGTCGCCTAGTCAGCATACAACCACCCCATGTCGGCAAATATCTGCTCCAGCATCGGGTATTCGTCTTCCGTTGATGCTGCGTCCCCAGAGAACTTATCGAGCGGCATGCAGTAGTTCATGATGGACCGTGGTCCATCACTGGTGTTGGAGTTATAGCCCGTGCAGATGTCCGGCCGCTGGGGGACGCGTGTCATATCGCAGTTGCCACCGACCTCCACCCCCGCGTTGTGACAGAGACCGAAGGCGTGTCCCATCTCGTGGAGGGCCACGCCTGATGTCTGTTCGTCCTGGAAGATACTGCGCTCGTAGGCGGCGATGTCACCACCGACATCGTCGGCACAGCCCGCCACAGTGGGGCGCTGCATCGTCACAGGGTTGCCTCCCGATGTGCCGTTGACGTAGGCGACGATCTTGTCAGCGTAGGTGAGATACCCTGCCATCGAGACCGCATCCCGGGCCGCATCGTGGATATCGCCACAGGTCACGTTCTCGTACTGGATATTCGGCCTGTCCTCCCGCACGACCTCGCCGCTGTCACTGAACGGCGGGTTCGTGACGTCCCCACGCTCCAGCGAAACAACCTCGACATGCGATGCTGGGTCTGAAGCCTCTTTGAACGGCGTCTTCGTGGAAAGATTCTCCTCGAAGTAATCAATGTAGGTGTAGTACCGGTCGAGGCGCTGCTGGCCCTCCTCCTCCGTAGAGTTGAAGATGAACGGCACCGCCACGACGAACAGCTCATTGTCCCCGGTCACACCATCAGGATCCTCACCGACGTTCCCGGAGTCCCGGATGTCGAGGATGTTGAGGAGTCCTGATGCGCCTATCTGCTCTGCCTCAGGCCCGATCGGGACGACAGCAGACAGGATCGCGGCTGCGGCTGCGAAAAGGAGAATGGTGACAAGGAGCGCACGGATGTAAACCCCGCCGGTCCGCTGCTGTCGGGGCATGATGGTCACGGTGAGAAGCTATCGATCAGGTCCCCGATCCCCGCGAAGGACTCCGCTGTCGAGTTTGAGGCGGATTCACCGAGCCCGAGCAGTGTCTGCCGGGTCGGGGTCAACAGCAGGACCGCGGCGACCATGAGAAGCATGATCACCAGCAGCAGCTTGACAGTTGTCGACATCGCTCCTTTCCGTCGCATCGCTTGCAGTGTCGTCTTCATTATGATCAGGTTATGGGTCGATCGGTCGTGATGTTCCACGAGGGTACGTTATCTCCTGGCCCTGGCTCTGGGCGCTCAGATCGACCGTCCACCGGTCCTGGACGCCGCCGGTATCCTTGATGAGCGTGAGGGTGATGACAGGCGCCATCGTACTCCAGTCACCCCGGCCGTTTTTCGTCCAGAAATCACCGATCGGGTCTGTGGCCTTGTTATCGAAGTACTGCCAGTCAGCCGCGACAGCAGCCAGGTTACCTACGCCATCGTCCGGGTGATTGGTGCAATCATCCCAGGCCCGGATACCCTGCTTACCGTTACACTGGAGGTATATCATCCTGTCATCCCCGTTTACACGGACAGCATAATCGCCCTCCTCTACTGTGAAGACCCTGACCTGGTCTAGGATGAATTCAGGGTTATTACAGCAACACAGACGGCCACAATCTGTCTTCTTGATCGTGACCGTTCTCATGCTGGTTGTATGGACGTCGAAGCATTTCCGATCGATCGTGGAAGCGCCCCTCGTGTCCGTGACCCTGACGCGGACGCATCCGCCGTTCTCACCGGCGTCCGTGTCATCGAAGCTGCCGCGCTCTGTGACATCGCCGTCGATGATCTCGAAGTCCCCGTCATCATCCAGATCCCAGTCATACGAATCGACACCGAGGTCTGGTGTCGCTGCGCCCTGATCCTCCGGATCTTCATAGTCCGTAGCATCGAACGTGATATCCTCGTACGGGACGATCTTTCCGGTCGGGGCTTCATCAGGTGTCGCCTCGAGCTCGCCCTCCGGTGGCTGGTTGGGGTCGATGTCGACCTCGGTGGTGACGGCCCGCCACTGGCCGTTGTTGTCCGTCACGTTGAGAGTCACATCGTACTCCCCGATGGAGGGGAACTCATGCGTGAGGGTCTGTCCGCAGTCGATGCATTTCTCGTCGTCATGCCCCCAGTGGAAGTCATACTGGACGATCTCTCCTGTCCCGCCATCCGGTCCGGCGGTATCGTAGGACTCGGAGGCATCGAAGGTGATCGGGTACTCCTTGATCTTCGGCTCCGAGCCGACCTCCAGGACCGGGTACGGGTCACCTCTCCCGCCGATATCAATGCGTTTGGTGACACTCGAGGTAACGCCATCATTGACCTCCTCGACCTCCAGGGTCACGACATAGCCACACTGGGGTGGATAGACAGGCTGTCCGTCCAGCGGCCAGCATTTCCTCTCGACATTAGCATCCGGCGGGTAGGTATCAGTGTTCCACGCTGTTGCACTCGTGAAGTTGTGGTAAAGGAGCTTTTCGCCCTGTCCGGCTTCCTTATCGATGCCATCATCTCCCTCCCAGTCGAACGTCAGACACTCCGGATGTGGTTGTGAGCCTGAGGCGTTCAGCGTCGTGTTATCGAGCCACGTCGGGCTCGTGGGGTTGGTGCCGAAGGCTGCCTCGACAGGGCCCTGGCAGAGACAGTCCTCCATGCAGTTCTCCCGGTCCTCGGTGGTGTCACATATATCGTCACCGCAGACCCCACAGTCCTCCGGGCAGTTGTAGACATCCTCACCGAGACCTGGTTCGCATTTGTCGTTGCGACACGTCAGGTTGATGGATCTGTTGGCCGAGAAGTTCTTCTCGAGATTCTCCGTCGACCCCTCAGAGACGTTCCCGAGGTTGGACGTCTGGGCATGTGTTGGCCCTACGATGGCTGCTGAGGCGGAGAGAAGGACCATCGTCGTGACGAGGACACCGATACCGGCGCCCTGTCCAAGCCGCTCATCCCAGGAGCGTTGTGCCATCAGGATACACATGATGGACGATCACTTATTAAGGATTAAGGTCCCCGGCCTGATCGGCCCTATTCGTAGGGCGTCCCGCAGCCGTTGATCTCCCCGCCGAGGGCGCCCTGGTTGATCCAGTACTCGCAGGTCCTGCCGTTGTAGGTCGCATCCGTCGCCCAGCTTGTATCACCCTCCTCATACGATGTCTTCGCACAGAGCCGGTCGAAGTCGGCAAGACAGTTCTCGGCAGCAAGATCGAGGGTCGCATCGTCGATACCGCCACTGATGAAGGAATTTATCGTCTCGAAGTTGCTTGAGAATGCTACAAGGACAGTGATGGCGACAAGCGAGATGATCAGCGCGATAACGATCATGTTCATCGACAGCGAGAGACCCTTACGCATGTAGCTCTATTATCGCGTCCTGCTTAAAAATACTGTGACTGATCAACACACCCTGCCGTAGAAGTCCGCATCAGAGCAGTCGAACTCGCCCTCCGGCCGCTCAACGGCATCATGACCTCCTTCGAAGTTCCACGTCTGCTCCTGGGTGTATTCGGCCTGGAAAGTCATATTACGGTGTCCTTCCCGTCTCGGTGTCCTGTAGGACCTATCCTCAGCGATTATCGTGACCGTGACGGTTGCGGTAAGCTCGTTGATCTCCCACTGGGCTCGCGTTCGCTGCTCGACACCGTTGTGTGCGTGGATGCTGTCTGTCTCACACGACCCACACTCAGACGACCCTGTCCCGCAGCTTTGATCGCCGCATTCTGGATCCGGGGGTTCACCACCGAGTATCGGTTCATACCAGGATTCTGTGATCGGTTCCATGCCATGGACAGATTCCACCTCGGGGAACGGATCATCGGTGTGGTCGCCGTTCTCGATCTCGCTGTGTGACAGCGACCACGGATCTTCCGTCCATATATCGCCAGCATCACGCTTTTCTGGTTCACCGAAGTCCGATGTATCGCACCACTGCTCCCCATCGGGGTTGTTGGTGCAGTGAGCATCGGGCGAAGGTTCATCAGCATCACATGTAGCCGTGGAACTGATACAACTACGTTGATCATCGACATCTCCGTCAGAGCACGTTTGATAGCAGTTGTAGACCTCCCAGCCTTCGTCCTTTTCATCGACGGTTTCTTCGGTGACGGACTCGACCTGATACTCGATACCGGTCTCGACCGTGATGTTGATGTCCTCGTACCTGTCATCGAGGGACGTGAAACCCTCCTGGAAGCCCGCGTATGGGCCGCCACCACCGAGCCACCGCATCAACTCCTCCTCAAGCTCCGGGTTCGCGATGGCGGCCTGCTTGTGCTCGAACTGCTCCTCGACGCTGTCCCATGTGCGGTAGTCGGTCAACCTGTCTGTGTTCTCCGTACAGTCCTCGCTGTCGAGGCATTTGCCCACGTCTTTTATCCATCTGGCCTCGGCCCAGTTCGAGGAGTTGCGGACGGTATTGGCGATGATGTCACGGAAGCCATCGGCCATCGCAACGTGGCGGGTCACGTTCGCCAGGTAGAAGAACCTGTTCTGGGCAGAGAAGTACGTGATGTTGGATGCGAAGTAGTCCTCGACGCGGGCGCGTGGCTTATCGCAGACGATCTTGATCGGGGTCTCGGTATAGGCCGTATAATTGATCCCTTCCACGCCGAAGGCCGTGCTGGTGATGTTGTGCGTTATGAACTCCACAAGCGATGCATCAAGGGAACATTCCGACGGTATATCGGTATCACTTAAGTAATTGTCCTGGAAGTCCTCTGTCGCTCGATCGAGGAAGCTGCTGTTGATATTGTTGATGCTGGCGACGCTGTCAGGCCCCCATGTCTTGACAGCCGGGTCTGTATCTTCACCGAATGTGTGGCTCGTCTGATAGAAACTCCAGTTCATCGAGTCGTTCATGTAGTCCTCCTCGATGTAGTTGGCAGCGGTATCGGCCTTGAGGAAGACGCTGTTGGATCGGACGATGTTCTCGACATCACCGGAGACCGCACCCGGGAGCGCATACATGAGCCCAGCAACGCCGAGACCGATGATGAACGCCGCGATGATAAGGGTGTTCGTATGTCCTTTCTTCACTCCCACTGGATACCACCCATGTTCGGTGTCTCGATGTCATAGGCGAGCCGCGTTGTCGTCCCGCCCTTCATCGGGATCTTGTAGGCGAAGCTCCCGACCTGCCCTGAGGCGTTGAGGTAGCCGGAATCGACCCGTCGGGTCGATTCGACATCGATGCCCGTCCTGTACTCCAGTGTAGCGCGGAAGGCCCCGAACGTGAATCGCTCCCACACCGTGTCGTTGAAGTCAGTGTACTCGAAGGTCACCGGTGATATGCATCCCTCTGGTTTGCCAGACGTAGCTGAACAGTACAGTATCTCCTGTATATCGCGCTTGAACGGTTCGACCTCCTCATCGGCGTCATTGTCATGGGTGACCAGATAGTGACCGAGCATGGATGCAGAACGTTCTCCGGACTGCATGACGATGATCTCATCGTTCGAGGTGTCGGTACCACCGGCGAAAGGATTACCGAAGTCCGCTGCACCGGGACTTATCAGCTGGATGAAGACCATCAGCAGCTGGATGCCGATGAAGATGAACGTGATCCCGAGCGGGATCCAGTTCGTTGTCTCAGATGCTAGCTGACCAGTTCTGCGGGCCACTGCGCTGTCACCCCCATGATCGCCGGATGCGTCTGTTTGGTGCTCCTGTTGTAGATCGTGACCTGGTAGAAATCATCCATCTGTGGCAGGTTCCGCATATCCCTGACGAAGATCCGAAAGTCCTGGTTGGCCGGGTTGAACGACTCCCGCTCGATCATCCACTGTGATTGGTTTCCTGATAAGGTATCTGCCTCGAACCTGACGTACATGTTATTGAGCGGCCACACGCACCGGAAATCACCAGACTCGACAGCTGTAGCATAGAAGACGCCGCGTGATTTCGTGGCACAGGATGCTGTCAGCAGCTTCTCAGCACTGGCCGCACGTCTGAACGATTCGGCGACCTGATCCTCTGCCTGCTCCATCACCATGCTCGCATATGCAGCCGCCATCATGAACTGCATGATGAACAGGAAAAATGTTATGGCGACGATAACATACCCTGAAACACCCTTTCTTTTCATGACGCCACCTCAGGGAGTCGCACGGATGTTCTGGTCGATGATCCAGGCAAGATCATCGTCGCTGCTCACAGAGAAGTTTATCTCGTAGTTTGCTGCCATGTCATCGATCGTCAGGGGGACGGGTACCTCGGCGTACTGTATCTCCCCCGTACATTCTCTCGTCTTTGTCGTGTCGGTTATAGCTGGTTCGCTTGCTGTTATCTCTATCGTCGACCCTGCAGTGCAGTTGAACGTCGTCTTCACATTGCAGAGGAACTGATCCCCCTCGAAGACCCTGTTCGGGCATGAGACCCTGTTCAGATCGACGAAATCACCTGTCTCGGGCTCGCAATATTTCCTGTACCTCACGTGGAAGTTCTCCCGGGTGTAGACGCCATTGTCACAGAAATATCCATCGATCGGTACATCCGGATCCGAGGTCCTGACGTTCTCCCGGGTGTTGGCGGCACCGTCTGTCGGGAAGGTATCACAGGTTCCATACGAGCAACTGTCATACGAGCAGCTGTCCATCGAGTTGACCTGGACCTCGTACCCACTTTTTATTAGACAGAGTCGGCCCCTGTCTTCCGCGTCCACATCAGGCCCCAACTCGATTTGTATCGCCCGCTGGGGGAACACGACCCCGCGGGGCTGGTCCATGAACCCGGCCTGGAACTGGATTCCGTTCCCATCGGTCCCACCGAGGCCCACCTCGTACTCGTTGTGGAGATTGAGGACGACCTTCTTCCCGCCATCGTCGTTGATCTGGTGGACGGACTGCTGGACCCTGATGAGGTCGAAGTTCGTGTAACCGCGCTGGAGGCCCTCTTCAAGCTCCGTGATGAAGCCTCCGCTGGACATCGTCAAGAACAGGATCATTATGAGAACGACGAGTGTCGACAGGGAGAACTCGACAGCCCCTTTCCGCTGGTCTGACGGTATCATGTGTTGGGATCGATGACGACTCGCTTGTCGTTTGTGTTGTAGAAGATTGTGAAGCTCGGATTGAAGTCCTCCTCTGAAACAGGGATGTGTCCGCCATCAGCACAGCCATCACCGTCGCTTCCCGGCTGGCAGATCTTTACTGTATCACACTCCTGCCATCCCTTCTGGACATAGCCGGCATCGCCACGGAGGCTGGCATTGAACACATCTTCCCCGCTCTCAATCTCAATCCTATCGATCGTACCGTCGAACTCCTGCTGGACCGTGACCGTCGTGTCACCCGATCCTGCACCCTGGCAGAGCGGATTGATGTCCTCATCGACCCAGTTCGAGAGGGACTGTGAGGCAGAACTGCGGTCGAGTTCCGCGGACTCGAAGTTGAAGAACGGGTACGTCAGGACACCGAGAACGACGACTATGAGAGTGAGTACCAGCAGTTCCTGGGTCATGTCCTCAGGCATCCGTGACATCGTGACTACCTCATGGCGCTTTCATCCACAGGAACTATCGCAGCTGAACCCATCGAGCTGCTGACAGTCCTCAGGGAGTGGTTCGGGCGTTTTGCATTTCTGTAGACAAGTTTCACACTGGCTCTTCTCAGAAGTATCCCAGAGGGTGTCGAGAAGCCTGTTGCTCGTCACCTGAGCAGGGTTCTGGGCAACCTGTATGACGATGACGAACGTGATCGAGAGGAGCAACACGACGACGAGTATCTTGGTCAGGGACTGCATCATATACCACCGATGATCGAGTCAGCGAACGCCGAGATCGGGTCCTGGACACTCTCGAGCAGTCCCTGCTGAATCGTGATGTAGATCAGGAGGACGACAACAGCAGCGACCACCACGATGATCAGTTTGACCGGTGTAGACATCTGACCAAGACGTGACATGGCACAGTATTGCTGGCCGCGATTTATATATCCAGCTACTCCAGGCCCATCCAGATATCGCCTGTCCAGGGTTCGTTGTTGAGAGCTGCGACATCGCCCACCAGGATGTTGGCCCCGGACTGGGCGTGATCCGGCCTGAACCTCCTGGTGCTTTCCTCGCCGAACCTGTACCGGTAGACCCCATCGGTTACCTCTGTTAGGTTCATATCGTACTCCCGGACGGTATCGATGTTCTGGTCCCAGACAAGAATCGTGGGGTCGCCGGTCGCGTTGACGAACGTCTCATCCATGTAGATATCGACGACAAGCGTCGGGTTCTGCTGGTCGCCTGTCATATGACCGACCATGAAGCCATCGATCACATCATCGTCCGGATCGAGATCCCTATCGAGGGACATGAGGACCTCGCCGTCCTGCTGGAGGAAGCCATCGTAGAACGTCTGGCCGTTGTAGGTCCCGATGATGTTGAGTTCGGTCATCCGGTTGCCATAGATCACCTGGAACGTCGTATCATCCTGGACGTAGCCGCTCTGCTGGACCACAGCAGTGTCGTTCACCTCGACCTCCCCTGTCTCATAGACGACATAGTTGAGGTCCTCGTTCCGCTCCGTGACATCGGGGCCGCCACCGGTCAGGGCAACTGCCAGGATGACAATCGCGATGACCGCACCGGCACCTGCAAGATGTTCGTTCCTGATGTTGATCTCGATTGCCATCGTCATTCAGTGGTTGGGCCACGTACTCGCATAGCTTATGTACTCGTTTCCGACAACGTCGGCAACACCCAGTGCAGCGGCACCAACTGCCGCACCGGTTCCGAAGGATCCGACAGTTATGACAACAGCTGCACCTAGGGCCAGGGTCGTTAGAGCCGCCTTCGCCCAAGCATTCTTGTCGATGTCACCGTTGTACCCGTACACAGCCTTGCCATCGTCACGCTTCCAGTTGTTCGACGGTGCGTTCTCGACGGAGACGATGATGGAACGGTACTCCTTGGTCTTGGACTGCTTCTTGGCGTTGAGCCAGTCGGTGAAGCCTGAGAACAGACCTCCAATGGACGTCGAGTCCTGGTACACGGTGACACCGGTCTCTTCCGGATAGACGCGGGGATACATATTGGTCATTGTGTCGTCGCCGTCACCTGATACCTCCTGGGACTTCGGTCGCTGACCGCGGTTGTCCTTCCAGTTGAACATGCAGTTGCCCTGACCATTGTCTGGGGCATCCTCGCCCTGGCAGTCCGTGTCATTGAGCGGGTCGTCCCAGTACCAGAGCTGCCTGAAGTAGTTGGGTCCAACCGCGCGGTCTCGACCAGGGGACAGATACTGCATCTGCTGGACGTTGTCCGCCGCAACGAGGGAGGTCCCGTCATCCTCGGTCACGCATGAGACGCCCACCGTGTTGACCTCCGTCTCGTCGTCAAGCTCTCCATACCATGGACCGGAGAGTGACTCGTTCGAGACGATCGAACAGCTCTCGTCCCCGGACCACGGACTGACCCTGTCCTCACAGATCCCGACCTGGATCTCATCGCACTGTCCGGTCTCCGGGATAACGAAGGACTGGGTCGTGTACGGTGAGCTCGGTTCATCGTACTCTGATTCGGGGACCTGAGAGTGGTTGAGCCCGATGATCTCGAGGAACTCGCCCTCGATAAAGAGCCCGGTCTCGTCCTCGTCGGAGTCTTCAAGAGCCGCTGAAGCATCATCATACGTCCCCTCAAAGAGGAATCCTGCAATGCTCGGCGGTGACGGTACGCCTGCCTGGGGATTGAGCGCGTAGCTCGGGCCAGGCGTCTTCCTGACCTGGGGCTTATTAATATAGACGAGTTCGTCCGTGCAGTCGTTGCTCGTCTTGAGGTACGTCCCGGCCTTCCCGCAGGCCAATGCTTCCTCGAAGTCGACCTGTTCTTCGTTCTCCATGAGGTCTTCCTCGCCATTTGACTCATTTCCGTCGATATCACCCTCACAGCTCAGTGAGACACCGGCAAGGTCCGTAGCGGCCTCAGCAGTCCCCTCGACGGCGCCTTGAACGCCCTCTGCCACCTTACCGATCAGGTCATCGCAGCTGCTCACGTCTTCTGTATCATCGTTCGGTCCGATATCATCCTCGGCGAGATGGCGGCCTGAAATCGTGTTCTCCATCGCTCCCGGTCTTACAGCAATGTATGCGTTGTCTGCATCCTGGATGCGCCGCGTCTCCATCGGTGAGGCGAGGAAGAACCGGTCATCCGGGTTCGATCCGCCTCTGTCCAGTCCGACGAAGAACCAGTTCGCGATCGGATGCAGCGGGAGCCTGGTGTTGGGCCCCATGGCCGGAGCGAGATACAGCGAGTTGACCTTCTTGGGGGTCTTGTACTGCCGCTCGGCAAGCATCCGGTTGGCTGCATACCCCATGTAGGTGGTGGCAGCACAGACATAGTCGGCGGTAGCTTGGAGATCGTGGTTGCTGGCCGGAATGCTACTTGGGATCCCAACACCCATCCTGTTGCAGAACGAACCGAACGTTCCACTCCCGACACCACCGAGAACACCGCAGCGACCGAGTGCCTTGAACGCATCGGCCTGGTTCTCCTCTATCTGTGTATCTCCATCGCCTGGAGCATCGACCTCAGGATCCATCATCCGGGAGACCTGGTCGATGAACTCTGCCTGAACGGTCGGGCTGGAACAGACGAACGCGGCAGCACCACGTCCAACTTGTGCCCCGCTGCGACCGGCACCTCTCATCCCAGCACCAATCATCTGTGCTGTATCACTATCGGTAAATCTGGAAAATGTGCTTGCCCCCTCATCGGTTGTTATCTTGCCAGCATAGTCACTGACACTGCTTTTGATGGCACTTATTCCGTCTCCGCTCCTGAGCGCCTGACTAAATGTCATTGCCTCATCAACCTGTGGAAGCATATCATTGACAAGCTGGTCCGATGTCATCTTGATCTGGCGTCCATACGACGCTGCTGCTTCAGGACCGGCCTCATCAATGAGAGCACCCCATTTACCACCAACGTCATCCGCGTTCCGTGTCAATGAACTTGCAGCCTCGACGTTCAGACGGAGTTCAGCTGCTTGGCGTTGGGCAAATTCTGATGCACTCACACTCCCTGCCTCAGCAGTCCGCATTGCTGACCAAAGAGTGTCTCCCGATACTGGAAGCTGGTTGCGGCGTGCCATACTGTTTCCGACATCACGGACGGCCTGTTCGAGCGACTCCTCGGACATCTGCGCGTACTGCCGTATCCATGTCTCCTTATCCATCCCGTTGGCGAAATCAACACCGCCATCGGCAGTCCGTCGGAGTCCTGGCATGCCTTCCCGCGCCATCCGCTCAGCCATCTCCCTGCGGTACTGCCGGACAACCCGTGTGTAAAATTCATCCGAAACACCACTGCTCGACATCCGGGCGATGATACTGGCAGGCAGATCTGAGGTCTTCCGTGCAAGGAACCCTAACGTGTGGAATCCAAGACGGCGGCCGATCCAGCCTGTCCCGGATATCGGACCACGGGTGGCTATCTTCATCGTGGCCTTCGTCAGGCCCTTGGATATCTGGTAGGCACGGTCGGCCGCCCACCCAGCACCTCGCCCATCAACACTCTGGAGGGCCTTCCGGAACCGAACATCGGTCTCGCGCGTAGCAGCCCGAACACCTCTATATAGCCTGGTCAGTCCGACTTTGTTGGCTGCCTTCCGAGCGAAGCCGGCAAGGCGTCCACCGATACCCAGGCCGACGGCCTCCAGGATAAGCCCACCAACAATGTAGGCCCCGCTTATACCCTGACCTCGCTTCTGCCAGTTTCCAATCGCCTCACTCGAGACACTCTGGTAGTATAAAACGTATTCCGGACCGCCCCATGCGTTGATAATGTTCTGCGGGAGGTTCCCAGCCACATCCTCAGGCGTGTCCGGGCCGGTGTACGGCACGTCCTGAGGCAGTGCGAAGTTGTATATCTTACATCCCTTCCCGCTCTGGTTGTATCCTTCACAGACGACGTTGACACCGTTCTCCTCCGGTGGCGCGAACCACGCACCACGCTCGTCACCGCGTTCTCCTTCCTCAGGGACGGTGTCCTCACAGGAGAACGATATCGAGGAGCCAAAGCCCTGCTGGTTCATCGGTGTCCGCCACTCCTCCCAGTACCTGTTGACGTTCCCCGTCTCGGTCGGGTGCGAGTTCATGATCGAGGTACACGAGACAGCAAGCGCCATGCCCTTGGCCGAGTTGACAGGCTTGCTCTGGTTCGTCCCGCCGAAGCTCAGTGCATCCCCGAGTGCATCTGTAAGCGGGAGGAAGAAGTTCGTCCCCATGGCCGCGAAGATCATCGTCGTCAGGACGATACCCAGCATCACGACCGTCCAGTTGAGCTGGAGGGCAATACCTTCACGTTCCTGTTCCTCTCCGTCTATACGCATATAAGGCACCCTCGTGGGGCAGGAACCTCGCTCTGCGTGGCGTTGTAGAACGCAATCACTCCCTGACCCTGCATCGTGAGTGTCACGTTGTACGCGAGATCGCCTGCGCTGTTGTTCCCGTCAAAGTTCGATCTGTCCGCGAGTCCAATATCCCAGTCCGTACTGAAGGACTCACTCCACGTCCGGCCGACCCGGAGCTCTCTCCACACTGCACTGTCCGGCCATCCCGTGACGTGGTCGTCGTTCTCGTTGTAGAGATCGACCTGGAGGTCCACCGATTCGTTCATGTCGTTTTGTATGTTGAACTGTATCTCAATCTCGTTGCCGCCTACGATATCATCAACCGGCTTGTGATCGACCCCAAACGTGATACCCCCCCAGTCGGCCCCTTTGGGGAAGATCTTCCGCTGGTGGTCGTACTCCCCTTCACCGAAGCCGATCCTGTCCGTCAGGGTGAGGATGTTGTCGGCGACGAAATCACTCGCGATGAAGGCAGCAAGGACAAGCCCTACCAAGACGAACCCGACGAGTTTGACCACCCGGTTGATCTCCAACTCGAAGCCTTTGCGCTCCATCACACCACCTAAAACGGCCAGGGGCACGGTACCTCTAGGAAGTTTCCACCGAACGGGAGAACATTGGATATCGCCTGGAACGCGCCCGACCACAGGCCACAGAGATTGATATCAAGGACCCACGAGACGATAGCTGTCGCTAAGATTCCGAAGGCAAACAGTGTCAGCAACAGGCCAACCGCGACGCGCATTCCTTCATCCATGCTTGGTCCTCTACATCATATCGCCGATCGCATCGATACTGGCTTCAGACAGGTGATTGATGATGAGCAAGATCAGTATGAGTATCAGCATGAACATGATGATCCGTGCCATCCTGCTGTACTGTCCGTGCCGATACATCTTAACCCACTTGCTCACCGACGCCGGCGATGATACTGCCGAACACCGCAACGATCACGACGACGACTATAACATAGAATACGGAGGACACAATAAAAATCTTCCCGACGGCGACTTTCAGTTTGATCGGATTGTCACCTTCCTGCAGACGGACCATTAGGGTCGAGATCAGGTACGATATCTGGATGATGTAGATCCCGACAACGAGCTGGAGGACTCCCGGCGGGATCGAGGAATCGACCTGGAACAGCGAGAGCAATCCTGCAGACCCACCGCCCAGTCCGCCACCAGGCGCCGAACCAGGGGCGCCCCCTGGAGAGGAAACGTTCTGCTGTGCCCCCGAGAAGACCTGGCCGATCGTGTAAAACGCCGTCGAGATCGTCGCACCCATCCCGACGGCGATACCGGAGATGACAGGAGCAAGGATGTATCCGAGGAACTTCACCGACTGCAACGTGTCCCCCATCAGCTCTTCGAGTTTTTCCTGTGTCTCCTGGATGTTGACAAGGTAATCCGAGATGCTGAGGATCGATGCCGATGCCGTCTGGGTGCCCTTCGAGGTCGCCTCTGAGACGATCTCCATGATCGTCGAGATCAACTGGGACGGGTACTTGTTGATCGCACCGCGCTCCTCGTGGAAGACAGCATCGTGGAACGTGTCCCCGTACTGCTTGATGTTGTACGAGATGTCGTTAAACATCTCGGATATACTGAGCTCCCTCGATCCCTCTGCAGCGTCATCAACAGCGCGCTCGATCGGTTTGCCCTTGTCTAAGGCATTACCCAGCTCGAACAGGGCCTTCGGGAACTCGGCCTCGATGTCCTCGGTCTTCTCCTGGAGCTCGATGTTGTCCCCGTAGCCGTACAGGAGATGGATGCCTGTCGGGATCGTGAACGCGAGGATGATAAACGCCTCCCGGAAGATGACACCGACACCAGGATCGACAGGCCATGTCGCTGGCCCGAAGACGATGTTGTAGTAATGGATACCCGGCCAGATGACCATCAGGAGGAAAAGCGGTACAGAGATGACGAACATGCTGACCTCGAACTGGCGGCCTGCCACCTCGAAATCGAGGGTCGCCCTGCCTTCACCGATGGCACCGGCAGCGGAAGAGAACGACATCGGGCGCTGTGTCATCAGGGTGCGGAGCAGGGCAAAGACGATCAGTGGCAGCAAGACGTTATAGAGGAAGGCAAGATAGATACCCATGTTGTCCCCGCCCATGAAGTTCGCGACCAGTGGGAACAGGATGATACCGAGGATAGGCAGCAGAATACCGAGCCCGTGCAGGACCATGATCGGCATCTTCAGGTCACGGGCGAACGAGTTCATCTGGGCCCTGGTGGACTCCAGCAGGGTGTCGACGGACTTGTTCAGGACCTCGAGGCGCTTCTCGTTGGTCGGGGAGTTGATCGATGACTTGAGCAGACTGAGGGACTCGACGAAGCCTTTATTGTACGGCTTCCACCGCCGCATGTAGTTCTCCAGGCCCTGCCCGATCGAATCATACTTCCGCACGTCGAGTTCCCAGATGATCTCCTTGAGATCGTTGGAGATCGGACCATTGAGCCTCCTGGCTGCGAAGCTCACTGCCCCTTCCAGGTTCGGTGAGTGCCGCATGTACACGACCATGTACAGTATCGAGAGCACCAGCCCTTCAGATGATTCCACGAGCTTCTGCTGGGCTTTCAGCTTCGGATACTTGACAAGATAGAAAAACGCTATGATCGGCAGCACGAGGAAGAAAAAGCGGAAGATCATCGGCAGCGGTAAGAGCAAAAGCGCGAAGGTAGCAGGGACCAGCAAAATCGTCACGATCGTCGCCGCAGGTACGATCTGGTCCGGTTCGATATCCCAGTCCAGCAGACGGAGCGAATCGGTGTGCTCTTTCTTGAGATCAGGGAACTCCTTCCGGAAGATCGCCGTCCGGCTGACCAGGCGCTCGTACCAGTTCTTCTTCCGGGCCGATCTGACCTCCTCCTGGTACTGCTTGAACTCCCGTGATTCGACATCGAACCCTTCCTTTCCGCCCTCGAGGCCCTGCCCTTCCATCTGGCGGTCGCGTTCGGCCTCACGCTTGATCTCTTCGACCTTGCCCTCGGAGAAATCCTCCTCCATCTGCTCGATCCAGCGCTTCATGTTGTCTTCGTCGCCGTCGTCCGCCACCGCTATCAGGCAACCTTGTTACGCACCCAGTCGTCCCACCGTTTGAACACCTCATCGTTGTCCAGAGTACCGAACTCCTCAAGGACGTCCTCCGAGACAGTGTGGAACTTCTCGTTCGCCCGGGCGACGAAGTCCGCCTCCATGATGCTTGTATCATCGGCCTCTTTCGCGTACTCAACGAGCTTTTCCTTGTACTTGGCACGGAGCTGGATGTTGCTCCAGACGGCCTCCCAGTCGTTCTTCCACTCCTTGACATCGGACGCGATGGAGTTGAGGATGAGTGACTCGCCGTTGCGGAGCGTATCCGTCGGCTTCAGCTTGTCCTCACCGGCATCGTACCGCATCAACGGGACGAACGCATCCTCCTTGAGCGGATCCTCGGACCATTCCTTCCTGACCTCCGCGATACCGGTGATACGTCGGTACTTGTGCAGGCCGTCCGGAGAGGTCAGCCTGTTGCAGGTCACGATGATGTCGGTGGCTTTGAAGCTGGTCGGCGGGACATTCAGATCGTTGACGACGCGGTCGAAGACGGAATACGGGTCCTCCCCGTGGATCGTCCCGGCGACGTAGTTCGCCAAGGCACCGACACGCATGGCCTCGTACAGGGCCTGGGCCTCCTCTGATCGGACCTCACCGACGATGAGGGATGAGTCACCGAGCCGGAGTGATGTCCGGATTGCCTCCGCGGCCGTGATTTCGCTCTCCGTCGATGTGATGACGGACGCGGACTTGAGCCGCTCGATGTTGTAGCCCAGATCACGCAAGTACGTCAACGGGAGCTCGAGGGTGTCCTCGACGGACACGATACGGTTCTTCTTCATCATCTCCACGAGCGATGCCCCGAGGAGGGACGACTTGCCCGCGGACCGCGTGCCTGAGTAAAGCACCGACCTGGCGCCGTCGATGACGAAATGGAGCAGTCCTGCCGCCATCGGTGTCATGTAATCGACATCGATGAACAGCGGGAACGTCCACGGCTCGTCCCTGTGCCGCCGGAAGGCATACGCGAGGCCGTCCGGGGAGAGGTTCTTGGTGACGACGGCGACACGTGCACGGCCGCCCGGTACCTCGACAGAAGTGTCCAGGACCGGGTTCGCCTCGTCCAGCGGGCGTCCGGACTTCAGGCGGAACCGTGTCGCCCAGGATTCGGCGTCGTCTTTGGTCGGGATGAGGTTGGTCGCACACTCTCCATGGTTGCCGTGGATGACATAGATCGGTGCGGACCCGACAGGCGCGTTGACATAGATATCCTGGAGATTTTGGTCGGCCAGCAGTACCTCGAGCACGCCGAGACCTGCGGTGTACCGCACGAGGATGGATGTCAGCTCCTCGAGTTTCTCCGGTGAGAGGTTGACGTTCTGCTGCTGGGCGATGTTGGTGATCATGTCCCTGCCGATGTTGGAGAAGATCTCCCGTGTCCGGCCCGGCTCGGCGAACTCTGATTCCTCCGGTTGGTGCTCGGACATGTACCGGCGGGCGATATCGAGTATCTCGTATTCTTCATCGCTGAGGTTGAACTCAGGCGGTGTGACGTGGTACTTCGGTCGGGCATCCTCCTGGACCTTCAGGATCTGGACCTCGGCATCGAGCTCGTCCATCTCGTATCTGTCGACCTCCCGGGATTTCTCGGGGACATTTTTCATGAACCGCGTGAGCATGAAGTTCGGCCGGATCGTGGGATGGAAGATCTCCCGGTAGATGCTCCTGTTGCCGATGTGGTAGCCAGCGAGCTCGCCCTGGACCTGCTGGATGAGCTCGAGCTGTTCGAACTGCTGCTTCAATGGCTTGAGTGTCTCCTCGAGCCAGTGGCGGTAACAGTCCGCTACCCGTGTCGGGGACCGCTGGATCTTGACCTTGATCTCCTCGATCTTCCGTTTGACCTTGACGTAGGCCCCGATCGGATCCTGGCGCATGTCCTGGGCGAGGAGATCCTGGATGAAACTCTGTGTGGTCGGGATCATGCGCTCGCAGTTGTTCTGCATGAAATCGTCCGGCTGGGAGAACTGCGGGTTGCGCTTGATGCGGACGATCAGGGAGGCGACCTCATCGAGGAGCTTGACCTGGTCGTAGCTGTATTCGTAGTCACGCTCCTGTGCCAGGACGACATTGCGGACGTCCTGGAGCTCGGCGAGGATGTCGATGACCCGCGACATGACGACGCCGAAGTCAGCGATCGAGGCGCCGTAGTTCGAGCCACGGAGGTTGATCCGGACCCGTCCCTCTTCCCTGTCGAACTGGTAGCTTCCGACGCCCTGATTGAACGGGTTCTGTGGCTGGTTTTCGTTGGCCATCGTGGTCACCAGAACAGTCTCTGGCCGGGAGGTTCCGACATGTACCATTCCGTTCTTGGGCTATATAATACTTGGCCGCAGGCGTCGCCATCCGACCGGAAATGCCCGAGCACAGCGCCCGACCGGCGGACCAAGTTATATAATGGGGAAGGGCCAACAAGTCATACATGGCTGCCCAGGGCGGACAGGACGATGTCATCAGCCGGCTCAACAACAATGCTCGACGTATCAGGAAACTGGAGGAGACCACACGGAACCTCCAGGAGCAGGTCAAAAACATCGAGGACCGCCTGAACAATCAGAAGAAACGTGTCAGCCAGAACAAGAAGGAACTGAGCGACGACGTCGAGAAACTGGACGAGACAGTGCAGAACCTCAATGCAGAGATCAAGAAAGTCCAGCGGAAGACTAGGAAGCTCGTGACACGGCGGGAGTTCAACGAGATCGAGGAGTATATCGATCTGATGAACCCCGTCGAGAGCGATTTCGTGACAGAGGACGAGGTCGAGGAGATCATCGATGAGCGACTCGGCCAGCCACAGGAACCGTGATACAGTATGGTGAAATTCGAATTCCTCGGCAAGCTGCGGGACGGCGACGATGACGGAGATGATGGCGGATCCGCGCCGTCACCCCGGCAGGACGATGTCCCGATCGATGAGGTACAGCAACTCTCCCAGCAGGGATATTCCCAGCACGAGATAACCGAGGAGCTCCGTGACAGGGGCTATGCCTATTCTGCGATCAACAAGGCGATGAACCGCGCCGTCCGCGATTCCACACAGAGCCGATCGGGGCAGGGCGGACGAGGTTCCAGCCCACAGCAGGCCCAACAGCCCGCCCAGCAAGGTGGTCCCGGCGGGTTCGATGACCGGTCGGGAGACCAGGGCCGATCGAGCCAGACACCGCCAGGGGAAAAGGAGCCGATGGGTCCGCAGGGCGGCGGCCAGCAGTCCCGCCAGCAGACCGGTCAGGCCCAGCAGGATTTCGGCACACAGCAACAGACCCAGCAGGGCAACCAGTTCGGATCAGGCCAGGGTCAACAGCAGACCGCCACCCAGGACTACAGCGATGAAGAGTACCCGGAGGAGACCTGGGACACCGATGTCGGCATCTCCCAGGAACAGGAGGAACTGATCGAGACGATCATCGAGGAGAAAATAATCGATATCGAGGACGAGTTCGAGACGGTCTACGAGCGTCTCGAGGAACTGGAGGACAACGTGGATGAGCTCCAGCAGGACGTCCATGATCTGAAGATCCGGAAGGACGAGGATGAGCGGGAGTTCCTCCAGAAGATGGAGGAGATGGAAGACTACCTCGAGAGCTCGGAATCTCGTATCGGTGGGCTGGAGAAAGCCTTCCAGCAGACACTACCGTCCCTGGTCGAGAACGTCCGCGACCTGACGGAGCTGGTCGAGGACATGCGCCAGGAGCAGTAGTGCCCGGAAAAGATGCAGGCCGCCCGATCTGATTCTCCGGACGTCAGCGCCTTCAGCAATCCATCTCCCACTCAGTCACCGGACGTGATCTTGCTGATCACGATGTACATCCCGATGATGACGAGGAGCGTGAGGAACTGATCGCTCGCCAGAATCTCGCCGCCATCGACGATGCCGAGATAATGCATGAACAGCAGGCCGACCAGGGCAAGGACGCCTCCGCCGTACCATGCTGTCCGTTTCTTCTGTGCATCATCGAGGTTGGCGACATCGGTCACATCGACGCCCATCGTGCCGAGGATGATGACGTATCCGATCAGCACGAAGATGGCGATGGTCACCACGCCGAAGAACTGCGTGAAGAATGCCCCTCCGACGAACGTGTAGATACCGACGATGGACATGAATGAGACGACGGCGGCGACGACACCATCGACCGTCTCGTCCTCGAACAGCTCAGCGCGCTGGAGGATTCCGTAGGTTACAGCCATCATCAGCAGGAAGGGCATGAAGTACCGGAAAAAGCCCAGCCCCTGGAGGTTCATGATCAGTTCTTCGAATACTGGTGCCATTGATGATCACCTCTGCTAGCTGCCGTCCGAGTCACCGATGAAGCCCATCGTCCATCCGAGCAAGACGACCGTCCCGACGACGACAAGGATGCCGATGAGATGCTGCATACTGTAGGCGCCAAGACCGGCATCGAGGTTCTCCACCCATGGGACGGAACCGATTCCACCGCTCAGATAGAAGAACAGCAGTGCTGCGCCACCGATGACGACGACGGCCCGCCACTTGGATTCGAACAGTTCGACCGGGCCATCATCCTCGGACCGGCCAGGGAAAAGCAGGCCGATGAGGATCATCGCACCGAGCACGCCGACGAGTGCAACAGCGAGTGCGCCGAAGTAGTTGGTGAACAGCGCCCCGAGTGTCGTCCCGGCAGGTGTGAACGCCGTGATGAACGTCGCGATCGAGAACGCCGCGACAGCATGGAGCTTACTGCCCTTGTCACCGCTGTCACCGAGCAGTTCGATACGCTCAAGGATACCGTAGATGATAACAAAGGTTAGGAGGAAGGGAAGAACGTACTGGAAAACGCCGATGTCTTGAGCCGTGCTGATCCATGCATCGAAGAGTGCCATAATTGATTACCTCACCGAATAGTTCTCATCGACGGTTTAAATAAGTTGTTCGAGCCCGGTAGTGGTCTCTGCTGTAGCATCACCGCACCCGCATCCAGACGTAAGCTGCGACGCCTAAGGCGGTGATAAGGATGATTATGATGATAGCGAACCCGAGTATCTGGGCCTGGCCCAGCAGACCCCTGACCGGGTCAGGAAGTCCCTGGACAGACCTGAGCCCACCGACCATCATGAAGAAGCCAAGGATCGAGACGAGATAGCCGGAGAACTGCTGGGATTTGACCCCCATCTTGAAGATGTACCAGCCGATACCGACCACAACGAGCGATCCGACCAGGCTCCACAGCGAGAACCCGCCCTGGAGGACGAAGTAGATGAGCGCAGCCCCGATACCTGCCGTGGCAAGCTCAGAGAGGGCGACACCCTGGCCGCTGCTGTTGAAGTAATACGCCATCGCGATGAACGAGGCCACCGCAGCCAGTCCTGCGAAGCCATAGCCCGAGACCGGTCCGATACCGGGGATGACCGGGCCGCCCGTGACACCGCCGGCCGTCGCCCCGATACTGAAGAACCCGATCAGGAGCTGTGAGATCGTCTTATAGCCGCCTGACGGGATGATGAACAGTGCAACGAGGATGGCAAGTGCCTTCGTCTCGCGTCGCTTGCCCATCGCACGCTCGAGACCGAGGTTGAGAAGGACGATCACGATGGCAAGCGGTGCCAGGACACCGAAGATAAGGCCTGAGGTGCCGGAGATCTGTGCATCAGCGGGGAGGAAGTAGCTGTTCAGGTACGTGTCCATCCCCCCGTACTGACCGAGTGCCATGGAGGAAAGTATCACCGCCATGGCCACCACGATCCCTGCACGGGCCACCAACGACCGTGTATCCTGGCTCAGCATACACAACCTATGTGCCTGTGTACCTATTTAAAATGCCCGCCTATCGCTCACTGAGCCGTCACCGGCGGCACGAGACAGCATTTTAACGACTCCTGAAGCCTCTGAGCTTCTCCCTCACCATGTCGCTGAAGTATTCACCGGCAGCGTGATCGATCATGCTGGAAGCGAAGTTGAGACTCCTGTCGGCGAAGTCTCGCTCATCAGGAGTTCTCACCTTCTCCAGTGCACCCGCGTAGCCGCGTGGCCCTCTTGTCTCGGGATTCCAGCGACCCGCATCATTGTCCCAGCTCTCCGTCTCCTTGAGAGCCTCATTCCATGCTCCGTCGAACGTTTTGTAGGCTTCCTCGAGACCGAACTCACTGACAAGGGCTGTATCTCTCCAGCCGGTCGACTCGACGGACCCGTCCTCGTACCGGACGTCGGTCCTGAGGGCATAGCGGCCGGGTGCATCGAACCCGATATCGTCCATCCCGAAGAAGTATGTCATCTCACCATCCTCGAGGACCTCCAGGCTCTCGACGCTGCCGTCGCTGTACTCGATCCTCGGCCCACTGTCGTCGTTGCGGACCCTCGCGTACAGTTCATCGTCCATGAGGACATCATCATCGAGCAGATCATCATAATCGCCACTCGAGTCGACGTGCTCGATCACCTCGTCCCTGGACCTGTGACGGCCCGTGTACAGGTCGATATCCTCAACAGCAGACGCATCGCCCTCGATCTTGATGGCGTACGGGACGTCCACCCCGTCACGGAAGAGCCCTGATTCTCCTTCGACAGGCTCATAGAGGAGTTCAGCGGAGACACCCTCGTATTCGTCGGCATCCCCTCCCCCCTGTGCGGTGGCGGACATCATCGAAGACATGTGTTGTTACTTGTAAGTCATACTATATAAACGTTCCGGTCGGTATCACGAGGAAAGAACGACCGCAGGGTAGAACGATAGCCTGCCTCAGCCTTTCTTGAACCCGAGAGCGAAACCGCCTGTGAAGGCTGCTCCAAGTCCAAGTGTGGAGACCAGGCTCGAGATGAGGCCCGGGGCCTCCTGGGCTGCTGATGAACCCGTGCTGATCAGGCCGGCCGTCAGTCGCTCCCAGTCGACAGTGATGATACCACGGGTCTCCAGCCACTTGAACAGGAGGAGCTCGGCACCGAACAGGAGAGCAATCAGCTTCGAGACCTTCTTGCCGAGGTAGCCAGCGATGAAGCCGAGGCCGAGTCCCCCGCCTATTGTCGGGACGAGGCCCGCGATGATATCAGCAACGATTGTATCACCTGTGAAAAAGAGAAATGAATGGGGATATCACTCCCCGATGACCGACACGCGTGCGGTGTTGTCTTCCATGTACTTGAAGTCGGCCTCCGCGACAAGTGTCACGGACGTCTGCGGTGCGCCGCCGAGGATGCCGGCCGTGTCGAACTGACAGTTGAACGTCCTGCTCCCCTCGTACAGTGTCTCATAGCCGTCGCTACTACAGACGGTTCCTCCGCCTTCTCGGCTGATCGTGTACGAGATAGCCCGGTCAGTTCCACCTGTAGCATCGAGTTCACCGTCACCGACGTTCCTGATCTGGACCGGGATGTTGACCGCCCGTCCGGCAGGGATCGGTGTCCGGACATCGAACCTGATGTTGACCGGTCCCGCGTTGGCCGACGTCTGGACAGCGGTCCGCGATCTGGAGTCTTCGCGGTACTCGTCCTGGTTCATCACGGTCAGTGCCGCCCGCGATGAGGCAGAGTAGTTGTAGACCGTCCTGAGACCGACGTCCCAGTCGTCCGTCTGACCTGCACCGAGGCTTGTCGAGACATCTCCTGTGTACTGGTTGGAGGCCGTTCCACCAGCGAACTGGTTGGCTTCCTCAACAGCTCCAAGCGTCACAGGGTCGGACGGCCAGCCGTGCTCGTCATCAGAGATCCAGCTCGGTCCGTAGATCGTGGTACTAAGGATCGTCGCCTCGTGCTCACCGGTGTTCTGGAAATTGGCGGTGAACGTGTACGAATCTCCCGTGTAGTATTCATTCGTCACAGAACTGAAGTCAATCGAGAGACCATCGTTCTGGGTAATCTCGATGCCCTGGTCCTGATCTTGTTCAGTATCATTCGTGTTCTCAAGTTGAGTACATCCTGCCAGGAAGACAGAGAGTGCAAGTAAGCCGACAAGCACCGTTCGCCTGTTCATAGTTACACCTGATGGATAATAACTTGTCCGGCGCCCTTTATATATCATGCGGGCCGATCAGGAGGTAACCGTCAGCGGGACCTGCCTGATCCGCTGGTACCTGTAATCGGCCTCGAGCCGGAGCCGCGATGACGATCCTTCAGTGACCGTTCCGCCGGACCGCTGGAACTCACAGGTTGCTGATGTCGATCGTGCGTTCTCCTGGAAGTACAGTGTCGAGCAGCGGTGGTCCGACGGGAACGAGAACAGGTCGGTCATCGGGCCGGTGTACGAGATCGATACCTCACGATCCAAAACCCTGCCGTCACCGACGTTCGAAACCCCGATCCCGATCGAGACCAGGTCCGTGTCGGGGAGCTGTTCGGGCTGGTGTGTGGTCGAGAGCGTGATCTCGCCGTTCGTGAACGATGATGACATCGACTGGGTCGATGCGTCTTCGGTGAACGTGAAGTCCATCGAGCTCTGCTGCATGGTCATCGTGCCGCTGTACTCCAGTGTCACCGTGATCGGGATCTGCTGGGCACCACCGTCAACATCAACGTTAGAGGCATCGATGGACCATGCACACGTCTCGGTGATGGGTTCTGTCATGTCCGCGGTCATGCCGCTGATGCTGCCGTCCGCACACTCCCCTTCCGTCTGGGTCGGGGCAAGCTGGCCGTAATTGGACAGGCCCACCGAGATATCGGTGATATCCGTCGGGTTCGTGTTCGCTATCCGCAGCACCAGGCGGGTATCCTGGGACGGCCGGATCGAGCTCTGCTCCAGGGAGACGTCCTGTATCAGCAGGCCCCGTGCCTGCGGCGCCTCGTCGTCGCCAGACCCATCATCGGACGCGAGGGGGGACGTACAGCCCGCAAGGAGGATCGCTACGAGGAGCACGATCACTGTCGTTCGCATCTTACTCCACCGGGACGAGATCGAGTGTCACGCTGTTTAGTGGCAACTCATAATTGTAGGTTCCCGACATGCCGATCCACTTGATCTGGGATGTCGCCTGGTTCCGGTCATCCGCATCCGGGGTCACACGACAGACCCGCCTGTAGCTCTGTCCCTCTCGCTCACCAGACCCGTACATCCGCAGGTTCCCGCCCCCGCAGTTGAAGGTTATGTCACCGCTTTGGGGCCGGATATCATCGATCGATGTGATCTCTCCACTTCCCCGGTTCTGGAAGTACCCGCGCATGACAATCGTCTGGGAACCATCCGCCACGGTCCGGTCTGGGGCCTCGACCCGGAGGCGGACCGGCCGCTTGGCGGACGTCCGGCTATCCAGGCTCTGGACGTCCGGGATGGTCTCGTCCTTCTTCAGCTGGATCTGGCGGGATGTGTTGATCGTCTGGGTGAACCCGAGTTCGAAGTCCATCGGGCAGCTGTACCCGAGACTGGAGATATCACCCCCACCAGGCACGAGGTCGAGCCGCCACTCCATATCGAGCGAGCGCCCGCCCTCGATGCGTATCTCCTGTGGTACATCGCTACCTGTCATCTCCGTCCTCGTCTGGGTGCCCCGCAGGGTTGCGGTGAATCCTGTGATGGACGCGAGCTGGTTGTTACACTTCGAGACCATGACCTCACGTGCCGAGGCACCTCCCAGTGTTAGATCGACAGGCGTATCGCCGTAGTTGTTGAACGTCACTTCTATCTCGACCGGACCATCATACTTCGTGAGCTGGATTGAGCTACACGGATTATCGTTGACGAAACATTCAGGCCCCTCGATCTCGATGATCTTGGGTTCTTCCTTCTCCTGTGTTGTCCCGCCGTTCGTGGTGCATCCTGCAAGCACGACTGCTACCGCCACCAGGAGGAACGCGTGTTTACTGTTCATAATCGAATGCTGGTACCTCGTATGTCGATGTTTGATCGACCGCCACACGGAACGTCATCTCGATGTTGCACCCGATACTGAGGCTCTCTCCAGCGACCTCGACCGATCGCGTGACGATGCCTGGATCGACAGCCCACCCAGCACCTGCCTGGTGTGTCAGTTTCTCTGGCACCGTCTTCTGGACATCGTTGCTATCCAGGAGATCATTCGAATCACTGTCACCACATGTCGTGGTGGCCTCGTTGATCTCGATCGGGTAGTCCTGGTCCACGCTGTCACCTTTGACTGTCGCCCCGACATTTATCTCGATGTCGCCCTCGTAGGTCCCGTCACCATCACCGTCATCCAGCAGCCGGAACAGCGTCGAGCTGCAGTCCGTGTACATGACCGGGACGATCGGTGTTGTCAGGGCGGCTGTCCGCTGCTTTGTGAACTCCTGGTTGAACCGCTCGACGGTATCGCAGTTCTGGTTCTCCCACGACTGGCGCTCGTCGTAGGACAGCTCGTTCCAGGCATCCGGGTTCCAGACCTTCAACAGGAGGTTGCCGCTGCGCCATCTGCTGGATTCGGTGAACGCTGCCTCGGCGCTGTACGTGTAGCTGGCATCGACCTCGATCTCGTACTCGTTCCCTGCCGCTATCAGGTTCTCATCGTTGAGGTCCGAGACCCCGAACGAGTTGTGGTTGACATAATGGAGCCCATCCATCTCGATATTCTCGTTCGCCTTGACAAGGAAGGCAATCCGCTCCCGGGTGAACCGGTCCGACCGGAACGAGAAATTGCCTGGGAAGCTTCCTTCACCCTCGAGGAAGTACTTGACCGCGTTCTTACACGAGCTGCTCTCGTCCTCCCAGCCATCGTTGGTACAGTCCTGCTTTATGCTCTCGAAGTTGCGCTGGATCGTCGAGGCAGGCTGGAAGTTATCGGTCACGTACCGGAACAGCGGGAAGACAAACCCGTTGCCATTCTGGAGCTGGTTGAACTCGATCGTCCGCGTGTCCCCGTTCGGGATCCGCATGCCAGACTTGGAGGCCTTCGCGACCTGCCCGCCGAGGTACTTGACCCTGGCCGTCACGTTGACATCCTGGGCGGTGATGTTGATCGTCCGGCCCTGGCGGTCATAGACGAGCGTGTTGGTGATCGGGAGCACGACCCGCAGGTGATCGGGGAACGGCTCGACCTGGATCTCCTCGACCTGGACCTCAACCGGGTCTGTCACCCGCTCGCTCTCGGCGGTCGAGCGGTTCTGTCCGAGTTTCTGTCGCACACAGGCCTGTATGGCGACACTTCCTGCCCCCTGCTGTGCGTTCAGCCCGCCACCGAACCCTGCCTCGAAGGTACACTGGATCCTGGCGATGTTGGGATTGTTCTTCGGGGAGAGGCTCGTCGTGAACCGCTCCCATCCCGTCCCAAGGACTGATCCGACATTGTCGACGGCCTGCTCGACACCATATCCAGCACCCCCGACGAGATCGCCGGCGGCAGCCCACGATCCATCGAAGAGCCCGTAAAAGACGACAGCACCACAAACAAGGAAGACAATCCCTCCCACGACGAGCTTGGCAGGCATGGACGCGCCCCCGCTGCCTGCCAGATCATCGACAAGGAGGATCGAGCCCCTGAGGACGACATACAGCCCCATCAGGATGATGAATGCCGGGGGATTGGGTCCGAGCATCTCGTAGGCTCCACTACCGAAAGCGCTCAGTGTTATCGTCGTGAAGTATATGACTATCGTCGCCACCAAGCCACCAAGCCAGTACCCGAAATGACCCATGACATAGTAGGCCCCACGGGCGATGGCATAGACGTAGAATGCCCCGAGGATCGACAGGAGGAAGATCCTGCCATCAAAGAGGAGGAAGGCATGACCTACCCCGCCCAAGATGAGCACAATGATAAGGTGGAAAATCAGGGCGAACCCGCCGGAATAGTAGCCGGAACCGCCGTTCGTCATATGCTACCACCTCCCTGCTCCTGGTCATCTTCCTCTTCCTCCTCAGACGCCATCCGCTCCTGGACCCTGTCCCGGAGACGACCGGCCTGTTCCCTGCGCTTGCTGACCTGTTCACGACCTTTCCGTGCGGCTTCACGCCCTGTACGTCTCGTGGCTCGTGCACCGCTTTCCAGCTCGCTCTTTTTCATCTTCCAGAACCTGATGTAATGGTAGAACGTCACCGGTATCAGCAGGGAAAAGAAGAAAGCCCCTAGTGCAACCGCATCATACACGCTGACACGCATCGCAGTGAACAAGCCGACCAGGAACATGATTAGGGGTACGAAGAGCCCGAGCAGCGCATAGAGGAAAGCGACAGGGACACTTCCTCCCATCGTTGTGGGGTCCTCAAACCCTGATAGAAGGACGGTCTCCAAGGTGCCTATCGCCTGCCCCACCTCCCTGTACCCTTCCCCGGCAGTCATGTAGATCGTCGTCATGGCCGCTGTCAGGAGATTGACGACGAAATCAAGCGACATGAAGTTCCCTGCGAGGAACGAGAGGACGGCATTGGCAGACGTCAATGCCCAGAGGAGACCAAAGAGGAGGGTAGCAAACGTGTGTAGAACAGGAGTCCGGTCTTCATCGATGAGCCGGCCCTTCGATACATACACCGATGCCGCGCCACCAAGGAGCATCACGATCGGGAGGGCCTGTTTTACATAGAAGAACAGGAACATGATGCCGATAAGTACCGGCAGTATCTTCGCCGTCGTTTTGAGCGCCCGTCCCGTATCGAAGTCCATTCCGCTCGTATCACGATAGCGGGCATCCGTCTGAATGTCCTGCTGGCCCCCTCTCGTGTTTCGCGCCCGCCGATTCCTGCTCCTGGCACGGGCTTGCTCGAGTTCCTGCTCGTCCCCAGGAGCCTCATTCCTTGCCGGCTGATCGGCCGGCGGGTTGGGCTCCTCCCACTTGTGCTCCTGCTCGTGTTCGGCCTCCGTGGCAGCACACAGCTTCTGCCCGCAGTATTCACAATCAGGCACCCTGTGGTCCTGTGGTATCCCCTGTGGGAACTGCTGGCCACAGACCGGGCAGGTCTCTCCTTGGTCCTGTGACTGCTGGTCGCCCGCGCCCCGGTAGTCCGGGACATCGACATCGTCGAGGTTGTCATCGAAGGGATCGTCGGCACTCATGGCGGGATATCTCTACTTTGTACGGCATGTTTAATCAATCCTCCACCTCATCGTAGGATTCCTTCAGGGCTTCGTACTCTTCCTTCAGATCGTTGTACTCCCGACGGTACTCCTCGGTCAGGTCCGAGTAATGACGGACCTTCCCCATCACCTCGTTGTACTCCTGTGTGCCCTTCTTGCCTGCATCGAGGAGCTTCTGGCGCTTTTTCTGGGCCTTCTGGAGTTTCTTACGTGCCTTGTGGAACTTCTTCTTTTTCAACTGCCCTCGCCGCTTGATGATCTCGATCTCACTGCTGGCAGAGGAGATCCCCAGGACCTCCTCCCTGCTGAGTTCGCCTGTCTCGTACAGCGCCCAGTTTTTGGCCTCCTCCTTGGACGGACCAAGCTTATCGAAGTACGCCAGCGGTCGTCCCAGCGGCGGGAGCTTGACATAGAAGTAGTACTTGATCCTGTCACGGAACAGTGGCTCAATCATGTCCTCATCGAGAGCATGTTCGATCGCCATCTTCGCAATGACGTATTTCATCGGGATGAGATGGCGGTTCATGCTCGATTCCCAGTTCCGCAGACCGGCACGCTTGCGGAACCTCTTCGCGAATTCCTGCTCGAGTAGCGTCGGCAGCATCAGGAAGATATCGACGAGGTTGTACCACTCATCCTCATCCCCGATCTTGCTCTTGCCGTACAGGTTCCTGGCCTCGACAGCACCCTCCTCGATCAGGTGATCTCTCGTGAAGAACCTGCTCGAGCCACGGGACTCATCCTCTGCTGCATGCTGGACGGCCTGCTGCTGCCGACGCTGGATATCGGCCTGTCCCGGGGCAGCCTGCCGGGGTCCCTGGCCTTGCTGTGACTGGCCTCCGGCCTGCTGGTCGGAACGCTGTTCGGAGTCCTCCGGCATCGCAAAGCTTCAATGCCCATCACGGATAATTAAAGGTATCCGGCCTCAGCCGCTCGAATAGGTGACCTCCTCACCGTCTTCCCCATGTACAGCTCCCCCAGTTCGACCTTGAACCCCGCCGGATCTTTCACCCCTGTCAGCACCATCTCGGTCGTATCGGTCCCCACCGTCGAGATGTAGCTATCCCCGACATCGAACAGTCGCTCCTAAAGACCCTCATCGATCGCCGTGTTCGCGATCTGGCCGAACGCCACCGCCACCATCTCCTTGTCGATGATACCTGTCTCCTCGATCACCTTCCTGTCCGTGATATGGTACATCACGAACCGTCAACGGATCTCGGCCACACCACCGATCACGATCCCCACACCGGTCAGGAAAGAACCGGCGATCGCAGCTGGCCCCGTCATCTGCTCGAGGAGCCCGAAGACGACGATACCGGCCCCGAGGACGAGAAGGAAAGAACACCGAGGAACGATCGGAAGTATGTCGAATCGAACCGGAACAGGTTGATCGTCCGCTGGAGCTGCTCCTCCTCCGCGAGCAGGTCCTCAACCGTCGAGAGCATGTGAGGACCTGCCCGTAGACGGAATAACTACCGTGTCGGCCGGAAGAAAAAAGGGATGACCGGCGCGTCCGCCGGTCGGGTTATGTCGCCGTCGTGGTCATGACGCCCTGATCAACCTTCTGGAGCTTCGCGCTGCAGTCCTGGCACAGTTCACGGACCTTCCCGACCACCTTCTTGCGCGTCGCCTCTTCTGCCTCGACCAAGGCACCACAGGCTTCGCATCGCATTTCTGTTCCCCCCACACAGAGTCTCTCAACTCCAGTCTAGACTACGTTCGTCTCCTATTTATAAGTTATCTTGTACGGATAATCGGTAAATATATAATATCCTGGACGAACGTCCACATATGACTGTCGACGACATCGATATCCGAATAATTGAACAGCTCAACGAGGACGGGCGCGCTTCACTCCGTGAGATCGCCGAAGCGATCGAGGTCTCCCCCTCCACAGTGAGCTCTCGCATGCGCAAACTGCGGCACGAGGGTATCATCAAAGGGTTCAAGCCGGTCGTCGACTACGCCGAGATGGGCTACAACCTCACAGCCGTGGTCGAGGTATCTGTCTCCAGCGACATGCTGGCCGAGAACGAGAAGAACCTCACGGACCTGAGCAACGTCATATCCCTCTATGAGGTCACCGGCGATCACGACGTCGTCATGCTGTGCAGGTTCCAGGACCGGGAGGAGATGAACGAACTGGTCAAAGGCGTCCTCTCCATGGACGGGGTCGAGAGCACCTACACCCGGGTCGCCCTGACCGCCCCCCTCGAGAACGACCCGCCCGACCTCCAGACGCTCCGCGAGGACACCGAGACGTGATCGATATGGACGAGGACCACGACACCGAGGACTACCACCGCCGGGTCCGGGAGCTGTTCGAGGACCAGGGCTTCACCGTTACCGACCACGATGACCATCTCACAGCATCGAAGGACGAACAGGAACTCGCTGTCCTCCCGCTCCCCGATGCAGGACCCGGAGAAATCGAGGAACAACTCGAATCGGCCGGAAAAGAAGACCGAACCATCGTGTTCACCACCGCCATCCCCGAGGACGAGAAAGACCGAATCGAGGACGAGACCGGAGCGGATGTATCGGTCTTCGACCCGTACAGCGACGAGAACGATATCGATACACCGGACAACATGCCTTCCTCCTACGAGATCATCGGGGACATCGCTATCATCAACATGGACGAGATCCCGGACAACAGCGACGAGATCGTCGAGGCCCTCCTCGAGCAGAACCCGAACGTCAGGACCGTCCTCGCGAAGACCGGCAAGCTCGAGGGCGAGTTCCGGGTCGGGGACTACACCGTCCTCCACGGGGACGGCACCGAGACCGTCCACCGCGAGCACGGCTGCCGGTACCGGGTCGACCCGACCGATGTCTATTTCTCCGAGCGCCTCGGCCACGAAAGGGAACGGGTCACAGGGAAGGTCGAGGACGGCGAGCACGTTGCCGTCTGGTTCGCCGGTGTCGGGCCATACGCCGTCCTGATAGCGACGGATCACGATGCCACCGTCGATGCGATCGAGAAAAACCCCGCGGGCTGTCGGTACATGGAAGACAACATCGAGCTCAACGACGTCCAAGACAGGGTCACGGCCCACTGCGGGGACGTCAGCGAGATCGCCCCGGGCCTCGAGGCCCCGGACCGTATCATCATGCCACTGCCCGGCCACGCGGACGAGTTCGTCGATCTCGCCGTCGAGACGATCGCCTCCGGCGGGACAATCCATTACTACCGGTTCAGCGACGAGGACGACCTCTGGACCGATCCGGTGCAGGAACTCGAGGACGCAGCACAGCGGATGGGACGGGAGATCACCGTCCTCGAGAAAGAGATCTGCGGTCACCACTCCCCGTACACGTACAGGATCTGTGTGGATGCGCGCGTGGAGTAGACAAATTTTAAATACGTGCAGTGTTTTGTCACGTAATGGTTATAATGATACACAGACGCGATCTGCTCCGGTTCGGTCTCATCGTTCTCGCCATCCTCGCCGTCTCGGCGCCTGCTGCCGCCGACGGAACCCTCGATATCACCGTCGAGGACGAGAACAGCACCGCTGTCGATGATGCCCTCGTCACGATCAACGACGGTAGCTTCGAGGACGAGGACCGCACGGACAGTAGCGGGACAGTCCGGTTCGGCGGTCTGGACGCTGGCATATACCGCGTGACGATCGAGAAGGAAGACTTCCACACCCGAGAAGTATCCGTCAGTGTCGAAGACGACACGGAGACGTCCAAAACAGTGTACATCCAGAAAAAAGACCTGCGCGGCGAGGTCACGATACACACCGAGACCGAGGCGGGCGATGACCTTCCAGACGTTAGTGTCAGGCTGGCCAGCGATGAGACAGGGTACGACAAGGAAAAAGAGACAAGCGGAGGAGGCAACGTCATCTTCGATGAAGTGCCTGTCGGGGAATACCAGGCGTATCTCGAGCGCGATGGGTTCACCTCACGCGAGATAACAGTCAACGTGTACGACGGCAAGACGAGCGAGTACGATGTCGTGATGAGCGAGAGCGAGCTCAAAGGACGGGCGCTCCAGATAACCGAACTCACCCTCCCCTCACAGGTCAGGCCGGGCGATACGGCCACCGCAGAGGTGACCGTCACGAACAACAAGAACGAGACCGCCCGCGGGGTCAGGGTCGAACTCGAGGCCTTCGACCAGAGCACCGAGACCACACGGTTCTCACTCAGTCCTGACGAGACCGAGACACGGACGATCGATATCGACGTTCCATCCGACGCTATAGAAGATGAAAGCGTCCGTGTCACAGCACGCGATTATGAGAACAGCCACACGATAACCACGACGCTTCAGCTCACATCCTTCCGGGCGTCGATGCGCCTCGAACCCCAGACAGCCGCCGTCGGCGAAGCAGTTTACGTGTCCGGACGTATCACCGACCAGAGCGGTGGTGCAGGCGGGGTCGTGGCGAACCTGTACCTCAACGATGCCTTCATAGCAGGCCTCACCACTGACGAGACAGGCCGTTACCGGACCTACATCCGGCCGGACTCCGCTGGCATCCAGCGGGTCACCTTCCAGAACAGCAACCTGCGCGTGTCGAAGCAGCTCCGGGTCCAGCCCCGGATCGAGGTCACAGAATTCGCCATCCCGTCACCGGTCAACCAGACCGAGGACGCATCGGCCTGCGCCCAGGTCACGGTATCGAGTGAATCCTACGTCACCTCCACCCTCGCGTTCAACGGGCGGGAGGTCGCACACAACGTCAGCCAGCTGAGCGACAGGCGGATCTGTCTCCCGATCCCGACAGACGCACCAGGAGAGTACGCTATCACGTTCCGGGCCGAGACCCGGGACGGTTCCGACAGCGCGAGCGGAACCATCAACATCGCCGAGGTCGAGACTGTGAGCAATCCCGGCATATCGATCAACGCCTCTGGGAGCTTCGCGATGGACAAAGGACAGCGACGGTTCCTCATCGCGGACCTCACCAACCCGCGACCGGAGGCCTACAATGTCACCATCCGCCTCAGCGATCTCCCCGCAGAGCTGGCACCGACCACGGCTGAGGACATCATGCTCGCGTCCAACAGCACCACGACGGTCAACATGACGATAGCGGGCAACAGGAGCGGCTCGTACGTCGGGTCCGTCGACGTCGACTACCGGAACGAGACCATCCTCTCACAGGACCTCAAGGTCGATGTCAGAGGTTCCGTCGCGGCGACGTTCGATGAGCTCATGGACCGCGTCGGGCAGTACGGCGGCAGGGCAGTCACCCTTGTCCGGAACAACACGGAGTACGCTGCAGCAGCCGTCCTCATCATCGCCTTCCTCATCCTCATCAGGCGGCGACTGGGATCGAAGATGGCTGGACCGCTCGAGCCGAAGAACGCATAGACGGGGGATAAACCGTAAAAAGCCTGCCCGCCACCTTGTACCGCATGCACGTCGATGCGGACCTCCATCTCCACGGCTATTATTCCGGCGGCGTCTCGGACAAGATGAAGATCCCGGTCATGGCGGAGCAATCAGCCATCAAGGGACTGGACCTCATCGGGACCGGGGACATCCTCAACCCGGACTGGAGGGACCACGTCGCCGAGACCACCGAGGACACCGGCGACGGGATATACCGCACGGATGCGTGTGATTTCGTCCTCTCGACCGAGGTCGAGGACGACAGCCGCGTCCACCACATCATACTGTTCCCTGACCTCGAGGCCGTCCGATCGGTCCACGATGCGTTCAGCAATCACTCATCGGACATCGACCGGGAGGGCCGGCCACGGCTCGATATCGGTGGGGAACGTATCGTCCGCATCGCGAAGGACAACGACTGCCTCATCGGTCCCGCCCATGCGTTCACCCCGTACACCGCGATCTACGGCCACCACGATTCACTCGCGGACTGCTACGGCAGCATGACATCGGAGCTCGATTTCCTCGAGCTCGGGCTGTCCGCCGACTCCGGGCTGGCCGACAGGATATCCGACCACAACGAGATGACCTTCCTCAGCAACTCGGATGCCCACTCCCCCTGGCCCCACCGGATGGGGCGGGAGTTCAACAGGTTCCAGGTCGAAGACATCAGCTTCGATGAGATCCGGAAGGCAATCCACCAAGAGGGGGGTCGCGAACCAGTCCTCAACGTCGGCTTCGATCCACGCGAGGGCAAGTACCACTGCTCGGCCTGCCAGGACTGCCACCAGCGGTACAGTCTCCAGCAGGCACGGGAGAACGATTGGACGTGTCTCGAATGTGGCAAATCGATCAAGAAAGGAGTGAGCGACAGGATCGATGAGCTCAGCGACGGGGGTGCGGCCCCAGACAGGCGGCCGGAGTACGTCCACCTCGTCCCGCTGGCCGAGATCATCCAGCACGTCGTCGGGCACTCCTCGCCGACGACGAAGACCGTCCAGTCGATCTACGACAATTTCCTTGATGCATTCGACTCCGAGATCGGCATACTGCTCGATACCGACATTGAAGACCTCGAGGACGTCAACAGCAAAGTCGCCAGGGCCATCGGCATGTTCCGGGAGGACAAGACCATCATGATCCCGGGTGGTGGCGGGGAGTACGGCGAACTGATCATCCCCCGCGATGAGGAACAGCGACAGCGCATACTCGAAACACGGGCAGACGAGCTCGAGTGCAGGTACGACAACACACAGAGCTCCCTCTCAGACTTCTAACAATGGAACGAACACACATACTCGGGATCGGCTCCGTGCTCGTCCTCGCGGTCATCGCGACCAACGAGGCCGCCATCGAGTTCCTCTGGAGGTACATCGCCGGTCCGCTGATAACGCATGCGAAAGGGACGACCGTCACCTACAGCGGGGTCACCGCGGCCGAGGGCTACAACGTCTACAACACCTCACTGTACGCCGTCGCCTTCGTCGGGTTCATCGTCGGCCTTGATCGGCTGCTGGACCGGTGGGACATCGAGGGCGGGCAGGACCTCGTCATCGGGATGGTGCCGTTCGTCGTCATGGGCGGGATGCTGCGGGTCATCGAGGATACAGGTGCGGTCGGGTACCCCTTCAACATCCCACTGATCACCCCGCTCATCTACTTCCTCGTCGCCGGGATAGCGGTCGGGTGCCTGTATCTCAGCGTCGTCCTTGTCAGGAAGGGTCGATACGATAGCTGCAGGCGGCCGCTCCTGCTGGCGGGGAGCGGCGGCATCATCCTCACTGCGGCCTTGCTCGCACCGACGGCTATTGCCCGGTTCGGTTCCGGTGCCGCCCCTCCAGAGGGCATCATGGCCATCATCGCGATCACCGTCGCAGCACTGCTCGCTGCGGTGGGGCTGGGCAGGAAGATCGCCTCCTTCGTCCCGGACACGTTCCTCAACACGAGGATCGGGGAGATCGCGGTCATCGCCCAGGTGATGGACGGCGCCGTGACGGCCGGCTCATTGAGTTTCCTCGGCTACGGAGAGAAACACGTGGTCTCGCAGTACCTCATCGAGACCCTGGGAACACCGTATGCCTTCCTCGGTGTCAAGGCAGCGTTCATCATCGCCATCCTCGCGTACCTCCCCGAGGAGGATGACAGGCTCAGCATGCTGATCATGCTCGGGGTCATCGCCGTCGGCATGGGCCCTGCGGTCAGGAACCTGACACGGACCATCTTGGGAATCTAATCAGCCGTGTCGACGGTGAAGTCCGTGATCTCGTAGGTCCCGGATGTCGTGATACTGATCTCGTTCGAGCCCTTATTGATGGCGGAGCGGTCGAAGGTGATCGTCTGCTCGCCACCCGTCTCCGGTGTCACGGTGAACTCATCGTTCGGCAGGCTGATCGTGATATCACCGCTGACACCGATCCGCTCGATGTTGAACGAGATCACTCCGCCGTCTTCTTCATCCATCAGACGGTACGCGACCTCACCGATGTCGAATGACTCGGTGACCGTACGCTGTCTGGTGTTGGCGTAGAACTGGATGTCCATGACGACGTTCGAAAGCTCATACGCTGCCCCCGGCTCCGTGTAGAACGAGAGGGTGTTCTCGCCAGGTCGGAGGCCGTGTGTGGCCGCCTGGAAGGAGCTCTCATAGGGGAGGTTCCGCATGACCGGGGAGCCCTCGTAGACCTCGTTGCCGTTGATATCGATGTTCAGCGGGGCCGTCCTGGTCGGTGACTCATCGACCGCGAACGTGATCGTCCCCGTGTCGAAGCCATCGACCTCGTACTCGTACAGCCGGAACGTGTTCAGGTTCCTGCGGACAGCATCATCCGTGACCGTCAACGAGAGATCCTGGAGGGTGTATTCCGTCGATGTCCAGAGACGGAGCCCCGGTCCCTCGGCAGTCAGGAGTACGGTGTTCGAGCCCTCGGAGAGGTTCGTCAGCTCAAGGTCGTACTCCCTCCCAGCCTCGAGTGTCATCGAGTGCTGTCGATCGCCGTTGACGATGACAGCGAACTCGCCGGCAGTCCGCGCACCGGCAACAGCAAAGGAAAGACGCGCATTCACCGGCTCACGTGCCTCGAACCTGATGAGTTCGGTCTGGGCCTCGGAGAACGCTCCCTTGCTGATCCTCACCTCATCCAGTTCCTCGACCGTCGTGTTCGGTGAACGGTACTCGACCGACGTATCCCCGATACGTATGGTACGCGATGTAGAATTGATATCACCGATCACGCCGAGGTCCGCATGGAACAGCGCATCGCTGCCATCTCCGTCCCCGTTCTCGACCTCGACAGCAGGGCCATCGGACATCCCTGCGATCATCCCTCCAACGACAAACAGTGCAACACCAGCCATCAGGACGTAGGTGAAGTTACTCATGGTGACTCACAAAAGCATATGACGGTCCACCTAATAAATACCTTTCCCGGCTCACCGAGGGGCTCAACGCGTTCAAAGGTTTAAAGCCGTACCCCGCATATACCGGCATGACCCAGCCCTCACTCTCCCGGCTCATCCAGACCAGGCAGTCCTGCCACCGGTTCGGTGACCGCGATATCCCACAGGAGACGGTCCTCGAGATCATCGAGGAAGCCATCCGGAGCCCCTCGGCCTGGAACCTCCAGCCCTGGCGGTTCCACGTGCTCGATTCCCCCGATGCGATCGAGGACGCACACGAGGCAAGCTACGGCCAGGACTTCCTCCTCGATGCCAGCACGATCGTCCTCGTGACCGGAGACACCCGGATCGATACCCGCGCCGAGGACGCCTTCGAGGACGCGTTCCAGAAGAATTACTACACCGACGAACAGCGTGAGGAATCGCTCAAGCGCGTCCGGTCCTACAGCGACCGCGACCAGTCATTCATCGAGGCCTTCCTCGACAGGCAGTGTGCCATCGCCGCCTACCAGGTCCACCTGTCCGCTGAGGCCCGGGGACTGGGATCGTGCATCGTCCGCGGGTTCGACCGCGATATCCTCGCGATGGATCTGGAGCTCAACGACTGGGAGCGACCGGAGTTCCTTGTGCCGATCGGGGAGGACGACGAGGACCGGCCACAGAAGATGCGGGTCGACCGCGATGCGGTAACGAAGCTACACTGAGGCAAGCAACGATGCAGATCATCGACCAGGATACCCGGGACGGCTACATGCGGCTCAAGGTAGAGCGCGATGAAGATCTCTGGCACCTCAAGTACGTCATCGAGGAAGGTGACGAGCTCAAGACGATGAGCCCACGTACCACCATCGAGGGCCGGGAGAAACGGAAGTGCCTGATCAGGCTGGAGGTCGAGAAGACAGCGTTCCAGGGCGACCGGCTCCGGACCACAGGCCAGATCGTCGAGGCCCCGGACGATGTCGAGCACGGCTATCACACCTTCAACCTGAAGGCCGGGAAGGAGTTCGAGATCTGGAAGACCGAATGGAAGGACTACCAGATCGAGCGGGTCAAAAAGGCCACCCGGATCGATAACTACCAGCTTCTGGTCTGTATGGTCGAGAAAGGTGGTGCCAACTTCGCGGTGATCACCGAGACCGGTATCAAGGACCTCGCGGACGTCGACGTCAACGTGCCGGGGAAGATGTACCAGACGGAGGGCGAGGAGAAAGAGACGTTCTACGGGCAGATCCTGTCCGTCCTGCGACGGAACGCGGAGAAGGTCGATAAGATCATCATCGCCGGTCCCGGCTTCGAGAAAGAAAACGTCCACTCGCAGCTCATCGATGCTGACCCGGAGCTCGAGGAGATGGTCATGCTCCAGGACACCTCCGTGACCGGGTACACCGGCATCCAGGAGGTCATCAAGCGCGGCGCGGTCGACCGGGTGATCGAGGAGTCACGGATCTCCGAGGAGGTCCAGATGATGGAGACGTTCCTCAAGCACCTGAACAAGGAGGACGGCAAGGCGGTCTACGAGCCGAAGACTGTCGCACAGGCCGCCGAGATGGGAGCGGTCCAGGACCTGCTGGTCAACGATAACCTGATCACGGAGAACCGGTACGAGAAGGTCATGGAGGCCGTCGAGGACCAGGCCGGCGAGATCCACATCATCCACACCGATCACGAGGCCGGACGGAAGCTCAAATCCCTCAGCGGTGTCGCCGCGATCCTGCGGTACGAGATCGAGTGATCACAGAAGGGTATCGACGATCGACAGCCTGATGCTGTTGAGGAACCCCTGCGCATCGTATGTTATCTCTCCGGCCTCCTTCCGTTTTTTCAGCTCTGCCCGCGGATCAGTGGCGTTCATGACGGAGACAACAGCATCCTGGGTCGCCGTCACCCGGATCGTGTAGTTGGTGAACGTGTCCTCCTGGAGCTCCATCTGGAGGCCATCCATCCGGACGGCAAAGGTCTGCTGGGAGCCATCCGACATGTTGATATAGACGTTGACCTTCTGGTCCCCGATCACCGTGCCGAGGACACCCGGCAGGGCATCTGTGTTGCCGTTGTACTGCTCGATCGCATCCCCGAGTCCATCGATCTGGCCGGCAGCCGGTGCTGTCAGCATGGTAACAAAGACGGCCACGACCAAGAGCTGGCGTCGCATGGTTCACTATACTAGACGGCGATATAAAAACCTACTTCGCGCTGTACCGGCGCCAGCGGCCCTCCCCTTCCGCATCGATGAGGTTGTAATGGACCATCTTGTTGAGGTATTTCCGCAGCATCCGGTCCGAGCGCGGGTCCTCGACCTCCTTGCGGTACCGCTCGTACAGCTGGCCTGGCTCGATGTCGCCTTCATCCTGGATGATATCGTACAGCTTCTTCTGGTGCTTGGTCAGCTTCTCGATGTTCTTCTGGCGGACATCGTCTTTCGCGTCCGGGACCGATTCCTGGATCATCTCCCGGGTTATCTCGTCCTCGCCTTCCTTCTCCGCCTTCCTGGCGGCAGAGCGGAGGATGCCGATCGCGATGCGTGCATCACCATCCGCTGACAGGGCTATCTTCCGGATCCGGGCCCGATCGATCGAGCCGGGCTCGAGTCCCCATTCCGCCCGGTCCGAGAGGATATCGGCCAGCTCATCGGAATCGTAGGGCTCGAACTCGAGCCTGTCGGCACCCATCAGCCGGGACCGGACCCGTTCGTCCATGTTGTGGAATGCCGTCTCCTTGTTCGCGATCATGATCAGGGTCACATTCGGCAGCGAATACAGATCATACAGCACCTTCTCATCCTCCAGCTGGTCGACCTCGTCCATGATCAGGACGTACGGACGCTCGTCGTATTTCTTCAGCCGGGTGAAAAGCTCATCCGTCGGTGTCGACTGGCGGTGGACGTCCAGTGTCCGCCCGATCCCCTCGAGTGCCTTGTACAGGGCCTTGAACCTGTTGTAGTTCTCCCAGCAGTTGATGTACTGCCATTTCAGCTCGAGGTTCTCCTCCGAGAGCCGTTCGAGGGTATGCCGGGTGATACAGGTCTTACCCGTACCCGGCGGCCCGTGGATAAAGGAGTTCTGTGCCTTGTCCTCCTCACCGGCCAGCGGTTCCAGCGTGGAGGCCAGCTGCTGGATCTCGGCGTCCCGGTGAACGACCTCCCGGGGGATGAACTCGTCCCGCAGCACCCGTGCGTCCGTGATCATGTACCTGTCTGGGGGTTCCAGGCATTTAAAGGAAATCGGCCGTTTCCGGTAGGATCCGGTCGCGGCAGGGACAACGGCACTATCTACGGGCACCGGCAGGATGGTCCATGGAGGACCCGGCTTCCGGAACCATCGCTATCAGCATAAAAGGGAAGCCACACGCATCCTGTCACACGTGATCGATATGACCGACCAACTCAACGACACCATCAGGGAGCTTGCGGACTACCAGGCCAAACTCGACCCGGACAGGCGGACGATGCTAAACCGGCTGCTCCAGGACGTCCAGAAGTACCAGGAACCCGCGGAGGCGATCGATGACGAGGACCAGGCGCTTTTGCTGTCCCTTGTCGTCGAGCTGAAGCGTGACCTCGAGGACGTCCGAAACCAGCTCGAGCTTGAACGGGCCAGGGCGACCCACGGACGCCAGCTCAACCTCGCGGAGGCGATCTGATCCGTGAGGCCGGGACCATCAAGGGTCCCGGCACCCCGTTGTTTTTTCTTCACAGCCCCCCAATCCGTGTCCATGGACTGGAAGGGTTTTTTCAAGCGGCGTGGCTACAGCTGGCGGGTCCAGCACTATATCGACACGTTGGAACAGCGCCACGACGAGCTACCTGACGGGTACGATGAGGAGAAAAAAGCCTTCCAGGCCGCATTCAAGCGGTTCCTACGGTCCCGCACCTTCTACCTAGCCGCGAGCCTGCTGTTCTATGCCTCCATCATCACCTCCGTCACCGCCTCTATCGGGTTCCGGATCAACGTCTTCGAGCAGGTCTACGGCGTCCTGGGTTTCTCCACCGTCGCGGTGCTTTACCTGCTCACGCGGTACAACATGCGGCTGTCACGGGCCGACCTGGAAAATGCCAGGGCCCGGATCATCTCCTTTCTCACCGTCCACGAGCACGGCGACGTTCCACCGGACGAGCTCGATGAGACCGGCTGATGGATTTAAACCCGGCCCGGACCAACAGTTGACCGGATGATACCATGAGCCAGGACGATCTGAAGGAGAAGGTACAGGAGGCAGACGAGATCGAGGACTTCACAAAAGCGATGGAGGCGTTCCGCGAGGAGTTCGAGCGCCTGGAGAGCCGCGTCGATCAGCTCGAGGACAAGACAGAGACCAAGGTCCGCGTCGTCGAGACCGACAACGGCAAGCGGATCGTCCTCGAGAACAGACAGCAGACCTGGTTCTCACCCAACTACTTCCGCAAGATCTTAGAGCGGATCGATAAGGGCGAGGACCACGACGAGGACAACCTGCTCGAGGACTAGTCCCGCCACTCGATCGAGCAGCCCTGGGACGCTCCGAAAATCGAAGACTTCGGTCGATCGAGGAAACGATTCGTTTCCCGAACCAGGAACGCCAGGTCCACCGGGTCGCCGTCGATGTCCGGGGCACGGTCACCCGCTCGCGTTCCTGTTCGGATTCGACCAACGTCATCGTATCACAGATCGAAGACATCCAGTCCTGTCTCAGGGTCGGTCCGGTGCTTGAGCGGTTTGTCGGTCAGCCTGACGATGATCTCGAAGGTGCCCGAGACCCTCGCCGCCGCGCAGTGGCCGCCGATGGCGGTGAAATCCTCCTTCCCGAGGGTGATGTGGGCGTGTATCTTGTCCGGGCCGATGTTGCCGGTGAAGTTTGTCACCTCGAAGTTGCCCTCGACCGTCTTCTCGCGGTAGTCCTCGTCCTCGACGTTGTAGTGGCCGAGGGTCGCCCTGTCGACCGCCCCGATACCCGTGAAAAACGCCGAATCGATCGCGTACTCGTCCCGCAGTTGCTTCAACGATCCGATGACACTGTCACCGGGATCGAGCCTGACTATGATAGTATCATCATCCCTGACTGCATCCATGCCTGACACCATACCTACATGGTCGTCGGTGGGCTAAATGGGTTTCCCTACGATCCCGTGCTGCTGTAATTCGACAGGCCAAGGCGCCACGCCTGGTAGGCCAGCAGGAAAAAGACCGGGCCGGCGACCACCGAGACCATCTGCCAGGTCCCCCATGCACCGCGCTCGAGGAAGTACGTCGCCGGGAAAAACGTCGCAAACGCGATCGGGACCAGTGTCGCCAGCAGGACCTGGACAGGCAGCATGTAGATGCCAAACGGGTACCGACGGAAATCAGAGAGCCTGAACAGGATCCAGATCGCCGCCTTTGATTTCCCCGTCCAGAAGGCTGTCGATGCGAACGTCAGATAGACCGCGGCAAAGACCATGACCCCGCTTATCACCGTCATCGTACCGTAGATCATCTTCGGGGCGGTCACGAGCGGGATCCCGAGCCGGGAGGCGGCATAGATCACGATCCCGATATTGGCGAGAAGCTTCGAGACGTTGTCATCCGCGACGCTGTCAGCGTAGACCTGGAACAGCGGGTTGAGGGGCCTGACGAGGAACCTGTCCAGCCGGCCCTGGACGATGTACCGCTCCCCGAGGCTGTAGATGTTGAGGAAAAAGATGTGATGGATGTTCATCACGATACCCCCGAACCCGGCGAGGAAGAGTAACTCGGTGAACGTCCAGCCGTGGATCGTATCGACCTGGGTGAAAAGCAGACCGAGGAAGGCCAGCGAGACAGTCAGGTTGATCAGCTGGCCGACAAACCCGAGGACGAAATCCGCCTTATAGATCAGCCGGGATTTCCAGAACTGCTTGAAATACAGCAGGTAGACCCGGAGGTGCTTTCTCACGTCCACGTTATCCTCCCTGGACCGTCAGCTTCGTCTTCGCGACCCGCCAGAGCCCCTCCCCGATGAGGAGGATGATCACCAGCCAGCCGAGCTGTTTGCCGTACAGGAGAAAGACGTCGTGGCCGGACAGCCGCATCAGGAAGACCGAGACCGGGCCATCCACGATCGCCTGGAACGGCAGCGCGAAAAAGACCTCCCGCAGCCCGTCCGGCAGCAGGTACAGCGGGAACAGGACCCCCGAGAACAGGCTCACGACCAGACCCCGCATCATCCTGATGCTCCAGCTCACCTTCGTCCAGAATACGATCATCGCGGTCACATAGCCGATAGCGAACATCAGATTGAGGCTGAAGAAAAGCGCCAGACAGAAGGCCCCGAGGTACAGCGGTGACGGCACCGTGACACCGAAAAACAGCGCCCCGGCGATCAGGACAGGAAGGCCGCGGCTGAACAGGCGGAAGACCGACCAGCCGAGCTCGTGCATGTACATCTGGCCGCGCAGGGAGACCGGTCGCTTCAGCTCGTTGACGATCGTGCCCTGCCTGACACGTTCTCCGATGAAATCCTCCGGCTGCATCGCTATCGTGTTGTTGACGACCTGGCCGATGACCAGGTAGGCCATGACCTGGCCCAGGCCGCCCTCGATCGAGCCAGAAGACGCTATCGAGCTCCAGATAGCGTAGTACAGCAGAAGATACAGCAGCGATGTGCCCAGCGACATCACGGCGTCGAACCGGTAGGCTATGGCCTCGCGGAACCCCGTCCTGCCGATCGCGATGTACTTCCCGAACACGTCACAGTCCCTCGCTGTAGATCTTCTTGACGACCTGCTCGATGTCGGGTTCGCGTATCCTGAAATCGATCACCTCGTACCGGTCCAGGACCTCCCGCATGATATCGGAGGCGGTCGTTATCTCGCGGTCGAACACGATCTCGACGCTCTCGCCGTCGATGTTGACCTCCTCGATGCCGTCCATCGCGAGCTCGAAGTCCTGCCCTGCCTTCAGGTCCAGCAGGAGCCGGCGGGCGGTGAACCGATCGACCAGCGCATCAAGCTGACCGTCGTAGATCTTTGTCCCCTCGTCCAGGACCACGATCCGATCACAGAGGTCCTCAATGTCACCGATGTCGTGGGTCGTCAGCATGACGGTGATGTCCTCGTCCCTGTTCATCCGCTTGATAAACGACCTGATCCGCTCTTTGACCTCGACATCCAGCCCGATGGTCGGCTCGTCCAGGTACACGACCGGTGGATGGTGGAGGAACGCGGCTGCGAGCTCACAGCGCATCTTCTGGCCGAGTGACAGTTTCCTGACAGGCTTGTCCATGAACTCATCCAGGTCGAGGACATCATTGAACTCCGCCATCCGCTCCCTGTAATCATCGTCATCGACCTCGTAGATCTCCTTGAGCAGGGTGAAACTCTCCCGGACCGGCAGATCCCACCACAGCTGGGTCTTCTGGCCGAACACGACCCCGATGTTCATGGCGTTTTCCTTCCTGTTCTCGTGGGGGACGATACCGTCGACCTCGATGTGGCCGGATGTGGGCTCGAGGATACCAGTGAGCATCTTGACGGTCGTCGACTTCCCGGCACCGTTGGCACCGATGTACCCGACCATCTCGCCGCGTTCGATCTCGAGATCGAGATCCTCGACGGCGTGGACCTCCTCGTACTCCCGAGCGAGGAATGACCTGATGTACCCGGACAGTCCCTCGCCGCGCTGGTAGATGCGGAAGGTCTTGTTGATATCCTCTGCCTCGATGAGAGCCATGGGAGAGACTGGCGGAGCAGGTTTTAAGAAGATGGTCAGTCAGTCTCATCAGGCCTGTAGAAGCCAGGCAGGATGATGCGGTCGAAGTTGATGAACGCCACGATGACCAGCGGCAGCAGGAAGACACCGACGAACCCGAACACCAGCGGGCCGACGAGGTAGCCGATGAACAGTGCCCCCTGACTTGTCTTGCGTCCGCTGATCAGCGGTCGGAGCACCATGTCGGGGAGCGTGTCGACGACGACCAGAGCGACACCAAGGAACATCAAGGCGAACCCGTAGCCTGCAGCCTCAGCACCCGTGAACGACTGGAAGACGAGCAGGAGGGTTATCGGGACGTAGACGATCTTCGATCCGACCATGGGGACGAAGCTGGCTATCCCAGTTAGCAGACCGAGCAGGATAGGTGCAGGGATCACGGCGTGGGGCGGGGATATCACGTTGAGGCCGGTGTACGCGACCGCTCCGATGATCGATGTCACGATGGCATTGAGCATGTTGCCGAAGAAGACCTCAGCAAGATCCCGGTCGACGTTACACAGGTAACGGGACAGCAGCCCTTCACGATCGTCGAAGACAGCCAGGAACTCTTCTCTGGCTCCAGGACCCCAGAGATACATGAAAAACGCTGCCGTGAACGAGAGGAACAACGACAGGACGACACCAAGGACCGTGTTCGTCAGGCTCGAGACCGTCCCCCAGGAGCCCGTGAGGATCTCCCGGAAGCCCTCTGATGTCAGGAAGCCATATATTGATTCATACTCTGGTAGATCGGTCGTCTGGATGCCGAGCTGGTCGATGAACGGTCTGATATCTGCGAAACTACCCTGTTCGAGGAGGACCAGCGCCTCATTGAACGCGGTGACCGTTATCAGGAACGCGATGATCAGGACCGGTAGCCCAACTGCGAGGAGTGCAATGGATGCCGACAGGAGCTTCGAGAGGGAACGCTCCCGCAACCGACGGTAGATCGGCCTGGTACCGTAGTACAGGAACAGGCCGAAAACCAGCGGTGTCAGGAGATACGAGGCGGTGAACAGGAAGACACCGAGGAGTGAGAACCCGACAAGCACCCACCCGAGCGAGGATACGCTTTTACCCCGCAGGACACCTTCCGGTGCCGGATCGGGTCGGTCGTCCTGTCCGTCCATACGTGCCATGGTGGGCTGGAAGACGTATAAATCTTGAACGTCGATACGGACCCATGACTGACATCCGTCATGTCAGCGCCGAGCAGAAGAAGGAAGGCGAGGGAGCCAGCGTCGATCGAGCCTTCCCGACCGACAGCTTCGCCCGGATCGATCCCTTCGTCCTCCTCGATGACTTTCGCGTCGAGCCACCGCATGGCTTCCCTGAGCATACGCGACCGCGATCATCGGCGGCACTGCAGCCGTCCTGGCGGTCGGCTCTTTCGTGTACTCCTACACTCTGTACCGGAAGCTCGGATGACGACAATGAGATGAGAGACAGATGATGACGCCCGAACGACGCACAGCGGTGAGGAACATCCTCCAGTCAGTCGTCTTCACACCGTACGACTGGCGGTACACCCTCCAGCTCCCATGGTACCTCCTGAAACCCGGCAGAAAAAATGAGACGGAGATGGAGCGACCACCGCTGTCAGGGAGGCTCCGACCGGAGTCCAGAACCGCGATGACGATCGTCGCCGGCGGGGACATCATCCAGACCCGGGGGAACGAGGCACCACGGTTCCACGATAGCGTCCAGAACGTCCTCCGCGGGGCTGACGTGTTCGTCGCGAACTGTGAGGCCCCGGTCCTGGAGAGCGATGACGCCCGCGAGCGTGTCGTGACCTTCGGGATGCCTGTCTCGTACCTCGAGGAGGTCCTCGAGCAGGTCCCGGTACCCACGGAGCGGTGCCTGCTGAGTGTCGCGTCCAACCACAGCAGGGACCAGCCCGAGCAGGTCTTCCGGGCTGGCGTGGAGCTGATCAACGAGACTGGGGCACGGACCGTCGGGCTCGACGATGATGATTGTGGACCGCACGCCGTGATGGAGGTCGACGGCCTCAGGATAGGGTTCGTCTCGTGGACGCACCTGATGAACGGCGAGAAGGTCCTCACGGATCGGAATGTCGTCCAGCGCAACGAGGATGTGCAGGCGATCGACTGGGAGGACATCAAACACGAGGACGATCTGGACATGCTCGCCGGCATACCGCACTGGGACCGCTCGTACCAGCACTTCCCGGCCGACAGGACCCGTCAGTTCGCCCGCGAGCTCGTAGGGAATGGTTTCGACCTGCTGCTGGGCAGTCACCCGCATGTCGTCCAGGCACCGGAGGTGATCGACGGCCGGTTCTGCATGTACAGCCGGGGGAACCTGACCTCGAAGAACTACCTCCGGTACGAGACACGGCTCCGACCGATCATCGAGATCGATGTCTCGCCTGATGGGGATGTTGTCCGCTACAAGGTCCACATGTTCGTCCAGCACCGTGACGAGGACGGTCTCGCCATCGTGCCGATCGAGGAGCTCCCTGAAGACGCCCAGGAGCGGTACAGGGACCTGATCGGGACGGTCTTCAATACAGGAGAGGATAGAGGATGAGCGTCGGGGCCGGGATTTGAACCCGGGTGGGCATGAACGCCCAGTGGCTTAGCAAGCCACCGCAATGGCCAAGCTATGCGACCCCGACACAGGTGGCAGGTGCCACGGTCCGGGACTGCCGGCCGATTTTTATAACTGTTTCTTCACTTCCCCTGCCACCCGCCATTGAACTTGATAAGACAGGATACGCTACCATACAGTATGCTGCCGGACATCATCCAGCGGTTCCTCGCCCACCGGCACCAGAAGCGCCTGGAATCCCGGCTGCGGAAACACGACATCCTTCAGCATTATCAGGAGAACAGGAAGATCGTGCCCGAGGACCTCAATCTCAGCGCCATCCATGGGCTGTTCTGGGAGGCCTCACTCACCCTCCAGCACCGGGTCCTGACAGGCGAGGACCTCGAGCTCGGGGAGCCGATCAGCGACATCTACAACGACAACTGTACGCTGAACGTGGGGTACGATAAGGTCCTTACAGCACCGATCGTCCACGATATCGGCCAGACCGACGAACCCCTCGAGGACCACATGACTCGGCTGAGCGAGCACTATCACGGGTCAGACCTTGCCGTCGGCGAGCGGTTCGATGCGATGGCCGCCCTCACCATGAAGAAGCTTGACAGGCGGGACAGCACAGGAGCCATCACCGAGACGCTGTCGTTCAGGGACGAGATGCTCCGGACCGGGGAGACCCCTGTCTGAGCGGGACCCGGTCACTGCTCGTGGAGACTCACCGTTCTGCCGCCAGAGCGGCCCGACAAGTTATTTAAACATGGCAGGGGAAATGTGTGTCGTGATACAGCATGGCCTCATCAAACGTTCTTGACATGAACGACATGGTCGGGAAGGACGTCTTCACCTCAAAAGGATCCTACTGTGGCAAAGCACGAGACATCGAGATCAACCTGCCCAAGTTCAAGGTCAGGGCCGTCATCGTCGATGCCGCCAAGGGCTCGTACCTCGCCCAGAAGGTTGGCGGGAAGAAAGGCGTCATCGTCCCGTACAGCATGGTCAACGCTGTCTCCGACGTCATCGTCATCAAGCACTTCTCAGGCGATGTCAACGCGAGTACCGAGGAGGCAGAGGACGACTACGACAAGGACACCGTCGAAGAAGCAGAGCTCTGAGACAGGGGTCCTCGACCGTTCTTTCCTCCCTTCTCATCGCTCATAGAAGTGTCGCTGTCCAGTCAACCGCTCGCATCCGTCCTCACGCACCACCACCTGGTCCTCGATCCGTGCACCACCGACACCAGGCACGTACAGCCCCGGCTCGATCGTGACCACCATACCCTCTTCTAGGACCGCCTCCGATGATGCATGGAGCTGTGGCCCCTCGTGGACCGACAGCCCGACACCATGCCCCAGGCTGTGGAGGTAATGCCGGCCGACCGAGTACCCGCGGTCCTCGACCAAGTCGTGGGCCGTCCTGGCGAGCTCGCCGGCCTCCGTCTCGGCCTCGAGGCGGTCGAGGACCCGTGACTGGACCTCCCCAAGATCTGTGACGAGCTTGTTCTGGTCACCCTCCAGCCGGTTCGGTATCATCCGTGTCATGTCCGAGCAGTACCCGCGGTACCGGCAGCCCATATCGAGCAGGACCGTCTCGCCCTCCTCGATACCACCATCCCGCGGGCCACGGTGGGGTTCAAGCGTCGAGGCATGGGCCAGGGCAGGGAACGCGTCCGTGACCTCCCGCTGCCGGAAGCCCGCCTCGACCCTGCTCACAACATCCCACTCCGACATGCCGGACTCAAAGACCTCGAGGACGTCCTCGAAGACCATCGAGCCGATATCACAGGCTTGTTGGAGCCGATCGATCTCGGATGCGGTCTTTGTCATCCTGCACTGCTCGATGATCCCTGTTCCCTCGAGATTGTACGTCGAGAAATGAGCCGGGTCGTCGGTGTGACAGCCGTCCTCGAGGACAGAGCCCTCGATGAGCTCCTCCAGCCCCTCACTGTCCGTATAGATATCGACGTTGCTCATGTCCTCGAAGGAATACCGGAAGAACTTCGAGACGATAAAGCGCCAGTCGTCCTGTGTCACCAGCAGGACCCCGGAGAGCCCGTCCGGGCCCGGTGGATGGACATCGAGGAGGTACTCGATGTTCATATCATGCGTGACCGCCAGGACCTCGATGTCCTCATCGTCCATCCTCGATCTGACCCGCTCGAGCATCTCCGTGCGCATACCATAGGATGGAGCGCAGCCGTATTTCAATCCTCTGTCACCGCCATCTCTTAAATATCGCCGCCGGGATATGCTGTACTATGCCGACGATCGCGATCGGGATGGCGGTGCTGGAGCAGATCTGGCTCATCGCCAGGCTCGTCGCACCGTACACCGTCCTCGGGCTGCTCGTGTATGCGGCCTACCAGAAGCGGCCCGGTCTCCGCGGTATCTACCGGACGATCGAGTACGGTCTCGGGGACATCGTTCTGGCGCGGAAGCGGTTCCTCGTCTACGGTATCACGGCCGGAGGTATCACTCACCATCTCATCGGCGGATCACTCCTCGTCCCGCTCATCATCGTCACAGGCATCTTCCTGTACGGTATCGCCGATATCATCTGGGAACCGCTCGAGCCATCCGATCATTCCTCACTGAAGCGGCCGCTCGGCTGGCTGTACCTCCTGACGGCCGCCGCAGGCCTGGCAGCGATCCCGCCTGGCCCGATCTGGCTCGACGGAGCGGCAGCCGTCGGTCTGCTCGCGATAATCTTCTGGAGGATATAGCATGTTCGAGGAGGCACTGGCGTGTCACAGCTGCGGACAACGGTACAGTCCCGACGAGATACGGTACAGATGTGACTGTGGCGGCAGCCTCGCGGTCCGGTACGACATCGACCAGCTCAGCGACAGGCTGGACTGGGAGACCCTCAAGCGGCGGAACTTCGATCACCACCGGTACCACGAGTTCTATCCCCTCCTCGAGCGCGACCACATCGTCTCGATGGGCGAGGGCGGGACACCGCTGATCCCTGCCACCAGCATCGGCGATGAGCTCGGTCTCGAGGAGCTGTACTTCAAGTTCGAGGGCATGAACCCGACGGGCAGCTTCAAGGACCGCGGGACCTCCGTCGAGATCGGGAAGGCCCTGGACTTCGATGCCGATGAGATCGTCGTGGCCTCGACAGGCAACATGGGTGCCTCGATCGCGGCCTATGCGGCACGGGCGGGGATAACGGCCAACATCTTCATACCCGAGAACGTCCCGGAGATCAAGCTCAACCAGATGAAGGCCCACGGCGCCGACCTCCACAGGGTCGATGGGGACTACGCCACCGCCGCAGAGCGGGCCATGGCGGCCCACAAGGACAACGACTGGTACCTGATGGGCGATTATGCCTACCGTGGCGAGGGCGAGAAAAGCGTCGGCTTCGAGATCATCGACCAGATCCAGGCAGACAGCATCGTCATGCCTGTCGGCAACGGCACCCTGATGCACGGGACCTACAAAGGCATCCGTGAGCTCCATGCGGTCGGCCTGATAGGTGATGAGGAGATACCGCGGATGGTGGGCATCCAGTCGGAGGGCTGCTCGACGGTGGCGAAGGCCTTCGAGGAGGGGCTGGACGGGGTCCCTGAGGAACGCGAGGTCGATACCATCGCCGGGGCCATCGCCTGCGGCGATCCGCTCGATGGCGGGTTCGCCCTGGATGCGATCAGAGAATCGGGCGGGTTCGCCGATGCACTGCCGGACGAGAAGCTCATCGAGGCAACACGGCTGCTGGCCGAGGAGGAAGGAATCTACAGCGAGGAATCCTGCGGGGCGGCCCTGGCAGGTATCCTGACCAACCGCGAGCGGTTCGATGACAGGGAGACGGTCGTCTGTGTGGTCACAGGACACGGCCTCAAGACCTGAGGAAGGTTTTTAATCATCCAGCGGAAGACAGTACCCATGTCCCTGCATGAGCGTTTCGGTCATTCTCACCTGACAGAACACGAATCCAAGCAGCTCCTCCGCGAGTACGATATACCTGTCCTCGAGGAATCCCTCGCCACAACGCCGGAGGAGGCAAAGGATATAGCCGAAGAAATCGGTCTGCCCGTCATCATAAAGGTCGAATCCAGGGACATCCAGCACAAGACCGAGGCAGGCGGGGTCATCACGGTCGCGGAGGCAGATGACATCCGACAGGCATACGAGGATATCCAGGACAACATCACAGCGTACGACCCTGGGGCCTCCTTCGACGGCGTCCTCGTCGGGGAGGTCCTCGAGGGGTCGGAGTTCATCGTCGGGCTCAATGACGACCCGCAGTTCGGCACCGTCCTGATGTTCGGGCTCGGCGGGATCTACGTCGAGGTCTTCGAGGACGTGCGGTTCAGCGTCGTGCCAGCGGACGAATGGGATATCAGGACGATGATCGAGGAACTACAGGCCAGGCCGCTGCTCGACGGTGTCCGCGGCCAGCCCCCGGCCGACATGGACGACTTGGTTGATGTGCTCGGCCGCATATCCGATATGGCACAGCAGGAATCAGAGATCGAGGAACTCGATATCAACCCGCTTTTCATCCACGGCGACCGGATAACAGCCGCAGACGCCCTGATAACGCTAGGTGATACCGATGCGTGAGCGTCCGGACCTGGATGACTTCTTCACGCCGGACTCAATCGCGATCGTCGGCGCCTCCCGTGAACCAGGCAAGATCGGCAACGTCATCCTGCGGAACTTCAAGGAGGGCCGGTACGACGGTGATGTCTATGCCATCAACCCGAACGCCGACGAGGTCCTGGGCTATGAGGCCCATGACTCCGTCGAGGGACTCGGTATCGATCATGCGGTCATCGCCGTCCCGCCGAACATCGCCAACAGCGTCATCCAGGACTGTGTCGATGCCGAGATCCCGGCCGTGACTGTCGTCACCGCCGGCTACGAGGAGATCGGTGGCGAGGGCAAAAAACGCCAGGACGAGCTCGCAGATATCATCGAGGGGACAGAGACCCGCGTCCTGGGGCCGAACTGCCTCGGTGTCTGGGACGCGTACTCGAACGTCGATACACTGTTCCTCCCGGACTTCAAGCTGGCACGGCCCGAGCAGGGATCGATCGCGGTGATCTCCCAGTCAGGGGCGGTCGGGTCCTCCGTCATGGACATGGCCGCAGAGATGGACATCGGCTTCTCGCGGTTCATAAGCTACGGCAACCAGGTCGATGTCAGCGAGACCGAGCTGCTCCAGTGGCTCGCAGAGGATACTACGACCGATGCGATCGCCGTCTACATGGAAGGCACAGAGGACGGCGAACGGTTCCACGAACAGCTCAAGGAGGTCAGCACTGAGAAACCTGTCGTGGTGCTGAAGGCGGGCAAGACCGGCAAGGGCTCGGAGGCAGCGAGCTCCCATACCGGCTCTCTCGCCGGCAGCTACAAGGTCTACCAGGGCTCGTTCCGGCAGAACGGCGTCATTGAGGCCGCTGACGTCGAGGACCTCTTCGACCGGGCCAGGGCCCTTGCCTACGAAGATCCACCCGATGGGAACGCGGTCGCGGTCATCACGAACGGTGGTGGCTACGGAGTACTCTCGACGGACAGGATCGAGCAGTCCAGCCTCGAGCTGGCGGAGTTCACCGAGGAGACCAGAGAGCGACTCACCGAGATCATCCCGGAGTACGGCAGCACGCACAACCCACTCGATGTCATCGGGGACGCTGACGTCGATCGGTACGAGGACGCCCTCGAGATCGTCGAAGCCGATCCGAACGTCGACGGGATCGTGTGTATCTCACTGCTCCAGCCTGTATCGCTCGACTCGGATATCATCGAGGTCCTGACGGACTTCAACGATACCTCCGATACCCCGATGGTGTCCTGCATGGTCGGGGGAGAGTTCACCGAACTCCATCTCAAGAACCTCGAGCACAACCGCGTCCCGACATTCAGGACACCGGAACGTGCAGTGGAGGCGATGGAAGGCCTGTACCAGTACGGCAGATGGAGCGAACGCGAGAGCGGGGGCTAGGAAGAGGAATAACGCATCGCGCCAGCCATCTACCACACGCCTTTCAGGTGCTGATGGCAATCCTGGCAGACTTCGCGCTGACGACCGATAATCTCGGCCTGCACGAGTTTGCTGACGTGCTGCTGGCTCCCACACACATCACAACGCTTCTGTTCCCCCATGATCGATCCCTCGGCTGTCGCCGGAAAGCCTTTTAAGCCTTTACAATATGAAGTAAACTGCCGCCTGTATAAAAAGGTTGGTAAAAGTGATCGCAGATGGATACCAACAACTGCCCGTCCTTCCGGCTCCTGAAGTTCTTCGGGAAGAAATGGACGCTGATGATCCTCCGTGTCCTTCAAGACAACGAAAACATTAGGTTCAACGGCTTCACCGAAGAGCTCGACGGTATAAGCCCTAAGACCCTATCAGAACGCCTGAAAGAGTTCCAGAATTACGGCATAGTGCAGAAACAGGCCTACGACGAAGTCCCGCCCCGCACCGAGTACAGCCTCACCGAGAAAGGTGAGGAACTGATCGATTGTTTCACGTGCATGGATCGGTGGGCCGAGGAACACGATTTCCCCGCCTAACCGGACTCGAAGGCGACCTCGATCACGTCCCCGTCCTGGATGACATAGGTTGATGCGTTGACCACACCGCCGTTGGCCCGGGCCGTCAGGTTACCCTCGTCCTCACAGTACTTTTCATCCGTGTCCAGGGTCAGACAACCGTTCGCAAGCGACATACCGAGTGACTCGAGCGCGAACGCGATCGTGGTATCGGTGGCGTGCTTGTGGATCGTCTGCCCATCACCGCCCTCGAAGTGGAGGTACCGGTTCTGGGTCTGGCCGACCTGGTACCGTGACTGGGAGAAATCGATCTCCCGGCCATCGACCACGACATTGAACTGGGCGTGCTCGTGTGTGGTACCGGGAGCACCCGGCGTGATATCGCCGTCAGCATCTGTCGTGGACTCAGCAGCACCAGTATCGACGCTGATGATACCAGAGGCAAAGGCCAGACCGACAAGCAACACGACAGCACCGACACCGGCCAGTGGCTTAGCGTAATCCTGGATGGACAACGACGAACCGGCTCCATCATCCGTCTCGAGCTTGTTGAGATCACGCTTCAGGGAATCCCTCTCGTGAGAATTGATATCGTCACCGTGTTCGTCCAGCACGTGCTGTATACGTTCCCGTTCGCTGTCGAACGCCGCATCGCAGTGATTGCATGTTAGATCTGACATAGCTGGCATACCTCTCTATCTATCTGGCTGGCCGTGTACAGGGCCGACCCTGCGAGGAATATAACCGCCAACACTTTTATCTCCGTCCCCCCGAACGGCAGGACGGCGAACAGACTGGACAGACCAGCAACCGCGAAGATCGTGGTCGCACAGGCAGGACACGCGGGAGCAAGTGTCGCCAGGGCCACGCCACCTATCGATCCTGCTCCCTCACTGCCGAACTCCGACATCTCGATCAGCCTGAAGACAGCCAAGGATAGATTCACCCCGATCATGATCGATGTGATGGTGAGCATGAACAGAGAGAATATCGTGGTGCTTTTGATGAACCCTGAGACAAGCAGCGGCACCATTGTGAGAAACAGGCCATATTGAGCGGACCCGAACAGTGACGTGAGCAGTCCAACGTTCAACAACAGACTGTACACCGTGAACGAAAGCACAGCGACGACCATCACGAGGAACGCATACCGCGGTGCTGTGAGGACATCAGCTATCGTCCTGAGGTTCGATCGTACATCCATCACTGCGATGCCTTATCGAGTTCGGACTGGATGAGGGGTTCAAGGGTGGAATACGGCTGTGCGCCCTCGGCCTTCTGGAACCCGTCCTCGACGTTGCCTATGTAGATCGTCGGGGTCCCGAGCCGGGAATCGACCTCGTGGATCCCGTCCTTGTCCTGCTGGACCTCGGTGCCGTCACTGTTTTCGAGACACTGGTTGAACGCATCGACATCAGCCCCGACCTGTTCTGCAAGATCAGGGAACGTTTCACCAGGTGCATTACCGGCGGCACTGGTCCAGCGGCCACGCTCCTCGAACAGGAGATCGTGGTACTCCCAGTACATATCCTCACCCTGCTCCCGGACACAGTTCGCAGCAATATGGGCCTGTTCCGCATTCGGGTGGAGCTGGGGGACAGGATAGTCCTTGTACACGAACCGGACATCGCCACTGTCGATGTAGTTGGATTTGAGTTTCTCCAGAGTCTTCTCCTGGTCAATCGGTCGCTGCGAGATGGCATCCACGCCAGCCCATTCAGCGCACCACGGACAGCCGTAATCGGAATACTCGACGATCGTCACCGGTGCATCCGAGTTCCCGAGGGTCGGCTCGTCCTGGATCATCTGCTCGGTCAGCATCACCCGGTTGCTCCCGGACCCGGTGTTGGTATCACCGTCATCAGTAGTCGCGGTATCTCCGCCGTCTGACGGGCCCGCCTCTGCAGGATCGTTGGAGGCACCGATAAGTCCTGTCGCACCAGATGCCGAGAACACGCCGGCCATCATGAACCCGCCGGCAAGGAACCCGATCACGAACGTCGCGAGGAATGCCTGACGTCGCGATACCTGGAGCGTGATACTTGCATCGCCACCATCAGCGGTAGCGGCATTTCCTGTCTCGTCCTCCAGACGGTCATCGAGCCACGTCGTCAGCGTCGTGCGGTCCTTGTTCCGCTTCTCGTGACGCAGCAGGCGCTCGATATCAACAGAATCATTGTTCGTGACGTAGTCCTTGACCTCATCGACCGTCCTCTCGGATAGTGCATCGTAATCGGTGTCGTCAGGCATCAGCTACTGATCAGCCATCTACCTTTTAAAATATGGCGGTTACAGCAGAGAAGCACTAATTGATGTCCATATGCGTCCGATAGAGGAACGCAACACCGTCGTCCTCTTCTTCAAGAAGCTCGAGGACCTTCTCACGGAGTTCGCGCGATGTCACGACATCGTCCTCATGGTCATCGATCCAGTCCCTGACATCTTCAGTCAGGCCGTTCGCAAGTGCCTCGGCCTCCTCGCGGTCGTACTCGGCCTCCCGGGCCGGATAGAAGACGGAACCGTATAGTTTCCTCTCATCGAAGGACTCCTTCTCGCCATCCTGGTTAACGACTTTCAGTCCCATCTTAGCCGAACCTGATGATGCCGATGCCCAGGATCAGGAGGACCCAGCCCAGCGTGACCATCAACAGGCCGGCCGCCAGGCGCATCCTGGGACGGTTCATGTGTTTCCATTCTTTCATCTCCTCGACCTTGTAGGTGCCGAGGTACGCAGCCACGACGATGAAGATGAGCGGTCCGACGAAGATGAGGTTGTACAGCGCCATCAGGCCGTAAGCAGCCAGGTTAACCCCCTGGTTGGCGATGACCGTCAGGATCGCCAGATACGGACCACCTGTACACGGCAGCTCGACCAGTGCCACGAAGACACCGAGGACAATCGCAGCGGGAGCGGTCAGATCCTCCATGCTCTCGGCGATCTTGGTCGCGTACTTCTCAGGGATCATCAGCGATGTCCCCTTGCCGTACCAGTAGAAGTCCTTGATCTCAAGGATCCCACCGAACACCACGAGCAAAGCGACCGCGACCGTCACCATGTTCGCTATCTTGACCGGTATGTTGACGAAGAAGAACAGGATGCCGACACCGGCGATGAAGTATGTCATGTAGACGGCAAAGACGTATAGCGCACCAATGAGGATCATTCGGTCCCGCTTGCCCTGCTTGATCATCGTCGCGACCAGAAGGAGAGCGACACCGATAGCACACGGATTGATTGCATCGACTGCCGCGGTCAGAATCACCGCACTGACCGTCGGAAGGTTCGCGACTGCCATCTAGTATCCACCGCTTGTCTTCTCGATCTCGAACTGTTTGTACCTGTCGTCCTCGCGCAGATCAGCGAGCATGTCCTCGCGAGATTCACTATCATACACGATCCAGATCACATCGATCGGGCCCTGCTGGATATCGGTGAGGACATATTCCGACGGGCTGCGGACGCTCTCGCTGGTATCGAAGCTGCTGCACAGGTCCTCCTCCGGCACATCTTCCCCAAACATGCACCAGTCCCTTTCCCCGCCGACACCGCGTTTGACAGCGATCTTGAGTGTCTTGTCGTTGCCGGATGTATCAGTTATGTTGTAGATCTTCTCGTTCGTCGGATAGACCAGCCTGTCGTTCGACAGTTCGCCGCCGAAGGTCTCGAAGAACGTGGACAGTGTCGCGTCCTCTCGCTCCCAGAATGTCCCCTCGAGGTGGATGCGCCTGTCATCGTGCTCATGGTACTCTGTCGCACCCGTCCTGTCGTTCAGCTGGCACATGTATGTCGATTCGTGCTCCGTGCTCTCACAGAACCGTGATGGGTCGATCAGGTCGAGCTGCTCGTACTCGCCGCTCTCGCCCTGGACGATGACCTCGTAGTCGGCGTGGTAGTGGACCTCGCCACCGCTCCACGATGTCGTCGTCCGCTGGACGTAGGCTCCAGTCGCGAACATCGATGGGATCAGGATGGCCAGCAGGAAGCCGGACATCAGGATCGTCTTGCCCTGCTCGGACAGGTCATCCTCCTTCCAGACCGAGACGATCGTCAGGCCCACAAGCGCAACCACTCCGAGACCGATGCCCTCAAGGGTATAGACCGTGAAGTCGGTCCTGGGATAGTACGTGATAGCCGCCCAGGTAGAAGGTATCAGGGCAGCGATCGACAGGAGGATGTATCGGATGACGTGCATGCTAGCAGTCTCATACTGTCCGGTCCCAGTTGATAAATGTATCCCGGCCCCACCGTGAAAAACCTGCAGGACCCTCTTCAGTACATGGACCTGTTCGGACGGAAGGAACGGATCAAGGAGCTGGAAGAAGAACTCAGAGCCCGGGAGGACGAACTCACAGGACGGATCGAGGAACTTGAGAAGCGACTGGAGAAGGAACAACAACGAGCCCGGGAGGCAGCAGCAGCCAAGCAGGATGCCGAGGAGAGAGTCAACCGTCTCGAGGACAAGATAACGAGCCTGAAAGATCGTATCGATCCCAGCCAGGATGGAAGCACAGTGACGACCGATCACCACGATCTCGACGTGTCACAGACGACAGAACTGATCGATAACCTTGAGAGACTGTCATACCGATCATCCAAGGCCGCAACGATATATATCCGCCCTGAAAGATCTGTTATCGATTCGGAGACAGGCGAGATGGTTCTCAAGGATCCGCACCTCCTCAGGCACGCAATCGTACCGCCCATCCCCTTCCAGGAGTCAGCGAGCTACCAGGCGAGCGGGTTCATGGTCGATACCATCGAGGAGATGCTCCAGGATAGATACTGCCTCATCCACCTGACCGCGGGCGGGTCCGGAGTCGGACTGATCGAGGGCGGGGAGATCATCGAGGCCGCCATCATCGATGCAGATATCAAGGCCCAACACACCAAAGGGGGGTACAGCCAGAAGCGGTTCGAGCGACGCCGGAAGGAACAGGTACAAGAACACCTCACAGACGTCATGGAGGCTGCAGGATCGCTGCTGGAGGAAGGGTACCGGGAGCTTTTCCTCGCCGGTGGCCCGGACCTCACCGAACAGGCCCAGGAGAAACTCGACCAGGAGGCAGGATCATTCAGTTCCCGCGTCTCACGGATCACGGACCCGGACGATCTGTCGAGATCGTTCAGAACCGGTTTCAGGTTCCAGCTCCGGCGTCTGGACGATGAGAAGCTCGAAGAAGCCACTGACCGTCTCTAGATGCTCTCGCCGGATCGTCCGGGGCGGAACCTGTCAGGCAGCATGCGCTGGAAGAATCCATCATCCGGTCCCCCGTCCTCCGGCCCGTACCACACCATGACGCTGTCGTCCTGGCGCGGGACATAGGTAAGCGGGTCCTCGAGGACCTCGCCGTCGACGTAGACCCGGAGATCACGGGTGCTGTTGGCACAGCGGGTCTCGCCTGTCGTGATGCAGGTCTCGTTGAGCCCGATGCCGAGCGTCTTGAGAGTGTACCGGACCGTGACATCCTCCGCGTGGACGTGTAAGATCTCACCATCCCCGTTCTCGAAATGGGTCCGCCTGTCAGCGAGCTGGTACCGCTCCTGTGAGAGATCGATCCGTTCACCGTCAACAGAGATGGCGAAATACAGATGAGTGTGGGCGGTCCCGGGTTCACCAGGCTGTGGCGGACGATCCAGCGGCCCGAAAAACATCCCCATGACAAAGAGGTACGCGATGACGCCGACGATCAGCAGCTTACTGGTCTCGACCATGACCTGTACCCATCTATAAAAAATTTGTTTTAAATAAACGGGTGCATGCCGTCGTACGACTGCCCAGAATGCAGTGACTCATTCGACAGCCGGGAGGCCCGCAGGCAGCACAAGGACGACGTCCACGGGTCGGAGGAGACGGGTTCCCTGCCACGACGGCTCATCGATATTTTCAGGAGCAAGAAGAAATTCTCCGCTCTTATCTTCGGCATCATCATGGTCGGACTGCCGCTGGGAGGCGTCATCTTTTACTCGAGCCTCGCACCGGCATCCACGCCGTCATCAGGAGGAAGCGACGGATACAGACAGAGCCCACCGGTCGGCTACGGGATCACATCAGTCCCACAGCCCGCAGAGATCCCTCAGGGACCGATATTCGACTCGGAACTCACCCCAGACCAGCAGGTCTACCTCCTGCTCCAGGGAGGCCCCGAACAGAGCCAGCAGGGAATCCGTCCGGCGGTGCTGATCCAGTACTCCTGTACAAGCTGTCCGGAGACCGTCCAGCAGATCGAAGACTTCGCCAGAGAGTTCAACGCCGGCGGTAACTGGGTCTATGTCGCCCCGAACACGCGGATGAACCAGACGATAGCGATGACGGCCTACCGCAATTCCGAGTACCTCGATGCAGTCAACAAGAGCGTCATGAACAATCAGGCATGCCAGTGGACCTCCAACCGTCCTCTTGCCTGTATCGAAGACGCGTTCTGATCAGGATCCGTTGATCAGCGTGTCGAGTAGCGCCTTCTGGACGTGCATCCTGTTTTCGGCCTGGTCGAACACGATCGAGTGTTCTCCATCAAGGACCTCCGAGGTTATCTCCTGGCCGCGGTGGGCCGGGAGACAGTGCATGACCTTCACAGCATCGTCTGCATGCCGGATGAGCTCCTCGTTGACCTGGTACGGGACCAGGTCCTTCTTCCGTTCCTCCTCATTCTCACGCACCGATCCCTCGGATCGAGTGCTCTCAGAAGCTGCGGCATCGCCGCCAGCTTCGTCTCCCATCGAGACCCAGACGTCCGTGTAGACCACATCTGCCCCTTCAACGGCCTTCACCGGATCGTTGACGACCGTGATCGATGCATCCTTCCTGTTGGCATTCGCACGCGCGCGTCCGAAGATTGTCCTGTCCGGCTCGTATCCTTCCGGAGAACCGACCGTCATATCGATCCCCAGCCGGCCGGCGACCTGGAGCAGGGAATGGGCGACGTTGTTGCCATCCCCAACGTAAGCGATCTGTATCTCCCGGAGATCCATGCCCCGTTCCTCGAGCGTGAACGCGTCCCCGAGAGCCTGGCAGGGATGAAGGAGGTCCGTCAGGCCGTTGATGACCGGGACATCCGCCGCATCGCGGAGCTCTTTGATCTTCCTGTGGTCATACAGACGGGCCATGATCGTGTCACAGTACCGACTGAGGACCTTCGCTGTATCGTGCATCGACTCACCACGACTCATCTGAGACCGGTCCATCTCGAAGTTGATCGCATGGCCGCCGAGCTGGGTCATCCCGGCCTCAAACGACACCCTGGTCCGTGTCGATGGCTTCTCGAACAGCATCAAAAGGGTGCGGTCCTCCAAGGCATCCGAGAAACGCTCCGGATCCGACTTCATCCTCTCGGCTGTCTCCAGAATGGTTTCGACGTCCTTCCGCTCGATGTCATCGATATCTACGAGATCGTGCATGGTATCACCGTATAAGCGTTCCGTGTCCATCAAGGGCCTCTTTCGCATTCTCGAGGGATGTGATGACCACCTCTCTGCCGGTCTCTTCGACGAAAGCCGTAGCGGCCAGTACCTTGGGTCGCATACTTCCCTCGCCAAACTCACCTTCCTCGGCCAGGTCCCTGGCTTCCGCGGCCGTCATCTCCTGGATCGGTTCCGCCTCATCGGTCCCGTGACCGCGCTCGACGTACTCGACATCCGTCAGGATGATGAGCCGGTCCGCATCGATCTCCTGGGCGAGAAGAGATGACGTCCTGTCCTTATCGATCACAGCCTCCACACCACGCCCATCAGCTGTCAACGGTATCCCCCCACCGCCTGACGCTATAACGAGACCATCCTCGGAAAGCAAAGAATCTATCGGACCGGTCTCGATGATCGAGACAGGTTCAGGGGACGGGACGACGCGCCTGTATGGTTTCTTGCCGCTTCCGACCTCCCTGATCGTCCCGCTTGCACCTTCAGCTTCTTCTGCCGTGTAGAACGGGCCGACAGGCTTTGACGGGTCCTCGAACGCCGGGCTGTCCGGATCGACCTCGACCTGGGTCAGGATCGTCGCCGGCCTGGTATCGAGGTGGTTGCCGAGCTCGCGCTGGAGCATGTACCCGATCTGGCCCTGGGTCTCCGCGACCACCACATCAAGGGGCATCGCAGGCGGTGTGGCTTCCTGCTGGAGGAGGATGTTCCCGGCCTGGGGGCCGTTGCCGTGAGTGATGACAAGCTCGTGGCCGTCTTCTCGGATCCCTGCCAGCTTCCGTGCGGTCCTGCGGACGTTCTGGAGCTGGCTCTCGTGATCTGGCTCCGCCCCCGGATCGAGCAAGGCATTACCACCCAGTGCCGCGACGATCCGCATATCAGTACCCTCGTGTCGCTGAACGATCGATAAGGTCTTCGCATGTCTCCTTGTGCGTTTCGACGATGTCCTCATCCCAGTCCTCGATCCCGACACGGTCGTTGAGCTGTGTCACCGCCTTCCTGAGGATATCGGGAGTCACGTCAGGACGGGAGCCTTTGACGTTCTGGACAAGATCCTGGAACTCGGAACGGAGGAATTTCTCGATCTCGAGCTGGGAGAAGCTGTGACCGAACGTCTCTTCGATCGCATCCGGGTTGCGGTCAGTCTGTCTCCGTTCCGCACGGAGGATGGAAGCCAGGACGCCGCGTTCGGCCTCGATGACGCTGATGGAGTCTTTCTCCTCGATCTTCTCCAGCACCTGCTCCGGGTCCATGCGTGGGTATGCGGTACTGTGGCATTAAACTGTAACGGGAGGGGGCCAAGGGAAAAAGGAAAGAGGAACGGGCCAGGTGCGGATCAGCCACACTCGGAGTACCCGCACTGGCCGCATTTGACACAGCCCTCGGAGTAACTCAGCATGCCCCCACACTCCGGGCACTCGGGGTTCTTGCCCGAGTCGACCAGCTTCTCGGCATCCGATGCCGAGGAATCCTCATCCTGGCTCCCGGAGAAATTCGACATGCTCGATTGGACCTGGTTGGCCTCACCGTCCATGTACCGCTCCAGGGCCTTCGAGATACCGTCCGGGATCGAGAGGACCTGCTCGGAGTTGTCCCACGCGATCTTCGGGGACCGGATGCCCTCGAGCTGCTCCTGGACCTTCCGCGGGTTGATGCCGCTGCGCAGGGCCAGGGAGGACAGACGCGAGATCGCCTCGGTCAGGGAGTGGGTGAACCCGCCCGATTTGCCCATCTGGGTGAAGATCTCGAACATGCCCTCTTCGTCCTCGTTGATCGTCACGTACATCCCGCCGTAGCCGGTATTGACCTTCTGGGTCGTCCCGGAGATGATCTGTGGTCGCTGGCGGGGCCCGGCGTCCTCGGCCGCAGAGGCCGGTGCCGGGACCGTATCGTGGGCGAGGAAGTCCTCGAAGCTGCCGAAGGTGTCTTCGATCATGTCGACGACCTCGTCGGGGTCGTCTGCCTCGATCTTGTTGTCCTCGCGGGTCGTCAGGACCTGGGTCTCCCGGGAGCCATCACGGTAGACGGTCAGCCCCTTGACATTGTTCTCGTAGGCCTGCATGTAGGCCTCCTCGATGTCGTCCCGGGTCGCGTCGTTCGGGAAGTTGCAGGTCTTGCTGATACCGGAGTGGTTGTGGGTCTGGAAGGCCGCCTGGATGTCGACGTGCTCCTGTGGCGTGACCGAGTCAGCGGTCTTGAAGACCTTCTTGATGTGCGGTGGCAGGACCTCGTCCGAGATGGAATCGACGCCCTCCCACGAGTTGTTCCGCATCAGCTCCTCGGCGCGTTCTTTGACCTCCTCGACATCGATATCGTTGGCCTCCAGGGTGCGGAGGAAGTAATCGTCGAACTCGACAAGCATGTCCTCGCCCTGGATGTCCTTGCCGACGTTCTTGAAGTACGCCAGCGAGAAGATCGGCTCACAGCCACCTGAGGTGTCAGCGATCATCGAGGTCGTCCCTGTCGGTGCGATCGTGACCATGTTGTGGTTCCGGACCTCGAGGCCGTCCTTGTGCTCCTGTGGGTCCATGCCGCCGGTGTACTGGCGGAACCAGTCCTGGTGCTCGGTCGGGTTCGCCCACTTGGACTTGTTCCATTCGGGGAACCGGTCCCGCTCCTCGGCCAGCCTCGAGGATTCCTCGACCGCGAACCGCGTGACGAGGCGCTGGATCTCCTTCGCCGCGGCGATGGATTCGTCCGAGCCGTACTCGATACCGAGCTGGATCACCATCTGGGCGAAGCCCATGATGCCGAGCCCGATCTTCCGCAGGTCGGTGACGGTGTCCTCGATCTCCTCGAGCGGGAACTTCGACATCGTGACGACGTTATCGAGGAATCGGGTGCCGATCCTCGCGACCCGCTCCAGCTCATCCGTATCAAGGGCCTCGTCCATGAACTGCTGCATCGCAGCATCGATGTCCTCGATGTCCCGGCCGGCGGACCATTCCTGCCAGTGCAAAGCACCGTCTCCCTTGTCCTCAACCATCAGGGAGAGGTTGATGTGGCCGAGGTTGCAGGCCTCGTTGTTCTCGAGAGGCTGCTCGCCGCAGGGGTTCGTCGCCTCGATGCGGTGCTCCGGGTGCTTGTCGACGTCGAAGCTGTGCATCTCGTTGGCCTCATCGTACATGAACAGGCCTGGCTCGCCTTTGACCCAGGCGGAATCGATCAGGCACTCCCAGATGAACCGGGCGGGCAGGGTCATCGGTTCGCCTTCCTCGAGCTCGATGTCCCAGTTGCTGAGCTCGGGGAAGCTGTCGGCATAATCACGCCAGAAATTGTCATCCTTGCCGGCGTCCGATCCCTCGGCGGTCGGGTAGTACTGTTCGTCGGTGTTGTAGAACTCCGCGGTCTGCTGGGAGACCCTGAACGGTTCCTCCGTCCGCGGGTTAATCAGGGTGTACTCCTCGTCGTTCCTGACGGCCTCCATGAACTCCTCCGTCAGGCCGACGGAGATGTTGAAGTTGGTAAGGGTGTCCTCGTCACGCTTGGAGACGATGAACCGCAGGACATCGGGATGATCGACCCGCATGATCCCCATCTGGGCGCCACGGCGCTTGCCTCCCTGCTTGACGGTGCCACAGGCGGTATCGAAGACCTCCATGAAGCTCATCGGACCGGAGGCGATGCCACCGGTCGAGCCGACCTTATCGCCCTTCGGGCGGAGCAGGTGGAAGGGATAGCCGGTCCCGCCGCCGGACTTGTGGATCATGGCGGCATCCTTGGCAGTGGAGAAGATCGATTCCATGTCATCCTGTGGATGGACGACGAAGCAGGCAGAGAGTTGCTGGAGCTCAGCGCCCGCGTTCATCAGGGTCGGGGAGTTCGGCATGAACTTGAGGCTGGTCATCAGGTCGTAGTATTCTTCCTCGGCCTCGTCCTGGTCCATGTACTCGCCGTCGGGCTGGGCGATGTTGCTCGCGACCCGTCGGAACAGTTCTTCCGGTGTCTCGGTGACGTTGCGATCCTCATCCCGCAGCAGGTATCGTGCGGGCAGGATGCGCTTGTAGGCGTTGTCCGTCATCCTGTCCTCGAGGGTCTCGCCCTCGAGCCGTTTCACCGGAAGTTTGAACTCGGTCTCTTCTGCCACTGCTTGCTGTTGCTGGCTCATGGTGTATCCCGTGTTGGAAACATTCGATTATGGACGTGAAAGCGAGGGAAGAACCGTGATCACTTCAGCTCCTTGACCTCCTCCTCGAAGGAGTCGGCGGAGTCGAAATCGCGGTAGACTGATGCGAAACGGATGTAGGCGACCTCATCGATGTCCTTGAGCTTCTCCATCACCAGGTCGCCGATGTGACGGGAACGTACTTCTTTCTCGTTCTCCGATCGTATCTCGGACTCGACCTGATCGATGAGGTCCTCGATCTGCTCGTCGGTGACCGGGCGCTTGTTGCAGGCTCGCTGGATGCCGGAGCGGAGCTTGGAGCGGTCGAAGTCCTCTTTCTCCCCGTCGTCTTTGAGGACCTTGAGCTCGAGCGATTCGACGCGCTCGTAGGTTGTGAACCGCTCGCCACAGGCCTGGCACTCGCGGCGCCGCCGGATCTCGTTGGCGGTGGTCTCCCGCGTGTCGATGACCTTGGTCGAACCCTCAGAGCAGTATGGACACTTCATAGACTTCCCCCGAATTGTCTGGCCAGCCGGTCGGAACCGGTGATCAATGATTGGAACATCTTGTACTTAAAGGATGGTGCCACCACGATATATAGGTCTGAGACCGGTGGTGGCGGGATAGCAGGATGAGGGTCTGGTGTTTAAAACGGTAGCGGTCATCCACGGTCCAGCCGGATGTTGAGATAGGACGCGACCTGCTGGGCCTGGTAGCTGTCCGGGCCGAGCGAGACCGTCCGGACCTCCCGGCCCTCAATGGCAGCGAGACAGTCCTCCGGGACGCCCTTGTTGTCCCCGAGGACGAACAGGGGCTCCTCCGGCATCGTGATGGCATCGATGTCCTCGCCGTCCTCGTGCAGCAGGAAGGGTGTCGCATCGTCATCATCAAGGACCTCGCCGATATCCCGGCAGTCCATCGCGACGCCGTGGTTGGCAGGGACCTTTCGTTCCTGGAAGCTGCCGAGGTTCTTCTTGATGTAGCCCGCGATCGAGGCCTCATCAGGATGGAGGCCGGATATCTTCTCGCCACGGAACCGCATGTGGACCGGCGGGTCCGGGGGACCGCGGAGGATGAGATGAGCATCGACGTCACGGCGCAGGGAGTACGATGTGAAAAGTGCCGCGTTGAGGAACCGGCAGCCGATGTCGAGGCGGCCGTTGTTGGCCACGCCACCGGTCGAGAAGTCTGCATCGGTCCGTGCGCGATCCTGTATCAGGAGGAACTGGCGGGAGGGCATGGATGAGGATGTGAGGCCACGGTTTTAACAGTGACTCCTACTTCACCCAGACCTGGATCCGGGGATCGCGGACATCTGATGGGTTACAGTCCATCCCGCGCATGTTGTACGTGTCGCTCAGCGTGCTACCGTCGCTCAGCCGGATGCCTGGTAGCACCCCTTCCCAGTTGTTGCTGCTCTCACCGTAGTTGGGGATGTTCCAGTCGCTGTTGGGGAACGGGGGAGTTCCAGACCTACCGTCGTTGTAGTTGGTGTTGGTGTAATCAAGCGCCTTGTACGGCCCGCCCCAGGAACATTTGAAGAAGAGACGGGGTGAGAAGTATGTACAGCTGCTGTCGGTCCCGGTACAGCGGAACCAGGCGGTCGTCCCGGCGCCCTGCTTGTTGTACACCGGGTAGTCGACGTCGTTCCAGTTGGTGGAACGGGCGTTCGCTGGCCCCCATCGGATATGCTCATACCAGTCGCCCGCCTCAAGGGTGAGGTCGGTGTAGACATCGCCGTTCGCCGGATCACGGTTGTTCGATGTGGTCCGGAACAGGTTCGCCGGCGGGTCGCCGCTGTTCGCTGTCATCAGCGTCCATCCTCCGCCGTCGGTCGACATGTCACAGTAGACGTCGAACGACAAGGTGCCGCCGTAGCCGTCCGGGTCGATGGTGTAGAAGCCGTCTCCCGTGGAGGCGCCTTTCTGGAGGATGTCGCGGCAGTCCTCGAACGGTCCTGCTTCGCGTATGTTGTTGCCGTTCATGTCCAGCGTGCCGTACATGTTGTCACCGCCAGCATAAACGAGCGCGCCTCCCTGATCGCGTCGTGTCGGGCCCGGATCCTTGGTCTGGAACAGGTTGGAGATGCGGATATAGCCCTGGTTGATGGCCTTGCTGGAGGGGTTGCTCAGGGTGATGTTGAACTTCTGGTTGTGGCTGCCCCAGCCAGGCCATATCTGGGTGTTACTCGTGTAGCCGTCTCTGTTCATGTGTGTGTACCACGTCCCGTCGTCCCTCTGGACATCGATCTGTATGTCGTTGGCACGGCGGCCGTACCGGTAGCCGATGGCTCCCATGCCGTTGTACTGCTCATCCGAACCGAAGTCCATCGATATCGTGACAGGGAGGTTGGCCGTATTGACCTGGAACTCGTTGCCCGGCCTGTCGAACAATGCGCGTGGATCGGTCCAGGTGTTGCCTGCCGCGTCCTCGACCGTCACCGTCACACCGCCCTGCTGGTCGAGACGGAACCAGGCGTTCTGCTCCAGCCCGCCGGGGCTGGAATGATACGTCCACGGCTGTTTGAGGTCGCGTATCCGTGTCTCGCCGTCGGAGTCGAGCTGTGTTGCATCATCGGAGGCCGGGAGGATGCGTCTGGTGTTGATGATATCGTTACCGGTGAGGTTGAGGTTGCTGTTCCGTATCTCGACATCGCTACCGTCGCTGAGGCGGAGCCGAGTGTAGATGGACGAGCCGCTGCCGTCGCTGGTCTGGAACAGTATCTCGCTCGATCCGCTGACGTTCGACCGTATCCGTCCGGTGGAAGAGCTGAACCGTACACCGTTGCCGGCCTGGGACAGCCAGCCACCACCGAGCTCAAGGTTGCCGGACGGCAGCCTGACATCGCCTGCCAGGGTCACTGCTCCGGTCGTATCACGGACAGATCCTCCCTCCAGTGCCAGATCCTGCCCGGTCATGTTGATGTCATAGCTGCCTGCTGTGTTGCCTTCAGCGAGGACCTCTTGGAGGTTGTTGGCGATGCTGTTGGTGGAGGCGGTGATGATCCAACTGGAGCCATTGTAGTATTTGAGGGTATTCTGACTCGTATCGAACCACATCTGGCCCGCAGCTGGACTTGAGGGGGCTGTCGGCCGCGGATCGGTGATGTAGTCTATCAGATTATTCCCTGTCAAATTCAACGTGTCACTGACCGCCACCTGCCCTGTGGAATCCTGCACAGGCTGTCCCTGCAGATCCAACGGTACATCCATCGGATATATATCGGACAACGGGTGATGAGGTTCTGCCACGGCCGTACCGGCGGCGAAGGTTAGTAATACGGCGACAGTAAGCAGACGCTGCATGATTACCGTAATGAGGGGACGCTGTTAAAATATCCAACGGAGCGGAGAAAAAGGAAAGGAAAAGGGACGCGTCTTAAACGTCCCTCGCTTTGACGGTCTTGCGACCATTCTCTCGCGCTCGCTCAACGGCCCGTCGGATAAGATCCTGAGCACGTCCGTCCAGAGCATCGTAGAAATCAGATCCTACGTTGACTCCTTCGGCGACATCGCGAACGCCTGACTTCTTGAGTACCTTTACCAAGGTTGTTCACCTAGTAGACGGCTTGCCGACGCTTATTTTTAAAGGTTAAGGTCCTTCCCCCAGGAAACCCCCTGTATAGACGCTGCTTTACAACTTTCCAGTAAAAAAGCAATCACTGGAGCTTGGTCTGGACCGCCTCGTACCAGTCCTCGATGATCTCCGCGACCTTCGGCTTCAGCCGCTCAAAGGGCACGGCAGTATAGACGTAATAGACCGTCTTCTCGGTCCGGCCCTCCCGGACCACGATCGCCTTATCGTGCATCTCCTGGAGCGCCCGCTGGACGACGCTTCTGGTCCGCCCGGTCTCCTCAACCAGGTCCTGGACCGTCAGCTCCCGGTCCCGCAGGACCGCATAGATCTCCTGCTGCAGTTCGTTCATGTCCAACGCCTCGGCGACGATCTCCTCCGGCTCCGCATCTTTCAGGTGGATGAACGTCATCGTGTTCAGGTATTGTGAACAGTCGTATAAATCGGTTCCGGTCAGATCCAGTAGATGGAAATATGGACCGAATATAAAGACGGTCCGGACTACCCAAATATTTATTAAAACAAATATGTATATAGTGCGTATGCTCGTGGACAGGTATGATACATTCTTCAACACGCTAGCGAACAGGAAGCGCCTGCGCCTGTTGGACTACTTGCGGCAACATGATGAGGCGAACGTGACCGCCATCGCTGAGGCGCTTGACCTCAACCAATCCACAGTGTCCCAGAACCTTCTCCGGCTGGAGAGCTGTGGGTTCGTAGAGCGTGAGAAGGATGGGAAACAACGTATCTACCGGATCAACGAGGACACCATCAATCCATTGCTGGAACTGATCGACGAACACACGAAGAGATACTGTTCGAAGGTATCCTGTGGGAACTGTGAAGATTGAACTATCGACTAGGACTGCCGTCGTCCTCGCTGGCCTTTCGCTTGTCGGGATAGTCACAGCTGGATACATGGGTTTCTACACGCTCATCGTCCCACAGCTTGTCTCGCTGTCTTCACTGTCGCTGACAGCGCTTATCGTGTTCAGTATCGGGGCAGGTATGCTTTCATTTTTTGCACCGTGTTCGATCGCCATCCTCCCGAGCTATATGGGCTATTACGTGTCAGAGACGGAGCCCGCAAGCAGATCCCATGCTCTACGGTGCGGTGGCATCGCCTCTGTGGGCATGATACTATTCTACGTACTGCTTGGGACAGCCATCGTTGGTATCGGGGGGCTTGGGAGCGTCCAACAGGTGCTTCGTATTGGTGTTCCGCTCATGGCTGCCATATTGACTCTAGTCGGTGCATACTTCCTCGCAGGGCGGACGGTGTCGTTCCGCCACCTATCGAACATCAGTTCTCGGTTCATGAGGACAGAGGATACATCGGCCAGGAACCTGTTCCTGTTCGGGTTCGGGTACGCCATGGGGTCTATCGCCTGCATCTTTCCCGTCTTCCTCCTGTTGATCGTCGCCCCGGTCATGACCGGCGACCTCTCACTGGGCCTGCTCACGTTCTCGGCGTTCGCCGTGGGTAAATCCGGTATGATGATAGGTGGTACGGTGCTTACGGCCGAGTCCCGGGAACAGCTCCTGACCGGACGATCAGGACAGTTCCGGTACATCAAACGAGGGAGCGGCGGGGTCCTCATCCTCGTTGGTCTGTACCTCACATACTACGCACTTGCCCTGCACGGCATCATCAACCCGATCGGGTGATCCCTATGACAGAGAACACGATCACGCTGAACATTGATATGACAGCCCTCATCGGAGGAGCGCTTGGCGGCCTCATCGCCACATCATGGAACATCCTTCCACTTTTAGCTGGAGCCAACCTGACAGGAGCAGCGATGCAGTTCCGGCCGGTGCTCATCGGCATCGGGCTCATCATCGGTGTAGGAGCGATGCTATCCAGCGCCAGATACGTTGATGGCGCATTCACGGTCTCCAGAGGTTCTGTTGCGTCGGTACTGGCCGTTTTCGTCCTGTTCGGCAGCATCGGCTATGCTGCGGCTCCCGCTGCACTGTCGTTGTCTGGAAGCAGTGGGGCCGACCAGCTGGACAATGCGGGACTGCGTGTCGCCACCCTTACAGTGGACGGCATGGTCTGTCAGGGGTGCCGCTTGACGGTGAAGAACTATCTGAGATCGATGGCCGGCACCAGAAAGGTCTCAATCGACCTGTCCACACAACAGGCAACGGTCATCTATGATCCCGAAATGACATCGAAAGAGGCGTTCGTGAACGCGGACGTGTTCAAGGGAGCCTACAGCGCGACGCTCGTGTCGGATCGGAGGTATGACGGATGACTGACACAAAGGAGTACTTGGGTATCCTGGCGTTTTTCCTCTTCTCTGTGATACTGGTCGGGGTGTACTATCTTGTTACTGCGGGACCGACCACCCAGCAGGCAGCATTCGGACTTTCCTACCCTGCCTGGATTGTGTTTGCCTACGCGGCCGGACTCACCATGATATTCCTGCCGTGCACCCTTCCACTGGCGTTCGTCATCGTGCCGATGGCGATGGGTGAGGATAAGGAGAAGGGGTTTATGATGGCGCTCCTGTTCGGCGCAGGTTTGACATTGACTATAACACTTTATACAACAGCTTTTGCGATTTTAGGTGATTCCTTCGGATTCAACAAAGCTGCTCAGTCCGCACTCCTTTTCGGCGGAGTCATCGCGTTCATATTCGGATTAGAACAACTGGATATCCTGCCGTACTCACTGCCGGAGTACGGTGGTTCGTATCCGGACATCATCACGGAACACGGTGACTACCTTCGCAGTTTCCTGCTCGGTCTGTTCCTTGGCAACGCAGGTATCGGCTGCCCGAACCCGTTGTTCTGGTGGATGAGCGTGTTCATCGCCGCGTCCGGCGAAACGGTGCTGGGTGCATCACTCGGTGTAATCCATGGCATCGGACGGGCCGTCCCGCTCATCTTCCTGTCCATCATGGCAATGATCGGGGCGAACATGCTGACAGGGCTGAAAGGGAAAAGTGGCAGAGTCAAGACCGTTTCCGGCATGTTCCTCCTCCCTGTCGCCGCGTTCATCCTAACGTTCGGCGTGTTCGGCATGCCATGGTGGGAGCAAAGCATCGCGCATGAAGTGTGGAACACGTTGGTCGCCGAAACAAAACTAAAAAAAGAGGCCGGTGTTCACGGGATCCAGGTCAACAACATCTGGGCCGGGGTAACCGGTGAGGCCGGCACCACCCTTGCGTGGCTGTTCTTCACAATGGTACTCGGACTCCCTCTGCTGTACTGGTACTGGGGTCGGGGTGGTGAATGGTGAAACGGCTGTTCCTGGCTGCGCTCCTCGTATGGACCGGTCCCCTTGGTAGGGGTCATACCGGGGAGGATGCCGCAGGTATCGCAGTACATCATGCCTCGATCCAGGTATGGGCCGGTATCGGTTCCCTCCTCGTGGTGTTGGTCTACATCATCTATGCACAAACGCATGAGAAACCCTTAAACCCGTTAGAGTGGTGAAAAGACGTTGAGAAGGCCTTGAAAATGGCTGATATGCACTGCTTCTCGTTTTTGTCTGGGATTGAGATGTTCCTACAGTCACAGGACGGTATCGAGTCCGTGGACGATGACCAGCGTGAGCAAATGGTGCACGTGGTACACGATCCGGATACAGACATGACCCGCTGCCGGGAACAGGTGGAGGAGAGGGGGTACGAGGTCGATACCGATGATTGATGTCGTTTTACTTCATACAACAGGCTGTCAGAGTTGCGAGAAGGCGCGGCGGATCATCGAGTCAGTGATCAAGGAGTATCCCGTGAACTTCGAAGAGAAAAACCTGGTTGAGCACCCAGAACTTGCCACAGAGTACAACGTCATGAGTGCGCCAGTCATCGTGATCGATGGCGAGATCATGTTCCGGGGCGGGGCATCCGAACAAGAGTTGCGGAAGGAACTGGATACACGGACGGATGACACATAGTGTGTGGATCAGTAGTTGAAAAACTGTCAGCCCTTCACCTCCGGTTGTTTACAATATATCTAACTTTCCAACTACTGCAGACCGCCTCACGGCACCCGCACCACAACACTCGTTCAGCCACAGGAATTTTTTACGACAGCATCTAGACGATGCCGAGGCCGTGACAGAAGATCTTGTGTACGGCAGTGTCGCCGGCCTCGCTGCCAGCGGACTGCTCTGGGGCGTCATGGACGTATGGCACATGCTGCTCGGTCACCACCAACGTCGGATCGGTCGCACTCGGTGCCGTCGCAGCTGTCGGGTACTACCTCTTCACGGAGGTTGACATGCTTGACCTCAGGTTCGATGAGACGATGGCAGGCATCGTCCTTGCCACCACTGCCCTCGTGCACTCTGCGTACTGGCTCGTGGAACCCGGATTCATCAGCATGGGTCTGACAGTCGGGCTGTGGGCATTCATCGGCACGGTCATCATGGTAGCCGTCGACTGGTAGACTGCTACAGGCAGTTCCTTTTTCCCCTCTAGCCGGTCATCCACCCATCGTCCTGACGTGATGGAACAGGTACTCCTGGGCATAGCCCGGGTGTGTGCCGAAGAATGCCCGGAGATTGTCCGCCATCGTGTGGTAGTCATCATCGTGGAGCCGCGGGTAATGGTCCTCGACCGCCTGCCGGATCCAGGTATCGATCGGGACCGCCTCCATGAACCCCAGCCCGAACAGGAGCACACAGTCCGCCACCTTGTCACCCACACCGTACAGCCTCTGGACCGCGTCGTGGGCGTCCCGGTAGGACATATCCGCGACCGCGTCCAGCGAGACCTCCTCCCGCATCAGCTGGTCCGTGGTCTCGGCGATGTATTTCGCTCGATAGCCGATCCCGAGGTCCCGGAGCTCATCCTCGGATGCCCCAGCCAGCTCCGGCAGTGATGGGAACCGGAGGAACGCCCGTCCATCCTGCTCGATGACACCGCCATACTCCCGGGTCAGTGTGTCGTACAGCTCTTTGATCCGTGGTATCCGCATCTGGACGCTGCAGAGGTACGAGATCAAACACGGGAACGGATCGTCCTTCAGCACCCGGAGGCCCCGGTACCTGTCCAGGGCCGCATCCAGCAGCTCATCCTGTCCTCGTATCCGTCCGGCGATACTGTCCAGGGACTCATGCAGGCGGAGCCGGTCCTCGATCTCGTGCTCCATACCGCCGGTCGCCCTGTAATGGAGCGTATCGTCGTCCTGCCACAGCACCAGCACATCATCGCCACAGGTCGTGTAGAAGCGGTCCTCGCCACCCTCGTACAGGTTCGAGCCATCCAGCCGGTGCCAGGCGAATGTCTGGCCCACGCCCATCGTCATCGCGAGGTCGAGTTCGTCCTGTCCGACCGCGATCGTGCCCGTGTTCATACAGGCATGTGCTCGAGTGCCACCTTTTTATCCCGACCGGTCGTACTGGAAGAACCCGGGTCCCTTCTCCTGGTCCGGGGTCTTCTCGACCGACTTGGCAGTCCTGCGCTTGTACGTCCTGTCACACCTGTGGCACCTGATGCGTTTCGCCGCCCTGGACCGCTGCTTGAACCCACACTCCGGGCAGACGTAATAGGTCTTCGAGGGATCGATCGCGCGTTCAACATCGTGGACGGTCGATTCCATTGTATGGCTACATTGCCCCGCCACCCAATAAAAGACAACGGCGAGAGTTCCGGCAGTTCCGGGAACCCTTACCGCTCCACGAAGACACGGTCCTGGATCCAGACCAGGCCCTCGACCAGCACGAAGAAGAGCGCCAGCGCACCACCTATCTCAACCCAGTCCATCAGGGCCAGCGGGACGACATTGAAGTAGTCCGCGATCGGGGTGTACAGCACACCGAGCTGGAGCGTGAGCGCGCCGGCAAGGGAGATCCACAGCCACTTGTTCGAGAACACCGGCATGTTGTAGACCCTGCGGATCGCCTGGATGCCCACAATCTCGAACACGACTAAGGCCGTGAACGCCATCGTCTGGGCCCGCATCAGCCGCTGGGCCTGCTCGAGTGCCTGGTTCTGCCACAGCTCATAGAAGAACAGCGGCAGGATCGCGACCGTCATCAGCACACCGATGCCCACGATCATCGTCAGCATCCGCTTGTCGATCACCGGCTCGTCTTTGTCCCGTGGCGGCCGCTTCATGATTGCCGGTACCTTCGGATCGGCGCCAAGCGCTAAGGCCGGCAACCCGTCCGTGACCAGGTTGATCCACAGCAGCATCACCGGTGTCAGGACCAGGGCCTCGGTCCCCTGCTGGAATATCTCAGGGAACAGGAAACTGCCCAGCAGCGTCCCGAAGAACACGAGCAGGACCTCACCGGCATTGTAGGAAAGCAAGTAGCTCACGAACTTCCTGATGTTATCGAATATACCGCGTCCCTCCGCGATCGCATCGCGGATCGTAACGAAGTTATCATCCTGCAGCACCATGTCCGAGCTCTGCTCCGCGACATCGGTGCCACGCTCGCCCATCGAGATGCCGACATCCGAGTTCTTCAGGGCCGGGGCGTCGTTCACACCGTCGCCCGTCATCGCGACACGATGGCCGTTCTCCTGGAGTGCCTTCAGGATCCGGACCTTATGCGAGGGCGATACCCGCGCGAAGACCTCGACGTCCTCGACGGCCTCCTGGAGCTGTTCGTCACTCATCTCCTCCACGTCGTTCCCTGTCAGGGCTCCTTCAGGATCGAACCCGACCTGCTCACCGACCGCCTTCGCCGTCGTCACGTTGTCACCGGTCGCCATCACGACCCGGATCCCTGCATCGCGGCAGTCAGCGACCGCATCCCTGACCTCCTCCCGGGGCGGGTCGATCATGCCCTGCAGACCGAGGAAGACCATATCTGACTCGATAGCATCATCCTCAGCCCTTTGATCATCGACATCCTTCCTGGCGAACCCGAGCACCCGGAGTGCCTCCTCGGCGAAGTCCATGTTCTGCTCGAGGATCTCTTCACGCTTTTCCTCCGTCAGCTCCTGCTCCTCGCCGTCGATAAGGATGCTATCGCACCGCTCCAGGACGACCTCCGGGGCACCTTTCATGTACGCCGTCGTCTCGTCGTTCTCATTGACGACAGTCATCCGCTTGCGCTCAGAGGAAAACGGGATCTCCCGGACGCGGTCACCGTAGACATCGATACCTGCCTTCTGTGCGGACACGAGGACTGCGACCTCCGTCGGGTCACCGAGGAAGTCACGATCCTTCGTCCGCTCAGCATTGTTACACAGCCGGCCACACCGCAGGACCGGTCCCAGTCGCTCTGTCTCGATCTCCTCGCCATCGATCTCGAAGGAACCCTCCCCGGAGGCACCGCCGGTCACGTCGATGACATCCTGACCGTCATAGACCTTCCTGACGGTCATCCGGTCATCCGTCAGGGTCCCTGTCTTGTCGGTCACGATGACATCCACGCTGCCCAGGGATTCGACGACAGGGAGTCGTCTCACCAGGGCGTTTTTCTTCAGCATCTTCTTCGATCCCAGTGCAAGCGTCAGGGTAACGACAGCAGGTAATCCTTCGGGAACAGCAGCAACAGCAAGACTGATAGCGACGAGGACAACAGAAAGCATCGAGGCATTCGTGAATATCGCCTGGAACAGTGCGACAAACGCGATGACCAGCATGATGCCGTATCCGATTTGCTTGCCAAGGTGGTCGACCTCTTCCTGGAACGGGGTTTCTTTGTCCCCTGCCTCCGAGATCTGCTCTGCGATGTCACCGACTTCGGTGTCCATCCCTGTATCGACGACAACAGCCTTTCCGCGGCCGACGACGGCGGATGTGTTCATGAAGACTACGTTCGTCCGCTCCGCCAGGCTCGTGTCCTGATCAACCACGCCAGGTTCCTTCGTGACCTGGGTGCTTTCCCCGGTCAGGGCGGACTCGTCCGTCTCGAGGTTCGAATCCTCGATAAGCCGGCAGTCCGCAGGGATGGCATCGCCCTGCTCGATGAACACGATATCGCCGGGCACGACGTCTTTGGAGTCGATCTTGATTTTCTCGCCGTCCCGGAGCACCGTGGCGTCCGGGCTCGACATGTCCTTCAGCGCCTCGATGGACTTCTCGGCTTTGTAATCCTGGATGAATCCGAAGACACCGTTACCGATCAGGATGAGGAAGATGAGCGTCGCATCGACCCACTCAGGTTCGTGACCCGGGAACAGCCCGACACCGATCGAGACCAGGGCGGCAAAGATCAGGAGATAGACAAGAAAGTCCTTGAACTGGTCCAGGAATATCTGGAGCGGGTGGATCTCTTCGCCAGAGTCGATCTCGTTCCGTCCCTGGGACTCGAGGCGGCGCTCGGCCTCCTCTGAGGACAGCCCGTCTTCTGACGTATCAAGGCCATCGTAGACCTCGTCCAGGTCCTGAGAATGCCAGTCGTCTTCAGGCATATGAGACACCCATGATGGGGATGGGGCATATAAGAAAGTAGGCCGGTTCCCGGCACCTTTATGGTCCTCCAGCACCCGTCTACCTTCCATGCTGGTCTACCGACTCAGGGACGAGGACCGATCGTTCTTCCGCAAAGGTGTCGGCGATATCATACACGTCGGGAGTCCGGAAAAGAACACCGAGAAAGCCCTCGATGACGTTGAAGGACCTCTTTACACTGTAGGGGACATCTGCACAGATCTCGTCCTTAAGACAGGTCGGAAACCCGACCTCATCGTCTTCGACCGGCGGACGAAACGGACCGAACGGTTCACCATCGAGTTCGACGATGAGCACTACCATCATATCACCGCCTCCAACCCCGCCGGCCGGATAACGGAAGAGGCCTTCCAGGCCCTGGAGGAGGCTCTCAAGGACACGCCGGCCGCCGTCGAGATCGATGGGGAGGAAGATCTCCTGACCGCTGCCCTCATCCACCTCGCCGAGCCCGGTGCGACCATCCTGTACGGGGATCCTGGCCTGGACGGGGACGAGGGCCTGCGGAAGGTGACCGTCGATGCGGAGCTACAGGACCGGACGCGGAAGGTCCTCGGCCTCGCGGACGAGGACGAAGCCACGCCGTGATGCTTTAAAACCTGCCCCGCCCACGCGGGACCATGCAGGTCACCGATCTCGAGGGCAAGATTCCAGAATATCTTCTTGATACGATCATCGAGAACGGTATCAAGTCGCTCAACCCCCCACAGGCCGATGCCCTCGATCAGGGGCTGCTCGACGGGAAGAGCATGATCGTCTCGGCGCCGACGGCATCAGGGAAGACCCTGATCGCGACCATGGCGATCGCACAGACCCTCGAGGAAGGAAACAAGGCCCTGTACCTCGTCCCGCTGAAGGCCCTGGCCTCGGAGAAGTACCGCGATTTTACGGAGATCTTCGAGCCAGAGGACTACAAAGTCGGGATGAGCGTCGGTGACAAGGACTCCAGCGGCAGCCGGATCGCCTCCCAGGACCTCATCGTTATGACCGTCGAGAAACTCGATGCTGTCCTGCGGCACAACCCCTCATGGATCAAGGACGTCGACCTCGTCGTCGAGGACGAGATCCACCTGCTCAACTCCGAGAACCGTGGCCCCACCCTCGAGGTGACCCTGACGCGGCTCCGTGAACTGATGGAGTTCCAGCTCCTCGGGCTGTCCGCGACGATCTCGAACAGCGACCAGCTGGCGGACTGGCTGGACGCGACCCTGATCGAGTCCGACTACCGCCCCGTCGAGCTGAAAGAGGGCATCTACTGGCAGGAAAGCATCGAGTTCTACCATAACAACGATGAGGTGGACCCGTCGGACGGCGGTCCGGCGAGGAGCGACGACAGGTCGGCTGAGGACGACGTCCCAGCATTCACGACAGGCAAGGAGAAACTAGAGAACGAGAGTATCAACGAGCGCCTCGAGACCAGCACGGTCCACATCGACCCGGGACGAGGCCGGAACACCCTGAACCTGCTGGACGATACCTTCCAGGATGAAAAACAGGCCATCACCTTCGTCCGCAGCAGGAAATCAGCCGAGGCGGAGGCCGAGAAGGCAGGAAAGATGGCAAAGGAGTTCCTCTCCCGTGAGGAGAAGAAAAAAATCGAGGAGCTGGCTGATGACATCGAGACGGTCTTAGGCAGCCCGACCGAGCAGTGCAAGCGCCTCGCAAAATGCGTCCGAGACGGGACAGCGTTCCACCACGCAGGCCTGCTGTCCCAGCAGCGCCACATGATCGAGGATGCGTTCCGCGATGACCTGATCAAGTCGATCTCTGCCACGCCCACACTGGCGGCAGGCGTCTCGCTGCCGGCCTACCGGATCATCATCCGGGATGTCAAGCGGTACACCAACTCAGGACTGACGTTCATCCCGGTGCTGGAGTACAAGCAGATGGCCGGGCGGGCAGGACGGCCGGAGCATCACAGCGAGGGCCAGGCGATCGCCGTCGCGAAAAGCGAGGGCATGAAAGAGGAGATCCGGGACAGGTACCTCCTCGGGGAGTCCGAGAAGATCTTCTCGAAGCTGGCCGTCGAGCCGGTGTTGCGGATGCATGCCCTCTCCCTGATCGCGACACGGTTCGTCGCAGACTTCGATGGGCTCTCGTCGTTTTTCGCAAACACCTTCTACGCCCACCAGTACGGGGACATCTCCGAGATCGAGTCCAAGCTCGAGGACGTCGCCGAGACACTGGAGGAGTACGGCTTCATCACCATCGACGGGGACAAGCTCGGCCCCACCGAGATCGGCAAGCGGGTCGCGGAGCTGTACATCGACCCGGACTCGGCCCACCACATGATGGAGGCCATTGAGCGCTCTATCGATGACGAAAGAGAGCGGAAACCACTGGCCCTGCTCCAGATGCTGTCCGAGACCGTCGAGATGCGGCCCCTGCTGCGGGTGAAAGACGACGAGATGTTCGACCTCGAGGAGGTATTCGAGACCGCCAGAGAGCACCTCCTGACCGATCCACCGGAGCCGTGGGATGGCCACGAGTACGACAGCTTCATGGAGTCGTTCAAGACCGCCCTGATGCTGCAGGGCTGGATCGAGGAAAACGACGAGGACGACATGATGGACCAGTACAACGTCACCCCCGGCGGGATACGGGCGAAGGTCGAGAACGCGGACTGGCTGCTTTACTCACTGGAGGAGATCTGCACGCTGAAGGACTGGACCGACGCCCACGAGGACGTCCGAAGGCTGCGGACGCGGCTCCAGCACGGTATCAAGGAGGAACTGCTCAACCTGGTCAATTTCAACCAGATCGGCCGGGTCAGGGCACGGAAGCTGTACGACAAGGACATCAGGTCAGCCTCGGACATCCGCGATGCGGAGTTCACCCAGATCAAGAAGCTCATCGGCACCAAGACCGCCAAGAAGCTCAAAGAACAGGTCGGTCAGGACAACGTGTTCGACAAGGAGAACGTCCTGGACTATCTCAAAGACTGAGAGAACTGGACACCATGAAATCGCCGCCTTCGAAACCTTCCAGGTTTCTGCAAGCGCACAAACGGCACCAGCCGTTTGGAGCGGATCGTCTGCCGGCGTTCTGACAAGGAAAACGTTCTCGACTACCTGAAGGACTGACAGGGTCAGCACTCGAACTCGTGGTTCGGGCAGGTCTCGACCGTCCACGTCCCGTTGACCGACCTGAAGGTCGCAATTACAACGCTCTGCCGGTCATGGTCAGGCGATGGATGTGGTCCCTCCCACTCCAGATCGTACGCATCCTGCCGTGAGACATTGAACAACGTGAAGCTGTCCCCGGCCTGGATCGGCAGCTGCAGCACCCCTGCATCAGTGGCATTGACAGCGACCTCGAATGTCCCGGCTTCCCGCCCCCCAAGTCGCACACCACTGTAATCAGGGACGACGAGGTCTAACATGATAATCCGCACTGTATTACTGCGGTTGAATGAACTCTCCGCGAATGTGACGGTCAGGTTGTCGCCGGACGCGTTCAGCCCGAGCTCGAACGACGGCGGCGCGGTTTCAATCAGCGAGCCACCATATGTAAAAGCCGCGATCGTGGGAAACGGCACCCTGGACTCGATGAAAACAGTGTACTCTGTCTCGACGTACGGATCGCCGAAAGCCGATGTTTTGAACTCAGTCACGCTGAGAGATCCATCAGCAAACACGGCGACCGCGACGTTCACAGCCGTCACTGCCGCTAGGATCGCTCCGAGGGCATACGCCAGCTTTCTTTTACGTTCGCCTTCCATCTATTTTGCAGGGAAATATCCGTTTAATTCATTTTCAACAGTTTCTGCTGTGGAAAACCATGCGGTGTTTTCCCCGAAGTACCTCTCAACTCTACCTGCATGCGGGCCCGCGATGTCAGCTCTGAATTCATCTTCTGCTTCATCAAAGAAGCGGTGATATACCGGGCCACCTGAATCGCCGTCCTTTGAGTCATAATCAGACTCCGCATAGTTATTATGGACCGCAGTTATGTTTCCTCCTTTGGCACATGTCTCTCTTCCCTGTTGATCCACGTACCAGTCTGAATCGCCTATATGTGCCTCAAGACCAGAGTCAGGGATAATTCCATCTACCGGGACGTAGTAATCTGATCCGTCGTTGTTGGCGACATAACGAGACCTATCGGCAGAGATACCATTGCCAAAGATTTCGGCGAAAAGGAAATCTCTCCCATCTGCCTTATCCTCGACACGTTCCACAACATCTCCTAGAGAATCTCCTCCTTCCGTTACAATCTCTTGGCCTGTTGAACTCGCCATATGGCCCACGGTCACCCAGCCATCAACACCATTCCTAATAAATGGAGCAGTCAGTGTTCCTTTATCGCCACTGTCATTATTGATTATTGCTGCCCCTCCTGGCACACCGTTAGGCCAGCCATTATCCAGATCGTAATCACACTGTTTTTCGACTTTTACCGGCTCGACATTCACTGGAATATTCCCAATACTGACAGGCCCGTATTCCGTCTCTCTTTCTACGTCCACCTCAGTGGGCAGTGATTGTTCCAGCTCGTACACCGCTGGCTCCGAGGCGTCGAAAACATCGACCTCAACGCCAAGGTCCAAGTGACTGTCCTCATCGACGACAGCGCCAAGACTATAATCAGCATCGATGCTTTGATCGTCAAGGTAGTCCTCAAGACGGTCTCGAGCACGCGTAACAGCAAATTTTCGTTCCCATTCGTCTTTCGGCAGCGTATTGTAGATGGGCTGCTCCTCCCCCGCCGTGCGAGATACGGCTTCTACAAACGGAACCTCCTGAGTAGCATCATAGACGATATCTCCGATTTCCTGTAAATCTGTACTGTCCAGGACAGGAGAAGCAAATCCTACTGCGCCAACTGTTTTGAGGAAGTCGCGTCGTCCACTGGTAGGTTCATCAACCATACTGCCACCGTCTTAACGAACAAATAATAAAATTTAAATAACCAGTGAAATCTGTTCGACAAATTTCGAACAAAACTAGCCCACGACCTGTTCGAAGACCCAGCCGAAGTTCTGGGGCTTGTTGAGGAACACGAGATTGTCCGGGTCAGGGCACGGAAGCTGTACGACAAGGACATCAGGTCAGCCTCGGACATCCGCGATGCGGAGTTCACCCAGATCAAGAAGCTCATCGGCACCAAGACCGCCAAGAAGCTCAAAGAACAGGTCGGCCAGGAGAACGTCTTCGACAAGGAGAACGTCCTCGACTACTTGAAGGACTGATCCCTTCAACAGTCATATCGACTACCCGGACATGTCTCAACAGACCATTCCGAACCATTGCGTGTCAGACGGATAATATCAAGCGATGCAGAATCTAATGACGGATGCGGGCTCTTCCACCAAACTGAGAGTTCTGTTCCGGCCGACGGATGCGTGGCATTGACAATGGTAAAGCTGTCACCCGCCTGGATTGGCAAGTCAAGCACCCCTGCATCAGAGGCATTGACAGCAATCTCTGATACCCCCGGTTCTCTTCCCCTAAGGTGCATCCCACGGTTCTCCGGCTTGATGAGATCCACAACGACAAGGCCCACCGTGTTACTCTTGTTGAATGAACTTTTCACGAACGTCACTGTCAAATTATCTCCCGGAGTGGCTACTGATATATTAAATGCCGGCGGTGGCGGTGTGAGAAAAGAAGCGCCATGTGTGGACGCAGCGATCGAGGGAAACGGCACCCCGGACTCCAGCCCAAGCACATAGTTAGTCTTCCTGTACGGCTCGCCGGGCGGTGACGCCTGGAACTCGGCTATACTGAGCCACCCATCCGCGAAAACAGCGACCGCGACGTTCACCGCAGTCACCGCTACCAGGATCGCTCCGAGTGCGTACGCCAGCTTTCTCCTATGCTTGCTTTTCATCTATTTTGCAGGAAAATAACCGCTCAATTCACTTTCAACCGTTTCAGCTGTCGTAAACCAAGCTGTATTCTCTCCAAATGTCCTCTCAATACTACCGCCATGAGGTCCTGCAATGTCGGCTCGGAACTCATCTTCAGCCTCATCAAAGAAGCGGTGGTACACCGGCCCGCCCGAATCGCCGTCTTTGGAGTCATAATCAGACTCCGCATAGTTATTATGGACCGCAGTTATGTTCCCTCCTTTGGCACATGTCTCTCTTCCCTGTTGATCCACGTACCAGTCTGAATCACCTATATGTGCCTCAAGACCAGAGTCAGGGATAATTCCATCTACCGGGACGTAGTAATCTGATCCGTCGTTATTAGCAACGTAACGGGATCTATCCGGTGAGATGCCATTTCCAAATATCTCTACGAAGAGACAGTCTGTCTTGCCATCATTGACAATTTCTTCGACCTCACCGAGAGGATCACCGTCTCCCGTCCCAATATCTTGACCTGTTGAAGCAGCCATATGTCCCGCGGTTACCCAGCCATCGACACCATTCCGGATGAACGGCGCGGTCAAGGCCCCTTCAACATCCGTATCGTCTTGATTGAATATTGCAGCGCCGCCTGGGACGCCATCGGGCCAGTCATTATCTAAATCGTAATTGCACTGCTTCTCAATCTCTACCGGTTCAACGGCCACTGGAATATTCCCAATACTGACAGGCCCGTATTCCGTCTCTCTTTCTACGTCCACCTCAGTGGGCAGTGATTGTTCCAGCTCGTACACCGCTGGCTCCGAGGCGTCGAAAACATCGACCTCAACGCCAAGGTCCAAGTGACTGTCCTCATCGACGACAGCGCCAAGACTATAATCAGCATCGATGCTTTGATCGTCAAGGTAGTCCTCAAGACGGTCTCGAGCACGCGTAACAGCAAATTTTCGTTCCCATTCGTCTTTCGGCAGCGTATTGTAGATGGGCTGCTCCTCCCCCGCCGTGCGAGATACGGCTTCTACAAACGGAACCTCCTGAGTAGCATCATAGACGATATCTCCGATTTCCTGTAAATCTGTACTGTCCAGGACAGGAGAAGCAAATCCTACTGCGCCAACTGTTTTGAGGAAATCTCGTCGACCCACAGCATATTCCTCTGCCATGATAATCGCCAGCGCGTACTGCTGCCATCAAAATTTAAATAGGCAAATGAAACTGTTCGATAATCTTCGAACAAGTTCCCTTTAGGCTTATTTCGTCATAGTTTTGTGTTGGTGTTCTGACAAGGAGAACGTCTGGACTACCTCAAGGACTGATCACCGGCCGACAATCTGGTCGAAGACCCACTCGAACTTCTCAGGGTTGTTGAGGAAGCGGAGCTGGCCTGGCTCCTCGATCATCTTGTACATCGACTTGTCGTTCGTGATCCCGAGGTCAGGCACCTGGACAGGCTGTCGCCGCCTGAGCTCCGGCACCCGATCGTAGTGGTCGTTCTCCACGAACCCGCCGTCCGTCGTCTCGTAGTAGGCACCGCCTCTCTTGGCCGTGATGTCCTCGTACCGGGACTCGAAGCTGTCAGAGACCCAATTCGCCATCCGCAGCTCCGTGTCGCTCGGGTTGATCGTTATGTGGCCGTAGTTCGGCGGGATGATGACCTTGTCCCCTGCCTCGGCCTCGACCATGATAACGTCGGTCACGTCGCCGTCTTCCTTCTTCTGCATCAGATAGTGGGCCTCGCCTTTGATGACCTCGTAGATCTCCGGGTACGACAGACCAGGGGAGACCTGCGGGTGGTAGTGTCCCTTCGTCTTGACATGTTCCTTCCCAAGCTGGCCCGGCGGCATCACGGTGATGTCGTACCGTACATCAGCAGCATCGATAGCGGAACGGTGTCTTTCCTGGTACAGATCACGGTACATATAGTAAAGCGGCCTGTTGTCCGCATCACGGAGCCATTCCCTGTCCCAGATGACCTCCTTCATATCGTACAGCATCCGGATGGCAGGTTCGCGGGTCAGATCGCCGAACTTCAGTGTCCGTTCCGACATGGGCCAAGAAGTGTCGCTGCAGGGTTAAAAATGCTACACGGCTCAGCCGTGTTTCACCGACTCGTGGACATGGAGCCCGCGCTCGGTGTCAAACTCCGCCCCGCACTCGGGACACTCGTTGCCCTCCGTCCGGACGTCCTTGCGCTCTCCGGAGGACCCCGCCGAACCCCTGTCCTCCTCGTGGTGTCGGGCGCGGTGCTGCATCAGGCCGCGTGCGGTATCGAACTCCTCGCCACACGTCCCGCAGCGGTGTGGTCCCTCTTTCTCCTGCCGGGCCTCCTCTGGGTCGAAGCCACAGTGCGGGCAGGTATCGGCCGATTCCTCGACCAGGTCACCGCAGTCCGGGCACGCGATCAGGTGGCGCTGGTGTCGACGGATGACGGCGATATAGATGATCGCCCCTATCACCGGGACCAGCACCGTGATCAGCACGATCACGATCATCTTCCGCTCGCTCATCCAGTCCCGCTTGTTCATCGAATCGAAGACGATCAGGAAGACAAGCAACAGCTCGATGAGGAACAGGACCTGCAGATCCGTGACCATGTACCATCCCTGCGTCAGGAGCTATAAAACAGTTGGTGCCGGGCCCCCGCGAGAAGCCTTTAAAGGCTCCAGCCACAACGTTTCATCGATGCAGACACCCGTCCTCATCGTCAACTGCAAGACCTACGAAGCCGCCTCAGGGCCAGAGGCACAGAAACTCGCCTACACCTGCGAGAAGGTCGCCGACCAGACCGGCGCCGAGATCGCGATCGCCCCCCAGAACGCCGACATCGGGCGGCTCGCCGAGAAAGTCAGCATCCCCGTCCTCGCACAGCATACAGATCCCGAGGGCTACGGCTCCAACACGGGCAGCGACATCGCCGAGACCCTCGCGTACAACGGGACCGATGGCACCCTGATCAACCACTCCGAGGACCAGGTCTCCCTCGATACCATCGAGAGTGTTATCGAGCGGGCCGAGACAAGCGACATGGAGACTGTGGTCTGTGTCGATGAACAGACACTCGCGGACAACGCCGCGGACTTCAAACCGGACTACATCGCCTACGAACCCCCGGAGCTCATCGGTGGCGATACCTCCGTCTCGGAGGCCAAACCCGAGGTCCTCGAGAGCGTCATCGAGACCGTCGGCGGCCGGGCACCCGTGCTCACCGGGGCAGGCGTCAAGAACGAGGAGGATGTCAGGAAAGCACTCGAGCTCGGCTCCAAGGGCATCCTCGTGGCATCCGGCGTCATCAAGGCCGACGATCCAGAGCAGGCGCTCCGTGATCTCGTCGAACCGTTCTGACGATGATAGGACTGTTCATCGGACGGTTCCAGCCGTTCCACCGCGGTCACCTCAAGGCCATCAGACAGCTCGACAGGAAATACCACACCGTCATCGGTATCGGCAGCTCCGAGACGATGAACACGTTCGATAACCCGCTTTCCTTCTCAGAGCGCCGCAAGCTCATCAGGGCCTGTCTCCCGGCACACGAGATCTTCGCGTTTCCCGACAGGGACGACGACAGTGAGTGGGTGGCCGACATCGATGCGAAAGTCGACTTCGATGTCGTCATCTCCGGCAACGAGTGGACGAGAGAGTGTTTCACCGCCTCCGGGTTCCAGGTTGACGAACCGCAGTACTTCCGCCGGGACAGGTACCGTGCCACAAACATCCGTGAGCTCGCTGCCGCAGGCGATGAGACCTGGAAACAGCTCGTCCCGCCGGACACCGTCGAGGTCCTCGAGCGGTTCAACTTCCCCGAGCGGATGAAAGACCTCAGTCACGATCGGTGAGATCGTCGATCGCAGGACCGATCTCCGCCAGCATGTCCTCCAGCAGGAAAGACTCGCTCAGCTCCTCCGCAACGATATCACCGGCCGTCCCCGCTATCGCTGTCCCGAGCCTGCCAGCGTCCATCGGGGTGGTCCGGGACAGCAGGGCTCCACAGATCCCTGCCAGGACATCGCCGGTCCCGCCCTTCGTCATGAACGGGTTGCCCGAGAAGTTCGCATAGATGCTCGCACCATCCGAGACCACATCGACCGGCCCCTTCAGAACCACAGTCGTCCCGAGCACGTGGGAGGCCTTCCGGACCTGCTCTTTGATTGCACCGAGCTGGTCGGCCGGCTCCTCGTACAGCCGCTCGAACTCGCCCCTGTGCGGTGTCACGATGACCTCGCGGTCGTCCGTATCGAGATCCTTGATGTTCGCACGGAGCGCATCTGCATCCAGGACCAGCGGGACCTCGGTCTTCCGGACAATCACCTCGACGGCATCGATTGTCGACCGCTTCCGTCCCACCCCGTTCCCGATCACCAGTGAAGAGCACGAGGAGACAGCCTCAAGGACCGCATCCACATCATCAGGGTGGAACCGCTCCTCAGCAACAGGCCTTGTGATCAGGTCCGGTGCAAAGGCGGCACTCGCGTCCGCGGCCCGCTCAGGTGCCGCTATGACCGCGAGATCGGCCCCTGTCCGCAGAGCCGCCAGCGCCGGTATCGCCGGCGTGGACGGATAGGCGCGGGCACCACCGATCACCCCGATGGTGCCGAAATCAGTCTTTGTCGCATCGTCGGGCCGATCACCGAACAGCTCCGCCATCCCTCTCATCGTACCGCCTCGATGGCGTCCTCCAGTCGTCCTGAAAACCGCTCCGACAGTTCCTCCCGGACAGCCGCCGTCTCGGCCTCGACGGTCAGCCGTATCTTCGGTGACGTGTTCGAGGCCCGTATCAGGATCCAGCCCTCCTCCAGGTCGACCCGTATACCGTCGACGGTGTTTGTCTCCTCGAACTCAGATGAGAGCTCCTCCTGGAGCTTCGCGACGACGTCGAACTTGACGCTGTCAGGGCACTCGAATGCGATCCGGTCGCCGTGGTACGCCGGGATCGCCTCGACCTGCTCCTCGAAGCTCCTGTCCGAGGAGGCTATCTGGGCGAGAAAGACCGCCGAGGCAGCGACCGCATCGTCGAGGGTGAAAACATGGGGAACCGCGAAGTGGCCTGCCTTCTCGACCCCGAAGACGGCATCGTGCTCGATGACGGCGTTGTACAGGTACGTGTGCCCGACCCTGACGCGCTCGACCTCACAGCCGTGCTTGGCCGCGACCTCCTCGATCATCCGCGAGCATTCCACGTTCGCGACGACCGTCTCGTTGTGGTCCTCCAGGAGCTCATCGAGGACGATATAGGCGGTCTCGTCCGCCGAAAGGAGCCTCCCGGACGGTGTCACCAGGGCACACCGGTCCGAGTCACCGTCGTAGGCCACACCGATGTCGTGGTCAGCTACGCGGTCTCGCAGCTCGGATATCGAGTCCTCCGAGATGTCCGAGGTCCGGTTCGGGAAGGTCCCGTCCGGCTCACCGAACAGCGTCTCGACCTGACAGCCGAGCCGCGTGAGGAGAGGGGGTGCTGTCAGTCCGGCGACGCCGTTCCCGCAGTCCGCGATTACCTCCATGTCGATCGTATCGATCGTGCCTGTCAGGTACTCGAGGTACGCCTCACGGGGACTGGCCGCCTCCAGCGGCGTCCGGCCTGTCTCGACGTCCTCCTCGAGGACGAGCTCCTTGATGGCCTCGTTCTCCTCTGCGGTGTACCCGATCCCGTTCGGGTGGTAGAACTTGACCCCGTTCCACTCCTTCGGCAGGTGGGAGGCCGTGATGAACGCCGCCTCGTTCTCCTCACGCCAGGAATGGAACAGCACCACGCCGAAGGGTTGGAGGCCCAGATCGTAGACCCGCTCGATCCCACTCGACCGGAGGCCGTCGATGAAGGCCCTGTACAGCTCCTCGGATGTCGTCCTTGCGTCGTGGCCGACAGAGACCTCCTCGCGTTCGTCCGAACGCTGGATATGGGTGCCGTAGGCCTGGCCGATCTTCTCCATCACGTCCGGTGTCAGGTCATCCGTGGTGTTCCCACGTATGTCATATGCCCGGAACATCTCCTCGAGTGGCATGCCGGTGACTGGGGGCTGCTGGCGTTTAAAATCATCCACCCCGGGACTTTATGTTGCTCCGGCTCCAAGCCCGGTACCATGGACGACTCTTCCAGACCGGACACGGACGAGTCCGGCACTCCCCGGGAACGGCTGGCGGAACTGGAACAGGTCAACGAGGAATACGCCGAACTCGTCCAGCTTCTCCTCGAGCACATCGAGGGGGAAGAGGAAGAAGAATACTCCTACAGCTTCCAGAGCGGCTGGAAGGAGAAAGAACAGGACTCGACCAGGGAAGAGCTCGCCTCCGAGGATCTGGATGCCCAGCTCCGGGAGATACGCCAGCTGAAGGAACGGTACCGGTAGAGCGACCCTTTTTAAATATTGTCAGGTGTTTCTTCGACCATGGTCACAGGCACCCTGCTCCAGAACAAGGTCCGGGTCTTCGAGGAGTACGACCGGATCCACGATGAGCTGTACTACGGCAAGAAGTTCGAGGACCACCTCGATCTGGCCCTATCCGAGGCGATGCACCTCGTCGATCGGGACGAACTCGAGATCGAGGAGGACGGCGAGACCCTGGACCAGGACAAGCTGTTCGACAGGTTCAGCCAGACGGACAAAGAGTTCCCCCAGAAGTACGCGGTCTATGCCGACCTGCGGGAGCGGGGCTATATCCTCAAGTCCGGGTTCAAGTTCGGCACCCACTTCCGTGTCTACCCCCGCGGGGTCAACCCGTACAAAGAGGGACCAAAGAGCCAGAAGGAACATACCAAATGGATCGTCCACGCCGTCCCGGAGAACCACCAGCTCGGCTACGCGGAGATGTCACGGGCCGTCAGGCTTGCACAGAACATCCACGCCACGATGCTGTGGGCCGTCGTCGACAGCGAGAAAGGGATCACCTACTACAAGGTCGACCGGATCACGCCGTGACCGGCACCGATTCAAGGGTTTTATACGGCCTCCCACCATGATAGGGCATGGGGTCTGTTCCAGGGATGGTCCATCGGCTGCACAGACGTTCAGGCCAGGCTATCGGCATCGACTTCGCGATCGGGCTCACCATCTTCTTAGCGACGGTCTCGCTCGGTTTCATCTACACCAACAGTCTGGCAGTGCCGTCCAGCCCGTTCAGCGATAACGTCCAGCAGTCGGCGATGGACGGGATCGATGAGTTCAGGGAGCTGAACCAGTGGACCGTCTATCGCATGCCTGTCACCATCGATACAGCCCACAGCGAACAGCAGTACCCTCTCGAGGTCCTGTACAGTTACCCGGGCGATGTCGACCCGGACTCGACCCTCCTCATCCAGGATGGGGGCGAGATCCGGTCACAGACCGACCTCGGTCTCAACGACACCATCTTCTATGCCAACCTGACCGGGAGCAAAGAGACGTTCGATATCATCTACACGCGCAGCACGAATCTCGATGGACGCAACTACACGAAAGATGTATTCAGGACCGGTGATGAGATATACAACGGCAACATCAACTACACAGTCGACAGTAACGGTATCGCCGATCTCAGATACGGGAACCAGCAGCTCATCGCCGACTCCACGATCACGGACGGCAGCACGACAATCAACCATACCGTCGGCGTCACCCGTGCCACCACGACGTTCAACGACTCCGGAACCAAGTACCTGCGCGCCTTCGGAGCGGACAACCGCCTCCGGCTGCGACAGGAGGACGGTCCGTCCCCCTCGACGTACAGCATCGACCTCCAGGACAGATTCGATGAAGTCTATGTCGCCAACTACAGTGGTGACAGCAGAACGGAGGACATCAACGAGAGCGGGACCGTGTACAGCGGTGAGGCGGACATCGCCGACTTTCACGACACAGGCGGGACGACATACAGCCTCGGTCTGATGCATGAAGACATGGACATAACGATCGAGAACAACTCCGGCGATATCGCAGCAAACGTGACGATCGCCTCCAGCGACGCCAGGACCCTCTTCCTGCCACATACCGGGGACGAGACCGCTATCGCGTCGGAGATAGATCTGTACTTCGATCAACCGACAGTCCGCGTCCTCCCTGTCGAACGCGAACGAGGTCTGTCCGCCCGACAGGTGCGCTCGTTCAGCCAGGCCTCGAGCGGCGTCCTCAGTGACACGCTCGGCCTCAGCGGGCTGGGATTCAATATCACCGTCGAGGGCGTGGCGACGATGGGACAAGAGGCTCCCGGTAGCCAGCAGGTCGCGGTGATCGAGCAGCCCGCCTCCATACTCGGACGCTTCGCAAACACCACACTCACCGACCTCAGGGTGTCAGTATGGCTGTGACACGGCAGGGATTCCTCTCCACGCTCGAAGCAGTCATCGCCTCGACTATATTCTTCCTCTTCCTCCTCAACGCCGCACCGACGTTCACAGGAGACTCCAGCGGTGCGGACGACATGACCCGGAACAACATACGCAGCATCACCATGGCACTCGATCAGGCAGGCTCCCTGCGCGATGATATGGCCAACCGGGACCTCCAGGCCCTCGAAGAACGCATCGATGACTACCTCGTCCCGCTCGATGTCGCTGTCGGACTCCTCTATACGAACACCACCGAGGGAACGTTCACCGGGACAAGTTCGGAATACGAGTTCAGCGGCAACGGAACAGAAAAACAGGCCACCCTCCGGCTCTGGATCGACCAGGCAGACAGCCTCATCGTTGATATCAATGGGCAGACAGCGCTCCGCACGAGCCAGAGCGGGTACCACGAAGAGGACATCTCCGATCTCACCACCGCCGGCACCAACACCCTCAACTTCACGGCAGTGAGTGCGGACCTCGAGTTCGAGGTCGAGCAGTACCTGTATCAGCAGTCACGGGAGCTCCCTACCGACACGACCATACTCAGTGAAGGACGTCATATAGCGGGCACAAACAACACACTCAACCCCACAGAGCTCAGGGTGTTCGTATGGGAGTGAGAACAGGACAGTATTTCATCATCGGCACCATTCTGATAGCGGGGCTGCTCATCGGTATCCTCAGCATCAGCAACTCCATCTCGACCTCGTTCACATCCGATGATATCACACGCTCCCTGTTCGAGAACACCCTTGACGAATTCCCGAAGGCCGTCTCGGCTTCCGTCCAGGAAGAAGCGACCTCGAGCAACATCGAAAAGGATATACGGGGCTACACCGACTTCCAGCAATACATGGCGCTTCAGTACGGTATCGATCTCCAGATGCATTTCCTCATAGGTCTTCCAACGGATGACAGCTACAACATCACCATCGGGAACTACCGCGGAGAGACGATGGAGGACGTGTGGCTCCGGATCGATGATACAGCAGTCAAGATCGGTACCCTGGGGACACAGAACGTTTCGACCTACAGCTTCCCGACACAGGACAGGACAATGGAGATCGAGATCAACTCGACAGACCTCGACACGACGTTCACCACCTCCCGCAAAGTTCTCTCCTATCTCAACACCGAAGCAGGGACCGGGGACACCGTCTGGCGTGAGACACGCATAGACTAGAAGCTGAGCATATCGAAACGCTTTTTCACCCTTCCCTTCATCCTGTAGCCATAGATAAGTCCCACGAGGAGCCCCGAAAGATGGGCAGCGGACGCTATCGGGACCGAACGGGTGAGCAGGAAGACATCAAGGAGCACGAACCCGACAAGGGCCGTCCTGATCTTCATCGGGATGATGAAAAATGCCAAGACACGTATCTCGGGCGCTATCATTGCCAGTGCGGCGAAGACTCCGTACAGTGCTCCCGAGGCACCGACAGCCGGGACACCCATGTTCCCTGTGACGTGTGCGAACCCGATATAGCCTGCTGCAGCCACCACCCCCGCAAGGGCATACAGCCCCAGGAACGAGCCTGTACCGATCCGTTTCTCCAGTTCAGCACCGAAGAAGAAAAGCACCATCCCGTTCACCAGCAGATGCGCCGTTCCGGTATGCATGAACATCGACGTCACGATCCGCCACGGCTCCGCTATGACAGCCTCCGCCATCAGCCCGTACTCGAACAGCGACGGCCGGAGACCGATGGCGTTCTGGACCAGGAACCCTACAAAGATGGCCCCCAGCAGGACGAAGGTCCCGATCTCCGGGAATGCCTGCTGCATCGCCCCCCTCACCGGAGAACGCTGAGCCCGGGACCGTGGTCCAGGCTGTACCCGACGCTTTCCGCTACCTACCCCGGAAAGCTTCCGTTCGACCGTCCGCTTGACCGAGTCGGCCTTCCGCTTCACCCTGCCAAGCAGACCAGCCTCCTGCTTGTTCTGCTTCTTTTCATATTCTTTCTCCTTCCGCTGGATGTCATAGGTTATCTCATCGCTCTCTTTTTTCGTATCCGCACGGTACTCCTCCAGACCGCCGCAGTCGTGGTTCTCAGGCAACCGGTCAGAAGAGCAGAAGCTCTGTCCGCAGAACTTACAGGAGAACGGCATCGAGACCGACTCTCCACACTCAGAGCATTCTCCCATGCATGATCACCTTCGTGCCCCCAGGTTAAACACGTACCGGTCAGACCGGTTCGCCGATGTCCTCGAATACGACATCCGTGTACAGCCACCGCTCCAGGGCATCGCCCAGATCCTCGATCTTGATCCGGACCTGGTCCTCGCTGTTCCGGTCCCGCATTGTCACGGTATCATCGTCTTTCGTGTCGAAATCGACCGTGATACAGATCGCGGTGCCCTTGGCGTCGTTGCGGGCGTACCGCTTCCCGATGCTGCCGGAATCATCGTACTCCACGTCGAACTTCTGCTCGTGGAGCTGGCGGTAGATCTCCTCCGCGATCTCCGGCAGACCCTCCTTGTTGACCAGTGGGAACACAGCAGCGTCCAGCGGTGCGACATGCTTCGGGATGTGCAACTCGCCGTCCTCCGCATCGAAGAAGATGTCAAGCAGCGCGAATACGGGCCTATCGGTCCCGAAAGCGATCTCTAAGATGTGCGGCGTGATCTTCTCGTTGTCCTCGTTCCGCACGATCATCGACTCGGACGAGCGCTCCGCATGCTGCTTCAGGTCATAGTCTCCTCGGTCGTGGACACCGCAGACTTCCGTCCAGCCGAAGCTGTCCAGCCTGATCTCGACATCCCACGCATCCTTCGCATAATGGGCCTTCTCATCATCCGTGTGCTCGCGCAGCCGGATGCGGTCCTCCGGGATCCCGACCGACGTGAACAGCTCGTACGCGACCGCGATGCACCACGAATACACGTCCGAAGAGAGGAGGTCCCTGTCCCTGGCGTCCTCGACAGTCATCCGGCCCCAGGTATCATCGCTTTCCTGCATCTCCGCGGTCCAGAACGGGAGCTCGCGGTCCTTGATCCGGTCATACTTATCCCAGTCGTTTTTCTTGCCGGGATCGACGAAGATCTGGCCCTCCGCCTGGGTGAACTCGCGGCCACGCAGCACGTGCTGGCGCGGCGAGATCTCGTTGCGGAACGCCTTCCCGATCTGGAAGACCTTCATCGGCAGCTTCTTCCTGAAGAACCGCCAGTACCGGTTGAACGGCAGGTACGTCGTCGTCGCGGTCTCCGGCCGGTTGTACGCGGTATCGCCGGCGACCTCTGTCTCCATCATCAGGTTATAGTCGTTGACCTCATCGAGGAACTCGCCACCACAGGACGGGCACGTGATATCGTGCTCATCCAGCAACGCGAGGAGCTTCTCGTCGCCGAAGCCGTCCGCGGCCTCGATCTCGGTCGTTTCCTCGATCAGCTTGTCCGCCCGGAAGCTTCCCGAGCAGTCAGAGCACAGCACCATCGGGTCGACGAATGTCTCGAGATGGCCTGAGGCATCCCAGACCTTCTCAGGCATGATGATCGGTGCCTCGACCTCGTAGAAGTGGTGCTCCCGGAACACGTCCCGCATGACGTCCTCGACCTTGTTCTTCAGCAGCTTCCCCATCGGGCCGTACGTGTAGAAGCCGGCGAGGCCACCGTAGATCTCCGGCTCGGGCCCCCAGATGAAACCGTTTTGGACGACATGCGAGGTCAGCTGTTCCGAGTACGCATCAGGCATGGATCCCACAACAGCGGCCGAGATTTTTAAAAGGTGGTCGCCGCCAGGGCAAGCTATTTAACCGTCCGCCGGTGGCTTGTCCCCATGCGACAGGGTGGACGCGTTTGGCTGCGGCAGTGATACCCTCCTTCTAAACACAGCCCTATCTCTTCTCACCCGCTCCCGGGACGGAGGTACCTGATATGGCGGACATCGACCCCTGGGGTGATGTCTCGGCCTCCGACTACGAGGCAAAGATGGAGAACTTCGGGATCGATTCCTTCGCCGAGCACAAAGACACCCTCCCGGAGCTCAACCGGTACATGCGCCGTGACATCATCTACGGGCAGCGGGACTTCGGCACGGTCGCGGAGGCGATCGCGGACGGCGATGACTTCGCGATGATGACCGGGCTGATGCCGTCCGGGACCTTCCATTTCGGCCACAAGATGGTCGCCGACCAGATGATCTACTATCAGGAACAGGGCGGGGAACTGTTCGTCGCGGTCGCGGACCTCGAGGCCTACGCCACCAGGGACATGTCCCTCCAGGAGGCACGGGAGATCGCGATCGAGGAGTACCTCATCAACTACATCGCCCTCGGCCTCGACCCCGAGAACCTGACGTTTTACTTCCAGTCAGAGGGCTCTCCGCACTACCACGCCAGGAGCAAGCAGTTCTCCCGGCACGTCACCCAGAGCGAGGTCGAGGCCATCTACGGCGATATCTCACCCGGCAAGACGACGTCCGCCCTGACACAGGTCGCTGACATCCTCCAGCCCCAGTTCGAGGAACACGGCGGACCACGACCGACCGTCGTCCCGATTGGGACCGACCAGGACCCACACATCCGGCTGACACGGGACATAGCCGCCCGTTTCCAGGAGCAGGAGTTCATCAAGCCCGCGGCCACCTACCACAAGTTCATGCGGGGGCTCCAGGGCGGAAAGATGTCCTCCAGCAAGCCAACGAGTTACATCGCCTTGACCGACACCGTCGAGGACGCGAAAGACAAGATCGACCGCGCGAAGACCGGCGGCCAGCAGAGCCTGGACGAGCACAGGGAGCAAGGAGCCGACGTCTCCGAGGACATGGTCTTCGAGCTCCTCGCGTACCACCTGATCGAGGACGACGACAGGCTGGACGAGATCTACCAAGCCTACGACAGCGGCGAGATGCTGTCCGGCGAGCTCAAACAGATCGTCAAGGACCGCCTCGAGGAATTCCTCACCGAGCACCAGGAGCGACGCGAGCAGGCACGTGACCGGCTGGACGAGTTCATACAGTGACTACAGCCACTGCTTCCAGACCACGTAGGCGACAACGGCGGCGCCGGCCAGGATGAGGCTCAGTGTCCCGAAGTACGACTCCACGAACCCGACGATCCGTTCGCCGTACAGCATGAAGAGTGAGGCAACCGCGAAAAAGCGGGAACCGCGGGAGATCGTCGAGACAGCAACGAACGATTTCAGGTCCATCTCGAAGACACCCGAGGAGATCGCAAAGACCTTGTACGGGACCGGCGAGAATCCCGCGACCCCGACCGCGAAGACGCCGTACCTGTCGTAGTACTCCTCCACGCGGCGGATGTTTCTATCTGAGACAACCTCGTTCATCACCGGACGTCCACCGCGGCGTCCTGCCTCATAGCCAACCACCGCACCGGTCACGGAACCGACGGTGGCGACAAGAGCGAGGACGAGTCCCGCCCCCGGTGACGCGATGACAAGCGGTATGAGAAGGACATCCGGCGGTACCGGGAAAAACGACGCCTCGATGAACGCCAGCACGAACAGGCCGAATGGACCGAACGGCATGAAGACCTCCCGCGTCCACTCAATGGCCTGTTCCAGTGCCATGGACGAGTCCTCGTGTCCGGTCTTTTTACCGTTTCCCCAGCGCGGGTGTAAGATACAAAAAAACACGCTGCCCAGTGAGGACTAGACATGGACCTGCATCCCAAGGCAGCCCGGCTTCTCGAGGCCCTCACTGACCACGACGGGAAGGCACGGGTCGAGGACCTCGAAGAGGAACTGAGCCACGGAGCCGTCATCAGACCGGCGAAATGGCTCGAGGACGCGATGCTCGTCGAGATCGAGGAGGAAAGCACCGTCCACTACCGGATCACCTCGAAGGGCGAGGACGCCTATATCAACGGGCTGCCAGAGAAGCGACTTCTCGCAGAGATCACGGACGGACCCGAGCGGATGGACGAGCTCCAGGATCTGATCGGTCCGTTCAACATCGCTCTCGGCCAATGCAAGAAAAACGGCTGGGCTGATATCCTCCAGGAGGGCGGCTACAAGAAGGTCCAGATAACAGAGCACGGACAGGCCAAACTCGAGGACGGCTTCCCCCAGGAGGACCTCCTCGAGGACGTGACAGATACCGATGAATGGAGCGGCGGGGACGCCGATGATGATATGATCGAGGAGCTGCTCAACCGCGGCCTGATCGAGCGGGTCGAGCAGAGCTGGCGCATCCTCGAGATAACCGAAAAAGGCAGGAAGGAATACGAACAGTACGAAAAACGGCAGGAACAGGAGAAGGAAAAGGAAAAAGAGAAGGTCGGCACGCTGACCCCCGAGATCATCCGCAGCGGCGAGTGGAAGAAACGCGGGGTCCGTGCGTACAACGTCGAGGCCGAGACAGACCCCGAGCGGCCAGGCAAGCGCCAGCCGTACCGGAGCTACCTGGACGACGTCAGGCAGGAGTTCATGTCCATGGGCTTCCGGGAGGCAAAGACCGATCTCGTCGAGATGGAGTTCTGGAACTTCGATGTCCTGTTCCAGGCCCAGGACCATCCCGCACGAGAGGTCCACGACAAGTTCGAGCTCGAGGACCCGGCACACGGCGACCTGATGCACGACGAGATCGTCGAGCGCGTCAAAAAGGTCCACGAGGAAGGATGGACGCTCGACTCGAAGGGCTGGGAGTACGAATGGTCGAAGCGACAGGCCTCGAAGCTGATGCTTCGGAGCCAGACAACCGCCGCCACGATACGGTACCTCGCCGAGGGCGTCGAGTCCCCGGCGAAGCTGTTCTCCATCGACCGGGTCTTCCGGTACGACGAGATCGATTCCACCCACTTCATCGAGTTCAACCAGGCAGAGGGCATCGTCAAGGCAGAGGACCTCTCCCTGCGTGACCTGCTCGGATACCTGAAGATGTTCGGCGAGGAGATCGCCGGTGCCGAGAAGATCAGATTCCGGCCAGGCTATTTCCCGTTCACCGAGCCCTCCGTCGAACTCGATGCGTACCACCCCGAACTCGGCTGGGTGGAACTCGGCGGCGCAGGCCTGTTCAGGCCGGAGGTCAGGCACCCCCTCGATGTCGATGACCCTGTCATCGCGTGGGGCATGGGCATCGACCGGATCGCGATGTTCAAACTCGGCAAGGACGACATCAGGGAGCTCCTGTTCCCGCAGGACATCCAGGAGCTGCGGGAGAGCTCCATCGTGGACGTGAGGTAAAAGCATGCCAACGATCGAATGCAACAAGCACGACCTCTTCGACCTGATCGGAGAGGAGATGAGCGACGACGAACTCGAGGAGATACTGACACGGGTCAAAGTCGAGGTCGAGGAGATCATCGATGACCGTCTTGAGGTCGAGATCACCTCCGACAGGATCGACCTCCTCTCCGTCGAGGGGATCGCACGGGCCGTCAGGAGCTGGAAGGACAACGATCCCGGCCTCTCGAAGTACGACCTCCACGAATCGACGTACTCCATCACCGTCGATGAGGTCCCTGTCCGGCCACACGTCGTCACAGCAGTCGTCAGGAACGTCGACCTCAACACCGCGGCGGTCAAGTCACTGATCCAGCTCCAGGAGAAGCTCCACGGCACCTTCGGACGGGATCGCGAGCGCGTCTCGATCGGGATCCACGACATGACGGAAATCGATTTCCCGCTGACCTACACGGCCGCAGCCCCGGACGAGTACAGCTTCGTCCCCCTGGAGCGAGACGAGACCATGAGCCTCGAGGAGATCCTCGAAGACCACGAGAAGGGGCAAGCATACGCCGACCTGGTCACCAGCCACGACAGGTGGCCGGTCATCGTCGATGACAACGAGCAGGTCCTCAGCTTCCCGCCGATCATCAACTCCCGGAAGACCGAGGTCACGACAGCTTCCCGGGACCTGTTCATCGATGTAACAGGTACCGACCTCGAGTCCCTGCAGTACGCTCTCAACGTCATCGTCACCGCCCTCGCGGAGCGTGGTGGCGAGATCCACGAGGTCGAGATGCACGCACAGGGCGATATCCATACCACGCCCGATTTCTCCACCGACGAGATGGAAATCGACCTCGCTGAGATCGAGGCCATCACCGGCATCGAGCTCGACCGTGACAGCGCCCGGGAGTACCTCGAGAAGATGGGCTACGGCCTCGTCGAGCTCGGCGATGAGCTCGAGGTCCTCATCCCGCCGTACCGCGCGGACATCCTCCACCAGGTCGATATCGCCGAGGACGTCGCGATCGGGTACGGCTACAACAACCTCGACCCCGAGATCCCCGACATCGCGACGATCGGGGAGGCCGACCCGATGGAGACGTTCATGCACAGCATCAGGGACCTGATGACCGGGTTCGGCTACCAGGAGCTGATGAACCCAACCCTGAGCGACGAGCAGACCCTCGCGCGGGACGCGAACAGAGACGAGGACGGGTTCGTCAGGCTGGCCAACCCTGTCTCGGACAAATACACCATCGCACGGGACATGCTCATCCCCCAGCTCCTCGGGACCCTGGCGGACAACACACACAACGAGTACCCCCAGAAGATCTTCGAGGCCGCCGACGTCATCCGGAAGGACGAGGACAGCCCGACGAAGACACGGACCGACAAGCACCTGGCAGCGCTCCATGCCGGCCAGGAAGTCGATTACACCGACGTCAAACAGGTCCTGGAAGGGTTCTTCGAGTCACTCGGTGTGGAGGTGGCCTTCGAGAAGGAGTACCACCCGACGTTCATCGAGGGACGGACCGCAGAGATCCTCCTCGATGGCATCCACGTCGGGACGATCGGCGAGATCAACCCCGCGGTCCTGAACAACATCGCCCTCGAGATGCCTGTCGCCGGATTCGAGCTCCGGCTGGACAGGATCCACGACCTCGTCTAGAAGCCCAGCGCGCGCCTGACACGGTCGACGAAGCCTTCGTCCGTATCTGCCTCGTACTCGATACCGGCCAGATCAGCCGCCAAGTCGCGGAACCGCTCCGCCATGTGGTGGTCGGGGCTGTGGTGGACGACCGGGGTCTTTTTCGCGACGGATTCACGCATCACATCGTGCTCCGGGAGCTCGGTCACGACCGGGTGACCAACCATCTCCTCGACCTCCTCCGCGGAGAGCTCGTCCTCCGTGCCGTTCTGCCTGTTGAGGACGACACCGAGGACATGAGTCCCCGCCTCCTCGGCGATGTTGGCCGTCTTCAGGGCGTCGGTGACAGCCGGCAGGTTCGGGTTGGTCACGATCAAAAGCTCATCGGAGGCCTCGATCGTGTTGACGGACTCATTGCCCAGTCCGGCGGCAGAATCGATGACGACGTACTCCGGTTCCCCAATCACCTGCTCGAGGACGTCCTCGAGACGGTCCGGGGAGGTGTTTTTCAGATCATCGACAGAGAGACCAGCGGGCACGACCCGCAGGCCTGAATTATGGATATAGGTCGCCTCAGTGATGTGTGCCTCATCGCGCAGTACATCGTGCAGCGTCGTCGGGTACAGCGGGATGCCGAGATGGAACCCCAGATTCGGGTTCGTCAGGTTTGCGTCGATGACCATCGTATCGAGGCCGAACTCGGACAGTGCAGAACCAACATTGCTCGTGACCGTCGTCTTGCCGACCCCGCCCTTGCCTCCGGAGACAGTGATGAGTCGCGTCATGGATATCCACTAGCACGTTAGTATCCCAGCCTTTAAAACGTTGGCATTTTTACCACCGGCCGATAGACAAAAACGGTTGTCCTCGAGCCCATCATTCCGGTGAGAGTTCGGTCTGGATGAACAGCCCTCGTCGGGAAGGACTTAAAACCTTCCTCACAGAATCCACCGGTATGGGCTTCGAGGACAGACTCCACGACATGGAGGACAGATGGCAGCAGGCTTGGAGCGAGGACGAGGTCTTCCAGGCCGACCCCGACGACCGCGATAAGTTCTTCATCACTGTTGCGTACCCGTACCCCAGCGGCGGGATGCATCTCGGCCACGTCGGCACCTACACGCTTCCCGACGTCTTCGCCCGGTTCAAGAAAATGCAGGGCTACAACGTCCTGTTTCCGATGGCATGGCACGTCACCGGGACACCGATCATCGGAGCCCTCAACCGCCTCCAGGACGGCGAGGAGGAACAGCTCCACGTCCTCAAGGACGTCTACAACGTCCCCCAGAGCGCCCTCGATGCGATGGAGACGCCGATGGACTTCGCGGAGTACTTCATCGAGAACAGCTACAAGACGAACATGCAGGACCTCGGGTTCGGTGTCGACTGGCGCCGCGAGTTCACCACGAACGATACACATTACAACAGATTCATCGAGTGGCAGTACCGCAAGCTCAAACAGGCAGGCTACCTTGAGAAGGGCAAACACCCGACCAAGTACTGCCTCGATGACGACAACCCCGTTACCACGCATGACCTCCTCGAAGGCGAGGACGCGGAGATGCAAGAATACACCCTCGTCCGGTTCCGGAAGGACGCGACGGTCCTCCCGATGGCCACCCTGCGGCCCGAGACCGTCTACGGCGTCACCCACGCCCTCGTCAATCCTGACGGCGACTACATCGAGGCCGACATGGATGGCGAGACCTGGATCGTCTCCGAGGACGCCGCCGGGAAGCTCCGCCACCAGGACCACGACGTCGAGATACAGGACACCTTCAAGGGCGAGGAGATCATCGGTGACACGGTCATGAACCCTGTCACCGGCGACGAGATCATGCTGCTACCGGCGACATTCGTCGATACCGACTCGGCGACAGGTATCGTCATGTCGGTCCCCGCACATGCCCCATACGACTGGATCTCCCTCAGGGACATCCAGGAGGACGAGGCAACACTCAAGGAGTACGGCATCGACCCGCAGACGGTCAAAGAAATCGAGCCGGTCTCGATCATCGACGTCGAGGGCTACGGCGATTTCCCCGCCAAGGAAGCCTGCGAACAGCACGGTATCACCTCCCAGGACGAGGAGGAGACACTCGAGGAGGCGACCGAGGATATCTACAAGAAGGAACACCACACCGGTCGCCTGAAATCCAACTGCCAGGAGTTCGCAGGTCAGTCGATCCAGGACGCGAAAGAGGAGCTCCAGCGACTCTATGCCAACCAGAACAAGTTCGGCTCGATGTGGGAGTTCTCCGAGGAGGTTGTCTGTCGCTGTAGCGGCCAGGTCATCGTCGCGAAGGCAGACACCTGGTTCCTGACCTACGGCGACCGGGGCTGGAAGGACAAGGCCGACAAGGCACTCAACCGGATCCGGACGATCCCCGAGAACACCCGGGACGATTACAGTCACACCATCAACTGGCTCGACTCCTGGCCCTGCATCAGGAACTACGGGCTCGGCACCAAGCTGCCCTTCGACGAGGAGTTCGTCGTCGAACCTCTCAGCGATTCAACGATCTATATGGCATACTACACGATCAAGCACATCATCGAGGACGTCCCGCCTGAGGAACTGACCGAGGAGGTCTTCGATTACATCTTCCGAGGCGAGGGACCACAAGACGAGGTCCTTGCGACCAGCAAGATCGACGAGGAGACACTCGAGGAGGCACGGGAGAGCTTCGAGTACTGGTATCCCCTCGACTGGCGGACCTCCGCCAACGAGCTCATCCAGAACCACCTGACCTTCTTCATGTTCCACCACTCCGCGATCTTCGACGAGAAGCACTGGCCGAAAGGCATCGCGACCTGGGGCATGGGCCTGCTCGAGGGCACGAAGATGTCCTCCTCGAAAGGTCACGTTATCCTGCCGGAGAACGCCATCGAGGACCACGGCGCGGACACCGTGCGGTTCTTCATGTTCTCAAGCTGTGAGCCGTGGCAGGACTTCGACTGGCGGGAGGATGAGGTCAACGACTACAAGAACAAACTCCGTTCCTTCCACGAACGGACCCTCGACCTCTACGGCACAGGTGAGGGCCGCGATCCGAACAGGATCGACCGGTACGTCCTCTCACGGCTCAACCGGATGATCCAGGATGCAGAGGTAGCATTAGAGGACTTCCAGACCCGGAAGGCCTCCCTGAAGGCGTTCTTCGAGCTGAACAACCTGATCTCGTGGTACAGGCAGCGGGCCGATACACTCAACCAGGACGTGATCGAGCGGGTCCTCGACGCCCAGATCAGGATGATGGCACCGTTCATCCCGCACCTCTGCGAGCAGCTCTGGACCGAGACCGGTCACCACGGTCTCGTCACCGAGGCGGACTGGCCCGAGGTCCGGAAGGATGAAATCGATGAGGGGATCGAGGACGCCGAACGGCTCGTGAAACGCACTATCGAGGACATAACGGAGATCGCGGACATGGTCGATGACTTTGACCGGATCGAGATCGTCCTCGCGTCCGAATGGAAGCGAGAGGCAGTCGGCATCGTGAAGGACCGCTTCGAGGACCACGGCTCCATTGACATCGGCCAGGTCATGGAGGAGCTGACCTCCAGGAAGGGTCTACGCGAGCACACTGAGGGGTTCTCGGACATGGTCCAGGATCTCAAGCAGGACCCTGGCGACCTCCCCGAGGCCATCCTCACCGTCGAGGACGAGCGGGACGTCTTCGAGGAGGCAGAGGACTTCCTCGGGGACAGGTTCAACGCGGACATCGAGGTGATGCCCGAGAACGTCTCCAGCCACCGCAAGGCCGACCGCGCCATGCCAGGACGGCCGGCCATTATCCTGAAGTGAACTATGTCATTCCTCAAGACCGACGGGCTTGCCATCGAGCCGGCAGAGAAGGATGATGCGGAGGACATCGTCACGGTCAATTACAGCGACGGCATGCAGACCTACGGCGGGCTCAGGAAGCCTTCAACGGTCAGCGACGTCCAGGACTACATCGCGGACAACGAGGACATCTTTCTTACGATCAGGCATGACGATGCATTCATCGGCTACGCAGGATTGAAGGTCAAAGACGAGATCGACAGGCGGGGTGAGGTCTACATCTACCTGCTTGATGAGCATCAGGGCAACGGCTACGGCCCGGAGGCGCTGTACCGCATCCTCGAGTACGGCTTCGAGCAGCTCAACCTGCACAAGATCACCGGCGAGGCCTTCAGCCACAACCGGCCATCACAGCGGATGTTCGAGAAGCTCGGGTTCGAACACGAAGGGACATTCCGCGAGGAACGGTACAAGCAAGGCGAGTACCGGGACACCGAGCGGTACGGCCTGCTGCGGGAGGACCTGGTCGAGCCGGAGTAAGCGTTTTATGCCGGTCCCGCCAACGGTTGATACATGGAACCGGTCGAGACCATCTGGATGGACGGCGAGTACGTCGACTGGGATGATGCCCAGGTCCACGTTCTAACCCACGCACTCCACTACGGGACAGGTGTCTTCGAGGGTATACGGGCCTACGATACCGACCACGGTACCGCCGTCTTCCGGCTGGACGAGCATCTGGACCGGTTCCTCCATTCCTCGACGATCTGTGACATGGAGTTCGACTACGGGAAAGACGAGCTCCGCGAGGCCATCGAGGAGCTGATCGAGCGGAACGATCTCGATGCATGCTACATCCGCCCGATCGCGTATCGTGGCTACGGCGAGATGGGGCTCAATCCACAGGGAAGTCCTGTCGAGATTGCTATCGCGGTCTGGCCGTGGGGCGCCTACCTCGGGGAGGACGCATTAGAGAACGGTGTCGATATCAAGACCTCCTCCTGGCGCCGGCACCACCCCGACATCATGCCGACCAAGGCCAAAGCCACCGGCAACTACCTCAACTCCGTCCTCGCGAAGGCAGAAGCCCTCCGCGATGGGTACGACGAGGCTATCATGCTGACGGAGGAAGGCCACGTCTCCGAGGGAACAGGAGAGAACATCTTCATCGTCCGGGACAACGAGATCTACACCCCACCGCGGGATTCGGTCCTCGAGGGTATCACCCGGCAGTCGGTCATGACGATCGCCCGCGACCGCGGGTACACCGTCAAGGAGGAACGGCTCACCCGCGATCAGATCTACCGGGCCGATGAGGCATTCTTCACCGGGACGGCCGCGGAGGTCACCCCGATCGCGTCCCTCGACCAGCGCGATGTCTCCGACGGCCGGGGCGAGGTGACCGAGGAGCTCCAGTCAGCGTTCATGAACGCCGCCCGCGGCAGGATCGAGGAGTACCGCGACTGGCTCCACCAGGTCTAGACGGAGTTGAACGCCCGCTGGACAACCTCGTTCAGTGCCGGGTGGATATGGATCGTGTCCTGGATGTCATCGATCACCCCGCTGCCGGCACGCATCGCGACCAGGACCTCATGGATCAGGGTCGAGGCCTCGGGCCCGATGATGTGACAGCCCAGGATCTCGCCTGTCTCGTTGTCGGCCAGGACCTTGACGAACCCATCTTCTTCCTTCAGCGCCAGGCCCATGCCTGTCTTGCCGTACTCATAGCGTCCGGTCACGTAGTCGGCTCCCTCGTCCTCGAGCTCCTGTTCGGTCCTGCCCACGCCGGCGACCTGCGGTGCCGAGAAGATCGCATGCGGCATCGCCGTATCATCGACAGCATCATCCAGCCCGAGCACGTTCCGCAGCACCGTGCGTGCCTCGTGGTTGGCGGCGTGTTTGAACATCCAGTTGTCCGCGATATCGCCCAGCGCATAGATCCCATCGACAGAGGTCCGGAGATGGTCGTCCGTCTCGATGAACCCGTGGTCATCCGTCTCGATGCCTGCATTGTCCACCTTGAGGCTGTCCGTGTTCGGGACGCGGCCCGCAGCGACCAGCAGCTCATCGCCGGAGAACATCTCCTCATTGCCGTCCTCGTCTTCCGCGCGGACAGTGATCCGGTCGCCGTCCTCCTCGACCTGTGTGGCCTTCAGCCCGAGGTTGATGTCCCAGCGGTCCCTGTCCGCGGCAAGCTCCGTGAACGTCGCCGCGATGTCTTTGTCCTCGCGGGCGACCAACGTGTCCGCCATCTCGATGATCTTGACCGTCGTGCCGAGGGCCGCATAGAAATGGGCGAGCTCGACGGCGATGTAGCCACCACCGATGATGACCAGCTCGTCGGGCTGTTCCTCGAGCTCGAGGGCCTCCTTGCTCGTCATGTAATCAGCCTCTTCCAGTCCGTCGATCGGTGGGACAAGGGGTCGGGTGCCTGCGGCGACGACGATGGTGTCCGATGTGATCTTTTCCCCGTCGACCTCGATGGTCTCCTCGTCGACGAACCGACCCTCTGCCTTGTACAGGGTGTGGTTGGGGGACTGCTCGAGCCCGTTCTCGATCGCGTCCGCGTCCTCGCTGACGGTCTCCGTTACCTCCTCGACGATGCTCGTGACGTCAGCCCCGTCCATCGTCGCGTCGATGTGGAACGCCTCCGAGGACCTGATGGTCTCGGCGACGTCCGCGTGGTGGATCAGCATCTTCGACGGTATACAGCCACGGTTGAGACACGTCCCGCCCATCGGGCCGGGCTCGATCACCGCGACCTGCCAGTCCCTGTTTGCCAGCGCCGACGCGACGTCGAGGCCTGAACCTGCTCCGAGAACTACTGCATCGTACTCCTCCATCTGTACCACGGGACCGGATGCGTGGCACCGGTTAAAGAATCCTGCCGTTACACGGAAGAAACATCAGTACTCCTTCAGGGAATCGGACAGCTCATCGTCCTGGTTCTGCATCTGTGCGACATCGTCCCCGTGGAGGCCATCCAGCAGCCGCTCGATGTGGATGAGCCGCTGGTTCATCCGGTCGACCTGGACATAGACCTCGGCCAGGGCGACCCACAGCTGGGCGATCGATTCGTGCTTCGAGCGCTTGTATGAGTCCTCAAACGGCTTGATACGCTTCAATAGCTTCTCCATCTTCCGTGCAATCTCCGGATCCAGATGGTCGCGCCAGTCCTCATCCGAGAAGACGCGCTCGATGATTCCCATGGTTGCTACCTGCGGGGTCACCCATAAAAAGATTGTGCGTGAACGCGTCCCCGAGTGATACCACGTGGGATTCCAGGACGGCGACATCGTCGAGATCCACTACGTCGGCAGGATACAGCAGTCAGGCGAGATCTTCGACCTGACAGATCCCGATGTCGCGGACGAGGAAGGACTCGATACCGCGGACATGAACCTCGGACCTGTCAAGGTCCTGATCGGTGAAGACTACGTCCTCGACGGCCTGGAGGACCACGTCCGCGAGATGGACGTCGGCGACAGCGATACCGTCGAGGTCCCGACGGAGGACGCATTCGGCAGCCGGACCAGTGAGAACATCCGGACGATCTCCAAGCGGGAGTTCGACGAGTACGATATCACCCCACGGCGGGGGATGCCTGTTGAGGTCGATGGCCAGCGCGGGAAGATCCTCACCGTCTCGAACGGCCGGGTCAAGGTCGATTTCAACCACCCTCTCGCAGGCAAGGACCTCGAGTACGACGTGGAGATTCTCCGGAAGGTCGAGGACCCTGATGAACAGGTCCAGGCCGTCCTCGAGTTCCACATCGGACAGGGCTCGGACGTCTCGTTCGATGACGGTACTGCAACCGTCACGATCCACTCCGAGATACCTCAGGAGGCACGAGATAGCCTCAAGGATGAGATCGAGAAGCTCGAAGCCGTCGATACGGCCGTCCTCGAACTGGACGGCGAGGACAGCTCCGGGTAGCTTTAAATATCTTTATATAGAACGTTCGTCCAAGGAAAACGTCACGGTCATCACAGGTCACAGATCACAAGGAGATACTCATGGAAGACATGGTCAAAGAGGCGAAGCGATCAGAGGACGGGGACGAAACACTGCCATCAGAGAAAACAGAGGAACACGAAGTCGACGAAGAGCTTCGACAGATAATCGAAGACAGGAAGGCCGATATCAAGGTCGTCGGCAGCGGCGGAGCAGGCAACAACACCGTCTCGCGCCTCATGCAGGTCGGTATCGCTGGCGCAGAGACCATCGCCGTCAATACAGATGCACAGGATCTTCTCTATGCTGATGCGGACCACAAGGTCCTCATCGGCAAGGAACTGACCAACGGCCTCGGTGCGGGTGCTGACCCGTCCGTCGGCCGCGAGTCCGCCAAGGAGAACAAGGACCAGATGAAAGAATCTCTCAAAGGCTCCGACATGGTATTCATAACATGCGGGCTCGGCGGAGGCACGGGCACAGGTTCTGCCCCGGTCATCGCCGAGATCGCCAAGAAGATGGACGCACTGACCGTCGGCATCGTCACGCTCCCCTTCAAGATGGAGGGACAGCAGCGTGAAGAAAACGCACGATCAGGCCTCGAGAAGCTCGAGTCGGTCGTCGACACACTGATCGTCATCCCGAACGACAAGCTCCTCGAGATCGTCCCCGACGTCTCGCTCAACACCGCCTTCAAGATCGCCGACGAGATCCTCGTCAACGCGGTCAAAGGCGTCACCGAGCTGGTCACCAAGCCAGGCCTTGTCAACCTCGACTTCGCCGACATCCGCGCGGTCATGGGCGAAGGTGGCATCGCCATGATAGGCATGGGTCAGAGCGACACCGAGAACCGTGCGCGCGAGGCCGTCCAGAAGGCACTGACCAATCCCTTGCTCGACGTCGAGATCGACGGCGGCGACGGCGCCCTGATCAACGTCTCAGGGGGCAGCGACCTCAGCCTCAACGAGGCACAGGAAGTCGTCAACACCGTCTCCGACAAGCTCGACGACACCGCCAAGGTCATCTGGGGAGCACAAGTTCTCAAAGAGCTTGGCGACTCCCTCCGGGCCATGATCATCGTCACGGGCGTCCAGAGCCCGCAGATCTTCGGCCCCGAGCAGACCTACAAGGAGGAGTACACCAAAGAGATCGAGCAGGAGCTGGGCATCGAGTTCGTCTAGGGCCCTTCCTCTTTTTCCTCTCCCGACCAGCCCCGACTATAGGCAGATATAAAAAGAGCCGGACCGGAACAGCTACCTCCAGGTGACCTGGATGACATACACCGCCGAACTCGACCAGATCGAACGGACCCTCGACGGAAACGGACTGGACCAGGTCCCTGCGGACGCCATCGAGACAGGGGAGGTCCGGTACGAGCAGGATCTGGGCATCGCCATACAGCTCGCCGTCGACGATGACTTCTCGACCGACGATCTCGAGGACATCCTCGAGGCGGCCTACCAGGACAACACCCGGGACCACGGCTCCAAGCGGTACACGATCCGGAAGGCCGGTCTCACCGACCCCAGCGGGTTCTACGTCGATGATATCGTCGGCGGGTTCACCACCAGGATCGAGCACAAGGACCGCACTCACATCCGACTGGATTTCGCCGATTACGAACCGGATGAGGCGATCGAGGAGGCCTACAGGATCGCGACAGCTCTCGAGGACTGACGTGATAGCATGCCAGACTATCTCGACGAATTCAGACTGTTTACAGAGCACCTCGAGGACGGCACCGGACCGGATAATCACGTCACCGCGACCACGGAGAATATCTACGCATCAGCCGTCTACAACATCGACTACGGTATCGAGCGGGACCGCGAACACAGGCCCGGGGACATCTCGGCCGTCCCGGTCACGGACGACGATATCTACGGCCTGCGGATCGAGATTGCCGTCGACGATGACTTCCCGACCGACGACATGGAGCGGATGCTCGAAGAGGCCTGGAACGAGGACCGGTACGGCATCGACACAGAGATCGACAGCGTCAAAGACGAGTACGGACAGCTGCTCAATCAGAAGCTGCCACGCATCGGACCGGTCCTCCAGCCCGTCCTCGATGCCGTCGTGACAGCGGTCGGCTGGGAGGAAGAAGCGATGACCCACGGGCAGGTCCAGGCCTACACCGTCGCCGACCACGGCCCGAAAAAAGAAAAGGACCTCCCGGCGGCTGAAAAGACCACCATCGGACTTATGGACTGGGATCGTGGTCGGTACGTCCGCATCCTCCCCGAGGACCGGACCGACACCGACCGCGGACTCGAGGCAGCCGAGCGCATCGCCTCGTGGCTCGATAGCGAGTGAGGCGTGCAGGGCCCGACCACCTCAATTTTAAATCCCGGCGCACGAAGTCAGGTCCGGTGATACGATGGCAGCGTTCCACTATCAGGGAGAGCAGATGGACGTCCACGAGATGGTCGAGGCACTGGAAGGAGACGAAAACGTTCTCAGCATCCAGCAGGACGGCGATGAACTTGAATCGATGACTGCGGTCTATGACAGCTTCGTCTACCGTATCGAGGCGGACGAGGACGGCTTCACAGGATACAACATCGTCGACGTCGACCTCGGCGCCGGCGCCGACATCGCCGCCCGGGTCGGCTGGGGACTGGCGAACCTGAAGAAGATGGTCCGGGGCGAGGGACGGGACGAGTACGGGCTCCGGCCCTCGGATATCGAGTACTCGATCGACGTCCAGGACCTCGAGCGTACCTATCCCGGCGCCGACCTGACCGCCCACCCGGAGAGGGTCTACCAGGACCCTGCCGGCACCTTCCACGCGGACGGCGATGCGGACGGACGCGTCGTGTTCGAGGACGAGGACCTCCACGAGGAACTCGAGCAGCTCGGCCTCCACTGAGACGGCCGACCCTTTAAAAGAGTTGCCAACCAAGTGCCGATAGCCTCGTTCGGACTGTCCCATGAGGGACAGGAGAGGGTCAGCCAGTGCTGATTCTCTCGACGGACAGGCAGGTGCACATCCATGGACCTTGTCAGACGGATCAAGTCCGAACTCAAGCAGTACCACCGTGTCCTCAAGATCACCAAGAAGCCGGACCGGGACGAGTTCACGATGTCCGCGAAGGTCACAGGGCTCGGTATCCTGCTGATCGGCAGCATAGGGTTCCTGATCTACCTGATCGGCACCCTGACAATCAACTAAGGAGGTTCCCACCATGACAATACTCACACTCAGGACGACGCGGGGACGGGAGAAGACGGTTGTCAACTCACTCCAGGCCAAGATCGACAACGAAGACTACGCCGTCAAGGCCATCCTGTATCCCCACGACCTCAAGGGATACGTCTTCATCGAAGGCGAGGAGGTCGACATCAGGGAGCTCGGAAACGACCTGCGACACGTCAAAGGCGTGATCGACGACAAGGTCGAGATCGATGACCTCGAGAAGTTCCTCTCCGAGGAACCACAGGAGATCAAGCTCGAAGCAGGCGACAAGGTCGAGGTCGTCGGCGGCCCGTTCAAGGGCGAGGAAGCCAAGATCGACCGCATCGACGAGGCAAACCAGGAAGCAACCATCAAGCTGCTCGAGGCAGCGGTCCCCATCCCTGTCACGATCAGCGTCGAACTGCTGCGCAAGCGCAGCAAGGACTGAAGGTGAGATAACGATATGAGCGAGATGACAGTATCGGCACTGGTGGACGGAGGTTCGGCATCAGCAGGGCCTCCCCTCGGACCACAGCTCGGTCCGACACCGGTCAACATCGGCGAAGTAGTCAACGCCATAAACGAGAAGACAGCCGCCTACGACGGCATGGAGGTCCCCGTCGACGTCATTGTCGACGAGGAGACCGGCGAGTTCGAGATCGAGGTCGGCACACCGCCGACGGCCGAGCTCGTCAAGGAGAAGCTCGGCATCGAGACAGGGAGCGGTGAACCCAACACCAACAAGGTCGCCGACCTGGACTTCGAGATCGCACTCGAGGTCGCGGAGATGAAGATCCCTGACCTCGTCGCGACCGATCTCCGGGGAGCCGTCAAGGAAGTCATCGGCAGCTGCCAGTCCATGGGCGTCACCATCGACGGCAAAGAGGCCTACGACGTGCAGCAGCTGATCGACGACGGCGAATACGACGACAAGATAGCACAGGCAGAGGGTGAGTAGACATGGACATGACAGAAGCGATCACGAAGGCGAAAGAGGACGCAGACGCCAGGAACTTCACCCAGTCCGTCGACCTCATCATCAACCTCAAGAACGTCGAACTCGACAACCCTGAGAACCGGTTCGCAGAGGACCTCACACTGCCGTACCAGGCATCCGAGGACACCACCATCGCGGTCATCGGTGACACGCTCATCGAGAACGCGGACAACGCGGACCATCGCCTCTCCGGGGACGACCTCGAGGACCTGTTCGACGACCAGACAGAAGCCAAGAAACTCGCAGAAGAGGTCGACTTCTTCATCGCAGAAGCACCGCTGATGCCCGACATCGGTCAGAACCTCGGTCCCGTGCTCGGCCCGCGCAACAAGATGCCAAAGCCGATGCCCCCCGGGTCCGATCCCAGCGACCGCATCGAGGAGCTCCGGAAGACGGTCTCCGTCAAGGTCCGCGAGCAGCCCTCGATCAAGTGCAAGATCGGGCACGAGGCGATGGACGAGGACGAACTCCGGTCCAACGCCGACGCGATCTTGAACCTCCTCAAGGACAACATGCCCCGTGGCGAGCACAACATCAGCGACATCTACGTCAAACTCACCATGGGACCTGTCGTGGCGGTGAAGTAAGATGAAGCTATCACGCGAAGACAAGGAAGCAATCGTCCAGGACCTCACCGAACAGATCAACGACAGCCAGGTCGTCGGTATCCTGGACATGCACTCCCTTCCGGCCAAACAGCTCCAGCAGATCCGCAAGGACATGAAGGACTACGCCGACATCAGGATGGCACGAAAGACCCTGATGTACCTCGCACTCGAGGCATCCGACAAGGACAGCATCGGGGACCTGAAGGACAACAAGGCCATCCAGCCGGCGTTCATCTTCTCCGAGGAGAACCCGTTCAAGCTGTACAAGATCATCAAGGACAGCAAGACAGCGGCAGCGGCATCCGGTGGAGAGATCGCACCCAACAACGTCGTCATCGAAGAGGGCGACACCGGCATCGGTCCTGGACCGATGATCGGCAAGCTCAACCAGCTCGGTGCACAGGCCTCCGTCGAGGACGGCTCCATCAAGGTCATGCAGGAAGCCGTCGCCGTCGAGGAGGGCGAGGTCATCGACGACGAGACAGCCGACATCCTCAACCAGCTCGGTATGGAACCCCTCGAGGTCGGACTCGACCTCAAGCTCATCCACGAGAAAGGCGAGATCATGGACAAGGACGTCCTCGACATCGACGAGGAAAGCTACCAGCAGGACATTGAGGGCGCAGCCAGCCAGGCACACAACTTGGCGGTCAACGCCGGCTACCTCACCGCCCAGACCGCAGAACCCATCGTCATCGACGAGTTCCGCAAGGCACGCAACCTCGCCGTCAACGCAGCCCTGGAGGAGAAAGACGTCATCGAGGACATCCTCCAGAAGGCCACCGGCGAGGCACAGTCCCTCGAGTCCCAGCTTGACCTCAAAGACGTCGATCCCGAGGAAGACGAAGGTGAGGCCGACGGTGACGATGAAGGCACAGACGAGGACACAAACAACGACGAAGACGACTCCACGGACGACACGTCCGCGGAGTAACGCATGCATCAACAGGAGGTGAAAATCAATGGAATACGTACACACAGCACTTCTGCTCCACGCAGCAGGCCAGGACGTCAACGAGGAAAACGTCAGCAACGTGCTTGAGGCAGCCGGAGTCGACGTCGACTCCGCACGCGTCAAGTCACTCGTCGCAGCACTCGATGGAGTCGACATCGAGGAAGCGATGAACACTGCAGTCGCAGGTGGAGCAGCAGCTCCAGCACCCTCCTCAGACGACGGCGGCGCCGACGAGGCAGCCGACGAAGCGGCAGACGAAGACGACGCCGCAGACGAGGACGGTGACGAGGACACAGAGGACCCCGAAGAAGGTCTCGGCGGCCTGTTCTAACAGAACAGGTCGTCTTTCTTCCCCTTTTTCTCATCATCAACCACCTTTATGTCCCGGTACCACCTATAGACAGCCATGGCCGAAGACACAGGCCCATGGGAGGAACTCGACAGGCTCATACGACAGACCAGCGGCATCATCGACATCTTCTCCAACGTCTCCCCTACCACTGAGAGCTTCCAGCAGGAGAAAGAACGGTTCCTCAGCGGGGAGATCGACGAGCCCGAATTCGACTACGACCCGGTCGGCTATGATCACGAGGAACTCGAACAGCGGCTCTGCTCGATCGATATACCCGACTCACCCGTCGGCCAGCTGTACCGGAAGACCATCGAGGAACTGGACCGCAAGAACACCATCCTCAGGAACCGCGGGGACGAAACGACCGTCCGGGAGGCCACGAAGGCCATCTACGGCGAACCGAGCGATGACCTCGTGGAGTACGCCGAACAGATCCTCGAGGAGACTGAACCCGTCGAGGAGGAAGAACAGACCCCCGTCAGCCCGGAAGAGGCCAGGAAGGTCTTCGACGTCGCCCTCGAGACCATGGGGATGGACGACTGGGAGACAGAGTACACCGACAAGACCACCGTCTCCGTCAAGGCATCCGAGAAGACCATCAAGGTCCCGGACGACCGGGAGTACGGCGAGACCGAACCCATCAGGCTCGCGATCCACGAGCTCCTCCATGCTGCCCGGTCCGCCAACGGCTACCAGCAAGACCACGGCATCTTCGGCATCGGTGTCTCGGGATACCAGGACACCGACGAGGGCCTCGCCATCTTCCTCGAAGAACAGACCGGCTTCCAGGACCAAAGCACCCTCAGGAAGTACGCATCCCGGGTCCTAGTCACCCACAACGTCATGGACGGTAGAAGCTTCCGCGAGACATTCCAGATGCTCAACGAGGACTACGACATCGACGAGGACGACGCCTTCAAGTACACCGCCCGCGGCTACCGGTCCGGCGGCTTCGCGAAAGACCACATCTACCTCCAGGGCTACAGGAAGGTGAAAGAATACATCGAGAACGGCGGCAGCCTCGATGACCTGTACCAGGGTAAGGTCCCACTCGAGGACGTCCAGGACGGCCCCCTCGATGAGATGGACGACCTCGAGGAACCAGAGTACGACCATCGGGCCCTCGACCGTGGCCTGACACCGCTTTTCGACGACGAGGGCGACGGGTACGATGAGGACCAGCGGGACGAGGACTGACAGCCCTGGCCCGTGAGACACTTAAACCTTCCAGCCACAACCGCCACCATGCCCTCCCTCGAGGACCTCAAGCAGCGGATCGAGGACATCGCCGCAGACAACCCCGAGCAGTTCTTCGCCGTCGAGAAGATCAAAGAGCACGGCTTCGAGCGCGGTGAATGCAGCAACTGCGGCAAGCACTTCTGGGCACAGGACCCCAACAGGCAGGTCTGCGGCGAGCCCGCCTGTGCGGACGGGTATACCTTCATCAATGACCCACCAACCGAGAAGACCTTCGATTTCACCTCCGCCTGGACGGAGTTCGCGGCGTTCATGAGCAAGCGGGGCTACGAGCCGATAAGCAGGTACCCCGTCGCCGCGCGGTGGCGCGATGACACCGAGTTCGTCCGCGCCTCGATCTATGACTTCCAGCCCTACGTCGTCTCCGGGGAGGTCGACCCACCGGCAAACCCGCTCGTCGTCCCGCAGTTCTGCGCGCGGTTCAACGACATCGACAACGTCGGCATCACCGGCCGCCATTACACCGGCTTCATCATGACCGGGCAGCACGCGTTCACAGCGCCGGATACCTACGAGCAAGACAGGTACTTCGAGGACATGCTCGCATGGATACGCGATGGCATGGGGATCCCATCCAAAAAGATCATCCTCCACGAGGACTCCTGGGGAGGGGGAGGTAATCTCGGGGCCTGCATGGAGTTTTTCGTCGACGGGCTCGAGCTGTTCAACCAGGTCTACATGCTCTACGAGGTCGATCCAGGGACCGAGGACGGGTACAGCGAGCTCGCAAGCACCAAGGTCCTCGACATGGGGATGGGTCACGAGCGGATCGTCTGGATCACCCACGGGAGCGAGACGAGCTACGAGGCCAACATGGAGACTGTCATTGAGAAGCTCTACGAGGAGACAGGCGTCGAACCGGATCAGGATATCTGGCGGAAGTTCCTCCCGCATTCGGGCCTGCTCAACATGGACGAGGTCGAGGACATCGAGGCGACGTGGCAGGAGATCGCCGACGAGATTGGTATCGAGAAAGAGCGGCTCAAGGACGAGATCGAGCCCGCGGCAGCCCTTTACTCCATCGCCGATCACACCAGGACCCTGCTGATCGCGTTCGTCGACGGCATGTTACCCTCGAACACCGGGGAGAAACACTCCCTCAGGGTCATCGCCCGTCGCGCCCTCGATTTCATCGACAGGTACGGTTGGGATATCGACCTCGCGGAGGTCATGGCCTGGCACAGCGAGGAGATGAGCGAGGTCTACCCCGAACTGGAGGAGAACCTCGAACAGGCCCAGCGTATCATCAGGACCGAACAGGAGAAGTACCTCGCGATGCGCGAGGAGGCCGACCGCATCGTCCAGGGCCTCGAGGAAGACGATATCGATACGGACAGGATGATCGAGCTGTACGACTCCCACGGCATCTCCCCCGAGCTGCTCCAGCGGCTCGGGTTTGACATCGAGCCGCCGGAGGACTTCTACGGCCAGGTCGCCCAGCGCCACGACACACAGCAGGAACACGCCACCGAGAAAGACGAGACCTTCGACCTCGGCGACCTCCCGGAGACCAGGTTCCTGTTCCGCGAGGACGAGACCCGGACCGACTTCGAGGCCAGGGTCCTCGAGGTCCTCCATCAAGACGGCACACTCTATGCCGTCCTCGATCAGACCTGCTTTTACCCGACCAGCGGCGGACAGCTCCACGACACCGGCCAGCTGGGCGGGCACCAGGTGACCGACGTCATCAAACAGGACGGGGTCATCCTCCACGAACTGGATGGGCGAGACATCGAAGCGGGCGAGACAATACGCGGCGAGATCGACTGGGAGCGACGACAGCAGCTCATGCAGCACCACTCAGCCACCCACCTCGTCAACGGGGCGGCGAAGTCGGTGCTGGGCAACCATGTCTGGCAGGCAGGGGCCAAAAAGACCGAAGAGAAGGGTCGGCTCGACATAACCCATTACGCACAGCTGACCGCAGACGAGCGCCAGGCCATCCAGGAGAAGGCCAACGAGCTCGTGGACAAGGGCGTCCCCGTCCACAAGGACGTGATGAAGAAATCCGACGCCGAACAGCAGTACGGCTTCCGCATCTACCAGGGAGGCGTCCCGCCAGGCAACGAGCTCCGTATCGTCCGCGTCGGAGACGACATCGACGTCGAGGCCTGTGGCGGGACCCATGTCGCCTCGACCGACGAGATCGAGGAGATCATCATCACCGGGACCACCAAGGTCCAGGACGGCATCATCCGGCTCGAGTTCAAGGCAGGCGAGGCCGCCAGGAAGTACCGCCGGTTCCGCGAGCAGGTCCGCGAGGACCTCGAGACCTGGATCGATACCGACCGCGGCCTGGACGCGATCGCGGACATCTTCGATGTCAACGTCACGGACCTACAGGGCGTCGTCCAGCGGTTCGTCGACGAGTGGGCGGACCAGCGCCAGGAGGTCTGGGACCTCGAAGGCAAGGTCGAGGAATCGATCGAGCACGAGTACGACGAGCGACCCCGCGATCCCAACGAGCTGTTCGACCAGTGGAAACAGCAACAGAAGGATATCGAGCGCCTCGAGGACGAGATCGAGGAAAGCATCAAGGACGAGCTCCTCGCGAGCAAAGACACCGTCATCAGGAAGGACATCCAGATCGAGGACGTCGGGACACTGATCAGCATCGCCCAGCACGTCACCAGGGAAGCGAAGGATACAGCAGTCATCCTCACAGGTGAGAACGCCGTCATCGCAGCCCGGGGCGAGGAATCAGATCATGACATCAAGGCAGACATAGAGGAACGTGCGGAGGTCGTCCAGGGCGGCGGCGACCTGATCAAGGGATTCAAGCTCAAGCGCTAGTGGAGGAGACGACGTGCCTGTCGCTGGATGTCATCGATGACCTTCCCCTCGAGCCCGAGATCGCGCTCCCGTTCCTCATCCAGATCGAGCAGGCCCTGGATCGTCAGGATATTCCGCTTCGACAGCTCCTTCCGGACGTGGGAAGGCAGATCCAGGATCGTCACAGGATATGCCTGGTGGCGCTCCACAACCGCATCCAGGCTCTCCTCCTCAGGGTACTTCCAGGCCGTCATCCGGACGTCCTTGCATTCCGCGTATGCTTTCGCGTGCCGGGACAGCTTCGTGTTCACGACCACCCAGGCCTCATCGACATCCAGTGCATGTTGGACGTCCTGTTCATGGCCCGCGTGGAGATCCTGGAGCCGGGCCCACTGGCGCATCGGCACGTCCAGTCCCGTGTACCGGTGATGGTGGTAATGGTGCTTGCATTCCACGATGTAGGTCGTCCCGTTCACCTCAGCGACCACATCGATCTCGTGATCGATGCAGGCCCCCTGTGGCTTCGGCCGGGGCGACCACGACGTCTCGATGCCCGCCATCTCCAGGACCCGGGCGATGTACTTCTCGAACTCGTGGAACTCCGGATTCAGTGCCGCGATAGCGTCCCGAAGCCGGTACCTGATCGCTGAGGGTTCATCGATCTTTTTCATCTCCTCGTAGACGATCGAATGGAGCTTCTTCGTCGTTATACCGTCCCAGGCACGCTCCCGAACCCGCTCCTCGATATGGTGGGCCTGTCCCTCGCTGAACCCTGCCCGGACAGCAGCCTCGCGGATCTTCGCATCCTCGTACTCCTCGACCCCGCCGCGGGCATCCTCGACCTTCATGACAGCGCACAATTGGCCGTCGCGGCTTTTATGTCTGGTCCCAGGTCCCCGGGAAACCTATTAATGGCGGCCAGACGCATCAGGGCCCCGGTGGCAGCAATGACCGAGAACATCGTCATCATGGGAGCAGCAGGACGAGACTTCCACGACTTCAACACATACTTCAGAGACAACGATGACTACAACGTCGTCGCGTTCACCATGACCGGCGGCCAGAACCTCGGAGAGACCGACGACGGCGGAACGCGGGCCTACCCTTCCGAGCTCGCCGGCGAGGGCTATCCCGACGGCATACCCATCCTGCCGGAGGACAATCTCACCGATATCATCGAGGAAAACGACATCGACCGGGTCGCGTTCAGCTACTCAGATGTCTCCCACGAACACGTCATGCACAAGGCCTCCGAGGTCATCGCCGCCGGGCCAGACTACATGCTCATCGGCGGCGACACCGTCATGCTGGAGGCAGACGTCCCTGTCGTCGCGATCGACGCCGTCAGGACCGGCTGCGGCAAGAGCCAGACAGCACGGAAGACCGCAGGCCATCTCAAGGAGATGGGACACGATGTCGTCATCGTCAGAGAACCCATGCCCTACGGCGACCTCAGGGAACAGGAGGTCATGCGGTTCGAGAGCCTCGACGATCTCGACGAACACGATGCCACCATCGAGGAACGTGAGGAGTACGAACAGCACATCGAGGCGGGCCACACAGTCTATGCCGGTGTCGACTACAAGAAGGTCCTCTCGAAGGCCGAAAAAGAGGCAGATGTCATCCTCTGGGACGGGGGCAACAACGAGCTCCCATTCTTCGAGCCCGACATCCACTTCGTCCTCGCGGACCCCCACCGGCCCGGCCACGAGATCGAGTACCATCCCGGGGAGTCGAACCTCCGGACGGCAGATTATGTCATCATCAACAAGGAAAACACCGCCTCCGAGAAAAGCATCGAGATCGTCGAGAAAAATGTCAGGGACTACAACCCTGACGCAAAGATCATCCACGCAGACTCTATCGTCAGCGTCGATGAGCCGGAGACGATCAAAGACAAGCGGGTTCTCGTCGTTGAGGACGGTCCCACGCTGACCCATGGCGGTACCTCGTACGGCGCCGGCACGGTCGCGGCACATAACTACGACGCCGATATAGTCGACCCGCGCGACAGCGCCGTCGGTTCGATCGCGGATACCTACCACAAGTACCCGCATCTCGGCAACGTCGTCCCGGCGATGGGCTACGGTGACGAGCAGATCCGCGAGCTTGAGGAGACCATCAACAACGTCGACTGCGATGCAGTCATTCTCGGAACCCCGGCCGACCTCCGTCACGTCCTCGATGTCGACAAACCCGTCGCCAGGGTCAGATACGACCTCCAAGAGAAGAACATGACGATAAAAGACGCGCTCAACGAGCACAGCGACAGGCTCGAGTAAGACCATGGTCATCCACGAGGAGATCGAGAACATCACCAGACTGCGTGAGATCCTCAGGATCCTCCTGGACGCAGGGTTCTCCGAGCTCCTCGAACGCGCCGAACTCGACCAGAAACTCCCGTTCTCCAGCCGTCTCGGGAAGTACAGGGATAGACAGCCCTCCCCTGTCCGGCTGCGGGAGGCACTCGAAGACCTCGGCCCGACGTTCATCAAGCTCGGGCAGGCACTGGCACAGCGGCCCGATATCCTCCCGGACGAATACATCGACGAGCTCGAGAAACTCGAGGACAGCGTCGAGGAGATCGACAGCGACGAGATCAGATCCATCATCGAACAGAGCCTCGACAAGCCCGTCGATGAGCTGTTCCGGTACTTCGAGGACGATCCCCTGGCCTCTGCCTCGATCGCCCAGGTCCACCGCGCCGAACTCCACAGTGGCGAGCAGGTCGCCGTCAAGGTCATGAAACCCGGGGTCCGCAAGCAGGTCAGGACCGACCTCCGCATCATGGAGCGACTGATCAGCCAGGCAGAAGGCCTCAGCGGCTATCTCCAGAAACGACACATCACCGAGATCTTCCACCAGTTCGAGGCATGGACACGCAACGAGCTCGATCTCAGGAAGGAAGCACGGAACGCACAGCGTCTCCGGTCGAACCTGGAGGACGACGACGGCATACGCATACCCTACATCCACACCGAATTCAGCTCGAAGGACGTCCTCACCGCCGAGTACATCGAGGGCGTCAAGATCGATGATACGGACGAGCTCCGGCGGCGCGACATCGACGTCCAGGCCGTCGCAGAGCACGGCATCGATGCCATCATGAAGATGGTGCTACGTGACGGGTTCTTCCATGCCGACCCGCATCCCGCAAACGTCTTCGTCGATTCACAGTCACAGATCGCCTACGTCGACTTCGGGATCGTCGGCAGGATCAGCCCCCGCAAGCGGCGCTACCTCGCACTCACTCTGCTCAATGCTGCAGACATGGACGCCAGCGGTGTCGTTGACTCCCTGACAAAGATAGCGGACGTCGAGGACAGGGCAGATCCCGAGGCATTCGAGCGGGAGGTCGAGGAGATCCTCCTCGAAGCAGAAGGAGCCGCGATATCTGAGATGTCGTTCGCCGGCGAATTCCTCAGGATCGTCCAGGCGGCAGCCCGGAACGGCATCATCCTCCCCACCCAGTTCGTCGCCGCCGGCAAAGGCTTCGTCCAGGTCGAAGGGGTCGGTCTCACGATCCATCCCGGCTTCCAGCCGCAGGAACAGCTCCGGTCGATGGTCCAGCGCATCGTCATCCAGCAGAACAGACCACAGGACGTCGCGCGGAACTTCATGATAAGCCTCCTCGAGAACCGCGAGCTCATCGAAGACGCCCCCAGTGAGTTAGCAGAGCTGCTCGAAGCCATCAAGGGTACAGGACAGCCCAGCGATACCACCGCCACACTGGAACTCGGGGCTAAAAAGATCGTCGGAGCCATCATCGCGGCGGCCCTGATCGTCTCCGGGACCGCACTGCTCGGGCTGACCAACGAGGTCATCCTGCAGGCCGTCGCCGCCGTTGAGCTCGGCTTCGGTGTCTTTCTCGGACTACTGCTCCTCCGCTAGTCTTCTGCAGCGTCTTCCTCCCATCCTTCACTGAAGACCTGTTCATCCGGGACATCGTGCTCAGCGAGGAGTTCCTTGGTATCCACGACCATCTGGGGGACCCCGCAGACGTAGAAATCATAGTCATCGAGTGAGCCAAGCACATCCGGGAGGTGTTCCTGGATGAAGCCCTCGCGGCCACTCCATTCCTCATCCGAGAGTGCGTAAACGACGGTGAGAGCGTCGTTCTCCGCCTCGAGCTGGTCCAGGGTCTCCCTGTACATCAGGTGGTCCTGGGTCTTCTCGCCGAAGAAGAAATACACCTGGCCCTCGCCCCGGCGGAGGTAGTCCTTCAGCATCGCGATCATCGGCGTGATCCCCGTGCCGGTCGAGACGAAGACAACATCCTCATCATAGTTGCGGATATACAGATCGCCGCTGGGCTCGTCCACCTTGATGACATCTTCAGGGTCGCGCTCGTGCATGTAGACCGAGGCGGTACCGCCCTCGTACTCCTTGATCGCCAGCACGAACCGGTCGGTCCCCGGGAGGGAGGTCGGCGTGTATGGCCGTGCGACCTCCTCGCCGTCTTCCTCGAAGTGGATCACCGTGTGCTGGCCGGGACGGAAGTCCCACGTTCCCTCGTTGAGTTCGAGTTCGAACTGTTTGACTGTCGGGGTCATCTGGTGGATCGATGCGATAGAAGCCTGCTCTGGCATGATGTATGGATGGTCGTCAGCGCTTTTAAGATTGAAGCAGCCGTTGGATTCAAATCATTTTGTGTACATACACAAAACCAGGTGATACCATGCCACGACCAGACCCCTTCAGGGAGATGTTCGACCGCATGAACAAGATGGTCCAGGAGGTCGTCGATGAGGGTCTCGGTCCTGCCGGCACCGACCTCCCCGTCGACATCCGGCAAACCGACCAGACGGTCATCGTCCGGGCCGACATGCCCGGGGTCAGCAAGGACAACATCAGCCTCACGCTCCGGGACAACACCGTCCACCTCGGCGCAGCGACCGACCATGAGGTCCACGAGGAGGGCAAAGACTACGTCAGGAAGGAACGGAGCCGGAAGCGGTACTCGCGGCGTTTCAGGCTCCCTGTCGCCGTCGATGAGACGTCGGCATCAGCATCCTACGAGGACGGCGTCCTCACGGTCGAGATCGACAGGGACGAGCCAGACGGCGGCACGGACATCGAGATCGAGTGATCACGAACAGCGCAGCTCAACGACGTCATCACGGTCGCGGGTCTCGAAGGAGACATCAAGGAACCGCTCGGTCACATCGATCGCCGCGTCCAGGTGATCGGTCACCGACGGCACAAAGACCGCCCCACCGGTCTGGGCGAGGAACGGGACGACCTGGTCTGCCATGTACCGGTCGAGGGCCGCACCCGTACCAATGTCCTCCAGCAGGTCCTCGGCCGCCTCCTTGGCGACCTGCTCGGACCGCTTGCCCTTCTCGCCCAGTGCATCCCCACCGACACGGCCGTCGGGGAACGAGCCGGCCAGCACGATCGAGGAGCCCGGTGAGCGACTCTGGACGTACCTGTACTCGATGTCGAGATCGATCTCAGGATACTCGTTCGCCAGGATGCGTCGTGCCTCCGATCGCTGTCGCTCAGCGACGTTCGAATCGCGAAGATGCTGGGATGCAACGGATACACCTGTTATCTCCCGCAGTTCACCCGGCTGCTCGAGGAACGTCTCCCCCGGCTCCGACGGTGCAACATCCAGACGCGCGCGTCCACCACCGTCCGGGTAAAAGCCATGCCGGCCGGTCGCGACCTCGATATCCACCCCAAACCGTTGCAGGACCGGTACAGCGACCTTCTCGAGGTACAGCGTCGGTGGTGACCACTTCACGTCCGTCCCGCCCTCGACGGTCACGGAGAACGACTCGTCCGCGAGATAGCACAGCGGCATCACGGACTGGAACAGCAACGAGATGCTCCCAGCCGTCCCGATATCAACGCTGACGTCCTGTGGGTCGAGGCCGCGTGGATGGAACTCGATCGTCTCCGAACCCTCCTCAAGACCCTCGACGTCCGCATCCGCCAGCTCCTTCACGACCTCAATGGCGGCCACGTGCTGGGGTTTCAGCCCGGGCGAGGAACGTCCACCGCGGACGTTTTCCAGCCTGAACGGTATATCGCGTATGACAGATAAGGCAACTGCATTCCGGACGAGCTGGCCGCCGGCATCGCTGCCATCGAGCTCGATCACTCCTCGATCACCTCGGGGACGCTTTTCTCATGGAGTATGTAGTCAGGATCCTGGAGGTCCTCGAAATCGACCCGGACGACCTTCCTGCCGGTCAGGCCGTGCAAGGAGCCCGGCAGCCGCATCACGTTTTTCTCTCCAGCCGTGATCTTCTTATCGACCGGGAACCGCTTGGCGAGTTTCGCTGCCAGTTCCTCCCGCTTCATATCGCCCATCATGAACCCCTCCCGGTCCCGGACGTGGACATGGAACCCGCGGCCCGAGAAGTAGGTCCGAACAGAGTCGAAGTTCCGGTCCAGCAGCACTGTCAGTTTTGCCGTATCCTCCGCCAGATCGGCAAAACAGTCCTCACAGAAGGTATGGGAGGCCACAGTATCGTCGTCCATATGGCGGCGACGCGTCCTGCATCGCTTGCACTCCACCAGCTCCGGATCCAGGTCAACCACCAGCTGGCGGCCGGACGGTTTCTCCCAGACGGTGTTGGACTGCCGCGGATCGCTCTCGTAGACCCGCGTGTCATAGTACAGGTCCTCCGGCGCATAGGTCTCGAACTTCTTCTGGAGATCCTCCAGATCATCGTACTCCCTGATGAAGACCAGCTTGCCCTTGTACTTCTTGAACCGGCGCTTGTACAGCGTCGTCTCGGTCCCGATGTCGAACGCGAAGACCGGCTTCTTCCATCGGAAGTACAGGTCCTTGGCGGACTGGCTGTCGAACTCCTCGCGGTAGAACTGCTCACGCTTTTCCACCGGGGGCGGCTTCAGTCCGTCCGGGAACGAGAACTTCATGCACAGGCATTGGCGGCGATGGATAAAATCGTTTTCGGCCCACCCGATGTTTTTGTAGCCGCGGCCGCAACACTGTACCGGTATGCGCCCGATCAGACAGAGCGTCAGGGAGACAGATTACTCCGTCAGGGAGATATCCGAGAAAGCAGCGAAGCTCGAGGATGTCGTCCGGCTGGACATCGGCCAGCCCGACTTCGACTCGCCCAGAGCAGCGAAGGACGAGGCGAAACAGGCACTCGAGGACGAAAGCATAACCTACACCCAGCTGTGGGGGCTCGATGAGCTCCGGGAGGAGATCGCGGCCTTCGAGTCCCACAAGGCCGACTACGGCCGCGAGAACATCATGGCCACCACCGGCGGGATCGGGGCGCTGTACTGTATCTTTTCGACCCTCTGTGAGCCCGGCGACGAGATCATCTTCAACGACCCCTGCTGGTCCGTCTACCCGATGCTGGCCAACTGCTCGACCGCCAGCCTCCGGCAGGTCCCGTACTTCTCCAACGGGGACATCGACGTCGCGGCCATTGAGGACACCATCAACGACGCCACGAAGGCCATCGTCATCAACAGCCCCGAGAACCCGACAGGGCGGGTCTACACGCGGGACGAGATCGAACAGCTGGCCGAGATAGCACAGCGACACGACCTCCGCATCATCGGAGACGAGGTCTACGACCGCCTGACCTACGAGACCGACCACGTCTCGGTCGCCGAGATCGCACCGGAGCGGTCCCTCGTCGTCAACAGCATGTCGAAGAACTTCGCGATGACCGGCTGGCGTCTCGGCTGGGTCGCGACGACCGACACCGACCTGCTCCATGACATGGGCAAGCTCAACCGCTCGACGACGGCCTGCCCCAACTTCCTCGCCCAGCACGCCGCCCTCGGGGCCCTCCAGGACGGTACGGACTACATCGAGGAGATGCGCCAGGAATACCGGTCCCGGAAAGCCATGATCGAGGACGAGCTCGACAGGCTCGGACTGGACTACATCGAGCCCGAGGGCGCGATCTATATCTTCCCCGACGTCAGACAGGAGTCCTGGGAGTTCGCACAGCGGCTTATGGACGAGGCAAAGGTCTCTGTCGTCCCCGGAAGTCCCAGCGGGACCGATAGCTCGACCAACGTCCGGATCTGCTTCGGTGCGGTCGGGCAGGAACGGATCAGGGAGGGCATGGACCGTCTCGGCGCTTTCCTCGAGGGCTAGACGGAACCTATTTCAACAGCCAGCACCCATCCCCGGACATGAAAGAATGGAAACGGAAACTCGAGGAGGTCTTCCTCCACTTCGATGACGAGCTCGGGGTCTTCAGTGCGGCAGGATCGGGTCTCGCTGGTGCCGGCCTCGTCGGGATGCTGGCGGTCGGGGATGTCGGCACGATGATGCCGGCGACGCTTACCTTCCTCCTCGGACTGGGCCTGATCGTCCTCGATTACTTCCGGTAATCAAGACGGGGAAACTATTTAAAATCCCGGCCGCAACAGTCCCACCATGACAGGGTTTTGTCGCCAATCAGGCCGGTAGGTGACGGTCTTCTCTCCACCAGTCCCAGCTATACCCCCTGTCAGGACGTTCTCGAACATTCTCACGAGACGGACCAACCAGACACACGTGATCACAATGCTTGACATAGAGCTATTCCGCACAGAACCAGAAAAGATCAAGGCATCCGAGAAACGACGAGACAAAGATCCAGAGCGCGTCGATAAAGTCATCAAGCTCGACAAGGAGTGGCGGGAGGTACTCCAGCGCGCGGACGAGCTACGGCAGGAGCGCAACGAGACCTCCGAGAGGATCGCCGAGCTCAAGAAACAGGGCAAAGACGCCGAGGACAAGATCAAGCGCATGCAAGAGGTCAACACCAAGATCGAAGAGCTCGAAGAGAAGGAGAAAGAACTGAAAGAAAAGCGCGACGAGCTCCGGTACAAGATCGGCAACATCATGGACGACTCCGTCCCCAAGGGCGAGGACGAGGACGACAACGTCGAGATCAAGACGTGGGAACCGGAAGGTGGTATGACACATGGTGGCAAACTAGCTGCCGACCTCCTGACCGAACACGGTCTCGTCGACAACGAGAAAGCGACCGAGATCGCCGGCGAGCGGGCATACTACCTCAAGGACGATCTCTTCTACCTCAACCAGGCCCTGATCAGGTTCGCCATGGAGTTCCTCGATGAGCAGGGCTACACCCCGATGCAGACCCCATACATGCTCAACAAGGCACCGATGGAGGCTGCCGCCGAGCTCGAGGACTTCCACGAGCAGCTGTACAAGCTCGAGCGAGAGGACAGGTACCTGATCGCGACCTCCGAGCAGACACTGGCGGCCTATCACTTCGATGAGATCCTCCAGCCCGATGACGTACCGAAGAAATACGCCGGCTTCTCCACGAACTTCCGTCGCGAGGCCGGCAAGCACGGTAAACAGACCCGCGGCATCTGGCGGCTCCACCAGTTCGAGAAAGTCGAGCAGTTCATCTTCGCGAAGCCGGAGAACAGCTGGGACCTCCACGAGGAGCTGCTCGACAATGCGGAGACCCTTATGCAGGAACTCGGTCTCCCGTACCGCGTCGTCAACGTCTGCACCGGCGACTTGGGCGATACCGCGGCCAAGAAGTACGACATCGAGGTCTGGCGGCCGCCCCTGGACGAGTACGGCGAGGTCGTGTCCTGCTCCAACTGTACGAGCTACCAGGCCCGCAAGATCGGGGCACGGATGCGCCAGCCGGAGGACAACGAGACCCTCCACACCCTCAACGCCACCGCCCTGGCCACCCAGCGGGTTATGACCGCCATCGTCGAGAACAACCTCGAGGACGGCAGGATCACGATCCCCGAGCCCCTCCAGGAGTACATGGGCGGACAGGAGTACATCGACCTGGAGGACGACGAAACGACCGACGAAGACGACGAGGAACGGGAAGACTGACAGATCCTCGTCCGATCGCCGGGTTCCAGCAGGCCGGGGCAAGACGAGCCCCGGCACCGTTTATAAGTATCGCTCCCGGTAGACACAGGCATGACCACCCTCCTCGTCGCAGAGAAGCCCAACGTCGCCTCCAAGATGGCCCAGGCACTGGGCGATTATTCCGTCGAGGAGAACTACGGGGTCACGAACTACCGGCTCGAGACCGACCGCGGCGAGATCATCATCGCCCCGGCCGTCGGGCATATGTTCACGATCGAGCAGAAAGAAGGCGAGTGGACATATCCCGTCTTCGATATCGAGTGGGTTCCATCATTCGAGTCCGATGATTCTGCCAGCTACATCAAGAAATACGTCAACAACATGAAGAAGATGGCCGAAGAGGCCGATGACTACATCAATGGCTGTGACTTCGACATCGAGGGCTCGGTCATCGGGTACACCGCCATCAAGATGGCATGTGGCGGTGATGAGGACCGGATCAGGCGGATGAAATTCTCCACCCTGACCCACAGCGACCTCCAGGAGGCCTTTGACGATCTCAATGACTTCGACCGCGAGCAGACCGAGGCCGGCCTGACACGGCACGTCATGGACTGGTACTACGGCATCAACCTTTCACGGGCCCTGATGATCGCCGTCAAGTCCCAGGACAGGTACAAGAGCCTTTCGACCGGACGCGTCCAGGGTCCCGCCTTGAAGATCATCGCCGACCGGGAGCGAGAGATCCAGGCGTTCGAACCCGAGGACTACTGGGAGGTCTACATGCACGCCGGCGGGCTCGAGGCCCAGCACGTCGAGGAGAAGTTCTGGGAGGAGAACAAGGCCGACAATGTCGTCGAGGCCTGCAAGGGCGAAGTAGCAGAGGTCGTCGACGTCGATCGGCGCCAGTACAACCACAACCCGCCCCATCCGTTCAATCTCACCGATCTCCAGAACGAGGCATACAGCAAGTTCAATATCGCGCCCAAGAAGACCCAGCAGCTCGCCCAGAACCTCTATGAATCCTCCCTGATCTCGTACCCGCGGACCAGCTCCCAGAAACTGCCCGCAAAGATCGGGTACAAGGGTATCCTCTCCCAGCTGAGGAAACAGGACAAATACGAGGACAAGGCCCAGACCGTCCTCGATAAGAACAAGATCTATCCCCGCCAGGGCAAGAAGAAAGACGAAGCCCACCCTGCGATCCACCCGACCGGGAACTCCCCCGGCAACCTGTCCAAGCAGGAGCGGAAGATCTACGATCTCATCGTCAAGCGGTTCTTCGCCACCTTCGGCGATCCAGCAAAGCGAGAGAGCCTCACCATCCAGCTCGAGGCAGCCGAGAAACTGTTCGAGGCCAAGGGCAAGCGGACCCTCGAGCGGAACTGGTACGATCTGTACGAGCCCTACATGGACCCCGAGAACATCACCCTGCCCGATCTCAAGCAGGGCAAAGAGGTCGAGGTCGAGGGGATGGACAAACAGGAGAAACAGACCAAGCCACCGAAACGATACACACAGAGCTCACTCGTCTCCGAGCTCGAGAAAAAGGGGCTTGGCACCAAGGCAACGCGGGCCAACATCGTCGAGAACCTGTACGACCGGGACTACATCGACAACAAGTCCATCGAGGCCACCAACATCGGCATGGCCGTCGTCGAATCCCTGGAGGAACACTGTCCCGAGATCCTGTCCCCAGAACTGACCCGTGCCTTCGAGAAACAGATGGACGCCATCCGTGACGGGGAAAGCTCACGTGATGAGGTCCTCGCGAAGGCACACGGGACCCTCGAGGAGATCCTCGAGACGTTCAAGGACAACGAAGACGACATCGGGCAGCGGCTGGTCGAGGCCGTCGACAAGAAACGGGAACAGGACCGCCAGCTCGGAGACTGTCAGGAATGCGGGGACGGCACCCTGCGGATCATCACAACCAACAACGGCAGGTTCGTCGGCTGCTCGAAGTACCCGGACTGCGAGAACAGCTATCCGCTCCCGCGGAACGGCAAGATCGAGGGGCTCAAGAACACCTGCGACGAGTGCGACAAACCCCGGATCAAGGTCATCCGGAAGGGCAAGAAACCGTACTACATGTGTATCGATCCCGACTGCCCCACCAAGGACGACTGGGACTAGTCCAAGCGCTCCATCGAACCGGCGTATTTCTCCGCTTTTCTCACGTACTCCCGGGCGTTCTCCCGGATCCAATCGCGGTCCTCATCAGATGCTTCCCGCTTCAGGTCCGCCGGCACACCCATCACGACACTTTCCGGCGGGATGACCTCATCCTCCGGCACGACCGTTCCGGCAGCGACGATCGATCCCTCACCGATCTCCGCACCGGACAGGACCGTCGCCCCCATCCCGATAAGGACCTCATCGCCTATCTCACAGCCGTGGACGATCGCGCCGTGGCCGATGGTGACTCGGTTCCCAATCTCGGCTCGCTCGCCTGAGGAGACATGGACCACAGCACTGTCCTGGATGTTCGACCGTTTCCCGACCGAAATCGCATTCGAATCACCGCGGAGGGTCGCCGATGGCCAGACCGAGCAGTCAGAGCTGAGATAGACCTCCCCGACCAGCGTCGCGTCCGGGTGGACAAAGGCCGTCTCGTGGACCTCCGGCTCCATACCATCGAACCGGTACAGACTCATACACACTCCATACCAGCGCTCGTATAAAATCCCTTCCGGTAGACCGGCCAGACCACCATCCGCCCTGCGGGACCGCTGACCCGGCCACGAAAACTATAAACCTCCCGGCACCCATGCCAATCCATGAAGCACATCGTGGGCCATCTGCTGACCTTGCTCCAGGAAGGGGTGGCCACCGTGACCAGCAGGAAGGACTACACGCCCATCGAGAACTTCCTCAAGGAGGACTGGGACAACATGATCATCCTCGATGGGTGCAGGTACGAGATGCTGGACGATCAGAATCCCTTCGAGGCTGAGACCGAAGCTATCTTTTCAAACGCCTCACACACTCTCGAGTTCCTCCGGAAGAACCTCAAGGGACGTGATAATTCCGATATCGTCTATGTCACCGCCTCACCGCAGGTCGCTCGCATGGATCTGGGACTCCACGCCCGATACGACGTCTGGGAGAAACACTGGAACGACGAGCACGGCACCGTCCTCCCCGGCGACGTGACAGCCGCCGCAGAAGAGGCCATCAAGGCCCACCCCGACAAACGGATCATCATCCACTACATGCAGCCTCACTATCCCTTCATCGGCGAGAAGGCAGACGACATCGCCTCCCCGATGTACGACAGCATCCTCGCAAAAAAGACCAAGACCGTCTGGGAGCAACTTGCCGCCGGCGAGCTCACAGAGGATGAGGTCCGGGAGGCATACCACGAGAACCTCGCCATCGTTTTAGACGAGGTACAGGAACTCATACCCTTGATGAGCGGAAAGACCGTTATCACCTCCGACCACGGCAATGTCTACGGCAAGAAGATCGGTATGGCAAAGGTATACGGCCACGGATACGGATGGAGCGACAGGGAAATAGCCCGCGTCGGATGGATAGAGATAAAAAACGGACAGAGACGCAAAATAAAGAAGGGAAGCGGAACCGACCACGATCGTGACGAGGACAAGATCAAGGACAGACTCAACCAGCTCGGTTACGGCGTGTGATGGTCAGAGGGTCGAAGGAACAATGATCAACCGGAAAACAGCGATATTGTTCGGGGTGACGACCGCCCTCCTCGCCATCCTGATCGCCCTCGCGGACACCAGTCGTCTCGTTCGGTCCATAGGTACTGCAAAACGCCGTTACCTCCTTATAGCTCTTCTCTTTGGACTGGCCGCTGTTCCCATCCTGGCGAACTCCTGGTACAGATTCGTCAACACCGTCGGCGGCGACAAGAACTTCATAGACGTCCTGAAGATATTCATGGCAGGTAATTTCGTCAACGCAGTCACACCGCTCGGCCAGTTCGGCGGCGAGCCGTTCATGGCCTATGTTATCAAGGACAACACCGACATAAGCTACCAGCAGGCCCTCTCAGCAGTTATCTCGGCCGACATCATCAACACGATACCGATCTTCTCCTACGTCCTGCTCGGAGCGATCTATTTCACGATCGAGACAACACTGAACAGTTTCATAGTAGAGACACTGACAGCCGTCATAGCCTTCGGCATTGCCGGGAGCATCCTCACGGCCCTCCTGTGGTTCAAGCCCCAGGCCGTCGGCAACGCGATCCTTGGCATCGTCAAGGGCATGACAGCACGCCTTGGTCACGGAAAACGGTACGTCGGGCCCCTGGAGGAACGACTCACCGAGATAGAACACTCGTTCAGGGCCCTTGGCAGCAGCAGGACGGTTCTCCTCGAGACAGCGATCGTCGCCCACCTGTTCTTCGGGTTCCAGATCCTCGCCTTCCATTTCATCCTGCTCTCGCTCGGCCAGGATGCGCCGATGGCGCTGATAGCGTTCCTCCTCCCCCTGGCCAGCCTCTCAACGTTCACCCCGACCCCCGGTGGATCGGGCGCGTACGAGGCCACCATGACAGCCCTGCTGACAAAAGTCCTTGGCCTCCTCTATACCCCAGCGCTTGCGGCAGCCGTCCTCTACCGCATCGTCACCTACTGGCAGGACATCATCCTCGGCTACATCGCCTTCATCACGATCAGGGTCGACACAGCCTCCATCAGGGAGGCTATAGCCAGCGAGACCGGTTGACCATCTAGCAGGACAACCGCTCCACGATACCGGCATAGGCCTCCCGCAGCGTCGAGATACTCTCTACACTGCAGTATTCATCAGCCATGTGCCCGGGCTCCTGGTTGACACCGAGCTCGATGAACGGCGTCCCCCGCTCCGCAAAGAAGCGACCATCCGAGGCACCTCCCTCCGTGATGTGATCGGGTTCATCGCCCCGGACGTCCGTGAGGACCTCCGTTGCCGTCTCGCGGAACCGCTCGTCCTCGAGTGTGAACGCGCCACCGTGGTCGACGGACTCGACACGGGCATCGACGCCTCTGTCCTCCAGGATCTCCTCGACCCTCGCGACGATATAAGCAGGGTCCTGGCCCGGTAGATACCGGACATCCGCCTGGACCAGGGCCTCCGCAGGGATGCTGTTCTGGGTCATGTCCGTCTCGACACCTGTCACCGTGAACGACGGATCAGGGAGCACATCGTCCGGCTCGTGCTCCATCTCCAGTTCCTGGAGCTCCCGTATGACCGCCGGCACGTCCTCCATCACATTGTCCGCGACCCCGGGACGGGACGCATGGGCGGACTCGCCTTCGATGAAGACATTGACCCACAGGACACCGCGTGTCCCAACCTGGACGTTGAGATCCGTCGGCTCGCCGATGACCGCATAATCGAACGGCTCCATCTCCTGGACAAGCGGCTTGGTCCCGTTGAATCCTCCCTTCTCCTCGTCACCGACGAGCATCAGCGTCACCTCGCCGTCGAAGTCGTTGTTATTGTGGAGATCGACGAACGCCATCACCTGGGCCGCGACCGCCGCCTTCATATCTGCAGCACCGCGGCCGTACAGCCTGCCATCCTCGACCACCGGTTCGAACGGGTCCGTCACCGTCCAGTCTTTCCCCGGCTGTACCACGTCCAGGTGGCCGTTGAGACAGACCGATGTCCCGCCGTCACCGGTCCGCGCGATCAGGTTCTTCACGTTGCCGATCTCCCTGACCTCGGGCTCGATGCCCTCGACCTGGAGGAATCGCTCTAGGAACTCCATCACGTCCGGATCGGTCACAGGGGAGACCGTATCGAACTTCAAAAGCTCCCGGGCGAGCTCGACCTCGTCCATCACAGCTCACCCCTGTACTCCGCCCATTCGTCCTGCCAGCGGCCCATGTCCGCCGGGTCCTCGTCCCTGACTGCAGCCTCGTCCATCGCGGCCTCGAGGCCGCCCTCGTTGTAGGCCGCCGCAAAGACCTCAGAGAAGGTCCCGTCCTCGAGGTACTCCTCCATCGTCTCGCGGTAGCTTTCCGCGTACGCCTCGGCCTTCTCACCCACGACATCCTCCGTCTGTGCGTACGCGATCTCACGGACACCATCCTGAAGGATATCGAGCAGGCCGTCCTCGCCGTCAGGACCGTACCACGCCTCCTCGACCGTGTGGCCGGACGGCAGCACGAAGTCCATCCCCTCCTCCGTGACACCGTCGCGGACGATCGAGGCGTACTGGTCGTGCATGTCCAGGGCCTCTTCTGCGTACTCCTGGACCGCCTCCCAGCGGTGGAACAGTGCAGCCTGGGTGTCGACGGCCTCCTTGATGCGCGGGCTGTTGCCGAAATCCCGGCTCTCGAAGGCACCAACATCGAACCGCGGGTTGTAGCTCGGCCAGACGCCCGTGTTGTGGGCGACGAAATGACCCCAGGCCCCCTCAAGGAACGCCTCCTCGTCCATCCCCGAGTAATCCGCCCGGACGTGGACCTCCTCGCCTTCCGCATCGCTGTCCGGGTCAGGGAGCGAGACGATACCTTCGAAGACCTGGTCCTCGACAAACGTCTCGAAATCGATCACACCGTAGTCCTCGTGACCGACGCGGACGTTGAACGCGGTATCCTCCTCGACCTGGCTGTGGTCATCCGAGACGGCCTCGTACAGCGTCTCGTCCGTCCCGACGACCTCGAGGTCCGAGGCCTCGACACCGGCCGAGAACTGGAACCGCTTGTCAGCGAACACGTCCATCGCATCCTCGATGCCCTCGACGTGGGCGAGCTCATCGATGAAGCCGTACTTCTCGTCGTCAGCGTACGGGGTATCGTCTAAGCCCATCGAATAGGCCCACTCACGGCCCATGTGAGACACCAGGTCGCCGTCCTCGTCCAGGACCGGCGAGGACATGAACGGCGCATACAGCACCGGGGACAGAGCAGGCACGGATGGACCCTCACCGGCACCGAGGACGTCCCTGACCATCGTATCCGGCCCGTCCGGCATCGCGGGCCGCATCGTGACCTGGATCGAGTCCGTGCCACCGATCGACATGACCGTGTTGCCGTGGGACTTCAGGTGATCAACGTACCGGCGCTTCTGTGTCATGTAGTCAGCGAGCTCCTCGTCCGAGGGATACCCGTCCTCGTCCTCGAACCGGTCGCGGTCGTAGAAATCATCGACCTCATCGACCGCAAGACCAGGAACGTGGCCGAGACGGAACAGCTGTGTGTCCTCCGGGATCGCCTCCATCTTCAGCCGGTCAAGGAGGTCCCGCTCACGGTGTGCGGCCGCCAGGGAGACGTTGACACCTGTAGCCTTCTCGAGCTCGTTCGAGAGATCGTAGCTTACCTCCGCGACCACATCGTCGTACTCCTCAGGGAAAAAGCCCTCGTCCGGGAAAAAGCCATCCAGGTGATCCAGTTCCTGCTCGAAGAACGCATCGTGGATCAGTGCCGCGACAGGGACATCCTCCCACGGCGAGTCGTCCTCGTACTTCAACTCGACGTGGTCGTGGGCCCCGAGTGCCTCGATGGTGCGCTGGTACAGCTCACGCCCGATGGACTCGAACGTCTCCGGGTCGAGATGGGCGATCTCGTCCTCCACACCCATCGACGTCGGGACCTGGTCCTCGAAGTTTCCTCGCGCGCGGTCAGCGAACTCGTCTCGTGCCTGGTTCCATTCCATGCCGGTATCACCTGGTGGTCCGGAGCGTAGTCTTGGCTAGGTGAAGATCAACTGCAGGAGGTCGCCCCCTCCGCCCCGGGAAAGGAGACCTCCGTTCAGCTAATAATTAGGATGAACAGAATGATCGCGATCGTAGCGTTGCGGCTGTCCCCGGTGAGACCTGTGACCTGTGTGTCGAGGGAAGCCATCGCTGTCATCGTATCCACCAACGGGTGCGTCCACGCTTAAAAACCTTGTGCCACCCCTCGGTCACACCCGGTCAGTACAGCTGCATCTCCGGGTCCTTCCCGTTCGAGACCAGTCCCTCGCCCGTGATCACGAACTCCGTCTCCAGGCCTTCCGGCCGGGAGCGGTGCTTCTTCAGGACGGCCCTGCGGCGGTTCGTGCCATCCTCTTCGAGCTTCACCAAGCACTTCGACCAGTACGTCGGCACGTCACGGCCCACCATCCGGACCTCATCCGACTCGAACGGCGAGTACACCTGGTTCGTGATCAGCACAGGGATGTCCTGTTCGCGTGCGATCTTCGAGAGGATCGACAGCTGCCGGGACAGCTCCCTGTTCGTCTCTGAAGCGTCCTCATCCTGCAGCCGGATCCGGTACAGCGCGACCAGGGAATCGACCACCAGCAGGTCGACGCCCTCCTCCGTCACGACGTCCTCGAGCTCGTCGAACCTGCCTTTCTGGTCCTCGAACGTCGTCGGCTCCACGACCAGCAGCCGGTCCAGTGCCTCCCTGTCATCGTGGATCTGGAGAAACCGCTCCGCAGAGAACCCTCCCTCCGTGTCCACGAAAAGCGCCGTCCCGCCGTCCTCAAGGCAGGACGCAATCGCCTGCACGCAGATGTTCGTCTTGCCGGTCCCGGATGCGCCGTAGACGTTCGTGATGGTGCCTGCCTCCAGACCACCGCCGAGGAGATCGTCCAGCGGCTCGCAGTCCAGCGACAGGCGCTCGGGCGTATCCATGGAAATGACTTACGGACCCAGGCTTTTATCCTTACAGCATGCTCGGGCACGAGTTTTTGTTGAGGGAAACAAAAACGACTTAAAGGTTGTAGGCACGTATACAAAACCGATGGCGGAACACCGGGCCCTCCTGATCGCCTACGACACGGACCGGGAGCGGTTCGACTCCCTCTACGAACGGAACAAGTTCTACCGCGGTCTGTTCGGCTACAAGCAGACCGTCCGGAAGGACGATAAGGTCTACCATTACGAGAAAGAGGGCCTCCTCGGGAAGATCCCCTCAATCAAGGTCGAGGACTCCGTCATCATCATAGCACAGCGGCACAAGGACCGGTTCATCGAGTACCTCGATGAATGGGGTGGGAAGGTCGAGTACACCACCTACCCTGTCATCCTCGACGGCGAGGACTGGGACACGGTCGATAAGCCGCTACAGGACAACGACACATAATCACTGGTGATCATCAATGCCCGAAGACAGCAACGAACACACGGTCAAGCTCCGCGTCGGCGAAGTACCCTCAACACTGCAGGAAGACATCGGCTCCGGCATCGTCCGGATCGACTCCCAGGTCATGGAGAAACTCGGGATACGCGAAGGCGACCCGGTCACGATCCACGGCAACCGCGAGACGGTAGCGAAGGTCGCAAAGAGCCTCCCGCAGGACGCCGGTCTCGGCGTCATCCGGATGGACGGGTACATCCGTAAGAACGCCGGCACATCACTCGGCGAGAAGGTCGAGATCAGTCCCACCGACGTCAAAGAGGCCGAGAAGGTCGTCCTCGCCCCCGCAGAGGAAGGCGTCATCATCCAGGTCTCGAACCCCTCCATCTTCCGGCGGACACTCGTCGGCCGGCCGGTCACCGATCAGGACATCCTCGTCCCCGGATCAGGCGGGCGCCAGCGCCGCAGGAGCTTCTTCGAGGATATGTTCGACATGGACGACTTCTTCGGCAACTTCGGGCTCGGGGAGACCAAGCTCATGGTCGTCTCCAGCCAGCCAGACGGCCCCGTCATGATAACAGAGAATACCGAGATCGAGGTCAAACAGCAGGCGGTCGATGAATCAGAGGCAGGACCACGGGTCCCCGAGGTCACCTACGAGGACATCGGTGGCCTGGACGATGAGATCCAGAAGGTCCGCGAGATGATCGAGCTGCCGCTTAAGCACCCCGAGGTCTTCCAGCAGCTCGGCATCGATGCCCCCAGCGGCGTCTTGCTCCACGGACCACCCGGCACAGGTAAGACACTGATCGCGAAGGCCGTCGCCAACGAATCCGACGCCTACTTCACCGATATCAAGGGACCGGAGATCATGTCGAAGTTCTACGGCGAATCCGAGAAGAAACTCCGGGAGGTCTTCGAGGAGGCACGGGACAACTCTCCGGCGATCATCTTCATCGACGAGCTCGACTCCCTCGCACCCAAGCGTGGCGACGGACAGGGCGAGGTCGAGCGCCGCGTCGTCTCCCAGCTCCTCTCGATGATGGACGGCCTCGAGGCACGGGAGAACGTCATCGTGATCGCGGCCACGAACAGACCGGACGACATCGACGAGGCACTGCGGCGACCAGGCCGGTTCGACCGCGAGATCGAGATCGGTGTCCCCGACAGGGACGGCCGCAAAGAGATCCTCCAGATCCACACCCGGAACATGCCGATGGAGGACAACATCGACCTCGATGCGATTGCGGACTCCACCCACGGCTACGTCGGGGCCGACATGGAAGCCGTCTGCAAGGAGGCAGCCATGACCACGCTCAGACGCGTGCTCCCCGACATCGACCTCGATGACGACGAGCTCAACGAAGAGATACTCGACAAGCTCATCGTCACCGACGATGACTTCCAGAACGGCATGCGGCTGGTCGAACCGTCCGCCATGCGGGAGGTCCTCGTCCAGACACCACAGGTCTCCTGGGAGGACGTCGGCGGGCTCGAAGACGTCAAACAGAAACTCCGGGAGATGGTCGAATGGCCGCTCAACGAGCCAGACGCCTTCAAGCGCATGGGGATCGACGTGCCCAAAGGCGTCCTCCTGTACGGCCTGCCAGGGACCGGCAAGACCCTGCTAGCAAAGGCCGTCGCCAACGAGTCCCAGGCCAACTTCATCTCCATCAAAGGCCCACAGATCTTCTCGAAGTGGGTCGGGGAGTCCGAGAAAGCCATCAGGAAGATGTTCTCCAAGGCACGGCAGGTCGCACCTTGTGTCCTGTTCATCGACGAGATCGATGCCATCGCACCGCGGAGAGGCCACATGGGCGATTCCGGCTCCACCGACCGGGTCGTCAACCAGCTCCTCTCCGAGCTCGACGGGATCGAGGACCTCGAGGGCGTGATGGTCATCGCGACCACCAACAGACCCGACATCATCGATCCAGCCGTCCTCCGGCCCGGACGGCTCGACAGGCACCTCTACATCCCGGTGCCGGACGAGGAGGCACGCAGGAAGATCTTCGACGTCCACACAGAGAACATGCCCCTCGCCGACGACATCGACCTCGATGCCCTGTCCGAGCGGACCGAGAAATACGTCGGCTCCGACATCGCGGCTGTCTGCCGGGAGGCCGGCATGAACGCCCTCCGGTCGGACCTCGAGGCAGGCACCGTCACCATGGCGGACTTCGATGAGGCCATCGAGAACGCCTCACCGTCCGCCGAGGAGCAAGACATCAAAGAGTTCGAGGAAAAGGTCGATGAGTTCGAGAGCTCAGGCGGCCAGGCCCAGCCGGACTACTTCGGCTGAGGCCGACCCCTTCCTTTTCTCTTCTTCCCCTTTCACTCCCTTCGTAGCGCGAACAGCGTCGAGAACAAGCCGGAGAAAAAGGAGCCGGAGCCGACAGCATACATAGCCCCGCGGACCATCGTCCCATACAGCTCCGGGTCCTCCACCACACTGACCGTCATGCTCACGTAGATATCGAGGGCGACATAGGCTATCGGGACCGCGAACGCGACACTTATCAATCCGCGTGCCACAGCGGCCTTCAGGTCCGACCGGAGGTCATCGTCGAACTCCATCCTGTCACCGCGTCGTCACAAGGACCTCATCCTCCAGCACCAGGATGGTGTGTTCCTTCTGGCTGACAAGGGTGCCGTCCCGTTCCCTGAGGACATCGTACTCGTGGAAGACCCCGCCCTGTACGAGATTCCGGAAGGCCAGCTTCAGGCGGGCCGGTGAGACATCAAACCACCGCGAGGTAAAGGGCAGGGTCTTGTACTTCTCTTTCACCCGCCCCAGTATCTTCCTGGCCGTCCTGTCGCGGGATTTCCCGCCCTCGTACTTGTAGATGTTACCGGGCGAGCCATCGTGGACCTTCCCCTCCCCATCCGTCGCGAACGGCTCGATCGCATACGCATTGCCTGGTTCCAGCTGCATCGATGATGAAGTCTCCACGTTCGGGATCCTCTCGCCGCTGTGCTGGGTGTACTGCTCCAGCCCGTGGCCGCCCAGGTTCCGGATCGGCTTGAACCCGGAGGACTCGATCTCCTCCTGGATCATCCTGCCGATCTCACCGGCCTCAAGACCGGGCTCGACAGCGTCAAGCACCCGCTCCAGGGCAGCAGCGGAGGCATCCACGAGCGCCTCGTTATCACCGAGATCGACGGTCACCGCCGTGTCACCGATATAGCCGTCAATCTGGGCGCCGAGATCGATCTTGAGCACATCGCCCTCCGACAGCTCCCTGTCATCGTTCATCTCCGGGGTGTAATGGGCCGCCTCTTCGTTAACAGAGAGATTGACAGGGAACGCCGGTCGGGCGCCCTCATCGCGTATCAGCTGTTCCGCCCGCTCGGCGATGTCCTCCAGTTTGACGCCCGGCTCCGCCATCTCCTTTGCAGTCTCGCGGGCCTCCTTCGTGATCCGTCCTGCCTCGATGTAGTTCTCCTTCACCTCTTCATCCATCATCGTTCTCCTCCAAACGCGTTCGTACGGTCTCTCTCAGTTCAGTATCGATACCACGGGGTGCCGTCATCCGGTCAGGGTCCAGCACCGCATCCAGCTCATCGTCGGTCATCCAGCCGCGCTCTGCCACGATCTCCCGGACCGGTCTTTCCTCATCGAGTGCCGCATGGACCGCCTCCGCCGTCCGGTCGTAGCCGATGTAGGGGCTCAGTGCCGTCGCAACCGCGGTCGAGCCCGCGAACAGCTCCTCGATCCGCCCCGCATCGACAGCGAGGTCCTCGATACACCGCTCTGCAAGCATCCGTACAGCGTTCGTCATCGCCGAGACCATGCCGATGGCGTTTTTCGCTATCACCGGGGCCATCACGTTCATCTCGAGGTCGCCCTCGCGCGAAGCGGCAGCGACGGTCTCGTGGTTCCCTATCGCCTGCAGGCACGTCATCTGTGTCGCCTCCACGATCGAGGGGTTGACCTTCCCCGGCATGATCGATGAGCCGGGCTCGACCTCCGGGAGGTCCAGCTCGCCGATCCCCGCGACCGGGCCCGAGTTCAGCACCTGGAGATCGTCCGTCACCTTCAGCAGGTCCGAGGCGAACGTCTCGACCGTCCCAGTGAACGATGAAAACGGCGCCATGCTCTGGGTCAGCTGGACGTTGTCCGCGGTCATCCGGAGCTCGCGGCCGGTCATCTCGGCCAGCTCATCGACGAGATCCTGCCGGAAGGACGGCCTGGTGTTGATCCCCGTCCCGACCGCGTTGCCACCGATACCCAGCTCGCGGAGCTCGTCCCTGCTCCGTTCGATCCGCTCTCTGCCCTTCTCACAGGTCCGTGCCCATGCACCGAACTCCTGCCCGACCGTCACCGGGACAGCATCCTGGAGATGGGTCCTGCCGACCTTGACAATGTCATCGTGTTCGTCAGCGCGGTCGCGGAAGGTCTCCGCTAGCTCATCGATCGCGTCCACGAGCTCGTCCGACAGATCGAGCAGTGCCAGCCGCAGCGCCGTCGGTACCACGTTGTTCGTCGACTGGCCCATGTTGACATCATCATTCGGGTGGACACGGTACTGTCCTTTCTCGCCGCCGAGGAGCTCTGTGGCGCGGTTCGCGATGACCTCGTTGACGTTCATGTGCAAGGGCGTCCCGGCACCGGCCTGGATCGGGTCGAGGACGAACTGGTCGTCATGGTCGCCAGCGAGGACCTCCTCGGCGGCCTCGACGATCGCTTCTGCCGTCTCCTGGTCGAGGTCGCCGTTGTGGGCGTTCACCATAGCAGCTGCCTTTTTGACCAGGGCTACCTTCCGTATCAGCTCCATCGAGACTGTCTCGCCCGTTATATCGAAGTTCTTCTGTGCCCGGACCGTGAACGAGCCATAATAGGCATCATCCGGGACCTCGACCTCGGCCAGTGAATCCGACTCCTGCCGCACCATGGGCCTGTGTTGGGCGGCCAGCTTTTTACCGCTGACCCGGCACCGCACCGCTTTTATGCCGGGCCCCACCATCTATCCGTGACGGTGTCACCATGGACTACAAGGAGATCGAGACCGATGTGCTGATCATCGGGGCCGGAGGGGCGGGCGTCCGGACCGCTATCGAGCTGGATGAAAACGACGTCGACTGCACGATCCTCGGTAAGCGAGAGCACGGCGACGCCCACACGACGTGGGCCGCCGGCGGGATCAACGCATCCCTCGGCAGCCTCGATCCCGAGGACAGGTGGGACATCCACGCCGCGGACACGCTCAAGGAAGGTCACTTCATCAACCAGCCCGAGGCCGTCGAGATGCTGTGCAAGAACGTCCCCGACCGCGTCCTCGAGCTCCAGGAGTGGGGCTGTGACTTCAACGAGACCGAGGACGGTAAGATCAACCAGCGGTACTTCGGTGCCCAGGCCTACCGCAGGACCTGTTTCGTCGGCGACCGGACCGGGGAGGCGATCCTCGAGACCCTCGTCGAGGAGGCAAAGCGACGCGATATACCATACCAGGACTGGGTCTTCATCACCAAGATCCTCGCCGACTCCGGCAAGGCCGCCGGCGCCATCGGGTACGACATGGAAAGCGGCGAGTACGTCGTCTACAGGGCCACCGCCGTCGTGCTGGCGGCCGGAGGCTACACCGAGATGTACAAGCGCAGCTCCTCCCGGGCGGACGAGAACACCGCAGACGGTCCTGCACTGGCATACCAGGCAGGCGTCCCGCTCAGGGACATGGAGATGGTCCAGTTCCACCCCACCGGGATGGTCAAACCGGAGGACTGGCGCGGCCGGCTCGTCACCGAGGCCGTCCGGGGCGAGGGCGGTAAGCTGTACAACACCGACGGCGAACGGTTCATGGAAAAGTACAGCCCCAAGAAGATGGAACTCGACGCCCGCGACATCGTCGCCCGGGCGAACTGGCAGGAGATCCACGAGGGTCGCGGCACAGAGGACGGTGGCGTCCTGCTCGATATCTCCCACAAGGACGAGGACTTCATCAAGGAGCGGCTCCCGAAGATGTACCGCCAGTTCAAGGAACACGGCGTCGATATCACCGAGGAACCGATGGAGGTCGCACCGACGGCCCACTACTCGATGGGCGGGGTCAAGATCGACTTCGAGACCGGACAGACCAACGTCGAGGGACTGTTCGCAGTCGGCGAGGTCACATCCGGCCTCCACGGCGGCAACCGGCTCGGTGGCAACTCCCTCGCGGAGATCGTCACATTCGGCCAGATCTTCGGCGGCCATATCGCAGAGTATGCCGAGGACGCCGCCCGCGAGCCAGTCCTCGATGAAGAGGTCCAGGACCATATCGAGACCCTCGAGGACATTGTCAGCGGCGAGGGCGGACACGAACCGACCGAGCTCATCGAAGAACTGCGCGACCTCATGTGGGAACACGCCGGCATCATCCGCACGGGAGAACGGCTCGAAAAAGGCCTCCAGAAGCTCGAGACGATCAAGAGGAAGGCCAGGAACGTCAGTGTCGACGGCAACAAGACCGACAAGGACTTCGAGTGGGCGATGGACCTCAGGTTCATGCTCCCCGTCGCCGAGGCGGTGCTGCGGAGCGCCCACAAGCGTGACGAATCACGAGCCGCCCATTACCGCGAGGACCATCCCGAGAAAGACGAGCACTGGCGGAAGAACATCGTCTGCGAACGGAAGGCAGACGGTACCATGGACCTCCACACCAAAGAGGTCCCGCCGGTCCCGCGGGCCATCAGGAAGGCCCTCGATGAGGGCCACGAACTGGACTACCACCATCTGGAGTAACAGGATCACCGGTCCAGCAGGCGGGAGATGAGGCCATCATCGTCGTCCGGCTCGTTCCGGACCTCATCCGCGAGCGTCTGGAACATCGCATCAGGATCATCGTAGCCCCAGTCCTCCAGCGTCTCGACCGTCTTCCGGTACCAGCCCTCCATGCTGCTATCGTCCTCGGCGATGGCGAAGAACGCATCGATATCACCGCCATCGGTCGCTTCCTCGTAGAAATCGTCATCAAGCAGGTACTGTTCGCTGTCGTCCCTGGACAGACCGAAGCGATGGTCGCCGTCGTACCAGCCGAAGACCAGGGCCTTCTGCATGTCCCTGACAGGATCCGTTTTCAGGTCCTCGGGATCGACCGACAGACCATGGTCTTCCTTGTCGTCCTCGAGCTCACTGTACTTCCTGCGGAACCGCTCCAGCGTGTACGTATTGCCAGCAGACGTCTTCCACGCACCACCCGACACATAGAGGGAACCGGTCAGGGCGCGGTGGGCATCACCGAGTAAGCGTTGATAATACAGCTCACGTCCGCCACGGAGTTCATCAGGCGCCATCGGTACCGGGCCGTTGTCATCAAAGCGTTAAAAAAGCTCCGTCACCGCCGACAGACACCCTCCTCACGACCCGCCTCCTCGACCGCCTCCGCGATCGTCGAGACAACGTCCCTGTCCAGAACCTCCGGCAGGATGCATGCAGGCGACGGTTCATCGATCATCCCTGCTAGGGAATCAGCCGCGGCCAGCTTCATCCCTACCGTGATGTCGGACGCATAGCAGTCCAGACAGCCCCTCACCACGCCCGGGAACACCAAAGCGTTGTTGATCTGGTTCAGGAAGTCTGAACGCCCCGTCGCGATGACGGAAGCACCCGCTTCCCTGGCGTCCTCCGGCAGGATCTCGGGTTTAGGGTTCGCGAGCGCGAACACAATCGGGTCCTCGACCATCCCCTCGACCATCTCCTGTGAGATGATATCGCCGACAGAGAGGCCGATGACAACATCAGATCCCTCCATCGCCTGCTTCAGGCTCCCACGTTCGCCATCAGGGTTGATCGAGCAGGCCAGCTCCTCCTGGGCCCAGGTGAGCCCGTCCATGTCCGGGGCGATGATGCCCTGCCGGTCGACGACGGTCACCTCGTCCACACCGGCCTCCCGGAGCAGGGTCGTCGTCGCTATCCCGGCAGCGCCAGCCCCGACGACGGTGACAGCGATGTCCTCGAGCTCCTTCCCGACGACAGAGAGCGCATTGTGAAGGGCTGCCAGGGTCGCGATCGCGATACCGTGCTGGTCGTCGTGCATCACCGGGATATCGAGCCGCTCCTTCAGCTCCTCCTCGACCGTGAAACACGCAGGCGAGGCGATGTCCTCTAAGATCATGAACCCGACCATCGGATGGAGCCCCTCGCCATCCTCGATCAGGTCCTCCGTATCATCGGTATCGATCACCAGCGGGAGCCCGGAGAGATCGGCGAGCTCCCGCAGCAGCAGGGCCTTCCCCTCCATCACCGGGATCGCGGCCTCCGGCCCTGTCTTGCCCATGCCGAGCACACTGGAACCATCCGACATGATACCGACCATCTCGCCCTTTGACGTGTATTCATACACAGCGTTCCTGTCCTTCTGGATCTCGCGGACAGGCGCAGCCACTCCCGGCGTGTAGGCCCTGTTCAGATCGTCCACATCGTCCAGGTCGGTCTTGGACCGGACCGCTATCTTGCCGTGTTTCGTCCGATGGTACGCCAGCGCCTCCTCGTCAGAACCCATGGTAGTCCAGTCACCTCCCAGCTTTTTCAGAGTTCCTCGATGATCGCATCCGTCATCGCCGACGTCGAGGCATCCCCGCCGAGATCGCCTGTCACCGTTTCACCGCGACCGACGACCGTCTCGACCGCAGACCTGACACATTCAGCAGCGTCTTCTTCGCCAATGTGGTCCAGCAGCATCGCACTCGAGAGGACGACGGCCGACGGGTTCGCCAGGCCCTCTCCAGCGATGTCAGGGGCAGTGCCGTGGACCGAGGCAAACACACCAACGTCTTCCCCCAGGTTCGCAGACGGTATCATTCCGATACCCCCGACGAGCCCACCGCAGAGATCAGAGAGGATATCCCCGTAGATATTCTGTGTCGCGATCACATCGAACCGCTCAGGATCCATCACGAGCTGCTGGGCGACGTTGTCCACCAGCAGGTGCTCGTGCTCGATATCATAGTCAGCAGCCACCTCCTCGCCCGCCTCCATGAACAGGCCATCCGTGTACTTCATGATGTTGGCCTTATCGACCACTGTGACCTTCTCCCTGTCGTGCCACTCCGCATACTCGAATGCACGCCGGATCAGTCGCTCCGAGCCCTTCCGGGAGGTCGGCTTGATGCTGTACCCCGACTCCTGGGCCGGTGAGAAGCCTTCCTCGTGGAGCAGTGTCGCCAGGCGGTCCGTCCTCGCCTGACCCTGCTCGAACTCGATCCCGGCATACAGGCCCTCCAGGTTCTCCCGCACCACAACCATATCGATGTCCCCCGGGTCCCGGATGCGGGACGCGACACCGGGCATGTACCGGCACGGCCTGATGTTCGCGTACAGCCCCAGGCGCCTCCGCAGCTCCACGTTGACACTCCGGAACCCCGACCCGATCGGTGTCTTCACCGGCCCCTTCAGGGCCGCGCCGGCGGCCTCGACCGCAGCGACCGTCTCTGATGGTAGCGGGGTGCCGTGCTCATCAATTGCCTCCTGACCCATCAGGGCGGTCTCGAACCCGATGGCAGCGTCCGTCGCCTCTAAGACCCTCCGGGCCGCGGGGACGACCTCTTTCCCGATGCCATCTCCCTCGATCAGGACGACATCCATTACAGCATCGCCTCCGCCTCGGAGCACAGCTCCTCGAGCTTCTCAGCGGAGGCCTCAAACTCCTCGTGCTCGCTGTCATCCAGGTCCCACTCCAGGATCTCCTGGATGCCGCCGTTGCCGATGACCGCCGGGACACCGATGCTCAGGCCGCTGTGGCCGTACTCCCCGTCGAGCACACAGGAGCAGGTATAGACCTTCCGCTCGTCCATCGCGATCGCCTCGATCATCTCAGAGAGCCGGTACGTTGGCGCCCATCCCGTATAGCCTTTCCGCGAGATCACATCCATCGCGGACTGGACCATCTGATCTTCGAGGTCCGCACGGTCCTCCTCCGGTATCGTGACATTCCGTCCGTTGACTGTGACCTTCGAAAACACCGGAACCTGGGTGTCGCCGTGTTCCCCGATCACGTAGCCACGGATATCCCCGGCCGGCTCGTCGAAATAGTTCGACAGCACGTACTGGAACCGTGCCGAGTCCAGCCAGCCACCGAACCCGATAAACCGCGACCTGTCCAGGCCCGCGATCCGGTGGCTCGCGTAGTTGACCACATCCATCGGGTTCGTCGTCGTGACGAAGGTCGCATCATCGCCGAAATCAGTATCGTGTATCGCCCGGATGACGTCGATGTTGGCCTCCAGCAGATCCGTCCGGGTCATCCCCTCCTTCCGGGGCTTGCCAGCGGTCACCGCGACCACGTCCGATCCGTTGGCGTCCTCATAGGTTCCCTGCCGGACATCAGTGTCCGAGTGGAAGGATATGGCATGGGATATGTCCAGGGCCTCGCCTTTGGCTTTTTCCTCGTCCAGGTCGACGAGCACGATCTCATCGAAGACGTTTCGTATCGCCACGTTGAACGCGACGCCTGCACCGATCGTCCCGGCACCCACGACTGTCAGCTTCATGGCACAGGATTGGCCGACCCCCGCCTTAAATCCTGCCCCCCCGGGTGACATTAAAAACCGGGCCGCCCCATCACAGGACATGCCCGAGATACACAAAGGCCTGGAAGACATCCACATCGACACCTCGGAGATCTCCCGCGTCTTCGGCGAGGAGGGCAAACTCACCTACCGCGGCTACTGGATCGAGGATCTCGCGGAGAAGGCCTCATACGAGGAGGTCGCCTTCCTGCTGCTCGAGGGACACCTTCCCGATGCGGACGAGCTCGAGGCGTTCCAGACCGATATGGTCGAGCACCGCTCGCTCAACCAGACGACGAAAGACCTCATCGACGGCATGACCGACACCCATCCCATGGACGTCCTCCGCACCGCCGTCTCATCCCTCGCAAAGGGCACCGGCCAGGAGGAGTTCGATATCGATACCAACGAACAGCGGGGCATCGAGATCATCGCCAAAATCCCGGCCATCGTTGCCAGGCACGACCGCGTCAGGAAGGGGAACAAACCTGTCGAGCCCCGCGAGGACCTCTCACACGCCGCAAACTTCTACTGCATGCTCCACGACGAGGAACCGACCGACGTGGAGGAAAACGCCATCGATACAGCCCTCATCCTGTACGCAGAACACGGCATGAACGCCTCCACCTTTGCCGCCGTCACGACCGCCTCCACCCTTGCCAACATGTACTCCTGTGTTACCGCCGGCATCGGGGCACTCCAGGGACCACTCCACGGCGGGGCCACCGAGACAGTCGTCGATATGCTGGACGGGATTGGGAGCGAGGACAATGTCGATAACTGGGTTGATGCGAGACTCGAGGCCGGCGAGGTCATCCCCGGATTCGGGCACCGGGTCTATAAGGCCGTCGACCCGCGCTGTGCGGAGTTCGCAACGGTCTACAGGGACCTTTCAGTGGAGGAAGGAGAGAAAGACCGTCTCGAGCTCATCGAGCACCTCCGCGACCGCGTCATCAATGAGCTCGGTGACAAGGGGATCTATCCCAACGGTGACCTGTACTCGGGCACCGTCTATGACGCCCTCGGGATCGACCACGACCTGTACACCTGCATGTTCACCATGGCACGTGTCAGCGGCTGGGTTGCCCACGTCCTCGAGCAGTGGCAGGACAACCGCATCCTCAGACCGCGGGTCGAATACACCGGCGATCTCGACCTCCCGTTCCCGGACGTCGGCAAGCGGTAACCCGGCCAACGTATTTCAACATGCATCGGTGAACAGCTACCATGGTCGCGATGCTGGCAGAAGCAACACTGCTCATCGGCGGGCTCGTCGTGCTCTGGTGGGCCGGTGACAAGAGCGTCAGATACGCCGTCGAGCTGACCGACATCCTCGGTATCACCAGCTTCACCGTCGGCTTCGTGATCCTCTCCATCTCGACAGGGCTGCCCGAGATCGCGACCGTCATCATCACCATCCTCGAAGACGCTGCACCCCTCTCAGCAGGCAACCTGCTCGGTTCCTCGCTGGTCAACCTCAGCCTCGTCCTCGGGATCACCGCCATCGTCGCCAGGCACATCGAGATCGACCGCGACCACGAGCGCGCCCTGCTCACCATGCTCGCGCTCACCACCGTCGTCGTCTTCGGTATCGTCCTTTCAGCCGATCTCCTGTTCTGGCACGGAATCCTGCTCCTTGGCGTCTACGGGCTCTCGCTGTACGTCCTGAAACGCGGCGGCCTCATGGAGAAGATCGTCAAAGAGGAAGAACAAGACGCCCTCGAAGAGGAGAAAGAGGACATCATCCTCGGCGGACCGAAAGGCACCGTCATCAAGTTCCTCGCCAGCCTCAGCATCGTCGTGGTCGGGGCCGACCTGACCGTCGATGCAGCCGTCACCATCGGTCAGAGCTTCGGCATCCCGCTAGAGACCCTCGGGGCGACCGTCGTCGCCATCGGGACGGGACTGCCAGAACTGACCCTCGAGCTCAACGCCGTCCGGCGGAAGGAGTACGCCCTCGCCCTCGGTGACATCTTCGGGTCGACCATCGTCAACATGAGCCTCATCCTCGGGGTCCTCGCCATCGTCAACCCCACACCGGTCGCGATCCTGCCCCTGCTCGGCACCCTGCTGTACCTCGGTATCGCCATCACGGTCGTCTGGTACGGCATGATGAAGAACCACGGCCTGGACTGGAAGTACGGCATCATCCTCCTCGCGCTGTTCATCCTGTACCTCATCGAGGAGATCGGTCTCGCCACGTTCATCTACATGTAAAAAAGAAAGAGAACGGAGACGGAGATCTTACTCCCCGCCGTACGTCGTCACGCGGCCCCACGAGCGGGCCTTGCCCCACAGACCGGACCGCATGCATTCCAGCTCCACGATCTGGGAATTGTCCACGAACAGGTTGACCCCCGGTCCGAAGTTCTTGATGTACCACTCGAACATGTCCGGGCCAGGCGCCTCGAAGACCAGGTTCTCAATGCCCAGGCCTTCCGCGATCTGGTACGCGACATCGGTGCGCCACTCGAGGACCTCCTCGGTGATGCCTTCGGCCTCGACCATCAGGTGCTCGGCACCGGCGTCCAGATGTCGTTTCCCTTCCTCGATCGCGAGCTGGGGATCCATCTGGGTCTCTGCCTCGAGATCCTCAGGGTTCGACGCGCCGCCAGCACCGAACTGGACGTTGATCTCAGGCTTCGGCACCACGCCGTCCTTCGAGGCGATCATCTCCGTAATAGCGACCTTGTCATCGACGTCCATCGCCAGGAAGCCGGAGGAAACCTCCACAATGTCGAATCCGAGCCGGGCGCACTCATCGACGTAGTCCTCGACCTTGTCGTTGTCCCTGATGAGCACGTTCTCGATGAACCCGCCGGTGTTGACCTTCACATCGTGCTCATGGCAGATCTCGATCATCTCTTTGACCTGCTCCTCCGGGTACAGCGCAAAGGAGCCCCCGGACCATTTGTAGATATCGATGTACTGACCCATCGTCTCAAGGATGTCCTTCAGCTCACGCGCCCCCATCGGGTCATAATATGGTCCTCGTATCTCCGTTATTCCTTTCTCCCTCGGTTTCGAACCGCGATTATTCTTGTGCAGGAACTCGAATGGTCTCTCGCCCATGGTACCACACATCCGACTGGGACACAACAGTACTTAAAGAACAGGACCGGGCCAGCAGCGACAGGTTCGGCCGGTCACAGCAGGCCGACTAGGTCCACCACGTCGTGGTCTTCCAGCTCCCTCACCGTCGCGACGATCGCCTCGCGGCGGTCCTCGGGCCAGTCAGAGGCGATCCGGTGGAACTTCCGCTCCAGGGCCTCCCAGGAGATCGGGTCCTTCGGATGGCCCTCGAACTCGTCCTGTTCCACGTGGTACGATCCATCCGCGGTCTCGACATCGATGACCGCCGGCATATGACCCTTTTCGAACCGTTCTGTCAGCTCATCGCTCTCCTCGACCGAGACCTTCCGCAGCAGCTCCTGCACGTCGTCGTTGCGGATACGGTCGCGGTCGTACTGCTCGTTCATCAGCCGATCGTCCAGGACCGCTACCGCCAGCATGTACGGCAGCGAGTGGTCGGCCTGCTCCTTGTCCTCGACCTCGTACCGGTCACCTCCAGCGCCGCCGCCGATGATCTGGTAGGCACCGTGAAACGTTGCCAGGTCGATCGAGGTGATCTCGTCCGGGTCAATGTCTTTCTCCCGGACCAGTCCCAGCAGGGCATCAACCGCTGACTGTGCGTAGGTCTCTGCGACGTATTTCTTCGTCATCGTCCTGGTGACGGCCTCACAGCCGGGATCGAGATCGACCTCGAACTCGCCCGCGACGATGTGCTCCCAGCCTTTCTCCCCCTCGAAGACATCGGTCGGGCCCTCCATCCCGTTGCTCGCCAGCATACTTGAGTAGACAGCGTTCCGGGCCGTGTTCGCGGAGGCGAAGCCCTTCCACTCCGAGATCGTCCCCGTCCTGGTCACGCGGAGCGCATTATGGGCCGTCCCAGCGATACCCAGGGCGTTCCGGATCTCTTCACGATCAAGATCGAGCATGTGACAGGACGCAGCCGTCGCCGAGAAGATCGTGTGGGTCACATGATCCCAGCCGCGGTCCCGGACAGGGGCATTCCACGCCAACGCCGCCTGGATCTCGTAGGCGATCCCGACCGCCTCGATCAGGTCCTCCCCGGTCCTGTCAGCGTGCTCGGCACAGACGATCGCACTAGCGATGTTATCGCTTGGATGTGGCGTCTCGCCCGGGGCCAGGAACGAATCCATAAAATCCAGGTACCGGACAAGACCGGTGTTGTACATCGCAGCCTGGGATGGGGACACCGAGCCATCGAGTCCCCACAGCGAGCACGCACCATCGGACGATGATTCGACGGTCGCCCGGAGCTTCTCGACCGATTCCTCGCCCATCGCACCGATCGCGATCCCGATCGCGTCCAGTATCCGTTTTTTCAGCTCCTCGCGGACGTGATCGGACATCGTTTCATACGAGACCTCCTCCATGAAATCAACGAGCTCGGCTGTGTCGGTCATGGCCACAGATGGGTGCCGCTGGCACAAAAAAGAATGAGCCCAGTCACAGGCCCAACCATAACGGGCGTTAAGCCCCAGCAGGTTTAAAAACCTCCCGCACCAACACAGCCGATGATACCCGTGGACGACCAATCCATCTACCTCGACGACGAGTTCGACAGCGAACAACTGTATGAATCACTCCTCGACTCCGACCACCTCGAGGAACGCGGATACGAGACCCACAACTGCAGGGTCGACTACGAGGAAGGTACCCGGGAAGTCAACGGCGTCACACTGGAGGGAGAGACCGATGCCGTCGACCGCTACCACGCACAGTTCGCAGAACTCGAGGAAGACGGCCTGTGGGTCCACGTCGACGTCCCCGGCGGCTCGACGGACGAGCTCACCTACATGGTCACGATGGGCGACAGCACGATGATCGAAGAGGACCTCGCGACAGCGGTCAGCGAGATACAGGACGACCTCAGCGAGTGAGGGTCCTGATCAGTCCTCACGGAAATCGAGGAGCACATCGAGGACGGCCCCGGCCAGTTCGCGGTGGCCCACCGTCGTGAGGTGGACGCCATCATCGAGCAGCTCCTCCTTCCCGGCATCGTCCACGTCATCGAACGGAGCGACGAGCGGGACATCGTGGTCCCCCGCCACCTCATGCAGGATCGACGCATACCTGTCACGGTCCTCCTCAAGGTAGCTGATCTCCTCCCGCCATGGCACCGGGTCGACCCGTTCCTCATCGACCGGCGGCAGGCCGACACAGATAACACGATCAGCGTTCTCAGCGGCCAGTTCAACCAGCTCACCGTAGACCTCCCGGAACCGTTCCGGTGCGGTGTTGAGCTCGCCATCGACCCTGTAGGCATCGTTGGCACCCACCGCCAGCACAATGACGTTCTCACCCCAGTCAGAGAGGCGTGGCCCGACCTCGTCATCGAACCGGTCCACGGTCCCGACTGCAGTCTCGCCCGAGATGCTCAGGTTGTAGACCTCCGCGTACGCATCGGTCTCATAGGACGGCGCATCATCGTCCACCACGCGGCCGTACAGCTCCGACCTGAGGCGGTCGACCCAGCCGCCCTTCCGGTCCCAGCAGCCAGTCCCGACGCTGTCCCCGAGCACGACGACATGCATCAGCCACCACCTGCGAACCGGTCCAGCCCGGACTGTTTGCCCTTGCCCTTCAGCTGGCCCTCCGTGTAGCCAAAGACCTTCAGCACCCGCAGAGACACCGGGAGGATCTGGTTGTCGATGTAGTACTGGGCATCATAATCGTCCGCGTACTTCGTCACCCGGGCGCGGTCCGAGATCGAGCCACCGCCCGATGTCACCACGTAATCAATCGTATCACCCGGACCGATCGGGTCGCCCTTCTTGATCGCCCGCTTGGCCGCCTCGACGTGGGGAGCCTTCGAATCATAGCTCTCAGGTTTTTTCGTCAGCGTCGTGTAGATCTTCAGCTCCTCGACCGGGACATCACCGCTTTTCAGCCGCTCGATCGTGTCCTTGACCGTCTCGACGGCCCTGTCCACGTCGTTCTCCAGGACCTGCCGGATCACCGTCTCCTGGGTATCCTTCGCCAGCTTCGACCAGTCCCGCCGTACCTGCTCGAACCCTGTGATCTTGACGTTGCCCTCCGCATCGATCAGGGCGTATTTCTTTTTCGCCCCCTTGCCCGACTCGGTGTATGTGAACAGTCCACGCTCGAACAGCCCCTCCAGCTCAAGCTCCATGAACTCCGGCAGGGTATCGTTCACTCGCTCCTGGAACGCATCGCTGCGCTCGGCCACGTCCTCACCCTTGATGAAGACCGAATCCGTGTCCCCGTAGACCATCTCGAAGCCCATCTCCTCAGCGATATCGATCGTCTCATGGATATACGTCCGCCCGAGATACGTCGTCGCCTCCGCACACGGCCGCGAGTACCATCTGGCAGATGAATAGCCCAAGTAGCCGTAGAAAGCGTTCGAGAGCGTCTTCAAGGCGTACTGCCTGTTGTACCGGTCCCGGTAGGCCTGTGAGTCCTCATCCAGCTCCGGGAGCGTCGCCTTGATATCGTACCGCTCCTCGATCAGGTCACGCAGCATGCCAGGGATGAACCCCTCCTCGTCCTGGCAGAACCTGTATGTCGGGTTCCCCGCATCAGGATCGTCCGTCTCCACCGTCACCTCCTGCTCGTCCGCACAGTCCTCCGCGTCCAGCACGTCCGGGGAGATGTTGTGCGAGACGATGATCGTCGGGTACAGCGACCGGAAATCGAACAGGGCGATATCCTCGTGGAGGCCCTTCTCGGGCTCGTAGACGAACCCGCCCGCGTAGCCGCCCTCGCTGCGTCGCTGCCCGATCTGGGAGTTCGTCGGCCGGTTCGGGACCAGCCGGTCCTGCTCGTATGCCTGCCGTATCATGTAGTTCTCCACCAGTTGACCGTACGACGTCCGACACGTATCAAAGGGCACCAATCCTGTCAGCACCGACAGCGAGATGATCTGGGGGACGAGGGACTCGGACAGCTTGTAGGCCAGCTCCGAGTCCTTGAGGGCATAGTGAGCGAGACGGTCCAGGTCCTCCCCCTCCGTCCAGGCCCGCTTGATATCCTCCCAGGCCATGTCCTCCTTGTTCATGCCAAGGAGCTCTTCCGCCACGCTGTCCAGGGTCAGGGTCTCGGACTGCATCGTCATCGAAACCACCGTCTCCACGTACGCGTACAGGTCCAGATGGGCCCTGCCCTTCAACTTCGCCCCAGAGAACCTGCCGCGGCGGCGGAACGTCATCCGCTCGTCCAGGCGGCCGAGATGCAGCTCTAGGCCATGTTCCTCACAACGATCGCGCAAGACATCGAAATCGAACTCGTCCGTGTTGTATCCCGTTATGATATCCGGGTCCTGGTCCTCGACGACCTCCATGATCCGGCGGAGCATCGCTTCCTCATCACCCACGACCTCCACGTAGTCCCTGGAGAACCCGTCCTCATCCAGCACCAGGACCTTCTCGAACCCATCAGCATAGAAGCTGCACATGATGATCCGGTCATCCAGGACCTCCAGGTCGAAGGACAGGATATCCTCATCCAGTGTATCGTGCTCATCCAGCTGCTCCACGGACTCCGCCTCGAGGACCTTCCCGTCGAACCCGCGGTCATCGTCTGCCTCCTCGCCGACCACATCGACAAGCGACGGCGGGCGCAGGCCCTTGTTGATCAGGAACCGCTTGTAGAACGGGATATCGAACTCCCGCAGGTGGTCGAGCTCGCTCCAGTCCTTCACCTCGTCTTTCACCTTCGGGACGTGGGGCGGTATCCGGACGAAGGCCTGTAGGACCTCTCGCTTTTCGGTCCCGTCCAAGAGCTCTTTCTCCTCGACCCGCGTGACCTCGACCGTCTCATCGTCGTCCTGGACGGACAGCTCCTCCAGGCGGTCCCGCATCGCCCCGAACTCGCCGTCCTCAGGCACGACGTAGAGGTACGGCTCGAAGTCCCGGTACAGTCCCAGCACAGGCCCATCATCGGTCTGGAGGGTCAGCCGGAGCACCGGGCTGTCGTCCTCGATCACATAATCGACATCCATCAGGTGGCCCTGGACATCCATGGGTCCGGCTTGGGCAGGCAGGACTTTATGCCTTTACCCGCCGGGAGAAAAACAACGACACCGAGGCCCTCTCAGGCCTCGAGGAACCCCTCGACCTCATCGTCATCGGGGATCGAGGGCATCGCACCCGGACGGGTCACCGACAGGGAGGCCGCGGTGACAGCGTACTCCATCGCATCCTCCCTCTCCATGCCGTCCGAGAGCCCGGCGGCGAGGTAGCCGTTGAACGTGTCCCCGGCACCTGTCGTGTCCTCCACATCGACGTCAGGCGATTCGGCGACGAGCTCGCCGTTGCAGTATGCCCCCTCCGCCGTCGTCTTGATCACATCGTAGTCCGCGTCCTCGAGCTCGTCCTCGAGGACGGCATACTCCGTCTCGTTCGGTGTTACCGCATCGATCGATTCGTACCCGAGGAGCCCCTCGACGCCGTCGACAGGGGCAGGATCGAGGATCACGTCCGGCCCGTCATCGCGGCCCTCGAGCATCTCAAGGACCCGCTCGAGCGGCTCGCGGGGCATCCCCCCGGATGCAAGGAGGTACTCCGCCTCCATGATCTCGTCCTCGAAGTCCTCCACGTACTCCGCATCCAGGAGCCCATCGCCGTCTTTCACACACGAGATCCGGTTGTCCCCTGACTCCTCGAGGAAGATGTAACACTTCCCCGTCGTCCGGTCCTGGTCACGCTCGATCGCGGTCTCGACCTCATCTTCAAGAGCATCGAGGGCATAGGTATCCTCACCGACCTTGCCGGCGAACAGCGCATCCGCACCGGCCTTCGCCGCCGCTACAGCCTGGTTCGGGGACCGGCCACCGGGAAGGACCTCATCCGCGTACTCTTTGACCTCCTCGGGGACATCATCGACCTCCAGGCTCGCCCCTTCCTCCGGGAACCAGCCCTCATCGTCCCAGCCGGCCTCCTCATAGGTATCGGCATCGATCGGGACGACATGATCGATGATGAACTCCCCCATCGCGAGGACATCCCGTCCGTCATCGTTTCCGTATCGATCATCCCAGTCATCCGCATCCATGCGGCCTCCAAGGCCTTCTCCAGGCATTCGATCACCTGCACACCGGTATTCGGCCGGGATACGGATAAACCGGATTAGTGTTGTCCCAACACCACAGACCCCTATAAGCACAGAGCACGAACAGATCACCGTGGAACCACGGTGGCAGGTTTTTATGCCACGCCACCCATACACCATACCATGGGTCTTTTCGGCAGCGGGACCGACGACACCGAGAGCGAAAAAGCCGACCAGCAGCGCCGACAGATCAACCAGCTCAACAACCGTATCGAGGCCCTCCAGCAGAACATCGACAAGCTCAACACCCGGATCGGCCAGATCGAGGATCATCTCCAGGAACTGGACCAGAGCGAAGACTACGACATCGATCAGCTCGAGGACGAGCTCCACACCACAGAGCGCTCGCTCAGGGGCTCGATCAGTGCCGTTCGAGAGCAGCTCAAGGATCTCGACTCCCGGGTCGAGGACGACTACCAGCCCAGACTCGAGCAAGAACAGGACCTCCTCAAGGACATCACCAACTCCCTCTCGTTCATCAGACAGCGTCTGTCCACGTACGGGACGATACGCCAGGACGTCCGGGATCTCTCCGAGACCGTCGACAGCCTGGACGCACAGCTCAACGGCAAGGTGGGACACACAGCCTTCGAGGAATTCCAGCGAGAGACCCGCGAGAAGATCAAGCGACTGAAATCACGGCTCGACAGGCTCGAATAGGCCGGCACAGGCATTCAGCAAAGTTTTATAAACCGGGCCCAACCATTCTCCCACAGAGGTAAGTACAATGGCAGAACTACCGCTAGCACCACTGAAGCGGATTCTCCGGCAGGCTGGGAGCGAGAGAGTCTCCGACGACGCCGTCGAGGCGCTCAGGGACGAAGTCGAAGAACGAGCACTCGACATGGCAGAGCGGGCTCGCGACTACGCACAGCACGCAAGCCGGAAGACCGTTCAGCGAGAAGACGTCATGGCCGCACGTCGAGAGATGCGATAAAAAATCGCGTCATCGACACATCGGCCATCCACAACACGACAACCAAGGACGTGGACGCCGCACATAACGATACAGGGCAGGAAAAGCGATCAGGCGTCCGCGGCCATCTTTCTTTCCCGCCATCCATACACATTTAACCGTCCGCGACCACCCCTGTACCGATGCTCACGAACAGCTTCCTCCTGCTCGACCGGATCGGCGAACAGACAGAGAAGAACCTCTGGGAGAACGGCATAACCGACTGGAAGGCCTACCGGTCAGCAGACAGCATCCCCCGCGTCAGCGACAGGCGCAAACAGCAACACGACGGGTTCCTGCAGAAAGCAGAGAAGAACCTCGAAAAGAGCAACAGCGCCTTCTTCGACCAAGCAGTCCCACAGTCAGAGCAGTGGCGCATCTACCGCGAGTTCAAAGACGATGTCGCATACCTCGACATCGAGACCACCGGCCTCGACCAGCAGCACAACAAGATCACCACCATCAGCATCTACGCCGGCGAGGAGGCGCGAACACTCGTCAGGGGAAATGACCTCACAGAAAAGCGACTTGCAAAGGAACTCAGCCAGCACAGCCTGCTTGTCACCTTCAACGGCAAGCGGTTCGACGTCCCGTTCATCAAAGAGCACTTCGACGTCCGCTTCGACATGCCACACATCGATCTCATGTACGCCTGCAAGAAGATCGGACTCACCGGCGGCCTCAAGTCCATCGAAGACGAGATCGGGCTCAGCCGCGAGGAGGTCGATGACATCGACGGCAGGGAAGCCATCCGCCTCTGGAAACAGTACCAGCACGGCGACGAGGACGCACTCGAGACCCTGGTCACCTACAACCAGAAAGACGTCATCAACCTCGAGCCACTGATGGATGAGGCCTACACCCGCTTAACAGACCAGACATTCTCTCCCCACATAGGTTAAAGACCGTTCAAAATACGGCAGGAAACGGCACAAAGTATATATATCCCTGCCCCCCATCTTTGCTCACAATGATACAGGCTGGTCAGACGGACGTCAATCACTCCATGAAGATTGATCTGGCCAGCATTATCTACGGTTTCTCTCCCAAGCACTGGTAAACAGGGGATGACGTGTCATACCGACCCTGGATCCTGACATCATGTGCCAGTTAGCGCACTGACACGTGAACGGTTCGTCCCAAACCACGATTCAGGTCACACCCCCACAGTGGCCTGCCACGAGGTGCCAACCCCACAATGTGTTTCGAATGCCACACCTTCGAGAAAGAACTTGACAGTCAAGAACCAGGAGAAAACGGACTCAAAGTGATCAAAGTCGCATCAGACACCGAAGTCCGTCAGATCTCCATGTAAGACATGACGGCACGAGATGACGGCCCAGGCCCGATCGCTGCCGTCCCGAAACAGCCCAGAGCGCGGTCGAAGCGCTCACCCGGCCATCTTCTCCCACGCCCAGTACGTGTTCGCACCCAGTGAACAGCCCTGTCAGTCCTCCTCAATCGCATCCACGAAGTTCTTCCACGAAATCGAGAAGTTCCGCAAGGCATTGCCAAACCGCTTCGATAGCTGCATCGAGCCCTCGAATTTCTTCCAGTTCACCAGCCCCATCGGCACCAGGTACTCGTTCAGCACCTTGTACACCGTGTGACGGTTGTGGCCCCGATCTTCCAGCTTCGAGACCACCGATGAGACCTCCAGCTCCTGGCGTCCCTCGATCCGCTCTGCCTTCTCCACGAACAGGTCAATGAGATCCGCCGTGATCCCCCGGTACGCATCCTGGGTCGGGAACAGTTGCTCCAGCATCGCCTCCCGCGACATCCGCGTCGAGGTCTCCTCATAGTCCAGCTTCATAGACCAACGTTGCCAGCACCGGTACAAAAGGTTAACTCAGGAGTCAACAGACGGCCTTAAAAGAATCATCACCACCGTACGATACTAACGATGTCCGACGATGCACCGTACCTCACACGACGGCAGATGACGGGGCCATCGCAGCAACAGCAACCGGTCTCGCCGGCTGCATGTCCGCCGACGAACAGCCAGACGACGAATACGAAGAAATCAGCCTCGAAGACCTTATCATCGACACAGAACAGTTCCACTACGACGACATCGAGACCAGCGGCCACCCACAGTACCTCGGCGAGCGAGAGTGGCACACCGGCTGCTGTAAGGACACCCGCCACACCTACCGCCTCCACACCCGGGCCGATGCCGGGGACGAGCGGTCGGGCCTTCTGGTCGCGGACACCGACGACGGCGACATCACCGAAGTCCTCCTCGAAGAGATCGAGAGCATCGATGACGCCGCCTACGATGGAGAGCTCACAGTCCAGGGTGAGATCTCACAGCGGGGTGCCGACCACAGCTTCTGGACCGGCACCCAGGACAAGACCTACCTCCTTGTCGCGGCCGACGCCGAACTCGAGTGATCGGGACCGGGTCCACAAATGTTCAAACAGATAGAACACTCACGGATTGTTCGTCCCATCTACACACCCGCGACCCAAGGTCCCCCCACCCAGCAACCACGACACTGTGATGTCACCTCCCCGTGGTTTCATGTGGAACGAGTGTTCATCACGAGAGCACAACCACCGAATAGTAGACCTTTAAGCCAACATATTGACCGATCAACAAATAGTTTACCTTTCAGTCAACATCATGCCAGAGCCACTGAACCGGCCTGTTGACGACGCCGTCAACATTTATAATATCGTACCGCACACCCACGCCTGCGCGCCAGACAGATATGCAGAACCGTCGATCCGGGCCGCGGTTTATATAGTACACCGGTCTCGCTGACAAGCTCACACGATCTTGGAAAGGGGTCCGAGCGTTCGGATTTCTGGGTGTCGTTTCCACCCGCATCTCACCTCCGCAACCACGGGTGCGCGGGACCGGAGAGGGTGTCGATCTCGGACGCTTTAGCGACGAACCTAGTCGAAGACTGTTTATTTTAGATGAACACACGTACTGGGTGTTCATACAAAGCGAACAACGGGGCTTTCAGAAGAACTGGGTTTCCTTCATAGTAAGGTTTTCACCAGTCAATGAAAGAATCGTCCTCTTCATCAAATACGAAGAGAGAAACACCAAAATGGTTGAGAAGGCGTCGCATTGATGACTCTTTGTTTTTTCCAATACTAGTCTTTAGGCAATAAACTTGTTTCTCCTTGATCTCACCATATCTTTTTTCCAGAAAGTCCTCAGCCATAAGAAGCTGTAAAATCGATTTAGGCAAAGTCTGAGAAGAAGCAGTTGTCTTTGCCTCTATCAACACCGAATCATTTCTTATAAAGTCAGCACCATAACCATATAGCTTCTTAAGCCCATCAATATTCTCGTAAACCTTTTTCTCCGACTTATTGAGATCGTCTGGATTGTCAATTTCTGTTATACGCCGTAATGATGTGTTTTGTCGTCCTATCTCTTTTTTAATGCCAAAACGATTCAAATAACGTTTCGTTTTGTTATAAGACCAATTATTTTCGTCTTCAAGAGTCTCAACAAGCATTTCTAAAGTTATTTCCTCATTCAATACTCTATCAACCTGCTTCCAGAAGAAAAGTACCTCTTCTACCGAACCCTGGATAGCTGGGGCGTCCTCAGGCAACTCTAAGTCCAAACCGTTCTTCTTCGCACGTTCACGCAACGTAGTTGTATTGCAGCCTAGGTGCTCCGCTATTGCCCTAACTGTACAGTTTTTTGACCGCAACTCCTCTACTTTATCCCAGTCTATTTTGGTATTGGAACTAAAACGGAATTGATCATGACTTAACTCTTGAAATGCCGCCACGAAATAATCGGCAGAATCACCGTCGAAAATGTTTTTGAGCGGCGTGTAAAGGCGCGCATCTCTGAGTAATTGCCTATTGTTAAGATTTGGGAGTTCTGAGGGTTCAATGTCGTTCGTCTTTATATAATGCCTCAACAAAGCTAATGCTTTTTCTCTACCATTTTTCTTCCAGAAATTCGAGGGAAACTGATCAATTTCGCCCTTAAGGCGCCTTTCATAGATTTTAATCCAGCGCTCCTTTTCTTCGTATGGCCACATAGTAGATGTTAGTTTGGGATCTCGTCCAGATGCTCCATGATCGATTCCATCTTCCGTGCGAGTTCTGCACCTTCATCGGTCAGGTCGACCAGCTTCTTCCGGCCCTCCTTCTCGAACTTGACCAGGTCATGGTCCTGGAAGGTGTTGAGGATCTTGACCGTGTGGGAGTACGTACAGTCCGCCTCCCGGGAGAGGATCGACGCATACTTCGACTCGTGGCCTCGCTTGATCCCCACGAGGATCCGGGCCGGTTTGCCGTGCAGAAACATGTTGCGCAGTTCGGTCATCGTCCCCCACTCACTTTTTTGTCCTCGGCTGTAATTAATACTTTCGTCCGGCATCCGTTATATATGTTCGGCCACAACCATTGAACGAGAACAGGTCGCATTTATTTAAGAACCAGCAGACAAGGGTACGATGGTCCCATGGAACTCTCAACAAAAACGATGCATCGCATCCTGGAGGATGCAGGCGCCGACGACGTCGACGAAGACGCTGCGGAAGAACTGGCCGACACGATCGAGCTCTTCGCCGGCTACATCTCCGAAGAGGCCGTCGGTCTTGCAGCAGACAGTGAACGGAAGGTCATAACAAAGGACGACGTCATCAAAGCACTCGAATAGGACAATGGTAGACGAACTCATACAGAAGATAGCGGACGAATCAGAACTCGACGAGGACGAGGTGCGGGAGAAAGTCGAGACCAAGGAAGAAGAATTCTCCGGCCTCGTCTCGGATGAAGGGGCCGCCCACCTCGTCGCCCGGGAGCACGGCGTCAACATCGCAAAGGACGTCGAGAAGGATCTCAAGATCGAGAGCCTCGTCCCCGGGATGAGCCGCATCAGCATCAAGGCACAGGTCACTGATATCACCGATCTCAACACATTCGAGCGGGACGACGGTGATGACGGCAAAGTACGGAACCTCGTCCTCGGTGACGAGACAGGGACCGTCCGCATGTCACTGTGGGACGACCAGGTCGATGTCGCTGAGAAGATGGATATCGGTGACAATATCGAGATCGCGAACGCGTACTCCCGTGAGGACAACCGCGGCAACCCGGAGCTCAGGATTGGTGACAACACCAAGATCAAGCGGATCGACGACGATGCGATCACCGACGTCAAAGAGACCGGCAGCTCGGACTCCAGCGGGACAGAATACACCCGTGTAGCGGTCGATGAGATCACGTCAAAGAACGTCAACTACGAGATCAGCGGTGACGTCGTCCAGATATACACCAAGAACCCCTTCTACCAGACGTGCCCGGACTGCGGGGAGACCCTCAAGAAGGACAACGACTACGAGTGCCCCGAGCACGGGGACATCGAGCCTGAGTACAACCTCGCCCTCACGGCGATCATCGATGACGGGTTCGGCAACATCAGGTGTGTCTTCTTCCGGGACGACGCCAAGAAGCTCCTCCAGGCAGAGGGCGAGGACTTCCAGGGGAACTCGCGGAAGGTACAGGACCATGCTGAAAAAGTCCTCGGCACAAGAGTACGCGTGAAGGGTCGTTCCCAGCGGAACGACTTCTTCGATGCGATGGAGCTCATCGTCAACGAGAGCGAGCGACCAGACATACAGGACGAGATACACAACACAATCGAGGCGATACAGGATGAGTGAAGACACAGACCTCCAGGACCTCCCCGGCGTGGGAAGCAAGACAGCAGATAAACTAGCGGACGCAGGATACGACAGCCTCATGTCCATCGCAACGATGAGCGCAGCCGATCTCTCCGAGGTCGCAGATCTCGGCTCCAAGACCGCCAACAAAATCATCAACGCGGCACGGGACGAGCTCGACCTCGGCTTCCAGAAGGGATCGGATAAGATGGCCGAGCGGGAGAACATGTCCAAGATCACCCTGTCCGCCGGCAACCTGGACGAGCTCCTCGATGGCGGGATTGAGACCCAGTGCATCACCGAGCTCTACGGCGAATTCGGCTCCGCCAAGACCCAGACAGCGCTCCAGCTGGCGGTCAATGCCCAGCTCCCCGAGGAGGAAGGCGGCCTCGATACGGGTGTCGTATTCATCGACACGGAAGACACCTTCATCCCCGAGCGCATCGAACAGATGGCCGAGGCACGTGACATGGACCCGGACGAGGTCCTCGATGACATCTATGTCGCACGGGCATTCAACTCCGACCACCAGATCCTGCTCGCGGAGAAGGCCCAGGACATCATGAAGGACAACGACATCGGACTGGTCGTGGTCGATTCCCTGACCGCACAGTTCAGATCCGACTACGTTGGTCGTGGACAGCTCGCAGAACGACAGCAGAAGCTCAACGAGCACATGCACACACTCCAGCGGCTCGCCAACACCCACAACGCCGCGGTCGTGGTCACCAACCAGGTCATGGCCAACCCCGACCAGCTGTTCGGCGATCCGACCTCAGCGATCGGCGGCCACATCGTCGGGCACGCCTCCGCGTTCCGCATCTACCTGCGCAAGAGCAAGAAGGACAAACGTATCGCGCGACTGGTCGATTGCCCGTACCTTCCCGAGGGCGAGGCGGTCTTCCGCGTCACGGACGGTGGCCTCGAGGACGCATAGGCCACCCGAATCCCCCCCCCCCTTTTCTTTTTATCTCGAGAAGAACCTCCACCAGACGCCGTCCTGAAAGAACCAGAGCTGGACGAACGAGAGTGCAGGAACTACAGGGACGAAGGAGAAATCACCAGAGGGTTGTTCAGGCCCTCTGTACACTCACACGATGTCGTCGGAGTTGACGATGACGAAGTCTCCAACAGACTTGACCGCACTGAACGGGATCATGTGACGGCTCTTCTGATCCTGCTGGAGTTTCAGTTCCTCGATGTGAGTCGTCGCATCGGTGAGAAGAAGGTTCATCAGTTCGCCAGTATCTGAAACAAAGCTGATGTCGGCTACCTCGCCGAACCTCTTCCCCTTCTCCGAGCTGACCACCGTCTTCCCTACCAGATCCTTGCCGCGTACCTTGCCAGTCATTGTATCACCTGAAAAGCTATAGTCCTTAACGTTCCGCCCATATTAATAAATGTTGCCAGAGGTTACTCAGCGACGAAGTACGTGTACGAACGACCCTCCTTCTCGCGGTCAACAACCCCGTTGTCCATCAGTCGCTTCAGTATATTGTTGACCGACCTGACCGCATGTGACCTGCTCGTGTACTCATCATCACCGAGCACATCGACCACATCGCCCGAGGAGCATCGCCCCTCGTCCTCCAGGACCGCAAGGACGCGTTCCTGCTTCTCGGTCAGATTGAGGTCCTCGGCGGCAGATGGCTCCCCACTGCCTTCCGCATCCTCCTGTCGTTCATCGCCTTCCTTCTCGCCCACGCGCTCGACGACACCTTTCACATCCTCCGCATCGATGATGGAAAGACCTTCACGTGAAGCGTGAACGACACAGTCATTACATGCACGCAGGACTTCACGCGGGAACCCTTCCGTGCGGTCATAGATCTCGACCACAGCCTGCTGTGTGAACGGCTCCAGGGACGACCCACCCACCTTCGCGATACGCTCCTTGATCAGCTCGATGGTCTCATCACGGTCCAGGGACGCCAGCCTCAAGACGTTCGTCGCCCGGCTGTACAGCGTGTGGACATCACCCTCGAGGGTATCCTCGAACTCCGGTAGCCCTGCCGCGATCACGGATAGATCCTCCACATGGTCGATCGCCGTCCGGACCCATTTGAGAACATCGGTCGATGCCTCATGACCCTCATCGATCACCAGGAGGGTCGGTCCGGACAGGGACGCCTGGAGTTCATCGTGTATGTTGTACAGTGAATACGACGTGAAGAAACGTGAGATGAAACCCGGCTGGAGGATCTCCTCCTTCAGATACTCCAGCAGGTCCTCATTGTTGGTCGGGGGCTTGGGCATGTAGTAGACATCACGCTCATCCTCGTACTGCGAAACAAGCCACCGGAGCAGGTTCGTCTTACCAGCACCAGTCTCCCCGAGGACAATCGAGAACTTGTTGTCAGCATCGATTGACTCCTCGAGTTCCGTGATCTCACTCTCATAGCCCACAAGAAGATCCGGGTAGATCTTGAAGTTGAACGGGTTCTCATCCCAGCCGTGCTTCTCCAGCCATTCCTTCACCGAGAGACACCCCGTTCACGTGACATGCATGCTTCCATCGTGCGTCTATGCATGGAAGTGAACCAACTTATTTATTCCTTTCCAAGACATGGTGTAGGCCATGACACGGCGGTGTTTCCTCAGCATCGATATCGGTGACAGAGAGATACGTGAGCGGCTTACCAGCATCCAGGAGGACCTCGCCGTTCACGGGCACACAAGGACCACCGATCCTTCACAGCTCCATATCACGCTGAACTTCATGGGAGACGTGAACGACGATGAAGTGAACGCGCTACAGGAACAGCTCGCCCAGGTAGTACATACTCCATTCACACTCGACGTACACGGGATCGGGACATTCCCGTCAGAGGACTATATAAGGGTTGTCTGGGCGGGAGCGGACAACGACCGGCTAGCATCCCTAGCACGAAAGATCACGGAACGACTCCCGGAGGAACACGTGCAGGAACACGACTTTCACGGACACGTTACTCTGCTCCGTGTGAAAGACATAGGACCCGAGGAAAAGCACCAGCTCAGGGAGAAAATACGGCACCACCAGGACACCGACCTCGGATCGTTCACGGTCGATTCCTTCAGCCTGAAGGAAAGCACCAGAACCCCTGACGGAGCACAGCACAGGACCATAGAGGAGTTCGACCTGCAGTGAGACACGACAACCGGATGGCCCTCATCCTCCTCGTGATCGGGCTAAGCTCGCTTTTCACGTACAGTACCGTATACAGCCCGACATCGTACGACCCCCGTGAACTTCAGAAGAAACATATTGGGGAAAACGTCCGTCTTCACGGATCCGTACATGAAGTCGTCGTGAAAGAGAAGGTAACGTTCATCCGCCTGGACGACAGACCGGGACTCGATATCGTCTCGTTCGATCGCATCGATCATCTCTCAAAGAACACGACCATCACGATCTATGGGACCGTCGACCTGTACAACGGGGACCTCGAGGTCCTGGCGGACAGGATTACCGTCACAGAGAGCTGATACCGCAACGTATAAATAAGGTTCAACGCGACTGGACGCCGTTGAGGACAGGATCACTCGTTCAGCCGGAGCGTGAGGAACGCCTTGATACGATCATCGAGCATGTACTTCTTCGCATTGTTGTGGCCCGCATCCTCCTTGAAATTATATCCGGTCGCCTTCAGATTGTTTATATGGTTCTTGACAGTCGAGACGGACCTCCCAACCTCGTCGGCTATCTCTTTGTACGACATGGGATAACCAGCATCGTACATGGCCTGGAGAACGCTTTGCTGGGCCGGAGTCGCCTTACTCCAGAGCGTCTCACCGACCTTCGCGTCCTCGGCCGTCCCGGCCAGGCTGCCCGGACGTCCGTCTCCATCGTCAGGACGTCCGGCCGACCGATTGGTCGGACGTCCGGACGGCTCTAGAGCGGCTTTTTCTGTGCCTAAGTGGCTCTCGAGTTCAGTGACCCGTTCCTCCAGCTCAGCAATATATGCGACTATTTCATCGGGTACAGAAGATTCAGGAGAGTCTCGTCCTGATTTGACGGTGTGGTTGAACGCCTCTATCACGTGTTCGACCGCCCTGGCGTTTGTATCAATATGTTCGTCTCTCTGATCCCTCCACGTCTCGATTTCGGATATCCTGTTGTCTACATCGTCTTCTAGCGTCCGTATCTGTTTGTTGTTGGAAAGTACCTCCTCGCGCAGGTCAGCCATCTCATCAGAAAGGGTTTCTACGCGGTCCTCCGAGACCGCATCGATCAGCCGGCGCAGGAATCCCCCGATCATGATATGAGTATAGCGCCGATGTGAGTTTAATATGTTGGGTCAGGTGATGACCGACTGATCGGCGAAAACCGCCTTCCGCGATGTGAGCGAATCAACCATCCTGGCCTCCCCGTAGGAGAACCGGTAGGACTCGAGGAGATCGAAGATGTTGCCGGCGAACATGCCGTTCCTGATAGGGGTCCGCTCACCGTCCTCGAAGATGAACCCGGTGGTGATATTGAGGGAGAAGTCCCCGGACGTCGTGTTGGCCGTGTGGACGCCTGCGACATCGTGGATGTAGACAGAGCCGTCCTCGAGGGTTGATCTGTCCCCATCCTCCCCGTCCACGATCACGTTGGTGGGCTGGATGTGGGGCATGTTACTGTACCCTCCGGTAGCGTTGCCGGTGGACTCGATACCTTCTTTCTCCGCCCGCTGGACATCGTACAGGAACCCTTCGAGGATGCCGTCCTCGATGAGAGGGGTCCGCTTCGTCGGGGTCCCCTCCCTGTCGAACGGACGCGTGTTGATACCGTCGTCCTTCCGACCATCGTCATACAGCGAGAATGCTTCATCAGCGACCTGCTCGTTTTCCCTGTCCTCGAGCGGTGATTTCCCGCGCTGGATCCTGTCAGCATCGAATGCGGGGTACAGAATCCCCGAGAATATCTGGTACTGTGCATACGGTGCGAGGACGATATCACGGTCGCCTTTCTCGATCTCCACAGGGTCGGCCGTCGTATCGAGGAGATCGAGAGCCTTCTGTGCGGTCGAAGATGGGTCAAACATCGACCTGGCGGCATCGAACCAGTGCTTCGAACGGCCATCCCGGTTCGCACTCAGATACGTCACGAAGAAGGACGCATCATAGGAGGCCTCGATGCCCGAGGAGTTCATCAGGTACGTCGAGCCCCCAACCCGGGAGACTCTGCCCTCGGAGAAGACCGCATCCCCCGTCCTCAGGGCATCCTTCGTCCGCTCGACAAGGGTATCCTCCGTCAGATCCGCGGTCTCGCTATCATAGATACCGTCCACATCCGGGAACGAGTCATCGATCGGGAACGATATGGTCCGGAACTGGGACAGTCGCGCCAGTCTGATGGCCCGCTCGGCAGCATCGATGACGTTTTCCGGGTCGTTCGTGTACGCGAACCCCACGGTACTGTCCACCAGGGCCCGTACACCGATACCGCGGGAGGCCTCTGACTCGACGGAGTCGATCGATCCCTTCGAGACCCCGCAGGATACCGTCTGTTCCTCCTCTGCATAGACCTCCAGCTGGTCGTATCCTGTCGTATCGAACGCTTGTTCCAGTTCATCGAACATCAGCCTATCACCATCTCGTCGACCTTCATGTGCGGGGAGCCGGTATCGACATAGACAGTCTGGCCGTTTTTCCCACAGTAGCCAGGATCCCCGATCGTGCGGTCGCCTGCGACCATCGAGATGTTCCGGAGGACGTCCAGTGTCATGCCTGACAGTGACGGTCCCCGGACGATCTCACCGAGCTCGCCGTCCTCGATCCTGTAGGCATGGGTCGTCCCGAAGGTGAAATTGCCCTCCGATGTATCGACCTGCCCGCCCTTGAACCCCTTCAGGTACAGTCCGTCATCGATAGATTCGATCATCTCCTCTTTGCTGCCGTCTCCGCTGTCGAAGAACGTGTTCGACATCCGCACGACAGGCCGCTTGGAGAACGACTGCGCACGGCCGTTGCCCGTCGATCTGACACCGTCGCGGGAGGCCGTTGCCCGGGAGTGGAGGAAGCCGGCAAGTTCCCCTTCATCGATCACCGTCGTCCGTTCGGCAGGGACCCCTTCATCATCGTATGCATAGCTGCCGTGTTTGTCCTCCAGTGTCGGATCGTCGATCACCGTGACCTGCCCCGAAGCGATCTCGTCCCCCCGACGGCCACCAAAGATCGAATCACCCTCTTGGATCGTGTCTGACTCCGCTGCGTGGCCGACCGCCTCGTGGGCGAACAGTCCACCGAGCCTGTCACCGATGACAACAGGCATCCGTCCCTGAGGTGCCCTTGGGGCATCGACAATCTTCTCGGCCATCTCAGCGGCCTTCCTCCCCATCGCGATCGGGTCGGCCTGCTGGAAATGCTCCAGACCCGCTATCGAGGCCGATCGCTCCATGTACGTCTCGACGTTGCCCGCCGATTTCGCCGTCGCATAGCAGTAAAGCGAGTAATGGGTCGGCTCCTTCTCGATGAACGTGCCCTCCGAGTTCGCGAACATGTACCTGCCCTCGAAGTCGCTGTAGACAACGCGGGCGCTCCTGATGGTGTCCGAGTGGAACCGCATCGTCCGTTCTGCGTCCTCAAGGACCGCGAGCTTCTGCTCCGGTCGCATGATACCAGGGCTGAGGGAAGCACGAGAACCGACAGTCTCCTCGACAGGATCGCGCGGTTCAAGGTCGAAGGGCTCGATATCGGAGTTCCTCGAGAGAGCTCTCGCAGACATGACGGCGCTTTTGGCCGCCTCATCCAGCGCATCAGGATCGTTCGTCGACGCGAACCCCCACGCACCGTTGAAAAACGCACGGAACCCGATCCCTTTCTGGTCCCCGGAGGATACCTCCTCGACCTTCCTGTCTTTGACCTCCATGTTCGTCTGGGTGGCACGCTCGTACCTGACATCGGCATAGTCCGCACCGTCTTCCTCCATCTGTTCACAGATAGCCTGGAGTGTCTCTCGCACCTGTATCACACCTCCACCCGGAACTCCCCGTCCTCCATGATGACGTCCTCATCGAACCTGATCGTCGGATCCTGCACGATCCCATCCCAGTGGATATCACACGATGTCCCGCCGTCATAGGAGGTATTGTCCCCGAACGCGAAATGACACGTCCCCATGACCTTCTCGTCCTGCAACAGGTTGCCGATGATCGTCGCTGCAGGGTTCGTGCCGATCCCAAGCTCCGCGAGGTTCCGGGCGTTGTCTATCTCCCGGAAGGCCTTCTGGAGCGGGCACTCCTCCGAGATCGCGGTCGCGACACCGTTTTCGATCTCGACGACCGTCCTCTCCGGTGCCTTCGTTTCCCCGCCCAGGACGAAGGAATCGAACACGATCCGGCCCTCTGCCTGGACCGGTGCACCATCGAGTTCGCCAGCCGGGAGGTTGCCGAAATCACCTGGCTCATCGATCGTGCCCGTGTCGGTGTGCCAGTGTTCCATCCGCGCCTTCATGTGCATGTCCGTGCCGGACGGAGATGTCACGTGAATCTCGTCCGCGTCCGCGAGCAGTTCATACAGCCGCTCCGACCGTTCACGTATGTCTTCATAATCGGCCAGCATCGAGGTCGTGAAGATCTCCTCCGTGATACCTGGCAGCGTCGCCACGCGGGCACCTGCCTCACAGGCCTCGACCCGGGCCCTCGTGTGGGAGAGGGAGTGTGTCGTCGGTGCGAGGACGGCATCAGCTGTCCTCATCGCGGAGGCGATCGTCTCCAGGGGCTCCGTGCCGTGCTGTCCGGTGCCATCGAAGGTCAGAAGCATCGTCTCCGCATCGACCTCCCGGCTCGCCTGCCTGAGCGCATCAGCTATCCCGGCCCGTTCATCATCCGTCACGATGAGGACCTCCTCGCCCTCCTGGACGTCCAGACACTGGATCACAGCCGTCCGCGCTCCCTCCATCAGGTTCATGGTCCTGTACTGGGGGCGGGAGATAAAAAGGATTGTCGGATACCAGATGACATGAGCATCAGGCAGCGGCTGCGTGATCTGGACGAGCGACTCAGCAGATCAGCCACACTCCACCGGCTCCACCGCCTCCTCGAGCAGGTGCTTCCCCTGGTCGTCGTGGCACTGGTCATCGTACTGTACCTCGAGTTTTTCGTCCACCTCGACCCCGTCCATCACGATATCCTGATCCGTACCGAACAGGCCATCCTCGCGTATTTCATCCTCGAGCTCGCCGTCAAGCGAGGGATCCATACTGACAACAGGGAGTACCTCCAGGACAACTGGCTGGACATCCTCCTGGTCGTGCCGTTTTTTGCCGCGGTCAGTGGTATCACCCGACTCCTCAGGTCACTCAAAGGGATCAAGGCCCTGAAGGGAGCAAAGGCAGCGAAAGGCGCCAAGGGGGCGAAGGGCCTCAAAGCTGCCAAAGGCGCGAAGGCAACAAAAGGAGCAAAACTGCTCCACGGAAAAAGACTCGCAAAGGTTTCAAAGCACGGCAAAAAGGCGAAGAAAGGTGCGAAGGTCATCAAGAAAGGGAAAGAGATCCTCGAAGAGACCGCTGAAGGCCTCCTCAAGGCACTGCGCGATTAGATATCATCCTTCGTCAGGCAGACGACGTCCTCGCTCGAGGAACGGCCCGACATCCCGACCAGGTACGTTGCATCGTGGCGTTCGGCCGTCTTGACCATCTTACCGTCCAGGCGGCCGTCGAACAGGATCGCATAGACCTCACCGGCCTCATCGAGAGAGGACTCGATCTCCGACAGCGGTGCCTTGCCCATGTTCTGGAGCTCCTCGTCCAGGAAGTAGACCGCACGCGTTCCGACCAGGTTCTTCATCGTCCGGGTGAAGGCCTTCTGCTCGCGCTCGGAGAGATCGACATCGACCTGCTCGTCGACATCGTCCGTCCCGTCCGGACGGTCCTCGCTGGCCGCATCGGTAGTCCCTGTTTCCTCTTCATCCGGTGTCTCTTCTGCGGCAGTCTCCTCGGCCTGTTCCCGTGCGACCTTGTCACGCAGGGCCGTGAAGACCTCCTTTTTCGTCAGGTCCTCGACCTCCTTGCCGTCCGGGGCGCGGGCAACGTAGTCGAAATCGATGGTCTGGGACAGCTCCTTCTGGATCAGGTCACCGCCCCGGTCACCGTCGAGGAACAGGGTCACAACCTGCTCGCTGGACAGCTCCCTGATCTCGTCCGGCACACTCGTCCCCCCGACCGCGACGGCGTTTTTCACGCCGTGCCGCAGCAGGTTGAGGACATCAGAGCGACCCTCACAGACGATGACGTCCTCGCCGTCCTCAACCTCCGGGCCTGCCGGTAGGCCACGGTAGGAAGATATCTCGGCCGTCCGGACCTCTTTTTTGATCTCCTTCGAGATCTCCTTGGACTCCGGGACGACCTCGTGCATATCATCGAGGAGCTCTTTCGCCCTGTCGATGATGTAATCCCGCTTCGAGAACCTGACGTCCTCGACGGCCTCGACCTCGATGTCTGCCGTGCACGGACCGACCCTGTCGATCGTCTCGAGGGCCGCAGCGATAAGTGCCGTCTCTGTCGCATCCAGGGACGACGGAATCTTGATATCAGCCTGCGAGGAGCCGTCCTGTGAGGCGACATCGACCTCGATACGGCCGACCCGCCCTGTCATCTGGAGCTCCCGCAGGTCCAGGTCAGGGCCAAGGAGCCCCTCCGTCTGGCCGAAGATCGCCCCGACAACGTCCGGTTTCTCCACAACGCCGTTTGCGTGCATGCTTGCCTTGATGACGTATTTCGATGAAGCTTGAGCTAATTTACCCATTGATGATCACCTCTGAACGGGCTCAAGCTCCAGAAAGGACTATGAAAGGCGCGATAATGCCTCGTCTCTCTCCATATCGACAGCTATCTTCTTCCGCCGTGAACGGTGTCCGGACACGATACCGACATCTGTTTCGAGCTCATCAGACAGCCGCGCGGTCAGTTCCGCGTTGGCACGTCCGGCCTCGGCCGGTGCCTGTACCCTGATCCGTGGATAGGTCCCGCCGGTATCGATCCTGAACTCGTCCTGCTCTGGTTCGACCTTGATGTGGAAGTGTGACATCTGAAGCTTGAGCCTCCTGTGAATGTGATGAAAGGGCAGCATATCGCCCGCCTGTAACACAGGCTCTCATCTGCTTACGCTGCGAACGTGCAATCCGCCTGCTGACCTGGACGGGCGGCCTCGGCCCCGTTTGGAGCTTTCAACGGCGGCTGCCCGGACGCAGAGACCGTAGCGGCCTGCTGCTTCCACGTGAAAGAAGGGTCTGAAACCTTTTATACATTGTGCGGGCCTGTCACATCGCGTGGACGAGCGGCTCGAAATGGAGCCTGCGAGACTTCCCGACTGTCGGCTCGAGCCCGAGGAAGTTACGCACCTCGTTGATGTATCTCAGGGTCTCTTCCTCCGCATACTCGACCCAGTACCGGAACTGCTTCCTGTAGATCGCGTTGAACCAGACACGGCGCAGCATCGAATCCATCCACCGATCCTGGCCCGGCATCGTCAGCTCCAGCTCGGTCGTCACGTTCAGCTCCATCGTCCCGAAGTACCCATCATCCGTCGTGTTGAGCGGGGTCCGCGAGAAGTACTCGATCTTCAGGATCATCTTCGTGTCCGCACCAGTGTCCGCGACACCGTGGGAGCCGAGCTCACGCATCGCCCAGATCTCGCTGTGGAGCTTGCCGTTGTCCATGTTCTGGGAGAAAAACGTCTCCTGGACATCATCGTAGTTGAGGTCCTGCTCGAGCATCTTCTTCATCTTCCGGTACAGCTCCACGACCCCGTGGGCCTGGTACCAGTCCTCAGCTTCCGCGACCTCGCGTGACACATGCACTGACATCGTTATCGCCTCTCCCTGTAGCTCGGCTGGAACCACTCGCGTTTGGACTTCCCGATCGCCGGGACCGATCCCTCGAACTCCCGGATCCGGGAGGTGACCTCGATGGTAAGTTCTTCTGCCTCCTCCTTATATTTTTTGAACTCCTTCCTGAACAGGAAGCTCCGCAGTATCCGCTGGAACCCCTTGTAGATCACCGACCGCTTGAACCAGGAGTTCTCCTCGAAGTACTCCCAGTGCCCGTACCGCTCACGGACGACATAGCCCGAGATGAAAAAGATCCCCTTGAACAGGTCCTGAGTCGTCCGGCGGTCACGGCGTGGCGTCTTCACGCGGGCCTTGATCTTGATCTGTATCTTCGTGAACGGATCCTTCCACATGTCAGCATAGATCGTCTGCTTGAACGGCAGGTTCTCCCAGTGCTCCGAGCGTGCCTCCTCGATCTCATCGAAATCCAGGTCTAAAAGGGTCTGCTGGATGCCCCGGTAGTACTCCATCATCTCGTCCAGGTTCTCACCGTAGATCACGTCCTCACGCTGGACGACCTCGGTCTTTTCTCCCATGAGCTATCGCCTCGTCTCCATCGACTGCATGAAGCCGCGGATCTCCGAGTGCACGTCGATCTGGAGCTGCTGGGCCTCATCCTTCCACTTGCCACGCGCCCAGCCGTAGACGAGTTTGTCCCACAGCGAACGGATCGCGAAATAGATCACAGAACGCTGGAACCGCGACCGCTCAGGGTACCGGGTCACGACCTCACCCTTCGAGTCCAATGTGATGTGTGCTGCCGTCTCCTCCGGGCTCTGCTGTTCGATCGTCATCACGATCGTGATCTCGATCGTCGTGTAGTCATCGACCTCGCGGTAGCAGTTCAGCTTCGAGACGATCAGGCCCTTCTCCGTGTGATGCCTGAACTTCTCCTCCTCGACACGGTGGAAGAAAAAACGATTCTCCAGGATGTTCTTGATCTCACTGTAGGCCTGCTCCCAGTCCTGCACATCCACCGTGGATGTCTTCCGCGAGACCTCCTCCTCTACGTACATACAACCGAGTGGGGTCTCAGTACTTAAAAGAAATGCGGGCGACACACCAGGCACCGAACGCTTTTTTATCGCTCAGCACCGACAGCCACCACAGAAATCACCATGGGCAATCCGGTACAGGACCCAGTGACGGCGTTCATCGTCTCCGAGCGTTCGGACCTCGATATCCATAGAAAAACATCACGAGCAGAGCCCAAAAAGACACGGGTTAACAGCCGTATCCCCGCGAGCGGTCACACCGCCACCGTTTTTAAACTCAGGCGGGAAAAGGCCCCAGCCATGACACAGTATCCCGATATCACGCAGGTCTATGATGAGGACGACTTCAACGCATACGATGTCGACGTGGAGCGAGGGTTCCTCCCATCCGAGGACCCGCTGCCACGGTTCGAGACCGATGACGAGTATCTCGCCGATCTCGACCGCCTCGGCCACGCCCTGCCCCGGAAGCTCGAGGACGACGAGCTGCGGGACGAGCTCCGGCAGCTCGGTACACCGGACGACGATCTCTACAACCAGCTGGACAACCAGGAGCTGTTCCGCATGTACCAGGTCTCGAGCTTCCTCGCTTCAGCCTATGTCCACAAGACAGGGGCAGAGACGGAAGATCACATCCCCCAAGGGATCGCAGAGCCGCTGTACGAATCCACCCACCGGCTCAACGTGCCACCGATCCTGTCCTTCGATGCGTACTCCCTGGCCAACTGGGAGCGGGAGGACGAGAACGGACCGATCGAACTGGAAGACATCGATACCTTCCAGAACTTCGTCGACATGGAGGATGAGGCCTGGTTCATGCTCATCCACACCGAGATCGAGAACGAAGCAGCCGACGCCCTCACCGCGATCCCGTACCTCGAGCGGGCAGCGGGCGAGGGCGACCTCGAGACCGCGAAACAGGCCCTCGCCGACATGGAGGCCTCGACCGCGGAGATGGTCGAGACACTCAAGCGGATGCCGGAGCACAACTCCCCTGACGTCTACGCCGACGAGGAGGAAGGGTTCCGCCCGTACATCGAGGGCTTCGACGGTATCATCTACGAAGGGGTCGAGGAACTCGATGGGCCACAGAGCTTCCGCGGGGAGACAGGTGCACAGAGCACCATCATGCCGGCCCTGGACGCAGCCCTCGATATCAGCCACGACACCAACGTCCTCACCCAACACATCGATGACATGCGTGAGTACATGCCCGAGGGTCACCGCACCTTCGTCGCTGCAATCGAGGACGGGCCCGCGGTCAGGGAGTTCATCGAGGAGACAGACGACGAGGAGCTCGAAGAGCTGTACAATGGCACCCTCGAGAACATCTATGCCTTCCGGGAGATCCATCTCACCTACGCCGTCGAGTACATCTTAGAGAAGGTCGGTGACGAGATGGGGACCGGCGGGACCAACTTCATCGAGTTCCTCGGTGACCTCAAACAGGAGACCGGTAAGAGCGCGTTCACCGACGATCCCGAGGCGATGATGCAAAAGGGCATCGAGACCATGCTCGAACGCGAGAAAGACAGCCAGCAGCTGTGACAGATGAAACTCGCACTCATGGGACTCACCGGCTCCGGCAAGGGGACACAGGGCAAGCGGATCGAACAGGAATACGGTATCCCCCATATCTCCACCGGCGAGCTGCTCAGGGACAACAGCGACCGCAGCCTCGACCAGAACGGCTACCTGGACGAGGACGAGCCCTACGAGACCCTCGATGACCTCCTCGATCGTGGGGCAGCACCACCGACGGAGACCGTCCGGACGTTCCTCGACGAACGCCTCCAGAACTCCGACACCGACGACGGCTACGTGCTCGACGGCTGGCCGCGATCACAGGACCAGGCAGACCAGATGGACCGGCTGGACGACCTCGATGCCATGATCTACCTCCGGATCGACGATACACAGGTCCTGTACGACAGGCTGCTCGAACGAGGGCGGGACGATGACAGCCGGAAGAACATCGAGAGGAAAATCGACAGACAGTCCGACAACATCGAGGACCTCTACCGGCATTACGAGGACCACGAGGACGTCAGGCTGATCGAGATCAACGCCGAACAGGGCATCGAGGAGGTCTGGGCGGACCTCGAGGACGGTCTCGAGCAGGTATGATCCAGGCGCCACAACCCTTTAATCCCGCTTCTCCCAACCACCATACATGACAGGCGAACCCGAGTTCACGTTCCGCGACCGGGACGAAGTCCCGGAGTGCCGGAACTGCGGCGTCCTGATGGAACACGAGGAGACCATCGAGTCACCGACAGAAGAGACCGACATCTACATCTGCCCTGAATGCGGGACCAAGCTCGAGGACAAGTGGAGCTTCTAGAGGTCACTCATCCCGGTGTGGGCTTTCTCCTCGAGCAGCTCGACATAGCCCGGCCAGGCACGCAGGATGTCAGTGTGGGTCACGATACCGACCAGCGTCTCGCCCCGCAGGATCGGGATACGCGAGATATCGTTCTCCAGCATCGCCCGCGCGATCTCGGCCACATCGTCATGCGGGTCCGCCGTGATCAGGTCCGGTGTCATCACCTGGGAGACCATCGCGTCATCCGGATCTTCACCCTCCGCAACGATTTTGTACACGACATCACGTGCGACCACGATACCGACGACCTCATCGCCCTCCGTCACGACCAGGCTCCGTGTGCCCTGGTCTTTCATCTCCTCGGCAGCGGCCGTGACCGTTTCATCGCTATCGATCGCATAGACTCCCTCCGTCATGATATCCTTCGCTTCAGGGCTCGACATAGAACAGCATGGGGACAGGCCACTCATAAGTCTACCCTCACATGAACCCCGATCACGTTCACCCGGGTTCACACACCCCCTCGTTTCATCTGGAGATGGGGCCGAAAACCGGCGGTCCGGGATGAACCACGCACACCCCTTCATTTCGCCTCCAGGTGTCACCGTGTAGACACAACGTTACTCGAAGCCATGGGGTCCGGACGAGCCCCTCAGCATACACGACAGTTCACGCTACGAACATCGCAGACCACAGCCATTTTATAAGGCAACAGCATCCTTCACAGCGGCTGCGTGAACAACAACGCTTAAGAACCTCTTGAGGTCCGAGTGAACCAGTATAAAAAGGCTCGGTTGTGCCCGGAAGACGTCATAGCTACGTCCACCCTTCCGCAGGAGCACAGAGATATCATGAACACAGAGAAACTTTCAAACGATCAATCCGACGTGAACTGGCCGAGGCTCGACTGCTTGTTAGCTTTCCCGAACAGCGACTGGATCTGGCGCTTCAGCTTGTGGATATGCTGCCTGCGGTACGTCGAGATCGCGAAGTTGTCCGCGATCTCCTCCGACGGTTCGAGGTACTTCCGGATCGTGCCCTCCGAGACCGTCAGCAGCAGTCGGCCACCGCACCGCGTGCACTCCCCGGCGAGGGGAGCCCGGCGGTACTTCTCGTTGCAGTCCACACAGCGCAGCTGCTGGCGGGAGAACGCCCGCAGGTTACCCTTGATGTCCGTGATGAAATGCTTCTGTAACAGCAGCTCCGCCACCTCGTTGGCCTCGACGGCCTTCGTCTTCCTGCCCAGATCAAGCTGGACCGTGACCTTCTCCGCCATCTCGCCGAGTGTCACATAGCTCGACTGGATCGGGGCAGCCTCGACATCACTCGAGGGATGGGTGTACTCGAAGTTGAACGGGTCATCGCGCTCGATCCTGTCCTCCGCGATCTCGACATCGACCTCGCCAGGATCGGCGAACCGGTGGGTCGCCTCATAGAAGCTGGGCGGGTATCTCCCCTGGACGTCCACGTTCCACGACTCGTCATCGACCTCATCCGGGTTCAGGACCGTCGAAAGGATCAGCGGTGCATCCATCGTCCTGGTACCGCGCTGGTCCGGGAGGAACTGCCTGGAGAAGTTCAGCAGGGCATCCATCAGCAGGATGATCGAGTCCTCGTCCCCGTCACAGTTCCGTCGCTTGGCAGCATGCCAGTACGGGTGGGCGTAGGTCCCTTTCGCCTCCGTGAACCCGATGATGCGGCCGATGATGCCGCCCGAGGTGTGCGGTGCCAGCCCGATCACCAGCTCCCCGACCACATCCTGGGGATCATCGAACCCGTAGAACTCCTCCAGCCCGTAGAACTGCTCGAGGAGGTCATCGACGAATCGCGAGGAGCGGTACATACACTCCGTCGCGGAGTAGTTCATATCGTTCTCCGATATCACGATGTCCTGGGGTTTCAGCTCGAGGACCTGGTCCTCGTCCGCCAGTGGCTCGCCGTTGATATCCTCCTCATAGCCCAGTTCACGTAGCTTCTCCGGGGTGACGTTGATCTCGCGGGGCTTGAAATGGGTCATCGTCAGGTCAGTCGAGTCATACCGCACTGTCCCGTCCTTGTTCACGTACAGATCATGCTTCCCGCGGAGCAGCCCCTTTTCCAGGGGTTCGACGTGCCGATGCTTGCCCGTTACCGCACGCGGGGACTTCAGCAGCTCAGGTAGCTCGTCCACCTCAGTGTTCCGCTGGGCGATATCTAGCAGCTCCTTCAGCGGGATATCGGTGTATTTCTTCCGCGAGGTCTCCTCCCCGCAGTTCGGGCAGATGTCTTCCTCCGTCCGCTTGCCACAGGAGGAACAGTACTGCATCTCCTCGGTCGGCTCATCGCAGTACGGGCAGTAGCTGAAATGCACGTCACGGTCACAGGAAGGACAGTGGTTGTGGATGATCTCTTCGTTGACCGTTTCGTGTTCGTTGTAGCTCCGTATCAGGTTACGCATCCGTCCGCCCTCGTCTTTCCCGCAGGGGAAAAGCAGCTGGGGCTTACCCTTCAGGAACCGGCGCTCGGCCTTCTCCGGGCGGCCCATCCGGCCACCCAGGAAGATCGTCCCGACGTCACGGATTGTGGCCCCGAGGCTCTCCTCGATACCCGCCGGGACATCCTCGAAGTCCTCAAGATCCGTCTCGTCCGGATCGAGGGATGCGTGGACCGCTGCCCCGACATCGCCGTGCAGCACAAGGACTTCGCCATCGTCCTCGACAGTATGTGGTATGAAAAGCTCCTCAAGGGCATCTTTCGCGTCCGCATCGATCACGAGGTTCTCGCCCTCGAAGCTCCCGTCCGCGACAGCCCCGTACAGCTCCCCGAACAGGCCATCATCGATATCGTGCCACAGGTACGTATGGTCCGGGTGCAGCGGCACATCCAGCTGCTGTGCTATGGACATGGCGGTCTCGAAGTCAGGGGTCTCGAACGGCCTTTTTATGTAATGGTCAAGGTCGACCTCAAGGTCAACCTCGGTATCGTCCAATGCTGCCTCGACATCCTGGGCCCACCACTCCTCCACGTACGGTGATGGGAGGAGCTCTTTGCCGTTCTCGACGAACTCCCCGAACGGGACCAGCATATCCCCGAGGAACAGGATCTCCTCGACCCTGTCCGTGACCTCCGCAGCCTCCTCGCGGGTCTCGAGCTGGCGGACCTCGCCGTCATCCAGCCTGACGATCGGGCCATCGATCGAGTCACACGGCACCGAGACCGTCCCCTTGCCAGGGTACTCGACCTTCAGCTGGGTCCCGATCGCCATGAACCTGTCCGTGACCTCCATCGTCGCCGGGTGGAAGTTGACCGCAGCCAGCCCTCCTGTCCGCGAGCGGCCGTACCGCAGCCGGAACCCTCCCTTCCTCCCGGGATGGGCGAAGACCGGTCGTCCCGCCGTCAGGGAACCGAGGAACTTGTCCGAGGGCTCGTATTCCTTCTCCGTATCCTCCTCAGTTTCTTCCTCGTCCTCATCACCCGAGGAGTGGATCTCGTGCTGGAGATCGAGGTACTCCTCGACCCAGTCCCAGTGCTGGAGCCCGAACTCCTCGCCGTAGCTGTCGATCCGCTTCCGGATCTTCGAGGCCTTCAGCGGCAGCCCATCGAGGTAGATCAGGCACATCCCCCCCCGGATGCGGTTCGTATCGATCCGTTCGAGGTCCTTGTGGTTCGAGACATCCAGCTGATCGGTCGGTGAGCCGGTCACCTCGATCGGGACGTTCTCCGCGATGAACCGTGTCTCTTTCCGCTCCGGGGTGTACTGTTTCTTGGTCACCCGTGTGAAGTAATCCTCGACCTCGACCGCGTACCGGTCGATCTCCTCGTCCCGGGGCTTGTACCGTTCCAGGCCGACGTTCTTCCGGATGTAGTCCGCGACCAGGACCGACAGCGCCGAGGCCGTCCCGCCGGCCGACCGGATCGGGCCTGCGTAATAGACCGCCAGGTACCGCGTCCCATCGTCGTTCTCCTTGATCTCGGTGTCAGCGATTCCCTCGAGTGGCGCGGTCGTGATGCCCCCTGTCATGTAGGACAGACCCACACGGAGCCCAGCATCGATGCGGTCGACATCGTCCTCGAACTCGTGGAACTCATTCTCCGCGATCTCGCGGCCGATCTCGAGGGCAACCCGTTCATCGTTTTTCGTGTACTCGTCCTCGAGCTCGCGGATCCGCTCTGGGATAGGATAGTCACGCAGCTCAGGATACATCGCCCCCGAGATCAGGCTCACTGCCTTCGCGGCGAGGTCCTCGGCCACAGGGATATCGACCTCCGGCTCCGGGTCACGGTGCTGGGACCGTGCCTCGTCCGCGACCTCGTAGGCCTCCTTCCGCTTGTCCTCGATCATCTCGAAATAATTATCGATATCGCTCATGCTCCCCCAGCCTCCACGTTCACGTCCCTGGCCGCGACGTTCACTCCCAACCATGAACGCAGCCTCATCACTGCTTCACTGTTATATCCTGGTTCACAGGCCGTCCGTTCGTGTTCATGCATCATCGTTCATACCTCCTTCACGATCGTGTCCCGGGTCTTGATATTGATCAGCGCGATCTTGCCGGGGTCCGGCTTGTGGCCCATTCGCTTCTGGAAATCCGTCTGGCTCTGCATTGTCCCCGAGGATATCAGGTTGACCGTCTTGTAGTTCTCCACGTCGAAGGCATGTGTGTGACCCATCACGAAGATGTCCGGGACCTCATCGATCACCATGTAGTCCCGCTCCTCCGGGCTGAGCAGGTTCGAGCCGTACGTCGGTGCCAGGTGCCGACGCTTCAGGTAGTCCACCATCGCGTGGTGGGGTTCCTCGTAGCCCTTCTCCCGGAGGTCCGGGATCGCGTCCACGTGGTTGTCGAAGGAGTAGCCGTGGTACAGAAGCACCCGGATGCCCTCGGTGTCGAAGCCATGGATCTTCACAGTCGCGGGGTTCGACAGCAGGTAGACGTTGTCCTTCTCCACCAGGCTGGGAAGGGTCTCCTCCGAGAACGGTGGCTGGGGTTCGGCCAGCCGGACGAAATCGTGGTTCCCCGGCACCACGATAACGGCGATATCATCGGGTACCTTCTCGATGAAGGCCTCGAACCGCTCGTACTGCTTGTAGATATCCGTGACCACGAGTTCATCCTTCTGGCCCGGGTAGTTGCCGACCCCCTCCGCGATATCGCCGTTGACGAAGAGGTAATTGACCTTATCAGCCTCCTCCGCTCCCGACCGGAGCCACTCCGCGAAGGTGTCCATCCGCTCGTCCAAGGTATCGATCGATCCGTAATGGATGTCCGAGATGAACGCGGCATAGACCTCCTCATCCGTCGTCCGGACATCTCGTGACAACGGTATGTCGGGCCTGATCACGCTGTCGGCGAACACGATGTCGTCCCCGGTCTGACCCGAGACCCCGAGGACCTCATCCTCGACGATCCACTCCCCCTCGTCCTCATCGACCAGGACCTTCGTCGAGCCGGACGGATCCTCCAGGTACACGATCCACTTTCCACTGTTCGATGTCTTGTACATGTCCCTGACCATGCCGATGATCGAGACGTCCTCCCGCTCACCGCGGTCATCCAGCCGCCCGATCGAGACAGCGTTCGACAGCTCCATCCGCTGGGTCAGGAGCTCCTTCATGCGCTCGTACCTGTCGTGGTAGTACTGGACGAACTCCTCGACGTCTTTCTCCTCCATGTTGCCCTCGAAGCTTTTCTCGACCTCGACCTTCGTCCGTCGCCCGGAGCCCTCACGGTGCTCGTGGAGGTTCTCGAGGAACCGCTCCGTGATCACCATCGGTCGTGGCTGCATCGAGGTGATCCGTTTGAGGTCCTCCTCGGCCATGGCATCGACTGCCTCCGGCTCTACCAGGCAGCCGGACTCCGTCAGCCGCTTCACCATGTGTTCTGTCTCCATTCCCCCACACCTCATCTGTCAGCAGGCGGTTATCAGGCAGGTGGTGCCTGTACCGGTTCCGCCACTACAGGTAATAGTTATCCTCCACCATCGACTGCAGCCTGTCGACGATGTGACTGTCGAGATCGACCGAGATCTGGCGCGTCCGGCCGTACCGTCCCTTCGATTTCACCGTCGCGTTGATCACGCCCAGCATGTCCAGCTCAGCAATCAGGTCCGAGATCCGGCGCTGTGTCAGCGGGTCCGCACCGGCCTGGTTCGCGATATCCTTGTAATCTGAGTAGACGTCACCGGTCACGACTGACCCGTTCTCATCGTACATCTCCAGTATCGTGTACAGGGTCAGCTGGGAGTGTTTCGGCTGCGAGCGGACCGTTTCGACGACCCTGTCCTTCTCGATCTTGTCCTGGGCCTTGTTGACGTACTCTTCCGTGACCTCGTCTTTCTCATCGCGCTCGGTCAGCTCCCCGGCGACACGGAGCAGGTCGATCGCCTTCCGGGCATCACCGTGTTCGGCCGCCGCCAGGGCAGAGCACTTCGAGATCACCCCATCGAACAGGGCCTCATCGTGGAACCCGTCCTCCGCCCGCTGTTCCAGTATCTTGTTCAGCTCTAAAGCGTTGTACGGCGGGAAGATGATCTCCTCCTCCGATAGGCTGGATTTCACCCGCGCGTCCATGTACTCCGTGAAGTTGAGATCGTTCGAGATCCCGATGATCGAGACCTTCGTGTCCTCCAGCTCGTCGTTGAGACGGGTCAGATTGTACAGGAAATCGTCCCCAATCTTTTTGATCAGTGTATCGATCTCGTCCAGCACGATGATGACGACACCATCCCGCTCGTCCAGGGCCTCGAAGAACCGATCATAGACCTCATCCGTCGGCAGCCCTGTCGAGGGGACATCGCTGCCCAGCTCCCGGGCAAGCTTCGCCGACAGCCGGTACTCGGTATCCGCGACCTTCTTCATCTTGCAGTTGATATAGATGACATCCAGGGACTCCTCGGACTTGTCCGCGACCGTCTTCAGCTCATCACAGACATGCCGGGTCACAAGCGTCTTTCCCGTCCCAACGGTCCCGTAGATGAACACGTTCGATGGATCGTTGCCCTTCAGCGATGGCGCCAGGATCGAGGCAAGCTCATCGATCTGGTCCTCCCGATGCAGGATATCCTCCGGCTGGTACGTCGTCGAGAGGACATCCTTCTCCTTGAACACCGACTCGCTCTCGAGATAATCATTGAACCGATCCTGGAGGCTGTCACTGGTCATCCATCAGTCCCGGCAACGAGGTCGGGACCGACCCTTATATTCCTTTCCACTGGAAACAAGGTGGTCCTGCCCCCACCACCCCTTTGTTTCAGGTGGAGTGTGCACAAAGGAAGGAAGAATGATATAACAGTGTTATAAACGTACTTTTTCGTTCCCTTTCTCCTTATGTTCCAGATGAAACGAAGGAGTGACGGGGTGTGATCTCGTCTTCGTTTCCTGATATCGAGGAGTGAGCTTGTATAACATTGTTATATCCGCACATCGTCGTGATCGACACTAACCCGCTATCACACTGTTATAGCCAGGAAGGGTATCACGGCGTTATATCACGAGGCCTGACCGGTGGCTTCCTCGCTGGATGAGTGAGAATCACACGCGGTCCAGGAGATCTTCTTTTTTGGACTGGTACTCCTCGTCGGTCAGGTTGCCTTCCTCGTGCTGCCTGGAGAGGCGTTCGAGGTCAGTGATGGGATCGCGGTGTTCCTGGAGCTCCCGGATGCGGCCTGTTATCTTGACCCCAATCTTCTCCGGGGCCATGAAGGCCTTCTCACCCCGCTTGGTCGTGATGGTGATGCGGTCGAAGCCCTTCCGTTCCTCGACGTCCATCTCTTTGATGCTGTCGATGTTGATATCGGAGAAGGTGCTTTTTTCACCGAGCAGACGGATATCCTGGGAGCTGTACGCGAGCAGGCGGTGGTTGGTGACGACGATGAGCTTGGTCCCTTCGTCCTTTGTGATGCCGGCAATCTCCTCGATGTCGAGGCCGGCGATCAGGGATATCTTTTCCTTCGGTGACAGGCGTGCCTCGATTTTGGCCAGTTCGTCGTCATTGACGCTCCCGAAGACATCAGCATCGGATGCTGTACCATCGTCTGAGGTGGTAGAGCTCCTGGCCATGACGTTACTTTAATGGATGTAGTCGTTAAAATAGGTGCAGGATGTCTTCTGGACAACGGGCGGGCTATGGCATCGTGGGTCTGTTCCTCTTCGTGCTGTCCCTGCAGGTGATGAGCCGGTCGACCCAGCCCCTTGTCCCGGTGTTGGAGGGCCTGATGCGGTCGCTCGTCGGTGGACCACTGTCGGCGCTGGGGTCAGGGTGGCTGTTCTCGTACCTGTTCCTCAACGGATCGTCGGTCGCTGCCCTCTCGCTTGCCCTGCTGTCGTCTGGGCTGCTGTCGATGGTCGAGGCGTTCATGGCGATAGCCGGGTCACGTATCGGTGCAGCGTTCATCGTCGTTGTCATCGGTGTCGCGGAGTATCTCCGCGGGAAAAACGACGATCTCCGTGACTCGTGTTCCATCGGTATCTTGAGTTTCCTGATAACGTATATGACCTACCTGCCGGCGATTGTCCTGGGGTATCTTGTCCTGGAGCATACCGGCCTGTCTCTTGTCGGGTCTGCCGGCGGGAAGGGGGTGATGTCGTCGGTGATGGTGGTCTTCGACCCGATCGTGGCTGCGGTCCTGTCGGTGCTGCCACCTGCCGGGGCACTGACCTTGTCGTTCATCGGGCTATTCGTGAGCCTGGAGGTCTTCGATCAGGCCTTCTCTGGGCTGAGCGCGGACAGCTTCGAGAACCGGTACCTGCGTTTCGTGATGATGCACCCGTGGGTTTCGTTCCTGATGGGGGCTGTGGTGACGCTTCTGACGACCAGTGTCTCGATCTCGATAGGGTTGATCGTGCCGATGTACAACAGAGGGTACATCAAGCGGAAGGAGATCATCCCGTACATCATGGGGTCGAACATAACAACGCTCGCGGACACCATATTCGCGGCCGCTGTCCTTGAGACGGCAGCAGGGTTAAACGCTGTGCTCATACTGGCGTCCACCGCATCGCTGGTGACGGTCCTGTACCTGGTCGCCTATGATAGGTTCTACGATGTGGTGAAGATTGTCTTTGACAGGACGGTCTCTGACCTGCGGGTCCTCGGGGTGTTTGTCGGGACCGTGGTCTTGCTCCCTGCCGCTCTCATCATGGTGTAGGGAAAGGGATAAAAGCCTCCGAGCGCTCGGGTGTCGTATGGACGAGACGACCAAGACTGTCTATGACCTGCTCCGTGAATCAGGCTCCCCGCTGTCGACGAAGGCGATCGCGGACCGGCTGGACGTTGACTGGCACACGGCGAAGAAACGACTCGACAGGCTGGAGGAGAGAGGCAAGATCTACAGGAAGGACTGGCGGTCGAACATGACGCTGTGGTGGGACAAGGAGATCCCGCTCTAGCAGTATATCTCGTCGAAGCTGTCCTCGATCGACTGGAGCTTGACGTCGAATATGTCGGTGTAGTGGTGCTCGCGGACGTAGTTCTCTTCCTCGAGCATGGTGATGGTGGTCGAGGACAGTGGCACGTCCATGACGCGGCGGGCCATCGGTGCACCGATCCGTGCGAGGGCGAGGGGGATGTGGACCTTGTGTTTGTCCCAGCCTTTCTTCTCGAGGATGATATCGATCAGGTGCTCGAGGCTGATGATGCCGGGACCGCCGACCTCGAAGGTGTCGTTTTCGGCCCTCTCGTTGTCGAGGCTCTTCTCGATGATGGCCGCGAGGTCCTCGACGTGGATGGGCTGGAGACGGTAGTCCCCGGAGCCGAGAACGGGTGCGATCGGTGCGTCCTCGATCTGGTCGATGAGAAGATTGACGAAGGAATCGTCCCGTCCGTAGACGATCGAGGGCCGGAAGATGGTATAGGGGTGGCCGGACTCGATGACGGCCTCCTCGGCGCGGTACTTGGTATCGAAGTACGGGGTCGACCGGGACTGGCAGCCGAGTGCGGAGATGTAGATGAACCGCTCGAGGTCCTCTGCTTCCTCGAGGAGGTTCTCGGTCCCTTCGACGTGGATACGCTCGAAGTCCTCCGTGCTGCCCTGGAGGATGCCGACGAGGTGGACGATGACGTTGACGTCATCGAGCTTGCCGGCGAGGGTGGCGGGGTCGGTCACGTCGCCGCGGACGGCCTCAGCACCGAGCTCTTCGATCTCGTCCATGTCGTCGGGATCGTAGACCATACCCGTGACGTCGTGGTCCTCACTGAGTTTCCGGATGACCGTTTTCCCGATGAAGCCTGCTGCCCCGGTGACGAGGATCATGGACAGGTGTTGGTGGCCGAGGGTTTAAAGGGTGAGCCCGACCTCCTGGAGGAGAAAGGGGACGATGAGACAGCTCATACAGAGGCTCTTCCTGACCCGTTGCTGCTGGGCGAGCAGGCCGGCACCGGTCGCGGCAGCGAGGACTGCGAACCCGCCGATGCCGGAGACGGGCAGGGTGAGCGCGATCAGGGCGGCGGCCGTGCCGAGTGCGATGCGGCGGTGATCGAGCCGCGGGTAGACCGCGAGGAGATCTGGCAGGATGGCCTGACCGATGCTGTATGCGGTCGCGATCCCGGTGAGACCGCAGCCGAGGACGAGGACGCCGGTCCCGACTGTGGGTTCGATGAGCTTCTGGACGGCGACAGAAGCACCGGAACGGGGGTTGCCGATGGTGAAAAGCGCGACGATGGAAAAGACCGCATCGCCGGTGTTGATACCACCGAGGGCGATCATGAACTGCCGCCTGTCGAGGACCCGGTCAAACAGGGCCACAGTGGCGGCGGGACCGAGCCCGGGAAGGATACCGGAGAGCAGGCCCGCGATCGACCCAACAAGGTTCGCGACCGTCGATGACGGCACCGTTCTGGTGTGGTCCTGGTCCGGTACCGCTCCGTCGGTGGTCGCCAGCAGCACCGGCAGGCCGAAGAGTCCGAGGAACAGCGGGAAAAGCGCCTCCGACCCGGGCAGGGGTGAGGAAAGCGTGGCGATGCCCACCAGCCCGCATAACAATGTTATACCGAGTGCGGTCCCCGGCCGCTCGTCCACGATCACCATCGACCCAAGGATGGCACTGATCAGGTAGATGAGGTACGGCCTGACGAGGGGATAGACCGTCGGGAGGACCACGAGGGCGATGGGAACGAGCAGGACTGAGGTGGCCGCGGTGTGGAGGCCGCCGCCGAGGGTGGCCTGGATGGCGTGGCTTGCCTTGCCCTGCAGGACCATCTCCTTGCCAGGGAGGGCTGTGAGGGCCGAGCCTTCGTCAGGGACACCGATGAGGATGGCGGGGATGTGGTTGAGGACGCTGTGGCTGACCGCAGCGGTGACGATGACAGGCAGCGCGGTCCGAGGCGGGATGGTCACGAGCAGTGGCAGGGATGTGAAGATGACGGTGTTGGGGTGGATGCCGGGAAGCAGGCCTGTGATGGTGCCGGTGATGGTCCCGAGGAGGGTGAGCCCGATGAGCTCGAGCATGGGGGAGCGCTGGTGGGCGACGGTTGTAAGCTGGCCGCGTGGTTCCGGTCGGGGTGGTGGCTGGAAGGGACACCTGATTTAAAGGATGCGTGTGTATGTCGCGGTGCTATGTTCAATCCTCAGAATATGGAGAAGATGATGAAGCAGATGGGCATGGACATGGATGAGGTCGATGCCAACCGCGTCGTCGTGGATCTTGGTGATAAGGAGATGGTCTTCGAGAAACCGGAGCTGAACAAGATCAAGGTGAAGGGCCAGGAGATGTTCCAGCTCCAGGGCGATCATACGATCCGGGCGAAGGGTCCGGCGGATGAGGACGTCGAGATGGTCGCTGAGAAGGCTGACGTCTCGAAGGAGAAGGCCCGCGAGGCGCTGAAGGACCACGATGAGCCGGCCGATGCGATCATGAGTCTGCAGTAGGCCGGTCGCTCATCTTTTCTTCTTTCTCGTCCCTGTCACTCTTGGACCTGCAGGTCTGCTGTCGCCAGTGGCAGGTTGCCGCAGGCAGGGAGGCTGATGTGGAGCTCGGACGGTAGCGGTGCCTGGAGCGTGTAGGTGCGTGTCTCGTTCTCGGAGGGGCCGTCCCGCGTGGCCGTGGTCGTGGTGTTATCGTGGCTGGCTGCGAGGGTGAGGGTGGGGAGTGGCTGGGTGCCGGTGTTGGTGATGGTCGTGGTCACCGTCCCGGTCTCGCTGTCGTAGGATGTCTCGGTGAGGCTGGCATCGGCGTACCGGCAGTCGATGACCTGGCGGTCGAGCCCGGAGCTGTCCGGGTCCTCGATGAGCAGGCTGAGGTTGTGCTGCATGATCAGATCTGGGCCGGTCCCGGGGCCGAGGAACCGGTCTGGGAGGTCGGTGAGATTGAGGTCGGTCTGGATCAGGATCGGGAGGAGGGCTGCCAGGCTGCGGTCCGGTCCGCAGGGCAGGACGCCGCTTGCGGTGTCATCGAATGCCTGTGGTGGTTCGAGGATGCCGCAGTACTGCTCGGTGAAGGCAGGTGTGACACACCGGGCCCCGCTGACGTTCACTCCTGTGCGGTCGGTGCTGAACCGGCCGTCGGGTCCGCTGGCACAGAGGAGGTCCCCTGGACACTGCCGGACGGAGGTGTCCGGTCCACAGGAGAGGTTGGAGACGTGGGCGGATGCGTTGATCCGTGTCTCGCGGTTGATGGTATCGACGATTGGACTGTGGGCGACGATAAGGAGGATTACAAATAAGGCTATTATAGAGCCAATTATTGGCTCTTTTTGAATCATTGAGCGTCCCATTGTCCATCAAGGTACTTTTCTACCGTCTCTGCAGTGTTGAAGTAGGTTCTATACCCCCATCCATCTGATGGACTAGCTTCGCCTATGATGACGCCGCACATATAGGCTTCACCGTTTAATTCATGGAAAACGGGGCCGCCTGAATCCCCATCTTGGGTATATCCAGAATCGAGCATACCTGCGATTACCTCGCCGTTGCTATCATAGACTACTGTATCAACGTAAGAATCGCTTCGTCCTGTTGCTTGTCCTTGTGCCTTTAAATTCCAACTTGAGTCTCCTTCTTGATTCTCGAGTTCGACATCTGATATTACCACTGTGATTGGGAGGTCTTCATTGTCAAGATAATCTGGTCCAGCAATCCATTCGTGTGGTGTTTTATCAGCCTCTGTTTCCCCAACGAAACCTAAATCAATCAAGGCAGGTGTGCTTGTTTGTGGGCTGCTCCTTTCTTCGTCCCACCAGTATTCTACCTCACCTATTTTTTCATCGGTACTGTAGAAACTTGAAGGACCTGCTGCTTGGGCCACTTCATTTCCATAGTTATCTTCATTTGTAGTGTCTTCAACTACGTGGAAACTTGTTGCCCACCCTTTTCCTTGGTTATCGTGAACAAAAGGTCCTGCAGTACAGCCCGCTCCGACATCATTATCTCCGGTTAATATAGGCGCTCCTCCTGCGACATCGTCAAAGAGTTTGTAGTCGCCGTTATTGGGCTGATCGTAGCTGTCTTGTTTTTGTATTTCGCCGTCAGCATTTATCTCTATATCAAACCGAAGATTTTCGTCCGCCTCGGGTTTATGACCTTCGATTTTTGTAGAAATTGTTTCCTCTAGAGTTTCGGTATATGATTCTCCAACGTGTGTGATTTCGATTTTTTGATCATCGTCTTTAGAAGGAATGAAAAGGAATTCTTCTTCATTCATTTCAGATTCTTGGAGCCTCCTCCCAATGTCCTTGATTGCATTCCGTCTGGCTTGGATTTGATCCCAGTCTTCTATGGGCATTGAATCGTAGAGGGGTTCTTTGTACTCAAAATCTTCGCCATCAAAATGATTCTTCCATCCTGAAATATAGGGAATTTCTTCTTGAGGGTTATATGTTAAGTCAGCAATTTGGGCTGTATTCTCGTCTATAAGATTGATAGCACTGGCGGAAATACCGAGGGCGCCAGCAGACTGGAGAAAAGTTCGCCGATTCATCTCGAAATCATCACTAGGTGTATCCTCTGCCATCGTCAACAACTACCATATTCAACATAATTTTTCTTCTTAAAATTTTTGTACAATATTTGCTCCCTTCTTGTCACTGCACGTGGTCGAGAATGGTGGCGTAGGCCGGCCGCGTGATCGATATACCGATGAGGACGCCGAGGATGGTGGTGATCGCGAAGCCCCTGACCGCGCCGGCCCCGATGGTCATGACAGGCAGCATCGCGCCGATTGTCGATGCTGCTGACGTGAAGATGATGAAGAAGGCGCGTTTGAGCCGCTTCTTGAGGGAGAGAGACCGCTTGACCGAGCGCTCGTCGGTGATGATGATCTGATCGTCCACGCCTGTGCCGACAGCCGCGATGATGCCGGCGATGGCCGCAAGGTCGAGGCTGGGTGCGAACTGCATGATGGCGATGATGAACCCTGTGCCGAACGGCAGCATGAGTACCTTGAGGTCGCTTTTCTTGAACCCGGCGGCGAGTCCTATGAGGGTGGGTATCGCGAGTGCGATGACGATGGGCGCGGAGATCGTTGCCTTGCTGAAGACGGAAAGAAGGATGAAGACCTCGCTGAAGCCCGTGATCATGATCGGGATGGCGATGTTGGGGTTCTGGTAGCGGATGAAGATGATGATACCGACGGCGATGACGGCCGCGAGGATGGAGATGATCGCCACCTGCATGAACTGCTGACCGAGCCGCGCGGAGACGTTGTTGGTGGACACGACATCGATCGGGACGGGCAGTGCGCCTGACTGGAGGGTGGACTGGAGTTCGTCCATCTCCTGGAGTGCCTGTTCCCGGCTGTTGCCCCCGCCTGTGATGGTGGGTGTCTCGACGATCTGGTTCTTGAAGACGTTCCGGACGTTGAGCGAGCTGACCTGGCTGTTATCGAGGGTGAGGACGAGCTGTGTTCCCTGGAGGTACTGCGGTCCTTCATCGAAGTTCTGGGCGATGGACTGGAACCGCTGGGCGGCCGATCGCTCGACGGAGACCTGGAACTGGAACTGACAGCTGTTCCTGGACTGACAGGTGACCCCGGACTGGGTCGGGTTGATGTTGACCCCGGTGATGTCGGCGCCCTCGAAGGCGATCGCCCGGAGTCGGTGGGTCGATCCTGAGCTGTTGGTGTATTCGACTGTTATGTTGGTATCAGCGGTCTCCAGGGTGGCGGTGGTGTTGGTCTCGAGTGTCTGGCCATCGATGGTGACGCTTCCGTCGCCTGCCTGGACGGTGTATTCGCTGTCACTGACGGTGATGATGTCGCCGTCCTGGACGTTCATGGAGAAGCCTGCCTCGAAGATACCCTGTCGCGTGATGAGTTCCTTGAGCTGGTCGGTGTTTGCGCCGGCCATCTCGATCCTGATGTATGTCTGTTCGCCTGTCAGGCTGCCGACTGGCCGTATCGTCATGTCCTGGAGGCCGAAGGCCTGGACGCGTGTCTTGAGGGTGGTGATGATGTTCTCGATGACTGCCTGTTCCCGCTCGAGCTCGACACCGCTCATGTCTGGTTCGATGAGGACGCGTGCCCCGCCCTGGATGGACAGACCCTGGTTGATGTTGGTTGCGATGGTGGTCGAACTGCTACCATCGTCTTGCTGGACGGTCTCGTAGTGGGGACCGATGGCGATACCTGCCCCGATGAGTGCCGTGATGAGGAACCAGATGCGCCATTCCTCGAGGAGGTCCTGTGCGAGGCTCATTATATCCTGCCCTCCGCGTGCATCTTGAGGACGACTGTGTTTCCGAGCCAGGTGATCGGGACGTCTGCGAGGAGCCCGATTATCATGACGGCTGCGATCTCGTTGAGGATCGGTGACGTGGAGAGGGTGATGAGGACGAGGAAGGCGACGACGCCGCCCATGGTCATGGTGGTGCCGGTTGTGATGGAGTCCCGGACCCGCTCTTTGAGATCGCCGTGTTTCTGCTTGAGGACGCGGGTGGACAGGACGATGTCAGTATCGACGGAGTACCCGATGAGCATGAGCAGGGCTGCGAGCGAGCCCAGGGTGAGGTCGATCCCGAGGACGTTCATACCGGCGATGGCGACGATGATGTCGGTGAATGCCGCGAGGATGACCGCCATCGAGGGGACGAGAGTCCTGAAGGCGACGAAGATGACGGTTGACATGATGAGGAAGGCGATACCGACGGCGAGCTGTGCCTCGAAGAGGAAGCTGTCGCCGAGTGCGGCTCCGATGGACTGGATGCTGATGTCGTTGTATACGATATCGTTGGCATCGAGGATCTGTCCGACCGCTTGTTCGGCATCGATTTGGCTGGTGCGAGTGTCCGTGGCGTTGCTCCCGGACCCTATCTCCGGCTGTCCTGGGCTGGAGTCACTGAAGGTGGTGGATGTCTCGACGAGGATCCACCGGGTGTCCCCCTCGGCCGTGAGGGTCCGTGCCTTGGCGTTGGCGAGTTCGCTCTGGACGGCCTGCTGGACCTCTTGTTCGGTGACGGTCGCGGGAGCCTCTATCTGGATCTCTGAACCTCCTGTGAAGTCGATCCCTTTCCCGACGAACTCACCGGTTGTCACGTGTGTGTAGCCGATGATGCCGAACGCGAGCAGGAGCATGGCTACTGGGACGAGGAGCCATTTCTCATAGTCCTGGTATACCGTATCGAAGAAGTCCTTGAACCGTTCTGCGAATCGGTCGAACATCGCCTACCGTGTGTCCACGCTGAAGGCATTTAAATCTAACCTGCCTGTGTGTGGGACATGGCGAGTATCGCTGAGCTGGTCCGGGAGAAGATGGATGAGGATGGACCCATGGCCCGGGTCGGTGTCGATCACCTGTACATGGCTGCTGTCGGGATCGTCTTCGTGTTCGCGTTCTGGGTGCGGGCGCTGCCGGCATCCGGGATGCAGTATCTGCAGGCACTTGACCCGTACATGATTGCTCGTATGTCTGCTGCGATCGTCGAGCATGGTTCTCTGCCTGCTGTGGATGCATGGCGTTTCTTCCCGTATCCTACTCCTACCTATCTGCTCAATCTGGGCAACATCTACATACCGGCGTATCTGTTCGAGCTGGCAAGCCTGGTCGGACTGGATTTCCTGGCGTGGGCGAAGCTGTACCCTGCTCTGATGGGGGCGCTGGCGATCTTCCCGATGTACCTGCTCGGTGCTGAGGTCTTTGACAGGAAGACGGGTCTGCTGGCGTCGTTCTTCCTGGCGACCTCGACGGCGGTGATGCAGCGGTCCTCGGCGGGTTGGTTCGAGAAGGAGCCGATTGCCCAGCTGCTGATGCTGTCGTCGATGTACCTGTTCGCCCGGGCGTGGAACCGGTATGACTGGCGTGCCGGGATCGGTGCGGGCCTGTTCCTGGGTGTTGCGGCGACGACATGGGGTGGTGCGAAATACCTCTTCCTGCTGTACCCGCTTGTCGTGTTCATGATGGCTGTGGCGATCCCGATGGTGATGTCGATCCCGACGCTGATGTTCGGGAGTGGGCTGCGTGAGTTCGACTTCTACCCGGGTCTGACAGCGGCGTTCGTGCCGACTGCGGTGCTCGGTTCTGTTGTACCGTGGATCCTGAACGGGTCGGCCTCGACGTGGTCGCTGCCGAACTCGTTCTTCGTGGTCAACATGGCGGCCACGGGCCTGCTGGTGGCGCGGTACGGGTTCAGCAAGTATGATACGATGGACGCGGGCAGGCGCGTGTACGCGGGGATCGGGCTGTTCGTGGCCGGTCTGTTCGCTGCTGCCCTGTCACCACTGTACGCTCCCCGGCTGTATTCATACATCGAGCGGGCGATCAATTCTGCTCTCCAGTCGAACAGTGCTGTCATCGGTGGGACGGTCGCTGAGAACGCTCCAGCCGCGATGAACAACATCATCTCCCAGCTCGGGGCATCGCTGTCGGCGGCGATGATCCCTGGTGCCTCTGTGTTCTCGGAGTACGTCGGTGGCTGGACCTTCGGTATCCTGGGTGCGTCGTTCCTGGTCCTGATGCTTTTCCTGATGCTTGCCCGGTTCTATTATGATGTCGAGAGTATCAACCGGTCGGTGATGATCGGGCTGTTCGCCTCTACGGTCTCGGCGCTCAGCCTCCTGCTGTACACCGCCTTCGCGACCGCGAACCTGGATGCGTCGGCTGTGGCTGTGCTGTCTGGAGGTGTGTCGGTGCCGTCGTTCTACGTGGCTGCGTTCACACCGGCGATCGTGATCGCGTCCTTTGGCTCTGCGCTTTTGTTCCTGGCTGAGTACATCTACTCGGAGGATTTCGAGCAGTGGATCGGGGTCACGGTGCTGATGTGGACGGCGATTTTCGTGATCGTGATCGTGATCAATGCGTTCGAGGTCATGGCGCTGCTCGGTATCGCTGGAGGGATGTTCATGGTGTCCTTCCGTGACTGGGCGGATGAGATGGAGATCGAGGTGAACTGGCTGTACGTGTTCATCCTGCTGTGGATCGCCTCGACGGTCTATGGCGCCCTCCAGAAGTCACGTCTGCTGTTCCTTGCGGCCTCGCCTGTTGCGATGGGTGCTGGGGTCGGGGTGGCGAGGATGATCGATGCCGTCGGACGGAGTTCGGTCTGGGAGAGGATCGCGGAGGCGCTGGGATCGTCATCGAGTGAGACGCTGTTCCGTGCCGCTGTCGGAGTGGTGCTGTTAGTCGTGGTTGCGGTCAACGTCTCTGCGGTGTACGTGATGTCGGCCGGGACGACGGTCCAGGACCGGTCTGTTGGCGGTATCGGTGGATCGCCGAATGACCTGTGGATGGAGAACCTGGAGTACATGCGCGATGAGACGCCGCCGGGGTCGGTCGTGCTGTCGTGGTGGGACTATGGATACTGGTTCGAGACGATCGGCGAGCGTCCTGCTGTCGCGGATGGAGGAAACATGGGGTACTACACGAACGAGAACGTGACGAAGATAAACTATCCGCTCGCGGACTTCCTGACGTCACAGAACGCTTCGGAATGGAGAGGGTGGCTTGATGAGCGTAGCGTGGATTATATCGTTCTTGATAGTACGATGATAGGGAAGTACAGCGCCGTGTCCCAGATTTCACGCCGCAGCAATACTGATTTCAACCGGATACCGACGTTCGACTGCGTGAGACAGGATGGTCGCTGTCGTGTCTCTGAGATGGACAATCAGACGGTCATCAACTACCGGTTCGGCCGTGGCGGGGATATACTCGTGCCTGTCGAACAGAGAGGCCGCCAGACCCGTATCGTGGGAGCGCCGTTGATCCGGGCGGGCCAGCAGCAGGCCAGGGTGGCTAATATCTGTGTGCCGGGTCGGGGTATCATGCAGGTGACTGATGATGCTGGTACGACGGGAGGGTTCAATGAGGCGGTTCGTTCGGCGGTCCGTCAGGGGCGACCGTTCGGCGGCTGTGTGGCGCTCCATCCGCAACGCGGTGCGGCCCAGCTGGTGATGGCGCCTCCGGAGGTCATGGGCTCGACGCTGTCGCGGCTGTACCTGATGGATGGTGCGGGTATCGATTTCGTCGAGGAAGCGTTCAACAACGGCTTCGTGAAGATGTGGAAGGTAAAGGGGTGATACGATGCTTTTCCTGGCGCTGGCTGTTGCTGCTGGGTTTCTCATCACGCTTGCGCTGACGCCACTGGCGATGCGGTTCCTGGTATCGTCCGGCATCGTCGGTATCGATCAGCAGAAAGCTGATAAACCGACACTGCCGACGTCTGGCGGTATACCGGTCCTGTTCGGGTTCCTGGTTGCTGTGACGTCGTTCATCGGGATGCGGACGTTCATCGGTTCTGCCCCTGTGGATACGTCCTTTGTTCTGGCCTCGCTGTCCTCGGTGCTGACGATCGCGCTGATAGGGCTTGTGGATGACATCCACGTGAAAGAGGAGGCAGAATCTGTCAAGGAGGAAGACCAGCTTTCTGTCGGTTTCCGCGCGTGGTGGGTCAAGCCGGTCTTCGTGCTGCCTGCTGCCCTGCCGCTGATGGTTGTGAAGGCGGGTGATGCTACGATGACATTGCCTGTTGTCGGGGTCTTCGATTTTGGACTGGTCTATCCTCTTGTCCTGGTTCCTCTTGCCGTTGTGGCGGTCTCGAATGCGACGAACATGCTCGCGGGCCAGAACGGCATGGAGGCGGGGATGGGTGCTGTCGCGCTGTCGGCGCTGGGCGTGTTCGCGTATCTCCATGGCTCGATCGAGGCAGCGATCATCGCCCTGGGGATGGCGGGGTCCCTGGTTGCGTTCCTGCGGTACAACGTCTACCCGTCGGAGATCCTGCCGGGTGACTCACTGACCTACGGTATCGGTGCTGCGTTTGCGGCGGCGACGGTGATCGGGGATATCGAGCGGTTCGCGGTCGTCATCTTCCTGCCGTGGATCGTTGAGGCGTTCGTGAAGCTCCGGAGCCGGTTCCAGGCAAGTTCCCTTGGCGAATTACAGGAGGACGGGACCCTGCGTCCGAAGCACGATGCGATCCACTCGCTGACCCATGTCCTGATGCGACAGGGCATGACGGAGCGCGGCATCGTCGTGGCGTGGATCACCATGGAAACCGTTTTATGTATAGCAGCGTTCGTACTGATGTGGTAACAGATGGAGCGACTGAAGCGTGCGCTGATGAAAAAAGAGCATATTATCCTTGGTGTCGTCCTGGTCGTCACCTTTGTCCTGAAGCTCCGCTACGGGCTGATGAACGGGATGTGGGTGGACGAGGGCCGGTACGGTATCATTGCGACGGCACTGCTCGAGCACCCGTTCCAGTACGCATCGCCATGGCATGGCGTGGTGGAGAACTACGTGCCTGTGTTCCCGTATCTGGTCTTCCTGTCTCAGCTGGTGTTCGGCCAGGGCAACCTGGCGGTCCACATCGTCTCGCCGGTGATGTCGACCCTGGCGGCTGTCCTGACGTATCTCCTGGGGAGGGAGATGTTCACGGACAGAGAAGGACTTGCTGCTGCTTTCCTTGTCAGTGTAGCTCCTGTCCTGTTGTTCCTGAGTGCGCGTGTCCTGATCGGGCCGACGCTGACGTTTTTCATCACGCTGACGCTGTTTTTGATGTACTACGGGATGCAGGAAAGACAGTACGCGCGGTACGCGAGGCTGGCGATCGGGCCGGCGATGGCGCTGAGTTTCATGACGAAGCAGCCGGCCTACATGCTGCCGGGCCTCCTGGGGCTGTACCTGCTGTATCGTGATGGACTGGACCTGTTCAGGAACCTGACCGATTACAGGGATATCTGGATCTCTGCGGGGCTTGGTCTTTTGGTGTGGTCGCCGTGGCTGATACGGAGCATGATAGTCTGCGGTATGCCGCTGTGTGGACTGTACAAGACGCTCCTCCATGTCGGACGGGAGAGCGCCCCGGCGTGGGCGAACACCGGCGGGACCTGGTACTACCTGATCAACCTCGGCGCCGTGGTGAGTCTGCCTGTCGCTGCTATATTCTATCTCCGGTACGCTGCCGGGACCCTGGTCGAGATGTCGATGTTCAGGGATGCACGGCGGGTGCTGTACGTGGTCGGTGGTGTCATCGTCGGGGCGGCTGTCGTCGCGGTGGTGAAGTGGTCGCTCATCGTCCTCGTGGTCCTGCTCGGTGTGGCTGCCCTCCAGGATACTGAGGAGGAGTTCCTGCTGTGGGCGCTTTTCGCTCTCGGTGTCGGCGGGCTCTCTGTCGGCTTGATCAAGGTGCCGCGGTACGTTGTCTTCGTGACCCCGGTCGTAATGCTGCTTGTTGTCCATTTCCTTGAGGAGGGACGGCAGTATCTGGAGGAAAACACGGATATCGATCCGAAGATGCTTCTAGGTGTCTTTGCGGTCCTTGTCATCGTTGTGTCTGCGTTTGCCTTCATCGATGCCCGGAACAGGACGGCGCGGGGGGCTGCAGGATTCCAGCAGTTCCAGCCGGCGGGTGAGTGGCTCTACGATCAGGGCGAGGTGACCGTGATGGCGACGTCACCCCGCCAGCTCCTGTTTTACGCTGACAATCGCCCGAACATGTCGATCGTGCCGACGAACAACACGAGGTTCCGCGCTGAGCTGGAGAGTGGAGTGTATGAGTACCTTGTGGTGGATGTCTACGAGCGCACCAGGTCAGATCAGCTACGGTATGTCCAGGAGGAACTGTCAGGAAGCGGCCTGATACAGCCGGTGCAGGTATTCCGACAGGGCGGACGCCCTGTGGTCGTCATCTATGCCGTCACACCGGGTGGTGATGGATGATAGCGGCCGTCGTGCCGACGCTGAACGAGGAGGATGCGATCGGCTGGGTGCTTGAACGGATGCCGGCCTCGATCGGCGGCCATGATGTGGATGTCGTCGTGCTTGATGGTGGCAGCGAGGACAGGACCTGCGAGATAGCACAGGATCACGGTGTGGAGGTCATCGAGCAGCGGTACCGTGGCGGGAAAGGTGCGGCGATGCGGCAGGCCTTCGATGATATCGATGCTGATATCTTTGTCTTCCTTGACGGTGATGGGACATACGATCCCGAGGAGATGGACGAACTCGTGGAGCCGGTCCTGGACGGTGAAGCCGAACACGTCGCAGGATCGAGGATCGAGCGCCGTGAGGACGGTGCGATCCCGTTTTTCAACCTGATCGGGAACAAGCTGTTCAACTGGACGGTACGGTGGGTCTATGGTGCTGATATCAGGGATATGCTGTCAGGCTACCGCGCCATCGATGGCGACCTTGCTGAGCGGCTGCCGATTCTGCAGGACGGGTTCGGTATCGAGACGGAACTGACGGTCCTGACACTGGATTCGGATGCGTCACTGCGGGAGATCCCGGTACGATACCTCCACAGGAAAGGGAGCTCGAAGCTGCACCCGGTAAGGGATGGGTTCAACATCCTGAAGACGATCCTGTGGATGGTGCGGGACACGCGGCCGCTGCGTTTTTTCAGCCTGCTATCGTTGGTGTTCGTCGTTCTGGCGGTCTATCCGACGTACGTGACGATCAAGCAGAAGTTGCTGTACGGTGTGGTCTCCCAGCCGACACCGGCGATCGCTGCGACGCTGTTCTATATCTTCGCCCTGCAGGTGTTCCTGTTCGGTCTGATGGCGGATCAGCGCAAGAACATGCAGAAGCGCCTGCAGAAGTTGATTGGGCGGCGGTAGCACGCTGTCGGGATGGATCGAGGAAGAGTTAAAAAGACAGGGACGACCAACGTCGAGGTGGAAAGGGTCATGCGAGCCGGTGATGGTTTTGTGTCGTTCTTTGGAGCCCACAAGAAGATATTTGGCAGGCTCCTGAGTGTCGTCGTCGGAGTAGGTGGCATCTATTATGTCTTCTCGAACGTCGACGCCGGGGAGCTTATCGCATCGCTGTCTCGGACGGACATCAGCCTGTTCTTTGCGGGGTTCCTGCTGATGGGTCCGGTCTATCTGGTGATGGCGGAGCGGTGGCGCCGCGTGCTCGGTGAGAAAGGCGTTTCTGTGGAGTGGTGGGAGTCCGCCCTCCAGATCTGTGAGGCACAGTTCGTCAATGTCTTCATGCCGGCCCGGGGTGGGGATATCTACAGGGGATATCTCGCATCCGGGGACCGTGGGACGTTACGGACGTCGGTGCTGGTGCTGATGGAGCGGATCATGGACGTGATCGTGCTGCTGGTGCTGACGTTCGTGGTGCTTGTGGTCTTGTTCAGGCAGGGCTTCCTGTTCGGCTACGTGGCACTTGGTGCAGGGCTGCTGGTCGGTGCCTACATCGGTTTCAGGCTGATGATGCGGTTCGAGGAGCTGCCGGTACCGCTGGTGGCTGATCTGTACGCGAAGCTGCGCGAGGCGCTGCTGGAAGACCTCCAGACCCGGCGGAAGACCCAGCTGTTCACGCTGACGGTACTGATCTGGATCCTCGGTGTGGTCCGGGTTGGAGCGGTGGCGTGGGCGCTTGATCTCCCGGTCTCGATCGGGTTCATCGCCCTGCTGTCGTTCGCCTGGGCGCTTATCGCTGCGATCCCTGTGACGCCGTCCGGGCTGGGGACGGTGGATGCGGCGATGGCATTCCTGCTCCAGCAGTACGGGGTGGGGCCTGCGGCTGCGACGTCGTTCATCCTGTTGAACCGGGCGACGATCCAGGGGTTCCCCTTGCTGGTCGGTGGCCCGATCTATTTTGTGCGGACCATCAGAGGTCGAGGCCGCTGAGTGTCTCTTCCTTTCTCTGCGGTTCTTCTCTCCCGGGCTCTGAATCCTGTGCGAAGATATCGAGCACGTCCCCGTCCATGCTGGCCGGGATGGCTTTCCCGAGGAGGTGGAGGATGGTCGGTGCAAGGTCCTCGATCTTTCCGGCGGTGGCCGTGTCGATGTCCTCGCCCGCGGCAAACAGGACCCCTTCCGGGCGATGGTGGCCGTTGAGCCCGCGTGGCGGTGTCTCGGATACTCTGTTTCCGCTGCCGAACTCGAAGTACCGCGATGCCATGTACCGCATGCCTGTGGTGCGGAAGACGATGTCGGGTCCATGTCGACCGCCGAGGACGTCCTTTCCTGCCTGTATCTCCTCGATGACGTGTTCGCCCTCCCATTCCATCTCCCGGAGGTTGTCTGTTATCTCCTCGATGAGGTCCTGGCGGTTGTCCTCGTCGAGGACGCCGTCCCACCGTTCATCGTTGATGTAGATGGGCCCGAAGTTGCCGATGCTGAAGGCCCTGGTGCGGTCCCAGTCGATGTCGTGGAAGCCGAGGAAGAATTTGAGGAGCCTGCTCCGCGTATCTTCGCTGGATTTCTTAAGGTAACGGCTGAGACCGAGCTTCTCGACGATCTTTGCGGCGTTTGTGATCGTGAAACCTGCTTTGAAGGCACCGTACCGTAGTAAAGACAGCGGTCGGCGCTTGATCTTCATGTATCCCTGCTGGAGAAGCCAGTTGTTGATGTTGAGTCCGTTCTCGATCGGGCCGAAGCCGTGGTCGGATAGGACGATGATGTTTTTGGGATCTGTCTCCTCGATGAGATCGCCGATGTGCGTATCGATGCGCTCGTAGGTCTCTTTGATGGTATCGCTGTAGTCTTCGTGCCGCTTGCGGTGCATCGGGTGGTCCTCGTCCATGTGCTTCCAGAACCAGTGCTGGACGCGGTCGGTAGTGGTGAAGACGCCGATGAAGACATCGAGGTCCTCGTCAGCGAGGTCCTTCATGGTCCTGTACCTGGTGTCGATGACGTCGTTGATGTCCTCGATGCTTCGGTCCTCGTGGCCCTCGTCATAGACCTCCTCCCATTCGATGCGGTATCCCTGGTCGCGGAGCCAGTCGTTGAGACCGCCCGGGGAGGCGAAGTCGGCCTCGATCCCGGGGGCGGTCATGCCGGAGACGATGAAGCTGTCTTCGTCCACGTCGCCGGGAGGATAGGTGTAGGGGAGATTGAGGACGCCGATGTCCATGTCCTCGGCGAGGAGCTCGTGGAGGCGCTGTCCGTCGATGTCATCGCCGTTGAGCGGGCGGAGCTTGTGGTCTCTGTCCAGCCTGACGAAATCGATGATGCCGTGCTTGCCGGGGCCGGTCCCTGTCTGGAAGGAGGCCCAGGCGGGAGCGGAAAGCGGCAGGTAGGTGCTCTCGAGCCGCGAGAAACCGCCGTCGTCTTCGAGCTGTTGGAGGTTGGGGAGGTCATCGCGCCAGCGCTCGTACAGCGTTGGCTCCATGCCGTCGATGCCGATGACGAGTAGCTCCATGCTGACCCCACGGATATGGTATCGCTGCACGTTGATAACTGTGCCGCCTTCCTCGGGGCTCTGTGGTGGCGGGATCAGATGTCGATGCCTGCTGTCTCATCGATCCGTGGATCGTTGTCGGTCGTGAGGATGTCCATGACAGGCTCCCCGTCCATCTTGGCAGGTATCGGCTCCTCGAGGAGGTGGAGCAGTGTTGGTGCGAGATCGAGGATCGAGCAGTCCGTGTCCGTGTCTTCGATACCGTTGCCGGCGGCGATCAGGATGCCGTCAGGATGGTGGTGGCCTGATTTGTTGTCGAACGGCTCTGAGAGGACGCTGTTGGTGCCGAACTCGTAGAACCGTGTGGCGTGGTACTGCCAGTCTCGCGGGGCATAGACGATGTCGGGGGCCGTGTCCGTGTATGGTCCATGGTATATGTCGTCCTTGCGGAATGTCTCCTCGATGACCGGTTCCCCGTCGTCCTCGAGGTCCTGGAGCAGCGATGTGACGTCCTCGATGATGCGGTCACGTTCCTCGCTGTCTGCCTCGATGTAGATCGGTCCGAAGTCCCCGGCCGAGTAGGCCGTGGTCCGGTCCCAGTCGAGGTCCTTGAAGCTGAAAAAGAGCCTGTCGGCGAGCCACTGGAGGGGGTTGAACCCGGTATCCTGGGCGGCCTCTGAGGCGACATCGCCCAGTCCGAGCTTCTTCACAATCCGGTAGGCCCGTGCGATGGTGAGCCCGTTCCTGTACAGGAGGTACCGCAGCATCGGGCCGGGCCGCTTCCGCGGATGGATGTGGCCGTTCTCCCGGAGGAGCGGGTTGAGGTTGAGGCCGCGGGTGAACCGGGTGAACCCGTGGTCGGAGACGACGATGACGGTGTCTGCGTCCTCGATGAGCTCGCCGATGGCCTGATCGACGGCGACGTACAGATCCTCGAGGGTGTCGCGGTAGTCCGAGGGCTCGTGCTGAGGGTGGTCCTCGTCCATGTGCTTCCAGAACCAGTGGCTGGCCCAGTCCAGGACCATGAAGGTGTACATCTCGATATCGAGGTCGTTTTCCTCCTTGAGATCTTCGAATAGCTCTTTTTTGGTCTCGAGGTGGTCGTACAGATCCTCGATGAGCTCGTCCTCGTTGTCCCCGGTGTATGTCCTGGTCAGATCGAGCTCGTAGTCCAGGTCCTCGAGGCGGTCCGCCAGCTCGGCAGGGTGGCAGGTGCCGTCGGTCCGTACGTCGGGGGCGAGGATGCCGGCGATCTCGAAGACGCCGTTGCCCTGGACAGGGAATGTCGCGGGGACGTTGGCGTAGCCGACATCGTATGTCTGGCTGAGATGGTCGAGGACGTTGTCCTCGGTGTGGGTGGCGGAGACAAGATTGGTCCTGCCCTGTTCGAGCTCGGTGAACCCGAAGACACCGTGCTTGCCGGGGTTCATCCCGGTGAGCATGGAGGTCCAGGCGGACGGTGTGATCGGGATGTGTGTCGAGTGCATGGTCGAGAACGTGCCGTCCTCGATGAGGTCCGAGAGGTGCTCGAGGCGCTCCTCCTGGTGTAGTCGCTGGATGATCTGTGGGTCTGCGCCGTCGAGACCGATGATGACGATGCTGTCGGGCTTTTCAGGCATAGGGATCCTCGATGATCTCCATGTCGTCGGGGTCGAACGGGATGATGATCTGCATGACGGTGGTGACGGTGGCATCGAGGTTCTCGATCTGGTGTTTCTCGCCTGCCTCGATGTAGTGACCGTCGCCGTCCTCGAGTTCGTAGAAGTCCTCGCCGACCTGGAGGTCGATGGCCCCGTCCTCGACATAGATGATGACGTTGCCGCTTTTGTGTCGGGCGACAGGGGTCATCTCTTCGTTCTCGATCTGGAGTTTCCGCAGGAGCAGGCTCTGTGATTCCCCGCCCATGCTGATCGCTGTGTTGAGGATGGTCTCCTGTGCGCCCCAAGGTGTATCTTGCCCGGTCATCGTCCTGTCCGAGGATGGTCTCCCGGTCTTTTTACGGTTGTCCCTGCTGGGCGGACGAGTCACAGCCTGTTGGTGTGGCGGCCGGCGGCCGACCATCTCATTGTCCCTGGGGCTTTTCCTGGCTCCTCAGAGGTAGTCGAACTGGCGCTTGTGTGTGGTGTGGAAGCCGGCGCGCTCGTGTGACCACTCGAACGGCTCTTTGTCCCGTTTCTGGCTGAGTGACCTGACGATCGTCCCGGAGACGTCGCTGCCGTACAGCTTGTCCCCGTTCCGCATCCGCTTCCGGAGATCATCGTGGTTGTAGATGTGATCGATCATGCCGTACATGAACTCCCCGGAGATGGGCGGGACGAGGATGTTGGTGTTGGCCTCGAAGACGGTCTCTGGCCGGTCGGTGTTGAACCTGGCGGTGAGACAGAGGGCCTCCTCGATGTGGTTGAGCTCTTCCTGCATGCTGCCGGAGTCTGTGAGCTCGGCGAAACACTGACCGGACTTGAGGAACTCATAGACGTGGCCGTGTTTCTTCCAGAGTCCTGTGAACAGGAAGTTCTCGTTGTCCTCATCGAGTCGCTTGATCTTGTCCCGGAGCCCGTACTGTTTGAGGGCCCTCTTCGTGGCGTTGAGCTCGATGAGGTTGACGTTGTAGCCCTCCTCGACGAGGTCGATGACGGCCTGGATGATGGCCTCGAACCTGCCGGGCAGGAGGTTGGCCCGGCGATGGATGTCGACGCGGAGCCAGTCGTCCCGTTCCTTGAGGATCGGGTAGATGTCGAAGATGGATTCCTCGAGGCCGCGTTCTTTCATCTCGATGGAATCGACGACGGAGTTGCCGACGACCTCGATCTTCTGTCCGTTGCTGGTCTCTGCCGGGTATCCCTCGCGTTCGAGGTGTTCCTTGTTGAGCTCGGTGGGTGCGAAGTGGTACTCTGCGGCTGCGGACCCGATGAAGGTGTCGTACTGCTCGGGGAACGGCTCGGTCCGGTCGAGCTCCCAGTCGGTCCGGAACTGGTCCTCGATGAATGTCTCCTGGTCCATGTGGTTGCTGTAGACGGGTTTCATCCCGCGGAGGCCTGCCTCGTTGTGGGCGACGCGCTGGTTGGTTGCGAACATCCATGCCTGGGGCACGATGCCGGCGGCCAGTGTGTCCCCGTGGACGATCGGCAGGACGGTGGTATCGGGGTGCTTATCATTGAGGTGCTCGCTGAAGGCCTTGATCTTGGTCATCAGCTCTGCTGTCTTCTGGGACAGGCCGCCCCGGATCCGGAGGTCGGCCCCGATGCGGTCCTCGATGTCGTATTCCTTGAGACCGTGCCCGAGCACGTCGTCGTAGTGCTGGCCGGTGTGGAGGACGAAGGACGCGAGGTCGTGGTCGTCGGCTGCCGGGACCAGCGGGGCCTGCTTGTAGAAGTCGGGTTTGGTGGCCGTGACGACGGCGAGGGCGAAGTCCTCCTCGTCGAGCTGCCTGTCGAGTTCATCGTCGTAGATCTCCATGTCGTTGTCCATGGTGGTGTCCTCCGTTCGGTGATACAGTCGCTGTCAGAGGCTGTCGGTGAGGTGCTGTACCGCCACCTCGGTGCCGTTTTCCCCTGCCTGCCTGAGCCCTGCCCCGTCCATGTAGGCGTTGAGGAAGCCTGCGTCGTAGGCGTCGCCGGTCCCGGTCGGGTTCGCGGGGTCCTCGACGGTCTCTGTCGGTATGGTTATCATATCGTCCCGTGTGTAGATGCGGGAGCCATCCGGTCCCTGGTGGACGACGATCGTGTCCGCGCCCTTGTCGTGGAGGAACGCGATCGCCTTGTCCGGGCTCGCCTTCCTGGCGAGCTCTGTGATCTCGTCGGTGTTGCCCATCAGGATGTCGGCGTGTTCGAGTGCGTCGTAGAACCTGCGGCGTCGCCTGTCGGCCTTCTCGCCGTCGTTGTTCCAGTGAGGGTCCCAGTGGAGGTCGATGGATGTCTCGGCACCGTGTTCCTGGGCCTCCCTGAGGAGGCGCTCGTTGCCGCCATCGAGCATCGGCTCGGAGAACCAGACACCGCGACGTGCGACGTGTCGGGCATCCCGGACGGCGTCCATGTCGATGTCCTCGAGACTGAGGCGGGCGTTGTTCTCGGTGTGGCTGATGTAGTGGCGCTCGCCGTCCTCCCAGGTGACCGCGAGGGTGGTCCCGGTCTTGACGTCGGGGTCCATGCTGAGTCGTGGTGTGATGGCGTGGTCCTTGAGGTGGTTCATGAGGAACCGGCCGTGACGGTCGTCCCCGAGCTTGCCGTGGAACCCGACCTCGGAGCCGAGCTGGGCGAGCTTGACGGCGAAGTTCGCTCCCTGCCCGCCCCGGCGCTGGACCATGTCATCGACGAAGACCTGCCCGTCCTGTTTGATCTCGACGTCTTTCTCGATCGGTCTGGGGATGACGTCGATGTTGATGTCCCCGACGACGGCGATGTCCTCACGCATCTGTATCACCGTCGAGGAGTTCTGCCATGATGAGGGAGTAGTCCCAGGCGTCCCTGACAGGGACGTGCTCGATACCGTTTTCCTCACAGTGCCTGTGGGCGGGTGTGTTTTCCTGGGGGAAGAACACAGCGTTGTCTCCGTCCATGACGTCGCCTTCTTTGTCCCCGACGTGGGCGATGAGGTACTCGTCTTTCCCGCTGTCGAAGTACTGCTGTGCGAGGCTGTTGGCGCCGCGTTCCTTGCTGGGACTGATGTCGGTGCTGATGTAATCGACACCCCAGTCGGGGTTGGGCTCGGTCCGCCAGCCTTCGGGGAGGCTGTTTTCGATGAACGCGTGTGCGTCCTCGATGTCGATGTCGGCGTCTGTCCTGTCCCGCCGGAGCCCGATCCGTCCGTCTGTGAGCTCTCTGAACCGCACACCGAGGAAGGTGTGATCGTGGCGCAGTGCCTCGCTGAGTGCTTTCGTGGTATCGTGGTCGCTCTCGTATGTTATAATGCCATTATTGCGGTTGTAAGAAAACCCGTCGACGTCCCTGAGGGCCTCCCAGAGGTCTTCGGTGGTCTCGTCCGGGTCGGCGTCGACGTGGAGGTACGTCTCCCCGCGCGGATCCTCCGGGGTGCCCTCGCCCTCGATCCGCGTGCAGCCGACGACGGTGGAGAAGTTGCCCTGTTCGAGGAGCTTCCGGCTCTCCTGTGCCGCTGCCTCGTACAGGCTCTGTTTGAGCTCGATGATATCGTCTTCGTCTGCACCGGGGTGGACCTGGTGGACGTCGCCGTCTGCTGTGTAGACAGAGCCGAGCTCGCCGACGACCTCCATGCGGTCCTCGAGTTCGAGGCGCTGGTCCCTGAAGTACTGGAGGGTGTCGATGTCGTATCCGGAGATCATGGCGCCGAGGACGTCGTCCCGGTCGAGTGGGACGGTCCTGACGGCGGTGGTGACCTGTTCGTTGGGCTGGAGCTGTGAGCTGTCGCGGTCGGTGAGTGGGCCGTTCATGTCATAGCCGATCAGCACGGAGCGATCCTGTATGTCGATATCGCGCTCCTGAAGGATGTCCTCGGCCTTCTGTACCTTCGCATCGATGTACTCATCGACTCCTGTGTACTGGAGTGTGTCGCTGACCGCCATCGCTATCAGCTCCCGAGGTCCTGCCAGTTGCCCTCGTAGACGTATCCCTTGAGGTCGTCGCTGGCTGCGAGTCTGTCGAACAGTTCTTCGACGTTGACGCGTTTTTTCTCGTCCTCTGGCGGGAGCATGTCGATGACCTTGGGCTCCATGAGGTAGACACCGGCGTTGATCAGGTTGGACGGGGCATCTGCCTGGTCGGGCTTCTGGGTGAACCCGATGATGCGATCGCCCTTGAGCCTGACAACACCGTACGGTGAGATGTCCTGGACGGTGGTCAGTGCCATGGTGGTGAGGACGTCGTCCTCGCGGTGCGTGGTCGCCATGTCGTCGATGTCGACCCTGCAGAGGATATCCCCGTTGATGAGGAGGAATGAATCCGTGAGCATGTCCCTGACCCGTCTGAGGCAGCCTGCGGTGCCGAGCGGTTCTTCCTCGGTGACGTAATCGATCGCGAGGTCGTATTTATCGCCTTTGCCGAAGTGTTCTGTTATCGATTCGTGCCTGGAGCCGACCGCGAGGATGACGCGGTCGATCCCGGCGTCCTCGAGATGCTCGATGGTGTGCTGGAGGACGGGCTTGCCGTTGACGTGGATCATGCATTCTGGCTTGTCCTCCGTGCCGCCACAGAGGATGATGGCGGTCCCGATCTCGTCCTGCTGGAGATGATCTGTGAGGAACGTCTCGATGGCCTGTGATCTGTTGGTGTAGCTGCCTGTCTCGACTTTGGTGTCGATCCGTTCGACGAGGTCTTTCTCGAGTGTGAGTGAGACGCGCTGTTTGGCCATCGTCGCCACCGTATTACGATGTATTATTTTTAAAGGGTGTGGTGTAGCTTGAAGTACCTTGCCGGCACAACAAGAGGTGGTATGTCTGCGATCGTCGTCCCGGAGATGCTCCAAGAGATCCTGATCGCTATCGCGATGGGGGGTCTGATCGGGCTGGAGCGTGAGAACGAGCCCAACAGGAAGTACGCCGGGCTCCGGACGCTGGCGTTACTTGCTGGTGTGGCGCCCGCGATCGTCGGGCTGTCCGAGACGATGGGGTCGTCGATCTTCGTCTATATCTACCTCTCGATGGCGGTCCTTGTCTCGCTGGCTATCGTTGCGATCCGTACCTATGTTGAGGCGGATCAGGTCGGCCTGACGACGTCTGTGGCGGCCTTCGTGGTGGCGGTGCTCGGGCTGATGGTCGGGTACAACCTGTACTTCGAGGCGACTGCGTTGCTGCTGTTCACGGTCATCCTGCTGGCTGAGAAAGAGCGGATGCACGCTTACGTGAACAAGCTGTCGAACAGGGAGATATCGGATGCCATGAAGCTTGGATTGCTCGTCTTCGTCCTTCTTCCAATCCTACCGTCCCAGCCGGTGGACCCGCTGAACGCTGTCAACCTCCAGGAGGTCCTGATGCTTGCGATCTTCGTGCTGTTGATCGAGTTCGTGGCCTTCGTCTCGATGCGCCAGGTCGAGGGGTCTCATGGCCTGTACCTCACCGGTCTTCTGGGCGGTGTGGCGAATTCGTTCGCGACGATGGGTGTGCTGGCCCGGATCTCGAAACAGGACAGTGACCTGATCAAGGCGGTCTCGTCGGCGACGATGGTGGCGACGACGAGCATGATCGTGCGCAATGTCGTGATAGCAACGGCGCTGTCGTTCCCGCTGATCTATATGCTGTGGAGGCCCGCGGCCGTGATGTGCGGTGTGGCGGCGGTGCTTGGGTACCTGCTTCGTGAGAGGGAGCCTGTCGATGAGTTCGAGGTGCCGATGGAATCGCCGTTCTCCTTCCGGGCTGCTGCGAAGTTTGCTGCGGCGTTCATCGCTATCGCGGTCGTATCGACCCTTGCTGAACAGTTCATCGGGTCGGCGGGACTGTACGTGACGGCCTTCGTCGGCGGTCTTGTCTCTTCGACGGCGGTCGCGACCTCGGCGGTCTCGCTTCTGTCGAACGGCACGATCGAGACCGAGGCGGCCTCCGGGATGGTGCTTATCGGGATCTTCGCCAGCATCACCTCGAAGATAGCGCTGGTCGAGATGGTCAACAGCGATCTCCGCAGGTACGTGACGACATCGCTGCTGGGGGTCGGGCTGTCGGGATTGGCCGTGTTCTTCCTGCTGTGATCGCCTCGCCCCGGAGCGATGAGAGCATTTTCCGGAGACGTTATACCTGGCAACAGCGGCTTGGTGGCGACTACCAAAGTCACGGACGTCAAAATAAGAGCTCGTTCTCCGTGGTGCTGTTGTCGTGGCAGGACGGCACCGGTAGCTTGAAATGGTTGTGCGTCCAACGCCGGTCCATGACCCGGACCTTCGCGGATCTGCATATGCACACCGTGGCCTCGGACGGGACGGACACGGTCGATGAACGCGTCGAGCAGGCGAACGAGAGGGAGCTGGAGGCCATCGCGATTACCGACCACGACACCCTGACGGACGAGCTGGATGACCGGTACGAGGTCCGTGACGGGGTCGAGGTCATCACCGGGGCCGAGATCAAGGCGGGCCTGGACGGGACGAAGGTCGAGGTCCTGGGCTATCTCCTGGACCCGTCGGATGACCGGCTGGCTGATGTCTTCGAGACCATCGAGCGGTATCGGACGGAGCGGATGGAGGCGATGATCGAGCGGGTCAACACGATGATAGATGATACTGTGACCTTCGATGAGGTCCGTGCGAGGGCAGATGCGACGATCGGCCGGCCGCACCTCGCCAGGACGCTGGTCGAGAAGGGAGCTACCGACAGCGTGGGGGATGCCTTCGCTGAGTACATCGGGGAGGGCTGCCACGGCTACGTGGAGACGGAAAAGCTTGACGCTGAAGAGGTCATCGAGGTGATCCATGACAACGGTGGCGTGGCCTCGCTGGCCCATCCTGGGCGGTCGCTGTCGCCCGAGTACGCAGAGGAGCAGCTCGGGACACTGGTCGAGGCGGGCCTGGACGCGATCGAGGTGCCGTACACCTACGATCGGATGGACGAGGACCGGTACAGCTTCGGTGCGGAGACGGCGAAGGAGCTGGCGGAGGCCTACGATCTGCTGGTGACTGGTGGCTCTGATTGCCACGGCAGCGACTCGGATAAGTTCTTCCTGGGCGATGTGCGGCTACCGTACCGCCACGTGGAGGCGCTGAAGGAGCGTGCCGCGACGTACCGGGACTGATCAGAGGTAGCCCAGATCCTGTAGCCTGTCTTTGATCTTGCCTTCTTCCTGCTGTGTCAGGCCGGTGTGCTGGTCGCGTTCCTCGAGCAGGCTCATCTCCTCGAGCCCCTCGAGGACGTGCTCGACGCAGTCCTCGGGACTGTGCTGGGCGGTATCGACGGCGATCTCGGGGTCCTCGGGTTCCTCGAATGGATGGTTGACCCCGGTGAAGTTCTCGATCTCGCCGGCCTCGGCCTGCTCGTACAGGCCCTTGGGATCGCGTTCCTTACAGACTTCGACCGGGCAGTCGATGAAGATCTCGACGAACTCGCCGGCTTCCTCGATCTCCGTTCTGGCGTTTTCCCGTGCCTCTTCGAACGGTGAGACGGCGGCGACGATGACGCCGATGTCGTGCTCGTTGAGCAGCCGCGCGATAAAGGAGACCCGGCGGTTGTTGGTGGCCCGTTCGTCCTCGGTGAACCCGAGGCCGGGATGGAGCTTCTTGCGGACGTTGTCCCCGTCCAGATTGTGCATCTCGATACCCTGACCGCGGAGCTCCTCCTCGACGCGTTTGGCGACGGTCGATTTGCCCGAGGAGGGCAGGCCAGTGAACCAGAGTGTGAACGACATAGCTCGTCACCTCACTCCACGAGGGGCTTCTCGAAGTTCGTGATGGTTTCGGCGACCTCCGGCCGCATCATCTTATCCGGCGGTGTCTCGCCGTCCGCGAGCATGGTCCGGATCTTGGTCCCTGATGGGGTGACCCGTTCCTCGTCGTCGTGCGGACAGATGGTCTCGGAGACGGTGTCCATGCATTTGTTGCAGAAGAACGCGTAGTCATAGAACATGGGCTCGATGCCGATGCTGCCGAACTCGTCGAAGATCTGCTGGGCGGCGAACTCGTCGTAGTAGTCACCGACTCCGGCATGGTCCCGTCCGACGATGAAGTGGGTGCAGCCGTGGTTTTTCCTGACGATGGCATCGAAGACGGCCTCGCGCGGCCCCATGTACCGCATCTTGGCGGTGAAGATCGACATGGCTGCCTGGTCGCGGTAGTACTCCTGGAGCAGGCTGCGGTAGGCCGTGAGGATGACCTCGTCCCTGTAGTCTCCTGCCTTTTTGGTCCCGATCTTGGGATGGATAAGGATGCCATCGACGTGCTCGAGTGCTGATTTCTGGAGGTACTCGTGACCTCGATGCGGGGCGTTCCGGGTCTGGAAGCCGACGACGGTGTCCCAGCCTTTCTCCTTGAACAGGACCCGTGTATCGGCAGGCCGGAGGTTGTAGTCCCGGAACCGCTCGAAGCCTGGCTGGAGGAAGTCGATGTCGCCGGCGAGGGCCTTCTTGCCTTTGTCCATGTACATCGCGACGCCGGGGTGGTCCTGATCATCGGTCCCGTACAGGTGCCTGACGGCGTGGCCTTTGTCGTACTCGTAGATCTGGTCCAGGTCCATGACCGCCAGCGGTGTGCCCTCGCTGTCCTCAAGGACGATATGCTGGCCTGGCTCGAGATCTGATGCGGTCTCCTCGCTGACATCGAGTGTGATGGGGACGGTCCATGCGGTCCCGTCCTCGAGGGTCTTGTCCTCGATGACCTTGAGGAGGTTGTTCTGGTCCATGAACCCGCTCAATGGCGAGTACCTGCCATCGGCGATGTTCTGGAGGTCTTTGATCTGTGCTGTGGAGAGTTCGATTGATGTCATCTCGTCCGCCTCATCGAGGAGGCGGTCCTTCCTGCGGTCCGAGACCCGCCTGTTGACGAGCCTGCCGCCGTGCGGTGCGATCATGACTGATCACCGAAGTTGAGTGGTGTGCCTTCGAAATCGTCCGGGATAGGTACCTCGAGTGCCTCGAGGACGGTGGGTCCTATGTCGAGGATCGACCGTCGTCCTGTGTTTCCTTGTCCGTCTTCTCCGGGCCTGTCGATGATGTAGATGCCGTCCCAGTCGTGGTTGGCGTGGTCGGGCCCGGTATCGTTCTCTTCGAGGTAGAGGCCGTTGCCGACCGAGCCGGAGGAACGCCAGGAGAGGTCCCCGAAAAAGACCATGAGATCGGGGTGGTCGCCGTTGACTTCGTCGTAGACGTCCTCGGGCTTGTAGACTGTGGTGCCGATGTCGTTGCCGTCCGGCCCTGTCAGGTCCTCGAACAGCTCGATGAGTTCGTCCCGTCTGGCCTCGTACTCACTCTGGGGTACCTGGCCTTTTTCTTCGCGGCCCTCGACGTTGAGGAACAGGCGGGCGTAGTACCCGCCCCAGCCCCAGGCCTCGGTCTTCTCGAAGTCGATCATGTCCTCGTCGAGCCGGGTCATCTCGTCCGGTTCCTCTTTCAGCGTGAGGAGGCCTTCCTCCCGGAGGACCTCGTTGATACAGACACAGCCGTCGATCGGTCGTGCACCGTGGTCGGAGGCGACGATGACGGTGGTGTCGTCCTCGACCTGCTTGAGGATCTCTCCGACTCTGCGGTCGAGGAACCGGTAGTACTCGGGGATGGCGTTTTCGAACTCGTTGCCTTCCTCGTAGTCCTTGTGCTCTGGGTCGAAGTGCTTCCAGAAGCCGTGGTGGAGCCTGTCCATGGACATGAACACGGTCATGGCGAAGTCCCAGTCTTCGCGGTCGAGGAGCTCTTTGGTGACCTCGGCGCGCTGTTCGGCCATCGCGAAGATGTCATCGAGGATCCGCTGGTTGTCAGCGCTGCGGAAGTCCTCGATATCGAGGAAGAAGTCGTCGTTGCTCGTGTATTCGCCGTCGAATGATGCGATATCCAGGAGCTGGTCTCTGTCCATGCCGGCGACGAACTCGCTGTCGGTATCGGGGGTGAGGAAGCTGGTGATCATGATGCCGTCGATGTCGTCGGGCGGGTAGGTGTTGGGCACCCCGATGATGACGCTGCGTTTGTCTGTCTCCTCGGAGAGGATGTTCCAGACGCGGTCGTGGGGGATGCGGTCGTGGGTGGCGAGGTACTTCTCATCGTAGCTGCCGATCTCCCGGTGACGGAAGCCGTAGGCGCCGAGTGTGCCGGGGCTCTTGGAGGACATCATGCAGTACCAGGCGGGGTTGGTGATCGGCGGTGTGACGCTGCGCAGCTCCCCGTAGCTGCCTTTGTCCATGAGCTTCGAGAGGTTCGGGATCTCCTCGCGCAGCTCGTCGAAGACGAGCTGTGGCGGGGCACAGTCGAGCCCGATGACGAGGACCTTGTCCTCCGTTTCTCCTGTGAGTATGTCTTTCGCTTTCGTGAGCAGTTCCATGGATATCACTCGATGTAGCCGAGGTTCTTGAGCCGATCGCGGACCTTCTCGACCTCGTCCTCGGTGAGGTCCGAGCTGCCTGTCAGGTCGCCCCCGGAGATGGTGTCCCGGAGGAGGTGTTTGGTGAACTCCGCGACGGAGGTGAAGTTAGTGTCATCGATGAACTCGTCCACGTCTTCGTGGAGGTCTTTTGGGATCGAGATGGTGGTGTAGTCTGTCATCTGGTTCGCCCGGTGCGGTAATTAAGTGTAATTACATCTTATAAATGCGGCGGTGGGCGACGGTTTGAAATAGGGGGAAAAGGTAGTGTGGTGCGTGCCGATGGAGATCCGACGACGGGATGTGCTGGCGGGTGCGACCGGGCTGGCGGGGGTTCTGGCGGGCTGTTCGTCCGATCTCGGGCCTGACAGGGACCGCGACGGTATCGAGGACGTCTACGAGCGCAACCTGGCTGCGCTCATCGAGGAGGAGTACGGCAACGACCAGGTCCCGGACCTCGACCCGGATGAGAAGGATCTGATCATCGATGCACATTATGTCGAGGGCGAGGACTTCGCTGACAGGTACAAGGATGAGCTGGAGGACCTGTTTGCGGAGCAGGGGATCGATCTCCACTGGCTCGACCATCCTGACAGGTACGATCGTGACCGGTTCGAGGACAGGTACGGCCACGAGGTGGACGAGATTCTGGAGGAGGGATTCTACGATGCGGTGACTGTGCCGGAGCTGCGGGACAATGCGGTCCAGATGCTGTTCGTGCCGGGGAAAGCGGACGAGCCCCATGAGGGCGAGCTGTATGCCCCCTCGAACCCGGGGCCGGACGATGATCATCACTTCACGGGGTACAGCAGGGTCAATCGGGCGACGGTCGGGTCCGCGGTCGAGGGCGAGGTGCGGGCGAGGACGGTGCTGCACGAGATCGCCCATCTCGCTGTGGACCACGACTACGACGATGAGGACAACGAGGGTGTGATGGGCCAGAAGGAAGAGCTCGACATGACGGAGGAGGAGTGGGATGAGCTGCGTGACGGGCTCTCGAACGTCGATCCTGTGATCTAGATCTGCTGGACATTCCGGATGGATTTGAGGTCCTCGATCCTGCGGTCCGCAGGGATGCCGCCGCGGTACAGCTTCCAGAAGACCTTATCGATCCAGTCGATCCATTCCTGGTCGGTGATCTCGTAGAAGAGGTAGGTGTGCTCGTCGAGGTCGCTGTCCTTGTCGGGATGGCGGAGCTCTTTGAACTGGACGAGGCTGTCATCGACGATGAAAGCGCGGAGCGGCTGTTCTGTGTGCCTGATGCTGATCCTGTCCTGGCCCAGGGCTGTGTTGAGCTTGAGGAGCTTCTCGGCGTTCGAGAGGCTGCCGATATCGACCCTGCCGAGGAACTTGATGCTGATGCCGTCCTCGGCGAGCTCGCGGAAGACGTCCATGGCCTGTTCGTCGCTGTGGGTGACGTTGGCCCACGAGAGGTTGCCGGAGAAGAACCTGATGGATTCCTGTGCCTCCCGGAGGCGTTCGAAGAGGTTGTGCTTGGCCTCGACGTTCTCCGGTGCCTGGCGCTCGGCGAAGGCGTTGCGCTCGTCCTGATCGGCGACCTGGTAGATGTCGAACGGTGAGAAGTCGGTCTTCTCCCGGCCGGCCTCGATCTTTTTGAGGAGCTGGTCCTGGATGCGGGAGCTGTTGAAGGTCTCGGTGTTGTTCCAGTAGACGATCTTCAGGGCGCCACGGGTCCCCTCGCGGAAGGTCCGGCGCTGGATGAGGCCTTCCTCATCGGCCATCTGTTCGGTGTACCTGTCGGCGGTCCGCCAGCTCATGCCGATGTGTTCGGCGATCTCCTGCATGGCCCGTGGTTTCTGCCGGACGATGTCCTGGATCTCTTTGCGTGTCTCCCGGTCCAGTGCCACTTAGAAGGCACCTCGCATCGTTCTGAAGGAACGCTGCTCGAACAGCATTCCTTTAGAATGCTGTGACTTCCTTCTGAAGGTCACTATGGTTCCACGTTCGCCTGCCGGCTCACGTGCGGGTCGTTTGTGTCCTGGCATGGTTGGCCTGCTGTCTGTGTGGTGTTGGTGCGTAGCTGTATAAAACACTTGTGACAGGTGCTGTCGCCCAAGACCCTTATGTAGTGAGACACTAGGTAGGTACAGACAGTCAACTGGTTTGTGGGTGCCGGGCTCGTCGGGGGAGGGCCCGGCGCCGTGTACTGTCTAGGAGGGGAAACGATGACCGAATACAGTGTGGGGCTGCTGTCGGACGGGAGCGAGCGGGCACAGCGGTTCCGCCGCGTTCTGGAGCATTTCGATGTTGCGCCACGCGAGATCGTCCTCGATGAGCTCGAGGAGCCTGAGGTGGTCACGGAGAGCGGTGTGGCCCGGACGATCGAGGATGTCGAGGACATGGCCCGGTCGATGGGTGGCTGAGATGCTTCGCGTCTACACGGGGCCGATGTATGCGGGCAAGAGTACGGCACTTTTTGATGCGCTGGATGAGCACGAGGATGTCCTGGTTGTCAAGCCTGATACGGATGACAGGTACGCTGAGGACGAGGTCGTGACCCATGACGGCATGTCGGTGCCTGCGGTGGCCGTCCCGTCCTCGCGGGAGGGCATCGAGGAGATGGAGGAACGGGCCCTGGACGAACGGCCTGCTGCGGTGGGTATCGATGAGGCACAGTTCTTCGATGATGATCTCCTCGATGTGGTCGAACGGCTCCGGTCCGAGGGGATCGAGGTGGTCGCTGTCGGGCTGGAGGAGGATTTTGCAGAGGAGCCGTTCGATCCGATGCCTGATCTGGTGGAGAACGCTGATGTCGTGAAGCGACTGACGGCACGATGCGATGTCTGTGGCGGTGCCGCGACCAAGACCCAGCGCCTGATCGACGGCGAGCCGGCGCCGGCGGACGGGCCCCAGGTCGATGTCGGGGCGGACCGGTACGAGGCCCGCTGTGCGGACTGCCACGAGGTCGGCTAGTCGAGGTAGCCGAGCTGCTTGAGGCGCTTTTTGACCTTCTGTTCGTCTTCCTGGCTGAAGTCTTGCTCCTTTTTGTCGCCTGATTGCTTGCGCTCGATCTTGTCTGCGACCTGACCGAGGACGTAGCTCACGTACTTGTCGGTGGTGTCGAACCCTTTCTCTCCTGCACGTTCTTCGAGTATCTCGTAGATATCGTCCTCGACCTCGACGCTGTGTGCCATGTGTATCACAGGAAGGGGTTGGGCGCCCAGATTGATAAGCACTTCTGTCCCATCTCCGTTTATGGCAGTCCTGGTGACCGGCGGTGCAGGGTTCATCGGCTCGCATCTCACAGAGGAGCTGCTGGACCGGGGCCGTGATGTGGTGGTCCTGGATGATCTCTCTGCCGGCGACCGCGATCGTGTCCCGGCGGAAGCCGTCTTCCATGAGGCGGACCTGAAGGACGAGGATGCCCTCGAGGAGATCTTCTCGGAGCATACTTTCTCACGCGTGTATCACCTGGCGGCCAATGCCGATGTCCGGACCCAGAACGAGGACAGGATGGTCGACCGCCGGGAGAACGTCGACGGGACCCATGTCCTGTGTGAGGCGATGCACGAGCATGACGTGCGTGATGTGGTGTTCACGAGCTCCTCTGTGGTCTACGGTGAAGCGGATGCGTTCCCGACACCGGAGGAGTACTCGCCGCTGGAGCCGATATCGCTGTACGGTGCCTCGAAGCTGGCGGCGGAATCGCTGCTGTCTGCCTATGCGCATTCCTTCGACTTCGAGGTCTCGGTGCTGCGGCTGGCCAACATCATCGGCAGTCGCTCGGACCACGGTGTGACGTACGATTTCGTGCACAAGCTCGCGGACGATCCGACAGAGCTTGAGGTCCTCGGGGACGGCACACAGCGGAAGTCCTACCTCCACGTGAATGACTGTATCGAGGCGATCGTGCTGGCGGCCGAGCAGCGGGACGACGACTTCGAGGTGCTCAACGTCGGCAACACGGACAGCCTGGAGGTCTCTCGGATAGCCGAGATCGTGATCGAGGCCTCTGGATGCGATGCCGAGATACAGTACACCGGCGGTGAGAAGGGCTGGACGGGGGACGTGACCGAGATGCTTTTGGATATCGAGCGTCTCCACGAGAAAGGCTGGTCCCCGTCGATGACGAGTGCGGAGGCCGTCAGGGAGACCGCCGAGGGGATCGTTCAGTCCCTGTAGGCCTGTGAACGCGGGAGGACCGTGGTGAATGTGATGGTGTCGCTTTCTATGTCGAAGAATGCGCGGTGATCGCCGATCCTGAGTCGCCAGGTCCGTGTGTCGGTGATGAATTTTGTGCTGCTGTGGTGTCGTGGGTCGAGGCCGTACTCGTTGAGCTGGTCCCGGAACTCGTGCAGCTTCTTGATGATGCGTTCGCTGGTGCTCTCAGGGAGTCTCCGAGATCGTCCTGGAACTGCCGGGTGATGGCTATCTCATAGCTCATCGAGGGGGATGGGATCGTCCTGCCGTCCCTTCTGGATCCTGTCCTTCGCTTCCTCTGAGAGCGGCCGGATCTCGATGTTCCGCAGGACGTCCCTGAGGAATTCGCCGCGTGAGGTGTAATTGCCCTCCTCGACGGCCTGGTCGATGGTGTCGATCATGTCTTCGGGGGCCTTGAAGGAGACGGTGCGTGTACTCATGTTTACAATGGTGTACTTTAGTGTTTTTTAAGTGGTGTGGTCGGTTGTGCGGGTGGCTGGGGTCCGGAGGGTGAAGAAGGAGCAAGGTTGTTCTAGGCCGTGTTCGTTGTGGAATGGTCAGACCGATATGTCCTCGATCCTGCTGTCGCTGTCTTTGTCTTCGATCTCGATCCGGTACGGTTCCGTGGTGAAGCTCTTCCCGAAGTACTCCAGGATCGCGGGGGTGACATCGCTCTGCTCCTCGAGGTCGAAGTCATGCGTCGAGGCCCAGATGCCGTTCATCGGGTCGTGGTCCATCTCCAGTCCGGGGTACTGGTTGGGGTTGAGGCTGTGCTCTGCGGGCTGCATGCCGTGGTCGGAGAGGATAAGGATGTCGTCGGGGTCGATGTCGTTGACGAGCTGCTCGGTGGCGCGGTCGAGGACGCGGTAGGCTGCCTCGATTTCCTCGCGGTCTTCATCGGGATCGAGGGCGTGGAGCAGGTCATCGATCAGTGGGAACACGACGAAGATGAGCTGGAGGTCCTGTTCGCGGTCGATCTCCCGGACGACCTGCATGGCGTCGCGGTTGTAGGAGTAGATGTTGTCCCGGTACTCCGTGAGGTTGGGCTGGCTCTCGTCCTCGAGCGGTGAGGTCCTGTCCCCGAGGTAGTCATAGCCCTGGTACTCCTTGCGCTTCTCTTCGTACTCGAGCGGGTACGCTGCTGGCTTGTCGCCGTCCAGTGGGGCGGGGATGCCGGACAGCATGATGCCGTCGGTCGTCCAGGCGGGGTAGGTCAGCGGGACCTCCATCGCTAAGCTGTCCTCGATGTAGTCCCAGACCCGCCTGTGGCCGACGTCCTGGGACCGCGGTGTGCGGTCCTTGGTGTTGATGGCCTTGGTGAGGCCGTAGTAGAGATAGGTGCGCCATGTAGGATTGGGTATGCGTTTTGCGATGGCTTTGGTGAGTGAGAGGAGTGTCTTGGACCGGACGCTGTTGTTGATCGAGATGATGCCGTGATCTTCGACCTCGAGGCCGGTAGTGATGGTGGTCCAGGCGGTCCCGGAATCGAGCGGAATGCCGCGGTACAGCTGCTCGGGGAGGAGCCGTCCCTTGTGCTTGAGAGAGGACCAGAACGATGGCCGGATCTGGTTGAGGTGGCGGTGGTCGGCACCGTCCCAGCCGATGACGAGGAGCTTCTTGGTCATCGTTGTCCGGGAGGTGATGCTGTCCGGTGTCTTTTATACGTTGGACGAGGAAGTCTATCCTCATGTCCTCGGGGAAGGACCGTGCGCTGAAGTCGATCTTCAAGGGCGGGATGATCGTGCTCGCGGGGACGATCATCTCGAAGTTCTTCGGCCTCCTGTACCGCGTGCTTGTCGGCCGGTATCTCGGTCCCGAGGAGTACGGTGTTATCTCTGTCATGGTGGCAGTGTACGCGGTGGCGAGCCAGATTGGAGCCGTGGGTATACCACAGGGCGTCCAGAAGTTCATGGCTTCGTACCGCGGTGAGGAGGATATGGAGGGGGTCCGGGGGACGTTGCGGACGGGGCTGATCATCGCGACAGTACCGTCTGTCCTTATGGGTGTCGGTGTCTATCTGGCCGCACCGTGGCTGGTCGAGAACGTGTTCCATGAGCCGCGTGCTCTGTGGCCGGTCCGGATGGTGGCAGTGATCATCCCGCTTTCGGTGCATACCTCTATCCTGTCGAACGTTGCGGATGCATTCGAGCAGATGCAGTACAATGTGTACGTGAACAATATCTGGGCGAACGTGTCTCGGGTTGCTATTGCTGCTGTACTTGTCTGGGCGAGTTACGGTTATATAGGGGCTTCTTTCGCTTATGCGTTTTCGATGGGTTCTGGCATCATCCTTGCCGCTTATTATGCACGAAAATTGATTCCTGGTCTTTTCTCGCATGTGGCTCCTGCTAAATATGATTTCTCTGAACTCTTCCACTTTTCCTGGCCGTTGCTGGCGGCCGGGCTGTTCGGTATCGTGCTGGGCCACATCGATACGTTCATGCTCCAGTTCTTCAGTGGGTCTCGTGAGGTGGGGCTGTACCAGGCGGCGTACCCGTTTGCCAATCTCCTGACAATCGGTATTGGGCTGTTCGCCAGCATCTTCCTGTCGAACGCATCACGGATGATCGCAGAAGGCGATCTGGAAGAACTCGATTCGGTGTACCAGACGGTAACGAAGTGGGTGGCTCTGGTCTCTCTCCCGATATTTGCTGTCTTCATGGCGTTCCCGCGTGCAGTTCTGGTGATTTTCGGTTCGGAGTACTATGTGGTTGATGATGTCTTGCGGGTCCTGTCGTTTGGATTCCTTCTTGGGGCGATATCTGGCCCGTTTAGAAACATATTTAAGGCGACGGATCGGACGAAGGTCATCTTTGGGCTGTCTGCGGTCCTGGCGACGCTGAATGCTGGACTGAACTGGTGGCTGATACCGTCGATGGGTGCGATGGGTGCTGCTATCGCCTCGACGACGGCACAGGTTGTATCTGCGATGATCGGTCTGGTGATTGTTTCGTGGAAGATGGAGGCGTTCCCGTTCCGTCTTTCCATCCTGAAGGCTGCTGTGGCTTCTTCGGTGGCTGTTGGAGTGGTCTGGTGGCTGTCCAACTTCCTGTTCGAGGTGACGCCTCTGTGGTTCTTTGTGATCGACATGGCTGTGTTCGGTCTGATCTATGTCGGTCTGTTGCTGGTGCTGCGGGTGCTTGAAGAGGAAGACCTGATGATTCTCCGTGAGATACGTGAGAAGACAGGGTTGGAGCTGGAGATCATCGAAAAGATCGTTCACAGGTTCAGCTGACTCAGATGTCGATACCGCTCATGTCGGATGCTTTTCTGACCTCGATCTCGCTGAGTAGGTCTCTGAACTCGGTGATGTGCGGGTTCTCCCACCCGAGATCGTGGTTGAGCGAGTAGAATGCCTGGTCCCGGTGCCCGCCGTCCTCGAGCCCGTGGTCGGAGCAGAAGATGACGAGGTCATCGTCTGTGGTCTTCTTGAGGATCTTTGCCGCAAGGTCGTCCATCTCTCGGTAGACGGCTTCCTCTTTCTCCTGGTCGAAGGCGAACAGGTGTTGCATGAAATCGGGCTTGTGGAAGTGGGACATCATGAGCGCGAAGTCGTCCTCGAGTGCCTCGAAGGTCTCTTTCTTCCGCTTCATGAACTCGGCGTCGATGTCCCGCTCCATAACATGCTTGGGGATCGGGGCGTCCTTGCCGATTGCCTTCGCTATCTTGATGCGTGTGAGCGCGGTGTTGATTCTATATCCCGGAACGTTGACTGCGATCGAGGGCTCGATGTCCTCGAAAATGGTGGTATCGACCTCAAGGTTGTCCCGGTAGGCGCCGAGGACCTCGGCGTTGAGGGAATCGAGGTTGCGGAAGACGGTCCACCGGATGCCCTTCCAGAAGGTGAACAAGGGATTGCCGTGGACGAGGTTCTCGAACCGCTGGACCCGGTCATCGGTCCAGTTCATCGTCTTTTTGACGCTGTGGTCGTCGGGATAGACACCAGTGATGAACGAGGACCACAGCGGCCCGGTGACCATCGGCATGTCGGAGAGATCAATCCGGCCGAACTCCTCCTGCATGACGTTTTTGCAGTCGTATTGCTGGATCTTCTCGTGATCGAGGCCGTCGAAGGCGATGATGATGATGCGGTCGAAGTGGGTCATATAATTCTCCTATACTTCTATCTGGTCTAGTGTGCTTTTCCGTTCCTCACGTTCTCTTACATCGTAAGGGACCTTTTTCAAGGGCTCTGGGTGATGGTCGAAGGGGTGGCCAAAGATGCCGCCCTCCCCCACTAGGTTGGCGTGATCTCCTGTGATAACGATTGTTCCGGTCAGCATATCAATGGTCTCTTCGACGTAGGGCATGACATATGCAAGGTTATCGCGGTATGCTGTCCAATACTGTTCGGGGGTTATGATGCCTGAAGCTGCTAGCTGGTTCTCGCTCGTTTTTCCTCTATCGAGTCTCTCTTTGATATCCTCTGGCCAATCGTGTCCTTGAAAAGGAACATGAGGGGGCATGAAGTGGATGATCATCCTCTTATCGGGATATTTATCCCGAGCTTCTTCTACTGCTTGCACGAGTTCTTTAGGTTCGATGCTGTCAATGAGGATGCGTTCATGACAGATATCCGTCTTTCCGATATTGTCCTCAAGTTTGGTATCTGTCAACCGCGGGTGGCCGGTGAGGTATACGATATCCTCTTGTTTCTCCTCAAAGTTCGTTGCGATGTATTTCGGGGTTGCCGGCTCTGCCGAGTACCTGTACTCGGTCGACCCATTCACTTCTTCGTACAGATCATGCCTGCAGGCATCGAGAATTATCGTATGATCCCATCCCATATCGGTCAGTGGTGTTCCGTGGACATCTTGGTATCGCCTGAGACTGAATTCATTAATCCTCCTTTTCAACCAGTTCATCCCTCTGACATGCTTATACCGGGAGTATACACGACGATAGAACATGAGGTTGGCTTTTTCCCTCCATTCCATATCTCCCTTTGTCGTTGGTCCCATGCTATCCTCGATGAGTTACAGCTTCTTGACCGCATATATTTTGGAGGGGATCATACGTCGATACCAGCCTCCGGACTCTTGTCACTGACGATGAACCATGGAACTTCAACTAGAGCATCAATATATACTTCGTGTGGGTGCCTCACGATACCCCTTCTCCGAAGGCTTCGCCATGATCTGATGTTATCACTACACACCCATCTAGGTCGGTTAGAAATCCTTCTACTGATTTCAACACCCGCTCTAGATTTGCTTTATATGCTTCCCAGGAATTTTCCTGAAGAGGATATTCGAGCGGATCCTCTATATCTCCTTGTTCAAGTGAAATTGAAGGTTCGCCTATATAGGGGTCATGAGGTTGGACATAATGTACGATAATCCTCTTTTCAGGATGTTCTTTTACAGCCTTTTCTGCTGCCGCTGTAACTGCTTCTGGTCTTGTTACACCCTTTTCTTGAGCTTCATCGTCAAGATATACGGGTACTGTCTTAAAGAAATGCTCATCTGAGTCAAAACCGCTTCCGTCATCCTTATAAGGAGATATGAAGCCATTCGCTGTTACGTAGACGATGTCATCATAATAATCGGCGAAATTCTTGTTTAACCATTCATATGTTTTTGATCCTTTGCTTCTGACTTTTTCTAGATCACCATCAAGCCAATTAACCTCCTCAAAAACATCATATCGACATGCATCAAGAATAATAAGGATATCCCACTTCTTTTCCACAACATCAATTCCGTCGTTTCCTATTAATCGAAATATGGGCTGATATATTTTTGTGAGAAAGGGTTTGAATATCCCCTTTCGGAGTCTCCTAATAATACGTTTCCAATCTTTATCCGTCCAACTGTTGTAGCCCATTAAATATCGACCATCCTGATTTCAGGGTCCTTACTATTTGTCAGTTCGAGAATCTTTTCGTGGAAGTCGGTGATGTGTGGTGTTGTGTCTGGGAAGAGTTCGTGGTTGCAGCTGTAGAAGGCGTTCTCGTTGTGGCCGCCGTGTTCGACATTGGGGAGGCCGTGATCTGACATGAAGATGATGGTGTCGAAGTCGTTGGCCTCGGCTTTCTCCTTGATATCTTTCGCGAGCTCGTCCATCTCGTGGTAGGTCTCCTCGACCTTGTCCATCTTCCCGACCTCCCAGTACCAGTGGTGGATGTGGTCGGGTTTGTGGAAGTGGGCCATGATGAGATTATATTTTTCCTCAAGGGCATCATACAGTTCTATTCTCTTGCATTTTTCGAAACGTTCAAGTTCCTCTTCGGCCTCTTCGAGGCTATGGTCCTGCAGAATTTGCATAACCTTGTTCTTGTACCCTTTACTGTAGGATCGTACACCGATGGCTATACTGTCTTCTATGGTATCAAGGAATGTCGGACTGTCGTAGTCTTCCTGGGTGACATGCCGGCGGCTCCCGTCGAGGAAAGGAATATGCTTGTAGAAACGTTTCCTTAGGCCGCTGAATTTCCTGAAAATTTTGTATTTGTTGAGTCTTTCGAGGCTTTCGAGAGTTTCGTTTCGGTATATATCCAGACCTATGATACCGTGTTCTCTCCACGTTTTTCCTGTGAGGAAAGATGCAAAAAGCTCTGAGGTAACTTGGATGGCAATGTCCGTCTGATTATCGATGCCCCCGAATTCATCTTGTTTGATCGTATTGCATCCATATTCTTCTATCAGGTCGTAATCAAGGCCATCGAAAGCGACGATGAGGATGCTCATACATCGATGCCTCCTACTTCTGATTCGGGGGTGTCGGTTAGTTCGAGGATTTTGTCGTGGAAGTCGGTGATGTGTGGTGTTGTGTCTGGGAAGAGTTCGTGGTTGCAGCTGTAGAAGGCGTTTTTATTATGTTCGTTTCCCTCGGGCAGGCCGTGATCTGACATGAAAATAACTGTATCAAATTTAGCATTCTGGCGTATTTCGCCTGCTAATTCGCTAGTTTCCTTGTAAGCCTCTTTTATTTTTTCTTTCCCTCCTTGTTCGGTGTTGAATTTGTGGAAAAGATCTTGAATCGTGTCTATATAGTGGAAATGTGCCATGAGGAGATTATAGTCATTTTCCAAGGAATCAAAAAGTTCTTTTTTTCTGTAATTAAATTCTGCATTTGCATGGCGGAGAACGGAATTAACACCGTGTTTTTTCAAAATTATTGCCGCCCACATATCTATCCAGCTATTTTCGCTGTAACTCGGGACATTAAGGGCTTTACTATTCTCTATTTTCTCAAAAAGAGTTTCTTTGGCGAGATCGCTTTTTTTATATGTCCTCTTATAACCGCCGGAAATGGTATTGATATTTTCGTACAACGTTTCTCTTATCCCTCTAAATTTGATGAGAGGCCATTTTTTTCCTAACTTCGATTCAAACCAATCTATCTTTTCGTTCTCGTACCGTCGTAAACCTTCGGCCGTGTGCTCTTCCTGTGTCTGACCCGTTATAAAGCTCGCAAATAGTTCCGATGTGACTCGCTGAGAGATTTTTGTATCATTGTCAATCCTACCAAATTCCTTTTGTTTCAGCTTGCTCATGTTATTTTTACTAATATATTCGTAATCAGCACCGTCGAATGCCACAACTAGCACGTCGTTTTTTGTAGGAGGATTCATAGTGTCTCTTGTATAATCGATTCAAAGGAATCGGCTATATTGTCCCAGGAATGTGTTTTTGCTATTTTTCGTGACTCCTTTCCCATTTCTTCCAGATTCCATGATTTTGCTTCTTCTATAACTGATTTGAAGCTTTCGGCGTTTAACTCTGTTAGTTTTCCATTCTCTTCGACAATTTGAATAAGACCAGCTATTTCTGTCCCGATTATTGGAAGGCCGCATGACATTGCTTCAAGAGCGGCTATAGGCTGTCCTTCGTATGTTGAAGGAAGAGCAAATATATCTGCTTCCTGTAAACGTTTTGAAAGTTCGCTGTGGGGAATGGGCTGCTGCAGAGTGACGTTATTTGGGATATCGCAATTATTTTCTAACTGATCCATGTCGCTGCCTATCAGAGTAAGTTGCACACCGTCTAAATCTTTTACTGCCTCAATCAATATGTCTTGGCGTTTCTGTGGGGGGCGGTAGTGGGCGACACAGATGATATTTAGTATGTCGTTTGTTTTGTACTGTTTTTTTGGATTGAATTCCTCTGTATCGACACCGTTCGGTATAACTGTTACATTTCTCCTTTGATACTTCTTTTCGATGGTTTTTTTGAGGGAGGCGTTAGGTATATGAATTCGATTTGCGTTTTTGATGGCTATGCCGTTTAGAAGTTCCCGGGTTCTTTTGGTACCGCGTGTGTGTTCAAGGCTAACTTGGATGCTCTGAAGTATGGGTGTCGATGTTAATTTTTTGTTAATGACTGCAGCAATTCCGGTTGGGAAAGTGTTAGTGGGAATAACGATATCTATATCGTTTTTTCTACAAATTTGAGTCGTTTTGATTGTTAATAAGGTAAAAAAAGACAAAGTATCGATTAAACGAATTTTTATATTATTAAAATCGTGTTTATGAATACGTGGCATAGAAGACGTGTTTTCTGGAGCTAAAAGATGTACCTCGTGATTCTGAGCCAAACGGGGGAGAAGCTCTCTGATGTATGTTTCTATGCCGCCAGCTTTCGGTCCTGCTGGATCGGAATCGGCAAGACAGAGTAGATTTGCCATAAAAATACAATTGACCGTCAGATTCTAAATAGTTTCCCTTTTGTATTGAAAGTGTGAGAATAACGATAACTGGGGGGGCGGGCTCTCTAGGAGAGTACCTTGCAGAAAGGCTTTCAGATGATCATGATGTCTGTGTTTTTGATAACCAAGATTATGATGGCGTTTGTCGATCTATCAAGGGGGATGTAAGAGAGTATCAGGATTTGAGAGGTTTTTTAGAAGGGTCGGATGTTGTAGTACATGCTGCAGCAGTAACTGATGTCAAGAAGTCGGAGAATCGCCCCATTGAGTGCTTTGATGTAAATGTCAAAGGCACGTATAACGTCTGCAAATCGATTTTGAAGATGGAGAACGAATGCCGGCTTATATTTCTCTCCAGTAGGGAGGTATATGGGCCAAATAACGAGGCCAATGAAGAAGATTCTTTGCAGCCGTCTAACGTTTATGGGCGTTCTAAAGTGATGGGGGAGTCTTTAGTTAAAAATATGGTGGAAGAGGCAGTTATATTTCGCCTAACAAATATTTTTGGTATTGAAGGAGGTCTTGTTAGTAATTTAAGGGATAAAATATTAGCTGGAGAAAACATTAGTTTATATTCAGGAGTTTCTCTTGATTTAATAGATGTTTACGATGTTTTTACAATCCTCTCTCAAAGTATAGCGGGCGAAGGCCGGAACACAGTCTATAATGTGGGTTCGGGCCAGCAATTTTCTCTGGATGAGGTTATTGAGGTGATTGAAAGCGAGCTAAGTAAGGATGCAAAAATAACGTGGAAAAACCCTCCGCCGTTCATAACTAAGGAGTTTGGTTGTGATATCGAAAGGCTCAAGAGAGATTTTGATATTGACGTAACAGGCCAAAGAGAAAAGATGAAGAACCGTCTTTAATTTTGCGGCAATTTATGTTCCCGTGCGTACTTTGATGCCTGGAAGAGACCTTCCGGCGTTCCTGCGTCGAACCACCGCCCCTCCACGGTCGCGTACTTGAGGGTCCCTTCGTCGACGTACTGCTGGTTGACGTCTGTTATCTCGTACTCGCCACGGTCGGACGGCTCCAGCGTCTCGATTTTATTGAAGACATCCCTGTCGTACAGGTACAGGCCGATGACGGCGAGGTCCGATGCCGGGTCGTCGGGTTTCTCCTCGAGTTCCACGATCCTGTCGCCCTCGACGTCCGCGATGCCGTACCTTGCGGGCTGGTCGACCCCCTTGAGGAATATTTTTGCCTTGTCATCGGAATCCTGGAACTCCTCGATCTCCGCGGAGACGTCGCCGAGGATGATGTTGTCCCCGAGCATCATCGCGAACTCGTCGTCGACGAAGTCCTCTGCGATGCCGACGGCATGGGCGATACCCTTCGGTTCCTTCTGGACGCGGTAGGAGAAGTCTACATCGAAGTCCTCTTCCTCGAGCAGCCTGATGTACTTGCCGATGTGTTCTGGCCCGCTGATGATCAGTATTTCATCGATACCGGCTCCTATCAGTGTCTTGACCGGATAGTAGATGAGCGGTTCGTCATAGACTGGTAGAAGGTGCTTGTTGACGACATGTGTCATGGGCCGCAGTCGTGTACCGCGACCGCCTGCGAGGACAACTCCTTTCATAGGTAGGGTGATAGGGTGCAATCGTTAAAAAACTCCTATAAATGACGTATATGTATGGGAGATTCGTCGATCCTTGTGACGGGGGGAGCAGGTTTCATCGGCTCCAATTTTGTCCTTATGGCTGTCGAACGGTTTGATGAAGTCTATGTGATCGATAAGATGACGTACGCGGCCGATAGGTCACGCCTCTCTCCGGTGATGGATGATATGAATTTCCATGAAGAGGATATACGGGATGAAGGGGTGGTCAAGGATGTTCTTGACGACGTCGATTACGTTGTGAACTTTGCTGCAGAGTCCCACGTTGACAGGAGCATCGAGTCGGGTAAACCGTTCGTCCGCAGTAATGTCGAGGGGACGTTCACGCTTTTCGATCAGATGCGGGATGCTGATATCCGTCGAGCAGTCCATATCTCGACGGATGAGGTATATGGGAGTATCCAGGAAGGAGAATTCACAGAAAGCGATTGTCTGGATCCGAGCTCTCCGTACTCTGCGAGCAAGGCAGCGGCCGATATGTTCGTCAACGCGTTCTGGGAGACCTACGACCTTCCGATCTCGGTGATCCGCCCGACCAATGCATATGGACCACGACAGCATGAGGAGAAGCTGATACCGAAGTTCATCGCGCGGGCCCTGCAGGGGGAATCACTGCCTATCTACGGGAGCGGTGAGCACGTCCGCCAGTGGATTTTTGTCGAGGACCTCTGCGAGGCAATCTTCACCGTGCTGGAACACGGTAACCCTGAGGTGTACAATGTCGGAGGGACGACGAGGAAGAGTGTGCGCGAGGTCACTGAAAAGATACTGGAGCTGACAGATGCGTCAGAGGACCTCATCGAGTTCGTTGATGACAGGAAAGGTCATGATTTCAGGTACGCTATCGATGACTCGAAGCTGCGGGACCAGCTGGGGTGGGAGCCATCGATAGGGTTTGATGAAGGGCTTAAAAGGACTGTAGAGTGGTATAAAAAATTTAATTGTGTACTATAAATGATGTCTATCTCAGTTGAGGAATGCATTAATATACTTTTCTGCCACGTTCTTTGGTGATAGCTCTTTAATTGAGGACTGAAAGTTAGGATTATCTCGAGTTTTTTTGAAGACTGAAATAAGCTCCTTTTTATTTCCTGGTGAAAACAATGATGCATTTTCCTTATTTAATACATCTCTTGGCCCCGGAATATCACTGGCCACGATCGTACATCCGTACTTCATCGCTTCAAGTATGACGATGGGAAAACCCTCGCTGTAGCTCGGGAAGACGAAGATGTCACAACCCTGGAAGAACGCCTCCTTGTGCTGTTCCGGTATCCGGCCGATGAGATGGACGTTGTCAAGCTCTTCCTCGTCCACCCGTTCCTGTAGATCGTCTTCAAGTGGCCCTGTTCCCGCAATGACGAACTGGATGTCCTCAAGACCCCCTTCCGCAACAGCGTCTAGCAACACATCGAGCCCTTTCTTGGGGACGAGCCTGGAGATAAAGAAGGCCGTCTTCTTATCGGAATCGAGCCCGTACTCCGAGTAGACGTCTTTGATCGTCTCTTCATTCAGTTCCTCGTACTCAAGAGGGATGGCGTTGTTGATGACGGTGTAATCGTCTTCGTCGAGACCCATATCTTCTGCTTCTTCGATGAGGTTGCTCCCACAGAGGATGAGCTTGTTACAGGCTCGGGCCGCCGCCTCCACCAGCCTGGCCTTCTTTGGATCTGCTCGCACACCGTTTTCCCACCTGTTCTCACCGCGAATATCCTCGGCATGAGACGTGAGGAAGACTGGAGTCGAGCTCAGCTTCATGATAGGGTACAGCCAGAGCCCTGTGGGATAGACGTGGTGACCATGGATAACATCAGGTTCCTCCTGCCGCCACTGTTTCAAGACTTCGTAGTATGCTTGGGGATTTGCAGCCCTTCCCTGCTTGATGGTCCGGTAGACCATCACGCCGTTCTCCTCTGTCTTCCGCGGTAGCTCGTCCGATTCCTCGGTCACCAGCACGATCTCGTGGCCGTGCTCGACGAAGGCCTCTGAGAGCCACTTCGCCTCGAACTCTGCGCCCCCATAGGTATCGGGAACGTACTTTGGGATGACGACCATGATCTTCATCGTGTTGCCCTCCTGTACACTTCTTCGTACTGCTTTACAATACTGTCCCACCCAAGCCGCTCTTCCGCGTATTCCCGAGCATTCTGTCCTTTCTCCTCGAACCGCTCGATGGTCTGGAGCGTGTGGAAGATGTCGGTGCCGTCCTTCGCGACCGTCCAGCCTGCCTCGCTCTCCTCGACGATCTCGCGGTTGTCCCCGACATCGGAGACGATGACGGGAAGGCCCGCACTCATCGCCTCGAGCATGGAAAGTGGCAGTCCCTCGCCGGTGCTGGGGAGGCAGAACACGTCGGCCGTGCTGTATAGCTCGGCGAGCCGTTCGTCGGATACTCTGCCGTAGAACCGGGCGTTGACGTCCAGGGTCTCGGCCAGCTCCTTCAGGTCCTCGGTCAGCGGGCCTGTCGATGGGATCATCACGGTCGCCTCCTGGTCGAGCTCGCTCGCGGCGATCAACGTCTCGCGGTGGCCCTTCCGCTCGATGTGGCTGCCGACGATCAGCACGCCGAGGCCGTCGACGTTCCACTTGTCCCGCAGCTCCTCACGTTCGTCGGGCCTGGGCCGGAACCGGTCGGTGTCGACCCCGTTCCTGATGATCTCGACCGGCCGGACGGTCCAGAACGGATTGAGGTGGCTCCTGGTGATCGAGGTCACGATATCGGGCACCTGGAGGGCGATCTCTTCCAGCGGCCAGTACGGCAGCGCCTTGAGCAGACCATGCCGTTCCCGGACGACGTTGTATGTGGTGCCGTGCAGGGTCATCACAGTCGGCACATCCAGGCCGGCCAGTGCCAGGACCGGGGACCAGTTGTGGATGTGGATAACATCGAAGTCTGCGCCATGTCCCTTGAAGAATCGCCGTCCATTCCGCAGGTAGGACGTGTAGCTCTCGGTGTCCTTGATGACGTGGACGTCGGTGAAAGAATCATCGAATGATGCGGTATTCTGTTCTCGTTCCCGTGTAATCAATGATATTTCGTGTTCGGTCGCCAATCGCCGGGAGAGCTCACGGACGACGTTCTCCACGCCGCCGACATCTGCGAACTGTGTGGTGAGCATACCGATCTTCATCGCTGCTCCCACCACTCCGCGATCTGCTTGACAAACAGTTTTGGATGCCTGAGTAGCTCCTTCTTGAAGCCGAGGTACCACCCCCAGCTTTTGACCTGGGTGAGCAGTATTCCAATCCCGAGCGCCCTGATACCGTCATCCTTGGCGGCTTGTTTCAACGCTCCGAGGTAGTAAAGCGTCGGGACCGCAAGCCCGCCCAGTGCCGACAGTCCTGCAAGGGGCGCCCAGGCCGTCTTCTGCCACAGTCCATAGGGGGTTATGAGCAACGCAAGGATGGTGAACTCGCCCTGGAGCTTGAGCCAGACGTTCTTTGATATCCCGAGCTTCTGGGAGGGGTGGGTGAACAGGTTGCCACCGCGGGCGTCACCCTCCCCGTAGGTGTAGAACTGGTCGAAGAAGCTGCGCCAGTCCGGCCGCATCCGCCAGTAGACGTAGGCGTCCTCCGCGATTGCCGGCTCGTAGCCGGCCGCCATGACCTGGGCGTTGAACTTCGAATCCTCACCGGTATACAGATCTTCAGGGTAGCCGCCGGCGTCCTCCCATGCCTGTCTGGAGAAGCCGACGGACCGCGAGCTCGGACCGCGGTTTCCTTTCTCCAGCTCCTCGACGGTGTGGGGCGAGCAGACGATCTTACCTTGGACTTTCTCGAACAGGTTGTCGTACAGAGGCTCGAACATCCCGATGACGTACTCGGCACCGTCCTCGAATTGCTTCGTCATCTCCTCGTACCAATACTCGTCCAGGACGCAGCCACCATCGGTGCCGACGATGTAGTCGTTGCTTGCCTCCCGGACGGCGGTGTTCCGGCCTTCAGCGATATTGCATCCATCTTCCTGGATGGCGCGGATGAAGTCGTGCTTGGCCGCGTATTCCTGCAGTATCTCGTAGGTCCCATCGTCCGAGCCACCGTCGACGATGACGGCCTCGTCCGGCTGCCGTGATTGCTGGACGATGGAGTCCAACAGCTTCTCGATGGTGTCTTCTTCGTTGTAGACGGTCGATATCAGCGTCGTTGCTGGACTGATTGTTCCACCTCAGCATCTAGCTTGGTCGTGAACGCATCCCAGGTGAACTCCTGTGCACGTTCTTCTGCCTTTTTTGACATCCTTTCGTAGATATCTTCATCGTCGGTAAGCGTTGTCATCCTGTCGGCGATCATCCCTGCGTTGGCGGGGACGAGGAAGCCGTTGTGGCCGTCCTGGATGCTCTCGGTCGGCCCACCCTCGTCTGTAGCGATAACAGGCTTGCCGGAGGCCATAGCCTCAACCGGGACGATACCCCAGTCCTCACGGCTTGCGGTGAACAGGACCGCACAGCTTTCTGCGTACAGTTCCCGCATCTCTTCGTCGCTGACATCGGTCCTAATCTCAATGTCGTCGTCCGCCCGTCCCCGGAGCTCGTCTAGGTACGTCTCGGCATCCGGGTAGCCGGCGAGGATGAGGCGATGGTGTTTATCTGTCCGTTCCCTGTATTCCTTGAACGCTTCAATGGCGAGCTCCTGTCGTTTGTACTTTTTGAACCTGCTCGGATAGAGGAAGTAGTCGCCTTTCCCGTCGTTCCTGAACTGCTCAACATCGGCACCAGGGTAGATGATGCTTTTCGGGACGTTCCTTCCGAGCCCCGCCTCCTCCACGGTGTCGAGGGTTGTCTGGCTGTTGCAGATCACGGCGTCGAACCGGTTCCAGGCCTGTCGTTCCAGCAGCATATAGCTGTGGACGGCGGTCCTGAAAATCTGGCGTGAGAAAAAGCCGTACTGGTCGAGATAATCGTGGTAGAAGCTGTGGGCGGCCCTGAGGGGTGTGTGGCAGTAACATATCGTGGGATCGATGTGGTTCCGCAGGGTAACGAGGCAGCCTATACCAGATTCAGAGACAATCAACGCATCATACTCTTCGAGGTCGAGGTCTGATAGCAGTATCCTGTATCCGGCTGAAACACCCTTACGGACGAATCCGCGGGGTATATCGCTTTCTGAAAGTACTATGGGTTCTGTCCCGTACTCTTCGAACGATCCTCCGTGGAACTGTGTTATGATGTCGACATCATGCTCTGAGCGGTCAGCGTATTCGAACAATAATCGTTCAGCGCCGCCCTTCGATTTGATCCATGGGTGATAGAGTGCGATTTTCATGGTCATATCAACGTGTCATGTTGTTCCATCGTGTCCGGTAGTTGGGTGTTTGATACCGGAATTTAAAAAGAGGCGATTATTTAGGATCTATGAATCTGATCAAGTCTGCGGCTGCATTCGCTATCGTTTTAGTCCTCATCTCAACGGCAGTAGCATCGAACGAGTATAAAGAAGATTTCGAGAATCCTACCGATTTGCCTCCTGAAGTAGCTTCTAATATTGTCAACGTTGATGGCGATAGGAAGCTCCGTATCGAAAACGAGAAAATTTCTCTCATGCTGCCTGAACCGGTAGAGGGATGGGAATCCATTTCCTACAAGAAGAGCGGTAGCAATGTCGGCAACACCGTAACATGGATTTTTGGTGAGGGCGAAAACAAAAATAAACATTCTTTCAGAGAATATATGGGGGTCAGGCCGGTTATACGGTTTGTATCTAATCAACAAAATCATCGCGGGTATAAGCGCTACCCCACTACTGATTTTGATGTCGAAGCGGATACGGAGTATAAGGTGGTTATCAACAGGACGGGTCCTTGGAGTGCCGACGTAAGACTGTTTCGGAATAACAGAGAGATTCTTTCACGGGCTGGAACACGCATAGAAGATCTTCGCATGTTCGGAGTTTTCGAAAATATTAGAGGCGGTTTTACTCCATACAAATTTGCATTTAAATCAAACAAACCTGGTGAAGTGGGATTGTTCGATGATTTGATTATCAAAGACGACGGAAGCAACTCGTTTGATGAAGCCCCACCATCATCCCTCCTCATAGCCCATCCGTCCTGGAAACCAGCCCTGATGGCCTCGGTCGTCGATCAGCCACTTGTTGTCCGGGAGGAGGTCGATGCCTACGTCAGGGAGCGGATCGAGGCCGAGGACCCGGACAGGATCTATGCTGTCGGTGATGTGGACACGGCCGGGATCAACGCCACATCGATCGAGCCGTCCGACATCCCGCAGGTCTTTTTGCCGAACGCCTCCAGGGCCGTCCGTGCCGGTGAGGACCGCGCCAACCAGCTCCGGGCGGCAGCCTATGCCAGGCGGAAGGGCCTGCCACTGGTGATGGACGAGGACGGTGACCGCGAGCTCGTCGATCTCTCCAGTGAGGAGCTGATCGAGCGGTCACTCGAGACCAGATCGGGGATCGATCATATCGTGCTCGCGGATCAGGATGCACCGTCCAGCGCTCTGGCGGGCAGGTACGCCGCGGACAACGGAGCCTATCTCCAACCGGCCTCAGGTAGTGTCGAGAACCACACTAGGGCACTCGAGCTCGGGCTCCTCCGGCTCGCCGACCACAACATGGGATTCAACGCTACGACGTCGATGCTGGACGGCACCTATCTCACCCTGTTCGGCACTCCACAGGCCACCAAGACGGACCCGATGGAGGACACTGCCGTCATCCGGGATGACCCGCGTGACGGGGATGCGTTCCCATCTGACCTGCCCTACACCGACATCAACGGCGACGGCCGAGTGGACCTCAACCCTGGCAGGATGCCTGCGGACCTGGAGGCGGCCGCTGCCGTGATGGAGGGATCCGAGCGCTCGGACAGCGCCGTGGTCGCCTCATCCTACCGCAAGCCCACCTGGCCCCAGGTCCTGCTCAACCACGGCGGCGGGCTCTGGACCGGGGACAGGATCGCCTCGACACTCGAGGACCGGGGCATCGAGACCGACCTCCTCGTCGAGAACCGGACAACGATCCGGGACATCGACATGGCGGTTCGGGGGCTGCTGTACCGCTTGATCGGGACAGCTGATCCGCGGAACCTCACCCGTGCCCGGGAAGTACTCAGCCAGGACCTCGAGGAGGGCGAGATCCACGATGCCTTCCAGACCGTCCTGCTGCATGCGGACCTGTTCACCGAGGAGCTTGCGTCCTCGGGTGCGGTCGCTGAACAGAACTCCACCAGAGCCGCCCGTCTCCGGAAACTGGCCGATGTCTTCGGTGGTGCTCTGTCGGTCAGGGAGATGACGAAGCTGCTGCAGGCGTACCTGGAGTACGACATTGATGTGGACAGGGAGGGACTCGCAGAGATCGCCGCCCGGCTTGACACGTACAACGACAGCCAGGAGCTGAGTGTGGACGTGATAGCGTCGATCCTTGATCCGCACCCTGAACTGAACGCTTCCGGACTGGCAGAACGTCTCCCTGGAGCAGGAAAGCTTATCTATACCGGTGCAGGCAACGGCACCCACTGGCTGCTGCCGAACGAGGATGGTACACGGCTCGACTTCGAGGACGGGCCGTTCAACCAGTACAACGGCACGAACAGCTACCGGCCGGACGTCGACGGGTTCCTGTATGACACCTCGAGCAAGGCAGCAGCCGGGTCGATCGCTGACCGCGTGCTACACGACGGTGCGTCCGGTATGGTGGGGCACACGGCGGCCACCTATACTCCGTACTCCGGCAAGCTGGCACGCGGGTACATGAAGACGGGGTTCACGCGTGGTCAGGCTGCACGAAGGGCCTTGAATGACCTGATCGATGGCTGGGTCTTTGACCCGAACGATCTCATCGTCCCGAACGCCTACTGGCGCCACAGCGCCAGGCTGAACAAGACCAGAGCCTCGTTCGTCCAGTACGGTGACCCGGAGACGATCAAGGATCCGGTCCTGCCGGACCTCCCGGACCTCGAGAGGGGCTGTGACGGCACCGAGTGTACTTACACCTGGACGCCGGAGGCAAAGATAACGGAGATCGATGGACGGCCGCTTATCGAGGGGTTGCCCTCGAGCAGTATCGGGAACCTCACTGTGCCATTCTACCGCATGGAGAAGACGTTCCCGGCCGGCACGGAGGTCCTCGCAGTCGGGACGGAGCGGGCTGACGGTCGGCGATACGACGTCGGAACCGACGTTTCCGGACCTGTGCCCTCGGAGCCGGTCCAGTACGAGACCCACGAGCTGCCAGATGGCCGGGTACAGCTCACCGTCAGGCGGACGGCAGCGACCTACCGCGAGAGTGGCCTTGAGGTCTATCCGCGGCCTGAGGTCATCGTCCGCGTCGACCAGCCTGAGCGACTCGATCTCGATGCAGAGGCAACCGCCGATGCGGTCAGCATCGATGTCAGCGGGATCGAAGACGGGACGACCGTCATCGAGGTCCGGAACGAGACCTGGCGGGACAGGAAGATGGTCGAGGACGGGAACACATCTTGGTCGAACCTCAGCGAGGGGAGATACCTCCTCCGGGCGGTCCACGCTGGTGAGGTCCGTGCTGGCCCGGTCAGGGAGACCGTGACTGTCGGCCAAACCAATCAGGAGCGTCCAGATGTCGATATAGCGACCCCTGAGACGGTCGAGACCGGTGAACGGTTCCCAATCACTGTCGGAGTGCAGAAACCGGCCTCGACCTCTAGAACGGTCGTTGCAGAGTTCGTACCGGCGGACGGCGTCCAGGCGGCTGCTTTCGAGCCCGGAAGAACCGATCTTGATGCTGGTCCGGGCCGGTACCGGAACGCGACTGTCACCGCTCAGGCCTTCCTGCCGGGCGAGCGGAACGTCACGATCCGGGTGGGCGGCAGGAACATCACAGAGACAATCGCTGTCCAGGAGAAGCCGCCGCTGGAAGATATTTTGACGGCTTTCAGACACATGATATCCTCTAGAACCCTCTCGGAGCAGTTCGAGGCATCTCATAGCTCCGACAATAGGCGGCTGTCGGTCTCCCGTGCCGGGGCAGAGGTTGTACTCGAGCAGTCCCCTGCAGGCACATTGCGGCGCCTCCGGATGAGTGATGCGGCCCTCGATGTCGTGGTCACGGACGATGCGATCGAGCGCCGGTACATGACCCCGGAGGGACGGGCAACCGTCACGGTGGAAGATGGCACCACAACCCGGGAGACGACGGGGATCCCGGTGTCGGTCCGGGACGAGCTGGATGCGGTCCTGGAACGGGAGATGGGGAAGCTGGTAAGACGATATTACTGGGGGAGGTCCGGTTCCACGGCGAGGTGAATGGAATGAACATTGCGAACTCAGCGATGCTGGCGTCGATCATCGCCAGCCTGGTGACCCTGCCTGCGGCCTCGGCCTCCGCTACCGGAGACTTCGAGGCGGCGGGCGCACAACTTGTGGGAGCTTCTGAAGAGGAGTTCTCACAGATCCCACAGACGGTGTCCGAGCACATCGGCCCGGACAGCATGGAGACGACGATCGAGACGTCCCTTGGGACGGCACGATTCGAATCGAGCGGCGATACGTTTGTCTCGACCCTCGAATCACCGGACCAACGCATCCGGAAGGAGACCGAGCCAGGGAAGACGGTCTCTGAGCTGGAAGGCTCATCTGTCACGTACACTGTGACCGAGACCCCGTCCACGCGGACGAGAGAATGTGAGACCCCGCGTGGCACCCAGAAGACCACGATCGAGGACGGCGAACGCGAGACGACGTTCACCGGCACGGAGCGCGATGAAGTGCTCCAGCGGTGCGATCGTGCCCGACAGCAGCTCCAGGACGGCCTGACGGAGCTCGCAACGATGGCGGCCGATCTCGGCATGGCAGAACAGGAGGTCTCGATCACGGCCCTCGATGAGGAGACAGAGTACGTCGAGGTGACCAACACCGGCCCGGTCCCGGTCGATCTGGCGAACTGGACGGTCGAGGACGCCTCGGGGAACGGCTACACGTTCGATTCTGTGACGCTCCAGCCGGATGAGTCCCTCCGCGTCAAAAGTGACGAGGCCGCTGCTGACTGCGCGCGGTTCTGCTGGGATCAGGTCGTCTGGAACAACGGCGGCGACCGTGCCATCCTCACAAACGCCGACGGCGAGCAACAGGATTCGCTCAGCTACGGGGACTGATCCCCGTGGCCTCTTCTTTTCTTCCACCGGTGATGTGATGCGGACGACGGCACGGTACACGCTTTTCATCGGCTTCTCGGTCGCGTCCTTTGCCGCCTTCGTGGTGATGCGGTTCGGGACGGACTTTACGACGATGACGGCTGTCCTGTACCTCTACGGTATCGTCGCGGTGATCGGCGGCCTGATCGGGCACCGCCGCGCCTATCTCAGGCATGCCGAGGACATCGCCGAGCCGACGCTCCGGCAGCTCATCCCGGTCGGGAGGACCATCTCTATGTTCACGAGCGATCGCTGGCGGGTGAGGACGGACGAGGAGACATTCGAGGCAGCGAGGATCTCGATCTCGGAGCAGCTGGTCTCGGTCGAACGCGAGATCGATGGGAAGATGCGTGGCATATCGTACCCGCGGACGGACGTCCGCTCCTGTGAGAAGATCAGTGTTTCTCCGTGACGCTGCATTCCCCGGGCGGGAGCGAGCGCACGATCCGGTCCAGGTCGAAGTCCTTGCCTGTCGATTCGTGGAGATGGAGCTGGATCTGTTTGGCCACGTCCGATTTCTTCGTCCCGCCCTGCCTGACCTCGACGTAGTGATCGCAGTGGGTCTTCACGGCGGAGACGGGTCCTCCCATGGCCAGGACCTGATCGTCACGCTCGTAGGCACCGATTGCGGCCGAGACATCGATGTTCCGGATGTAGTCCCTGTCGCCACGGATCACGAAGGCGCCCTTGCCGAGGTACTCGCCTGATTCGGGGTCCTTGGTGACCTGGTCGGGGCTGACGTGGTAGGCGTCGTCCGCCGCCACGTTCATCTTCCAGGCCTTCGAGTACCCGATCGCGAGCTGTGCTGCCTCTTTGAAGGTCGTCTCGGGGATCTCCTCGTCGTCAGGGTTCTTGATCACGACCGACGGCGACCCCTCAAAGTCAGCGTGGACGTACCGGTCCGTATCCTGCATGTGCTTTTTGACGAGGACCTCATTGGAGGTCTGGTCTTTGCCACCGACCACGAGGAAGCCATCGGAGGAGAAGAACCACCGGAACTTCTCGTACCATCGTTTCTTCTCGCGTTTCTCCTTCTTGTTGGTGAACGCGTCATCGACGTCGATGTCGCCCTTGTTCTGTTCGAGCTCTTCCAGTTCGCGTTGTGTCTCCTCGAGGGCGTCTTTGGCTCCTTCGACCTTTCGTTTGGCCTCCTTTGATTTGTCGTAGTACCGCTCGGCGTTTTTCTCGACGCCGATATCGATGTCGATCGTGACGTTATCCTCCCCGAGATCGACGACGACCTGGCCCTCCGCGAGGTTGATATCCTCGACGATCTGGGCTTCCCGGACGCCACTTGCCTTCTCGCTCTCGAGCCGCTCCCGTATCTCGTCTTCCGAGTACTTCTTCCGTGCCTTCCGGAGTGTCTCGATCAGCTCCTCAAGTGTGCCGTAGTGCTTATAGATCAGGTCCCCGAGCTCTTTCTTCTCCTCGATGGAGGCCTTCATGCCGTCGAGCATCTCCTCCTGCTGTTTTTTCTGTCGCTGTAGTTTCTCTTTCTTGGTGCGGTAGGCCTCCCGCTTCTGGCGGCGGTACTCTGCCTTCTGGCGCTCGGTGAAGTAGGTGTCGAGGGCCCGCGAGAAGCTATCGTAGGCGTCCATGTCATTGTCGCTGTACTGGACCATCGCGACGGGGGAGACATCGACGGGATCGTCGTCGTAGTAGATCCGTGGCTCGAGGTCGCCCTCGCTCACCTGCTTGAGGAGCTCGTTCATCGCCTCGAAGGTATCGTGCAGTTTGGGGTCCTTGAGTGCCTCCGAGCGGCTGTCCTTGGCAACGTTGGTCCGTGCGAGGACCTCCTCGGCATAGACCCCGCCGAGCCCGATGTCAGCGGCCAGGACCTTGACGATCTGTCTGGAGCCCATCAGGCCCTTGAACGCCGGGAAGGTCATGGTGCGGGGATCGAGGTCCTGCTCAGGTGGCTTATAGGTCTCGCCGCGGTACAGTGCCCGGTCACTCCATTCCTGTGCCTGCATGACGTCGATGATGTCGTCGGTGCCTTTGTCGGCGAGGACGATGTTGCCCTGGCCAAAAAGCTCCGCGATAAGCTTTTTCTCAGCTGTATGTATCTTGAGGACCCGGTCGAAGCCGTGCTGTTCGATCCGCTCGATCCGCTGGCTGGACAGGTGCTTGCGCAGCCCCATGCAGAACGACGGTGGCTGCTGGGGATTGTCCCGCTTGTAGTCGGTGAGGAAGGCCTTCCCGGGTGCGAGGAACAGGCGGTACTTCTTGTCGCCGGGCTTGTAGATGTGGATGGTGATGTCTTTATCGCGCTGGTAGACCTTATCGATCCGTGCTCCTTCCAGCAGCTTCAGCTCCCTGGTCACGGCGGTGAGGTCGAGGCTTGTTATCGCATCGCGCATCAGTGATCATTCACCGGGCGACGTTGAAAAGTGATCGGGTACTGATTGGGTGCTCATCCCATCGATCCGTCCGAGCTGAGCAGCTCGCCGCTGCCTGATCCGTCATCGACGTCCTCGCCGGCATCGTCGAGGATCTCGTCCGGGTCAATGTCGTTGTCGTCCGGCCGGTCCCGTTCATCCGAATCCTCCTCGTTTGCTTCGTCGGGCTCTCCGTCGTCATCGCGTTCATCGTCGTCCAGCAGCTCCCCGGCGGCCGGTTCGGCATCGAGGCTGTCCCTGAACGCATCGAGGCTCTCGATCCCGAAGTACTCGAGGAACTCCTCTGTCACGTCTAAGATTTTCGTCCGGCCATCTTTCTCGGATGTGAGCAGGCCGCGGTCTTCGAGGTCGCTGATCTGGTTGTACGCGCGGTTGCCGCGGATCTCGATGATCCTCGACTGCTTGACCGGGGCATTGTAGGCTATGATGGAAAGCGTCCGCAGGGTCGCGTCGGTCAGGTCCTGATGTGGTGCAAGGTCTCGGACCTGGTCGATATGGTCTTTTTTGACCTGCATGCGGTAGCCGTCGTCGGTCTCGATGATCTCGAGGCCACGATGGTCTTCCTGGAGGTCGTCTTTCAGCTCGTCGACGACCATCTGGACGTAGCCCTTCGAGCCGAGGTTGAGGATGTCCGCGATCCTGTCGGTATCGAGAGGATCCTCTGTGACGAACAGTGCCGCCTCGAGGACGGCCTTCTTGTCATCGTCCATAGGTTCTCAGGTCATCTCTGGACCTTTTTAGGTGTTCTCCCCGGGGTAGATCTCGATGTCGCCGAAGAACTCTTCCTGTTTGCACCTGATCTCGTCGTCGGTCTCGAGGTGGAGGATCTGGATGAAGGTATCGATCCGCTCCTCCTGGTCGCGTCGCTCCAGGACCTCCTCGAACCTGACGCCGTCCGATGATCGTGAGAAAAACGTCTGCAGCCGGTCCATGAGCCCGTCGAGTTTCTCCTGGATGTCCTTTGCCTCGATATCGAGGAAGTCCGCGCTGTCTTCCCGTCGGACCTGCTGGCGCTCCTGCCGTTTCTCCTGGATGTCCATTGCCCGGTCGAGGGCGTCTTTCAACTCGTCGAGACTGACGCGGCGCTGGGGACGATTCTTGACGGGTGGCTCGATGGTCGTCTCCGGTATCTTGATCTCGTCCATCCACTCGTCATGGCTTTCCTCGATCTCCTCGAGGACCTCCTCGCGGCGGTCTGGTTCGTCTTCGTCCAGGCCACGCATGATGTGGGTCTTCATCCGGAGGAGTGTGGCACAGACGACTGCCATTCTGCCGGGTATCTCGAGGTCGAGGCGGTCCATGCGGTCGAGGTAGCTCTTGTACCTGTCGGCCAGTTCGACGATGTCGATGGCCCAGGGGTCCATGTCCTCGGTGAACTGTTCCAGGGTGTCCTCCCAGTCGCGGCCCTGAAGCTGGTCGAGTGAGAACTCGTGCTCGGGTGCTTGTGTGTCGACGGTCATCGCTATCGGTGCGCCGCCTTTTCCCCGGAACCCCGTACAGTATTGTCATTCCTCCGTATAAAAGCCCTGCGGCCGATGCGGCACAGACCACTGCTTTGGAACGTTAATGTTAACGAGCGTATATCGAAACATTCATTAAGGTCATCACCTGTCTCGTTTACATGTCTGGCCTCATCGACCAGCACAGGGAGGTCGTGGACAGGATCTACCACCATCTCCGCGATGTCCAGCAGTGCCACGATGTGGACTGGCACGTCCGCAGGGAGACCGATTTCTACGGGCCCGACGATGACAAGGACGAGGACACCCCGACAGGGGAGATGGACGTCGCTTTGGTCGGTGATGACTGGATCGACTACCTCGAGGTCAAGACCAACGGCAGGGTCAGCACCGGTCGCGGCCAGATACGGGATGCACGCGAGCACTTCGAGGACCACGGCTTCGAGCTGACAGGTGAGGTCTATGCGGTCCGCAGGCAGGACGAGCGATCCCCGGACGAGCTGCTGGAGACGATCCTGACCGAGATGGACGGACTGTTCACACCGGACGATCTCCGCGAGGTCTTCACCTACCAGAAGGAGTTCGGCAACTTCGGCCAGCTGGTCTCGGATGGCCGCGTGATCGATGTGACGGAGGTACCATCTGGTGACCGCGCGGTCGAGGACCCGCGGTACGACCACGGGGCGATGCTGGAGGACGACCTGCTCCGGAAGACGGATGAGGGCTACGAGCGGACGGAGACCTTCCACGGCTACCGCGCCGATGAGACCAGCGTCTACCAGGCCAACACCCACGCGATGGACGTTCCGATCCTGGACGAGCGCGAGCAGGCTCTGCTCGAGAGGATCGATGAGACTGCCGACGGAACCTTCACCTATCAGGGTATCTGTGAGACCTTCGAGGACGGCGATGACGGCCGGTTCGGCAATCTGGTCGATAAGGAGGCGATCAAAGCGGTCGCGGACCTGCCAAAGGAGTACGACCTCGAGGACGTCCAGGACCAGGAGGCCTCACACCGCCAGCTGGAGGAGGACGGCCGGTACGACGATGATCTCCTCCGGGAGGAAGGGTTCCTCGCGGTCGAAAACGGCAGGTACACCCTGGCGGAGAAACCGGACGAGAAGCTGTACCACATCGGCCCGGATGCGATGTTCTGAGCTATTCGTCGAGCTCGATGCTGCGGACCTTCGAGATGCTGTCGTCCATCGAGATGCCGTAGGCCCGGTCCGCGTGCCGGACGGTCTCGTTGTTGTGCGAGATGAAGATCAGCTGAGCGTCCTCGGAGTACGTTTTCAGGAGCTCGGAGAGGATCTTGGAGTTCGTCGAGTCCAGGGCGGCATCGATCTCGTCCATAACATAGAACGGGGACGGCCGGTACTCCTGGATCGCGAAGACGAACGCGATCGCTGTCAGGGTCTTTTCGCCGCCTGAGAGGGAATCGATGATCGCGGGGTCCTTATCCGGTGGCTGGGCGGAGATAACGAGGCCTGAGTCGATGTTGCCTTCTTCCTCGAGCTCAAGGTCCGCGCTGCCACCCTCGAACAGCTCCTGGAACAGTCGATCGAACTCGGCGGTGACCTTCTCGAGGGTCTCCATGAAGGCCTGCTCCTTGCGGGCCTCGATGTCTTCGATGATCTCGTTGATCTCCCGCTTCTCATCGCGGATCTCGTCGATCTTGTCCTTGAACTCCTCGTACTCGTCTTTGAACTCCTTGAACTCTTCGATGGCCCGCATGTTGACGTTGCCGAGGTCGTTCATCTTGTTGATGGTTCGGGTCCGCTTGCTCCGGAGGTTCTTGAGGCTGTTGTCGAGGATATCATCTTCGTCCATGTCTTTGAAGTCCTCGAGGTCCTCCTCGACGTTGCCGAGCTCTGCCTCGAACTTGGCGCGTTTCTTCTGGACCTTCCCAATCTTCGAGCGGAGGCGCTGGAGCTTTTCTGCGGCCTCCTTTCGCTCCTGGCGGACGTCCTCTTTCTCTTCCTTGAGTTCGTCTTTATGTTCTTTGAGCTCCTCTGAGACCTGGCTCTGCTGCTGTTCCTCTTCTCGTTTCTCATCGAGCAACCGGTTGAGCTGGCCGATGTCGTCCTTTAGATCCGATATCTCGTCCTGGAGCTGCTCTTTCTGCTTGCGCTTTTTCTCGGGGTTGATCGAGCTGCCGGAGGAGCTGCTTTTCTTCCGCTTCGTGCGGGACCGTTTCTTCTTGCCCCCGGTGATCGATCCGCCCTTCCGCATGATGTCGCCGTCGAGGGTGACCGCACGGATGCGGCCGGCGCTTTTAAGCGATTCGAGATCCTCTGCGATCAATGTGTCCCCGAGGACGTGGCTGATGGCGTCGTGGTACTGGCTGTCGTAGTCGACGAGCTCGAGGGCGAAATCGATGACGCCTGGTTTCTTCTGGGCGCGCTTCGAGCTCCCGGACCGGTTCCGGGAGGAGACCTTCTCCAGGGGCAGGAAGGTGGCCCGACCGATGTTGTTGCGCTTGAGGAAGGTGACACATTTGGTCGCGACGTCCTGGCTCTCGACGACGATGTTATCGATCCTGCCACCCATCGCGGTCTCCATCGCGACGCTGTACCGTTCGTCGTAGTGGACGAGCTGGCCGACGGTGCCATAGACGCCGTCCATGTCCTGGTCGAGGACCTTCTTGACGGCGCGGTTCTTGCCGCTGTAGTCGCTCAGTTTCTCGTATTCATTGAGGAGGTTCTCGATGTCCTCGATCTTGTCGCGTTTGTTCTGTATCTCGTCTTTCTTGTTCTCGATTTTGCCCTTGATACGCTCGATCTCCCCGGCGATGGTGCTGTCACGGTCGCTTTCCATCTGGTCCTGGACGTCCTCGAGCTCGTCCTCGATGTCTTCAAGTTCCCCGTCCAGGTCGTCGACCTTCTGTTCGAGTTCCTCGATCCTGTCTTCTTTCTCGGCCTCGCCTAATTCGTCCATCTGGTTGTTGAGCTCTTTCTGCCGGGTCTTGAGGATGGAGTATTTAAGCCGCTTTTTCTTCTCCTGGAGCTTCTGGTACTGCTCCGCATCGTCTTTCTCCTGGCGGAGCCGCTCGAGGCGGTCTTTCTTGAGTTCTTCCTTGATGGTGAGATCGGAGAGGTGCTCGTTGACCTCCTCGAGCTCGTCCATGGCTTTTTCCTTCTTTGCCTCGTAGGAGGAGATCCCGGAGATATCATCGATTATCTTGCGTCGCTCGACAGGGGTCTGTTTGACGATGCTGGTGATACGGCCCTGCCTGACGAAGTGATAGCCCGCGGAGTCGATCTCTGCGGTCTCGAGGACGTCGTCTATCTTCGAGCGCTTGCAGTTGGTGCCGTTGAACCTGTAGGTGGAGTACCCGGACCGTGTGACCTTGCGGCCGATGACGATTTCGTCTTTGTCTTCGTCGTCCTCGATGAACGCATCGAAGACCCCGCTTGTGTTGTCGAGGTGGAGCCGGACGATGGCTTCCTCGGAGGGTTTCCGGCTCTCGCCGCCGTTGAAGATGAGCTGTTCCATCTTCTCGGCCCGGAGCTTGGATGATCGCTTGCCCATGACGAAGCTCATCGCATCGATGATGTTGGATTTGCCGGAGCCGTTGGAGCCGACGATGGCGGTCATGCCGTCGTAGAAGGGGATGGCTGTCTGGCGCTGGAAGCTCTTGAAGCCTTTCATGTAGAGCTTGGTGATCGATGTCGTGGCCTGGTCCTCATCGTCGGGCATCGTGGATGTCTCTGGGGGCTATTGGGCCGTGTGAGATAAAAAAGGTTGTATGGCCGCTGCCGGGCCTCTCCCGGCCAGCGACCGTTCGCGTGGTCACGGTGTGATCCTGCTCGGGTCACGCGGGAAGAGGATGCTTTCCTTGATGTTGTCGAGGCCGAGCAGCTTGGTCACGAGCCTGTCCAGCCCGAGGCCGTAGCCACCGTGGGGCGGCATGCCGAACTTGAAGGCCTCGAGGTAGAACGAGAAGTTGCTCTTATCGACTCCGTCCTCGTCCATCGCGTCCAGGAGGACATCGAGGCGGTGCTCACGCTGGCCGCCGGATGACAGCTCCTGGCCGCGGTAGATGAGGTCGAATTTGCGAGATGCTGTCTCGTCCTCGTCCCGGTCCTGCATGTAGTAGAACTTCTCGCCGGGGTACCCGACCACGAAGAAGAACTCGTGGCCCTGTTCCTCGAAGTACTCGCCGAGGAGCTTCTCGCCTTTGGTGTCGAGGTCGCCGTCCTCGTCGGGGACGTGGCCGTATTCTTCCTCGAGGATCTCGAGGGCTTTTTCGAACTCGATCCGGGGGAAGTCCTTTTCTGGGACCTGGAGCTCGACGTCGAGATGGTCGAGCTCGTGTGCTGCCTCCTCCTTGAGATGCTTGATCAGGGAGCGGAGACTGCCTTCGAGGACGTCCATGACGTCGTGGTGGTCCTCGATGAAGGCGAGCTCGACGTCCCACTGGGTGAACTCGGAGACGTGCCGTGAGGTGCCGAAGTCTTCGGCCCGGAACGATGGTCCGAGTTCGTAGACCGCATCGAAACCGGCCGCCATCAGCATCTGCTTGTACAGCTGCGGTGACTGCCGGAGGAAGGCCTCTTCCTGGTAGTAGATGACGGGGAACAGCGTCGCACCGCCCTCCGCCCCACCCTTGGAGATGATCGGGGTGTGGATCTCGATGAACTCCTCGCTGTCGAACCACTCGCGGAGCCCGGTGATGACTTTGTCCCGGAACCGAAAGATGTTGTGGATATCAGGCTGGCGGAGGTCCATGAACCGGTTGTCGAGCCGTGTTGCGCGGTCGCTCTCGATGTTGCCGGAGACCTCGAGGGGGAGCGGTGAGTTGGCCTTATTGAGTATCTTGAGTTCGTCCGGGACGATCTCGCGGCCGCCTGGGGCCTGGTCGCTCGCCTCGACTGTTCCTGTGACTTCGATGACGTCTTCCTTGCCGAGGTCTTTGCCTATCTCGAAGAGCTCATTATTGAGGTCGTCCTTCTTGAAGGTTATCTGTACTGTGCCCTCGCGATCCCTGAGGATCACGAAGACGAGTTTCCCTATGTCTCGTATCTCGTGTGCCCATCCCTGGACCTTGACCGTGCCATCGGACGGGCCGACCTCGTCTGTGTATTTGCGTTTCATGGCTATCGAGCCGTGCCTGCGTATGGAAGGGGCAGAATTATAAAAACAGCCCGGTGCCGTGGTCAGTCCCGGACCAGATCGTCGTAGCCGAGTTCCGCCTCGAGGTCCAGCCCGTACTCCTGTCCGATCTCCTGTGCTGCCTCGAGTGCTTCGTCCTCGGTCTCGACCGTGCGGTACGCGAGTTCCGCCTCGTCGTCCTCGAGCACGACGGCGATGCCGTCGGTGTTGTTGCCACGCAGCAGGTTGCCGAAGGCATTATCGAGGGCATCTGCCTGGCGTTTGGCCCTGTCGTCGATGGGTTCGGTGTACAGTTCCGGGTCATCTGTCATGGTTGATCACGATCCTGGGCATCTATACGGTTCATCGAGGACGTGCTCGCCGTCGATGAAGCAGTTCGGCGGATACTCGACGTCGCTGATACTGCCGTTCCTGCAGGTGACATCGCGGACATCGCTGCAGACCTCGACGAGCTCTTCCTCTGACAAGCTGGTTTCCTGCGATGATGGCTGGCCGGAGGCGACGAACTGCACGTAGCCGACCGCGATGCTGACGCTGACGATCAGGATGGCCGCCATCATCGCGAGCAGTGTCTTGACGTCCATTGGTTGTGTTTCGTGGTCCCCGGTATTTAGGTGTGGTGGCCGACCGCTCAGCCGGTTTACAGGAACCTATCGGTGATGTAGGCGAGGTTCTGTCTGTCCCGCTCCATGATATCGTCTGCCGCCGGGTGGTCGGGTGAGAACCCGGCAGGATCGATGTAGTGGGGCTGGAGGTCCTCATCGACGATGATGTTGCTGGTGCAGACATCGCCGTGCGGGATGCCGGTTTTGTGGATCGCGTCGAGCTCATCCCCGAGCTGCTTGTCGATCCGGTCGCGGTCCGCTGCCGTGATATCGTCGTAGGCCTCGTCCATCGCCAGTATCGTCACGCCGTCGATACGCTCCATGCCGTACTCGCCGGCCTGGCTGTCATAGCCCCGTGGCTCCGGGACAGCCGCCCCACTGCGGTGCATCTGCTGGAGCGCACGGTACTCGTCCCTGAGCGAGAACGTTCCGCCGACCGGGTCGGTGCGTTCGTCCTCGCTCTTGTAGAGGGTGTCGCCGACGATCCTCATGTTAGTACGTTCGAGTGACAATATAAAAGGGTTGTGGTCGGACGTCTCGTCAGAAATCGCCGAGTCCTTTCTGCCTGTCCTTCTCGATGATCCGCTGTGCGGTCGACCATGACCGCCGGGTCTCGTCCGGCAGGTCGCCGTGCTCGTTGTAATGGTCCTCGAGGAACTGTGTGGTCGGGGCGTCGTGCGGGTACCCGGACCCGATGTCCCTGTCGTACTTGTCCGCCAGCTCCGCGACGTGGTCCTCGCGGGCGTTCTTGGCTGCGATCGAGGCGGCCGAGACGACCGGATAGGTATCGTCTGCCCCGTGCTCTGCGGTGATCGCCGGATGGTCGGCCTCATCCGGCATCGCGGCGGTGACCTTCCGGCCGAACCGCTCACCGTCGGGCTCGGGCAGGTCGATGTAGGCCTCCTCCGCTCCCAGGTCCGCGAGCACGTCCGCGAAGGCCTGGATCTCGATCTCGTTGAGCGACATGATCTCGCTGAGCTCATCGATCTCGGAGGCGGTGATCTCCCGGACGACGACCTCGGTGACGATATCGCGAAGCTCCACTCCCAGGTCCTCGCGACGGCCGTCGGAGAGCTTTTTGGAGTCCTTGAGACCGATCTCTTCGAGTTCCTCGAGCTGGCCGTGGGTGACCGCGACCCCGCCGACGAACAGCGACCCGAGGACGGGTCCGCGTCCTGCCTCATCGATGCCGGCGATGAGCCCTTCCTGGCTCATATCTTCCGGCCGCCGTGGTAGTCCTCACGCTCGCTGTTTGCCTCGATCTTCTCGAGGAGTTCTTCGGGCAGGTCCGCATCGATACCCTCTGCGAGGTCCATGACCCGGATGACGATGTCGGCAAGTTCCTCGGGGATGTGGTCCTCCCGGCCCTTCCGGTAGTCCTCGAGGGCCTCGGATGCCTCGGCGTGGATGAGTGCAATCTTCTCGGGGAGGTTATCCATCGAGGTCTCGAAGCCTTTCTCCTCGGTGGTCTCCCTGACCTGTTCGCAGAGTGCCTTGAACTCCTCTTTGAACCGTTCGCTCATGGAGAGGGGTTGGTGTCCAAGGATTATATGCGGTCCGGTGTAGCACGAGAAAAAGGGAAAAGAGGCGGCGTGGATCTTACTCCACGTCCCTGTCGACCGTGCCGTCTGCCTGGCTGCCGTGGCTCTTTGCATCATCCCAGCGGTGCTGGAACCGGTCGATGATGCCTGGAAGGGCAGTGTATTCCATGTCCTCGTTCGGGAGCCTGTGGGGCTCGAACGGGCCATGGCGGCGGAGGTAGTCCGTTATCTCCTGTGCCTTCTCCCGTGCGTGGTCGAAGGCGGCATCGGCGAACATGTCCTCCGGTCCGTGTAACTCGCCGTCGGAGACCTGGAAGCCTGCTGCCTTGACACGTGGCGGGCCGTCGAACCGCGTGCACTGTGCGTTATCGATCCCGACAGGCATCATCGGGCCGTTGTGCGATCCGCGCATCCAGCCGGCGACGAGGTGCGGGTGGGAGAACGCTTCCAGGACCTCGCCCATGGCTGGGAGGCCGGACTGGGCCCGGACGATCGCGACGGGGTCGTCCTTGCCGACGTACTCGCCTGCGATCTTGCGCAGTTTCTCGGTCGAGATCGAGGCGACCGGATCGTCGGTGTTGTTCTTGTTCTCGTCTTTGGGATAGACGTTCTTGATGACGTACTGGCCCGTGGTCCCGACGAGTGCGAGGATCTCGTGCATCTCCTCGGGGCAGTCCAGCATGATGGTCTTGTCCTCGTGGGTGTCCATGACCTCGAACCGGAAGCCGTGGCTCATGGAGTCATCGATGACGAGGCCGGCGGTGTTGAACGGGTCACCGAACATCTTGAAGATCGGCAGGTTGAAGGCGCCGGGCTCTGTCTTGTCCATCATGAAGACGACGATCGGGTTGGATGGTCGTTCCTCGAATTCCATCTCCGCGATGCCGAGCCCGAGGCCCTTGACGTTGCCTGAGAATGTATCTGATAGGAGGTCCTGCCCTGCTCCGTACAGCTGGAGATCCTCTGCGACCTCCGTGGCCTTCTGGAAGGCGTCCCATGCGAGCTGGTGGACCTGTTCGGAGTCCTCGCCCTCGCGGTGGGTCATGATGAGCTGGATGTCGTCGCCAACGTTGTCGACGCGGAAGTCCTCGAGGATGTCGCCGTGGTCCTCGAGGTGCTGTCGTGCTTCATCGATAAGATCCTGGTGTGTGTTTGAATGGCCTGGATGTCCTCCGACGTCCGCCTTGATGACGGACACTGTGATCTGGTTACCCATCGTCGATTCACCGCATAATACGTTGTATTACCTAGTAATACTCTGCTGTTTTAAAGGTACCGGCTGCAACCGATTTAAGCCGGCTACCCTCATGCACGTCCATGCAGCGGGGGATAGGTGTGATCGGTGCGCCGATCGATTTCGGTGCGAACCGCCGCGGGGTCGATATGGGTCCCTCGGCGATCAGGTACGCGGGCCTGGAGGAACGGTTCTCCTCGATGGACCTTTCCTGTACCGACAGGGGCGACATAACGGTCAAGGAGCGTCATCCCCCGACGGGGGACGGTCTCGGCCTCGAGAGCATGGGCCGCGTCGCCGGGAAGCTCTCCGGTGCCGTCGATCACGTCATCGACAACGGCGGCGTCCCGCTTGTCCTCGGTGGTGACCATTCGATCTCGATCGGGACGATGCAGGGGGTATCGTGTCACCACGAGTCCGGTCTGCTGTGGTTCGATGCCCACGCCGACCTGAACACGCCAGGGACGTCCCCGAGCGGGAACACGCATGGCATGCCGGTGGCTGCGGGTCTCGGGCTTGGCTCGTTCGCCGACCGCGGCTGGGCGGGGGTCCCCGGGCTCTCGGAGCATAATGTCGTCTATATCGGGCTGCGCAGCGTCGATACGGCTGAGAAGGAACGCATACACGACAGCGACATCACGGCGTACACGATGGTCGATATCGATGATCGGGGGATCCGCGCTGTGATGGAGGAGGCCCTGGATGTCGCGACGACGGGCACGGACGGGCTCCACGTCAGCCTGGACATGGATTGGCTCGATCCCGGGGAGGCGCCTGGTGTCGGGACACCTGTCAGGGGCGGTGTCAACTACCGCGAGGCACACCGCGCGATGGAGCTGGTCGCTGAGGAGGACGATATCGCGGCGATGGAGGTCGTGGAGGTCAATCCGATCCTGGATGAGAGCAACAGGACAGCGGAGATGGCCGTCGATCTCGTGGCCAGTGCCTTCGGCGAGACGGTGCTGTGATGCGGGCCCGCCGCCCTGTGAAGCTTTATAACTGTTTGACCGGAAGTGCGGAGATAGCGGGGTGGAGCAGCCAGGAGTGCTCGTCGGGCTCATAACCCGGAGGCCGGAGGTTCAAATCCTCCCCCCGCTATGATCGGTCCTCCTGTCGTTCTCCCACGCGGACTGTTTGGACCTTCAAGAAGATCTCCGATCTTCGGCCGGTTCAAATCCTCCCCCCGCTATGATTATTCCCATCGTTGTCCCTGACCGACCATCTTTTGTACCTGCTCTGACCATGGTCGTGTGTGATCCACCATGGTGAAGATCGCTGTCAACGGAGTCGGGACGATCGGTAAACGCGTCGCAGCTGCTGTGCGGAAACAGGAGGATATGGATCTGATCGGTGTCGCGGATGTCGCGGCGACCGGCGAGCTGCGGACGGTCATGAGCGAGGACGGACCGCTCCACGGCGTTGACCTGTACGGGGCGACGGCAGAGGGTGTCGAGACGCTCCGCGATGCTGGCTTCGATGTTGCAGGCGAGCTCGAGGATGTCATCGATGAGGTCGATCTGGTCGTGGACGCGACCCCGAAAGGCATCGACATGCAGAACAAAAAGGAGCTGTACGAGCCCAACGACGTGAAGGCGATCTTCCAGGGTGGTTCGGACGGGAGTATCGCGGACATCAAGTTCAACGCCAACGCGAACTACGATGAGGCAGAGGGTGAGCAGTTCGTCAAGCTCGTCTCCTGTAACACGACCTCGCTGTGCAGGACGCTGCATGCGATGGATGATACCTTCGGTGTGGATGAGGTCATCGCCAACCTGGTGCGGCGTGGCGGAGACCCGAAGCAGGACTCCAGGGGCCCGATCAACTCCATCATCCCTGTCAAGGACGTCCCGTCCCACCACGGTCCTGACGTCCAGGCGGTGATGCCGTACATCGATATCACGACCCTGGCGGTCAAGGTCCCGACGACGCTGTCCCACGTCCACATGGTCAACGCGGAGATGCAATCGGAGCCGACCCGGTCGGAGGTCCTCAAGGCCTTCCGCGAGGAACCCCGTGTCAATCTCGTCTCTGCCGGTGATGGCTATGGATCGACCGCCAAGATCGTCGAGAAGATGCGAGACATGGAACGGCCACGGTCGGATATGGAGGAGGTCGCGATCTGGGAAGAGACGATCACGGTCGACGGTACGACCGTCTACTGGATCCACATGACCCACCAGGAGTCGATCGTCGTCCCGGACAACATCGACGCGATCCGTGCCATGCTCGGCCTGGAGGACCGGGAGGCATCGATGGACAGGACCGACAGCACCATGCCTTACTGATCGAGGAGCCGTTCAACCTCGCCCCGCGTCGCGGTGGCGAGGACCTCCTTTGCTTTCTTCTCTGCCCGCTCTTTTGTGATCTCCTGTACGCCGGCCTTGACCCGGGGCACTGCTGGCGGTGCCATGCTGAGTTCGTCCAGTCCAAGCCCGACCAGTAGCTCCGTGAGACGGGGATTGCCTGCCATCTCCCCGCACATGCCGACCCAGGCCCCAGCATCGTGCCCGTCCTCGATGACCTCCGCTATACCGCGGAGCACTGCGGGATATAATGGATCCTGGAGCGATGCGACCCGAGAATCTGTCCGTGAAGCGGCCATGATGTACTGCGTCAGATCGTTGGTACCTATGCTGAGGAAATCGACCCGGTCGGCCATCGCATCCGCGGTCAGGACGGCGGCCGGTGTCTCGACCATGATCCCGAGCTCAGGGACTGCATACTCCTGCCCTTCCTCATCGAGCTCTGTGGCGACATCGTCCACGATGACGAGGGCCTCTTCCAGTTCTTCGACGCTTGCGACCAGTGGGAACATGACAGCGAGGTCCTCGCCGTGTTCGGTGGCACCGGCCCGCAGCAGTGCCCGCAGTTGGGTCCTGAACAGCTCCTCGCCCTCTCCGAGGGACAGCCTGATACCGCGGACGCCGAGGAAGGGGTTCTCACCCGGGTCGAGGTCGACATAGGGCACCGGCTTGTCCCCGCCGATATCCAGCGTCCGGATGACGATGCGCTCGCCGGGGAACGCCTCGAGGGCCTCGACGTAGTTGTTATAATGTTCGTCCTCTGTCGGGGGCTCGTCCCGGTCGAGGAACATGAACTCCGTCCGGTACAGCCCGATGCCGTCGGCCCCCATCTCGGCTGCGCGTTCGAGCTCGGCGGGGTTGGCGACGTTGGCCGCGACTTCGACCCGCTGGCCGCCGGCCTCGACGTGGTCCTCGATAACCTCGATCTCCTCCTGCTGTCGTGCCTCTTCAAGGCGCTTTTCGGATGGGTCGATGATGATCTGTCCTTCCTTGCCGTCGATGATGGCCGTCGTGCCATCCTCGATCTCCCTGAGATCGCCTCCGACACCGATGACGGCAGGAATGCCGAGGGAACGGGCGATGATCGCCGCGTGGGAGGTCTCCCCACCTTCCTGGGTGGCGATGCCCCGTATCTTCGAGGGGTCCATCTGGGCTGTATCGCTCGGTGTCAGCCGCTCCGCGAGGACGACTGAACCGTCTGGCACGTCACCGAGGCCGCTGTCCGTGTCCCCGCTGAGTATCCTCACCAGCCGGTCCCTGACATCGCGGAGGTCATCGGCCCGCTCTGCGGTCCGTCCGCCACGGTTCTTGTACTGCTGTATGGGGTCCTCGAAGGCAGCGTGGACGGCCTGCTCGGCGCTCATCCCGTCCTCGATGCTTTCCGTGACGCTTTCCTCAATCTGTGGATCCTTGAGGAACTGGATGTGGGCCCCGAAGATGTCCGCCTCATCCTCCCCGACGGTCTCGGTGGCCTGGTCCTGTTGCTCCTGGAGCTGGCTCTCTGCTTGCTCTTTTGCGTCGTGGAAACGCTGTTCCTCCTCTTGTGGTGTCCCTTCGGGGTCTGGCAGGTCGGGTTCGTCCGGCCGGTACCAGTGGACGGTCCCGGCACCTGTCCGCTCGGTGATGCCGATGCCGTCAATCGTCATATTCGTCCTCCGGGGTCCTCAGTATGGTTTCGAGGGCATCGAGTGCCTCCTCTGCATCGTCGCCTTCGGCCTCCAGGGTGACGGTATCGCCCTCCGCGGCGCCGAGTCCTGTGACCGCGAGCATGCTTCTGGCATCGACCGGCTCTTTGCCCTCCGCGGCGACGGTGAGATCGCAGTTGAACCGCTGGGCGGTCTCGACGAACTTCGCTGCCGGCCGTGCGTGGAGGCCTTCTTCTGGGACGATGGTGATTGTCCGTTTCATCCGTCCATCGCCTCCTCGAGGACCTCGATTATCCGTTCTTTGTCCTCTGCATCGTACAGCTTCTCCCGCACCTCGTCGTGGATCAGGGCTCGTGAGAGCGAGCTGAGGAGCTTGAGATGATCTTTGCTCGATCCCTTGGGGACAAGCAGCATGAAGATGAGCCGGGCCGGTTCATCGTCCATGGCACCGAAATCGACCCCGTTCTCGGACCGCATGAACGCGACGGTTGGCGCTGTCACCCCGGTCGTTTTGGCGTGAGGGATGCCGATCCCTTTGCCGACGCCGGTGGTGGTCTGGCGCTCGCGTTCCATGAGATCGTCTTTGACCTGCTCCCTGTCCGTGATGCGCCCGCTCTCATCGATGAGCTCGAGGAGGGCCTCGATGCAGTCTTCCTTGCTCCGTGGGTTGGTGTCGAGTTCGATGCGGGATGGGTCGAGGACGGAGGTTATATCCGGGACTACCATGGTCGAACCTTCGCCGGTACGGGGTATAAACGTTGGTGTTCTGATGCCGGGAAAAAAGGAGGTGACGGACGGGCTTAGCGTCCGTCTGTTGTGTGTCGTTAGAACCACTTGCGCAGTCCCTCGCCTTCTGCGTCCCGTACCTTGGGCTTGAGGAAGGTGACGACTACGGCGGTGACGAGGCCACCGAGGATGATGCAGCCGATGAATGCGGCCGCGCTCATCAGTGTGGAACCCATACCGCCTGCAAGCGGTACGACGAAGATCCCTCCGTGGGGAGCAGGCATCGTCAGACCAAGAGCCATCGCTGATGCGGCCGCTGTTGCGGAACCGACCATGATGCTCGGGATGACCCTGAACGGGTCGGCAGCTGCGTATGGGATCGCACCTTCCGTGATGAAGGATGCGGAAAGCACGACTGCAGCCTTTGCCTGCTCGTACATCTCCTTGGGATACTTGTGCGGTGCAACGAAGTTCGAGATGGCCATACCGAGTGGCGGCGTCATTCCAGCGATCATGACGGCTGCCATCGGTCCGGTGACGCCCTCGCTGATGAGGCCGACACCGAAGACGTATGCCACCTTGTTGACAGGTCCTCCCATGTCGAAGGCCATCATGAGACCGATGACGCTACCGAGGAGGATGGCCTGTCCTGTGCCGAGTCCCTCGAGCCAGAGGGTCAGCGCTTCGTTGGCGATGGAGACGGGAACACCGACGACCAGCAGTATGACGGGTGCGAGGATCGCCGTGGTGGCGACCGGGATGATGAGGATAGGCATCATCTTTTTCATCGCCGCCGGTACATCGATGTTTTTGATGTACTTGGCGACGTACCCTGCTGCAAGTCCTGCGACGATGGCTCCGAGGTATCCTGCTCCTGCGGGTCCGATGTCTGCGGTAGCGACGCCGATGACCTCGGCGGCTGCCTGCAGGACATCACCCTGCTGAAGGAGGTACGAGAGGATGAATCCTGGTGCGATTCCTGGTCTGTCAGCGATTGCGTATGCGATGTACGCACCGAGGACAGGCACCATCAGCGTCAGACCGGCGACACCGATCTGCGCTATGAACCATCCCAGCGATCCTGTGTTCTCGAAGACCATCTGGGTGTCCCCGACCGCGAATGCCACGGCCAGGAAGATCCCGCCGATCGTGACGAACGGGATCATGTACGACACACCGGTCATCAGGTCCTCTTCGGTGGACCTGAGCCGGTCAATGAACGAACGATCTGTGTCGTCGTCAGAAACCATTGGTTTCACCCAGAAAAGCATTGCGCCACCCGGTATTTAAGAGTTGTCCCCTGGCTTATGTACCGAGAAGTGAATCTGTGGGCCCCATCGCTTTCTTATTGGAGCCGGTCCCAGCCCACGGTAGGATGATACTGACGGTCACGTTCAATCCTGCCGTCGATCACACCGCCGTCGTGGATGAGGACATCGCGCCGGGGGAACTCGCCCGTGGTCACGATGCGGTCTTCGACGCTGCCGGGAAAGGGATCAACGTGGCGAAGTACCTGACCGGGCTGGATCACCGCACGATAGCGACCGGACCGGTCGGGGGGTTCCTGGGCAGGTTCATCGAGGAGGACCTTGACGGGCTGGGGGTCGAGCACGATTTCATCAGGATAGAAGGACTGACACGACTCAACACGCTGATCGATGCGCCTGATGCGGAGTACAAGGTCAACATGGACGGCCCGCAGATGCCGGACGGGATCGAGGATCGATTGTTCCACCACGTGGAGATACACGATCCCGACATCGTCGTGATGGGTGGCAGCCTCCCGCCCGGGCTCGATGCGTCCATCATCCAGCGGATGGCCGGAGGTGACTGGCGTACTGTCCTCGATGTCCACGGCGATGTCCTTTCGGGTCAGGAAGGTGATTTCTTCCTCGCGAAGCCGAACAGGGTAGAACTCGAGGAGGCAACCGGGATGCCGTGTGGAACGGACGAGGAGGTCCTGGCTGCCGCGGATGAGCTCCGCGAGCGCGGAATCGAGAATGTCCTCGTCTCTCTCGGAGCTGATGGCGCGATCTATGTCACGGGGGATGGCGCCTTCCGTGCTGATGCCCTTGATGTCGCGGTGGCGGACACCGTTGGTGCTGGTGATGCGGCCGTGGCCGGCGCCCTCGCTGCTGTCGAGGAAGGAAAAAGCAACCGCGCCATCCTGAAGAACGCGGTGGCAGCAGCCTCGCGTGTCGTCTCGATCTCCGGTGTGGGGATACCTGATTTCGAGAACCTCGATGCTGCCGTGGACCGGGTAGCAGTGGAGCGGCTCCGGTGATCACCGGAACAGACCGAAGATCTTGTCCTTGATCTGGGCCATGACCTCATCGAGGGATTCCTGTTTCATGTCGCTCTCCGAGGGTTCATCGAGGTCGATTTCCTCTCCGTTCGCCTTCTTGACGGCGGCGTTCAGGACCTTTGGGCCGTCCTTGACCACTGTCTGGACGCCGACCTTGAGGGTGGGCTTGTCGCCGAACCGCTTGGTCGGGACAGAGATGTCCGCGGCGATGATGACCGCATCGGCCTCCTCGATGTCTTCCTCGGTCAGCTCGTTCTCCGTGCCGATTGATCCACGGATTTCGACCTTGATCTCGTGTTCGGAATCCTTCGCGGCCTCTTCGAGGCTCTCGGCCGCCATCTCGCTGTGGGCGATACCGGTCGGACAGGAGGTGACTGCGATGAAGTTCATGGGTGTGTTTCTGGATTGGCGGGCCGCCAATAAAAACCCTCGTCCTCAGCCATCCTGGTCCAGTGCATCGACCACGACCAGGTCCTCCCCGCTCATGTACCTGACGAAGGCACCGCCTGCAATCGAGACGTGGGAGAACGCATCGACGGTGTGGCCGTACCGCTCGACGAGGGAGGACGTGTGTCCACCCCCGAGGACGGTGTAGCCATCTGATGCACTGATAGCATCAAGCATGGCCTTCGTCCCGTCCTCGTGACCCTTCTCGTAGGCGCCCATCGGCCCTTTCATCAGGACCGAGTCCGCTTCGGCGATGATCGCCCTGTACCGCTCGATGGTCTCGGTGCCGATGTCCCAGGTCATACCGTTACTCCTGACGTCCTCGACGGGGACGGAGCCGCGGTCGGTGACGACGTCGGTCGGCAGGACGATCTTGTCACGGAACCGCTTCAGCACGTCATCGAAGTCCCCGACCGACTCATCGAAGCCGTTCTCGACGATCCAGTCCCACTTGTCCCCGAGGTCGTGGCCCTGGAGGTGGAGCGCGATCTCGCCCGGGATGCCCCCGAGGACGATCTTGTCCGCCCGATCACCCATCCGCTCGAGCATCTTCACGAGGTCGGCTGCCTTCTCCCCACCGAGGACGAGGACAGGGTTCTTGACCTCGTCCCGGGCCGTCGCACAGTTGTCCAGTTCGCGCTCCATGACCGGGCCGGCGTAGCTCGGCAGGGCGGGGGTGAACCCGACCAGGGAGGCATGCGACCGGTGGGCCGCGGAGAAGGCATCGTTGACATGGATGTCGAAGGCAGGGGCGACCTGCCGGACGAAGAAGGATTCCGCGTGGGCACCAGGATCCTGGTTGATGAGCTCTTCAGAGAGCATCCGGACGTTTTCCATCAGTGCGATGTCGCCGTCGTCCATCGCCGCGAGGGTCGCTGCCGGCTCGCCGCCGAAGAATCCGTCGATGAACCGCACGTCCTCCTCGATGTGGTCTGCTATGAGCTCCGCATGGTTCTTGAGGGAGGTGAAATCGTCCCTCCCGGGTCTGCCCTGGTGTGCCATGACGATGGTCCTGGCACCGCGTTCAGTTACTTCCTCGAGGGTCTCCATGTAGGTACGGAATCGTAGGTCCGGGACGGGGCTGCCTTCATCGAGTGAGAGGTTGAGATCGGACCGCAGCAGGACCGTCGTGCCCTTGAGATCGATGTCATCGAGTGTCCGCATCGGTATCACTTCAGGTTCTTGACGGCTTCCTCGACGGTTTTGCCCTGGTGGACGATGGCCCCGAGTGCTTCGAGGTATGTGACCGGGTCATCGCGCTTCCAGACGTTCCGTCCGACAGCCAGACCTTTGAAACCCGCCGATGTGACGTTGTGGACGGTCGCGAGGAAGGAGCGGTCTCCTGTCTTGGCGCCACCGGAGAGGACGACCTTCGTCCTGTCCGCAAGATCGGCGGCGGTGGCCGCGGCCTCCCTCGAGCCGGGATACTTGACCTTGACCATGTCGGCCCCGAGCTCGAGCCCGAGCCGTGAGGCGTACTGGATGACCTCCGGGTCTTGGTCATCCTCGATGTCCGGGCCCCGCGGGTAGGACCACATCACGACAGGGATGTCGTGCTCGCGGGCCTTCTCCTGGATGCGGCCGAACTCCTGGAGCATCTCGTCCTCACGCTGTGAGCCGGCATAGAGGGTGTACCCGACTGCGTCGGCCCCGAGCTCGACGGCCCGCTCCACGGAGCAGTTCTGCGGTGAGAAGTACGGGTTGCTGTGGAGGTTGGTGGTGCTGTTGAGCTTGAGGAGGAGGTTGACGTCGTCGCTGTAGTTCGGGTAGTACTGCTCTGCCAGTCCCTTCTGGACCGCCAGTGCGGTGACGTCCTCGCTCCGGGCTGTCTCGAAGACGTTCTCCGGTGAGGGCCCGTTCGGGTTCTCGAGGACATCAGAAGGTCCGTGTTCGATACCGTGGTCGTACGCGAGGATGATGCTGCTGCCGTCCCGGGTGATCCCGGCGTGCTCGAGTCGGTCCATGGTGTGACTGTACGGCGGGCCGGTATAAATCGGTTGGGCTACGGTGCTTTCTGGTCGGCATATCGGCCGCCATAGCTTGCCTCGCCCTCTGTCCGCTGGAGGACGATCTGGCAGATCTTCGTGCCGGGCTTGAGCTCGAGAGGGACCGGTGAGACGTTGCCGATCTCGAGGACGGTCTGGTTCGAGGTCCCGGGCTGGATGAAACCGGCGGTGATGTGGACGAGCAGACCGAGCCGGGCGAACCGCGATCGGCCTTCGATCCACCCGCAGAGATCGTCCGGCAGGTCGATGCGTTCCTTCGTGATGCCGTGCATCGTCTGCCCGGGTTTGAGGAGGATGGAGTCCTCGACGTTGATAACCCGGGTCAGGTCCTCGGTGTCGGCGTCCTCATCGACCGGGACGACCTCCTGTACCTCGTTGTAGACCCTGAACTCGCTGTCGAGTGTGAGGTCGATGGATGCGGGCCCGATCTGGTCCCTGTCGAAGGGTTCGATGGTCAGGCGGCCGCTGTCCAGTTCCTCGAGGATCGCGTCCCGGGTGAGTATCGACATGATGCCGTCTTGCCGGGGAACATTTTTCACTGTTGACCGCACCAAGACGCCTCATGCGAGCGACGGGATTCGACCAGCTCGATGCAGGGCTGGAGGAAAGCGGTGCTGTCGAGGTCGGTTTCCGACCATCGGGCGAGCTCCACGTTGGCAACCTCGTCTCGATCGGGACGGCGGCCGTCCTGGCAGACCGGTACGACCGGAAGCTCCAGGTGACGTGCTGCGATACGGACTGGGGCGCCCATACCCACGAGCACGTCCGGGAGGACAACAAGCAGGTGATGAAGCAGTTTTTCGCCCGCGAGGACCTGGAGGGCTGTCATGATAACCTGGCGGAGCACCGGTTCGACCTCGCCAGACCGTACATCGAGGCGATCGTCGATGCGGCAGGGATCGATGCAGAGCTATCGATGATGTCGGAGCTCCAGAAAGAGCCAGCGTTCCGCGATGCGGCCCGTCGCCTGCTGGAGCGGATGACGGAGTTCGATGCTGTCTGGGAGGGTGGCTTCCGGCGCCGCTGGGTGAGCCCGTTCACACCTGTATGTGACTGTGGGTTCTCGCCGGCGAAAGGTGCCTCGTATGCTCCTGCGTCTGATTCTCTGGTCTGGCCGTGCTGGGCCCGAGACTGTGATCACGGTTTCCACGAGATGCCCCTGTCCGGTGACGGCCTGATGGGGATCTACTACCTGGTCGATCCGATACGGGATACCTCGAGCCGGGAGACGGCAGTCCACGTCTTCGGCGGGGACTATGCAGGGGCGACGAAGGGCCAGAAGACCTCGAAGATCCACAAGGTCGAGGAGATCACCCGGATCGCAAACGGCAAGGTGCCGCATTACTTCATGTCGCCGCTGATCGTCTCGGACAACGGCAAGCCCCTGTCTAAGTCGAAGGGGACGGGCATCGTCCTGTCCAATCTGCCTGGGCCCGATGTCTTCGTCGATAGGTTCTTGGAGGCGGTCGAGGACGTGGCTGCTGAGCCGGGCGATGTCGAGAACAACGCCGTCATGGAGTCGGACCTGCTCTGACCGGAACCTATTTAACGTCCGGACGGGCAGTCGTTGATGGTTTCTGACAGGAGCTTGATCGGTACCCCCGATGTGGTGTCATAGATGGGAACGAACGTTGTTGTCTCGCTCGGTGGCTCCGTCTTCACGGAGGTCCTCGACGATCTCGAGGACAAGGTAAACGAGATACGGGAGTTCAAGGACCAGGTGGACAAGCTCATCATCGTGGTAGGTGCTGGATCGCTGAAGTCCCACATCACGGCCTCATCGCAGAAGGCCTCGCAGGCGGAACTTGACCTGGTCGGTATCCAGGCCACGCGGCTGAACGCCTCGGTGCTGAAGACGTACTTCGATGATGCGCACCCGACGATCCCGACGACGCTGGATTCTGTCGTTGAGGCGGTGGAGTACTCCGATTTCATCGTGATGGGCGGCACGGAGCCGGGTCACTCGACCGATGCTGTTGCGGCACTTGCTGCGGAGCTGATCGAGGCCGACATGATGGTCAACATGACCGACGTGGACGGCATCTATGATAGCGACCCCGACGAGGGCGATGCTGAGAAGTACGAGCAGATCAGCTACTCCCAGCTGCTTGACATGGTCGCCCAGAAGGAGGTCGCGGCCGGGAGCTATGCCCTGATGGACCTGACGGCGTGTAAGATCCTGGACCGGTCGACGATCCGGACGGTCATCGTCAACGGGCTCGAGGACGGGGAGCTGCTCCGGACGCTGGATCACACCCATTCCGGGACTGAGGTCGTCAAGGAGCTAGACTAGTTCCACCCCTGGGGCTGTCTGGAATCGGCCGACCCGGTTATAGGGCTCTGGACCGAACCGTCGACCCATGTACGGGACGGCCCATGTGCTGTTTGCCTTTGCGCTGTGTTATATCGGGCGGCTGCCGGTGGTGACGGGGACGATCGCTGCCCTGCTACCGGATACGGATGCCTTGTTCAATTTCTCGTTCCCGTTCGTCCACCGGGGTATCCTGCACACGCCGGTCGCGGCTGCTGTCGTCGGTGTGATCGTCTTCGGGCTGACGGACAGGAGGGCCTCTGCCTATGCTGTCGCGGCGGGCTGGCTCTCCCACCTGGCCCTGGACACGCTGACGCCGTCGGGGATCATGTGGCTGTACCCGCTGCGGACGGAGCTTTCCCTGACGCTGACGACGGCGGCCTCGCTTCCGAGTAATCTGGGCGTTGGTGCGGCCTCGCTCGCGATGGCCTGGCTGTGGCGGTGTCGCTGGAGGTGGCTGGGGTGGATGAGGAGACGGTGAGGTTCGGGATGCTTGTCGTCGTTTTCGCATCGATCGTGGTGGTTGCTGGCGTCTTCGGTGATGCACGGACGCGGTACGACAGGTACACGGTCGATGAAGCACTCGAGCAGCGACCGACGGGACAGGAGGTGCTCGTGGAGGGCAATGTAACGGAGGTGATAGGCTTTTCGAACCGTTCCGGGATCAGGTACCTCCGGTTCGCCCTTGGCGGTGACGATGGCCGCCTCCTGGTGTACTGCTCGCTTTTCAACCGCCGCGAGAACGTCTCCGTTGGGGAGCGAGTGGCTGTCGAGGGCACGTTCACGACCTACCAGCAGGTCCTGGAGGTCTCGACGCAGTGTTTCAGGGTCAGGGACAAAGGTTAAAAAGCTGGGATGGGCGGTGCGGGTATACGTTCTGGTGTACGGAACTGTGGTGACAACGAAGGAAGCTGATCTTGCGATGCAGGCTCTTGAGGAGCTCAGAAGGCGTGATTGTAACGGCCACGTCCGGTTCCGTCTCGGGGAGGCCCGGGCAGATCCGGAGACGTTCTGTCGGATCTTTGAGCGGTTCTCTCGAGGGACCTATTTCGAGGACACGGCCGTGGAGGTCGAGACGGTGGAGCCTGTCTTTGCCTGTGGCTGTGGCTACCGTCGGAGCATCCGACAGCAGGCATATCGTGATGATCCGCGGTGCCCGCGGTGCCGTGAACGGATGGAGATGGAGCAGGGTCAGGAGTTCGAGATTGTCGAACCGCAGGCCTGATAGGGCAAACATGATTAAGGCCCGTGGCCCAGTGTGAGACGATGACCGACGAGGAGGATATCACGGAGGTGGCCGAGGACGTCAATGAGATGGCCGAGACCTTCAGCGATCCGGTAGGACCGGGGATAGCACAGCGGTACGTCATCTCCCCGATCCAGGCGATCGTGACGGTGTTCCCGCTTTTCCTGTCGGTCGCAGTGGTCGCGGTGACTCATTCTGGCATCTACGATGTTCCGCTGCTGCAGGCAGAGCCTGTGGCGTATGCAGGGATACTCCTTGCAGGATCGGCGCTGTCGTATCTCATCTACAGGACGATCTACATGGAGGAGGACGATGGTTACACGCCCGGGCCGGGTGAACGCCTGGAGGTCTAGATCATGCTGGGGACCATCAGGAAGCGGTTCGGGGAGTACATGGACGTGATGCGGCAGGAGGACGTCAAGTCGATCTCCCGCCGGTATTTCATCTCGAACGGCTTCGATGGAACGCTGACGAGCATCGGTATCACTGTAGGATCCTTTCTCTCAGGTGTCGAGGGCGGGCTGACGGTGTTCAAGGTCGGTGTGGGTGCTGCTGTCGGGCTCGCCACCTCCGGTGTCTGGTCGGTCTGGGAGATCGAGAAGGCCGAGAAGCTCGCTGAGCTCCACGACAAGGAGGATGCGATGCTCCGTGACCTGACCGATTCCGAGCTGATGACCCAGATGCGGGAGGCCCGTGTCATCAATGCCATCATGAGTGGCATCGGCCCGATCATAGGGATCATGTCACCGGTCGTGCCGTTCCTGTTCGTCGATGTGTTCATATCGATGCTGACGGCGACGATCCTGTCGGTCCTGATCGGTGTCGGGAACCTGTTCATCTTTGGAGCGTACATGGGTAACATATCGGGCCGGACGTGGTACATCGCCGGTGTCAGGATGGGTCTTGCAGGACTGGTCGTGGCGGCCATCAACATCATGCTGCCTGGCTGAGGCTGGTGCGGGACCAGATTTAAGGCTGTGTTCTGACAATCCTGCCCCATGCCTGGAGCGACGTTCATCGACGGCGACCGCATCGAGCTGTGCACGATCGAGGAGGATGATGTCCCGTTCCTCCGCGACGGGATCAACCATCCTGATGTCCGCGTGGACGTGGGCAACCCCGAGCCGAAGAACCTCGAGGACGAGCGGCAGTTCTTCGAGGAGGTGATCTGTAGCGGTGATTCTGTCCAGCTTCTCATCTGTGAAAACGGCGACCCGATGGGTGTCGTGGGCCTCGAGCCACAGGAAAATGAACCAGAGCGGATCGGGCGCCTCGGGATCTGGATCCACCCGGAGTACCACGGGGAAGGATATGGGACCGAGGCGATGGAGCTGTTCGTCACGTATGCCTTCGACCAGCTCAACTACCACAAGCTGTACGCCCGGGCCCACGAGGGCAACGAGGCTTCACAGCGTCTGTTCGAGAAGGTCGGCTTCGAGCAGGAAGGACGGTTCCGCGATCACGCCTATCTTGACGGGAGCTATGTCGACCTGATCTACTACGGGACTGTCAACGGGGACCAGGCGTGATCGTGGTCGGTTCTGAGGAAAGGAAGAATGCGTGGGGACAGGATTCGACCGTCGAAAGCAGGCTTTCTCGGGTGCCGAATACTGGCGGAAGCACTGAACGAAGGTGAAATGCGGGGGACAGGATTCGAACCTGCGAACCCCTGAGGGACAGGGTATCTTCGTTCGAAGATCAGAGATCTTCTCAACCCGCCTCCTCGGATAAGGAGCCGGGAACCTAAGCCCTGCGCCTTTGGCCACTTGGCTACCCCCGCGACTGGCGCGCCAGTCGACAGCGCCGGACGGTTCGCATGGCGAACCGACCATGGACTGGCAATCGCCCAATACGTGTGCCAGTTTTAAAACTGCGGATGTCACTGGCCGTAGTCCCTGAACTTCTCGATGACCGCATCCAGCTTCTCGTCCGGCAGCTCCTTGGGTTCACCGACCTGTCTGGCGTTGAGGTAGATCTTCGAGAGGTTCTCGATGTGGACCGCGTTCTCGATGGCCGTCTCGATGTCATCCGCCATCACGACCAGGCCGTGGTTCGCGATGAAGCAGGAGCGCGAGGCGCTTTCCTCCAAAGCGGCGACAACGTTGTCTGCAAGCTCCCGCGTGCCGTATGTCGCGTACTCCGCGACAGGGATCTCCTTGCCCGAGGTCGTGATCATGTAATGGATCGGTGGGAGTGGTTCATGCAGCACCGCCATCGTCGTCGCCCACGTCGAGTGGGTGTGCACGATTGCTCCCGCGTCCCGCTGCCGGTAGATGCCGGTATGCATCGGGACCTCGCTGGTCGGTTCCATCTCCCCGGCGATGTGGTCGCCGTCCATATCGACCACGGGGACGTCATCGAGGTCGAAGTCATCGTAGGCGACACCCGTCGGTGTCACGGCGAACCTGTCGCCGTCCCTGACCGAGAGGTTACCTGTCCGTGCCGGTGTCATATCAGCGAGGTCTGGTGCGTGCTCGAGTACCTCCTTCCGTTGTTCTTCTAGCATCACGATCAGTCACCCGTGATGATGTCGTGGAGCGCATCGAAGGACCTGATCCTGTGGTCGGGTCGCTCTGCCTGTCCTTGTGGCTCATCGTCGCTGTTGAAAAGTACTGTTGTCATATCGAGGCTGTTACCGCCTCGGATGTCGGATTCAAGCGAGTCCCCGATCATCACAGTCTCCTCAGGCGTGGCGCCTAGCCGTGCCAGCGGCACGGCGAATACGGCAGTTGCCGGCTTGTCACGGCCGATCTCCTCCGATGTCACGAGGACATCGATATGGTCCTCGATACCAAGCTGTTCGATCTTCCTGAGCTGTGTCCGCGTTGTCAGGTCCGTCGCTATCGCTGTCTTCACTCCCGCTTCCATGAACCACTCGAGGGTCTCGATGACACCTGGGAAAAGCTCTATCTCGTCCATGTAGGCCTCCCAGAACGCATCACCGATCTCGAGTGCATCGGATGCCTGGACTGTGCCGGTATGGAGCTCGAGGGCGCGCTTGATGTAGAGGTACCGCTGGTGGCTTGACCCTGTGCAGTCGATGTCCTGTTTGACGGCCTCCCGGCCCCGCTGGTAGAGGTCCTGGAAGGCCTCCCGGCCGAGATCATAGCCGAGCTCCTGGGCCCGCCTATGGGCGGCCTGCTTGCCTGCCTCGTTGCACGGATGGTATGCGTACAGGGTATCGTCGAGGTCCATCACCACGGCATCGTGGGTCATGGGCCAACGTTGGACCGCGTCCGGTTAATAGCTTCCGGTCCTGGACCGGCAGGATTTTAAACGAAAGCCGCCAAGCCACGCACATGCTACCGGTTCTGGGCTATATGGCTCTCGCCGCGGTCGCGACCATCGTCATCTGGAAGGGAAGCGATGTCCTTGAGGAGACCAGCGGCGAGCTCGCTGCCTACTATGAGCTGCCGGCGATCGTGCAGGGAGCTATCATCGCGGCAGTCGGGTCGAGCTTCCCGGAGCTGTCCACGACGGTGCTGTCGACCCTGCTCCACGGTGAGTTCGATCTTGGTGTTGCCGCGATCACGGGGTCGGCGATCTTCAACATCCTCGTCATCCCTGGGCTGTCCGCCCTGTCCAGTGACGGGCGGCTCCAGAGCAATCGCGATCTGGTCTACAAGGAGGCACAGTTCTACATGGTCTCGGTCGCTGGTTTGCTGCTGACGCTTTCGTTCGCGGTCATCTACAACCCGATCCCTGGTGACCGGCTCATCGGCCATCTGACACGTCCGATCGCACTTATACCGGTCGCACTGTACCTGCTGTACATCTTCATCCAGTACCAGGACACGATGGACTATGATGCACCGGAGGTCGAGAAAGACAGCATCCGGGAGGACTGGGTCCTGCTCGTGGCCAGTCTGATCGTGATCGCAGTCGGTGTCGAGGGGCTCGTCCGGGCCGCCCTCGGGCTGGAGGCGGTTCTCGGTGTGCCGTCGTTCCTCTGGGGGCTGACGGTCGTGGCCGCGGGAACGAGTCTGCCGGATGCGTTCATCAGTGTCAAGGCCGCCCGTCGGGGCAATGCGAGCACGAGTGTGGCCAATGTCCTCGGAAGCAACATCTTCGACCTGCTGGTGGCGGTCCCGATCGGTGTGCTGATTGCGGGGGCGACGGCGGTCAACTACGGTCGGGCGGCCCCGATGATGGGTATCCTGACACTGGCGACGGTGGCGCTTTTCACGTTCATGCGGACGGGCCTCGAGATCACCGACAGGGAGGCCTACGCATTGCTCGGCATCTATGCGCTTTTCATCCTCCTGATGGTCTTCGAGACCGTTGGTGTGACGTCACTGATCATCTAGTAATCGGACAGGACACAGCTTCCTGTGATGTGGAGGCTGTCTCTGTCCTGCAGTCGTTCTGCCATCTCCCTGCTCTCGGTGGAGACGAAATCGCCTGAGCTGATGTAGGTGGGCTCGGTCTGCTCTTCGAGGTGATCGAGGAGGCTCTGCTCCGGTACAGTGATGCTGTGGTAGAACTGCTGGGGGTCGATACCGTCGCGTTCCAGGAGACGCTCGAGGTCCTCGTCGGCTGGATCGCTGTCGTACCAGCAGGCACGCTGAAGATCCGCTTCGCCGCTGTATCCTATCTCTTCGTCACTGAGGTCTCTGTGGTCGGATGAGACGCCGGCTATCTGGCTGTCATCGCTGGTGTAGATATCCATGCCGTCGTCATCGAGGTCATTGTCTGTCACGTCCTGGAGGAGTCCGGTGATCTCGTCCATCCAGTCCACGCGGTCTTCCTCGATCGCGGCGATGTCACTCGATCCTGGGGTGGCCCGCATGTAACAGCCCGTCTCGCTGTGGTACCACGAGAGGCCGCCGTCGGGACGCCGGACGATACCTGCTTCCTCGGGATCCGGGATGTGTTCGCCGGTGTCGGGGTACACGAGTGCCTCGCCGTAACCCCTGACGACGTTAGGCTCTTCCTGGTGCTCGAGGACGACCTCGACAGGCTCATCGCTCTCATCGGCACGCTGTTTCGTCTCATAGACTGATGCAATGATGTCGATCGGTTCCTCGACGGTGACGTGGTACTGCTGCATGTTATATCCCGTCCATGAACGTATCGAACAGATTGGCGAGTCGCCGGGGCCGTTCCCTGTGCATGAGGTGTGACGCTTCGATGACCTCGTGCTCACAGCCCAGCCCATCGGCCAGCTCCTGTCCCTGTTCCGGCATGATGGCGCCGTCATCCTGTCCGGAGACGATGAAGGCGGGCGCGTCGATCTCCTCGAGTCGGTCCCGGACATCGTACTCGAGCATCGCCTCGAGCCCGGACCTGAGAACGGTCTCGTCTGCCTCGATCAGCTCTCGCTTCACGGTCCGGCGGTCGTTTTTGTTCTGTGGTGCGTAGTTTTCGACGACGCCCTCGCTCCATTCCTCACGTTCCATTGTCCCGAGCCGCTCCAGGAAATGCTGTGGACCCTTCCCTGCTGGTTCAGGGGTGCTTGGAGGCGTTCCAACGAGGAAGATGCCGCTTACAGGGTTCTCGATGGCATAGGTGACTGCGACCATCCCGCCCAGCGAATGCCCTGCCAGTACCGGGTCCTCGAGCTCGAGGCGCTGGACCAGCTCCTCCAGGTCCGTCCGCAGGTCCGCAAGGCCGAACGGCTCACAGCGGCTGCGGCCGTGACATCGCTGGTCGGGAAAGACCCGCGTGTTAGGGAACGACGTCTGCCTGTCAACAGGTTTCCATGAGTCCCTGTCACCGAGCCAGCCGTGGATGTATAGCACCGGTGTCCCGGTGCCTCGCTCTCTGGTGTATGCGAGTTCCATCGTCAGTCCTCGTGCATGAATAGCCATTCCTCGCTTCTATAGGTTTCCGCCCGCTTGTCTGCGTAGGCCAGCTCTTCGTCGGTCCAGTCTCTTTCCTCTGTCTGCCGGTCATGGAGGAAGGCCTCCCGGACCGCGGCCACAACTTCATCACGTGTGGCATCGCTGCGTGCGGATATGCTTGTTATGCGGCCCTCTAGGTCGGTCTCCCGGTGCTGTCCCTTGTCTCTTTCGGGGGTGAGGTACCGGAAGGCCTCGTCCGGATCGATCTCGTACAGCAACGTGCCTCCGACATAGACTGCACCGTCCCCGCGTCTGGCGGTTGCTCCGGAGATTTTCCCCTGTGGGGTGATGACGTCGTTGATGGGTTCGTGGTGGGCCTTGATGCCGAGATCGGCGAGGGCGTCAACGACTTGGCCACAGACTTCCGCGTAGATGTCCTCTAGACCGTCCGGGAATGCTGTTGCAGGTGCTGTGAGTCCCCAGGTGATCTCGCCGTCCGGTGTCAGGTACATCGCACCCCCGCCGCCCTGTCGCCGGATGATCGGGATCGCATCGTCTCGGGCGGCCTCGATATCGACCTCGTCCCTGACACGCTGGCTCCGACCGACGTTGATGCAGGTGCGGTCCCAGCCCGACAGCCAGAAGATTGCGTCTCCCTCGGCCGCTGACTGGAGCGCGGCATCGTTGAGACCGGTCTTGCGGTAGGGATCGTACCGCCGGAACGGGATGGTTCGCCAGGCCATGACGTCACTGTGCGGGCCCAGATTCAAATAACGGCGGGACGACCCCCTGCAGAAATATAAACCGGGAGCGAGCATACCCAGCCATGACCGGTCCCGAGACGTTCGCGTGCCAGTACTGCGGTGCAAAGTTTGATTCCAAGCAGGCACTGTCGGGTCACGAGAACCTCCAGTGTGATGCCCGAGGATAGATCGGCAACGGATACCGACGATAGCAAGGAGGATATCGCTTCTGATGACGATGAATGGCTGGAGAAGGCACAGAAGGTACGCGAGAAGCTCGAGGAGGTCAAAGATGAGGAAGACGGTGGTATCGAGGACGGCGATGGGCTTGGTTCCGGTGATGATGCCCCGGGAACGAACGGATCGGAGAGTCAGGGGGAGTCTGTATCGACGGATGATCGGAGGGAGGCGGATATCGGTGTCGTCAAGCTTATCCAGCAGGGACACGGCCCGCCGGAACTGTTCTTGAAGATGGGCGAGGTGGAGGTCCTGCTGTATGCGAACTTCCAGCTGAAGGAAGATGGACGCGCTGCGGTCCTGCAGGCTCTCGATGTCGAGGATATGCCAGACGCGTTCTACGGGTCGAGCAAGACGGCCCATGCGGGGACCCGGTCCGTCGGGTTCGATGCATCATCGGAGTCGACCCCGGAGGCGGTGGAGCGAAGTCTCACCGCCGAGTTCGGTGTCAAGCCGGAGGTCATGGAGGACGTCCTGGATGTTGACAGGATGATCGTAATGCCCCAGGTATGTCGCTAGGTTCGAGGCCGAGAAATCGGTATCGATCACGGTGACGTCGTTGCCCAGTTCGGTCAGGGTGGTCTTCCCGACCCCGCCTTTGCCGGACACGAACCCGACGATCCGTGAGTATTCATATGGTTGTACTTCGTTACTCATGTTTAATAAACTCCGGCCGACACCGCGACAGCTTTAAACACCTCGAGGCCCGAGTCCCGCCCATGCACGGAGAGGCATCCGTCAAGGTCGAAGGAGGCAAGCTCGTCCGCGTCGAGACAACCTACAGCGACGTCTTCGAGGACGTCACCATAACAGGCGATTTCTTCCTCGAACCACCTGAAGCCCTCGAGGATATCGAGGCCGTTATCGAGGGTACCGACGTGGACGTCGATGATGAAAAACTCATCGAACGGATCGAAGGGATAGAGGCCGAGATGATCGGTTTCGGACCAGAACACATCGTTGAGGCCCTCCGGGAGGTGACTGCCTGATGCGGATCATCCAGGACGACGCCAGCAGGCCTGAAGCGATGCACCATGCCCTCGACCAGATCCTGGCCGATCGGCTCGCAGCAGGCGAGATCGGGCCAACGCTGCGGTTCTGGTACAGGGAGACCCCCGCGGTCCCGCTGGGCCGGTTCCAGGCCTTCGCGGACGAGGTTCAGGTCGAGTACGTCGACGATCAGGGCGTCCCTGTCATCCGCAGGGTCACGGGTGGTGGCGCGATGTACGTCGAGCCGGGCAGTGTGGTGACGTATTCCATGTACCTGCCCCGGGAGGAGGTCGGTGACGACATCGAGCAGAGCTATGCCGACCTTGATGCCTGGGCGGTCGAGGCACTCCAGGATATCGGTCTCGATGTCAGCCACGAGCCGCTCAACGACATCATGCATCCGGAGGGCAAGATCGGGGGTGCAGCCCAGCTCCGGTCCGGTGACGCTGTTTTGCACCACGCGACACTGAGCTATGATCTCGATATCGAGGAGATGCTGCGCTGTCTCCGCATCGGGAAGGACAAGATCTCCGATAAGGCCATCACGTCCGCGGAGAAACGCGTCGCTGTGATGAACGACCACATCGACCTTGGCCGCTCGGCTGTCATCGATGCGATGGTCGAAACGTTCCAGGACACCTACGGCGGCGATCACGGATCGATCTCGGAGGATACGATTCGGGAGGCAGAGCGGCTCCGCGCGGAGCGGTTCGACACGGACGAGTGGAACCGGCGGATGTGACCGGCCACATGCATTTAAGCTGCAGCACCCAACACCGTGACGATGGACGAGGATGACGGGCTGGACCGGTTCCTGAAGGACAGGAGCGAGAAAAGCGGTGCCGCTCCTGGCAGCCTCGTGCATGTCGGTGACCGCAGGCAGGATGATGTCACGGTCACGATGATCGATTACGATGCGGACGGGTTCGATGAGACCGATGTCGGGACGATCGAGGACGCCCTCGACCGCCTCGATGACAGCACCGTCACCTGGATCAACGTCGACGGGCTCCACGATGAAGCGGTCATCGGCACGATCGGCGACCGCCTCGATGTCCATCCACTGATCCAGGAGGACATCCTGAATACGGACCAGCGCCCGAAGATGGAAGATCTTGACGATCACGTCTATCTCGTCCTCAAGATGCTGACCTACGAGGACGACCACATCCGCTCGGAACAGGTCAGCATACTGTTCGGGGAGGGACTGGTCATTTCCTTCCAGGAAAAGAGAGGCGATGTCTTTGATGGCGTGAGAGAACGTATCAGGAACGGGAAAGGCCAGATACGCAGTCGAGGGGCGGATTACCTCGCCTATGCATTCCTTGATGCCGTCGTCGATAACTACTTCGGCGTCCTGGAATCGATCAGTGACCGTATCGAGTTCCTCGAGGACGATCTCGTCGAAGACCCCCAGCAGGAGATCCTGAAGCAGGTCCATGAGACCAAACGCGAGCTTATCTTCCTCCGGAAGTCCGTCTGGCCGCTCAGGGAGACGATATCGAAGCTGGAACGGACCGGTTCCGATCTCATCGATGAGGCGACACGGCCGTACTTCCGTGACGTCTACGATCACACGATCCAGATCATCGATATCGTCGAGAGCTTCCGCGATGTTCTCTCCGGGACCCTGGATGTCTATCTATCGAGCATATCGAACCGGATGAACGAGGTCATGAAGGTCCTCACCATCATCGCGACGATCTTCATCCCGCTGACATTCATCGCCGGGGTCTATGGCATGAACTTCGATCCTGCCGCCTCACCGCTCAGCATGCCGGAGCTCGGCTGGTACTGGGGCTATCCTGCGGTCCTTGGGCTGATGCTTGCCATCGGGATCGGGATGACGTATTTCTTCAGGCGGAAGGGCTGGCTCTAGTCAAGCGCCCGATCGATGGCCGCGCTGACGGTGGCGTAGTCATAGCTGTCCAGCTGTCTGCCATCGACGAAGATCGTCGGTGTGCCCTCGACCCCGCTTTCCTCTCCCTGTCGACGGTCATCCCTGACCGCATCGAGTGTCTTCCGACCGGTTATACAGGTCTCCACCGAGCTTTTCCCCAGGACGGTGTCGGCGACATCGAGGACGACCTCCTGTCCCTCCTGCTGGAGCTCTAACTGCCGCTCGTACATCCGGTCGCTGAACTCCCGGTAGGCCGTCTCGCTCTCCTCGTAGACGCATTCCGCACCGACCGCGGCATCGACCGAATTCTGCCCGAGGAAGGCGTAGTTGAACGAGTACAGTTTCACCTGCCCGGTCTCGATGTATTCGTCCTTGATACGGGGCAGGACCTGCTCGTGGAACCGCTTGCAGTGGCCGCACTGGTAGTCCGAGACCTCCACGACCGTAACCGATGCGTTCGCATCACCGAGCATCGGCTGTCCCTCCAGGTCGAACGAAACGTCGCCTTCCGGTGTCTCCCCGGAACTGAACTGGATCTGGCCCGCGACGAGACCTCCTATCCCGAGGAAAAGGACTGCAAACAGCGCATACTCGCCGTACTTCCGGACCTTCTGCCTGTGCCGCTGCCGTGCTGCTTCCTGCTGTTCCTCGATCTTTTTCTTTGCCTTCCGGTATGTCTCGTCCTGGTGGGAGGTGAGCTCGTCGTCATGTTCCTCACCCCAGTGGACGTGAAGGCAATCCTCTCCTTCGAAGATCTCCCCACAGAAGCTGCATTCCTCTGACATGTACCGCGATCGGATGCAGTGCCTTTACTTTGTTTCTGGGACGCGTGTCGAAACGGGACATGTTGAAATATCTTGGGCGCCTATCTCCCGGTATGGTCGAGGGCACGACGATCGACATCGCCGTCCACGCCATGACGATTCTGGTGGCTGTTGGGCTCTTCACTGTCTCGCTGCGGGCCTACAGAAAGAAACGGTCCCGGCGGTTCCTGTATGTCTGTGTTGCCTTCGGCGTCTTCATGCTCAAAGAGGCCCTGACCCTCGTGTCGGTCGTCTATGGTCTTCCCTCGCCTGTGACTGCCATCGTCCACGCGTTGAACCTCATCATCCTTGCGCTGTTTTTCTACGGGGTGATGCGGTGAAGGCCCGCATCGTGGAGACGGTCCGATCGAACCCGGGCATCCACTTCCGTCAACTCAAGCGGGAGATCGATTGCTCGAGCACGACGCTGGACTATCATCTCGAGCGCTCCCGCCTGGAGGACGAACACATCAGGGGGTACCGCCGCATCTTCCCTCCGGACATCCAGGAGGACCTCCACGGGCCGCTGGCTGCCCTGAACCACGATACGAGAGGCCGGATCGTCAGGGTCGTGGATGAACAGGACAGGAACCTGTCTTCGATCGCGGAGGCCATCACCAAGTCCGTCTCGACGGTCTCACACCACCTGACGATCCTGGAGGAAGACGATGTCCTGGATGTCGCCAGAGAGGGTCGCTCGACGGTCTACTCGACCACGAACATCACACGGCGGGCGCTGGACCGGTACGATGCGGTCCTCAAGGAGGCCTCGGACAGGTTCATCGCGATGTGGGAGTAGGTTCGGCTCCTGTCCCACAGCTTAGTTTCGGCCCTTGCTCCCCATCACAGACAGTATGCATGCGGTGATACCTGGCTCGTCGTCATCATGGTGGTCTCCTGCTGACCGTCCCCGTCTAGTCAGGTGTTCCTTGAGGAACCGGCACAGGTTGGGCCTTGTCCTGGCGTGGAAGCCGAGACGCCCTTGCTGTCGTGCTCTGGAGTTAGGTGGATATCCTGCGAGAGATAGAACCTGATCGTGCCCTCGATCTCCTGGAGCTAGTCTTCCTTGTCCATCTTCTCGCCGTGGAGCATCTCGATCTCGTCCTTCAGCGCCATGGCGTTTTCCACGAACGTGGCATAATCCGCCGCCAGTCCGGCGAGGTCCGCGGCCCGACGATCGTCTCTCATCGATCCCGTGATCGTCCAGCACCTCGCCTGCCAGATGGGCGCTGTAGGCCTCCTTCGAGTCGAAGCCACGGTCTTCGTGGTCGCGTGGTAGCCGGCATCGCTCCAGTAGGTCCCCGGCGGCCTCGAGAGTATCATGCATGTGGATGGTGTTGTGGTACGGGAGATCGTCGCTGTACAGGCGCTGTGCAGCCTCACGAAGTCCATCGTCCATCAGATCACCTTGGCCATCAGCTTGGTCGTGTGCGGGGGTAGCGGTATCGATATGAGGTCCTCCACCGTCCTGACGAGGCGGGAATCCGTGTTGATGCCGGGGATCCACGGGACGATCGTCCGGAACCCTTTCTTGCGGTACAGCGAGATCGCCGCCCGATTGTCACGGTGGACGCCCAGCACGATGAAGCGGCAGTTCCGCCGCCTGACCCGCTCGCACAGCGCGTCGAACAGCTCCTCGCCCAGTCCCTGACCGCGGTACTCCTCTTCGATGTACATGCCACCTATCACACCGATCTTGCTGGCGATGACCCGGATCCAGCCCGTCCCGATCCGCTCGTCGTCCCGCATCGCGAGAAAATGGGTCTTTGCCGTATGATTCGCTGTCGGACGGTTGATATGCTCGTGATCGCCGGCCATGCGCTCGATCAGGGCCAGGTCCTCTGTCTCATGCAGTGTGACCTCGTCCATGGTATCACGGCTTTGGCACGTTGATGGCGCTGATGTTGAGATACGACATGATGGTAGCGACCGCCAGGATCACGACCGCGGGAGGATCGAGGATGAAAAGGACGGGGTACAGGACGCCGTTGACGGTGATCGGGATCCCGACCCAGCCATCCTCGTGTTCGTCCCTGACCTGGAACCGCGCCAGACGGAGCAGGGCAGCTGTGACAACGACCAGGGCGACGATATTGACTGCTGTCGTCCGCCCGAGCCAGACGATCAGGAGGAATGCCGGTGCGGCTCCGAACGAGACCAGGTCAGCGATATCGATGGCCTCACCGAACTCCGTCGGGGTGAAAAACGTCCGGGCGACCCATCCATCCAGGGCATCAGCGATCGCTGCTGCGAGAAGAGCGCCGGCGGCATAGAGGAGCATCCCCTCGTGGGCGAACACGATCGACGCGAACCCGGCGAGAAGATTGAGAACAGAGACAGCGTCCTTCGGACCTGCGAAAGTACTCATCCGAGCCTCGTGGTTGAACCCGTCCATCCTGTCACCGCACCTGCGGGGATGGTGGCTGGACGTATTTATGTGCTGGCCCGGCGCTGTTAAATACCGGTCTCGCCCATACCGGGGTGAGCGTGAGGACGGTGTTAGAGATACTCCTGACCGCTATCTGGCTGATGCTGCCTGCCTACCTGCCTAACAGTGCCGCCGTCGTGACAGGTGGCGGACCACCGATCGATGGCGGCAGGACGTTCCGCGGGGAAAGACTCCTCGGCGATGGGAAGACCTGGCGCGGGACGGCAGGCGGGATCCTTGCAGGTGCCGTCCTTGCCGCCATCATGAACCGGCTGCTGCCTCTTGTCGAGGGGATGGCCGCTGTGGACCTGTTCTCGTTCCCGCTGACTGCGATGATCGCGCTGCCTGCCGGTGCCCTGCTCGGTGACGTGATAGCATCGTTCATCAAGCGGCGCAGCGGACGCGAACGCGGTGCACCGTTCCCGGGACTGGACCAGCTCGATTTCGTGATCGGGTCCCTCGGTCTCACCGCCGTTTCTGCCTGGGACTGGCTCTCGATTGTCCTCACCGTCGAGGTCCTGGCTGTCATCCTCATCCTGACCCCTCCAGTCCACGTGACGATCAACATCGTGGGCTATCACGCAGGCCTGAAGGACGAGCCGTGGTGATCAGGGCAGTTGCCTGACGATTTCGAGACCGTATTCTGCGGCCTCTTCGACACTGATGGTCTCGTGATGGCCGACCTCGCCGTCACCGTAGGCCTCGATGTCGTGGGCATAGTCCTGCCGGGCAGAGGCTATCTCATCGAGGACCTGGAAGCAGTACTGATCGCTGTCAATCCCATCGAGTCCCTCGACATCGACTAGAGAGTACTCACTGCTTTCATCGACCTGCTGGTTGCGGGCCCGCTCCAGCGCCCGGTCGTAGTCGATGTCTGCGCTGTACCACTCGAGGTGCCCGGCCTCGTGATCCTCGATGTCCTCGACGATGACGGCTTCAAGGTATCTGTTGAGATGGACGAGCGCAAGACCGGCACAGCCCTCATCGATCAGGGATTCAACACGTGAATCGAACCCTTCTGATCGGCAGCCGCTTTTCCCACCGTGGAACGGTCTTTTCCTGTGTTTCGAGGTCATCGATACCGGTCTCTTCGATGACGTGCCGGTAGAGTTCGTGAGCTCCCTCGAGATCGCCGTGGTCATCGACATCCGCCCTGCTGATGGCGCGGCTGTCTGAGTGGACGTATTCGTTACGTTCGTCACGCAGTCCATCCAGTATCCCGTGTATATCATCGTCTATCACGTCCCGGTCCTGTGCCTCCTCCAGCACACCGACGTATCGGGCATCACCGTCTTCGATCGCCTCGATCCGTCGCTCTGCAAGGTAATCGTCGTGTCCTTCCAGCTCATCGATCAGTCCCTCCCGCAGCATCGATTCGAACCCGGCGCTGAGTGCCACCACGGCCGAGCCGTACAGCTCCTCCTCAAGGCAGGCATCGAGCTGCCGGCAGTGTTCTTCCACCGCGGCACAGCTGTGGCTGTCGAGACCGTCTGCGAGTCGCCGGACCGATACGTCGTCGACCATTGTAGTCACGCATTGGTAACATCAATACTTAATAGTGCAGGATGGGAACTACATGATGGGAATCTGCCATGACCGACCGCGAGCCTGAACTGGTGCTGTACGGGGAGGACCACCTCCATGCCCCGGACAGGGACCGCTATGTCGCTGACATCGAAGACCGGGAGCCGGAGGCCATCCTGCTTGAGGAACTCGGGGGCATAAAGGGAAGCGAGGCCGAGAGACTCATCGAGCTGTACGACAGCTTCGGCACCATCGAGCGGGCTAGGGAGTGCCTCCGGTCGGAGTACGGCGACGATCCACTACCTGATGGCGAACAACTGTACGAAGCTGTCGATCCTGACGTCACAGACTATCTGGAAGCGACATATGAGCACATCCGTGAGGCGCCCCGGGCCGCGCTGTACGGCCTTGCTGGGATCGACCCCGGATTCGGCGATGAAGGACCCGACGATCCTGACGACCTGGCGAGCACACCGGTGTATGACTTCGATGCAGGTGTCCTCGAGCGTCTAGCGGACACTATCGATGAGGTATCGGATGGGGACGATACGATCGAGGAGATGGTGGAGTTCTACGAGTACCTCGCTGTCGAGCAGGACACGCTCACCCGCCTCTCGCACGAGATCTACGATCACGCCGCCGAACGGCGCCGCCGGGGCGAGGAGGTCATCGTCGCGGGCTGCGATCGTGACAGGGCCGCTATCGACATCGATATTGATTCGGATCAGGACGGGTTCCTCGGACCGGCACAGGAAGCCGTCAGCACGCTCGAGCGCGAGACCAGGCAACGCGAGAGCTCGATGGTCGAGACGGCCAGGAACCACATCGAACAGACCGACGGTACCGTCGCGATGATCGTCGGAGACGGCCATCTTGGCTACACCGGAATCGAGAGCCGTCTCAGGTTCGATGACATCGATATCGAGGTCCACCGATCAGGCCAGGACAATCACAGGCGCCGGGAGCAACTCGCCGGGCTCGTGTACTTTCACACCATGCGCTCGGAGACGGCTGGAGAGGCTTCGGACCGGTTCGCCGAGCTGCTGGAGGACTGACCTGGCTACAGGTCCTCCAGGCCGACAAAATCACCGTCCTCAAGGACGAGATGGTCGTCGATCCACAGCTCGCCTGTTTCCCTGAGGTCTTTGATCATGTCCCAGTGGACGACAGAGCGGTTCTGCTGGCCGTCTTTCGTCTCCTCGAGGTCCTCGTACCGATCCCGGATCGAGGCCATGACCTGGCGCTTCTCGTTGGAGACTGAGGTCAGGACGCTGTCGTACATGTCCTTCTTGAGGGCCTGGATGGTCCGTTCCTGGAGCTCCTCGAACTCGTCATCGTCGATATCGTGATCGAGGTCATCGTAGGCATCGTCCGCGGCCTCAAGAGCGTCGCGGTAGGCGTTACCGATCGCGAGATGGATCGTGCCGCCTATCTTCTCGTCGAACAGGATATCCCGGGTCGCGGTATCGATCCCGAGGTTGGTCCCGATACCGAACTCACCGACGTAGTGGGAGCCTTCATCAGTCTCGATCTTCTGCTCGAGGAGGTCCTCACCTTTCTCCGCTGAGTACTCGACGATGCGACCGTCATCGCCGAACTCGAGGTGCATACCCTTGACCTCCTCACCGTCGACCATGGCAGGGAGCTCGAAGTAGATCTCTCCCTCGAAGGAGTGTCTCTCCGGTGTGGTGAAGACCTCGCCGCCGGGGACGTTGGCGGTGCCATCGCTCAGGAGGCCAACCCGGTCGAGGCCATCGTAGCCCTCGATAGAGAAGGAAAGCTCGGTCCCGTTACCCTTGATGGTGGCCTCGGAGCCCTCATCGACGATATCCTTGAGCTCCATGTAGTTCTGCCGCTCTTTATCCCAGTCACGGACGCATGCATCGATGACAAAGTCTTCGTACTCCTCACTCGACATGCCGGCGTTCTGGGCGAGGGCCTGGGTCGGGTACTGGGTCAGTGACCAGTCGGTGTTCTCGATCATCTCCTCGCGCAGCTCGGCCTGCCCCGTGACGTCCCGGGATGCCTGTTGCTTCTCGGCCGGCACATCAGACATCTCCGAGGTGTTCGACGGCGCCCGGATGTGGAGGCGCTTGTCGAGTTCCTGTGCCTCCTCGAGCTTGTACTCGGGTACCGGCTCGGTCAGTACGTCCTCGTCTTCGTGTTTCATGGTGGCCCGATCGAGCCCGCTGTCGCTGAGATCGTAGTAGACGTCTGCACCCTGCTCTGCGGCGTACTCGATGACCGCCTCGGCCAGCGGTCGTCCCTCGTATTCGAATGTGACCCTGAAACGGTCTTCTTTTCCGATATCAAGTGAGTAATCCACGATAAGCTCTGCCCAGTCATCGATGTAGTCCGGTCGCATGGAGGCTGAGTTGGGGGAGCCGGCATAAAAGTGGTTGCCTTTTGTTTTCCCTGCGTTAACGGGCTTGAAGCCGTCGCGGCTATCAGGAGCATCAGCAGGACGAAAAGGACGGGTATCACTGTGCCGAGCAGGCTCATCGTTCCACCGGCGTGTGATGAGATTTTTAATGTGGTCCGGCCAATGTACTAGCATGACAGATCCCCTTGACGGGATGCTGGACGAGGACCTCGATGCGCTCCTTGACGGGACGCCAGGAGCATCGTCGGGGTCGGACGATGTCCAGGAGATGCCTGATGGAGCCACCGGTGGCGATGGTGAACCTGTTGCCGCAGCTGCAGGTGGAGCTGACAGGGGCACGCGCGGTGCGGACGAACCATCCGAGGTGTGGCTGTCTCCCGAGCCGGTGGAGGGCAGGCCGGGGTACGATGACGCCCGGTACGAGATCGTGATCGATCACGGTGACGGTCGGGCGGTCCTCGTGGAGCCGGGATCGACCTACGAGGACGAGAAGTACCAGCTCCTCGGTGATGAGCCCTCGATCGGGGTGGATGGCTATGATGAACGTGCCAGGGTCGAGCCGGCGTCTCCCTCGACCCTTGAATCGATGGCTGCCTCGGTGACGGCGGGCACGATATCGGCAGGATTCATGACGGCAGAGGCGGGCCTGGAGGCCTTCTACAACGGTCTCAGGGGACTCGTCAATCTGGTGGACTGATCGGAATCAGTTTCTTTAAGGCGGGACGGTAAGTAGGACCTATGCCACAGTTCAACCAGAGCCAGGGGTCCGGGTCGATGGATGCCCCTGAGATGGATACTGCGAAGGCTTCAGGATCTGCGATCAAACTCATCATGGCGCTTGTCATGGGTGCGGTCGGTGCGGCGATCGGTGGAGCGATCGTCGGTGGCGGCGGGCTCGCTGTCGGCCTGCTCTTTGCCATCCTGACGTATTTCTCGGTCGTGCTCAACCAGGAGTACGAGCGCGCGGTCGTGTTCCGGCTGGGGAGCTACAGCCGCGTGCTCGGACCGGGATTCAACCTGAAGATCCCGTTCATGGAGTGGGTCCAGACGATCGATTACAGGGTCAAGACGGTCAACGTCCATCCGCAGAAGGTCCTGACGAAGGACAACGTCACGACGACTGTGGACGCGATCGTGTTCTACAAGGTCCGGAAGGACGCTGACGAGGTCAAGAAGGCGGTCCTGGAGGTCGAGGACTTCTCGAAGGTCACCGTCAACTACGGCCAGACGATGCTCCGTGCGATGATCGGTGAGAAAGAGCTCGACGAGATCCTCCAGAACAGGGACGAGATCGCCGACGAGCTGCGCCAGCAGCTGGACAAGGCGACGAATGACTTCGGCATCCACATCCGCGATGTCGAGATCCAGGACGTCTCTATCCCCGATTCGATGGAGCGGGCGATGGCAAGTGAGGCCGAGGCCGAGCGTGACCGCCGTGCACGTATCACCCACGCTCAGGGAGAGCTCCAGGCCGCAGCGCGGACGCGGATGGCATCGGAGATCCTTGGTTCTGCCGGCTACAAGCTCCGGACACTGCAGACGATCGATGAGGTCGCGAAGGAGAACTCGACGGTCGTCACCGTGCCCGCCGAGCTGCTGCCCGGGACCGATGGCGATCTCGAGGATGGCAAGATCGACGAGATCATGGGTCAGGTCCGTGACAGCTTCGACCTGGAGGACCTCCTCGGGAACGCCGATGAGTTCCTCGATCGGACGGCCAATTGACAGTACGTCCCCCGCGGCATCGCCGTGGGGGTTCTGTTCCTTTCTTGTGGGCAAGACATACATACCGCCGACACCCATGTATCCTTGATACCATGAGCGCTCTATCGGACCAGCAATGCGAACCGTGTCAGGGCGGCATCCCGCCGATGGAACCTGGAGAGATCAACGAACACCTCGAGCAGGTCCACGAGGACTGGGAGGTCAAACGCGATCACCACATCGCCCGGCACTTCGAGTTCGAGGACTTCGAGGACGCCCTCGAGTTCGTCAACAGGATCGGTGAGGCCGCCGAGGAGGAAGGCCACCATCCCAGCATCGAGTTCACGTGGGGCGAGGCAGATGTGACGTTTTACACCCACAAGATCGACGGCCTGCACGAGAACGACTTCATCATGGCCGCGAAGGTCGATGATATCTACGAGGACGTCGCCTGATCGATGACTGCCTTCGAGCTCACTGCGCTTGTCGGGAGGTTCGTCGTCGGTGGTGTCTTCACCGCAGCCGGCGTGCTGAAGGTAGTGGACATGCCCGAGACCGCGAGGGTCTCGGCACGGTACGAGGCAGTGCCCGCGTCCTTCGAGCGCCTGGCGGTCCTCGGGACCTACCTCCTGACCGCCATCGAGCTGCTGGCAGGGATCGGGGTGCTGATAGGGTTCCTCCCGCTGCTGTCCGCTGGGACGATCATGGCGCTGTTGCTTGGGTTCACGCCGCTGTTGATCTATGAGATAGCGGTCGGCAACGAGATGGATGACTGTGGCTGTTACGGGCTCCTCGAGCTCCCGCTGACACCGCACCGCGTGGTCGAGAATGTCGTCCTGCTGGCGCTGCTCACCGTCCATCTCCTCTGGCTGCTCGGGACGTGATTTGGTCCTGCCGGTCGAGGAAAGCGCGTCCCTGAGAGCTTGGCCGGAGCAGGCCTGACGGGATCAGACGTCCTCGAGTAGCTCCTCGTAGGTCTCCTCGTCGATCTCCTTGGTCGATGTTGTCCAGTTGTGGCTCCCGACAGCGCAGGAGGCGGTCAATGCGTAATGTTTCGTCTTGTCGCCGTCATCGAGCTTGTAGACGGCTGATGGGCTTGATCGGATGTCCGGTACCGCGTTTTTCGCGGTCTTTTTCGCCTTTGTCCGGGCGTCCCATTCGTCTAGACCGAGGTAGGATTGTTCCAGGGTCTTTCCATCAGCAAGAACGGTGATCTCGGCATCGTACTCTGTGGCAGCGGCGTCATAGACCTTCTGCTTGAAGCCATTCCAGCGGTCGTCCATCTTGTCCGCGCTCGCGGCCATGCCCTCGAACGCAGGGATGAGGGTGTACTCGGCCGTCACGGCTCCTGCCTTCGATACCGCGCTCCCGACCTTTTCGAGCGCTTCTCCGGTCTTCTTCACGGCGGGGGTGGGTTCGACGGCTGCTTCTGCCTCGTATTCTGTTGGGATCGGTGCGATTATCCCGCCGCCGGCGATCAGTCCACCGCCTCGCTTGTTGATGTCGATGCGGAACTGGCGTTCCCGTCCGCGCTGATCCTCAAGGACGCCTGTGTACGCGCCGACGAGATCATCTGGCTCATCTGTCTCCTCGAGTAGCTCCTCGAACGGCTCTTCCAGCGCTGTCTCCGGATGCTTCCCCATGAGCTCATCAGCCCCGAGTGTTTCTTCCATGGTATCTGATTCGATATCGTATGTCTTCGTCCGCCTGACTGTATCGAACATGGTGATCTCCACGAACCTGTTCCAAGCAGATGCTTAAAAATGTTACTGTTAAGTGACGACACCTTTTGGGTGTGTCTGGAAGGATGTCGTGAGAACAGAACAGAGGAGTCCGGAGCAAAGCACCTACGGTACTGTTCGAGTATTCTTCCTCTGGAGGAATGCGGAGGGCAGGATTCGAACCTGCGAACGGCTAACCGACAGCGCCCTGAACGCTGCGCCTTTGGCCACTTGGCTACCTCCGCGTACTATATTCCTCTTGACAGAGGGGGTTGCCAAGATGTTCCACTTGGCTACCTCCGCGTACTATATTCCTCTTGACAGAGGGGGTTGCCAAGATGTTCCACTTGGCTACCTCCGCGTACTATATTCCTCTTGACAGAGGGGGTTGCCAAGATGTTCCACTTGGCTACCTCGGCTTCCTGTGCCCGCCGATTGTTTCTGGAGGGTGACGACCACTCCGTGGCTACCTCCTGATCCGCACCTGTCTGTGATAGAGACACGCTTTTAATATTTGACCGGCACAAGGTGATTGGTTCTTATGAAATTCGCACACACGATGCTGCGGGTCGGTGACCCTGAAGCGATGGTGAACTTCTACGAAGAGGCATTCGGCTTCGAGCTGCGGGAGAAAAAGGAGATGGAGACGTTCACGCTGTACTTCCTCTCGATCCCGGGCCAGGACGCCGAACTGGAACTGACCCACAACCACGGCGAGGACGAGCCCTACGAGAAGGCACGAGGGTTCGGCCACATCGCCATCAGGAAGGACGAGGACGAGACACTCCAGGAGGCCTACGACAGGGCTATCGAGGCGGGTGGAAAGGACTACCGACCGCCGAAGGAATGTCCTGGGGAGTATGCCTTCGTCAAAGATCCTGAAGGCTTCGAGGTCGAGATCGTTAGCTAAGAAAGAAAAAAGAGACAGGGAAGGGAGCTTACTCCTCCCCTATGTGCCAGAACAGGTAGAACCCGTAGGTGACGAAGCCGAACGTCACGAATGTCATCAGGCTGAACAAGAGGTTCCAGCCCGGTGACGCGACGCCCAGCCACTCCGGGTTCCCTGCGACGTCCCAGTTGTAGGATGTCCAGTACACCAGGACGTACAGGAACAGGCCTGTTCCGATGATCTCAAGATTGCGTGCCACGCTACCACCCAGGAGATCCCTGGAGAGGTAGATGAAACCGACAGAGGTCAGGGTCGCGATCACCGTGAAGTAATCGATGAACGCATCGACCTCGGTGCCGATACCCATCAGATGGGCCCAGACGCCTGCCAGGGCGGCGATCAACACGCTGCCGGCGATGACTGCTCTGTCCTTTTTCTCCATCGTCATCACCTCATTCCTTCCCCATCTGCCAGAACAGGTAGAACCCGTAGGCCACGATGACCAGGGTGCTCACTGTCAGCAGATGGAAGAAGGTCTGCCAGGCACCGGCGCTCACGCCGAGCCACGATGGCTCGCCGGACCCGTGCCACGCGATCTTGTGGGGCCAGTAGACCAGCCCATAGATCAGGAAGCCCGACGCCACGACCTCTAGGTTCCTTGACACCTGCCCGCCCAGGAGATCCCTGGCCAGGTAGATGAACAGGACCCCGAGGAGGATGACGACGACGGACAGCCGCGGCACCCATGTCGTGAGGGTAGAGACCGTTGACTGTCCGATGCTCCCTGCATGGGCCAGATAGGCGGCGACGAGCGATACAGCCGCTCCACCGCCCAGAAGACCCCAGTCCTTCGTTCGCATCTTTGTCATTGTTGTTTCACCGTTTGCATCGATTATATCCACAGCCGATCGAGCAATCGAGCGACGAACCCGTTGTCATCTGTTTCGATCGTCCGGAGCTTGGTGGGAAGATGTTCCCGTGTCTCATCATCTATCATATCCTCGATCGCCTGCCGCACCTTCCTGCGGGCCACGGTCTTCCCGAACACGTCAGCGTACTGGTCCGTCAGGATTGAAAGGACCTGTTTCCCCTCGCCATAGAACCCTGTCACATCACCATCCTTGTTGATCTCCAGCGGAGCCTTGCGGGCTGTCATCAGTGCAGTCTTCCTGCCGAGGAGGTCGATGAATGTGTCGATGATGCGATCTATGGCCTTTTCGTAGAAATCCTGGTGCTCCTGGTCCGGCATGAGGAATCACGTCACTCGAGCTTGTCGAGTTCGTCCTTCAGGCCCTGGAGTTCGGAATGGAGGTCTCTGATGGAATCATCGACGACCTCGTCGGTATTCTCTGGTTCTGGATCGGGGCCCTGTGGCTGTGAGCGGTCGCGCTCGATCGTCACGCTGCCGCCCTGTTCCATGTCCCGCATCTGAGGCATCTCAGCATCGATCGACTGGAGCTTCTCGTTCAGCCGGTCCACGTTGGTGAGGAACGTCTCGATGCTCTGTTCTTTGACCTTATCGACCTGGTTCATGACGCTGACGGCCTCTTTCATGTTCTCGATGATCTGCCTGACTGCTTCCAGATCCTGCAGGATCACCTTGTATCCTTCGACGCGTACGAAAAGAGAGTCATCGTCTGACTGGCCGGCCATGTTGGTCCCTCACAGATGGACTGGTCGTTCCGTCCTATTAAACTTTTCTGTCACGCCCGGCCGCCGGAACACATAAGGGCACGGACGGACAATACTGCACTGTGATGGACCTCACGGACTACATCCGACAACCCGGAAGCCTCCATCTTCTCTTCCAGCTCCAGGGCGGCCCCAAGTCCCTTGGCTACCTCGTGGAGCGGTCGGCGACCGACAGGACAACCCTCAGGGAGCGACTCACTGAGGCTAAAGAACTCGGTCTCGTCGGGGAGCGTGCTGAGAGTGTGGGCAATACCTACGAGCTCGATCTCCGCGGACACAACCTCATCAACCTCCTCGAGGACAGGGACGGGTTCGATAAGAAGGCCTATCTCGATAAGCGCCGGGAGATCATCCAGCTCCAGCAACAGCTCGAGGCTCTCCAGGACGAACTGACAGACATCGTCGCCGATGCAGGGACCATCATCGCGGACATGGATTCGCTCGAGGAGGATGAAGACACCGTCCGCCTGGAGAAAGGGTGATCACAGTCCCAGGTACCTGCAGATATCTCCGAGGAGGAAAGGACACGGCCTGTAGTCTTGTTCGATTCCCTCGGCAGCCAGCCGACGTTCTCGGAACGTGAAGTATGTCTCGTTCACCGGGTCTGGTTCCAGGCACCTGTCTTCGTGTCCTGCCACGATGTAGCTCCCTGTCTCTTTGACTGTCGGCAGTGATGCGAGGAGGCTCTCGTTTTTCATGAACGGCGGGCTCGGACTGTTCAGGAACAGCACGACACGATAGCCCTCCTCGATCTGCTGGCGCACGCCGTTGATATCCGGGACAGGTTCTGCCGGTTTCCCGGCATAGGAAATATGCGGCCAGATGTTTGACGAGGCCTGACAGCCCTCTACATACTCTGCGGCGTCCATGTACGGATCTGGATGGGCAGCAGGCGTCCCGGCGACGAGGTACGCGCCACCGAGCAGGTGGACGACAGCGACGGCCGCCAGCAGTATCCCTGGCAGATCGAGCCGATCCCAGGCCCTTGCCCCCGCGACAGCGACCGGGAAGGCAAAAGGATACAGGTACCGTAGCGGTTTGACCGGGGTCCGGAGGTAACTGAGCGAGATGAGGGAGGCAAAGACTAGCAGGACAAACCATCTCCTCTCCAGGATCGCCTCGATTGAGGGAAGACCGTCCTCCCAGATGTAGTACGCGATGAACGCAAGCGAGAGGCCCCCGAGGAAGATGAAATGCACCAGATCAGGAGCCTGGACGATACGCCGGAGCCGGACGTTCAGCGCAATGGAATTCGCCACGCTGGTCAGCGGATCGCCCAGGACGTACCAGTTGAACCCGAACCACGAGAGGACAGGTACCGCCGCTATCGCGTAGGTCGTCATCGTCTTCCACAGGTCCCACTGGAACAGCACAAGTGGAACAGCGAAGACGAAGGTATAACGCGTCAGGAACGCCAGGGAAAGCCACAGACCGGCACGAGGTCGATCGAGCTCCCCGATGAACAGCATCGCAAAGGCCAGGCCCAGCATCTCAGTCCCGTGGAAGGTCCCCTGCATGATGACAAAGGGTGAGACAAGCAGGATGTAGAACCGATCGACATCGAGGTCATACCGGTCGGCGACGGTCCTGGCAGCATGGAGGAACAGCGCAGAGACCCCGGCGACGAACAGCACCGATGCGACCGATCGCGGGACAATGAGACGGAACAGCCCCAGGATGAGCCCCGCGACAGGCCCGCGGTACCACTCGATGTAGCTCCCCGACCCGAGCAGATACTCCCCGTTCATCATGTAGACCATGAAGTCCCAGTTCCAGCCCATGAACCGCTGGGCGATGAGCAGGACTGTCACGGCAGCGAAGACCGCTGCGGTCATCCTGTGCTCTGTCACCCACGACCGGCTTCGTTCGATCAGACTCTCCATCGGCGGTTGGTGGATGCCGTCACAGTAGTTAAATACCTTCCCGGGGCAACCTTGTCCATGGACGAGGTCGAGGCGAAGGTACTGGAGATCGATGAACAGGAGGTGACCGAACGGCTTGATGAGCTTGGCGCGGAGAAGGTCTTCGACGGTGAGGTGACCTCGCGTTTCTACGATTACCCCGACGGCAGCATCGACGACCAGGGGGTCCTGCGGCTCCGGGAGGCGGGAGATCACGCCTTCATCACGTACAAGATTGATATCTCCCGTGACGGTGCCAAGACGATGGAGGAGATCGAGTTCGATGTCTCCAGCACAGAGATGGCGGACAGGTTCCTACGCGAGCTCGGCCTCGAGGAGGTCCGCTCGTCCTCCAAGCACAGGAAGAAATGGGAGCGGGACGATATTGAGTATGTCATCGATGCATATCCCGGCATCCCTGCCCTGCTCGAGATCGAGGCTCCTGACGAGGACCGGATGTACGAGGCCTTCGAGGAGCTCGGCTACGACCAGGATCAACTGCGATCGTGGGACGCCAGCCAGGTCCACGAACATTACGGTGACTGAGGATGTTGTATGCGCTCGGTTCCGGCAACCCTGTGAAGGAAAAAGCAACCAGGTCAGCACTGGAGACGTATCATGATACACTGGATGTCGAACGCGTCTCCGTCGATCCCGGGATCGGATCGATGCCGATGGCATGGGAGCAGGCCCGGACCGGAGCCCGGAACAGGGCCTTCCGTGCCGCCCGGAAGCTCGATGCGGACCGGGGCATCGGGATCGAGGGGTACATCGAGCACGCGGCCTTCCTCACCGTCTGGACCGTCATCATGGAGGATGGCGAGGTCCTCGGGGAGGGAGGTTCCGGACGGATCCGGCTGCCTGATGCTGTCACCTCACGGCTGCCGGAGGAGGAGCTGGGAACGGTCATCAACGACGAGATGGAACGCGATGATGTCCCGGAGCAGGAGGGGACGGTCGGTGTGATGACCGATGGACGACTGACCCGGGAGGAGTTCACCCGGCGCTCTGTCGCCCACGCGATGGAACAGGTCCTGGGCAATGAGGCATGAGGCGGAGAAAAAAAAGGGTATGGCGGCCCTCGTGGGGCCGCGCACCGTCGCTGACCGAGGACGGTCTTGAACAGCGGTCGGCGATCAGTGTGCCGTCCAGCCACCATCGACCGGGATGTTCGCACCGGTGATGTAGGATGCATCGTCCGAGGCCAGGAAGGCGGCCAGCCCAGCGATCTCATCGGGCTCTGCGACACGGTCCATCGGTGTGTTGTTCTCGACGAAGCTGTAGAAGTCTTCATCATCGAGCATGTCCTCTGTCATCGGTGTCCGAACGAACCCGGGACAGATGGAGTTGACCCGGACGTTTTCCTCGGCGTAGTCGACCGCGACGCTGCGGGTGAAGTTGACGACACCGCCCTTGGCGGCGTTGTACGATGTCGCACCTGGTGCACCGACGAGCCCGTAGATGGAGGCGATATTGATGATACAGCCTTCCGTCTCCTGGAGCTGTGGGAGGGCTGCCTTCGAGCCGTTCATGACGCCGGTCAGGTTGACATCGATCGTCGCCTCCCACTGCTCGGTGCTCATCTCACCGAGGGGTGCGGTGCTGCCTATCCCGGCATTGTTGACGATGACGTCCAGGTGGCCGTGTTCCTCCACTGTGCGTTCGACCATGTCCTCGACCTGGTCGTACTCTGATACATCGCAGGTCATGAAGTCACAGCCAAGGTCTTCGGCCGTCTCCTTGCCTTTTTCCTCGTTTATGTCGGCGATGACAACGTCAGCGCCTTCTTCTATGTATCTTTCTGTTATGGCACGACCGATACCTGTCGATCCGCCGGTTACGATCGCCACTGTTCCTTCGAGATCCACGGAGATCACCGTCAATCCATGCGGGTCCCGCGTACTAAAGCTTACTCATCTGTAACGTCCTGGCCGGTGAGGCGGTTGTACCCGAGGAACCCGGCGATGGTCTCGACGACCCCTGTCAGGTAGATATGACCCCACGTCGCGATGAGGACGGCCCCGGCCATGTTGAATGTCATGTCCTTCATCGTGTCCGCCATGCCGTACTGGATCAGGACGGGTCCGTGTCCGGTGATATCTCCGAGGATGCCGGCAAAGAACTCGCCAACCTCCCAGATGACACCGAAGGCCATCGTGAAGATCAGGATGAAAGCAAAGACGACCTCGTCCTGGAGATGAACGCCATCGGCATGGTTGTCGATCGCCCGGACGATGCCATAGCCCGTCCCAGCGACTACTGTGGCCGAGAACGCGTGTGTGAGGTGGTCGAAACCGGCTATCGCATCGTAGACCCCGTAGGTCCCGACAGCGTGGAGGAACGCGGCTGCTGTGACCCACATCACGATCCCGGTGTCCATTGTCACGTTCGGGTCCTTCCGCATCGCTGCCGGGACGAACGAGACCGCAAGCGGAATGAGGGAGCTGAAGATCATCCGCACGTTCAGCTGGTAGAACCCGACCAGGGTCATTGTCAGCAGGATCGCCTGCATGGCCCGCGTTATCCTGTGCTGGGCGCGTTCGGAGATACCGAGGAGGTCACGTATCCTCATGGTTCCACCTCCGGCCCGAACCTGCGGAAGTAGATGTCGAAGAAGATCCCGGCACCGATCCCGACCGCGAGGACGGCGACAAAGTCGACCATCAGGTCATCATGGGGCGGCAGGAAGGAGGTTCCGAGCAGCGAGTCCGCGTACCATCGGCTGATTGCCCAGGCGCCCTCGATTGCGATCGTCGTCAGGGAGACGAAAACCACCGCGAACCAGTGTGTCATCTTCGTGCCGGTGTACATGTGGATCTCGACCGCGATGATCAGGGCCAGGGCCGCGAAGGAGAGATAGAAGAATATAGGCCCTCTGACCATCCCTATATCGAGTGCCCGGGCTGTTATAGGGAGCGAGGCAAGGATAAGGAACCCCCATGGCATCCGTATCCGCCGATCGTCCCCGATCACCGTTGGCAGGAGCAGGACGAGCATCACAAGCCCTGTAAATCCCGCCCAGACGACGTCCATGTCCAGCAGGCTCTCTATGAGGACGCCTGTCATCAGCATGACGGTGGTCCAGCCAACGGCATTGTTCAGCCATCCTTCGTGGAGGAAATCATCGAGTTCCAGTGCCACGTTCTCCGGTTGGAGTGGGAGCGGTATAAAACTGCTGACGGCGACAGGCACCACGTCCCTGTTCGTTCCCGTCGTGTGTGGCCGGGACTGTCCCAGTCGATACATTTTTCAAGACAGACCGCCAGCCAGTACTCATGCATCGATATACCTCCCAGGTCATGGCCCTTGCCATTTTTCTTGTGGTCATTGTCCCTGCCGGGATGGCGGCGGCAGGCACCACGGACGGTTCATCGGCCGCCATCGTCGTCGATGTGAACGAGACGATCGACAGCATCGACGGCTATGCAGGGGCGATCGTGGTCCGGGGCACCGTGACCGGCAACGTCTCCGGGGCCGCTGGCAGTATCCACGTCATGGAGGAAGGATCCGTCGGCGGTAGCATTGATGCGGCGGCAGGCACGGTCCGGATCGACGGGACTGTCGATGGCAGCGTCCAGGTCGCTGCCGGGACCGTCGAGGTGACCGAGACCGCCCGCATCGACGGTAGCCTCAAGGCTGGTGGAGCCTATGTCTCTGTTGATGGTTCTGTCAACGGCGATACCGTTCTCTCTGCTGATACCCTCGATGTCGGTCCGAATGCTGTTATCGGCGGGGATATACGCTACAGAGCAGCGAGCTTCGATCTCGCTGATACCGCATCTGTCGGTGGCGATGTCACAAGGGACGAGGACCTTGAGGGCGACTTGGAGGTCGACCTCGGGACGCCGTCGCTCCCGGCCTGGATCGGGGGATCGTACAGCCTCATCACCAGTTTCCTGTTCGGTGTCGTCCTGCTTGCAGTCTTCCCACGGTTCTCTGAAGGTCTCAACGACCGTCTCCAGGATGCCCCGCTGCGTTTGGCGGGTGTCGGCGCCCTGGCACTGATCGGTGTCCCTGTCGCATCACTCATCCTGATGGTGACGATCATCGGACTCCCGATGGGGCTTATCGTCCTTGTGGGGTTCATCGTGGCCCTCTGGGCCGGGATGGTCTATGTCCAGTACGCCCTCGGTGACTGGCTGCTGGAGCAGTTCGACCACGATAGCAGGTTCCTCGCTCTGGTCGTGGGCCTGCTGGTGGTGACAGCTCTCGGACGGGTCCCGGTCGTCGCCGATATCGTCCAGCTCACTGTCATCCTGCTCGGGCTCGGTGCCCTCGGGACAGCCCTCTACGGGACCTATCAGGCGTCCCGCTGACCGGGGCCAGGGGGGGTAGGTCAGGGGAGGAGGCTGTTTAAATCACCCCGCCCCATACTGTTCTATGGCTGAGGCGATATGGGCGAAGGTCCTGCAGGCGGTCTATGAGAGCGAGGACACCGGCTGGCGCAGGTCACTGGAGGCATCGGAAAATCTCTCTGAGGGCGAGATTAATGACGGGCTATCATTCCTGAAACGCCACGACCTGATAGATGGAATGGACGATCCTGTCCTGACGGAGAAAGGCTTCGACGTTGCCCGCCAGCGGGAGATGCAGCGCGCCCAGTTCGAGATGAACCTCTTCCTCGCTGTGTTCACCTTTGTGCTCACACTGGCGATCGTCCTCCAGGCCGTCTACCAGCTCCAGTCGCTTGGGACGGTCGGCCAGGCTGTCGGTGGCTTGCTGCTCGTGGCCACCTTCGTCCTGCTGTACCTGCTCGACAGGCGGACAGATGTCATGGAGCTCATCATCGACGGTCGCTGATCCTGCATTGTCACGGGCATGGTACAGAACGATGTGTCCCGGCACCGTCCTGCCGTGACCCGGTGTATCCGTCTCCACGACGAGCCCGGGACCCCGAGAACCGGAGCTATCAAATCCCGAAAATATCGAGAGATGTCAAAGAGAAGCCCCGACCGGGATTTGAACTCCCGGCTTCTCGGGAGAGAAGAACGGGTCGAGAACTCCCGCAGCGGAAGCTGAACGGAGTGAAGCCCCGACCGGGATTTGAACCCGTCGAAAATCGGAGATTTTCTCGAGGCTATCAAATCCCCGAACATACCGAAAGAAGGCAAAGAGAAGCCCCGACCGGGATTTGAACCCGGGACCTGCCGATATCTCGTCTGCAGCGGGCAGTACGCGTTAGCGGTGCCTCCTGCATTTTACAGCCCGGTAACCCTGCTCGGAGGGTGTTCACATCATCATCGCGTTAGCTCAAGCACTTAATGATCCTCCTCATCACAGGCGTCTTTCCTAGCCAGGGAAAGACTGGGCGTACCCTGGGCTCCCGCCAGGCCATGGGGAGAGCATCCAGGACCGTGGACGCGGACGATCCGCGCCCATTACGAGTCGGCCGCTATACCAGGCTTAGCCATCGGGGCTTGGGCCAGAGCGGTCCGCCCTGAAGGTCACCTGCGCTCCACTCCGGCGGGGCCGGAGTCCACGCAGACCCCAGAGAGACCGGTCTGTATGGCCTGGTCTCGTGGTACAACTGGGCGGTCAAAGCTTTAAATGTGTCTTCCCCATTCTCACCTATGCGCGTTCTCCTCACCACAGACATCCACGGCGATGTTGATTCGCTCGAAACCGTCCTCGAAACCGAAGACTACGATGTCGCCCTCTGTGCCGGCGATATCAGCGATGCCAGCTCCTACAGCGACTACAAGGGCCGGCTCAAAGAGGTCCTCGAGGTCTTCAACGAGCAGCGCAAGCTGGCGAAGGCCGTCCCCGGCAACATGGACCCCGAGGAGGACTGTGTCGGGACGCTGATCGACTACAGGATGAACCTGCACAAGAACGTCGCCTCCTTCGATGCCTTCGACGCCATCGGGTTCGGTGGCGGTATCACGCCGTTCGGGACGCCATTTGAGCCGGAGGAAGATGCAATCAAAGATGTCCTCTCCCAGCTGTACGGCCGCATGCAGGCCGATACGAGGGTGGCGGTCATCCACCAGCCGCCGTTCGGCGTCGCTGCCGATGTCACGGATGAGGACCACGTCGGCAGCACGGCGGTCCGCGAACTCATCGAGGAGACAGATCTCGATCTCGTCCTCACAGGACACGTCCACGAGGGACGCAGCATCGACACCCTCGGCGGGACGACCGTCATCAACCCCGGACCGGTCCAGGAGGGATATTACGGCATCATGGAGATCGAGGACGGGATCGATGTCGATCTCAAGCAGATCTAGACGCTGTACCGTCCATCGTACCCGTCATCGACATCTTCGAGCTCGTGGAAGCTGATCTGGAGGACGCGGGCACCGTCTTTCAGTCGCATGCCTTCAGGGTTATCGACAGCGAGCAGGCACTCCGTCCTGCCCTCGTAGCCAGCTTCCCAGAACCCGTTCTGGATGTGGGCTCCCATCCGCATCAGCGATGATCGGGGGAACCCGATACCGACAAGATCGAGCGGGATATCGACCTTTTCCTGCATCACAAGCTTGTATACTGTGTTCTCGAGCTCCCACCAGTCGTCCTGCGGTTCGAGCTCGGTCGTCTCCGGGAGCTGCCGCTGTTCGTTCGTGAAATCGAGCTGGCCCGGTCCCTCGAACCTGTGGACCTCCGCGACACTCATATCGAACCCGTTCGGTGTCAGTTGTCTGTCGAGATCCCGGTATCCCTTGAGGAGCCCGTCGTCCTCGATCCGACGCCGCAACTCGTCGCGGTTCAGCTGCATGGACTCGAAGGCGAATCCGTCATTGAAATACCTCCCCCTCGACCTGACCTATAAAAACCGCGCCGACAGAGTAAGGGGTACGGTGGAATCCCATGCGGAAGCTACTTACACTGACGGCTGCACTTGTACTCCTTACAACCCCGCTGCTCGCACAGCAGCACGAAACAGATGATGTCGAGACGGTCATCCTGGCGTCCACGGAGAACTACCCGGACGCCATGGTCGCCTCATCAGCCGCATCGAAGATCGGCGCACCCATCCTCCTGACGGACGAGGACGAACTACCGCAGGAGGTCGGTGATGCGATCCAGCGCATGGATCCTTCGGAGATCATCCTCGTCGGCGGTGACGAAGTCATCTCCGATAATGTCAAGGCACGGCTCGAGCAGGAGAACAATGTGACCCGGCTCTGGGGCGTGACACGATACGGCACCGCAGTCGAGATCGCCGAGTACTTCTGGCAGGAAGGAGCCGATTCGGCCCTGCTCGTCGAGAACGAGGGCGGTGATGATGAACGTGTCCTCGGTCTTGCGAAAAGTATCGCCCGTTCCAACGGCGAGCCGGTCTTCCTTGCACCCTCGGAGAAGATCCCTGCAAGCGTGATGAGCGCACTTGAAGGCCTCGGTGTCAGCGAGGTTGGTTTCGTCGGTGGTGAGCTGTCGGAGGAAGCGACAGGCCAGCTCAACGAGCTCGGCATCTCGGTCCGGGACACGGTCGGCACGGACGACGAGGAGCTCGGACAGGAGGTCAGGGAACGGCTCCGTGACCGTATCAACACATCCCAGGAGTTCATCGTTGTCGGTGCATCCGACTTCCGGCACTCGCTTGCCGGCACGACCGATCCCCGTTCCAACTCCTACATCGTTGGCAACGATGACGACATCGACAGCGTCGTGACGTTCATCAACAACGAGAGCATCGAGAACGTCCGTGTGGTCGGTTCTCCTGACATGGTCGGGGACATCGCCGAGGCAGTCCGCGAGGGAACAGAGGCTGACGTGACCGTACGCGGTATGGCTGCCGATGAGGTCGCCAGCTCGGCGTCCAACGTCACTGGGAAAGAGATAGCCGAGATAGCACGCGCCCAGAACAAGGCTCGGGCTCGATGGAAAGAGGACATCCAGCAGAACATGGAACGGCTCGAACGGAAGGCCAACAGAACGGTCGCACGGGCAAAAGATCTCGCCCGCGACATGAACGCGTCCAACGACACGTGGAATGACATCAACGAGGCAGAGGCAGCCCTCGCTGCCGGCGAATACCAGGAAGCCTACGAGGACGCTCGAGAGATCGTCAGCGAGTTCCGGGAGAAGGAATGGGATGACGTCCGGACCAATCCGGAGCAGGTACGCGATCGTGCCCGTGGCGAGACGGCGGATCTCCAGGAACAGGTCAACGACCTCGGTGAGATCAACAGGGAGTTCGCAGAGGAGATGTCCCAGAACCTCACCGTCGAAGAGCGTCTCGAGATCATCAACGAGTTCCGCGAGAAGCGACGCGAGGCGGTCCAGGAACTTGTCGAGGAAGCACGCGGCCGCCGCGGTGATATGATGGAACGATTGCGCGAGGCAGAGCGACGGGTCGATGGCGACATCAGAGTCACGTTCGAGCAGGAATGCGCTGATGAGGACAATCCCGGCATCGGCAACATGACGGCCGAGTTCAGCGGCCATGATGGCTACCTCAGGGTCCGTGGCGAGCTGGGTCTCAGCACACCCAACTACCAGGGACAGGCCCGTGCCACAGTCGACCGCGAGAGCAGGACGGTCACCGTCCGGCTTGGCTACAGTGATGTCACCCGTGGTGGTGACGTTGGTGGTATCCAGTGTACCGGGGTCTCGGAGTACGAGGTCAGGAAGTACGTCTCCCAGGGCAACTGGACGGTCAAGCTGACGGCACAGGTCGATGAACAGCGTGTCGCCACGGCCTCCGGGATGGTGACGGTCCTCGGGGATGATGATGACGATGAGCGAGAACGCGAGGATGACAGCTCCCTCGCTCCGATGATCGAGGCACAGGACCAGCGTCTGGAGAATGACGGCAGTGTCGAGGTCGAGGGCTATCTCAACGAGCCAGGCTACATCGTCCTGCACACGGATGATGGAGGTCAGCCCGGCGAGATCGTCAGTACCAGCGATCTCCTCGAGGGCGAGTTCGATACCAGCGTCCCGCTGAACATGACCGGAACATTCTGGGCGGTGCTCCACTATGATGATGGCGATGGCGAGTTCACCGCCAGCGCCGACAGTCCGGTGATGCGTCTCAACCGCACGGTCCAGCAGCAGTTCGCCGCCAAGACCGGAGCTGAGAACAGGAGCGGTGTGGACGAAGACGAGAACGTCGTCACCTACACCAGTGACGGTTTCAGTCCCAGCACAATAACGATCAAGCAGGGTGAGACCGTGACCTGGGAGAGCAAGGGACCGGACATGTGGGTCGGTTCTAACGAGCATCCGACACACACGAACTATGCCGGCACATCACGGTCGGAGCACTGTGCCGATGACAGCACTGCGGCGACACGCTTTGACTCCTGTGCGGATGTCGATGAGTACGAGTTCACGTTCAACAAGACCGGCGAGTGGGGCTACCACAACCACCTCCTGACCGGCCACACCGGTACCGTGGTGGTCAAGGAGTGATCGGTCAGGAACGGACATGTAAGCGTTGGTACGAAGTGATGCACCGATGAGCACTGACAACGGCATCCAGACCTGGATGATCTTCGAGGTCCTCGCGAAGACGGAGGATGCGGCCGTCGAGTCCCTCCGCGATCACATCGACAAGCTCGATAGCATGGAGGCGGTCGAGCTGACGAGTGAAGACTTCGAGGAGGTCGAGGAGGTCGAGAAACCGCATCCTTCCCTGGAGAAGGGATACTCTCAGGTCTGTGAGATCGAGTGCGATGTTGAGGACTTCGCAACCCTGATCGAGATCATCATGAACTACGGCCCGACCATGATCGAGGTCCGTGGACCCGAACAGATCCGGCTCGATCTCGGTGAGGCACAGGATGCGCTCAACCTCGTCGCCGAGATGATGCAGAAATTCCTGCAATCAGGGGCCGGCGGCATGATGATCTCCCGGGACAGCGAGCAGTGACCGCCTGACAATATTTATATTCCAGACACGGCAACTGTGCTACTATGTCTCCGGATGGCTGTCGTTCGTCCCTCGACCGACGGGCCTGTTCGTTGGTCCGCCTCGGTGTCGTCTTTGTCTTTCTCATCGCCTTCTTCGGGACGGCCTCGGCGACGACGATCGAGTCCGAGGAAGAGATCATCCGGCTGGGCGAACAGACGGAGGTCATGATCAATGTCAATTACTCCGAACTGACCTCCGAACGGGTCTCCTTGCTGATACCGGCCGGTCATTCGCCCCAGCAGCTCCAGGCACATGATTCCCAGGGCAATGAACTCGACTGTGAGTTCAACGATGTCGACAGCGAGATCCTGTGTGATCCGGCATCGTTCAACACGACCTACAACGTGACGGTCGAGTACACCACACCGAACGATCTGTCCCAGCAAGAGGGCTACCTGGAGTTCACCCATGTCCAGCGGATCCTCATCCCGACGGACAGATACCGGCTCCGTGTCATCCTGCCGGAGGGCTATGGCCTGCTCGAGGAGGAAAACGTCGAACCGCTCAGTCCTCCGGATGCCCTGCGCGGCAGTGACGAGGGCGGCCGCCAGTTCACCGTCACGTGGGAGGAACAGGATCTGGGCCTGGGTGATGTCCAGCGGTACCAGATCAAGTACCAGGAACTCCGTGTCTTCGAAGACATCTTTCCCGACCACCTCTCCTTTGTCGCCGCCCTCATCCTCGTACTGATGTCCCTTGCCCTGTATATCTACGTGAAGCGCCGACAGGACGAAGGAGATACCATCGCATCGATAATGCCTGTCTTGAAGGACGATGAACAGGAAGCACTGAGATACATCATCGACCAGGACGGGGACTGCGAGCAGAAGGCTCTCGTCGAGAACCTGGACTATTCGAAGGCGAAGGTTTCCCGGCTGGTGACCGACCTCAAGGAGCGGAACCTGATCGAGAAGGTCAAGGAAGGCAGGAAGAACAGGTTGATCCTCACCAAGGAGGTCGGCAACATCGAGGCCGAGGACTGATCGATACTACCCGACGATATCCCGCCGGCTTGTGAGATTCTCCCGGCTCAGGTTCCCTGTGCCGTTGTAGGTATCGTATTTCGTCTCGTTGATCTGAAGGAGTGGATAAACGAGCTGCTTTTCGCGGTCTCCGTAGGTGACATCGCAGACCAGGACATCGTTGATATCTGTCACGTTCGCCACCTTATCGGGTGTGTTCACCCGTTTCTCATAGCTCTTGCCGGACTCACAGCGGCACTCGATGCTGTCGACCGCACTGGTGTAGTTGGCCTCTGTCTCGGTCGCGACATCCTTGCAGAACTGTGAGGGTTCATAGCTGCTGCCGCCGGACGGGCTCATCAGGACGACGACACCGATGACCCCTGCCAGCACGATGAGGAGTGCGACGTCCTCCTGACCGATCATATCGCGGAGTCCCATATCAGCTATCACCACCGTCAAGATTAATATACTCTTGTACTGCCTGACGGAGCTCGGTCCGGGAGGCGTACCCGTCGATCTTTTTGTCTTTGTTGATGACCAGGGTCGGGGTCGAGGTCACGTTGTGATCTTGCTTGATCATGTTGACCGCGGAGGTGTTGTCGGACTCGACATCGAAGCTGAACACGAAGATCCGGCCCTGGTTGGCCTCCCGGAACTCCGTCAACACGTTGCCCTGGCGCTGGGACTGGATGTTGTCCGAAAAGAAGTACATGATGCTGACGACATCCTTGTCACATTCCTCCCGGTATCGCTCGACCATCAGCATGAACCGTATCTCGTAGAGGTAGTAACGGCTCTCGAGGTAGTCATAGTCTCCCTGGCGGAACATCCCTGCGCTCCCAAAGTTCTGCAGGTCTGTCCCGAGCTCCTGGGTCTTGTCCGCGGTCTCGTATATCTGGTCGTCCATCAGCGAGCAGAAACGCTGTTGATCCTCGACAGCGTCCAGGTAGGCCTGCCCGACAACAAAGGATTCCGTCTCCAGGGTCGATTCCTGCAGTTCTCCGGAGAGATAGCTCACACGCGAGGTATCGAACATGTATCCCATGCTGAGCCCCACGAGGAACACTGCTGCGGTCGCGAGGATGACCTTGATGAAGTCGTATTTCGTCACTACCATCGTTTCTCACGTCGTGTCAGTTCCGTGCCAACCGCGAGGCACCAGAACACACCCAAGATCGTGTAGTAACATATAAAAAATCCGACAATCGAGAGCGGGTGCTTCAGCTCCTCGTCCGTGTACTTATGCGACAGGTAGACCAGCGCTGCCACCAGGGACGCACCGATCAGCAGCGGGAAGTACACCTTGACGTTGAACGACAGGAAGGCCTTGTACAGAGTGTACCCGGCGAAGGGGTTGGTGAACGTCAGCCCGGCGGAGCTCAGCCAGATCAGCAGGTCGAACACGATCGACCCGATACCGAACAGCATCATGAACGCCCCGATCATCGCGGCGAACGGGAACACGATGTGGAGCGGCATCTGGAACATACCGAAGAGGCCGTACTCCGGGTTGAAGATCATCTCACGGTACCGCAGGGTGTTGTTGATCAGCCCGCGGTACCACCGTATCCGCTGGTGCATCAGGTCGCGGAAGCCGGCAGGGAACTCCGTCCGCGTGATCGCCGGTGCAGACATCTCGATATCGTAGCCATGCTTTTTCATCCGCAGGGCGATCTCGAGGTCCTCGGTCAGGTTATCATCGTCGAACCCTCCCGACTCCTCGATCAGGTCCCGCCTGTACAGCGACAGCGCTCCCGGTGTCACATACAGTGTCTTGATGATCGCCATCAGCTTCCTGTACAGGATACCGAGCAGGTACTCGATCCGCTGGAACTTCTTCCAGATCGTGTCCGTCTCCAGGGGCTTGATACCGGCGATGACCCCTGCCACAGTGTCATCGGAGAAGTGACCGACCATCTTCCGGAACGCATCCGGCTCGATGACCGAGTCAGCGTCCTGCACGGAGACGAGCTCGTTGTCGGCGTGCTCGAGCCCCGAGTTCAGCGCCCCGCCCTTGCCCTGGTTGTCCTGATCGATGAGTGTGATCCGACCATCATCGGCGTACTCCTGTGCTATCTCTTTCGTCCGGTCCGTCGAGCCGTCATTGATCACGATGACCTCGATATCGCCGTCGTAGTCCTGTTCGAGGACGGAATCGATCGAGGCCGCGAGTGTCTCTTCCTCGTTGTAGGCCGGGATGAGGACAGAGACCGACGGGAACCGCTGGGGCTCCGGGAACGCCCGTACCTCGGTGTTTTCCTGCTGTAACACGTTCAGCCAGAACAGGGACATGAACAGGGTGACAGCGATGACGATCCAGGCGATCCAGATGAGCATACCAGGATCAGTTTATAAACCAGTCATTTAAAGGGCTTCGGTCAGTCCTCCTTCATCAGCTCGCGCAAGAACACCGTCGCATAGCTGCCCTTCCCGAGGTTGAACGCCACCTCGGCCTTGTTCTTGTTCAGGTTCAGGTCGTCCTCGCCGACCTCCGTGACCTCGAATCCGTCCACCGGGACCAGGCACTTCCGATAGTCGCCCTCTGAGCGCATCTCCGGGAACTCCCTGAGCTTGAAGTCCTCCTGCTCGATACCTTCCTCTTCGAGGATCTCCGCGATCCTGCTGTCGCCTTCCTTGTCCTCCCGCAGGGAGGTCTTGTACCCGACCAGCGGGAGTTCGGCATCGGTATCGTCGAACCCGTCCTCGATGAGCTCGTTGAGGGCGATGTTGAAGACATAGGACTGGTATGCATGGATGAAAAGCTTCTGGAGTCCCTCGGGCAGCCGCTTGATGGCGCCTTTGTAATCATCCTCGTTCTGTGAGATATGGTACAGCAGGGTCTTCTCGTATCTGTACTGCTCCGGGAACTTCTCTGCCTTCCGCTCGGGGTCCCTGGTCTCCCAGAGGTCTTCCCGGACCTTCCGGACCTTGTCATACTCCTGGTCGTATGGCTTCGCGATGTACGTCCAGACAGCCTCCTCGAAGTTGCCCTTCAGGATCTCCCGGCCGACCTGGTGTGTTATCGGTCGCGTCGAGCCGAACCGCTGGTCCCCGAAGTAGTTCGGAATCCATCCGTCCAGCTCATCCATTATGCTCGTCATCCGGTCCTCGATCGCGCTGTCGGGCAGGTTGATCGACCGGATCGTGATGTTGAAGTTGTTGTGGTCGAGATCACCCAGGGCGATGTGATCGCCCGTCCCGACGACCTCGATCTCGAGGTTCGGCATGAACACGCGGTTCAAGTCTTCCTCGTCCAGTCCCCGGACGGAGACGTACTGCGTGGTCACGCCCCGCTTGTCCTTGTTGCCTGCGTACCCGAACCGCTCGCGGGAGACATGCAACATGTCCGAGAGCTCCTTGATCGCAGCCATCGTAGTAAGATTATGCTTGGTGAGGGTGAAGATGAGATGCTCGCCGGAGCCGATGTCGTGGTCCGCGACCTCCTCGACCACGAAGTCCTCGATCTGCTCTTTGATCTTCCCGCCGACGCCACGTGTCTCGGACCTGTAGGCCCATGTCGGCAGCTGTTCCATGTCATCACTCATCGTGTATCACACAAGTTCCAGTTGTTCTGTTATCCTATCGAGTGCGTCCTCGGTCCCTGGACCGATCCCCAGGCACGTCGTCGTACCGGGGTCAAGTTCTGTCCGACCGGCATCCTGGACAAGGTACGCCGGAAGACCTGCTTTCTTTGCCTCCTCGAACAGACGGACGATCATCTGCTCATCATCCGCAAGGAGAGCGACCTTCTTTGCTCCTGCGTCCTCCCAGGATCGAACGGTATCGTCATCGACCTTTTTGACCGATCCAAGAGAGGCATGGCAGGCCTGCGCTATTTTCTTGCCCTCACTCAGTCCAAGGTCCTTCCTGAGGACGATGGACTGCTTGTATGAGGGCATCTGCCCTAGTATATGCGGCAGAGGTCCATAAAAAGTTTGGTATCGGTCTGCCGGTCGTCCCGGGCGAGACCGGCCCTTGACCGCCATCGCTCAGTCGCCGTACCGGGTGGCTATCTCGGCCACAGCCCGCTCGCTGAACCTGTTCGTCATATAGATGTCATCGGTATCCCGGACGTCTGGGACATCATCGTGGATCTCGTCCTCGTCGTTGTAGTATGCGCCCATCATCACGGACACCTCCGCTTGCCTGTCATCGCCGTCTCCCCTGATCCACAGGTCACCGTGCTCGTGCCCCAGGCAGCTGTTGTGTCCGAGCTCGTGGACGCCGGATATCGCGACCCTGCCGGGTCCTGGTGCCGTGGGAACGACCTCATCGTCTCCGTCGTCATAGAGGCGCCAGGCAACGTTCTCCCGGACCTCGCCGGGCTCGATGGAGAACAGCTGATAGCCCTTCCCGAGGACCGAGGCCTCGGAGGTCGACCCCGATGTCCCGCACGCCTCGACATGCCCGGTGAGGCCCTCCCATCCACCTTCTCCTTCCCCAAGGGCATCGGGATAGTACTCCTCATGGATCAGCAGGTTGCCGTGACTCGCGGCGTCCTCCCGGCCATCGATCTCGTTGTACCAGTCCTCGGCCAATCCACTTGTGCTGTCATAGTCCTCATGCATCTCGATGGGTTCCTCGATGACGCTGGTCTCGACGCTCCCGTCGATCCCCGCCCGGTCGAGGAGGTCATCGAAGGCATCCTCCACGTGCGTCGCGACGACATCCTGTGCGTGGGTCGTATCCTTCCTGTACAGCTCCGCGAGCTCTGCCATCTCCGCGGTCTGATAGATGTCGAACTGCAGCGGGAGGTCGTTGTCGGTCTTTTCCTCGATCATCAGCGTGTACGCTCCACCGAGACCGCCGACGGCCCCGCCTGCGGCCGCGGCACCGAGCCCCTTGAGGATCGATCGTCGCGATAGGTCCTCCATACCCTACCAGTACCGTTCCACTCTCAAATAAGTTTTGCCACGGAACGATGACAACTACCGATGACCTTGTGGTATAAAAACCACTGGTCCCCCAGATATGGTATGGACCTCGACGTCGATGCCACCACGATCATGTACGGGGTAGGAGCCGTCTTTGGGGTGGTAGCAGTCCTTTACTTCGGTCGTGCCTTCTTGTTCGGTCTCTCGACAGCGACGAAATCATTCCTCCTGTTCCTCGGGTTCTGCGGGTTCATCACGGCCGGCCTCGTGGTACGCCAGTCCCTCCTCGCCACGCTGTGTCATCTACTTGGCGCTGCATCGTACCTGAGCTTTTTCCTGTACACTGCCCTCACCTTCACGTTCTCGACGGACCAGACCTTTCTGTTCCTTGCGGTCTCGTCTGTTCTGTTCATCGCGCTCGGCTACCTGATCCGGGAAGATCGACTGGAGATCGGGTGGGACAGGGCGAAGAAGCTTTTCGCGGGCATCGGTGTCCTTGCCCTCGTCCTGGTGGGGATCGAGCTCCTCGGACCGCCGGTGACCTACGAGACCGACCTCTACGAGACAGCCGACTACCAGGAGTACGATGTCGCCCTCGGGACGATGACGGTCGAGAACGGGTTCATCTTCCCGCGGTCGGCCGATCTCCCGGAGTACGAGGCCTGCTTTTACTACAATGATTCAATGCGACGGTCCGACGTGTATTATGAGGACAGGATCGACACAATCGGCGCCCGCACGACCGAGACTGTGACCGTTACCGCCCGGAATCCGGTTTCGCCCGAGGATATGGTTGGCGTGGTCGAGACCTCCGAGATATCGGTCCAGCAGCGTGAAAGCTGTCCGGAGACAATCGAGGGCGATGGCATCGTCATCACAGAGGTCGATGAACGCAGCCGCTACGTCGACTGAGTGCAGGAAGAGAGAAAGATCGTCTCTGAGGCGGGACCGTGTGTCCCGCATCTCGCGTGTCCACTCCGCGTAGGAGTGGGTCCGAGCGGATTTGGACCGCATGAAGCTGGCGCTTCTAGAAGGTTCAAATCACGCTCTAAGCATCGAGAAAGACGAGATGGGTCCGAGCGGATTTGAACCGCCGACCTTCGCCACGTCAAGGCGACGTCCTGACCAACTAGACCACGGACCCCTGCAGTATCCACCGGTGCCCCGGCGACATCGAGCGATCTCCGCCGGGTTCGCGTCAGCGAATCCCGGCCCTGCACACTCGGGGCGGAACCCGAGCTGACCAACTAGACCACGGACCCCTTGCAGATCGGCAAGTCCCAGCTTCCTACGGAAGCTGGTCGACCCAATTTCTCCCGAAATTGGGGAGTGCGATTGACGGGTTCGAACAGAACCCGCCGGAAGACTTGCCTATGTCATTTTCCTTAGGCGGTAAGCGTTTTAAACCCTGCCGGTGGTCCTCTCAGACCTCTTTCTCCAGCACCGCATCGAAGACGCGGTTGCCGGTCCTGTAGTACGGGTAATACACCAGCCTGATGGACTCGTCCTTCTTGCCCAGCTCTTCCTTTGCTATCTTTTTTGCCTCCGTCTCGTCGATATCGGGCTCGATCACCTTTTCCCTGCCGGCGTCCGATTCCCCGATCCCCCGGGCGAACAGATCGACACCGGTGTAGCTGTACAGGTCATCGTCTTTTGCCACCAGGTTGTACTCCCGCAGCCGATCCAGGATCATCGAGATAGTCTCCTCGTCCAGAGATGTCAGCTCCGACAGCTCCTTCAGCCGCATGTCGTGGTCCTTGATCGCGTCCAGGACCGAATCCGCCTGGTCCGTCAGGTTCAGGTCCCGGGCCTTGATGGCCCCGTCCTCGCCGTCGATCGCCAGCCGACCGACAGGCGTCTCGACGATGTAGATCGGGTAGTAGGCCGTCGTCACATCATCAGCTCCCTCCGGGAGATCCCCAAGATCCATGTCCGGCTCGAAGGCCTCGATCAAGTTCTCCTCCGGTTCTATCTGGGGCTCTGCGGCCTCGGCCTTCTCAGCGAGGTCGTCCTCGCGGACCTCATCTCCTTTCTCGATGCCTTCTTCCTCTGAGACGTCCTTCATCCCGCCGCCGTGGAGGCTCTTCCTGACCCTGATGTCGGTCATGATCGGGTGTTCCTTGCCCAAGACAAGGCCCACACCGGGCGGCAGGGAGGTGATCGAGTCCTCGACCTCGGATGTCACGCCCTCGAAGCTCCGGGAGATCGCGGACAGGTCGTTCGGGTTCGTCACACGCATGATCAGCTGGGTGTTGCACTGCGAGAGGATGTTCTTCGCGACGTTGGCCGGCCGCTGGGAGATCACACCGATCCCCAGCCCGAACTTCCGACCCTCGGAGGCGATCTTCCGTAAGATATCCGACGAGACCGCCTTTCCCATCCCTTTCTCCGGGACGAAGTTGTGTGCTTCCTCCATCACCATGAAGAACGGCTCCAGCTTGCCTCGCTTGCGCATCTCGAACAGCTCCTTCGAGAGCTTGAACACGACAGTCTCCTGGACCTCCGGGTCGACACCGCGGAGATTGACGATCGTGGCCCGTCCGGGCTCGACCAGGTCCTCCAGGGTGGTCGGGTCCTTCTCGAACAGGCCAGAGTCCCGGACCGCCTCCAGCATGTTGATCAGATTCCATTTCGCCTTCGAGTCCTGCTGCTCGCAGGTCTCGATGACATCGTCCAAGGTGTAGCTCTCACGCTTTTTCAGCTCCTTCAGGGCGGTGTACAGCACCCCGAGCTGGGAGTTCGTCAGGTTCGTCGGCACGACCTGCTGGATCTCCTTTGCGGACATGTTCCTCGAGGAGAACGTCAACTGCCGGGCCTCCCGGTTGAGCTCCGTGTTCGTCGAGTAACTCTTCGCATCGAAGCTCTCGGGTTCGAGGTGGTACGTCTCCATGTCCTCCTCGCTGATATCGTTTGGCCGGGAGAGGCTGTGGTACTCGCCGTGCGGGTCGATGATCAGGACCGGATAGTCCTTCGCGAGTAGCTCTTCGATCATCACGGCCGTCGAGTATGACTTACCCGCGCCGGTCTTGGCCAAGACCGCGAAATGCTTGTAGAGGTCCTCGGGATCGAGGAAGATATCGATATCAGGGTCCGAGAGCAGCTGGCCCATGTACAGCCCGTTCTGATCCAGTCCCAGCGTCTCGGAGATCAGGTCCTGGTCCGCCCGGTAGACGATCGAGTCCGGCTCAATGACGGATCTCGGTTTCTTCAGGAGGCCCTTGTTCCGGTAACCGATGATGTTGGCCTCTGCAACAGTCTTGTAGGCCTCATCGACCTTCTCGGAATCATCAAGAGGTTTCTTCTCGACCTCGTTGATCTGGGCGAGCATCCACTCGGCCTCATCTGTGTTGGCCTTCACAGCGATGAAGTCGAACTTCTCGACGTCCTTGTGGGCCTCGAAGTGGAATTTCTCAGTGTTGACAGCGCCCTCGACTGTTCCGAGTTCCATAGGTAGACGGAAAGCAGTGGGGCTGCAAGTATTAAATGCGTTGCCGGCGGACCTCTCCGTTTCATCACGCTGTTATGTACGTCGCCGGTCCCTGCCACATTATTAAAAGTTGCTCGCCATCTCCGCTGTATGATGTCCGGCCTCGACAGGGATTATCTCTACATCGGCGTGATGGTCCTCATCCTTGCCGGCATGGCGGGGGCACACAACGTCGCCCTGGATAAGGGAGATGCGATGGATTTTGGGTACTGCGATACTGATCTGTCCTGTTCCGGCTATGAGGTATCGGGCCAGTGTATCGGGGTCGAGCAGCGCTCGACGCAGTGTTACAATATCTCCCAGGTCGATGCGTATCGCATGGTCGAGGCAGAATGCGGTGTGCAGGCGTACAACCTCTGTAAGGGCGATCACGAGGGGACGTCGTGGGCCGAGGAGGCGACATACAAGAACAGGACCTGCAGCCAGTGGGCCGAGGAGGATGAACGGATAACACTGCTCGGGTGCGATCAGACGTATCCCCCTGTCCAGGAGTGGGACGATATCCGGTGATAGTATGACTGAGCATCTAGAACGAACGTTCGTGGCGCTGAAGCCTGACGCTGTCCAGCGTGGCATCGTCGGGGATGTGATCAAACGGTTCGAGCGGTCCGGCATGCGGCTGTCGGCGATGAAGATGGTCCAGGCGGACGATGATATCCTGCAGGATCATTACTCCGAGCACGTGGACAAGGACTTCTACCAGGGTCTGAAGGAGTTCATGCAGGAGGGACCGATCGTCGCGATGGTGCTGGAGGGTGTCAACGCTGTCGAGAACGTCCGGAAGCTCGTCGGTGAGACCGCTCCGAAGGAAGCCCAGCCGGGGACCATCCGTGGCGATTTCGCTCATGTCTCCTTTGATCACGCTGATGAGGAGGGCAAGGCGGTCAAGAACATCGTCCACGCCTCTGGCAACCTCGAAGAGGCTAACGACGAGGTCGCGATCTGGTTCGACGAGAGCGAGGTCCACGATTACACGCGGTCGGATGTCAGCCACGTCCGGTAGCCGCACCCTTTCTCTCTTTCTTTCTATGTCTCATACTGTGCGATGACGCTTTCCCCGTACGCATCACTTTGCCCTGATGTGCCGGGCATGATACCGCCGTCGATATCGTACCTCTCGGCCTCGAGTCGCTCGCGGACACCACGGTGATGGTACCGGCCGATGACCCCGATGACGGTCTTGCTCTCGTCGGCTGCCTCCATGATGCGGTCGGCCATCGTGTCCTCCCGGGCCTCGATGAGTTCCTCGTCCATGAACGCGTCCTCGATCTTGTCCTTGTCCAGGTCCTCGATGTGGGCCTGTTTATCGATGTCACAGCCCCGGACCGTTGTCTCGATCCCGTCCTGCCTGAGATCGTGGACGGCGAGCATGGACCGATGGACGGCGGTGCTGGATGGGGAGACGGCGACGTCGTGGTAGATCCTGTACTTCTCTGCGGCCATCTTGAGGAGGTCGATGGGGCCGTCGTCGCTGGTCTCGCTGTAGTCCTGTGCTATCTCCTTGGCGGTATTGGAGAGGGTGAGGATATCGCTGGGATCCATGTCGGGCCATGGCTTGTGGTACAGATCATCGTGGACGTCATCGAATGATGCATCGATACCGTACCGTTCCTGAAGGGTTGAATCGAGGCGCTGCAGGCTGTAGGTCGTCCCTATCTGGTCGACGGTCTCCTCGATCTCGTCCCAGTCCCTGTCGTTGAACCCCTCACGCAGGACGACATCGGGTTCGAGGTCCTCGATGATCGCCCGCTGGGCCTGCGCGTGGGCTTCGTTGGTGTGCTGTTCGCCGATGAGGAAGATGTCACCGAGGTTGTCCATGCTTGTCCTTTCCTGGTGACACTTAAAAACTGTCCCGTGTCTTGTGTCGTGCACGAGGCTTTTTCGGGGTGATGAGATCACTCATCCCTCTCGGAGTCCGGGAGATCGGCTATCTCGGTCTCGAGCTCGGCTATCTTCCGGTCGGCATCCCTGCGCTCGGCCCGCAGTCGCCGCAGTCGGCGGAGAAGCACGAACAGGCCTGCGAGCCCGAGGACGATGAGCCCGGTGCCGATCAGGATGGACTGCTGGACCATGGGGGCTGATTGGATGGGCTGGTTTAAATCTCTGAAGATTCACGCAGCCGTGAACGCAGTGTTGTTGCCAGTCGCTCGTTGACATCGATGATTGGCATCGCGGCGAGCTCGATGACGCCCTGTGTCTTCACGGGCAACACGTTGCTGTGGATGACCTGTGATGCCAGCTCCCTGGCCCGCCCTGTGGCATTGCTGTACTGCTGTGCCAGTCGCTCGAGCAGGTCCATGATTGGAGTGGGGGCTGATAGGTAGATAAAGGTTGTGTCTGTCTCAGAACTGCTCGTACAGGTGTTCAACGAAGGCATCGATGTCGCTCTCGGGGACCGTGCCGCCGATGGTATCGATACCGACCTCATCGTAGGACCGCTCGTGATCGATATGGAGGAAAAATCCCTCTCTGGATCCGGTGAACAGTTTCCGGTGGATGCCTTTCCTCGAACGTGCCTCGAGCCGGCTCGATTCGAGGATCTGCCTGTCCTTGTCCGGGAGATATCGCTGCCGCCGTTCCTGGACGTCTGTTGTGTAGCTTTCATCCCGGGCGAATGCCTCGAGGGCATCGGTCGCCTTCTGGACCAGCTCATCGCCGGGCACCTCGTATGGCAGGTCGACGTTGCCGTAGGTCGTTGTCCCGTCCGCAGAACCGCCGGACTGTAGCTTCGCTATGGCCTGTTTCAGTTCGCGCATATCCGGAGGGTATCCCGCCACTGTTTAATATCCGGTCCCGAAGCTTTAAACAGCGCCGTCGACATGATGTTACCATGCAATCACGACGCCTCTACGATGACATGGCCGACACGGCCAGGCGGGAGGCAGAGGCCGCACTGTCCTTGGCTATCGAGTACGTCGGTGCCATCGACCAGACAGCCGAACCGGACGATCACGGTTCCGGGATGGCCCTCGATGCGGCCGAGCTCGACCGGTACGAGCGCGATATCGCCACCCAGCTGGAGGAGGCCGATGAACGGTTCGATGATGGGCTCTATGAGGACGTGATCTATGACAGGCGTCGTGACACCCATGTGATGCCGGCGGCGGACAGGGATATCGATGACTTCTACAACGCCCTCGATGATGCCTATGTCGCGGTAGCGGTGACCCTCGATGTGCTTGAGCAGGTCACCGAGCGGACCGACAGGGAGCCCCTCGCTGCGATCGACCTCGAACGGGAGTACCCCGATCTCGATGATGTGGACGACTATGACGAGCACCTCGAGGCTGTCGGGCTGGACGGGCTCTGATCATGGGCCGAAACCGTCTTAATGCTCGGCCCTGAACCTGCTGTATGACGCGGACAGTTCTTGTCACGGGCGGGTCATCCGGTATCGGTAGGGAAACATGTCAGCGGTTCCACGAGGAGGGCTACCAGGTCGCCGTCCTTGATAGGCAGGAGGAACCGCGGGAGGGTGGCACACCGACCCACCAGCTCATCCAGCAGGACGCCGGGACCGCTACCTTCGTCCAGGCGGATGTCACGGACCGCGAGCAGGTCGACCGGGCCTTCGAGATGGTCAGGGCGCGGATGGGCATGATCGATGTCATCGTCAACAACGCAGGGATCGCCGAGACCGCCCCGATTGGGGAGATGGACGTCGAGACCTTCGATACCATCATGCGGGTCAACGTCTACGGTGTCTTTCACTGCACGCAAGCCTCTCTCGAGCACCTGGCGGAGGATGCTTCGATCGTCAACATCGCATCCGTGGCCGGGAAAAACGGATCCCCGGGCCTTGCTGCGTACTGCGGGTCGAAGGCGGCGGTCATCCGGTTCAGTGATGCTGTCGCGACGGAGCTGGACGATGTTACTGTGAATGCCGTCTGTCCGCGGAGGACAAAGACCGCAATGACGGGCTTCGAGGGAGACGAGCCGTCGAAGGTTGCGGATGTCATCTACGAGACGAGCCAGGCTGATGCGACAGGAGAAGCGATCGATGTAGCTTGATCAGGACGACAGGAGATCGTCGACGGCATCGCAGGTCTCCTCGTATGTCATCGCTGGCAGGTCCGAGAGTTCCTTGTCCTCCAGGAGATGGTCGCCGAGCCGCCAGGCGAGGCTGTAGCCGGTCCAGCGCTGCCAGTCGCCTCCACCGCCGAAAAACGGCAGCCCGTCCTCATCAGTATCGGTCCAGACTGCGGGCTCGTTCAGTTCCTCGTGTATATCCTCTTTTCTCCGCGTCATGTAGTCCTCATCGACCGCACCACGCCATGGCGGGTCGCTGTCGGTTATCCTGTCCGTGATATGCATGCCGTGGGCTTCCAGCAGGACCTGCTGCCATTTCCTGTACACGCCATCGCCCTGACCGATTTCTCTGGCCTGCTCGATATAGGATCCGTGGGCGTACTCGTGTGCTGTCGCTGTCCCCAGCTCATCCGCCCAGCCATCGACTTCCGGGCTGTAACAGACGATCGAGGTCATCCCGAAGTTGCCACCGGTCGCCCCGTCCATCTCGTCCTTGATGAACGGTTCCGTTGCCTCTCCGATGGCGATTGTGACGTCCTTATCCATTGGATACTGATCGATCATATCCTCGAGTGTATGATGAACGCGTCCTGCTGCCTCAAGAGTCCTGTCCCGTCCAGGGTCCGCAAGGTCCTGCAGCCACGGCGGGGCCTGCGCTTCGATATCCTCGTCTAAAGCGCTGTAGGCCTGTACAGTGTAGGCATCGGTCTGGATGTATGTCTCCATCGCACCTTTAGTACTTCGAGGTAACTACTTAAGCCTGTCGGTCGGCCGGGTGATGTATTAAAATCCCGTCCCGCCATCGCATGGTGCAGTGGCGCTGACATTCGAGTTCGTGCTGGCGCTGACGATCGTCTATGGGACCAACTATCTTCTCAGCCCGCTGGAGAAAGACGGCGTCCCGATCCTGGGCGTGGAGATCCTCGCTGGGATGGTTTTCGGATCGATATTCGGTGTCCTGACGCCGGCGACGCCGGGGGATCGGGTTCACGCGCGTGAACCGTCCTGGGCCGCCCCCTCTGCATTGAAATACTGTCCTGTCCAATGCTGGTGATGATGTTCGAAGACGTTACAGACCCGTACGAGATCGAGGTCGATCCGGAGGAGTTCTGTTCTGTCTGTGAGGAGGCTACAGCGGAGTACCGCTCGATCGTGGAGGACAACGGCGGCGATCCGGATGGTATCGATATGGATGTCGAGAAATACATCGAGGACAGACCCCGCCGGTTCCATCCGTTCTCCACGAAGCTCCAGGGGCCGACGGTGGTGATCGAGTACGAGCTCGAGTACGGACGCCAGACCGTCCGCACCCGGCAGTGGGCTGAGTACCGCGAGCAGGAGCGAGGCGAGGCTCTGGAGACCGCTGAGCTGGATGATGAGCTCCCGGAGCCTGCGTCCATCGAGCTCCGGTGACCGGGCCGGTTTTTCTCAGAGGGTATCGAGTCTCTCGTAGGTATCGATCATGTGCTGTTCGTCTGCCGTCGGGTCCTTGAGATCACCGTTCCTGTACAGTTCGATCGTGTCCTCGTACAGGTCGACGGTCTCGTTGACGTACTCAGCGAGGGCATCGTGGTCTGCGAGCCCTGTCCTGTCTTGCAGATGCTCGGCGATGGTCTGGCGGGTCTTTTCGAGTTCCTCGAGCTCGTCGCTGACATCGCGCTCGATCCTGCCGTCGGCGGCATCGTGGCTGGTCCAGTACATCGCCGCCTCGACGGTGTTGAGCCGGAGGGCAAGCTCGACCTCGTCCATCTCGTCGTAGTCTGGTTCTGTCATCGTCTCACCGCTTACAGGCGTAATGATGGGCAAGGTCCTCCATGCGTTCGTGGACGTCCTCGTCGATGGCCGCCTCACCGGTCAGGGTGGCGGCGATGTCTGTCAGTCGGTCGTCCCCGACCGGTCTGTCCGCTTCATTGATCACGTAGAAGCCGAGCCGCTCGATCGCGGCATCGTGGATATCCTCTCGTTCATCCATCAGCTCGCTGATGGCCGGGCCTGGCCGGTCGCGTTTCTCGAGTTCGATGTCGTCATCGGATCGGAGGCCATCGCTTGCTGGCCCGACATCGGCCTTGTCCAGACTGAAGGCCGTGTCCATGTCCATCGGTCGTGGTGAGAGGACGGCGTGGGCCTGGTAGTCATCGTCCTCGAAAGTGGCATAGTGGGCGGGGTTGGCACCGCTTATGGTGATATCTGTGTCCGTCGGGGTTCCGAGGACGGCGATATCGAAGCCGTGGTAGTTCTTTACGATGTAGCCGTCGGCTGTGTCCGTTATCGGTGTTTGTTCGTAGCTCTCGACTGTCTCCTCGTCCCTGGGAAGGTCCAGTCCGAGCGCCTGGTCCAGATCCGCTGTCTCATACATCGCCATGTGTCGTCACCGTCTGGTGGTCTTGCGTGTGAATGCTTTTAAGCCTCCTGTCGGTCGTGCCTTGATGATGCAGGGGTCCTGTAGGGGTCGATGCCGTTTTAAACACGGATCACACAGACACCTGCGTGCCGATGGTCGAACCGTTCGCATCATTGATCTGAGCATCGCCTTCCAGGTGGCCATCGCTGGCGGGATCGGTGCCCTGATCGAGGTCTCTGTCATCAACTCCTCGCTCGTACCGATGGTCGCTGTTCCGCTTGCGGGGATGACGGCTGTTGGTCTGATCGTCGCCGGGGTCCTGTACCTCCGTCTCGATCTTGATGAACACATTGAGGCAGATATCAAGAACCCTGTCCGTATCAAACCGGCACTAGTCTTTGCCGCTGTCTTCGCTGTTGTACTGCTTGTCTCGGAGTCCGCACACGCGACAGCAGGGGCATCGGGAGTCTACGGGACTGCTTTCATATCCGGGCTGGCTGATGTCGATGCTATGGCGATCACGCTTTCGAAACTGGCTGCCGAGGGGTCGATACCGCCAGGTGTGGCTGCTGCCGGAATCGTTGTTGCAGCAGTGGCAAATACCATCGTGAAGGCGGGTATCGCGCTGTTCATCGGGACGAGGAAGCTCGGTGCGACGGTCATCTCGGGCCTTGCCCTGACGTCTATCACCGGGCTGGCGCTTGTGTTCGTGGTCTAGGCTGGTTTCTACCGTGGCCGGCAGGCCATGGTGCCCCAGGACAGCGAACAGAACGGATGGAAAGCGCCGGGGGCAGGGCTCGAACCTGCGGCCACCGCGTACCTGCCGAACTGCAGACAGTTCGATCATCAGGACCGGTCTGCAAGCAGACCGGTCGGCCAGTTCGGTAACAGCGCGGCGCTCTACCTACTAAGCTACCCCGGCACAGCACCACAGTCAGGAGGGCCGAGGTATAAAAAAGGTGGGCCGGTCCCCGCTGCTTCTCGGATACAAAGAAGTACCGGCACACGAGCGGTCCGGCCGACCACGCTGCCCTGGAGGGACGTGACGACGATGCGCCTGGGCCCGGTGCTGCCGGACACAGGCACGCGAGGGCCACGGGGTGAGATGTGAGATGCGAGAGGGATTCATGATGGGACGGGGGCGGGTGACCGAGCGAGCTGGATGGTGCGGAACGGCACAGGTACCTACCTGCCCTTGGGGCGGCTGGTGGGGGCGCGACCACGGCAGGGGGTCCCCGATGTCGGCCGGGTGCTCGATCCGGATACGGGCCGGTGTTAACTTTGATGGACATATGGTTAATGATTGATAAGAAGTTTTCCATAATACATTAATTATTTAAATATCCTGCCTCAATGCCGACGGAGAGGTGATCAACCGATGGCAGTCGCCGAGGAACCGGATGGTCCGGAAGATGCCGCCTACCAGGCCCGGACGGCCCTCGATGGAGCACAGGAGTACGCGGAACTGCTCGCGAACTACGCGCAGATGAAATACATGCACGAGGGCGGGGACGCTGAACAGCGCTATCTCTCCAGGCTCGTGAAGGATGAGGGCCTGCCGTTCGATGAGGCCTACGATCCCGAATCGATCGAGGGCTGGGTTGAGGAGCCTGGTAAGCGGGAGGAGATCCTCTCGCTGTACGAGGACCGGATCGAGGAGTTCCTCGGGGAGGAGGCCGATCAGCTCCAGCGCACGCTGCGTTCGAGCAAGATATCGAAGAACCGCGCCGATGCGGCCGATGAGCTGGAGGCTTCACAGCATCGGCACTATACTGCGGGCGAGGTCGATCCGGGGACGGTGGACAGGGAGTACGAGCTCGCCGCCACGTTGGTCTCGGAGACGGATACGTATGCCCGGGAGGTCTTCGGAGACCAGGTCCGGGAGCAGACGTCCGAGCTCGCCCGATCTACGTCATTCCAGGGGTTCGATCCCTCGGAGCTGTAGCTCCGGGCCTCGTTCATTCTTTTCTTTTCGATCTCCTGAGAAAAAGGGAGAGGACGTGTCTCAGTCCTCGAGTGCGTCCTCTGCGGCGTCGTCTGCTTCTTCGACGATCTCTTCGACCTTGTCCTGGATCTTCTCGAGTTTCTCTTCCATCTTGTCGTCGACGTCGAGATCGAGTTCGTCATCGACCATGCTGGAGGATGTCGGCTGCTGGCATACAAAGGTTGGGGGGTTCCGTGGCGGTCGGCGGTGGTCATTTATACCAGGATCGGCCTATGATGTCCATGGACGAGAACCTTGAGAAGCTCGTGACCGAGATACGGACGGCGGTCGGCGGGATCGCGGAGTCGACCCTGGAGGACAAAAGCGATGTCTCCGGGGCGGCACTGGAGCGTGAGCTGTCGTATCTGGAGGATGAGGGCCTGATCGAGTCCCGCGAGACCGATCATGTGACATACTGGGAGGCGACCTGAGATGCTCGATGAGTTCGATGCCGGTGAGGAGCTCGATGAGCTGAGGGAGGCACTGTGGCCTGATAGATACAGTATCTCCCTGACCGGGCTGGTGCTCGGGGGTTCGTCGTTCCCTGTGGTGCAGTACGCGATGATGGGGCCGACGGCGTTCACGGGGAATGCTGTGGCGGGATTCCCGTTCCAGTACTGGACGGCCGTCGAGACGATGCAGGACCCGACGAGCCGCACCCAGCTGACCCAGTTCGATCCTGTCCTGTTCGTGGCGGATCTGGTGCTTTTGTACATGCTGGTGGCGCTGCTGATCCACCTGGGCAAGGGTGGCTGGGAGGAGTGACGTATCGGAGTCGTTCGATGTAGTACGGCGGTATCTTGGCGTCGAGGATGTCGATGACTGTGTCAAGGGCTGAAGGGTTAATCGAGATACAGTCTCTGTTCTTATGAAACTCGATGAGGCCGTCTTTGTGCATCTCCTCGATGATATCGTGGATATCGCCCCTGGCGTGGGCGGGGAGGTTGCTGAGTGTGTTCTCGATAGGGGTGTAGTTCATCCCGATCCTGTGGTGCCGGGCGAGTTTTGCGAGGATGGCGGTCCGTTTGTCCTCTCTGCTGTGGCTGGCGCTCATCGTATGTATTTTTCAAGCAACACTGAGTGTGTTATTATAGAAACGTTTAGGGGGGGTTTGGTTCCAATGAACTGGTGATGATGCTGAACCCGACGTTCCGGAAGGTGATGGAGGTCCTGCTGGATCACCCGAACATTGGCTACTCGAAGACGGATCTTGCCGAGCAGGCCGGTATCTCGCGCAGTGCCTTCTATGATCTGTGGCCGACCCTTGAGGACCACGGTATCGTGCGGGAGAAAGACAGGTACGGCGGGACGGTGCTGTACCGGCTGGATCCTGAGGCCGACCTCGTGGATGAGATCGCTCGCTTGGTTGATGCTGAAGGTGAGGAGCCGGGGACGGCATCCGTGCGTGCATGAGGGCGCTGTTGTCGCTGTGGTGTTTTCAACTGGGCCGTTGTTCATGTCTGTGTGGCCGGATGGAGGGAGGTCTCGGGTACTACCGGTGACGGGCCTGATCGCTGGCCGATGTCGACTGGCCTGATGAACGGTCTGTTCGATGAAAACCGAATGGAGCGGGGTTCCGGGACCGTGATTCTGTGTGAAAAACGGTCGCTTGATTTCGTCTCTCTTTGTTCCATCGGGCTTCATTTGGTTTCTGGAGGATTTTTGTGGCTTCTTGATGCTTTTTCCACTCCGATGGAACGTTCCTGGGATGGTGGTTCAGGGATGTAAAGAGGGCGCCTGTCGTGTGTTTCTGTGTCGTTGTGAACAATGAGAACGTTCATTGAACCTTCTATGAGTAAATGAAGGCCTTAGATGGCTTTATACTGCCCCGATTGAACGTTCCAGCGACAACGTATATAAAGGGTCCATGAGTAAGTAAGGGTCGAAGCCCTGACCGGTGAGCGGCGGCTGTCCACAACTATATTATGTGGCGGCCCCGGATGAGCCGGGAATGCCACGGCTATTTTCGTGGTTGGCTTCGTGGGGCCTGGTCCCTGGCCTCCCCCGAACATGAAGGGACCGTGGAGGAACGCGAACCTCCGGTCAAGCAAAAATCCGCGACATTGGTGAAACCACCATGAATGTGAAAGACTCAATCAAGAAGGTTGGTGCTGTAGCAGCATCGACCCTGATGGTCGGCATGACCATGGGAGCAGCTCAGTCTCTGAGCGAGTTCCCGGGTATGTTCACCGACGATGATGGAGCCCCGACCGCACAGGTCGTTGTGGGCTCCCAGGGCGCAGTCTCCGACGTCGTCGGAGCTGTCAACATCGCTGCAGCACTCGGACAAGCAACAGTTCAAACTTCAGAACAGACAGAAGAAGTCTCCGTCGAGACCTCCGGTGGCGTTGGTTGGTCCGCATCCGACGGCCAGACGATGGATACCCGGAACGACAACCTGTACTTCGGGGACGCCGTCGACACCGTCCGACAGACACTGACCAACGATCATCTGGACGCACTTGGTACGTACCAGTTCACGGACGCTGCTGGCAACCAGCAGGATGTCGAGCATTATCTCTATCCTGGCTCCCAGGGTGTCCAGTTCGGTACATCGGGCCAGTCGAGCACGGATCCCTTCCTGTACGTCAGTAACCCGTCCAACGTTGGTACTGGCAGCTACCTCTACCAGCTGCAGGCCAACTTCGGCGAAGGTCTGACCTTCTCCGAGGACACCAGCGGGAATGTCAACGACGACGTCAGGGGCGAAGAGATCGAGCTGTTCGGCAAGACCTTCACGATCGGTGAAGGCAGCCTGGACGGAACCAACGAACTCATCCTCTACGGTTCCAGCCAGGAGTACGACCTTGAGACTGGTGAATCCACCACCTTCACGGTCAACGGCAACGAGCACACGCTCGAGGTCCGTGCAGTTACTGACTCTGACACGGCAGCGTTCTACGTCGACGGCTCCCTCAAGGAGCGTGACGAAGCTACTTCGTTCAACGTCGACGGAACAAGCGTCCGCCTGAGCAACGTCATCCAGACAAGCTCCCAGAACTCTGAGGGTCTTGTCACCTTCAGCATCGGTTCTGAGGAGTACCGCATCGACACGTCCAGTCCTGGAGCAATCGAGGACGAAGACGGCAACGACATCGAAGGCACACACGCCGTCGCAAAGGGCGTGAGCGGCGAAGTCAAATCAGGCAAGCAGGCAACGCTTTCCAGCCTTGAGATCTACGTCGGTGCAGCTGATTCCGACGATGACTACGTCATGGCTGGCGAGAGCTTCCAGGACCCGATCTTCAGTGGTGTCAACTTCCACTTCGGCGGTCTTGCACCTGACGCAGGCACTGGTCCAGGCGAGCAGGTCGACGAGGTCATGTACGACACCAACGGTGACGACACCGCTCAGGTCACCATGACGGACGATGCCGGCAACGACGCTACCGTCGAGTTCTTCTACGACAACAATCTCGGCACGTCAGGTAGCGGTGAGATGCTGGCCGATGGTGACGGCGACAAGATCGTCGTCTCAGAGGGTCAGGCAGTCATCGAAGACGAGTACTTCACTGCTGACGCCGGCGACTTCGCACGCCTCTGGGAAGTCACAAGCGTCGACAGGGAAGAAACTGCCAGCCTTTCGACCGATGCAGAAGCTACCGTCGACCTCCGTGACGCAGTCACTGGCGCTTCCGTGGAAGTCAATCTGGACGCTGATAGCAGCCAGGATGACTACGTTGGAACCGAAGTCATCGACGGTCAGACCTACAACTTCCACCTTAATGGTGCCAGCGGAGTCACCGATCCGAACGCCGACCTCTCCGCCACGTGGGATTCGGGCGCGAGTTCGTCAGACACTGGCGTGAGTGTGGGTAATTACCACACGGCCTTCGCTGCACAGGACGCTGACAGCGGTGAAGCAGTTGCTTTCACCACTAATTCGCGTCTTGCTGGCAATCTGGACACAACCAACGATGACGGTGTCACGGAGTACAACAACACTGTTGAGCTTCCGTCAACTGAGTCGACGGATGCCAAGGCGGTGGATGTCTCCGTTGTCGACAGCAGCACCAGTGCTGGTGACGCAACGCTGAACGTTGGAGCCCAGTCTGCCGTTGTTGGCAACGGCAGTACCGGTGCTCTTGATGTGGTCGTTGGCCAGACGGCCTATCAGGTCACTCTGGACAACAGTGACACCACCGCAGGCACCACCAGCGTCTCAGTCGGTGTTGACGCTGATCAGGACGCCACAAACAACAATGTCAACGCTGCTGGACCTGGCTCCATGGTCGTTCTTCCTGAGGACGACAACGATGTGGAGCATGCCTACCACGCCTTCCCGGGTAACGACGCCACTGACAACGAAGTGGAGGTCAACGGTGAAGATGCTGGTAGCATCGTCTTCACGGGCATGCGAACGGAGAAGCAGCTTGACAGCGACACGGACATGTACACCAGTTACGACTTCTATGGCGCCCACGCCATAGATGATCGTGACAACCAGGGCACCTTCGCCCTGCACGTGCCCAACCAGCAGGCTGTCATCGGTGCAGGCTTTACCGGTGAAGCAGGCGACCTGACCATGGGCGGTACTGGTACCGGCCAGGGCGAGGTCACCTACACGGGTGTGACCAACGAGGACATCCGTGGTGCACTGCCTGACATTGCGAAGACCGACAGTCAGGTCACAAGCAGTGATCGGCAGAACAGCAACCTGATCCTCGTCGGTGGTCCTGCGGTCAACACATTGGTCGCAGATCTTGCCTCGCAGGGCGAGACGTGGACCACTGACCAGTGGCGTAACGAGCATCAGGACGAGGCACTCCTCCAGGTCGTTCAGGATGCCTTCGCTGATGGTCAACACGCCATGATCGTCGCCGGCTACTCCGCCGACGACACACGTGCTGCTGCCCGTTACATCTCTGAGTGGAGGTCCAACCAGGACACCCTCTCGGAGGCTGGCATGCAGTACAGTCCGTCCAGCCAGGAAGCACCTCGATAACCTCGGGTAGCTGACTGTCTGGTACGGCACGGGACCGGGTCCCGTTGTGGGGTCGGTCCCGTCTTTTTTTTTCCTTTTCTTCATCTCTTCCTCACTTTCATCCCTTTCTGTATGACATCCTTCCATTGAACTCCCCTTCTGGGATGACCGTTGTCTTGAAATACTGCGTGTCACAATGGTCACACATGACACAGGACGGAGACGTGGACAGGCATGAGCAGGCGTTCGAGCGGTTCCGTGAGACGGTCATGGAGCGGTACGGTGATACTGTCCGGAAACTCATCCTGTTCGGCTCAGTCGCCCGCGGTGATCATAGCGAGGACTCCGACATCGATGTCCTTGTCGTCGTGGATGACAAAGGCATCAAGGCTGACATCGTCGGAATTGCTTTCGACATCATGCTCGAGACCGATATATACATCTCACCGAAGGTCATCAGTCAGGACCAGCTGGAGCGGATGGAGGCGCTGAAAGGCAGCCTGTACGACAGCATCCAGGAGGAGATGAAGGTCTATGGATGAGCGGCTCGAACGGGCGGAGGAAAAGATAGCTGCTGCACAGGCCCTGCTTGAAGACGGGTTCTACTCCGATGCCATATCCCGGGCCTACTACGCCATGTACCATGCTGCCAAGACTCTCCTCGAATCCGAGAACATCACGGCAAAGACACACGCCGGGCTGATACGGATGATTGGCAAGGAGTTCGTCGCCGATGGCAGGATGACCGATTCCCTCGGGAAGGCCCTCACACTCGCCCAGGAGGAACGCGAGGAGGCTGACTATGAGATAGCACCGGAGTTCTCGCGGGACGAGGCCAGCCAGCGTATCGAGGATGCAAAGAGGTTCTTGGAGACGACACGCGAGCTCCTTGGCGGGTGATCGTCGCGGGTCACTCACTCGAGACCCTGTGCTGTAGCTCGTTACATCTCTGAGTGGAGGTCCAACCAGGACACCCTCTCGGAGGCTGGTATGCAGTACAGTCCGTCCAGTCAGGAAGCACCCCGATAAGTCTCCTGAACCCGCAGGGTTCATGGAGTCGAGTGAACGCCTCTGGCGTTCACGAGTCGGGACAGCTTCGGGCTGACACGGACATCCGGGACTTGGTCCCCGTTGTGGGGCCGGTCCCGTCTTTTTTCCTTTTCTTCACCTCTTCTCAGTTCTCATCTGAGCTAGTACCATGACCCGTGCTGTATGCTTTCATCGAACGCTGCTGCTCGGATGACCGTTGTCTTGAAATACCGTGATAGTAAACAGTCATCTATGCTGGCTGACCGTGAGGATATCGAGGCGTTCGCGGATGAGGTCCGTGATGAGCTCGGGGACAGGGTCGAACAGATCCTGCTGTTCGGGTCCTATGCTACCGAGGAGTACGTCCCTGGTAGCGATGTCGATATCGCCGTCCTCCTGTCGGACGAACACGAGGGCGATGAGGAGGCGGTCTGGGATATCGCGGAGCGGTTCCATGCAGAACATGGCATCCGGTTCGTCCCGAAGCTGTTCGAGGCCGATGTGTTCCGGGAGCGTGTGGATCAGGAGTTCAGCTTCTATACCACCGTCGATGAACAGGGTGTTCCGGTATGAACGAGGAACAGGACCACCTGCTTGAGATGGCGGAGGAACGCCTTGCCTCAGCACGACTCCTGTACGACAACGACCATCTACAGGATGCCGTTTCACGTGCCTACTATGCGATGTTCCACGCAGCGAAGGCACTCCTTCTGGCAAAAGATTCCGCACCGCGGACACATGCAGGTACTGCATCAGAGCTTGGGAAGCTGTACCGGGACGAGCTCGGGGACGAGGCCACCCGTGATTTCTCACGAATCCAGGAAAAACGCGAGCGTGCAGACTACGGCGAGCTCGAGGACCTCACCCATGAGGAGACAGAGGATGTTATTGAGACCGTGGAAGCGTTCCTTGAGCGGACACGCGAGCTCCTTGCTGGGTGATCGTCGCCGGTCACTCACTCGAGACCCTGTGCTGTAGCTCGTTACATCTCTGAGTGGAGGTCCAACCAGGACACCCTCTCGGAGGCTGGTATGCAGTACAGTCCGTCCAGTCAGGAAGCACCCCGATAAGTCTCCTGAACCCGCAGGGTTCATGGAGTCGAGTGAACGCCTCTGGCGTTCACGAGTCGGGACAGCTTCGGGCTGATACGGACACCGGGATCGGTCCCGTC